>NZ_JBEVVA010000003.1:0-1933406 GCF_049639735.1 Elusimicrobium simillimum
AGCGGACTATGAGCTGGACGAATACAGGCCCAGCGTTATGGCCGGCGCCACAATCAAACCCGTTAAAATAAGAACTGTTTTTGCAAAAGCATATTTTAGTGAAAGACCCGCCGAAGTTGGCAATGTATGGATAGATATGCCGTACTTTGTTACGGTTAACCGCTCTTTTTTAGATTATTACTGGGATACTTACGCCGTATTCCCACGGAATATTTTGACCTGCACAGCAGCTATTCTCTTTCTAAGGAATACTGGGCTAGTAATGATTACCAGTCTGTTAACCGGTCTTACAATTAAACTTTGGGGCGTTTCAGTCACGGGCAATGTGGAAATAAGAGATATTGATTCCTCTAAAAGAAGAACTTATTATTCTCTCTCATCCAGCTTATATTTTAAATAATGAGGGCTTATGAAGATACAGACAGAATGCCGCTGCGTAGTAGATGAAACCATGTTCTCTATAGCCATGCTTATATCCGTTGTTAGTTTCGGGCGCGGTGCTTTATTTTGTTTCGGCATAATGCTTAATTTTAGAACTGGCGCATAATTACGCCGCGCTTACCGGCTTTGCAGTGCCCTCAGGCGTGGTAATCGTATTGTGTCTGCTGGCATTATGTGCGTGCTTTGCGCTGCTGCTGGGGTATAGAACACGGGCGGCGGCAATTGGCGTAATAGTTTTTAATATAATTAACGGCTTCTTTTTAACGCGGGCCATACAAATATGGTGTTTTTGTTTTTATCCTTTTATCTTTGGCCCGCTTATAACTGTAATACTTTTAGGCCCCGGCAAATACAGCCTGGACTTTAGAAAAGCAGTTATAGTCTAAACAATTTTTAAGTAAATAACCGGAGTAAATAATGGACATGTTTAATGATTCCGACAGTACGTCAGCCTGTCTAACAAATACAGGCCGCAGACTTTTGAGGATATGGTCGGCCAAGAAACCATATCAAAAACTTTAACCAACGCTATTAAACTTAACCGCATTGGCCACGCCTACCTGTTCTACGGGCCCAGAGGCTGCGGTAAAACAACGTCCGCCAGAATTTTTGCAAAAGCGCTTAACTGCACAGGCCACGGCGACAAACCTACCCCCACGCCTTGCGGCAAATGCCCGCAATGTCTTGAAATTGCCGCCGGCTCAGACATGGACGTATTAGAGCTGGACGCCGCGTCTAACACGCAGGTTGAAAAAATAGAGAGAAGTTATTATAGACACAGTGTCACTCGCCGCGTCGCGCGACCGTTTTAAAGTTTTTATTCTGGACGAAGTACACATGCTTTCAGACAGTTCTTTTAACGCTTTACTTAAAACTATTGAGGAACCGCCGTCTCACGTAGTTTTTATTTTAGCCACTACAGAAAAAACAAAGTGCCGGCCACGATTTCAAGCCGCTGCCAAACCTTCCGCTTCAGGCCTATTACGCAAGAAGATATTGCCGCGCACCTTGCCGGTTTAGCTAAAAAAGAAAATTAATATAGAACCCAAAGCGCTTGCCGTTAGCGGCGCAGGCGGCGGGGCGCTGCGCGACGCGCTTACCATGATGGACCGTGCGATATCGTTTTCAGACGGTGTTATAACAGAAGCTTTAGTTATAGACATGCTTGGTTTAATGCCTGAAGATATTTAAAAGCGGCAGTAAGCGCTTTACTTAAAAAGATTCCAGCGCCATGCACGCCGTTTTTGAAACTATCGATAAAGAAGGCTATGACCGCTGTCATTTTTACGTGATTTAAAAATACGCTTGGCAACATTTTCTACCTAAGCATAGGCACGGCAGCGAGCCGTTTG
Source organism: Elusimicrobium simillimum (assembly GCF_049639735.1). Classification (NCBI taxonomy): domain Bacteria; kingdom Pseudomonadati; phylum Elusimicrobiota; class Elusimicrobia; order Elusimicrobiales; family Elusimicrobiaceae; genus Elusimicrobium; species Elusimicrobium simillimum. The sequence continues at coordinate 1,794 of NZ_JBEVVA010000003.1, forward strand.
CGGGCGCTAAAGAAATGGCGCAGTCCTCCTCACCCGCTTTTATAGCCGCGTTTACAAGAAAGATTAACAAAGTTATAGAAGAAACCAATTTGCCGACACCCCGCTTATTACCGCCGAAGTAGGTTTGTTTACGGTAATGGACTCCTGCATAGACATTGACGCTTTTATCAAACGTCTTGAACAGCTGGAAAGCGCTATAGAAGGCGGCGCGTTTGATAATATAGAAAAAAAACTTTAAATAGCGCGCCGCGCAGGAACCACAGCCAACCGTGGCTGAAGTAGTAATAACGCCAAAAGAAGTTACCGCCACAGCTAAAGTAGAACCATTGGAAGAACCAAAACCTAAAGCCACCAAGGTGCGCACGCCAAAATAGCGGAGCCTATCCCCGCTATTGCGCCCAAAAGAGCGCCCGCTTTACTTAAAAAAGCGCAGGCAACCAACGAAGACTACCAAAAATTTAAAATAAGTTTTAAAGATAACTTTTTTATCTTTGACGCGCTTAACAACTGCACACCAAATATTGACGGCGACACTGGACATTAACGTTTAATTCAGCCAACAGCTTTTACGCAACGGCTTTAAAGGTAAAAATAGCTGAGTTGGAAGAAAAAGCGCAAGAACTTTTTAACAAAAACCTTGATTTTGTTTTTGTGGCTGACGCAACACCTGCAATAACTAAAGCCGAAGTTAAAAAGACAGAAGCTAAACCCGTATTTAAACCCACATTTAAAGTAAACGCCGAAGCAGCGCCTCTGACGACGGCCGCGCCCGAAGCGGGAACAAAAACATATTTCCAATCTTCCGCGCCCGCGCCGCAGCCAAAAGAAGACGGGCAAAAAATAATTTATAAAGAAGAACCTTTTGTTAAGGCGGACTTTTCGGCCGAGTTTGACGCCCCCGCAGCGTCGCTTAACCGTGAAGTACCCGCTTATGTAAAAAATATTTTAAACATTATTCCCGGTGAGGTTATAAGTTAATGAAAAGCTTTGACCGTTTAGTACGCGCTTTAAGACGCTTGCCGGGCGTAGGCCCCAGGCAGGCCGAGAGGTTTTCTTCCTACTTTTTAAAAACCAGTGAGAGTGAAATAGACGAATTTATTTCATCGCTCAAAGCTCTGCGTGAAAATATTAAACTATGCTCAATCTGCTATTCTTACAGCGAGGACGGCTCCTGCGCTATATGTGAAGATGACTCGCGCGAGCAGGACACAATTTGCGTAGTAGAAGAACCGCAGGATATTGAAGCTATTGAGAAAACAGGCGCCTTTAAAGGCCTGTACCACGTACTGCACGGCTCGCTCTCACCCATAGACGGCAGGGGCGTGGAAAACATAAAAATAAGAGAGCTTATTGAGCGTATACATAACTCTATAGAACCTATAAAAGAAGTTATTATAGCCACAGACCCTGACACCGAGGGCGAGACAACCGCACTATACCTGGCGACGCGCTGCGCGGTTTAGTAGGCAAAGTTACCCGCATAGGTTACGGCGTGCCGCTGGGCGGGGACTTGGACTATCTTGACGAAATGACGCTTGGATACTCACTCAAAGGCCGCACCAAACTATAAGAGGGCCTATGCACATAGACTATTATAAAAGACCTCTTTTTCTTTTCTTGATATTCTATGTAATCTTTATTCTTGCCAAACCATCCAACATACCTGACACCGATATTTACTACGACGCGCCTAAAGAAGTTGTAATAACAGGCGTTGTCACACAAAACCCGCAAACTAAAAACGAGAAAACTACCGCCATAATAAACGTGAAGTCTATTGACGGTATTAAAACAAAATCCCGCACTTATGCCTATATGCCCGAATATTCCCCGGCGGAGTTTATGGACACTGTTGAGCTGCGCGGCTACCTTAAAAAACCGTTTTCAATTTCTGTTCAAGGCAACTTTGACTGGGCAAAATATTTAGCCAACAAAGGCGTTTACACACAACTTAACGCCGATACCGTGGACATTATCAAGCCCGCCCCGCTGCCCGTGCGCGCTTTAAATTATGTTAGAAAAGATATTTTAAATGTTTTTACAACAAACTTTGACGCGGACTCCGCCGCTATACTTGGCGGCGTGGTGCTGGGTGAAAAAGGGCAAATACCAACCGAACTGCACAAAGCGTTTAATGATTCGGGCGCAATGCATTTGCTGGTAGCGTCAGGCGCTAATGTGGGGTTTATTACGCTGATAATTTATTATCTTTGCGTGCTTTTTGGCGTTAAGTATAATTTGCGTTTACCGCTGGCATTAGTATTTGCCGGCATTTACACAGTTCTTGCCGGGGCCGACGCGCCGCTGGTTAGGGCGTACCTTATGACAATATGCGCATCTATCGGTATAAAAGCGGGCAGAAACTCGGGTGCGTTCCACGGGCTGGCCGCGGCGGCTTTAATAATTTTGCTGATTAACCCTAAGAGCATTAACGACGTCGGCTTTCAAATGTCATTTTTAGCTACAGCCATTATTTTGCTTTCCGTAACTACATTTCGCGTGCCGCCCAAGTGGCCTGTTTATATAAAGGCGCCGCTTGAAATATTTTTAATTACAACGGCGGTACAGCTTGCGCTGCTGCCTATATATTCCAATATTTTCTACAGGTTTTCAGTTACGGCGGTTGTGTCAAATATATTTTTGGTGCCGCTGTCCGCCGTGCTAATGGGGCTGGGGTTTTTACTTTACAGCGCAAAAGTTATAGGTGTTAAATTTATATTTAAGGCTGTTTGGGCAGTTTGCTACGCAGTTCTTTGGCTGTTTAAATTGCTGGTGGATTTCTTTAGTTCTTTCTCGTTTCCGCGCTGGATATGCCGGCGCTCAGCGTGCCTGTTGTGGTAATTTTCTTTGTGTGCTTATTCTTTATTTATAACTCAAATATGTTTAAACATAAAAAGATTGTGGTGGCTATTCTTTTAGTAATTATGACGGCAAGCATTTTTATAAATCCGTTCAAGCAACGTGATTTTGTTTATATGCTTAACGCTTTTAACCAAAACGCGGTTGTTATAAATATGGACGGCAAAACTTTTGTAACAAGAAAAGATTTTCCGGATAATATTTTGCAAAACACGCTTTTCTCGCTAGGACTAAGCAAAGCGGATGTGGAGTTCTCCGCTTCCGAAACACCGTTAGCGCAAAAACAAATAGTCCCGTTTAAAGACCTTTGGCCGGGTGAAGAAATAACCGAGGGGACCATAAAAATAACAGCGCATTGGGGCATGAATAAAGGCTACGCCAGAATGTGGGAAAATATAGGATACAGCGGCACGGACAAAGATTCTATTAGCTACACTTTTGAAGCTGAAAACAAAATATTTACAGGCGGGGAAAATAATTTTATTAAATTTAACGAAGAGCTTATAACCAACGCCAAAAACACCAGCGTATACAAGAGAATCCCCCCCTCGCCCTCTTAGGGAGAGGTCGAGACGAGCATAGCGAGTCCGGGTGAGGGTGTTATACACAAACATGCGCCGTTATAAAATAAGTGCCTTTATTGATAACAACTATAGCACCCTCACCCGGATTCACTTCGTTCATCTCGACCTCTCCCCTAAGAGGGAGAGGAAAAAGCACAAACTTATTTTAAATAAAATCTTCAGGCAGGCCTATTGAAAGCGGTTTTAGTGCGCCGCAATATTCCTTACCCGTTTCACAGCCTTTTTTAACAAACCCCATGGCGTACGTATAGTCCGCCTTTACGGCGGCGCCCATAGCCGCGCCGGTGTCGGCGTTAAGGCCGCTGGGCACGTCTACAGATATTCTTTTAGCGTCCGCCTCATTAATAATATTAATAATTTCTTTATAAACCGGGCTGACTTCTTTATCCAGGCCGATACCAAGCAGGCAGTCCACTATCAAATAGGCCTGCGCCGCGCGTTCTTTAAGCTCCGCCAAATCTGTTATAAATGCTAGGTGCATTTTGGCGGTTTGCGCTTTATCAAAATTGTTTTGCACAACATCTTTATATTTATGCCGTTTAACCATATAACAGCACACGTAAGCGCCCTGCTCAGCCAAAAACCTGCCCGCAACCAGCCCATCGCCGCCATTGCCGCCGCTGCCGCAAATAATTAATATTTTTTTATTGCCGCAAATCTCTGTATAAAAATTATCCAATAGTTCATTGGCTATGCTGCGCCCGGCGTTTTCCATAAGATACTCTTCGCTCATGCCAAATTCTTTTTGGGCGCGGGCTTCAATATCACGCATCTCTTGGGCGGTTACTATTTTCATCTGTATTCCTGAAACAAGCTTTCTATATCTTTTAAATTATCTATCAATACAAATTTAGAGCGCATCTGGCTGGCCATGGGAAAACCGCTTAACCAAAACCCGACAGTTTTGCGGCTGCGGGCCACGCCTGATTTTTCGCCGTAAAATTTTACGTTTTCTCTGATAAGCGTTAGATAGGTATTTACTTTTTCACGCTGTGTAAAAGGAGTATCTTTACCGTTAACAATACTTTCAAATATCTTTGGGTTGCCAAGCGCTCCGCGCCCTATCATAACGCCAGCAACACCTGTCTCAAACATTTTATTCGCCCCCGCAACATCCACAATACCACCATTGCCTATTACGGGTATTTTGGCGGCCGCAACAACCTTGGCAAGTGCGTCCAATTCAGCGGGTCCATTGTGTATATTACTGGCATAACGCGCGTGCATTATAATTGCGCTGGCACCTTCATCCGCCGCCAGTTTGGCTAAACGGTCACCCACAAAACTGCCTTCTGTTAAACCTATTCTTGTTTTAAGAGTTACAGGCACCTTAACGGCGTTTACCGCCGCGCTTACAATAGCGGCTAAAGTTTTTTCGTCCTTTATCAGCACGCATCCGGCACCTGCTTTGTTAATTTTTTTAACCGGGCAGCCGGCGTTAATATCAATAATATCGGCCCCCGCGCGCTCCGCCATACGGGCGGCTATGCTTATAGAATTTACGTCACCGCCAAAAATCTGCATAGACACTGGGTGCTCTTTAGCGTCCACATTAAGCATGCGTACGCTTTTTTCATTTTTATATTCCACCGCTTTGGCCGACACCATTTCCGCGCATACTATGCCCGCGCCGTTTTCCAGACACATTATTCTAAACGGCGTGTCTGTAATGCCGGCCATAGGGGCAAGCAATAAATTGTTGGGCGCTATAAAGGTGCCTATACGTAGCTTTTTTATATTGGGGTTCATTTAGAAATATCTTTCCAGCCGGAAGGTTCTTGATTATTAATGCCCTTTTTCTTTTTAGATAAGCATTGGCGCAGCACCGTGCGTACGTCCACACGGGTGTTTTTAAACTCAACCACGTTTACAAACTCGTCATGGCCAAAACCGCCCGCCACAATATGGTCCGTGGTGGACATACGGTAAATCATATTGGGGCTTACTTTGCGGCCATTTATCAAAATATTTTTTATTTTGTCGCCTTCGGCGGCCTTGCTGTCATATTCCACAGTCATGCCGGCAATTTGCGGGAAATTATTTCTGGACACAATACTGCGTTCAAGCACATTTTTTATTTCGTCGCCCCTTATGCGTATGGACATAATGGTATCGTTATACGGGTAAAGCTCATATAAAGAATATTCAGTTATTTTCCCTTTTTTAATTGACGCGCGTAAAGAGTCTGAGTTTATTATTCCTATATCGCTTTTGCCCCATTCTTTCATGCAGCCCGCTACAATCTCGCCAAGGTACGCGGGGGCATTATCAATATCAGCAATATCATCGTGCGCGTCAGTAACCATATTATTAAGTTTTCTGTGGGTAACCTGGCGCAGAGAATCAATTTCTTTTTTTACTTCCTCATCTTCCCCGTAACGTTCTTTTAAAAGAGGAATGGAGTCAAAATCTATAGCGCTTATTTTTTTGTCGGAATTATACTTAACTGTCAGTTTGCTGACTTCTGTTAAAAACGGCGCGGTTCTTACTATATAAACAGAATTATGTTCTTCCAGAGCAGCTTCTTCCCCGGGGAGGCGCTGCCTAAAATAATATCAATGCCTTCCACCTGCTCGGCCAAATCACGCTCGGAATAGTTTTCTTCATTTTCACCAATATCGGCCAGCAGGATAATAGTGTCAACTTCTTTATTTTTAAGTTCATCCACCGTTTGTAAAGCGGCGTCCACGTCAGGCGTTATGGTAACGTCGCCAAGCCTTGTCTGCGTGCCGGGCAGAGAGGTTTTTACCACCAGCGAAAATATGCCTATTTTTATACCGTTAACATCCTTTATTATAAATTTATTAACATGCGCCGGCGGCGCGCCCTTTGATGTTTTAAGATTTGAGGAGATTACCGGGAACTGCGCGGATTTTATGCTTTGGGCTAAAGCTGTCCAGCCTATCACCAGGTCCGTATAACTTATACCGGTGCCGTCATATCCTATTTTGCCCATAGCGGAAAGCGCCACACTGCCTTTGCCTATAGCGCCCTCGGGTGTTTGGGAAAACCAGTCGCCGCTGTCCAGTAGTATTTTTTTGCCGTACTCTTTTTCATAATAACTTTTTAATACGCCGTAACCGCCCGCCTGTTGGTTGTCATACACAGGTTCGGGCCGGCTGTAATACATGCCGCCCGCGCCGCTGGTGTGGTATATATTAATAGACGTAAGGTGGCTCTCCCGGCAGGAAAACCCCAGGAGAACCACTGTAAAAACTATTAAAAACTTGCATGTTCTTATCATTATTTAACTACTTGCAGCCTGCACTCATTGTTTAAAGGTATAAGCGGGCTGTGTTCTTTAAGGTCGTCCACCAACATGCCTCTTATACTCATGTCTACAAAAGTTTTTTTGTCGTCTTCAATTTTCTTAAACATCCAGCCCTCGGTATTGCCGTTGGCTATATACTCGTTGGTAACCATGGTGTATGTTTTTTTATCGTCAACAGGTATGCCGTTTATAAATACTTCCAGGTTTTTAACTTTTTTATTTTTAAGTTTAAATTTAGCGGTTAACCCATGGAAATTATACAAAGCCCTGTTACCGTTTTTAATACTGTTACGTATAAGATTTTTAATAAATTTGCCGTCTACTTCGACTAAAGCTATTTTATTGTCAAAGGGGAACAAGGTTACCATGTCTCTCATAGTAATATCACCCGCGGGCAGTGAGATTCTGGCGCCGCCTACGTTGTGCATGGCAAAATCCGCCCTGACATGTTTGGCCATAAGGTCCGCCACCCAGTTATTAACAGGGGAATCCATACATCCGTCTTTTACCGGGAATTTGCTTACCTCGCCCGCCGTGCTGCCAAGCTTAGTGTCTATGCCCGGTATACGCAGGCTTTCGGCAAGGGTTTTAATTTCCGCGTCTTCGCCAACTGTATCAATGTAAAGAGATATTAACTGTGAGGAAGCGCTTTTGTATTTACCCGTTTTATCGTCTAAAGTAATCATAATTTTAGACATTGTTTTAAGGTTAGCGCCTGACTCCGCCAAAAGTGTACTGCCCACATATAAATTCTGGTACTCTTTATGCGCGTGGCCGCCAAGTACTACGTTTATTTCAGGTATTTTTTCTGCTATAAGCTTATTAGTTACGCCTTTTTGTTCACGGTCGTCACCGTAGGAATCATGTATTAAAAGCACAATAACGTCCGGGTTATGCGTTTTAATTTCCGGCAGCATTTTTTTAATTGTTGAAATTGTGTTTTTGAATTTAAAATGTTTATTGGCGCCGTCTTTGCCTATGCCTATTACGGCTATTTTAATGCCGTCCACAATAAATATTTTATACGGCGCGGTACCGGTTAAAAGTTCTTTTGTTCTGGCGTCCCAAACATTGGCGTTTAAAACGGGGAATGTAAATAACGCTATATTGGCAAGAAAATTATCTTCCCCAAAATCAAACTCATGGTTGCCTATTGTTGTGGCCTGGTAACCCATGGCGTTCATCATTGTAATAGCCGCTTTACCTTTGGTATTTTTAACTTCGGCCGTGCCGTTAGAATAGTCGCCGCTGTCTAAAAATATATGAGGCAAAGCTTCTTTTTTTACCACATTTTTTACCGCGGCAAACCCGCCCCACATGCGGTTATTTCTGGGATCTTTTTCAGGGTAGAAAAACCCGTGGGTGTCGCTGGTGTGGTAAATTACCAGCTCTTTGGCAAAAACGGAAAAAGGCAAAGCTAAAACCAATAAAGCTATAAGCAGTTTCTTCATAATTATCTCCTTATTAACATAACAACTATAGAATAACAAAAACGGTGCTTATTAACAAGTTTGCTTAACCTAACAAAATTGTGTTTTGCCCTTAAAAGTATTAAACTTTATATGTACGGTTCCCGTACAATGGAGGACTTATGCCAAAAATAGAAGTAAGTGATAAACTTTGTAAAGGCTGCTACTTATGCGTAAAAGCATGTCCAAAGAAATGTCTTAGAAAATCAGAAAATTTTAGCAAAACAGGATATTACCCCGCCGAAATGGCCGACCAAAGCGCCTGCATAGGGTGCGGCATGTGTTACTTGGTCTGCCCGGATTTGGCGATAACGGTTTTTAAGTAGGATTTTATAGTAGTTATATATACGCGTTAGCACAGCGAGTTAGGTGGGTTGGACAACACATATTTGTGTACATTTTGTGTATATTCCCCCTCACCCTTGCCCTCTCCCCAGTGGGTAGAGGGAATAAAAAAGGAAATAAGGCTACAGATATGAAAAATGAAAAAGTTTTAATGAAAGGCAACGAAGCTTTGGCCGAGGGCGCAATCCGCGCCGGGTGCCGCTTTTTTGCAGGATACCCCATTACCCCGCAAAACGAAGTGCCCGAATATATGGCCGCTAATATGAAAGACAGAGGCGGCGCGTTTGTACAGGCGGAAAGCGAAACATCCGCCATTAACATGATTTACGGCGCGGCCGCTACCGGCGTGCGCAGCATGACGTCCAGCTCCAGCCCCGGCATCAGCTTAAAGCAAGAGGGCATTTCCTATATAGCGGGCGCGGACTTACCGTGCTTAATTGCCAACGTTATGCGCGGCGGCCCGGGCCTGGGCAATATTACAGGCGCGCAGGGCGACTATTTTCAGGCAACCAGAGGCGGCGGCAACGGCGATTACAGAACAATAGTTTTGGCGCCTAACTCAGTAGAAGAAATGGGCAACTTTCCTAAATTAGCCTTTGAACTGAGCGAAAAATACAGAATACCCGCCATGATTTTGGCCGACGGCGTACTGGGCCAAATGATGGAAGGCATGTCATTTAACTTTGAAGCCGTAGACCCGGCTAAAGACTTAAAAGAGCCTGACTTTGCCATAGGCCCCAACCCGGGCAGAGACAAAAGAATGGTATTTTCCTACGCGCTTAAAGACGGCGAACTTGAAAAAGCCGTTTTTAAAAGAGCCGACAGATACTCCATAGTAGAAGAAAAAGAAGTACTTTTTGAAGAACGCTACACAGAAGACGCTGAGGTTATAATAGTAGCCTACGGCATTTCCGCCCGCGCCTCACTGGCTGGCGTAGAAGCGGCCAGGGCAAAAGGCATTAAAGTTGGTCTCTTCCGCCCTATAACCTTATGGCCTTTCCCGTACAAAAGAATTTGCGAACTTGCGGGCAACGGCAAATGCAAAGCCATGTTAGCCGTTGAAATGAGTTTGGGGCAAATGATAGTGGACGTTAAACTTGCCGTTAACGGTAAAGTGCCCGTCTATTTACACGCACGCCCGGGCGGCGCTATGCCCGCTGGCGAGCAGATTGAAGTTGCCATAAACTCAGTAATTTCCGGCGGGGACAAAGAATTATTTCCTCACAATCCTACCGGCTGCAAAGGAGGCAAATAATTATGAATCCTATTACTAAAAAACCGCAAAGCTTAACAGACGTACCTTTTCACTACTGCCCCGGCTGCGGCCACGGCGTAGTGCACCGCCTTGTAGCCGAAACCATGGACGAGCTGGGCATTAGAGAGCGCACTGTCGCCGTAGCCCCTGTAGGCTGCGCCGTATTTGCCGACGCGTACTTTAACTGCGACACAATACAAGGCCCGCACGGCAGAGGCCCGGCCATAGCAACAGGCATTAAAAGAGCAAAACCCGAAAGCATAGTATTTTCCTACCAGGGCGACGGCGATTTAGCGTCCATCGGTATGGGCGAGATTGTGCACGCCGCTATCAGAAACGAGAACATTACCGTTATCTTCATAAACAACGCAATTTACGGTATGACAGGCGGCCAAATGGCGCCGACAACTTTAGTCGGCCAAGTAGCGACAACAGCCCCCAAAGGGCGTGACCCGCTATTACAAGGCTACCCCATAAACATTTGCGAAATGTTCAGCCAAATTAAAGGCGCAAAGTACCTTGAAAGAGTAGCCGTAGACGTCCCCGCCAACGTTATCAAGGCTAAAAAAGCCATTAAAAAAGCTTTTGAAAACCAGGTTAACAATGTAGGCTTCAGCCTTATTGAAGTTTTATCCCAATGCCCCACAAACTGGGGTACGGACGCTATAAAATCCTTAGAATTTGTACAAAAGGATATGATGACGCAATACCCGCTGGGCGTATTTAAAGACGAAGGGGGCAAATAATATGTATCAAGGTATAAAAATATCAGGTTTTGGCGGGCAGGGCGTAGTATCCGCCGGCGTACTTTTAGCCCAAGCGGGCCTAATAGACGGTAAAAACGCAAGCTGGTTCCCGTCATACGGGCCGGAAATGAGGGGCGGCACAGCCAACTGTTCCGTAGTGGTAGCATCTGAGGAAGTTTACACCCCTATCGTAACCGCGCCCGATACGGTTATTGTAATGAACGAGCCTTCTCTTGCCAAGTTTGAGCCTACAATAAAGCCAGGCGGTTTACTTATAATAAACACCTCGCTCGTACACTCCAAACCTACAAGAACGGACATTAAAGTTTTAAACATTGCCTGTAACGAACTTGCCGCGCAGTTAGGCACCACAAAAGTGGCCAACCTTATAGCGTTGGGCGCGTTTGTCGGCGCCACGGGCGCAGTCAGCATAGACGCCATAGCGGCGGCAATGAAAAAAGTATTTAAACGCGCTAAGCCGGAAATGCTTGACCTAAACAGAAAAGCGTTAGAAGCCGGCGCAGCTGCGGCTAAATAAAAAGATTAAAATAAAAGCCCCGCTCAAACAGAGCGGGGCTTTTATATCCTATAAAAATAATTTTGCAATATTAATTATCTTTTTGTTTTAACACCTAAAGAAGAAAACTTGTTATTTCTTGTACTAAAATCTATTTGCTTTTTCTTAAGCTCCATTTCCCGCTTATATTCTTCCTGCTCTTCGGCGCTGCTCACAGCAAGATTATGACGTTCGTTTAAAATAGCCTTAACAAGACCGCAAAGCTCAGGATTAGCCTCTATCGCTTGCACGGTTTGCGCGTCGGCTTTAAACAAGAGGGAAAAATTATTTTGCACACGCTCAACTTTCTTTTCTGTTTCCGCATTGGCGCTTGTTACAACCGCAACAAAAAGCCCCGCCAGCAAAAACCTATTAAGCCATTTATATAATGCTACTCTGGGGGCGCCTTTTTTAATAAACTTTATTTCAAAACTCATAAAATCTTTATTTAAATATGCTGAAGTGTTTACCGCCAGTTTAGGTTTGGCATGGGCATAAATATCCGCCCTGACTCTCAACAAAGACATATTTTGTGGCAGCTCATGCTTTTCTATAAGTTTATAAAGATTTTCTTTTTCCAAAAATATATTGTGTGTAAAATTACCCTGTTTTATAGCATAACGTATTGCTCTCAGCCTAGCTAAAGACAGCGTTTTTGCCTTTGCAAATTTAGTTGCGGGTAAACCATCAATATATTTTTGAAAGTTTTCTATTATTCTGATGTTATAGTCTAACTCAGCCTCTTCTAAAGCTAAAAAGGTTTTCATATAGCTGGCGTCTTTGGCTTTAGCAAGCTCCAACAGTGTGTTACGCATTTTAATATCTTTTGTATGTGTGCAGTAATCTATTGCGTCTTTAATAAATTCCTTATTATAAGATAAATTTTCCAGCATTTTAGCAGCCTGTTTTTTTGAGTGCCTTCCCCAAAGGCCGCGCGCCAAATAATAACTCCCCATTGCAACCAGGCTCACTTTGTAGATAGTGTCCTCAATATCCTCCTCTTGAAGGACGATATTATCTTTTTTGCCCCTTTCTATGTATTCTGCAAGTGTTTGCGGGCCGGCCTGTTGTTTACCTTTGTGTGGTATTTTTTTAAGTAAAACAGCGTCACCGTTTTGTGCATATACGCAGGTATTGCCCAAAACAGCAAGAAGTACCGCAACAGTTACAACCTTTTTTATTAAAATATTATATATTGTCATAATAAAAGAATAATATTTAATCAATCAAAAAACATGGGCCCAAAGACCTAAAAACATATAGGTCTTTGGGCCCACAAAAATCCGGATAAAACTAATTCGATTGTTTCTTTGCCGTATATCCGGCCAAAGCGCAGAATATGCTGGCAGGCACTACGGCCAGCAAACATACCAAAATAGCTATTCTTAAATCAGTCAAGTCAGACACTTTACCTATGATCATGGGCGATATGGCGTCGCCAAGGGCGTGTATTATAAAAATATTTAAAGCAAACGCCATTGAGCGCATTACGCGCGACGTTGTATTTACAATAGCCGCGTTAAGCGGCCCCGTCTGCATAGAGGCAAACATTATAGCCACAAAAAAGAAAAACAGCGACAATTTAAAACTGGACACCATTACAGCCAGCACGGCAAAAGGCATGGCTAAAATAAAACTGGTACCCGCCGTCACAAAATACGCTCTGTGCGTTTTTTTAAGCAGCCTATCAGCTATCTGCCCGCCCAAAAATGTGCCCAGCGCACCGCCCAAAATTATCATAATGCCAAAGAGCATGCTGGACTTAGCCACACTATAACCAAAAAACCTGTTAAAATACGTTGGCAGCCACGCCGCCAGCCCGCCCACAATAAAAGTGGCAAAAGCCTGCGCAAGGCAAATAAAAATAAAACTTTTATTTTTAAGCAAAATCCAATAGCCTATAAGCTTTGGTTTTTCATACTGCCCTTCTACAAACTTTCTTGCGTCTTTAATTTTAAAAACAGCAAGCAAACCCAGGAAAAACCCGGGTATACCCAGCGCCATAAACGCCGCACGCCAGCCAAAATGGTCGCCCAAAAGCCCGCCTAAAAAATAACCTAACGCGCTGCCAAGCGGCAAAGCCAACCCAAACGCCGCCAGTATTCTGGCCCGTCTGTCACGGGGATACTGTTCGGCCAAGTAACCCTGTGCCACTGTGGTAAAGCCCGCCTCGCCTACGCCTATTAAACTGCGGGCGGTAAGAAGTTGTTTAAAGTTGCCCGTAAAAGCTGTAAGAGAAGTGGCCACACTCCACAAAACCGCGCTGGCGCCCATCCAATATTGCCTGGGCGTTCTGTCCGCAAAATACCCGGCCACCGGGGCGTACACCATATACACCACCATAAATGCCGAGGCTAAACTGCCCAGCTGCGCGTCGCTTAAGCCAAGGTCCGCCTTAACCAACGGAAAAACGGCAAACAGCATCTGCCTGTCTATATAGTTAAACAGGTTTATAAAAAAAAGCAGCCAGAACAGGCGTTTAGTCGTCATTAAATCTATTATATTAAAATACAAATAATACTGCTGTAAAAGAACTTTCAAAAATGGTAAATTAATTATATGAGAAAATTTATTGTTTTACCTCTGGGACTGTTGATTCTCGGGTTTTCCTGCAATAAGGAAGTTCCCGCGCCTGTCCCGCAGGACGCCTTGGCCAGAGTGGACAATACTTTTATCCTACAGAAGGATTTTGACGCCGCGCTAGCCGGGGAAGACGCGTCTTATAAAAAGTTTTTAGCTACTGATTTTGGCAAAGATAACATGCTTAACATTATGGTGCGCGAACGCCTTATGCAAACCGCCGCACAGAACTCCGACACCGCCGGAAGCGAAAAGTACACAAAAACCGTTGCGGACATACAAAAGTCTTTTGACAGAAGCCTTGAAATGCTTAAACAGCAAACTCTTATGAACATGTGGCTGGAAGAGCTTAAAGAAAAGGGCACAATAAAAGCCACAAAAAAAGAAATAGACGATTACGCCAAAAAATACCCCTATGAATTTACCATAAGGCACATGCTTTTAGCCAAAGCGGACGACGCCAACGTAGTACTTAGGGAGCTAAAGGCCACCAGCAGCGCCAACAGGGAAAAACGTTTTATAGAACTTGCCAAAAGGTTTGGCATGGACCCTGTGGAAAACGCCGACAAAGGCAAAACGGTATCAATAATACCGGGCGAGTTTATAACGGAGATTGAAAACGCGGTTGCTAACACCCCGTCAAACTCCGTACAAGGTTTCTTCAAGTCTCCGCGCGGATTTCATATAATATATAAAGTGAAAGAAGAACGTATTAACAAAAAAAACGCAGAACCCAGAATTGCCATGATAATAGAACAAAAAAAGCTGGATGACTATTTAAATTCTTTATCTGAAAAATATAAAGTAGAGGTATATAAAAAATATGAACAGGAATAAATTTTTAGCAGTTGCGGCCGCTCTCATTTTTATGTGCGCCAACGCGGGCGCGGTTGTATTAGACGCCGCCGTAGCCACAGTAAACGGTAAACCTATTTTACAGTCAGATTTTGACAAGGTATCCAATGCTTACGTAGCGCAGTATAAGCTTGCCGCGCCGCAGCTTATGGAAAACCCTTTAGCCCAGCTTAAACTGGAGCAGGAAATTTTGGAACAAATGGTTAACGACGAGCTGCTTTACCAAGCCGCCGAAAAAGAAGGCGTAAAAGCCCGTGACGAGGAAATTACCGAAGCGCTTAACGCCGCTAAAAAACAGTTAATCCCCGACACAGACCCTAAAACAGGCAAAAAACGCAACGATAAAGACATCAACAAACTTTTTGAAGCGGAACTTAAAAAAGAAGGCCTCAGCCTTAAACAGTTTAAAGACCGCCTGACCAAGCAGATTATGTCCAGAAAATTTGTTGAAACAGTTATAGTAAGCAAAGTTACGCCTGTAACCGAAGAAGACGCCAGAGGCCTGTTTAATGAAGTTAAGGCCGTTATGGATAAAGACACAAAAAAGATTGCCAAAATTACCGACAAACAACATAAGCAGGAAGTAGAAGACATAGCGGCGCGCCTTAGCCAAATGGCCGCCCCTAAAGTAAAAGTAGGCCACATATTTGTATCAGCCCCCAAAACAATGACAGCGGCGGAACTGAAAGAAAAAGAAGCCAAAGCCAAAGAAATTAAAAAAGAACTTGACGCTGGCGCCTCATTCTCAGACGCGGTGCTTAAATACTCTGACGATAAAGCAAGCATGCAGACCGGCGGCGACATGATTTTAGTTAAAGGCACACTGCCTAAAGAAGTTAAAAACCTTGAAGACAAAGCGTTTTCTTTAGACGTAGGCAAAACAAGCGACGTTATTAAAACAGACGCCGGCTTCCATATAGTCAGAATTAAAGAAAAGGCCGCGGCCGAGGAAGTAACCTTTGACAAAACAGCCCGTGAGTTCGGCCAATATATAGCCGGGCAGAGAATACAGACAGCCATTACAGATTATATTAAAGACCTGCATTCCAAAGCCGAGATTAAAATTAATAAAGACTTTACAGCTTTAGAAGCCGCAGCCAATAAAGAAGAACCTAAAAAAGAAGTAAAAAAGGAAGAGCCTAAAAAATAGTTTTTTGTGATTAACAATAAAACGTAAAAGGCTCTTAAATATAAAAGTTTAAGAGCCTTTTTAACTTTAAAAGGAACAAGCAATGAAACCGTTAATAGCAATAACCTCTGGCGACCCTCTGGGTATAGGGCCCGAAATTGTAGTAAAAGCATTAAAAAACGCGCTCGTAAAAAACGTGTGCACCCCCGTAGTAATAGGTGATAAAAGCGCCCTTATAAAAGCTGGTTTTACGCCTGACATGGGGACTGTTGTAGACACCGCCGCGGTACTCAGCGGCGCTTTACCCGCAGAACCGTGCCCCACAATATACGGCGGGCTTACGTCTTTTAACGCCGTTGCCATGGCCTCGCGCTTAACATCAAAAGGGGAAGTTAAAGCTATGGTAACCGCGCCTGTTTCTAAAGAATCTTGGAATATGGCCGGCGTAAAATTTACCGGACACACGGAATTTTTAAAAGAATTTGCAAAGCTTGAACGCGTGCTTATGATGTTTACCACGGGTAAATTAAACGTGGCTTTAGTATCAGAACACTTTGCTATTAAAGATTTATCTAAAGAAATTACCACTAAAAAAATTATACACGCCGCGCATTTATTTGAAAAAGCGCTTACCGCTAAAGGCATTAAAAAGCCCCGCATCGGCATAGCGGCCATTAACCCGCATGCAGGCGACGGCGGCAAGCTGGGACAAGAAGAGAACGAGATTATCCGCCCCGCGGTAACTGTACTTAAAAAAGAGGGCCTAAATGTCCAGGGCCCAATATCAGTAGACGCGCTTTGGACCAAACACACAAAAGGCGCTTTTGACGGTATAATATGTATGTATCATGACCAGGCTATGATAGGCCTAAAACTGGCGGCGC
Source organism: Elusimicrobium simillimum (assembly GCF_049639735.1). Taxonomy (NCBI): domain Bacteria; kingdom Pseudomonadati; phylum Elusimicrobiota; class Elusimicrobia; order Elusimicrobiales; family Elusimicrobiaceae; genus Elusimicrobium; species Elusimicrobium simillimum. The sequence goes on from NZ_JBEVVA010000003.1 coordinate 18,327, forward strand.
AGGAACCTATAGTACACGTTACCTACGGCCTGCCGTTTGTAAGAACGTCGCCCACACATGGCACCGCCTTTGATATAGCGGGTAAGAATGAGGCCGACCCCGAAAGTATGGTAGCAGCTATTTTATACGCGGCCGCCAATTGTAAATAGGAGAGCACATTGTTAGCTAACATAGCCAAATACTTAAGACCGCAGGACCTGCGCTTTTACATGCAAATGCTAATGGCGCTGCCCGCGCTTTTTATGATAGTAAAAATGCATAAAAGCTTTGGCGATAACTACGTGCTTGATTACATACAAAACGGCGAAACCGAAAAAGTAAAAAAGTTTATTATTAAAAGCGGCGAGAAGAAAATTAATAAATACTATTACCGCATGTTAGACCACCACACCTTTGAACGCCATACACTGCTTACGGCGGCAATACATTATGAAAAGCCTGAGATTGTTAAGTTTTTACTCGGCTTTCCTAAAATAGACTTGCGTAAGCAGTATATATTTAGCGAGTCCTCCTTCAACCACCGCGAATACGACGCGGTGCAGCTTGTCACCAAATTCAAGCGCCCGGAAATAGCGCAAATGGTAAAAGACTTCCAAGAGGGTAGATTCAGATAATCAACACTTACGGCAAAAATACCCTCACCTGCTTTGCCGCATTTTGCTTCGCAAAAAACACCGCGTCAAAACTTCCTCCCCCGTAAGAGGGGGAGGAACTAAAATAAGTGCTGTTAGCTGTTCCCTCAGCGAGGCACGAGCGTGAGGGTCTCAAGCAATAAAAATAAGTGTCGTTGTGTTACTGAATTTCACAGGATTTTGAGTGGTTTTTATCCCCTCGCCCTTCCGAGGGAGAGGGCTGGGGTGAGGGTGAATACATAGATCCATAACAGAAGTGTGCCACACTTCATTTATCCATCGCTTTCAATTTTGAAGTGGTTTTTTATTTTCTTGACCGCAGACAGTACTTAAAAGCGAAGCGTACGGCAAGGTCAAGAAAATAAAAAAACGCTCAAAAGTGAAAGCTGGTGTGCCGTGGAATAAGAAATAAAAATATAAAAACCCCCGCTCATTTGAGCGGGGCTTTTTTTATTTAGATTTTTTAACTTCTTCTATTACTTTTGGCAGTATCTGGTGCGCGTCGCCCACTATACCAAACTTACAGACGTTAAATATAGGCGCCTGCGGGTCTTTGTTAATGGCAATGATAGTGTCGGATGCGTCCATACCCACGGTATGCTGTACCGCGCCGCTTATGCCGCACGCTACGTAAAGTTTGGGGCGTACGGTAACGCCGCTTTGGCCAACCTGTTTTTCTTTTTCAATTAAGCCAAGGTCTATGGCCGCTCTGCTTGCGCCAACCGCTCCGCCAAGTTCTTTGGCCAAATCACCAAGCAAGCTAAAACCGACTTCCGTCTTCATTCCTCTGCCGCCGGAAATTATAACTTCCGCCTCATCCAGCTTCTCGCTTTCGTTAACAGGGTCAATGTGTTTATTAAGTATTCTTACTCTGGCAGCTTTGGGTGTAATGGCGATAGCCTCTTCAATCACCGCCGCATTCGCGCCGGGGGCCGAAACTTCTTTCTTCATTACATTAGGTCTTACGGTGGCCATTTGCGGGCGGTGGTTAGGCGTTAAAATATCCGCCATAATATTGCCGCCAAAAGCGGGACGTGTTTGCACCAAATTGCGGTCCGCGTTTATTGAAAGCGCGGTACAGTCGGCTGTTAAACCTACAAATATTTCAGATGATATTCTTGGCGATAAATCTCTGCCCACATATGTTGACGGGAACAAAACAATGCTGGGTTTATATTTTTTAATCAACTGTATCATGGCGTTAGCGTAAGCGTCGGTATTATAATCTTTATAACCCGCGCCGTTTACACTGTAAATTTTGCTGGCGCCGTATGAGGAAATTTCAGCAAAAGAATTTTGCATGCTATCGCCAATTACAACAGCGCATAATTCTTCGCCTAAAGAAGCGGCCAGCTCACGCCCTTTGCTTAACAGCTCATAACCTACGGGGCGTATTTTTTGCACAGCGCCCTCGGTTATAACTTCCATAAAAATCCAAACGCCTTTGTAGGCGGATATATCAGCCGCCGGGCCCGCCTGCGCGGGCATGGTAATGCACTTTATGGGGCACTCGGGTATACAAGCGCCGCACATTGTGCAGGAAGAGTTGACCACGGCCTTTTTATCCACCATGGTAAGCGCGCCAAAGGGGCATGTGCGTACGCATTTGCCGCAGCCTATACAATTAGAACCTATGTTAATCATTTAATCAAACTCTCCTTTCTCAAAATGTCCACTATTCTGGCGGCAAGGTCAGGCGCGGAGCCTGTAAAAATCTCGCCTTTTGCCCTGGCCGGCGGCGGGAAAATGCGGCCCACGCGTGTGGGCGAGCCGTCTAAGCCAAGCTTTTTAGCGTCGGCGTTAATATCCGCCGCGCCCCATGTTTCCACAGGTTTTTCCTGCGCGTGAAAAGCGCCTAAGAATGACGGGTATTTGGCCTGGTAATCATGCGGCATTGTTGTTGTGATAAGGGCCGGAAGGTCAGCTTCCATTACCTGGTGCCCGCCGTCAATAAGTTTACTTACAACAGCTTTTCTGCCGTCAGAGTCTACAGCGGTGCAAAATGTAATTTGGGGCATGTCTAAGTGGTATGCTATGCCGGGGCCTGTTTGGGCGGTGTCGCCGTCAATTGCCATTTGGCCGCAAAGCACTAAATCAGTTTTGCCTATTTTTTTAATAGCCTGGGCCAAAGCGTAAGATGTTGCCCATGTGTCAGAGCCCGCGAACTCGCGGCCTGAAAGTAAAATGCCTCTATCCGCGCCTAAAGCTAAGGCTAAGCGTATAACCGCCAATGCCTGCGCCGGGCCCATGGATAAAACGGTAACCGTGGCGCCTGTTTTTGCCTTGATAGCTATGGCCTGCTCAAGAGCATAGTGGTCATACGGGTTTAAAATGCTGGGTACGCCCGCGCGTATTAATGTGCCTGTCTTAGGGTCAACTTTTACCTGGGTTGAGTCCGGCACTTGTTTTATGCAAACAACTATATTCATATTCGTTCCTATTTTTTGAAAAGTTCTTTTAATTTGAGTGATACTGTATCACTGTCTTCAATAATACCGCGCATTTTGTCTTCTATAGCAATAAGGTTTACGTCCTGGCTCATCTGCGCCGCGTTTGCGTTGCCCGCGCCAAGTACGTATTTTAAACCTTTTGAAGCGACGTCAAAAGCCATCTCTCTCGCCAAAACACGTGACATTGTTTGTAATGTGGCAAGGTCAAAGCGGGAGCCCTCGGTAATTTTACCTTCGGCGCAGTCTTTGGCAAAGATATAGGCCACTTCGGCGTTAGAAATAAGTTCGCCAAGTTTAAATGTAACAAACTGGTGCCTCGTAAGTTTTTGCAGTCTGCATTCTTCAAGTATTCTTGCCAAGGCTTTTAAACCTAAGGCTACGCTGTCCGCGCCTACATTAGGGTTTTTGGCGTGGGCGGCGTCCATTTCTGCAGCCATGTTTATGTAATACTGGCCGCGGCTTTTTAAATGTTCCTGCCAGCGCCCGCGGTAAATGGTCATTTCCATAACTTCGCTGGTGCCCTCATAAATGCAGGTAATTTTAACGTCCCTTTTTATTTTTTCTACGGAAAATTCTTTAGTATAGCCAAAGCCGCCAAGCGCCTGTATGGCGTGCTCGGCCGCGTTGTTGCCCTCTTCGGTAGCGTAGTATTTTGCTATCGCGCCCTCTGTAGCAAGGCCGTGGTTGTTAACGTCTAACTGTTTGGCAACCCAGTCAATGTAAGACCTTACGGCTTCAAAGCGGATATAGTGCGGCGTAATAAACTTGAGCATATAGCCTTGTTTATCAACCAGCGGGCTGCCCGCCTGCACACGCTGCTGGGCATACTGAACGGCTGTTTCTACAGCTTCTTCGCCCGCGCCTAAACCGAAAGCGGCCACCATCAAACGGGTGTAGCCGAATACGGCCTGCGCCTGTAATAACCCTTGGCCTTCTTTAAGACCGATAAGGTTTTCGACAGGTACAAAAACTTCGTCAAAGGAAAGGCCTGTTGTGTTTGACAGCCTGATGCCGTGCTTATCTTCGTGCGCGTCCTGGGTAAAACCGGGTGCGCCCTTCTCCATAATAAACCATGACGGGCCGCCGGGGGCTATGGCTAAAACTGTGTAAATATCGGCCACGCCGCCATTAGAAATCCACATTTTGCTGCCTGTGATTTTATAGCCTTTAAGTACGCCGTTTTCTACAACGTGTTCGGCGCGGGTGCGGAGCGACACAAGGTCACTGCCGGCGTCGGCCTCTGTGGCGCCGTACGCTACTAAAAGTTGTTCGCTGGCTATTTTGCCAAACCATTTGGCCTTTTGTTCCTGGGTGCCGCCAACGTTAAGCGGGTCAGAACCTAAAAATGTAGCGAATACAGATGTGCCTATGCCAAGATCAATCCTGGCAAGTTCTTCACAAATTCTGTAAATGTCTGTTGTGCTGCCTGCAAGGCCGCCGTATTCTATGGGGATTAAAAGAAGATGAACGCCCAAAACATTGGGGTCGTACATGTCTTTAATAAGACTGAGGGGGATTTCATTTTTCTCGTCGTGTTCTCTAAGGAAGTTGAACGAAATATTATTTTTGGCGTATTGTCTTAAGCTGTCCAGCATTAAGTTACGTGTGGTAACGTCTATTTTTGCCATATATATCTCCGGTTTAGTATAAGCTTTATACAAGCGGCTGCGTAGCGGGCTTGCTAGCCCTGCGCGCAGGCAACACTTGTGATTTTAAGCTTATAAATATTTTATCATTTTAGGAGGTATTGATATATGTTTTAGGTTAAGCTAACTTTTGGGGATATGCTGAAATAGCGCGGTATTAATATATACAAACTTAGCTGAAAATTTACTTGGTCCCCTCACGCTCGTACCTCGCTGAGGGAACGGCACTTTATTTTATAACGGCATTTATAACCCTACCCCCGCTTTGCGGGTACTCCCCTTTTGATAAAGGGGAGAAAATATAACGGCATTAATTAATTGCGCCCGTCTTCGCTCCGCTACTACGCGGCAAAGCTCGTACCTCGCTTCATTAAATCCCTCCCGGCTGCGCCGTACTCCCTTTACAAAAGGGAGAAAACGGCTGTTTGTCAATACCTTGCCCTAACATGTACTTTTCTTGCTGTTTTGTTTTTGGGTTTAATAAAAAAGTTGTCATGTTGAGGAGCGGCTTCAAAGCCGCGACGTAAACATCTACCGCTTGGGTTGTTACGCTTTGCGTGGCAAAGGCAACATTAGCGCAGTTAAATTGCATTTTCTTATTACCAATTACTAACACACTTTTTGTTCCCCAGTAGAACCTTTTTTGAACACCCCCGCAAGGCCGGTCATTTTCAACGGTATACAAAAAAGCCCCGCCATTAGGCGGGGCTTTTAGTTTGCAAAAGAGTTACTTATATTTTGTTGGAGTCTACGCGTACGCCGGGGCCCATGGTTGAGCTGACGCTTACGCTTTTAACATACTGGCCTTTTGCAGTTGCGGGTTTAATTCTGAGGATTGTATCCATAACGGCTTTGATATTAGCGGCTAATTTATCCGCGTCAAAGCTTGTTTTGCCTACGATTGTGTGAACTATACCATACGCGTCTGCTTTAAATTCAATTCTGCCTGCTTTTAATTCTTTAATAGCTGTGGCAAGATCAAATGTAACAGTACCGCTTTTGGGGTTAGGCATTAAGCCGCGGGGGCCAAGCACCTTTGCCGCTTTGGAAAGGTCTTTCATTGTGTCGGGTGTTGAAAGAAGTACGTCAAAGTTAATTTTACCTGCCATAACTTCTTCAATAATATCGTCACCGCCTACAATGTCCGCGCCGGCGTCTTGGGCTTCTTTAGCTTTTTCACCTTTGGCTACTACGGCGATTCTTTTGGTTTTGCCTGTGCCGTTAGGTAAAACTACCGTGCTTCTAACCTGCTGGTCTGCTTTTTTGGTATCGACGCCTAAGGCAACGTGAAGTTCAACTGTTTCGTCAAACTTAGCTTTTGCGTTGTCTTTAACTATAGCTACCGCTTCAGGCAGTAAATACTGTTTTTTAACGTCTACATTTTTTCTTGCTGCTTCAATTCTTTTTCCCATACTGTCTCCTTATTAAAGGTCCTAACGCGGGGACAACCCCGCTGCCTCACTGTTTTACTGTTCTTAATTTTTGCCAGAACGTTTTTTTTGTGATAGGGTAAATAACCTTTTCATCATTATAATTTACTTCTGTACACAACCATGCGTAGTCCATCTTTGGCATATTAGGAGAATGTCTGTTGAATTTAATATCAAAACAACCAAATTTCTTATCTTTTTGGTATGAATATTTTTCTGTATGAATAAAATACCGATTAACGGACCAATCATCAGAAAAACTGTTATAAAATTTTATATTCAATTCAATACTTGAGTCAATTAATAAAATACTTTTAAAAACTGACATTTGTTTTTCCGTAACATTTTCTTTATTGTAATTATACTCTTTGGCATTCAAACCAAAAGAGGAAAACATACTAAAAAACAATATTCCAAGAAAAACTTTTCTCATAAAAGCCTCCGACAATCTTGCTTTCGTTTCTAACCTGCGATATCTACACCCATGCTGCGGGCTGTGCCTTTTACCATTTCAGCTGCTTGCTTGATGTCTTTTGTGTTTAAATCGGGCAGTTTTTCCGCGGCGATTTCTTCACACTGCTTTTGGGTAAGTTTGCCCACTTTATCTTTATGGGGTGTACCGGAACCCTTGGCGGCGCCAAGCTTTTTAACAATTAATACAGCCATAGGCGGCATTTTTGTGATGAAGGAGAAAGTTCTGTCTTCATAAACTGAGATGACTACAGGAATCTTAATCCCTTTTTCTAATTTTGCGGTTTTAGCATTAAACTGTTTGCAGAACTCCATGATGTTAACGCCGTGCTGGCCCAAAGCGGGACCGACCGGGGGTGCCGGGTTAGCTGACCCTGCGCCAATTTGCAGTTTAATATAACCTTTTATTTTCTTCTCTTTTGCCATACTATTTAACTACTCCTTGAGTTTACTTCTTTTGTAAGCCGGCTTAAAATGTTAAACCGGGTTACATCAAATTAGTTTATTTTTTCTACCTGTAAGAAATCTACTTCTACAGGGGTGGAACGGTCAAAAACGTTAACCATAACTTTAAGCTTTGTCTTCTGGTTGTTAACTTCCTGCACAACGCCGATAAAATGTTTAAACGGACCCTCTGTAATGCGCACGCTTTCGTTGGTTTCAAACTCAATAACGTGTTTAGGTCTGCCATCGCCGGGCTGGGTAAGCTCTAAAATACCCGCAATTTCTTCCTCAGGCAAAGCAACCGGGTTAGGGTCGCCAAGAAAGCCTGTTACGCCGGAAATATTGCGTATAAACCAGTAGGCTTCGCTCGTCATGTCCATTTCAACTAAAACATAGCTGGGGAAAAACTTTCTTTTTCTCTGGATTTTTTTGTTTTGTTTTACTTCCACCACGTCTTCGGTAGGAACCAAAACCTGTAAAATCCTGTCGTTAAAACCTTGCACTTCAGCCTGAAGTAAAATTTTTTCTTTTACTCTGTCTTCGTGCCCTGTTTGGGTGTGTACTATGTACCAAGCTTTATTTTCAGACATGGTTAAGCTCCTCTGCCCAAAATATAACCTATAACTTTAGAAAGGCCAAAATCTATAGCGCCCACATAAGCGGAAGCGATTGCCACCACTATAAAAACTAATATTGTGGATTGTATAACTTCCTGCCTGCTAAGCCATTTAGACTTTTTAAGTTCGCCGTAGGCTTCGTGGAAAAATTTTATTATTTTATTCATTATTTTTCTCTCTATTACTGAGTTTACATCAAATTATTTAGATTAGAAACGCGGATACACAAACCCGCGGATTTTCACAGGAGTTTGAGTTTATTTTTCATTTTCTTCGTTGTTCGGTATATTTACGAAGTAACACGCGAAGCGCGGACATATCCGAACATAAGAAAAAATGGAAAATAAGCCAAAATCCGAAGAAAATGGCAGGAGCGGAAGGACTCGAACCTTCAGTCCTGGTTTTGGAGACCAGTGGTTTACCAGTTAACCGACGCTCCCATAAATCTTTAAGCGTTTTTTATGCTCTCGCATAAAAATGCCGCAGACTCTAAATCTAAATTGTCAAAAAACAATACTGCTAAAACTTAAAACCAATTAGTTGGCTTTGCCTTCTTTATGCTTGGTTGATTTACCGCAGGCTTTGCAAAATTTGTTCATTTCAAGTTTAAAATCTTTCTTTTTGCCGCGGGCATAGTAATAGTTTTTATTTTTGCATTCTGTGCATGAGAGCACGATTGTAAGTCTTTCATTAGCCATATTTTGTTCCTCTTAAGTATCCGTACGATTGGACATTATAGTTAGTGCGGCTTAGCCGACACTTATGCTTAACATAGAATAAACGCCCTTGAGGGCATCATTTCCCGTCGGGGAATCTGTCCTCTAGAAGCATTTGCAAGCGGCTGCATATTCCGCTTATAGATATTATAACAAAAAAGCGCTCTTTCTGCTGGCGTTTTAATGTTGCATAATCTACTATTTATATATTTTAGTATTTATAGTCCTTTTATACAAGCCGCTAGACACCCCGTCACAAAAAAAGTATCATTAATAATTATATATTAAGGAGTTTATATGAAAAAAGGTTTTACATTAATTGAATTGTTGGTAGTAGTATTAATTATAGGCATTTTGGCCGCCATTGCGCTGCCGCAATATACAAAAGCGGTGGAAAAGTCCCGCGCGGCGGAGGCTATGACAACATTAAAGGCATTACAAACAGCAGGCCTGGCCTGCAGGCTGGCCAACAGCGAGTCTTCATGTTGGTATGATGATTTAGACATAGAATTACCTAATGTTGACACGTCCGATGGCGGCGGGGAGCTTTTGATTACAAAGAATTTTGAATACTCTTTGGATGAAGGCGGGGCGGAAAATGCTTACGCGTGGCGTGTTAACAGCGCGTATGACTATCACATCCAATTTTTTGGCCCCAACTACACTAATGACACAACAAAAAACAACAAACGTTTTTGTACCGCAATCAACGACAAGGGCAAACAGCTTTGCGCGGCTATCGGCGGCAAAAACCCCACAGCAAGCGGTGACAGAACAGAATATGAACTAAATTAGTATATTTGCAACAAAAAGCCCGCACAATTGTGCGGGCTTTTTGTTGTATCTAACAAGTGCCGTTCCCTCAGGGCTGCAGGCCCGTGAGGGGCTCAAGCTTAATTACAAGCATGGGGTTTTAATATCTTCAATTCCTCCTAGCTTTGGCTTGTGACCCTCACGTTCATACTTCGCTGAGGTAACTGCCTATATTGTATTAATAAAAGCACAGTAAGTATTTTAACAACAAAAAGAGCATTCTATTCGGAACGCTCTTTTATTTTTTCATTCTTTGGGGCCACGATATTTTTATCTGCTTATGTTTTATGTCGTTATTAGTGCTGTTATAGAAGTGAATTTCACAGGGGTTTGAGTGGCTTTTTGACTTTTCCGGTTTCAGCACACTTGGTGCGGGAACACGGTGCGTGTGTTGAAACCGGAAAAGTCAAAAAGACGCCAAAAGCCGAAGAAATTTTATTCCGATTATTGAAACCCTAGCGAACAAAGGGAGCGGCACATTGGATACGCGAAGCGAAAAAAGAGTTGTTTACAAACAAAAAAGCCCCGCCGGATGGCGGGGCTTTTTTGTTGCTAAATTACCAGGGGCCCCGAAGATTTGAGATTAGTTTACGTTTTTATTTTTTGGGCACACTTGCGCGAGGAGCCCAAAGGGCGGACGGGGTGTGGTCAAAAAATAAAAACGTAAAATAACTCAAAGATTTGGGGATTGATTGATAAAAAAGGCCGCCCAACTGGACGGCCGTATTAATAAGATGATTTTGAAACAGTTATTTTAGCAAAGCTAAAATATTCAAAATCTTTTTTACAAAGTAAAAAAAGAGCGTTCCTAACGGAACGCTCTTTTATTTTTTCAATCTTTTACGCTATTACTTTGGTTACTACGCCTGCGCCTACTGTTCTGCCACCCTCACGGATTGCGAACCTTAAGCCTTCTTCCATAGCTACAGGAGTAATAAGCTTTACTTCTATTTCAGCGTTATCACCAGGCATTATCATGTCGCCGCTAAATGCAAGCTCGCCCGTTACGTCCGTCGTTCTAAAATAGAACTGCGGTTTGTAACCAGGTGTTAACGGCGTATGTCTGCCGCCTTCATCTTTCTTCAAGATATAGACCTGCCCTTTAAACTGCGTGTGCGGTTTGATTGATTTAGGAGCAGCTAATACCTGCCCTCTTTCTATCTGGTTCTTTTCAACACCTCTAAGCAACACACCTACGTTGTCGCCCGCTTCACCCTGGTCAAGCAGTTTGCGGAACATTTCTATACCCGTAGCTACTGTGTTCATTGTGTCTCTAAAACCTATTATCTCTATCGTATCGCCTACTTTTACGACACCTCTCTCAATTCTGCCTGTGGCTACTGTGCCGCGGCCTGTGATGGAGAACACGTCTTCCACTGCCATAAGGAACGGTTTGTCCGTTTCTCTCTTAGGCTCAGGGATCCATGTGTCCAACGCGTCTAAAAGTCTTTTAATTGAAGGTTCACCAATTTCGCTGCTGTCGCCCTCAATGGCTTTAAGAGCTGAACCTTTTACCACCGGCGTATTGTCACCGTCAAATTCATATTTGCTTAAAAGTTCGCGTACTTCCATTTCTACGAGGTCTAATAAATCAGCGTCCGCTAAATCTACTTTGTTTAAGAACACTACCAGCTTAGGTACGTTTACCTGCTTGGCTAACAATACGTGCTCTCTCGTCTGAGGCATAGGACCGTCTTGCGCTGATACTACTAATATCGCGCCGTCCATCTGCGCCGCGCCCGTGATCATGTTCTTAATATAGTCTGCGTGACCCGGACAGTCAATGTGCGCGTAGTGTCTTTTGTCTGATTCGTACTCAACGTGTGATACCGCTACCGTTACGATCTTTGACGCGTCTCTTACTACACCGCCTTTGGCGATATCAGCGTAACCCATCTCTTTTGCTTTGCCTTCTTTTGCTAATACCTTCGTTAACGCTGTCGTTAATGTCGTTTTACCGTGGTCAACGTGTCCAATTGTGCCTACGTTTACGTGTGGCTTCGTTCTTACAAATTTTTCCTTTGCCATATTATAATCTCCTAAGCTTTTACAGCTTCTGTTTTCTTCTCAATAATTGTTTTTGCTACGTTAGCAGGAACTTCAGCGTAGTGGCTGGGTTCCATCGTAAAGCTGGCTCTGCCTTGTGAAAGTGAGCGTACTGTTGTAGCGTAACCGAACATTTCAGATAAAGGCACTTCCGCTCTTACAAAGCGGACGTTGGTTCTCATACCCATTTCGCCTATCTGTGCGCGTCTTGCGCTTAAATCACCTATGATATCGCCAAGGTTGGCTTCCGGGGCGACAACTTCTACTTTCATGATAGGTTCTAAGATAACAGCGCCGGCCTTCTTGGCGCCTTCTTTTAAACACATGGAAGCGGCGATTTTAAACGCCATTTCTGAAGAGTCAACTTCATGGAAAGAGCCGTCTATTACGGCTACTTTAATATCAACCAGCGGGTACCCGGCCAGAGCGCCTGTATCTGTGGCTTCTTTGGCGCCTTTTTCAATGGCGGGAATGTATTCTTTAGGAATACGGCCCTGTGTGATTTCGTTGATAAACTCAAAACCTTTACCTTTTTCGTTAGGTTCAAGTCTAAGCACTACGTGGCCATACTGACCGCGGCCGCCGGACTGCCTGACGTATTTGGTTTCGTTTTCAACTGTTCTGGTTATAGTTTCTCTGTAAGCAACCTGCGGTTTGCCCACGTTAGCCTGTACGTTGAACTCTCTCTTCATACGGTCAACAATGATGTCCAAGTGAAGTTCACCCATACCTGAAATAATGGTTTGGTTGGTTTCTTCATCCGTTTTAATACGGAATGTCTGGTCTTCTTCGGCTAACCTTGATAAGGCGTTGCCCATTTTTTCTTCGTCATCTTTAGACTTAGGCTCAACAGCAATTTGAATAACAGGCTCAGGGAATGTAAGACTTTCCAGCATGATTGGATTATCGGGTGAGCAAATTGTCTGCCCCACCTGAGCGTTTTTTAAAGCTACTGTGGCGGCGATTTCGCCGGCTTCAAGATATTTAACCTCTTCACGTTTGTCCGCGTGCATACGCATGATGCGGCCCACGCGTTCCGTGGCGTTTTTGCCCGGGAAGTAAATTGTGTCACCCGCGCTCAATGTGCCTGAGTAAATGCGGAAGAATGATAATTTACCAACGTAAGGGTCTGTCTGAATTTTGAAAAGCAGCGCACTGAAAGGCTCTGTCTTTACAAGTTTTCTTTCAATAGCTTCACCTGTATCGGGGTTTGTGCCTTTGACAGCAGGCAAATCGTTAGGTGAGGGCAGGTAATATGTAACCGCGTCTAAAAGCGGCTGCACACCTTTGTTCTTGTAAGAAGAACCGCATGTAACAGGGAAAAACTTACCCGTTAATGTGCCTTTTCTTATGGCGGCTCTTATTTCTTCAACGGTAAAGTTGGTTTCACCGTTTAAATAGCGTTCCATAAGAGCTTCGTCAAAATCAGCTATTTTTTCAATAAGTTCTGTTCTGAGCGCTTCGCATTCGTCTTTAATATCCGAGGGAATTTCATGTTCCGCAAAAGGGGCGCCCGTATGGTCGCCTTCCCATATTAAAGCTTTCATAGTAATAAGGTCAACCACGCCTTTAAACTGGTCTTCCGCGCCGATAGGGTACTGAATAGGGGCAGCGTTAGCACCAAGCTTTTCTCTTATAGACATATAAGATTTTTCAAAGCTGGCGCCGATTCTGTCCATCTTGTTAATATAAGCAATTCTGGGAACATGGTATTTGTCAGCCTGACGCCAAACTGTTTCAGACTGGGGTTCCACGCCCTGCACGCCGTCAAAACATGTGATGGCGCCGTCTAAAACGCGAAGTGAACGTTCAACCTCGGCCGTGAAGTCCACGTGGCCGGGGGTGTCAATAATGTTAAGCTGGCAGTCTTTCCAAACGCAGAAAATAGCGGAAGCGGTAATTGTAATACCTCTTTCTCTTTCCTGTTCCATCCAGTCGGTTACGGACGCGCCGTCGTGCGTTTCACCGATTTTGTGGGTTTTACCTGTGTAATACAGAATACGTTCGGATGTGGTGGTTTTACCCGCGTCAATGTGAGCGATAATACCGATGTTTCTAATCTTCTCTACTGGGTATGTTTTAAAATCAGCCATTTAATTATCCCTTACCATTTAAAGTGGGCAAAAGCTCTGTTAGCTTCAGCCATTCTATGAGTGTCTTCTCTTTTCTTAAAAGCGGCGCCTTCTTTTTTAGAACCTAAGATGATTTCTTCGGCAAGCTTTTCAGCCATAGGGCGGCCTTTGCGTGAGCGGGCCGCGTCAAGCAGCCAGCACATGGCAAGAGAGGTGCTTCTTACTGTTTTTACTTCAACCGGTACCTGGTAGGTAGCGCCGCCGACTCTTCTTGCTTTAAGCTCGAGTAAAGGGCGCACTGTTTCGATACAGCGGTTAAACACTGTCATAGCATCTTCTTTGGTTTTTTCAGCGATAATATCCATGCTGTCGGAAACTATTCTTTCAGCTGTCGCTTTTTTACCTTCAAAGTTAATTTTATTTACAAACCTGGCCACCAAAACTGAACCATATTTATAGTCAGCTTCCGGTGCCGGTCTTCTGTCTCTGGGTCTCAAACCTTTTCTAGGCATTTTATTCTCCTGCCCTCTGGGTGAAGTTTTTGTCAGCGGCGTTGCCGCTTTAACTAGTTAAGGACATATAATGTCCGACTCAAACCAACTCCTTTAGGCTTAAATTATTCTCGCTTCGCGTCCTGCGTAACTCGCGGCCTGCGGCCGCTTGGCTAAATTAAACATTTAGTTTTTTACGCCATGGAGCGATAGTCTATTAAATTATTATTCAATTAGCGTCGCATACGTCATGTCATGTAACGCAGACTGTTAAATTATTTTATTTAGCAGCTTTGGGCCTTTTCACACCGTAGAGTGAGCGGCCTTGTTTTCTGTTTTCTACGCCGGAAGCGTCAAGCGCGCCGCGTATGATGTGATATCTTACACCCGGCAAGTCTTTTACACGACCGCCGCGGACCAGCACAATGCTGTGTTCCTGTAAGTTGTGGCCGACGCCGGGAATATAGGCTGTGACTTCAACTTTAGATGTTAATTTAACACGAGCAACTTTTCTTAAAGCAGAGTTAGGCTTTTTAGGTGTTGTCGTATAGACACGAGTACAGACGCCGCGCCTCTGAGGGCATGACATAAGAGCAGGTGACTTTGTTTTGGTTCTGTTAGCCGTTCTGCCCTGTCTGATTAATTGGTTTACTGTAGGCATTACTTTATTTTCTCCTGGTGGAGCGGTTACAACCGCCCCGGTATAATACACGGGTGAACGCTTAACATCCCCGCCCACGCGCATTATTTATGCGCCCCCATTTACCGCGGGGCTACACAAAAATCTGTATTTTTCCGGCTGCCGTACTTGCATACGGCAGCCGGGGTTAATTTATTTCTTTTTATTTACGTCAAACTCTTTTGCAAATTCCCTTGCGGAAATACCGGTACCGGCGGGTATTAAATGACCGACGATAACGTTTTCTTTAAGACCTTGCAAGGTGTCTACCTGGCCTGTTATGGCCGCGTCCGTAAGAACTTTTGTTGTTTCCTGGAAGGACGCCGCGGAGATAAAGGAGTCTGAAGCCAATGACGCTTTGCTGATACCTAAAAGTATCGGCTCGCCTATAGAGGCTCTTTTACCGTTAGCTTCCGCTTTCGCGTTTTCTTTCTGGAATGTGCTGCGGCTGACAATTTCGCCTTTTAACAGGCCTGTGTCGCCGGCGTCAACTATTCTTAGGTTACCAAGCATTTGGCGGACTATAACTTCAATGTGTCTGTCGTTAATAGTAACGCCCTGCAAGCGGTAAACTTCCTGAATTGCGTTAAGCAAAAATTCTTGTACTTCTTTAATACCTTTAACACGCAGTACGTCGTGCGGGTCAATGGCGCCGTCTGTAAGAGCTTCGCCTACGCCCACGTGGTCGCCTTCATAAACAACCAAATGTTTACCTTGCGGTACGGCGTATTGTTTAACCTGGCCGGTTTCTTCGCTTCTGACAACGATTTCAACCAAACCTTTAGGCGATGTTTCGAGGCTGACTACACCCGCGAACTCTGACATAATGGCCGCGTTTCTGGGTTTGCGCGCTTCGAAAAGCTCCGCGATTCTGGGCAGACCGCCCGTGATGTCCTTGGTACCGCCGGTGGCTCTGGCAATTTTTGCCAAAATATCACCCGCTAGGACTTCTTCCCCTGATTCCGCCAATAAGATTGTATCTATAGGCAACGGTAAGCTGAGCTTCTTTCCGCCTTTAGCTTCAATAACAATGCGGGGGTTCTTTTTACCCATGCGGCTGGCTATAATTTTGCGCTCAATAACGCCTGTAACTTTGTTGCGTTCTTCCTGCAGGGTAATACCTTCGGACACGTCCGTAAGTCTTACCGTACCGTCTGTTTCTGACAGCACAGGTATTGAGTGCGGATCCCATTCCGCCATTAAAGCGCCTTTTTCTACTGTGGCTTTATCAGCAACAAGCAGGTTGGCGCCGTACTGGATTCTGTATTCTTTTATTGTACCATTTGTGGCTTCTACAAAGATAGAGCCGTTTCTGGAAATACAAATTTTATTATCCATGCGGTTGGTAATAACTTTAATATCTTTAAACGTTACTTTACCTGCTATTTCAGACACGGCCTGTGAGCGGCTGAGCACACGTGAGGCCGTACCACCAATGTGGAAGGTTCTGAGTGTAAGCTGCGTACCAGGTTCACCAATTGACTGGGCGGCTATAATACCAACTGAATCGCCCACGCTTGACATGGTGCCTGTGGCAAGGCTGATACCGTAACATTTTGCGCAAACGCCGGTTTTGGCTTCGCAGGTAAGAACTGAACGGATGCGTACGCTTTGTACGCCGTACTTCTTAACCTGTTTGCTTTGCTCAAGTGAGATAATGTCGCCTTCTTTAATAATGACTTTATCTTCTTCGGAGCCGTCGGCTTTTTTAGCTTTTACTATAACGTCTTCTAAGCTGGCGCGGCCTAAAATTCTTTCTTCAATAGGCTCTACTATTTCTTCGCCGCTCATAAGTGACGTTACTACGATGCCGTTGGTTGTGCCGCAGTCAGCCTGTGTAACAACCAGGTTGTGACCAACGTCAACAAGACGTCTGGTTAAATAACCGGCGTCGGCTGTTTTCAAAGCGGTATCGGAAAGACCTTTACGTCCGCCGTGAGTGGAAATAAAGTATTCCAGCACAGACAAACCTTCTCTAAAGTTAGCTGTAATGGGGGATTCGATAATTTCGCCCTGGCCGCCTGTAAGTTTCTTCTGCGGCTTAGCCATAAGACCGCGCATACCGGCCAACTGTCTGACCTGCTGCCTGGAACCTCTGGCGCCGGAATCTGCCATTAAGAACACTGAGTTGAACTTTTGACCTTCACCGCTGTAGGCGGCTTCTTCAAACTTTTTCATCTCTTTAAACTGTTCTACGGCGACGTCGTCCGTAACGCGGGTCCAGATGTCGATAACTTTATTGTATCTTTCACCTTCGGTAATGATACCGGCTTCGGCCTGGGCTTGAATTTCTTTAATTCTCTTTTTGGCGGAATCAATATATTTCTGTTTGATTTCCGGCACGATCATGTCCGCTATAGATATAGAAAGACCTGAGCGTGTGGCGTAGTTATAGCCAAGCTTCATTATTCTGTCCAAAAGCTGCACGGCTTCGTATCTGCCGTACTTTTTGCTCTTGTAACATTCGTCAACTATACCGGCAAGTTCCTTTTTACCAACAGGTGTGTTGATATAAGGCCAGCCTTCGGGCAGGTTGCTGTTAAAAATAATTTTGCCCACTGTTGTGTAATCTTTCCATTTATTAACGTCAAGCGCTTCTTTATCGGAAAGACCGGCTTCTTTAATTTCGTTAAGGCCGCGTACTTTAATTCTGGCATGTAAAGAAACTCTGTTATAGGCGTAAGCCATTAAAGCTTCGTCTTTGCTGCCAAATACAGCGCCCTCACCTTTGTCATTAAGTTTGACTTTGGTTAAGAAGCTGATACCCATAACAATGTCATGGGACGGCGCCGCTATAGGGCGGCCGGACGCGGGTGATAAAATATTGTTTGTGGCTAACATCAGCGTACGCGCTTCAAGCTGCGCTTCAAGAGACAGCGGAACGTGAACAGCCATCTGGTCACCGTCGAAGTCAGCGTTAAACGCGGCGCATGTTAACGGGTGCAGCTGTATAGCTTTACCTTCAATTAACACCGGTTCAAACGCCTGAATACCAAGCCTGTGCAGCGTTGGCGCGCGGTTTAACATTACCGGATGATGTTTGGTAACGGTTTCTAAAATGTCCCAAATTTCCGGTCTGACACGTTCTAACATTTTTTTAGCGGCTTTAAGGGTAACACCCTCTTTTTTCATAAGTTCGCCGATAATAAAAGGTTTGAAAAGTTCCAAAGCCATAAGCTTGGGCAAACCGCACTGGTGCAGTTTTAAGCTGGGGCCTACTACGATAACTGAACGGCCGGAGTAGTCCACACGTTTACCAAGCAAGTTTTGGCGGAAGCGGCCATGCTTACCCTTAATAACGTCTGAAAGGGATTTAAGCGGCCTGCCGCCGGCACCGATAAAGAACTTGCCTCTGGCGCCGTTTTCAATTAAAGCGTCCACGGCTTCTTGAAGAAGTCTCTTTTCGTTATAAATCATAACCTCAGGCGCTCTTAAGGATTCAATATGCTTAAGGCGGTTGTTGCGGTTAATGATTCTTCTGTATAAATCGTTAAGGTCAGAAGCGGCGAATCTGCCGCCGTCAAGCGGTACTAAAGGCCTTAAATCCGGCGGAATAACGGGAAGTACTGATAAAATCATCCACTCCGGTCTGTTGCCGCTGGCTTTAAATTCTTCCATCGTTTTAATACGGCGGATTAATTTTGTGCGTTCAAGCTCGCTCTGTGTTTCGCGCAGGTCTTCATGAAGCTGCGGGATTTCTTTGTCAAAATCTATAGAAGAGAGCAATGTTTTGATAGCCGGCGCGCCGATATCAACTTTAAGCCTGGCGCCGTGCTTTTTGCGCGCTTCGCGCACTTGCACGTCGTTAAGAAGTTCGCCTTTTTTAAAGTCTGTGCGGCCTGTAACGGAGTCTACGCAGTCTTCAATAACAACGTAGCTGGCGTAGTAAACCACTCTTTCAAGATCGGTCGTTCTCATGTCAAGCATGATGCCGATTCTTGACGGGTTTTTGCGCAGGAACCAAACGTGCGCCACGGGTACCGCAAGTTCCAGGTGGCCCATGCGTTCGCGTCTTACTTTGGCTTCTGTAATTTCAACGCCGCAGCGGTCGCACTGCATGCCTTTGTATTTTACCCAGCGGTATTTACCGCAAGAACATTCATAGTCCTTAGTAGGGCCGAAAATACGTTCGCAGAATAAACCGTCTCTTTCCGGTTTAAGTGTGCGGTAGTTGATGGTTTCGGGCTTTTTAACTTCGCCGTGGGACCATGCCATGATTTGCTCAGGGCTGGCTATACCAAGTTTAATAGCGTCAAAGTCAAAGAAGTTAAGATCGTCCAGTCTTTTTGTTTTTTTGTTTTTATCTGACATTTAAATTCTCCGTTAACCTAGTTGTCCTTACTTTCATCGATAATTTCGGCGGCGTGGGCTGCTACTGTCATTTCTTCCACTTCCTGCTCTTTGTTATCTTTCAGCAGTTCAACACTGAGGCCTAATGCCTGAAGTTCCTTTACTAATACTTTAAAGGATTCCGGCACGCCGGGCTGTTGCGGCGCTTCGCCGCGGACAATGGATTCATACATTTTGGTTCTGCCGGCAAAGTCGTCAGACTTTACTGTTAAGAACTCTTGCAATGTATATGTAGCGCCATAACCTTCAATGGCCCATACTTCCATTTCACCAAATCTCTGTCCGCCAAACTGCGCTTTACCGCCCAAGGGCTGCCTTGTGATTAAGCTGTACGGCCCAGTGGAACGGGCGTGAACCTTATCTTCTACCAAGTGAATAAGCTTCATGATATACATGTAGCCGATGGTAACCTTTTCATCAAAAGGTAAACCTGTTCTGCCGTCGTATAATGTAATACGGCAGTAGTCGTCCGGCAAATGATGTTCCGGTACGCCTTTGGCAATAAGCGCCTTTTTGGCTTTTCTTACTTCTTCTTTAACTGTTTCTTCTATAGGACCGTCGAATACAGGGGTGGCGGCGTTATAATTTAAGTTCTTAGCTGCCCAGCCCAGCATTGTTTCAAACAACTGGCCTACGTTCATACGAGAAGGAATACCCAAAGGTGAAAGCACAATGTCAAGCGGTGTGCCATCCGGCATAAAGGGCATGTCTTCTTCAGGGAGAATCTTTGCCACAACACCTTTGTTACCGTGGCGGCCGGACAATTTGTCGCCCACCATCAGTTTGCGCTTGCTGGCGATAAATACTTTTACGGATTTGTTAACCGTAACCGCCAACTCGTCACCTTGTCTGGAGAATTCCATTTCTCTTTCAAAATCTTCTAAAACTTTCTTTTCAAGCTTTTTGTAGAAAGTGTTAACTCTGTCTTCTTCTTTCTTGCGGTCAGCTTCTTTAGAGAAGGTTTCTTTGGCGCTTTCAAGAGCAAGCTTGCGCTGTTCTTTAATAGCGTCCAAATTAGCGTTTTTGTCGTCTTCCAGGGCTTTAATTCTGGCTTTTTCTTCGGCTTTGGTAAGTTTTTCTTTTCTTACAAAAACTCTTGTGCCTATGATTTTGCCGCTGGTGCCCGGGGGTACGCGCAGTGAAGCGTCCACCACGTCGTCAGCTTTCTTGCCGAAGATTACTTTAAGCAGTCTTTCTTCAGGCGTAAGCTGCTGTTCGCCCTTAGGCGTAACTTTACCTACTAAAATGTCACCCGGTTCCACAACGGTTGAAGGTATAACTATACCGTCAATGTCTAGGTGTGACAGGGCTTCCGCGCCTATGTTGGGGATGTCTCTTGTTATTTCTTCAGCGCCAAGCTTTGTGTTTCTGGCGTCTACGCTGAATTCATGCAAGTGGATAGAGGTAAAAACGTCTTCTTTAACCAGCTTGTGTGAAACTAAGATAGCGTCCTCGTAGTTATAACCTTCCCAGCTCATAAAACCTACTAAAAGGTTTTTACCAAGAGCCAGGTGTCCGTCCTGCATGGCGGGGCCGTCTGCAAGTATAGCGCCTTTTTTAACCGTGTCGCCTGTTTTAACTAAGGGTCTCTGGTTAATACAGGTGTCTTGGTTGGAGCGTTTATACTTAATAAGTTCATAAAAATCTAACGGGCCGTTTTCAGGTTCTATAGCGACCATGTCGGCGGACGCGAACACTACTTTACCGCCGCGCTGGGCTGTAAGTGTAGCGCCTGAGTCACGCGCGACTTCATGCTCAATACCCGTGCCTACTAACGGGGCATCAGTTAAGAGCAGCGGTACGCCCTGGCGTTGCATGTTACAACCCATGAGCGCGCGGTTGGCGTCGTCGTGTTCTAAGAACGGTATTAAAGCGGCTGATACGCTGATAACCTGTAAGGGTGAAACGTCCATATAGTCAACCTCTGTAGGGGCGACGATAGGATAGTCACTTCTTACACGGCAATACACCATATCTGTATTAATTTTGCCGCCGTCTGTAAGCGGTGTGTTGGACTGGGCGACCATAAGATCGTCTTCCTGGTCCGCTGTTAAATACTCAAAATTGTCCGTTACTTTAGAGTTGTTAACCTTTCTGTACGGTGTTTCAATAAGACCGTACTGGTTAACCTTAGAGTAACAAGCCAAAGAGGTAATAAGACCGATGTTCGGACCTTCAGGCGTCTCAATAGGGCAAACGCGGCCGTAATGTGTGTGGTGAACGTCGCGCACTTCAAAGCCGGCTCTCTTTCTGTTAAGACCGCCGGGGCCTAAGGCAGAAAGTCTGCGTTTGTGCGTAAGTTCTGATAACGGGTTAATTTGGTCCATGAACTGTGAAAGCTGTGACGTACCAAAGAACTTCCTTATAATAGCCTGTACGGGCTGGGCGTTTACCAAGGCGCGCGGTGTATGAGAGGTTAACTCTTTATTCATTCTGTCGCGTACCGTTTTGGCCATTTGGGAAAGACCAACTCTTATCTGGTTTTCCAAAAGTTCGCCGATGCCTCTTACACGTCTGTTACCTAAGTGGTCGATATCGTCTGTCTTGAAAATAAGTTCGTCGCCGTACATTTTCTGCGCGTCTTCGCCGGCGTTAAGGGCTAAAAGGTATTTAACCGTAACTATAATGTCTTCCGGGGATAATGTTCTGCGTTTGTCTGTAGGTGTGGCGAATTTTTTAAATTTAAGGTTGCCGATAATATCAAAAAGGGCCTCAAATTTTTTGTTGATTTTGTAACGGCCTACGTAGCTGAGGTCGTAACGTCTGATATTGTCAAAAATCAGGTTGTCTAAGAATGTTTCAGCCTGGTCTTTTACAACGAAATCCTGTCCGCGCATTTTTTTGTAAATGTCCGCCTGGGCTTCTTTAGCGGTTCTTATTGTGTCTTTGCGGTTCTCAAGCGTAGCCAAAATAGCCGGGTCGTCCTGTCTGGGGTTGCCGGAAATGACTTTAATTTTTTTAATTTTGCGTTCCACCATTTCTTTGAACACTTTGTCGTCCACCGGTATGGCGGCCTTGTCGTCAAGGTTCCAAAGAACTTCGCCTGTCGTTGCGTCAACGATATCGTCCGCGGCGTAGCGGCCCACTACATTGTCAATTTCAGCAGGTTTGATGTCGACATCTTCACAATTGTAGAAGGCTTGTATAATTTGCGCGTTGGTTTCTAAACCGCAGGCGCGTAAAAATGTGGTAGCTAAAACTTTTTTCTTGCGGTCAATACGTACCCAAAGGGCGTTCATAAGGTCGAAAGAAAATTCGATCCAGGCGCCTCTGTAAGGTATGATTCTGGCTACATAAAGTTTTTTACCTAAAGTAGACTGCTTTTTTTCTTCGTCTTCTTCAAAAATAATACCCGGGGAGCGGTGTAACTGGCTGACTACCACGCGTTCCGCGCCGTTAAAGACAAAGCAGCCGGCGTCTGTCATTAAAGGAAGGTCGCAAAGCGTAACGTCCTGCTCTGAGGCTTCTTTAAGTTTGCCGTCTCTTTTTTTAACAGAAAGTCTGAGTACCGCTTTTAACGGGGCGCTGTAGGTGCCGTCACGTACAATTGCTTGCTGCGGTGTTGTGTAGCGGGGCGGGCAGAGTTCGTACTTAACGAAGTCAAGTTTCATGCTGCCGTCCGGCGCTTCTATGGGGAATACGTCTTCAAACGCTGCCTGAAGACCTTTAAGATCCCTTTTGGTTGGCGCAGTGTCTAACTGTAAAAAGTCTACGAAAGACTGCTTCTGCATTTCCAACAAATCAGGTAATTGTAGCTTGGAAGAAATTTTACCAAAGTTTAATTGTCTCATTTACACTTTTCCTGGAATGTTTAAGGTTTAACAGCTTATCATTACACCCGCTGAGGGTAAAGATAAATTGTTAAACCCGCTACCTTTTAAACTCAAATATTTAATTTTATGTCCCAAAGGTTTTATTTGGCGCGCTTCGCGTGAAGTTTGTGTCAGGAACTTTGTTCCTTTAACATGTTAAGCGGCGTAACCGCGAAACAAGCTTTGTGCGAAATGCTTTAATATTGCGTTCGTGTAAATTTACTTTAAAAACTGCTGTTTCTTTCAGACGGTAGTCCGCCCGGTAAATTTAATACGAAAAGCTTTTAATTTATTTATGTGAAATTAACGGGAATTATTCCCGATATTCACAACTATTTTCAAGATACTGCTATTTTTTGCTTATTAATCCCGCCCCGCATAACGGGGCGGGAAAAACTAAACAGAGATGAACTCTTATTTAAGTGTTACTACGCCACCGACTTCAGCTATTTTCTTTTTCATTTCTTCAGCTTCGGCTTTGGCAACGTTTTCTTTGATTACTTTAGGAGCGCCATCGACTAAGTCTTTAGCTTCTTTAAGACCTAAGCCTGTGATTTCGCGGACAACTTTAATTACGGCGATTTTTTTGTCTGCGGCTGCGCTTGTGAGCTCAACGTTAAATTCTGACTTTTCTTCAGCGGCTGCGGCTGCGGGTGCAGCGGCGGCTACGGCTACTGCGGGAGCAGCGGCTTTTACGCCAAATTTGTCTTCTACGGCTTTAACGAGTTCGGAAAGTTCCAGAACTGTCATACCGGCTATTGCTTCAAGTATTTCTGCTTGTGATAATTTTGCCATTGTATTTATTTCCTTTTATTTTTAGGGTAGCTGCCTTCTGCCTAAGCCGAGCTCAGGCCCGTACATTTATCTCCTAAGAGACTACCACCGCACTTGGCGGGTTTGAGACTGCTTACATTGCCTGCGCACACGGCGTTAAAGCCGGTGCGCAAAACAACTTAATTCTTAGAGTCCTCAACGGCTTTAAGAACATAAGCAAGATCCCTGATGGGAGCTTGTAAGACTTGTGCGGACTGGGCAACCGCGCTGTAAAGCGCGCCGGCAAGTTTAGACAAGTTATCTTCTTTGCTGCCAATGGTAGCAAGTTGCTGAACTTGTGCTTCATTATACCAGACCCCGTCACTAAAACAAGCCCTAAGCTTTAAAGCACCAAACTTTTTGGAGAAATCAACCATAGTTTTTGCCACGGCCGCGATATCGCCGCCAATAGCAATTGCCGTAGGGCCTTTGAAAAGCTTTTCATCGGCACCTTCAATTGCAGCCTGTCTTACGGCATGGTCAACTATAGCGTTGCGTTCCACACGGAATTTTGCGCCCGTGGGGATTAACTGCGCTCTAAGTTCAGCCATGTCTACGAATTTGAGGCCCTGGTAGGCCGCAAAAAATAAGACGCCTGCATCTTTGATTTCTTTAGATAAGTTTTGTGACTTTTCTACTTTTTGTTGTTTTGTCAGGTTCATTGTTTACCTAATTAACACCGCTTTTTTATCTTTTTTTGTCTGTTTTTTACAGAAAAGAAAAGACAGCGCAAGCTTACCCCACGCTTTGTTTCTCGCCGTAAGGTGCTTGTGCAGTGCTAAAATCTGTTTAAAAAATTCTTATATATTATATCAATTTGGGCTGTCAATTACAAGTTAATCTTATAACGTTTTATCCACAGCTTTTTCTTATAAATATTGTACCATAAATTGGTTAGATTAACAATACAAACATAAAAAAACACCGCTTAAGGCTAAGCGGTGTTTTTTGTTATTTTTTAGGTTCTTTAAATATATATCTGCCCCTGGTGCTGCCGCGGCCTATCCAGTCAAACTGGGTTATCGCGCGTTTTGGGCAAAGGTTAAAACAGCGCCCGCATTGCTGGCAGCCATCGTGCCAAACGGGGCGGCCGTTTTCCATAGTAATGGCGCCCACAGGGCACTCTTTGGCGCAAAGGCCGCAAGATATGCACTCGTCCGACACCTTAAAATACTTCCAAAACTTAGGCACCCAGTACTTTCTAAAGAACTTGTACATGATTCTATAGTGCAGTTTAAGGTAAAACGGCGTTTTAAAGCTGCGCATGTTGGACTTGCCGTTAATAATGTCCAAAGCCAGGCGGCAAACGGTGCGGTCCGCTATTGTAATAAGCCTTTTGGCGGTTTCGGGCGGGGTTTCGGGCGTGAACATTGTATAGCTGCTTGGCATGAGGATTGTGGTGGCGTTGGTAATATTGTACTTTTTGCGCCACAATATTTTTTTAGCCTTAGATAAGGCCCAGCCTACGTGAAGTTTGTTAGCGAATGTTGTAAATACGCAGACTTTTTTGTTCCTAAGTCTTGGCATACCCTCAAGCCACTTTTGCACCGCCACCGGCATACCAAAGCCATAAATAGGGTAACAGAATATAAATGTGCTGTAACTGTCCAGTTTGGCATAATCATACCCTAAAATCTTATCCAAATCGGCCTGCTGGCCTTGTTTGATAAGATTGGAATGTAAAACTTCCGCCATGTGTTTAGTATTACCACTGCCGGAAAAGTATAATATTATGTATTTTTCCATATTTACATTTTAGCTTTTTTAGATTATATTTGGGAGAGTTTGGCCAGCCTAAAATCTCCTTAAGTCTGCCGGCTGAAATACCCATTCAGGGGTTACTATTGTTTTACCATTAAGATCGTACCACGGGCTTAGTTTTACGTTCATGGGGTTAAAAAGAACCTGCGTTTCCTGCGCGGGCATGTAGCTTTGCGCAAGCATGTAAACTTTTTTGCCTTCTTTATTTTGCGCCATATCCACAACTATTACCGCGTGGCCGAACGGGCGGCCCTTTTGTATAAAAACGTCGCCTATCTTCATATCGTTAATATCTTTTACCGGGCGCAGCTGGTTAAGCAATGACGCCGTGTTGGCGTACGCAAAAACATAGTCCATATATTTACGAAAGTTTTTGTAAGACGTGTCGCCTTTGGCGTAATCTTTAAAATATCTTGGTTTGCCGTCTGATACAAAGTTAAACTTAATATCGTTTATTTTATTCTCTGCAAACTGGTATTCACCGTACAGGCGCATAACAGCATCGGCGCATTGCTGCAGGTCTTTGGGGGAAATTTCCATATCTACTACGGCGACGTAGGTGCTGAGGTTGGGTTTTGTTTTACCGTTAAAATATTTTACAAGCGCACCGTCTTTCTTTAGCGGTAAGTTACGCAGATACGCGGCAAAGCTGTTTTGCGATTCGGCCGTGCGCGTGAAGCCCGCGGGCGGGGCGAAGCGTGTTGCTATTGTATTGCCTTTTGTGTCCGTAAGGCCGCTGCCGTTTTCGGCGTTGCAGGCGAAGCAGATAAATACGCAAAATATAATTGATAATAGTTTCTTCATTATAACTCCAAAAATTTTTTAAGTTCGGCGTCTGTCATTTTTTGCAGCTCAAGTAAATCTGTATATGGGTTCACTAAATTTAAAAGCTTGCCAAAAGCGGGTTCTGTTTTAATGCCGTTAATTTTTAATTTTATTATTTCTTTTTTAAAATCTTGGCCTTTTAAATTTAAAATTCTGCCCTCAATAAGCATGTGCAGGTAGGCGTTTTGTTTTTGCGGGGGAATATTTTGAGCGTAAATTTCAAATATAAAATTTTCAAATTCAAAACCACATACGTAATGGTTTTCAAAAATATTTTCTTTAAATTTTTTCTTGCCGCCGTAAAGCTTATTTATTAATTTAGAAAATTTCGCGTAGTCAGCCGCGCGGCAAATAATATCAATGTCGCTGCCCGGGATATTAATATCTATTGGTATTGTGCCCGCAACCAGCGGCTCGTGCACCGCTAAATCTTGCAAAATGCCAAGGCTAACTATCGCGGCATGCGCCGCTTGTTGTACCGGGGTACCGTCAGCTAAATATTTAATATCTGAGAATACTGTCATGCTACACCTATTATACTTTTATATAATTATTAAATGAAAAAGTTTTTATCATTACTGCTTGCGTCCATGCTATCGTTTAACGGCTGCGCCACAATATTCCACGGCACCAAAGAACATTTGACCTTAAACTCAGAAGAACGTGAAACCACGTTTTATTTGAACAATAAAGAAATAGGCAAAGACAGCATTGCCTTCCGCATACCCAAACGCAAACTGCGTAAAGCCGTGCTTACCGCCAAGAAAACCGGCTGCGGCGACGCTAATATGGCTATACCGCATGACTTTGATTCTATATCTTTGGTTGGGCTTATATTTTTGTGGGGCGTGATATCAGTATTAATTGTAGACTGGGGCATGACTGGCGCAATAACAAAAGCCACAGAAAAGGACCTTACCTTAACCCCCAACTGTGACCCGGTTAATTTATACATACCGCCGCAAGAAGAAAATATTTAAAACCTAAAATTACATATTGGCAATGCCAACACATAACCGTTATAGGCAACGTTTATTAAACCTATTTGCACGCCGTGCAGCTGCCTGGCGTAATTTATCAAGCCTATTTGCACGCCGACAACCATGCCTTTGTTAATATTAAGCAGACCTATTTGCAGCCCGCCAAACCCGTCGGTATAACTTATGCCGTTTATCAGTACGCCCATATTATAAAAATCAGAATACTTTAAAGCGGCTATTTCCAGGCCGGTGGTTTCGTTTACACTTATTGCTGAGGCCGCCAAGCCAAAAGCCTTGCCTCTAACCGTGGGGGAAAGCACAATACCCGTGGTTTTACCGGCCGCGCCAAGCGCGGCAAGCTGCACACCTTTTAAATCGTCTGATATCGAGTTAATTATAGACGCCTGTAACCCGTAAACATACGGTGTAGTTGTGCCCAAAAGGCCGATATCCAGCCCCATTACAGTAAGTACATTGCCGGGGATAGAATCTGTAGGGCCGTTATTACCGAAAAATGAAAGTTTAACAGGCGTTGTTATCCCGCGTTGCGCGTAAGACGCGGCGGCAAGCATAATTAATACAAAGGTAAAAATAAGTTTTTTCATTTATTTAGGCTCCAGTTTAAACCTGAGCCTTAAGCGGCCGTTTTCATAATCCCAGGTGGTAATTTTAAATTTATCTATTTCGGATGTATTTTGCACGTGCATGCCAATGCAGGGGCAAACATCATAGTCCCCTACAAAAATCACACGCAGGCTGTCACCGGCGTCTGCGGGTAGTTTGCTGATATCGGATATCTTGGCAACTTCGTTGCGCGGCATAATGCGCTCAGTTACGGGTAAGTTTTGCGATATAACCTCGTTAACTTTTTTCTCTACCTCTTCCAATTGCTGCTGCGTTGGGGCGGCGGGTAAAAAGTAATCACATTTTGATTTGGTTTTTTCTATATGCGCGTTTTTACTTCTGGCGCAGCCAAAAGTTTGCACCATGGTTTGGTTAAGTATATGCTCGGCCGTGTGCATAGGGGCGTGATAATCTTTTTTAGGGGTAAAGTTGCTGTTTTCCATATATTTTATTTTAGCAATTTGAGAGTATAAAAACTTTTTCTTTTATTACAAAAATGTTATTATAATATTGTTAAATTTAGGAGATTTTATGAAAAAAGGGTTTACATTAATAGAACTTTTAGTAGTGGTGCTTATCATAGGTATTTTGGCGGCAATAGCGCTGCCGCAATACCAAAAAGCAGTAGAAAAATCCCGTTTTACGCAGTATATAACCGCGGGAAAATCGTTAAAAGATTCTTTGGAAAGATACTATTTAGCCAATGACGCTTACCCCGCAAAATGGTCCGACCTCGATATAGATTTTAGCGGTTGCACGGAATCACCTTCAGGCTATTTTATGCTGTGGTGCCAAAATTTCTCGGCAGATTTAAATACAAACGCCATCTCCAACGCCGGGATAGAAGGCTTTGATATTTTTGACAACAAAAATTATGGGGTGGGTGAAGATAGAAAATATAAGCATAAATATACTGTATATTTAGACAAATCCGGCAAACCCGGAGAAACCGCTTGCATTAGCACCACAAACGGATTATGTAAAAGTTTAGGAATGTAATAAGGAAGGCATTTTTGTTGGTACAAATAACTAATCCCCTCAAATGTTTGAGGGGATTAGTTTATTAAAAACCGCATTTACATAGTTTGCCGTCGAAGCAGCCGCAATGTTTTTGCGGGGTGCAATCACACACCGCAGTGTGTTTAATTCCTTTTTTATCTTTATTACATCCGCATCCGCACATAATTTATCCCCCCTTTTATTAATGCTTAACTATTTTAAATTTTAGTTTTTTCCATCTAAAACTGACTTAAAAAACTTAACCGCCTCATCATCCTTGGAAGAGTGATCCAACCCTGGATAAATAGTTACCTTAACGTTGGGGCTAAAAGATTCAAGCACTTCTTTGTATTTTATCCATCGTGTGTTGGTGTCACTCCCAAAGGTTTGCATGACAGCCGTTTTTTCAACCTCTGAAAAGCAGTCTTTATAATTTAAAGTCTCATTATCATCGACGTCTCCACGGTAAAAAAACTGCGGTACTTTTTGATAATTTTTTAAATCAAAATTTTTTCCTGTTATACCTTTTAAGTCAGCAACTCCGGCTGCATAAGGCAGCGCAACTCCGCCAAACTCTTCAAAAGGCATTGTCAATACCGAGGTGTTGCCACATACTGCGGCGGCAATTAATTTGGGATGTAAAAGAACAAACCTGTTGGCAAACTGGCAAGAAGCTGAGTTTCCCATAATAAAAACTTGTTTACTAGTTCTTATACTCATTTTCTTAAGGCGTTTTCTAGCGTCTTTTATCATAGCGGATAGCTGCAGATCAAGGCGTTGCAACGGGCCGGCTTCAATAAGAATAGCTTCTCTGCTTAGCGCATGAGTATAGGCGTATCCCGGACGTGGGAAAACAGGCATTAAAAATGGTGTGTCTAACTCTTTTACAACAATATACCTAGACTCTCCCATCCTGCTAAGTGTTATTGATTCTTCTTCAGCAAAATCTCTGTCCCTCACACTAGTATTATTAGTTTCGACAAGTAGCGTTTTTTTAATGCTTTTATTTATATTGTCAGGCACCATAAGAAAGTATGGGTAATTAAAACCTTTTTCCGGGGCGGCGTCTATTCTATAAATTGCCGCCGAATAAGGCGCGTTTATAGAAAATGTGGCATATCGCTTATCTGCGGCATCTTTACAAAACAATGGTATAGAAAAGAGTAAAAACAATAAAATTAAAAGATATTTTTTCATCGGAGTCTCCTGAGCAAAAAGCACTAACCTGTTTTTTAGCAATTATATTCCATCCATAAGACGTAATAAAACAAACTAAAGAAGAAAAACAAACCATACTAATAAATTGTATATAGCTTTATAGAGATCAAATTATTTTAAATATTATATTAAATAGATGAATATAAAACAAAAAAGCCGCTACTATATAGTAGCGGCTCTTGAAAATATTAAAAAATTAGATTTTTCTAACATTTACAGCTTTGGGGCCTTTTTCAGACTGAGCAACATCAAACTCAACTGACTGACCTTCTGCTAAGGTTTTAAAACCTTCGCCCTGAATTTCCTGATAGTGGACGAAAAGATCAGCAGATCCATCTTCCGGTGTTACAAAGCCGTAGCCTTTTTGGTCGTTAAACCATTTGATTTTACCTTGTGCCATGTGTTAATTACTTCCTTGTGTTAATTTTTAAGGTTTTTTGCAAAACCCCTTTATTACCTTTGCTGCTTATAATAAATCTTATGCTTATTAAGTAAATTATATCAAATATTTCTGGCAAAAGAAAAAGTATTAAAAATATTACTTAACAAACTCTTGTACAACTTGAAACATTTCCTGCTTAAAACCCATACATATTTATAAAAAAAAGGGAACCTATAAGACTGACAGCGATCTACTCTGACAACGCCGAGTTGGGCGTTACTACCATCGACCCTAACGAGCTTAACTGCCGTGTTCGGAATGGGAACGGGTGTTGCCTCGTTGGAATTACCATCAGTCTAATAGGTTCCCCTTTATTATAGGAAAACCAGATATAACTAAATCGGGGGTGGAGAAGGACCGCCTCATCAAGCAGTTACTCTACGCGGTTTACTCCTTCTCACATATCAACTGCTACATCACAGTTAACATAAATCTATTGTATCATATTATTTTAGAAAAACCAAGCTCACTCACAAATTAAGCAGTTAAGATTTTGTTCTCAAAGCCAAAATTGTGTTAGTGTAGATTAAAGAATACGGCCAAGCCTCACGACCTATTAGTACTGGTTAGCTGAACACATTACTGTGCTTACACACCCAGCCTATCAACCCGGTAGTCTTCCGGGGGTCTTATGGGAGATTAATTCTCCAGGGAAACCTTATCTTGAGGCGGGTTTCACGCTTATATGCTTTCAGCGTTTATCCCTACCGAACACCGCTAATCAGCTATGCCTGTTTACAGACAACTGATATACAGGAGGTTCGTTCATCCAGGCCCTCTCGTACTATGGACAACTCCTCTCAAGTTTCCTGCGCGCACAACAGATAGAGACCGTACTGTCTCACGACGTACTGAACCCAGCTCACGTACCACTTTAATGGACGAACAGTCCAACCCTTCCCACCTGCTTCAGCGGGAGGATGTGATGAGCCGACATCGAGGTGCCAAACCGAGCCGTCGATGTGAACTCTTGGGCCCGATCAGCCTGTTATCCCCAGGGTAGCTTTTATCCGTTGAGCGATGGCCCTCCCACGAGGTACCACCGGATCACTATGTCCTGCTTTCGCACCTGTTCGGATTGTCATCCTCACAGTCAAGCTCCCTTCTACCATTGCGCTCAGTGGCTGATTTCTATTCAGCCTGAGGGAACCTTGGAACGCCTCCGTTACTCTTTAGGAGGCGACCGCCCCAGTCAAACTGCCCACCTGAAACTGTCCCCAACCCGGATTCACGGGTATAGGTTAGAATCACAATTCACAAAAGCTGGTATTTCACGGTTGACTCCATAGCCTCCTCAAAGGCTACTTCAAAGTCTCCCAGCTATCCTACGTATTATAAATCATAATCCAATATCAAGCTACAGTAAAGCTCCATAGGGTCTTTTCGTCTTGTTGCGCGCAGCAAGCGTCTTCACTTGCACCACAATTTCGCCGAGCCCATCGTTGAGACAGCGGCTTCTTTGTTATGCCATTCGTGCAGGTCGGAACTTACCCGACAAGGAATTTCGCTACCTTAGGACGGTTATAGTTACCGCCGCCGTTTACCGGGGCTTAAGTTCACCGCTTCAACTTGCGTTTGACGGATCCCCTTGACCTTCCGGCACCGGGCAGGCATCAGGCCCTATACATCATCTTGTGATTTCAGCAGAGCCCTAAGTTTTTGTTAAACAGTCACGAAGCCCATTTCACTGCGACCAATTCAAACTGTATTGCTACAGCCATACTATGGTACTCCTTCTTCCGAAGTTACGGAGCTAGTTTGCCTAGTTCCTTAACGATGGTTATCTCGCGCGCCTTAGGATTCTCACCCCATCCACCTGTGTCGGTTTACGGTACGGTTATAATGTGAACTCCCCACGAAGTTTTTCTTGGCAGCGTAGTTGGACCACTTCAGTGTATTACTACACCTCGCATTCAGTGTTCGGCTTAGCAGCCTGACGGATTTGCCTATCAGACAATGCCTACGACTTTAGACGTGCATATAGCACGATGGTTTACCTTTCTGCGTCCCTCCCTGAGTTATGACGCGCACATTATAGTTCAGGAATATTAACCTGATGTCCTTCGCCTACGCCTTTCGGCCTGAGCTTAGGCCCGACTGACCCTGAGCCGACGAACGTTGCTCAAGGAAACCTTAGATTTTCGGCGGGAAGGATTCTCACCTTCCTTATCGCTACTCATTCCAGCATTCTCACTTATTAGCGCTCCAGTACTCCTTACGGTATACCTTCACTGCTGCTAATAACGCTCCTCTACCGCTACGACTTTCCGAAGAAAATCGCAACCCGTAATTTCGGTAATATACTTAGCCCCGAGTCATCTTCGGCGCAGATTCACTCGACTAGTGAGCTATTACGCACTCTTCAAAGGATGGCTGCTTCTAAGCCAACCTCCTAGCTGTTTAAGTAAATCCACATCCTTTACCACTTAGTATATATTTTGGGACCTAAATTGACGGTCTGGGTTGTTTCCCTTTTGCTCGTGAAGCTTATCCCTCACGAACTGACTGCTGTAATATTCGCCGCAGTATTCGGAGTTTGACTGACGTCGGAAAGAGGGTCGCTCCCCCTAGATCAACCAGTGCTCTACCCCTGCGGGTTAAATTACAACGCTAGCCCTAAAGCTATTTCGAGGAGAACCAGCTATCACCAAGTTCGATTGGCCTTTCACCCCTAACCCCACCTCATGTAGGAACTTTTCAACGTTCAACACTCCGGACCTTCATTCTCTGTTACGAGAACTTCATCCTGGACAGGGTTAGATCACTTGGCTTCGGGTCTAATATGGCTAACTAATCGCCCTATTCGGGCTCGCTTTCACTACGGCTTCAGACATCACTGCCCTTAACCTTGCTAGACACATTAACTCGCTGGATCATTCTTCAACAGGCACGCCGTCGCACATTATACACCGAAGTGTATCATAGTGCTACGACAGCTTGTAGATGTACGGTTTCAGGTTCTATTTCACTCCCCTCTCGGGGTTCTTTTCGCCTTTCCCTCGCGGTACTGGTTCACTATCGGTTGCCAGAGAGTATTTAGCCTTGGAGAGTGGTCTCCCCTGATTCCTACCGGATTGCACGTGCCCGGCAGTACTTAGGAACTTGTTAAGAGTCTGATAAGTTTTCGCTTAAAGGACTATCACCTTCTATGGTCGGACTTTCCAGACCGTTCAGCTAACTTCCAGATTGGTAACTCTTTGTGTCTAACACGAACAAGCCCTGCAACCCCATCCCACGCACCGTATACACCTTAATATATACAGTGCGGGAGATGGTTTAGGCTGTTCCGCTTTCGCTCGCCACTACTTACGGAATCTCTTTGATTTCTTTTCCACCAGGTACTGAGATGTTTCACTTCCCTGGGTTGTCTCCTATAACCCTATCTTACTGTCCGAAGACAATACCTTCAAGTTATGGTTTATGGGCTCACACCCATAACGGTTTCCCGATTCAGAAATCCCCGGATTACAGAATATTTGCTTCTACCCGAGGCTTATCGCAGCTTATCACGTCTTTCATCGACTTCTGGCACCAAGGCATTCACCATACACCTTTGTAGCTTGACCATATTCTTTAATCTGACCGGAAAACCGATCAAAACAAAATTTTGGTCTTTGAGTTTTTGCTAGATAACATTTATCTATGATTATTGTAATTATTTACTAATTTACTACTTGTACTTCAATATTGTTTAACTATTCAATTGTGTAAGTGCTGTGTATTTCCCTGCGCGGGAAATAACAGACGCTTGGTTTTCTAAAAATACATTTATTCTTTTCGCACTGCCAAGAATCTCGCTTCTTATATTAAGAAGTGTCAACCCTTTTTATGGAGATTTACCGAAAAAATAAAATTGTAAAGTTATATCTAATTTTCAAAGAACAACAAATTTGACGCAATCCGTCTTCGCTAAAAGCTACGACGCGATTTCACATTTCATATGACAGTTTCACTCATAAAAGTGGAGCTGATCGGGATCGAACCGACGGCCTCCTGCTTGCAAAGCAGGCGCTCTCCCAGCTGAGCTACAGCCCCTAAATCATTTTAAACATGTAAAGAATTAAGTGGGCCCAGGTGGGATCGAACCACCGACCTCACGCTTATCAAGCGTGCGCTCTAACCAGCTGAGCTATGAGCCCATGCTTTAAATTTAGGTGGTTAGATTGCATAGAATATTAAATACTCTATATAATCGATTGTCATAAATGTGCGAGTGGCCAACCTGAAACAAATAGCGCTCTAAGCGCTCCATTACCAGATTACCGACCTATTCTTAATTTTATATTGCTATAAAAAAAGAATAAAGGAGGTGATCCAGCCGCACCTTCCGGTACGGCTACCTTGTTACGACTTCACCCCAATTACTGATCACAACTTAGGGCCCAGACGACCTGAGCACTTCTGTTGCAATCAACTTTCGTGGTGTGACGGGCGGTGTGTACAAGACCCGGGAACGTATTCACCGCAGCGTGCTGATCTGCGATTACTAGAGATTCCAACTTCATGTGGGCGAATTGCAGCCCACAATCTGAACTGGGGCATAGTTTAGGGATTGGCTCCACCTTACGGTATTGCTGCCCTCTGTCTATGCCATTGTAGTACGTGTGTAGCCCTGGACATAAAGGCCATGATGATTTGACGTCATCCCCACCTTCCTCCACGTTATCCGCGGCAGTCTCCTGAGAGATCCTATTGCTAGGCAACACAGGATAGGGGTTGCGCTCGTTGCGGGACTTAACCCAACATCTCACGACACGAGCTGACGACAACCATGCAGCACCTCGGCTTACTCCCTTGCGGGTCATCCAAACTTTCATAAGGATTACCATAAGTCGTTCGAGCCCAGGTAAGGTTTTTCGCGTAGCGTCGAATTAAACCACATACTCCACCTCTTGTGCGGGTCCCCGTCAATTCCTTTGAGTTTTAACCTTGCGGCCGTACTCCCCAGGCGGATAACTTAATGCGTTAGCGTCGGCACGGAAGGGGTCGATACCTCCCACACCTAGTTATCATCGTTTACGGCTAGGACTACCGGGGTATCTAATCCCGTTTGCTCCCCTAGCTTTCGCACTTCAGCGTCAGTAAAGGCCCAGAAATCCGCCTTCGCCACCGGTGTTCCTCCAAATATCTACGCATTTCACTGCTACACTTGGAATTCCGATTTCCTCTGCCTCACTCAAGATCGCCAGTTTCAATTGCAGTTTCTGGGTTGGGCCCAGAGATTACACAACAGACTTAACAATCCGCCTACGCGCGCTTTACGCCTAGTAATTCCGAGTAACGCTTGCCACCTACGTCTTACCGCGGCTGCTGGCACGTAGTTAGCCGTGGCTTATTCGCAGAGTACCGTCATTTTTTTCTTCCCCTGCAAAAGGAGTTTACAATCCGAAAACCTTCATCCTCCACGCATCGTTGCTGGATCAGGCTTGCGCCCATTGTCCAAAATTCCCCACTGCTGCCTCCCGTAGGAGTGGGGCCCGTGTCTCAGTGCCCCTGTGTCCGGTCGCCCTTTCAGGCCGGATATCCGTCGTCGCCTTGGTAGGCCATTACCCCACCAACTAGCTGATAGACCATAAGATCGTCTTGAAGTGATAAATCTTTAATCAACTAATGATGCCACTAGTTGATACTATGGGGTATTAGCATATCTTTCGATAAGTTATTCCCCGCTTCAAGGTAGATTCCTTATGTATTACTCACCCGTCTGCCACTAGAATTTCTCATGTATTGCTACACAAGAACTTCTCGTTCGACTTGCATGTGTTATGCACGA
The DNA here is from genome assembly GCF_049639735.1 of Elusimicrobium simillimum. Classification (NCBI taxonomy): domain Bacteria; kingdom Pseudomonadati; phylum Elusimicrobiota; class Elusimicrobia; order Elusimicrobiales; family Elusimicrobiaceae; genus Elusimicrobium; species Elusimicrobium simillimum. The sequence goes on from NZ_JBEVVA010000003.1 coordinate 54,431, forward strand.
TGCCAGCGTTAACTCTGAGCCAGGATCAAACTCTCCATAAAATTAATAACCTTTAAACAGCGAACTGCTTAAAGACTACCAATCGTTACAGCGAGCATGTTGACTTTTGACTCTATACTTTTTGAATTAACTTGGTGTTATATATAAGGTGTATATATAACATTTATTGTTTTTTTCGTTATTACTTCGTTTGAGAAACCTGATACTGTTTAATACTGATGTATTAGTTTGTTTCAAGTTGCCCATTCGCACATTGCATCAAATTTTCAGAGAGCGAAATTTCCTCTCCGCTTTCCTCCTCTTGAGAGGAAGCCAAGGAAATTTTACTAAGTTTCTTACAGTTGCTATTGAACCGTAAGAATATTCTAACAAAGTTTTTAAAACTTGTCAAGCATTATTTTTATAACTTTTTGATAATATTCAAAAAGGGTTTGCTTTAACAACGCTTGTCAAAATTTAACTTCTTTATTTATTGCTTTTAAATATTGTAACAAAAATTTTTAAGTTTGTCAACTTCTTTTTTATTGCTTTTAAATATTCTAATAAAAAATTTAAAGTGTGTCAACTTCTTTTTGTAAAATTTAAAAATCTATTTTCAAGTACCTATATATTGTAGCAAATTAAAATTTATTTTGTCAACTCTTATTTTTTAGTAATGCCTTAAGCTCTATTATATTGGCCGGTCATATACTTATATATAAGGTTTAACTTAGTTTGTGTTTAAAAAGATCAGGTATTTGCTTGGTACCTATATATTATAACAAAGAACAGAAAAAAATGTCAACCTTTTTCTTTACTTTCAGCTGCATGTCCTAAAACAGAGGCAGATAGAAAAGGCATTTTGTATTGATACTATTTTTCGCGTTAAGCTTTTTAGTATGTATAAAGTTTATCACAATATTTATATATTTGTCAATACTATTTATTTTTACCGTCTGAGAAATATGCTGCAAAATACTTGACATATTATAACTTTACATGCACACACATTATATATAGGTATAAAAAAGCCGGGCTAAATAGCCCGGCTTAAAAGTGTTATTTAAGTATTATCTTATGGATGGCTGCGGGATTGTGTTATTCCATTTCAGTTTATTATACTCCGCACCCATAGCTCTTTTCATAAAAGACGCGGTATTATTATCTAAAGGTTCCGCTAAAACATTTTCACCGATATTTAATATATCCTTGGCGCCTTGTTTAGCCTGGAAATATTTCTCTTCAAGCCACGCCTGGGGCGAGCCGCCTTCCATATGGGAAACTCTGGCGGGCTTTTGCGGTTTTATAAGGAAACCGCCGAAGGTGTCTTTGTAAAATAAAGGCGCGCTCCAATAACCGTCGTGCAGCTTGCCGTTAACCACTAAATATCTGGCCTGTGTGCCCACAACTTCAAACCATTCATTATAGGAAGAGTCTTTAAACCCGAGCACGTCGGCATTTTGTACAAAAAGCGCTTCCAGCACATGCCCTTTAAAATTGGCGGTGTTATTGCCATTGTCCCAGAAGAGCTTGAAGTCTTTCATTGGAGAGCCGACAAAGGCCGCGCCCATAAAGAATGTTCTGGCAAATCTATCATGGTCATAATTAGGATATTTTTGCTTTTTCTCGGCAAGCTTCTTTTGAAACATTGCTTCTGTATATTCAGGAATTTCTATGAGAACAATTTGTCCGCCCTGGTTTATTTTGCCGCTATTGTCTCTAAGCGCGTGTATTTTGACTTTAACTAAATCGGGGTCTTCCGGCGTGTAAAAAACGTGATCCGGCGCGTATCCGGGATTAAGTCTTCTTTGTCTTTTTACTTCATTATCTTCGTCTATAAATTTTTGTTCATGATAGTAATTTTCGGATTCTAAAAATATAACAAAGTTATTTAATGTCTCGCCGCCTGGGAGAATGGCGTCTTTTACGCTCTTATTTTCCAATGAAGGTTTTAAAATGCTTATCCAGGCGGATTTCATTTCCGGAAATACGCAGTCGACAGGCATCATTACCCATCTTTTGCTTATTCTTAAACCTTGGCATACCAACTGTTCGTCGCTGGATTCATCGCCAGACATAGGACGCCTGGTTACTACGGAGAAAACATTTTTAAGCATGGGGTTAACATCACGCACTAACTCATGCTTGGGCACTGTTTTTATTTGCGCTTTGGGGTGCGGAATTCTATCGTTAACCGCTTTAAAATTTTCCATTAAATCCTGCGAGGATTTAAGCGGCATTTTGTAGTTTTTCCAATCGGTATTATTCTGCCCGAAGGACTGGACAGAAATTAAAAGGGTTGTGAGAAGTGTTATATATTTAAGTGTTTTCATACTTATAATGTATATATTAAGACAATAAAAAACATGAGCCTAAAGGCCTATATACATCTAGGTCTTTAGGCCCATTTTTCAATACTGAGATTTTATTTTGCTTCTTCTTTAGGCGGCCATATTTTATTGGCTAATATGGACATAACCAATACACTTACAATTACCGCCAGAGAAAGTACCGTAGGTACATGAACCCAATGCGCTATTATCATTTTAATACCGACAAAACCTAAAATGATAGCGATACCATATTTAAGATACGGAAATTTCCCCGCCATACCCGACAGTAAAAAGTATAAAGAACGCAACCCGATAATAGCAAAAATATTTGAAGTATAAACTATAAAAGTATCTTGCGTTATAGACAGCACCGCCGGGATAGAATCTATGGCAAAAACTAAATCAGACATTTCTACCACAACTACCGCAGCCAACAGCGGCGTGGCAAAAAGTTTGCCGTTTTCTCTTGTAAAAAAGTTATTTCCGCTGTAATGTTCTTTTAAAGGAATAATTTTTTTCAAAGCTCTATACGCGATATTTTTACCGGGGTCAAATTCTTCGTCCTGTTTGACTACCATTTTAACAGCCGTAAAAATAAGTATGCCGCCGAATAAAATCATTGTAGGCCAGAAAGCGGTTATAATTTTTACGCCTAAGAATATGAATAAAAAGCGCATCGCCACCGCACCCAAAATACCCCACAAAAGCACCGTGGGCTGATTTTCCGGAGGTATGGCAAAATATGTAAATATCATAATAAACACAAACATATTGTCTATTGATAGAGAATACTCAACAACGTAACCTGTTAAATATTCAAGCCCTTTGCCGTGCCCTAAAGTTAAAAATATAGCAAGCCCGAAGAGCAGGGCAAGCCCCACCCAGCAAGAAACCATAGTTAAAGCTTCTTTAATAGTAACTTTACCATGATGTTTATTCATGATAGCAAGGTCAACAAAAAGGGCAACAGCGACAATTACCCAAAAAGCGATCCACATAATTGTATGTATAGTCATAAGTAAATTATATCTTTTTTAATTTCTGTTGTTTAGCATCCTTTCAAAAATAAAAAGCCCGCTTTAAGCGGACTTTTAAAAATAAAATGAAAATGTATTTATGGTTTCATATACGGCGTTGTATATGCCAAAACTGTGGAGGACTGACATTGGGGCCAGGTTATTTTTTCACTTGCCAGAATGGTATAGCCCAAATTTGTGCATTTTTTAACCAGCTCGGGCTTAGCAGCATTAGCCGCGCATAATTCCTGGCCCGTGGGGCCAAGCCCAAGTATAAAAGAGTCATATGTAAAGGGCTTATGGTTCCAGCTAGCTCAAACGCAACCCATTCCGGAAGTTTCACTTGGAACCGCCGTAGTGTTGCCCGTAATGGTGTAGCGTCTTTTCCCCGACGGGGATATAACATAAGAAGTACCAATATGTGTGGCCGGCAACTCCCCGCCGACAGTACCCGGCAAATCAATATCCAAATCCCCTATGCTTGCGGGCCAGGCGCCGTGCTCAAGGTAATACCTTTGCATAGAAGCGTGTATTGCCGCAAGGTTAGTATATGCTTCCGCCACTCTGGCTTTTTCAACCGCTTTTTGGTATTGCGGTAACGCGATTGCCGCCAATATGCCTATTATTAAAACTACAACCAGTAACTCTATTAAAGTAAAACCTTTCCTCATTTACTCCCCCGCACCGTAACTCTTTTTTATAATTTAACCTTTTATATTATTGTTATAGCATATCAAAAAACCTGATAAATTATTTTATAAAAGTAAGTTTATTTAATTCTCCGCTTTGTTAATATTGGCGGCACAACAAAATAATGTTCTTTTTTAGGCAAGCCAATTGTGCAGCTCCGCCAAAACTTCTTCAAAATCTAACGGTTTGCCGATATGCCCGTTCATGCCGGCGGCAAGACATTTGTCAATATCCTCTTTAAACACGTTAGCCGTCATAGCGATAATCGGTATTTTTTTAGCTTTATCCATGTCAAGCGCTCTTATGCGGCGCGTCGCCTCAAAGCCGTCCATTTCGGGCATTTGCATATCCATAAAAATTAAATCATATTTTTCCGGAGACTCACTAAACATACGCAAAGCTTCCGCGCCGTTTTCGGCGGAGTCTATTTCCACGCCCGTAGGCTCAAGCAGCGCAAGCACAATCTCGCGGTTTATCTCCACATCCTCAGCCAGCAGAATACGTTTGCCTTTTAGAATTCCTTCCTCCGGCGCCGGCACAGCTTTACCTGCCTGCGCGTCGTCATCCGCGTTTTCAGCGGCATTACTAAAATCTGCTTTAATTTCAAATATAAATTTAGCGCCGCGTCCCAGTTCGGATTCAATCCATATTCTGCCCTGCATCATCTCAACAATACGTTTAGAAATAACAAGGCCAAGCCCCGTGCCGCCATACTGGCGCGAAATACTGTTATTTGCCTGTTTAAACGATTGAAACAGCCTGGCCTGTTGCTCAGGTGAAATACCTATACCGTCATCCTCCACTTCAATACGCAGCCGGCACATTCCATCCTCATCATCCAGGCGGTTTACGCGCAGATAAATATTGCCGTTAACGGGCGAAAATTTGTTAGCGTTGCTTAGTAAGTTGGTAATAACCTGCGCCAGCCTCTGGCGGTCTGCCAGCAGATATTCGGGCACATTATCATATATTTCCAATTTTAAATTCTGCTTCTTCTCTTCCATTTTAAATGTTATTACTGTAACCACCTGGTCCAGCATTTGCTTAAATGAGAAGTTTATTTTACTAAGCTCCAGTTTGCCCGCCTCAATTTTGGACATATCCAACACATCGTTAATAACACCCAACAGGTGGTTTGCGGCGGTGTCTATTTTTACCAGACAATGATGCATTTTTTCTATATCATTAGTTTGCCTGGCAATGTTGGACATGCCTATAACCGCGTTCATAGGGGTGCGCATTTCGTGACTCATGTGGGAGAGAAAATCTCTTTGTGCCTCGGTAGCTGCCTCGGCCCTAAGCAGCAGCTCGTGTTCTTCCGCGTTTTTTTCAATGTCGCGCGCCATATTGTTAATATTGTTCGCTACTTCGCCTAATTCTCCCTCTACATTTTCAATACGCGCAGTTATGTCTCTACGCATATTTTTAACGCCGTCAATAATGGTGTCAATATTACGCATCATACGGCGGGACAGCATTATAGCTATAAAAAGTGAAGCAAAATAGAAAAAAGCCAGGAACATTATTATCCCGTTTGAAAAATCTCTATATTCCTGTTCAATGCCGGAGGTTAACTCGTTTGCCCACGCGTAACCTATAACTTTTCCGTCACGTTCTATAGGGTACATAGCGTTCATAATATGCCCGCGCACCATAGAACCTGTTTGCACCATGCCTTTATTCTCTTTCATAACAGTGCGCCCCGGGTGGTCAACCGGGATAGAAACACCCACAGCGTCAGAATGTTCGGCCGACGGACCGTAGGTAACAATAGAATCAAGCTCAAGAGAGTAATACCCTGTACCAAGGCCGGGGAATAAGGAGGCAACTTCATCTGTTTTAGATTTTAACGCGCTGTTTAAAGCGGCTATTTGGTTTTCTCTAGAAGCGTTGGACGCGCCGGCATTTGCAAGAATAGCGTCATAGTTCTGTGCGCCAAGCATGTAATCCTGATATTTCGCCACGGATAAAAGCTTTGTTTCTTTTTCTTTTTCCATCGCGTTTTGGGACGCGTAACGTATAGTATAAAACGATACCGCGAACATTAATGTCATAAAAACAACAAAAAGTCCCACAATTCTGCCCTGTATTGTTTTAAAAAAATAACGTCCCATATAAACCCTCGGTGCTAAGTATGAAATGCCTGCAAAAAACTCTTAGATTACGCTAAGAGTTATTATATTAAAATAGTCTATCAGAAATCTGCCACACTTTCAATTAGAAAACACTCAGACATATTTACATATACCTCACGGGTAAAAGGAATCCTACCCTTTTGTCTCAGTCTTGAAAATTTAAAACAACAATGCTAATATTTTTTATGAAAACAAAATATCTTTGGCTAAATTCCTTCTTCACAATACTCACTTTTTCATCTGTAATTGCAGGCATATTGGTTCTTTTTTACTTTAATTTCAATTCGCGTATGGTGCAGGAGATTGTGTATATTCCTTTTGCGCTGGCGGCTAATATTTTTGCTTATATCGCACATAAATTCTACCCTAATTTCTATTCCAAAAAAACGCTTATTAGTTACGCGATAGTTACTATAGGAATATTTGCAGGGTTTTTACTTAATTAAACATAACAATAACGCCTTCCTTTAAGGGAGGCCTTTTTAACTCAGCGGGCGAAGGGAACCCGACCCTTTTATCAAGACAAAAGGGTCGCAAAATTTAAGTCGCTGCGCTCCTAACGGCGAAATTTTGCCCGTCCATTTATCCCCCCTGCCCCCCAACGGGGGGAATCAAGGTTTTCTTGTCTCGCCTGCGCTCGACTAAATATAAATAAAAAGACCTCCGTACTACTGGAGGCCTTTTTATTTATATTTAGCGGGCGAAGGGAATCGAACCCTCGTCTCAACCTTGGCAAGGTTATGTTCTACCATTGAACCACGCCCGCGGAAATTGTTGATTAATGACTACTAAAATATTATAGCAAATTTTATTTTAAAATTATAGATGCTACATTTTTTGTGTGCTTGTTCGTCTTAAGCGCGTTCGCTATCGCGGGGTTATTTTTAAGCGCGGACAGCGTGGGGCTCTTATTAATTGTAGCGGCTGTACTCTTAGGATTTTTTATAAAATACTGCACCGCGGGACTTCTGAGAACGGAGTCCATTATCCTGCTGGCGGCTATAGTTTCAACCACTTTGGGGTTGGCCAAAGCGGCTTTTACGGCGGTATAATTAAAAAACTTTTGAAGCGCGGCCTCATCTAATGCAACGGCGTAAAGCGCTTTAGGGTCCTGCAAAAGCGCGTTTACGTCTTTACGCGCCATAAATGCATCGTTAACGGCTACGGTGTTAAAAACAAAACGTATTACCGCGGCGTCGTCAAGGTTTGTATGCACCGTGTTTAAAAGCGCCCACGGCGCGGTACCTATAAGTTTAAAATCTTTTTCAACAAAAGTATTAATGTTGGAGCGCACGGGTATAACTATTGCGGAACCTGTGTCAACATATTCCACGCCGCGCAGCCCGCTGCCTATAATGTCACCGGTTATCACGCCGCCGCTGCTTGGCTTTCTAACATCAACGTTTACCTTTAAACCTTCTATAATAACAGGGTCAATGGCGGAGTCTATATTTTTTGCTTTTTTGACGGCGTAAGACACAGGCAAAGCAATAAGTAAAAAAAGCAAAAGTATGCCGATACCGTAAATCATTTTTTGTTGTGTATCTGAGTTCATGAATATATTCTAACAAAATTAGTATCATAATTTTATGAAATCATATACAGAATACCTTACGCTTAACACAACAGAGCGTTACCAAATAGTTAATATTACCGCCAAAGCCGAGGAAGCGTTGGCCAAAAGCGGCATTAAAGAAGGTCTTTGTTTAATTAACTCCATGCACATAACCTCAAGCGTGTTTATTAATGACAATGAACGCGGCCTGCACAAAGATTTTATAAAATGGGTAGAGCGTCTGGCGCCCTACGACATTAATGGGTACGAGCATAATTTAACGGGCGAGGATAACGGCGACGCGCATTTAAAACGCACCATAATGGGCCGCGAGGTTGTGATAGCAGTAACCAACGGTCGTTTTGATTTTGGCCCGTGGGAAACAATTTTTTATGGCGAGTTCGACGGCCAGCGCAACAAGAAAATTTTAATTAAAATTATAGGCGAGTAAAGCAGTCAAACATAAAAATTGCGCCTTCGGCGTAAACTTATTGATACGCTCGGCAGGCTTGCCTCACTTTCTACGGCGAGTTCGACGGACAACGTAACAAAAAAATTTTAATAAAAATAATAGGCGAGTAAAGCCTTTATTATAGAAACCGACTGCCCAAGGTTTATTTCAAAGTTCCAAGGCAAACTAAAACAGCAGGAGACAAAAGAGAATGCATACTACTAAGGTTAAGATTTATTATGCCGACACTGATTGCGGCAATGTGGTTTATTACGGTAATTATTTGAAATATTTTGAGATTGGCAGGACGGAATTTATAGCCGCCAAAGGCTTTGACCTTAAAAAATTAATGGACCAAAATATTTTATTTGTAGTGGCCCGCCAAGAAGTGGAATACAAATACCCCGCGCAGTATATGGATGAACTTACAATAGAAACAAAACTTGTGGAGACATCTTCAATAAGACTGGTTTTTGAAAACACTATAACCAACCAAAACGGCCGCCTTACAACCAAAGGCAAAACAACTATGGTAGCGGTAAACCGCATGGGCGTACCCACGCCTATGCCAAAAGAAATTATGGAGGCGTTGACCAGATAATGGACTTACTTGCTATATTTTTACTTTCTGTGGCTATGGTTGTGGTGGGGTTAGGTTTTATATTAAAACACAAAACCCCAACCAAAGATGAACGCGCGGAAGACTACGCCGAACTTGAAGAACGCGCCAAACAAGGCGACGAAAAAGCACTTTATGATTTGTTAATGATTTATTACAACGACAAAGACAAAACATTTTATCCTTTAGCTTTCAGATGGGCGCTTAGTGTGGCACACCAGGAGTATGACTCCGGCGTTATGCTGCAGGTTGCCGATATGTACTACGCCGGTGACGGTATAGAACAAAGCGACGAACGCGCGTTATTTTGGTATGAAAAAGCGTTAAAGCGCGAGCTTGATTTGGGCGAGGATGCTATACTATCATCTGAAGGCACCGGCCACCTAACAGCGCAAATTCATAAACTAAGAAACAAAATAGCCAAAGACGCTGAAAACAATAAAGACCAACAGCTTTAATAGTAAAAACCTTTTACATAAATTTGTTTATGCAAGCAGTCATCCTGAATTTTTGCGTCAACGCAAAAATGTGAGGATCTACCTTATAAAAAGAACTATAGTTTTTAAGCGGTAGATGTCTACGTCGGCGCGTTGGCGCGCCTCCTCAACATAACCTTATTTATAGCTTGCCCGGCAAAGATTTAGCAATAAAAAACACCCTCCGGTTGGAGGGTGTTTTTTATTATAAACATTATTTGGCTTCTTCTTTTTTATCTTCAAGCCTGGGGAACAGCGGCGCGTATTTTTCCACGGGTCCCGGGGCCAGCCTGCGTTTTATCTCAGCGCCTGTGGCGGGCATAAAAGGCTCCACCCACGCGGCTACACTGCGCAGCGCAAATATTAAATCTGTCAGCACAGCTTTAGCGCCCTCAACATCAGTCTTTGCCATTGTCCAAGGTTTGGTTTCGTCAATATAGCGGTTCATATCGCCGATTAATGACCATATAGCCTCAAGCGCTCTGTCAAGCGCCATGTCGCCCATATGCTTTTCTATTTCAATATCTAATGCGGCGGCTTTGTCTGTTAAGGCAGACTTGTGCTCGCCGTAAGCGGGCAATTCCATATATTTACCCGCCATATTAAGCGTGCGGGAAAGCAGATTGCCAAGGTCGTTTGCCAGGTCAGCGTTGTAACGCCTTTTAAAGGCGTCCATGCTAAAATCGCCGTCGGCGCCAAAAGGCACTTCTCTAAAAAGGAAAAAACGCAGCGGGTCCAGGCCGTACTCGGCCGCTACTTTGGCAGGGTCAATAATATTGCCGAGGGTTTTGGACATTTTTTCGCCCTCTACAGTCCACCAGCCGTGGGCAAAAACTTTTTTAGGCGTTTGCACGCCCAGCGCCATAAGCATGGCGGGCCAAATAACGGCGTGAAAGCGGAAAATTTCTTTACCTATAACATGCACGTCGGCGGGCCAGACTTCCTCAAAATTTTTAATGCCAGACTTTTCTAATTCTTTTTGAAAATATTCTTTGTCTTCAGGTTTTTCGGCTATTTTTGTACCCAGGCCGGCGGCGCTGGCGTAGTTTATAAGCGCGTCAAACCATACATAAATTGTGTGCGCGGGGTTGCTGATTACCGGTATACCCCAAGCAACTTTTGTACGGGTAACAGACAAATCTTTTAAGCCGCCTTTAACAAAATTAATAATTTCAGTCGCTCTTGATTTGGGGCTTAAAAATGTAGGGTTAGCCTCGTAAAATTTAAGCAAAGCGTCCTGATATTTGGAAAGTTTAAAGAAGTATGTTTCCTCTTTAACTTCTGTAAGCGGTTTTTTATGTATAGGGCAAACGCAGCCGGGGGCTTCCGTTTCGTCCATGTAAGTTTCGCAGGAGTTGCAGTACATACCGCTGTAATGGCCTAAATAAATGTCGCCTTTTTTAAGCAAAATTTCAAAAATTGTTTGTACTGTTCTTTCATGGCGTTCGTCTGTAGTGCGGATGAAATCATCATACTCAATATTTAAAACTTTCCATAAATCTCTAAAGGTGGCGGAAACTTCGTCACTCCACTGTTTAGGTGTTTTGCCCGCGGCGGCGGCGGCTTTTTCTATATTAATACCGTGCTCGTCGGTGCCTGTTAAAAAGTGTACAGCTTCGCCCTTTGATTTTTTATAACGGGACACTATGTCACACGCTACAGTTGTGTAAGCGTGGCCTATGTGCGCGTAAGAGTTTACATAGTAGATTGGGGTGGTTATAAAAAATTTCTTTGTCATATTTCCTCGTTATTTAAATACTTCTTCGTTAAATTTATCAGTTTCCATCAGCGCGGCTTCCACAACCATAGAGGGGGAAACATTGCGCCAAACAGCTTTTTTATAATGCGAAATTTGGTTAAGCTTAGTTTTAATACTTTCTCTTATTTTATCATCTTTTGAAGTGGCCCACATATTATGCAGCCCCGTTGAAAGTATGTCAAGTATAAGCGAAGCTTCTATCCTGCCGACGGCTAAAGTTCTGTTTAAAGTAGCGGCAACCTCATATGGAAAAGTTTCTTCCGCCGGATTAAGAGAGTTTAAAGAAGATAGTACATCTATCACAGCGATCCCCCTGCTGACGGAGCCGCCGCAGTACTTTGCCGCCTTTTTTATCACGCTTTCATCATGCCCAAAACCTTCTAAAATTCTTACCATCACGTCCTCCGGCAAGCTGGCAAATGTCACGGCCTGTGAGCGGGATTTAATGGTGGAAAGCATGCTTTCACGTTTAGAACTTATAAGTATCCATACAGTTTTGTACGGCGGTTCTTCTATAAATTTTAATAACGCGTTGGCGGCCTCGCTCTGCATGGTTTCGGCCCTGTCCACCACTATTATTTTGTACCCACCAAGCACGGCCTTTTGCTGTGATTTGGCGGTTATGGAACGGATGGTCTCAACATTAATATGCTGTTGTTTTTCCACTTCTTTACCCGTAAGCTGGGCTTGGTAGTTAAAACCTGCGAAAATATAATCGGGGTGGGTGCCGGCTAAAATATTTTTACAGCTAAGGCAAACGCCGCAGGCGTCGCCGGATTCTTTTGCGGCAGAGTCAGCACAATTAAGCGCCATGGCAAAATACTGCGCCGACATAGCTTTACCCACGCCCTGCGGGCCATAAAAAAGCATGGCGGGCGGTATACGGCCCGACAATATAAACTTTTTAAGTTGTGTGATTGCTTTTGTTTGTCCAAGAACCTTAGAAAACATTTAAACCTCTAAACAGTAACAAAACGCCTAAAATAACAATAATTATACTTGTAACAAAGCGAAGTTTAACGTAAGAATCAATTTCCTGCGGGGCCAGCCTGCGCACTAAACTTAAAGGCGGGGTTTTGCGCCAGGTTTCTGAGCGTACGTAACCGCTTTTATAAAAAAGAAAAATGCCAAATAAACCTACACAAATTGTGACAACACCCATAAAAACTTTTTCTGCTTGCATTACAATACCTTATATTCCCTTAAATAACCTAAAACCTTAGCGTGTATTTCTTCCACGGTATTGTCCGCGTCTATTAACACGGCGCCGGGGGTTTGCTTTACCAGCTCTTTATACCCCTCTCTCATTTTACTGCGGAATTCATCGGCCTCTAACTCCAAACGGTCTGAAAATAAATATTCTCCGCGCTGGGCAAAATATTTGTCAGACATTAAAAAAACCAAAGTTAAGTCCGGCTGCAAGCCGTGTGTGGCTATAAAGTTGACGTTGTTGATAATGTTCATATCAATACCGCGCCCATAACCCTGGTAGGCGCAGGTTGACATGGTGTAACGCTCACAAATTACTATTTTACCCTCAGCCAAAGCGGGCATAATACGCTCTTCCGTATGTTGCGCGCGTGACGCGCCGTACAGCAAAAGTTCCGCTCTCGGCGTAACCATATTGGCGGGGTCTAACAAAATATTTCTAATGCCCTCCGCCACAGGCGTACCGCCAGGTTCGCGCGTGAGGAGCACATTGTAACCCGCTTGCTCTAAAACCTCTCTAAGCAAGTTTGCCTGGGTGCTCTTCCCCCCGCGGTCGGGCCCTTCAAAAACTATAAATTTACCTGACATCTAAATACTCCAAATATAAAATTTAGTGTGAGCCTGTTGATGTAAAAACCTGTGTTTTGGCCTTGGGTTTTCTTTGCCAGCGGGCTTCTTTAATATCTTCTACAAAAGGGTGCCATTTACCCTGTGAGTTTAAAATCATCTCCACCACTTCTCTGGCGCACTCGTCACCGCCGTTTGCGTCTGTTATATAGTGGCAGTATTTTTTAACGTCTTCACGCGCGTTGCCGGGGCATATGGCTAAACCCACTTTGGTAAGCAGCGGCAAATCTATAATATCGTCACCTATATAAGCAACTTCTTCCGCCGTAATATTTTCTCTTTTTAAAATATCTTCAAAAGGGTCTTTTTTATCCAAATAGCCTTGGTAAATATATTTAAAACCTAAAAATGTCGCCCTTAACTCTGTAGTTTTATGCGTGCGGCCTGTTATAATGGCGCTGCCTATACCGGCGTCGCTTAAAATTAAGAAACCAAGGCCGTCAACTGCTGAAAAGCTTTTAAACTCGTCCAATTCGCCTTTGGCGTTTATAAACAGGTTAAGCTTGCCGTTTGTAAGCACACCGTCAACGTCGGTTATTAAAATTTTGATTTTTTTTGCTCTTTCTATTACCTTATCCATATTGTTAGTTTACCTTTAGTGAATTGCTTTTGCAGAATTATATTGTCGCATTTTTGGAGATATTAGACAAATGGCGCGGAATAATCCGCGCCATTTACGTAAAACATTAGTCAAGCGTAGGGTAAAGCGGGAAAGACTCCAGCATTTTAGCTACTCTTTCAGAAATATCCGCAAGCAGCGCCTCATCTGTATGATTGGTTAAAACCTCATCTATAAACCCAGCCACAATATCCATATCCACTTCTTTCATGCCTCTTGTTGTAACGGCGGGGGTGCCTATGCGCACGCCGCTTGTTATAAACGGCTTTTGCGTGTCATAAGGTATTGTGTTTTTATTTACGGTTATGCCCGCTTTATCCAAGGCTTCCTCAGCCGCTTTGCCTGTGATGCCTTTATCTGTTAAATCTATACATAAAAGGTGACAGTCCGTACCGCCAGAAACTATACGGTAACCGCGTTTTTGCAGTTGTGCCACAAGTTCTTTAGCGTTCTTTTTAACCTGCTTTTGATAGTCTTTAAATTCAGGGGTAAGAGCCTCGCCAAAGCAAACAGCTTTAGCGGCTATTACATGCATAAGCGGCCCGCCCTGCTGGCCCGGGAAAACGGATGAGTTAATAGCCTTAGCGTGCTCTTCTTTGCAAAGTATAAGCCCGCCCCTTGGCCCTCTTAAGGTTTTATGAGTTGTTGTTGTAACAACATCGGCATACGGCACCGGGTTAGGATATTCGCCCGCCGCTATAAGGCCAGCGTAATGCGCCACGTCACATATAAGGTACGCGCCAACGCTGTTAGCGATATCTCTTAATCTCTGCCAGTCCCATATTCTGGAGTAGTTTGACGCGCCGGCCATAATAACTTTAGGCTTGTGTTCAAGCGCCAGCTTGGCGGCTTCTTCATAATCTATTTCTTCATTATCTTTGCGCACGTTCATGGCCACGATGTTAAAAAACTTGCCGGAAAAATTCATAGGATGCCCGTGCGTTAAATGCCCGCCGTGCGAAAGGTTAAGGCCCAGCACAGTGTCGCCGGGTTTAATTAGGGCAAGGTACGCGGCCATATTTGCCTGCGCGCCGGAGTGCGGCTGCACGTTGGCATGGTCCGCACCAAAAATTTGTTTAGCGCGTTCTATGGCTAAATTTTCTACGATATCCACAAACTCGCATCCGCCGTAGTAACGTTTGCCGGGGTACCCCTCCGCGTATTTATTTGTCATTACGCCGCCCTGCGCTTCCATTATGGGCAGTGATGTAAAATTTTCGCTTGCTATAAGTTCCAGCTTGGTGCGCTGGCGGTTTAATTCTTTAGAAACGGCGTCAAAAACTGCGGGGTCTTTTTGCTTAAGGTTGGGGTACATTTCGGGCCTCCAAATTGTAGGTTGCCAACAGTCTCTGAACACAATGTTCATTCACCTAAAAACCGGCTCCCCCTGCGGGCTGGGTTGTTTTTTTAATATTTTAATTTTTTTGCTCCTCAAATAGCACACACTATTATCGTCACAAATAAAATTAAAATATTAAAAAAACAACCTCAGTGAACATTGCGCTCAGAGACTGTTGGCAACCTATTGTAAAAAACAACAATTTGTATTGTTAATTTCGTATAATTTATACAATACAAAATAAAAGTGAAAAACGCAGTAAAATTTGCAGTCTATAACGGCAAATTACCGCGTATAGGAGAATAAAGAAAATGGCAAAAAAGACACAAAAGGACTTTTTAAATCCTAAAGAATTAATTAAACACATCGATATTAAAAAGTACAACGTGGTTAACATGGTTGAAGACTTTAGTAATATGGCATACTCTTCAAGAGATCTGGCAAGAGCAAGCAAAATTTACAACATGATGCTTACAGATAAAAACTGCGCGGTTATTTTGTGTTTAGCCGGTTCATTAGTCTCAGCCGGTCTCAAAAAAATTATCGTAGACATGATTGAAAACAACATGGTTGACGCCATTGTATCCACAGGCGCAAACATTGTTGACCAGGACTTTTTTGAAGCCCTCGGGTACAAACATTACAAAGGCGACCAGCATAACGCTGACGACAACCTGCTCAGAGACCTGCACATAGACAGAATTTACGACACATACATCAACGAAGACGAACTGAAAGTGTGCGACGAAACAATACACAAAATTCTTAACACGCTAGAGCCCCGCCCCTACTCTTCCAGAGAAATAGTTTGGGAAATGGGCCGCTGGTTAGAAGCTAAAAAGAAAGGCGCTGGCAGCATAACCTTAGCCGCCTACAAAAAAGGCGTGCCGATATTTGTGCCCGCTTTTGCTGACTGCTCAGCCGGCTTCGGCTTTGTCGCGCACCAGACAGAAAACCCTGTTTGGCACGTAACGCTTGACGGCGCTAAAGACTTTTTAGAACTTACAAAAATCAAAATACACGCTAAAGAAACAGGCCTCTTAATGTGCGCCGGCGGCGTGCCTAAGAACTTTGTACAGGACACAGTGGTAGCGGCGGAAATTTTGGGCCAGGACTCACCCATGCACAAATACGCCGTGCAAATCACAGTTGCCGATGAAAGAGACGGCGCCCTTTCAGGCTCCACCCTTAAAGAAGCTTCTTCATGGGGCAAAGTATCCACCGCTCTTGAGCAGATGGTATACGCGGAATGCACCATGGCGCTGCCTTTAATAGCGGGCTATGCTTACCACAAGAAAGCGTGGAAAGCCAGAAAAGGTTTTAACTACATAAAATTCTTACAGAATGAAGACCTTAAAATAGCAAAGCTGGTTGCCAAAGAACTTGGCGGCTGCGGTTGCGGTTGTGAAGACAAACCCGCAAAACCGGCTAAAAAAGCTAAAAAGAAATAAGTTTATTTAAACAAAAACCCCCGCCAAACGGCGGGGGTTTTTTATTATTTTGCCTCTAAACAAATTTGAGCTAATATGCTATGCTTGTGTTGAGATAATCTATATTACATACACGGGGCAAATATGAAATCACTAAAATACGTCACAAAATACGCGTTTATTATATTTTCTGTTTTATTTTTAGCGTCGGCCGCGCACGCTAACGTGCAGGCGGCAAAAACCTTAGCCGTACAAAAACGCCTTAGCAAAAACCCTTACTGGGCAAAGCTTTTACATTATAACGGCAATAAAAGCGAGGTAATTTCACAATCTTTCTTTATCTCTCCCAAAGGCATGACTGACCCCGCGGCCGAACTTAACGCTACCATAGACGCCATTTATTCAGATAAAAAAGAAAATCACCCATCCTGCCTGTTCCCGTTAAGAACACAATGGATTAAAGAACAGTTAATGATAACCGACGCGCCAGAACCAAAATGCGGGCAGCTAGAGGAATATCTTAAATACACTCACCCTAAATCAATTTCGCTTTTTTATATAAGCCCGGAATCGTTTTCATTTAAAAACCTGTTCGGCCACTTGGGCCTTAGAATAAACAGAACAGAAGGAGCCTCCGGCGATAACACTTGCTGTTACGTGTCAAATATGGAAACAGAAGCAACGCCTGTTACCGTTTACAGAAGCGTAACAGGCGGGCACAGCGGCAGTTTTTCCATGACGTCATTTGACGATATAGCCAAAATGTTTAATATTGAGCAAGACAGGGATATTTGGGAATATGATTTAAACCTTACGCAGGAACAAGTTAATAAAGTTGTTTTACACGTATGGGAACTTAGAAACGCCGAAACAAGACACAGTTTACTATCGCTAAACGGCGCGCAGGCTGTGGAAAGAATATTAATGGTGGCGGTGCCTGATTTGGCAAAGAGTTCTATTCTGCGAGACACCCCTATAACCATGACAAAAAAATTAAATGAAAAAGGTTTAATTATAGGAGAGGCGCACCACCCCAGAATATCCAAACAAACCGCCGCGCCGGCGCCCCAAAAACCCGCTAAACCAAAAGTGGAACTGGCCCCTGTAACCACAGATGACCAACCCACATATAATGTATACGTACCTATAGAAGACCAATCCCCTTAAACGCGCACGACCCAGCCCGCGTGGACGTATCTTACGGTTACAGCCGCTACCGCGACACCGGGTTTGTAAAATTAAAATTCAGCGCGTTTTCCCATGACCTTATGGATAACGAAGCAGGCTACCCCCATAAGCTTAACCTTAAACTTATGGATGTGCAGCTTAAATATTATCCGTCTCCGGAAAACTTTGACTTTAGTGTTGCTTTTCTGTCTTTATCGGCCTTGCCATACTTTGACAGGTTTTCCAACAAATTATCTTTTTCAAGCATGCTTGGCTACTATTATGATAAAGAAAATTACAGCGGGGCCAGAAGCAAAGGCCTTGAGTTTAAAAACAACTTTGGTTTAACGCTGCCGCTTGGCAAAATGGCTGATTTCTCTGCCCTTATCAAGGCGGACGCCGAGGCCAACAACTCCTCTAACGGTTATTACCTGGGCACCGGCGCTCTTGGCAGGCTTGTAATAAACTGGGACACTTCCTTAAAAACAGCTATTGAATATCATTACGAGGTAGGCACAGACGGCCACTACGCCAAAAGCGACTACCTTACAGCCGCGCAAAGCGTGTATTTGTCAAAAAACTTAAGTTTATTTGGCAATTATAAATATAAATTTAGAGATGACGCCTACATTTTTGACGCAGGCCTCTCGCTGTATTTTTAACGCTCAAAAATTGCTAAGATAATATTATGAAAAGGGTATTATTATTAGCTGTTTTGCTGTTGCCGGTATATGGCGCGGCGCAGGTGTCCGTATCCGCCGTTACGGGCGAGAGCGGGTTTGCCGCGGTGCGCGGTTCTCTGGCGTATCAGTACGACGAAAATCTTACAATAACACCTAAATATTCTTATTATAAAGATACTGATGAATCCCCCAGTATAAACAAATTCGGCCTTAGGCTTGATTACCAGCCTAACAGAATAGCCTTTGGCGTAGAGGGCGGGTTCGTCCCCAGAAAAAACGGCTACCTCAATTATTCCGCCGAGGGCGACATAAAGTATTACCTGGTAGGCCGCACAAAAACCTGGTATGAAATGATTTACCTTGGCGTTGCCGGCAAATATCTAAGACACGAGCAAAGGCCCGGCTATTTTGACACAGGCAACAACGCTATAGCGGACTATGAGCTGGACGAATACAGGCCCAGCGTTATGGCCGGCGCCACAATCAAACCCGTTAAAATAAGAACTGTTTTTGCAAAAGCATATTTTAGTGAAGACCCGCCCGAAGTTGGCAATGTATGGATAGATATGCCGTACTTTGTTACGGTTAACCGCTCTTTTTTAGATTATTACTGGGATACTTACGCCGTATTCCCCACGGAATATTTTGACCTGCACAGCAGCTATTCTCTTTCTAAGGAATACTGGGCTAGTAATGATTACCAGTCTGTTAACGCCGGTCTTACAATTAAACTTTGGGGCGTTTCAGTCACGGGCAATGTGGAAATAAGAGATATTGATTCCTCTAAAAGAAGAACTTATTATTCTCTCTCATCCAGCTTATATTTTAAATAATGAGGGCTTATGAAGATACAGACAGAATGCCGCTGCGTAGTAGATGAAACCATGTTCTCTATAGCCATGCTTATATCCCGTTTGTTAGTTTCGGGCGCGGTGCTTTATTTTGTTATCGGCATAATGCTTAATTTTAGAACGCTGGCGCATAATTACGCCGCGCTTACCGGCTTTGCAGTGCCCTCAGGCGTGGTAATCGTATTGTGTCTGCTGGCATTATGTGCGTGCTTTGCGCTGCTGCTGGGGTATAGAACACGGGCGGCGGCAATTGGCGTAATAGTTTTTAATATAATTAACGGCTTCTTTTTTAACGCGGGCCATACAAATATGGTGTTTTTGTTTTTTATCCTTTTATCTTTGGCCCCGCTTATAACTGTAATACTTTTAGGCCCCGGCAAATACAGCCTGGACTTTAGAAAAGCAGTTATAGAGTCTAAACAATTTTTAAGTAAATAACCGGAGTAAATAATGGACATGTTTAATGATTCCGACAGGTACGTCAGCCTGTCTAACAAATACAGGCCGCAGACTTTTGAGGATATGGTCGGCCAAGAAACCATATCAAAAACTTTAACCAACGCTATTAAACTTAACCGCATTGGCCACGCCTACCTGTTCTACGGGCCCAGAGGCTGCGGTAAAACAACGTCCGCCAGAATTTTTGCAAAAGCGCTTAACTGCACAGGCCACGGCGACAAACCTACCCCCACGCCTTGCGGCAAATGCCCGCAATGTCTTGAAATTGCCGCCGGCTCAGACATGGACGTATTAGAGCTGGACGCCGCGTCTAACACGCAGGTTGAAAAAATAAGAGAAGTTATTATAGACACAGTGTCACTCGCCGCGTCGCGCGACCGTTTTAAAGTTTTTATTCTGGACGAAGTACACATGCTTTCAGACAGTTCTTTTAACGCTTTACTTAAAACTATTGAGGAACCGCCGTCTCACGTAGTTTTTATTTTAGCCACTACAGAAAAACACAAAGTGCCGGCCACGATTTCAAGCCGCTGCCAAACCTTCCGCTTCAGGCCTATTACGCAAGAAGATATTGCCGCGCACCTTGCCGGTTTAGCTAAAAAAGAAAATATTAATATAGAACCCAAAGCGCTTGCCGTTATAGCGGCGCAGGCGGGCGGGGCGCTGCGCGACGCGCTTACCATGATGGACCGTGCGATATCGTTTTCAGACGGTGTTATAACAGAAGCTTTAGTTATAGACATGCTTGGTTTAATGCCTGAAGATATTTTAAAAGCGGCAGTAAGCGCTTTACTTAAAAAAGATTCCAGCGCCATGCACGCCGTTTTTGAAACTATCGATAAAGAAGGCTATGACCCGCTGTCATTTTTACGTGATTTAAAAAATACGCTTGGCAACATTTTCTACCTAAGCATAGGCCACGGCAGCGAGCCGTTTGCGGGCGCTAAAGAAATGGCGCAGTCCTCCTCACCCGCTTTTATAGCCGCGTTTACAAGAAAGATTAACAAAGTTATAGAAGAAACCAAATTTGCCGACACCCCGCTTATTACCGCCGAAGTAGGTTTGTTTACGGTAATGGACTCCTGCATAGACATTGACGCTTTTATCAAACGTCTTGAACAGCTGGAAAGCGCTATAGAAGGCGGCGCGTTTGATAATATAGAAAAAAAAACTTTAAATAGCGCGCCCGCGCAGGAACCACAGCCAACCGTGGCTGAAGTAGTAATAACGCCAAAAGAAGTTACCGCCACAGCTAAAGTAGAACCATTGGAAGAACCAAAACCTAAAGCCACCAAGGTGGCGCACGCCAAAATAGCGGAGCCTATCCCCGCTATTGCGCCCAAAAGAGCGCCCGCTTTACTTAAAAAAGCGCAGGCAACCAACGAAGACTACCAAAAATTTAAAATAAGTTTTAAAGATAACTTTTTTATCTTTGACGCGCTTAACAACTGCACACCAAATATTGACGGCGACACCTGGACATTAACGTTTAATTCAGCCAACAGCTTTTACGCAACGGCTTTAAAGGTAAAAATAGCTGAGTTGGAAGAAAAAGCGCAAGAACTTTTTAACAAAAACCTTGATTTTGTTTTTGTGGCTGACGCAACACCTGCAATAACTAAAGCCGAAGTTAAAAAGACAGAAGCTAAACCCGTATTTAAACCCACATTTAAAGTAAACGCCGAAGCAGCGCCTCTGACGACGGCCGCGCCCGAAGCGGGAACAAAAACATATTTCCAATCTTCCGCGCCCGCGCCGCAGCCAAAAGAAGACGGGCAAAAAATAATTTATAAAGAAGAACCTTTTGTTAAGGCGGACTTTTCGGCCGAGTTTGACGCCCCCGCAGCGTCGCTTAACCGTGAAGTACCCGCTTATGTAAAAAATATTTTAAACATTATTCCCGGTGAGGTTATAAGTTAATGAAAAGCTTTGACCGTTTAGTACGCGCTTTAAGACGCTTGCCGGGCGTAGGCCCCAGGCAGGCCGAGAGGTTTTCTTCCTACTTTTTAAAAACCAGTGAGAGTGAAATAGACGAATTTATTTCATCGCTCAAAGCTCTGCGTGAAAATATTAAACTATGCTCAATCTGCTATTCTTACAGCGAGGACGGCTCCTGCGCTATATGTGAAGATGACTCGCGCGAGCAGGACACAATTTGCGTAGTAGAAGAACCGCAGGATATTGAAGCTATTGAGAAAACAGGCGCCTTTAAAGGCCTGTACCACGTACTGCACGGCTCGCTCTCACCCATAGACGGCAGGGGCGTGGAAAACATAAAAATAAGAGAGCTTATTGAGCGTATACATAACTCTATAGAACCTATAAAAGAAGTTATTATAGCCACAGACCCTGACACCGAGGGCGAGACAACCGCACTATACCTGGCCGACGCGCTGCGCGGTTTAGTAGGCAAAGTTACCCGCATAGGTTACGGCGTGCCGCTGGGCGGGGACTTGGACTATCTTGACGAAATGACGCTTGGATACTCACTCAAAGGCCGCACCAAACTATAAGAGGGCCTATGCACATAGACTATTATAAAAGACCTCTTTTTCTTTTCTTGATATTCTATGTAATCTTTATTCTTGCCAAACCATCCAACATACCTGACACCGATATTTACTACGACGCGCCTAAAGAAGTTGTAATAACAGGCGTTGTCACACAAAACCCGCAAACTAAAAACGAGAAAACTACCGCCATAATAAACGTGAAGTCTATTGACGGTATTAAAACAAAATCCCGCACTTATGCCTATATGCCCGAATATTCCCCGGCGGAGTTTATGGACACTGTTGAGCTGCGCGGCTACCTTAAAAAACCGTTTTCAATTTCTGTTCAAGGCAACTTTGACTGGGCAAAATATTTAGCCAACAAAGGCGTTTACACACAACTTAACGCCGATACCGTGGACATTATCAAGCCCGCCCCGCTGCCCGTGCGCGCTTTAAATTATGTTAGAAAAGATATTTTAAATGTTTTTACAACAAACTTTGACGCGGACTCCGCCGCTATACTTGGCGGCGTGGTGCTGGGTGAAAAAGGGCAAATACCAACCGAACTGCACAAAGCGTTTAATGATTCGGGCGCAATGCATTTGCTGGTAGCGTCAGGCGCTAATGTGGGGTTTATTACGCTGATAATTTATTATCTTTGCGTGCTTTTTGGCGTTAAGTATAATTTGCGTTTACCGCTGGCATTAGTATTTGCCGGCATTTACACAGTTCTTGCCGGGGCCGACGCGCCGCTGGTTAGGGCGTACCTTATGACAATATGCGCATCTATCGGTATAAAAGCGGGCAGAAACTCGGGTGCGTTCCACGGGCTGGCCGCGGCGGCTTTAATAATTTTGCTGATTAACCCTAAGAGCATTAACGACGTCGGCTTTCAAATGTCATTTTTAGCTACAGCCATTATTTTGCTTTCCGTAACTACATTTCGCGTGCCGCCCAAGTGGCCTGTTTATATAAAGGCGCCGCTTGAAATATTTTTAATTACAACGGCGGTACAGCTTGCGCTGCTGCCTATATATTCCAATATTTTCTACAGGTTTTCAGTTACGGCGGTTGTGTCAAATATATTTTTGGTGCCGCTGTCCGCCGTGCTAATGGGGCTGGGGTTTTTACTTTACAGCGCAAAAGTTATAGGTGTTAAATTTATATTTAAGGCTGTTTGGGCAGTTTGCTACGCAGTTCTTTGGCTGTTTAAATTGCTGGTGGATTTCTTTAGTTCTTTCTCGTTTTCCGCGCTGGATATGCCGGCGCTCAGCGTGCCTGTTGTGGTAATTTTCTTTGTGTGCTTATTCTTTATTTATAACTCAAATATGTTTAAACATAAAAAGATTGTGGTGGCTATTCTTTTAGTAATTATGACGGCAAGCATTTTTATAAATCCGTTCAAGCAACGTGATTTTGTTTATATGCTTAACGCTTTTAACCAAAACGCGGTTGTTATAAATATGGACGGCAAAACTTTTGTAACAAGAAAAGATTTTCCGGATAATATTTTGCAAAACACGCTTTTCTCGCTAGGACTAAGCAAAGCGGATGTGGAGTTCTCCGCTTCCGAAACACCGTTAGCGCAAAAACAAATAGTCCCGTTTAAAGACCTTTGGCCGGGTGAAGAAATAACCGAGGGGACCATAAAAATAACAGCGCATTGGGGCATGAATAAAGGCTACGCCAGAATGTGGGAAAATATAGGATACAGCGGCACGGACAAAGATTCTATTAGCTACACTTTTGAAGCTGAAAACAAAATATTTACAGGCGGGGAAAATAATTTTATTAAATTTAACGAAGAGCTTATAACCAACGCCAAAAACACCAGCGTATACAAGAGAATCCCCCCTCGCCCTCTTAGGGGAGAGGTCGAGACGAGCATAGCGAGTCCGGGTGAGGGTGTTATACACAAACATGCGCCGTTATAAAATAAGTGCCTTTATTGATAACAACTATAGCACCCTCACCCGGATTCACTTCGTTCATCTCGACCTCTCCCCTAAGAGGGAGAGGAAAAAGCACAAACTTATTTTAAATAAAATCTTCAGGCAGGCCTATTGAAAGCGGTTTTAGTGCGCCGCAATATTCCTTACCCGTTTCACAGCCTTTTTTAACAAACCCCATGGCGTACGTATAGTCCGCCTTTACGGCGGCGCCCATAGCCGCGCCGGTGTCGGCGTTAAGGCCGCTGGGCACGTCTACAGATATTCTTTTAGCGTCCGCCTCATTAATAATATTAATAATTTCTTTATAAACCGGGCTGACTTCTTTATCCAGGCCGATACCAAGCAGGCAGTCCACTATCAAATAGGCCTGCGCCGCGCGTTCTTTAAGCTCCGCCAAATCTGTTATAAATGCTAGGTGCATTTTGGCGGTTTGCGCTTTATCAAAATTGTTTTGCACAACATCTTTATATTTATGCCGTTTAACCATATAACAGCACACGTAAGCGCCCTGCTCAGCCAAAAACCTGCCCGCAACCAGCCCATCGCCGCCATTGCCGCCGCTGCCGCAAATAATTAATATTTTTTTATTGCCGCAAATCTCTGTATAAAAATTATCCAATAGTTCATTGGCTATGCTGCGCCCGGCGTTTTCCATAAGATACTCTTCGCTCATGCCAAATTCTTTTTGGGCGCGGGCTTCAATATCACGCATCTCTTGGGCGGTTACTATTTTCATCTGTATTCCTGAAACAAGCTTTCTATATCTTTTAAATTATCTATCAATACAAATTTAGAGCGCATCTGGCTGGCCATGGGAAAACCGCTTAACCAAAACCCGACAGTTTTGCGGCTGCGGGCCACGCCTGATTTTTCGCCGTAAAATTTTACGTTTTCTCTGATAAGCGTTAGATAGGTATTTACTTTTTCACGCTGTGTAAAAGGAGTATCTTTACCGTTAACAATACTTTCAAATATCTTTGGGTTGCCAAGCGCTCCGCGCCCTATCATAACGCCAGCAACACCTGTCTCAAACATTTTATTCGCCCCCGCAACATCCACAATACCACCATTGCCTATTACGGGTATTTTGGCGGCCGCAACAACCTTGGCAAGTGCGTCCAATTCAGCGGGTCCATTGTGTATATTACTGGCATAACGCGCGTGCATTATAATTGCGCTGGCACCTTCATCCGCCGCCAGTTTGGCTAAACGGTCACCCACAAAACTGCCTTCTGTTAAACCTATTCTTGTTTTAAGAGTTACAGGCACCTTAACGGCGTTTACCGCCGCGCTTACAATAGCGGCTAAAGTTTTTTCGTCCTTTATCAGCACGCATCCGGCACCTGCTTTGTTAATTTTTTTAACCGGGCAGCCGGCGTTAATATCAATAATATCGGCCCCCGCGCGCTCCGCCATACGGGCGGCTATGCTTATAGAATTTACGTCACCGCCAAAAATCTGCATAGACACTGGGTGCTCTTTAGCGTCCACATTAAGCATGCGTACGCTTTTTTCATTTTTATATTCCACCGCTTTGGCCGACACCATTTCCGCGCATACTATGCCCGCGCCGTTTTCCAGACACATTATTCTAAACGGCGTGTCTGTAATGCCGGCCATAGGGGCAAGCAATAAATTGTTGGGCGCTATAAAGGTGCCTATACGTAGCTTTTTTATATTGGGGTTCATTTAGAAATATCTTTCCAGCCGGAAGGTTCTTGATTATTAATGCCCTTTTTCTTTTTAGATAAGCATTGGCGCAGCACCGTGCGTACGTCCACACGGGTGTTTTTAAACTCAACCACGTTTACAAACTCGTCATGGCCAAAACCGCCCGCCACAATATGGTCCGTGGTGGACATACGGTAAATCATATTGGGGCTTACTTTGCGGCCATTTATCAAAATATTTTTTATTTTGTCGCCTTCGGCGGCCTTGCTGTCATATTCCACAGTCATGCCGGCAATTTGCGGGAAATTATTTCTGGACACAATACTGCGTTCAAGCACATTTTTTATTTCGTCGCCCCTTATGCGTATGGACATAATGGTATCGTTATACGGGTAAAGCTCATATAAAGAATATTCAGTTATTTTCCCTTTTTTAATTGACGCGCGTAAAGAGTCTGAGTTTATTATTCCTATATCGCTTTTGCCCCATTCTTTCATGCAGCCCGCTACAATCTCGCCAAGGTACGCGGGGGCATTATCAATATCAGCAATATCATCGTGCGCGTCAGTAACCATATTATTAAGTTTTCTGTGGGTAACCTGGCGCAGAGAATCAATTTCTTTTTTTACTTCCTCATCTTCCCCGTAACGTTCTTTTAAAAGAGGAATGGAGTCAAAATCTATAGCGCTTATTTTTTTGTCGGAATTATACTTAACTGTCAGTTTGCTGACTTCTGTTAAAAACGGCGCGGTTCTTACTATATAAACAGAATTATGTTCTTCCAGAGCAGCTTCTTCCCCCGGGGAGGCGCTGCCTAAAATAATATCAATGCCTTCCACCTGCTCGGCCAAATCACGCTCGGAATAGTTTTCTTCATTTTCACCAATATCGGCCAGCAGGATAATAGTGTCAACTTCTTTATTTTTAAGTTCATCCACCGTTTGTAAAGCGGCGTCCACGTCAGGCGTTATGGTAACGTCGCCAAGCCTTGTCTGCGTGCCGGGCAGAGAGGTTTTTACCACCAGCGAAAATATGCCTATTTTTATACCGTTAACATCCTTTATTATAAATTTATTAACATGCGCCGGCGGCGCGCCCTTTGATGTTTTAAGATTTGAGGAGATTACCGGGAACTGCGCGGATTTTATGCTTTGGGCTAAAGCTGTCCAGCCTATCACCAGGTCCGTATAACTTATACCGGTGCCGTCATATCCTATTTTGCCCATAGCGGAAAGCGCCACACTGCCTTTGCCTATAGCGCCCTCGGGTGTTTGGGAAAACCAGTCGCCGCTGTCCAGTAGTATTTTTTTGCCGTACTCTTTTTCATAATAACTTTTTAATACGCCGTAACCGCCCGCCTGTTGGTTGTCATACACAGGTTCGGGCCGGCTGTAATACATGCCGCCCGCGCCGCTGGTGTGGTATATATTAATAGACGTAAGGTGGCTCTCCCGGCAGGAAAACCCCAGGAGAACCACTGTAAAAACTATTAAAAACTTGCATGTTCTTATCATTATTTAACTACTTGCAGCCTGCACTCATTGTTTAAAGGTATAAGCGGGCTGTGTTCTTTAAGGTCGTCCACCAACATGCCTCTTATACTCATGTCTACAAAAGTTTTTTTGTCGTCTTCAATTTTCTTAAACATCCAGCCCTCGGTATTGCCGTTGGCTATATACTCGTTGGTAACCATGGTGTATGTTTTTTTATCGTCAACAGGTATGCCGTTTATAAATACTTCCAGGTTTTTAACTTTTTTATTTTTAAGTTTAAATTTAGCGGTTAACCCATGGAAATTATACAAAGCCCTGTTACCGTTTTTAATACTGTTACGTATAAGATTTTTAATAAATTTGCCGTCTACTTCGACTAAAGCTATTTTATTGTCAAAGGGGAACAAGGTTACCATGTCTCTCATAGTAATATCACCCGCGGGCAGTGAGATTCTGGCGCCGCCTACGTTGTGCATGGCAAAATCCGCCCTGACATGTTTGGCCATAAGGTCCGCCACCCAGTTATTAACAGGGGAATCCATACATCCGTCTTTTACCGGGAATTTGCTTACCTCGCCCGCCGTGCTGCCAAGCTTAGTGTCTATGCCCGGTATACGCAGGCTTTCGGCAAGGGTTTTAATTTCCGCGTCTTCGCCAACTGTATCAATGTAAAGAGATATTAACTGTGAGGAAGCGCTTTTGTATTTACCCGTTTTATCGTCTAAAGTAATCATAATTTTAGACATTGTTTTAAGGTTAGCGCCTGACTCCGCCAAAAGTGTACTGCCCACATATAAATTCTGGTACTCTTTATGCGCGTGGCCGCCAAGTACTACGTTTATTTCAGGTATTTTTTCTGCTATAAGCTTATTAGTTACGCCTTTTTGTTCACGGTCGTCACCGTAGGAATCATGTATTAAAAGCACAATAACGTCCGGGTTATGCGTTTTAATTTCCGGCAGCATTTTTTTAATTGTTGAAATTGTGTTTTTGAATTTAAAATGTTTATTGGCGCCGTCTTTGCCTATGCCTATTACGGCTATTTTAATGCCGTCCACAATAAATATTTTATACGGCGCGGTACCGGTTAAAAGTTCTTTTGTTCTGGCGTCCCAAACATTGGCGTTTAAAACGGGGAATGTAAATAACGCTATATTGGCAAGAAAATTATCTTCCCCAAAATCAAACTCATGGTTGCCTATTGTTGTGGCCTGGTAACCCATGGCGTTCATCATTGTAATAGCCGCTTTACCTTTGGTATTTTTAACTTCGGCCGTGCCGTTAGAATAGTCGCCGCTGTCTAAAAATATATGAGGCAAAGCTTCTTTTTTTACCACATTTTTTACCGCGGCAAACCCGCCCCACATGCGGTTATTTCTGGGATCTTTTTCAGGGTAGAAAAACCCGTGGGTGTCGCTGGTGTGGTAAATTACCAGCTCTTTGGCAAAAACGGAAAAAGGCAAAGCTAAAACCAATAAAGCTATAAGCAGTTTCTTCATAATTATCTCCTTATTAACATAACAACTATAGAATAACAAAAACGGTGCTTATTAACAAGTTTGCTTAACCTAACAAAATTGTGTTTTGCCCTTAAAAGTATTAAACTTTATATGTACGGTTCCCGTACAATGGAGGACTTATGCCAAAAATAGAAGTAAGTGATAAACTTTGTAAAGGCTGCTACTTATGCGTAAAAGCATGTCCAAAGAAATGTCTTAGAAAATCAGAAAATTTTAGCAAAACAGGATATTACCCCGCCGAAATGGCCGACCAAAGCGCCTGCATAGGGTGCGGCATGTGTTACTTGGTCTGCCCGGATTTGGCGATAACGGTTTTTAAGTAGGATTTTATAGTAGTTATATATACGCGTTAGCACAGCGAGTTAGGTGGGTTGGACAACACATATTTGTGTACATTTTGTGTATATTCCCCCTCACCCTTGCCCTCTCCCCCAGTGGGTAGAGGGAATAAAAAAGGAAATAAGGCTACAGATATGAAAAATGAAAAAGTTTTAATGAAAGGCAACGAAGCTTTGGCCGAGGGCGCAATCCGCGCCGGGTGCCGCTTTTTTGCAGGATACCCCATTACCCCGCAAAACGAAGTGCCCGAATATATGGCCGCTAATATGAAAGACAGAGGCGGCGCGTTTGTACAGGCGGAAAGCGAAACATCCGCCATTAACATGATTTACGGCGCGGCCGCTACCGGCGTGCGCAGCATGACGTCCAGCTCCAGCCCCGGCATCAGCTTAAAGCAAGAGGGCATTTCCTATATAGCGGGCGCGGACTTACCGTGCTTAATTGCCAACGTTATGCGCGGCGGCCCGGGCCTGGGCAATATTACAGGCGCGCAGGGCGACTATTTTCAGGCAACCAGAGGCGGCGGCAACGGCGATTACAGAACAATAGTTTTGGCGCCTAACTCAGTAGAAGAAATGGGCAACTTTCCTAAATTAGCCTTTGAACTGAGCGAAAAATACAGAATACCCGCCATGATTTTGGCCGACGGCGTACTGGGCCAAATGATGGAAGGCATGTCATTTAACTTTGAAGCCGTAGACCCGGCTAAAGACTTAAAAGAGCCTGACTTTGCCATAGGCCCCAACCCGGGCAGAGACAAAAGAATGGTATTTTCCTACGCGCTTAAAGACGGCGAACTTGAAAAAGCCGTTTTTAAAAGAGCCGACAGATACTCCATAGTAGAAGAAAAAGAAGTACTTTTTGAAGAACGCTACACAGAAGACGCTGAGGTTATAATAGTAGCCTACGGCATTTCCGCCCGCGCCTCACTGGCTGGCGTAGAAGCGGCCAGGGCAAAAGGCATTAAAGTTGGTCTCTTCCGCCCTATAACCTTATGGCCTTTCCCGTACAAAAGAATTTGCGAACTTGCGGGCAACGGCAAATGCAAAGCCATGTTAGCCGTTGAAATGAGTTTGGGGCAAATGATAGTGGACGTTAAACTTGCCGTTAACGGTAAAGTGCCCGTCTATTTACACGCACGCCCGGGCGGCGCTATGCCCGCTGGCGAGCAGATTGAAGTTGCCATAAACTCAGTAATTTCCGGCGGGGACAAAGAATTATTTCCTCACAATCCTACCGGCTGCAAAGGAGGCAAATAATTATGAATCCTATTACTAAAAAACCGCAAAGCTTAACAGACGTACCTTTTCACTACTGCCCCGGCTGCGGCCACGGCGTAGTGCACCGCCTTGTAGCCGAAACCATGGACGAGCTGGGCATTAGAGAGCGCACTGTCGCCGTAGCCCCTGTAGGCTGCGCCGTATTTGCCGACGCGTACTTTAACTGCGACACAATACAAGGCCCGCACGGCAGAGGCCCGGCCATAGCAACAGGCATTAAAAGAGCAAAACCCGAAAGCATAGTATTTTCCTACCAGGGCGACGGCGATTTAGCGTCCATCGGTATGGGCGAGATTGTGCACGCCGCTATCAGAAACGAGAACATTACCGTTATCTTCATAAACAACGCAATTTACGGTATGACAGGCGGCCAAATGGCGCCGACAACTTTAGTCGGCCAAGTAGCGACAACAGCCCCCAAAGGGCGTGACCCGCTATTACAAGGCTACCCCATAAACATTTGCGAAATGTTCAGCCAAATTAAAGGCGCAAAGTACCTTGAAAGAGTAGCCGTAGACGTCCCCGCCAACGTTATCAAGGCTAAAAAAGCCATTAAAAAAGCTTTTGAAAACCAGGTTAACAATGTAGGCTTCAGCCTTATTGAAGTTTTATCCCAATGCCCCACAAACTGGGGTACGGACGCTATAAAATCCTTAGAATTTGTACAAAAGGATATGATGACGCAATACCCGCTGGGCGTATTTAAAGACGAAGGGGGCAAATAATATGTATCAAGGTATAAAAATATCAGGTTTTGGCGGGCAGGGCGTAGTATCCGCCGGCGTACTTTTAGCCCAAGCGGGCCTAATAGACGGTAAAAACGCAAGCTGGTTCCCGTCATACGGGCCGGAAATGAGGGGCGGCACAGCCAACTGTTCCGTAGTGGTAGCATCTGAGGAAGTTTACACCCCTATCGTAACCGCGCCCGATACGGTTATTGTAATGAACGAGCCTTCTCTTGCCAAGTTTGAGCCTACAATAAAGCCAGGCGGTTTACTTATAATAAACACCTCGCTCGTACACTCCAAACCTACAAGAACGGACATTAAAGTTTTAAACATTGCCTGTAACGAACTTGCCGCGCAGTTAGGCACCACAAAAGTGGCCAACCTTATAGCGTTGGGCGCGTTTGTCGGCGCCACGGGCGCAGTCAGCATAGACGCCATAGCGGCGGCAATGAAAAAAGTATTTAAACGCGCTAAGCCGGAAATGCTTGACCTAAACAGAAAAGCGTTAGAAGCCGGCGCAGCTGCGGCTAAATAAAAAGATTAAAATAAAAGCCCCGCTCAAACAGAGCGGGGCTTTTATATCCTATAAAAATAATTTTGCAATATTAATTATCTTTTTGTTTTAACACCTAAAGAAGAAAACTTGTTATTTCTTGTACTAAAATCTATTTGCTTTTTCTTAAGCTCCATTTCCCGCTTATATTCTTCCTGCTCTTCGGCGCTGCTCACAGCAAGATTATGACGTTCGTTTAAAATAGCCTTAACAAGACCGCAAAGCTCAGGATTAGCCTCTATCGCTTGCACGGTTTGCGCGTCGGCTTTAAACAAGAGGGAAAAATTATTTTGCACACGCTCAACTTTCTTTTCTGTTTCCGCATTGGCGCTTGTTACAACCGCAACAAAAAGCCCCGCCAGCAAAAACCTATTAAGCCATTTATATAATGCTACTCTGGGGGCGCCTTTTTTAATAAACTTTATTTCAAAACTCATAAAATCTTTATTTAAATATGCTGAAGTGTTTACCGCCAGTTTAGGTTTGGCATGGGCATAAATATCCGCCCTGACTCTCAACAAAGACATATTTTGTGGCAGCTCATGCTTTTCTATAAGTTTATAAAGATTTTCTTTTTCCAAAAATATATTGTGTGTAAAATTACCCTGTTTTATAGCATAACGTATTGCTCTCAGCCTAGCTAAAGACAGCGTTTTTGCCTTTGCAAATTTAGTTGCGGGTAAACCATCAATATATTTTTGAAAGTTTTCTATTATTCTGATGTTATAGTCTAACTCAGCCTCTTCTAAAGCTAAAAAGGTTTTCATATAGCTGGCGTCTTTGGCTTTAGCAAGCTCCAACAGTGTGTTACGCATTTTAATATCTTTTGTATGTGTGCAGTAATCTATTGCGTCTTTAATAAATTCCTTATTATAAGATAAATTTTCCAGCATTTTAGCAGCCTGTTTTTTTGAGTGCCTTCCCCAAAGGCCGCGCGCCAAATAATAACTCCCCATTGCAACCAGGCTCACTTTGTAGATAGTGTCCTCAATATCCTCCTCTTGAAGGACGATATTATCTTTTTTGCCCCTTTCTATGTATTCTGCAAGTGTTTGCGGGCCGGCCTGTTGTTTACCTTTGTGTGGTATTTTTTTAAGTAAAACAGCGTCACCGTTTTGTGCATATACGCAGGTATTGCCCAAAACAGCAAGAAGTACCGCAACAGTTACAACCTTTTTTATTAAAATATTATATATTGTCATAATAAAAGAATAATATTTAATCAATCAAAAAACATGGGCCCAAAGACCTAAAAACATATAGGTCTTTGGGCCCACAAAAATCCGGATAAAACTAATTCGATTGTTTCTTTGCCGTATATCCGGCCAAAGCGCAGAATATGCTGGCAGGCACTACGGCCAGCAAACATACCAAAATAGCTATTCTTAAATCAGTCAAGTCAGACACTTTACCTATGATCATGGGCGATATGGCGTCGCCAAGGGCGTGTATTATAAAAATATTTAAAGCAAACGCCATTGAGCGCATTACGCGCGACGTTGTATTTACAATAGCCGCGTTAAGCGGCCCCGTCTGCATAGAGGCAAACATTATAGCCACAAAAAAGAAAAACAGCGACAATTTAAAACTGGACACCATTACAGCCAGCACGGCAAAAGGCATGGCTAAAATAAAACTGGTACCCGCCGTCACAAAATACGCTCTGTGCGTTTTTTTAAGCAGCCTATCAGCTATCTGCCCGCCCAAAAATGTGCCCAGCGCACCGCCCAAAATTATCATAATGCCAAAGAGCATGCTGGACTTAGCCACACTATAACCAAAAAACCTGTTAAAATACGTTGGCAGCCACGCCGCCAGCCCGCCCACAATAAAAGTGGCAAAAGCCTGCGCAAGGCAAATAAAAATAAAACTTTTATTTTTAAGCAAAATCCAATAGCCTATAAGCTTTGGTTTTTCATACTGCCCTTCTACAAACTTTCTTGCGTCTTTAATTTTAAAAACAGCAAGCAAACCCAGGAAAAACCCGGGTATACCCAGCGCCATAAACGCCGCACGCCAGCCAAAATGGTCGCCCAAAAGCCCGCCTAAAAAATAACCTAACGCGCTGCCAAGCGGCAAAGCCAACCCAAACGCCGCCAGTATTCTGGCCCGTCTGTCACGGGGATACTGTTCGGCCAAGTAACCCTGTGCCACTGTGGTAAAGCCCGCCTCGCCTACGCCTATTAAACTGCGGGCGGTAAGAAGTTGTTTAAAGTTGCCCGTAAAAGCTGTAAGAGAAGTGGCCACACTCCACAAAACCGCGCTGGCGCCCATCCAATATTGCCTGGGCGTTCTGTCCGCAAAATACCCGGCCACCGGGGCGTACACCATATACACCACCATAAATGCCGAGGCTAAACTGCCCAGCTGCGCGTCGCTTAAGCCAAGGTCCGCCTTAACCAACGGAAAAACGGCAAACAGCATCTGCCTGTCTATATAGTTAAACAGGTTTATAAAAAAAAGCAGCCAGAACAGGCGTTTAGTCGTCATTAAATCTATTATATTAAAATACAAATAATACTGCTGTAAAAGAACTTTCAAAAATGGTAAATTAATTATATGAGAAAATTTATTGTTTTACCTCTGGGACTGTTGATTCTCGGGTTTTCCTGCAATAAGGAAGTTCCCGCGCCTGTCCCGCAGGACGCCTTGGCCAGAGTGGACAATACTTTTATCCTACAGAAGGATTTTGACGCCGCGCTAGCCGGGGAAGACGCGTCTTATAAAAAGTTTTTAGCTACTGATTTTGGCAAAGATAACATGCTTAACATTATGGTGCGCGAACGCCTTATGCAAACCGCCGCACAGAACTCCGACACCGCCGGAAGCGAAAAGTACACAAAAACCGTTGCGGACATACAAAAGTCTTTTGACAGAAGCCTTGAAATGCTTAAACAGCAAACTCTTATGAACATGTGGCTGGAAGAGCTTAAAGAAAAGGGCACAATAAAAGCCACAAAAAAAGAAATAGACGATTACGCCAAAAAATACCCCTATGAATTTACCATAAGGCACATGCTTTTAGCCAAAGCGGACGACGCCAACGTAGTACTTAGGGAGCTAAAGGCCACCAGCAGCGCCAACAGGGAAAAACGTTTTATAGAACTTGCCAAAAGGTTTGGCATGGACCCTGTGGAAAACGCCGACAAAGGCAAAACGGTATCAATAATACCGGGCGAGTTTATAACGGAGATTGAAAACGCGGTTGCTAACACCCCGTCAAACTCCGTACAAGGTTTCTTCAAGTCTCCGCGCGGATTTCATATAATATATAAAGTGAAAGAAGAACGTATTAACAAAAAAAACGCAGAACCCAGAATTGCCATGATAATAGAACAAAAAAAGCTGGATGACTATTTAAATTCTTTATCTGAAAAATATAAAGTAGAGGTATATAAAAAATATGAACAGGAATAAATTTTTAGCAGTTGCGGCCGCTCTCATTTTTATGTGCGCCAACGCGGGCGCGGTTGTATTAGACGCCGCCGTAGCCACAGTAAACGGTAAACCTATTTTACAGTCAGATTTTGACAAGGTATCCAATGCTTACGTAGCGCAGTATAAGCTTGCCGCGCCGCAGCTTATGGAAAACCCTTTAGCCCAGCTTAAACTGGAGCAGGAAATTTTGGAACAAATGGTTAACGACGAGCTGCTTTACCAAGCCGCCGAAAAAGAAGGCGTAAAAGCCCGTGACGAGGAAATTACCGAAGCGCTTAACGCCGCTAAAAAACAGTTAATCCCCGACACAGACCCTAAAACAGGCAAAAAACGCAACGATAAAGACATCAACAAACTTTTTGAAGCGGAACTTAAAAAAGAAGGCCTCAGCCTTAAACAGTTTAAAGACCGCCTGACCAAGCAGATTATGTCCAGAAAATTTGTTGAAACAGTTATAGTAAGCAAAGTTACGCCTGTAACCGAAGAAGACGCCAGAGGCCTGTTTAATGAAGTTAAGGCCGTTATGGATAAAGACACAAAAAAGATTGCCAAAATTACCGACAAACAACATAAGCAGGAAGTAGAAGACATAGCGGCGCGCCTTAGCCAAATGGCCGCCCCTAAAGTAAAAGTAGGCCACATATTTGTATCAGCCCCCAAAACAATGACAGCGGCGGAACTGAAAGAAAAAGAAGCCAAAGCCAAAGAAATTAAAAAAGAACTTGACGCTGGCGCCTCATTCTCAGACGCGGTGCTTAAATACTCTGACGATAAAGCAAGCATGCAGACCGGCGGCGACATGATTTTAGTTAAAGGCACACTGCCTAAAGAAGTTAAAAACCTTGAAGACAAAGCGTTTTCTTTAGACGTAGGCAAAACAAGCGACGTTATTAAAACAGACGCCGGCTTCCATATAGTCAGAATTAAAGAAAAGGCCGCGGCCGAGGAAGTAACCTTTGACAAAACAGCCCGTGAGTTCGGCCAATATATAGCCGGGCAGAGAATACAGACAGCCATTACAGATTATATTAAAGACCTGCATTCCAAAGCCGAGATTAAAATTAATAAAGACTTTACAGCTTTAGAAGCCGCAGCCAATAAAGAAGAACCTAAAAAAGAAGTAAAAAAGGAAGAGCCTAAAAAATAGTTTTTTGTGATTAACAATAAAACGTAAAAGGCTCTTAAATATAAAAGTTTAAGAGCCTTTTTAACTTTAAAAGGAACAAGCAATGAAACCGTTAATAGCAATAACCTCTGGCGACCCTCTGGGTATAGGGCCCGAAATTGTAGTAAAAGCATTAAAAAACGCGCTCGTAAAAAACGTGTGCACCCCCGTAGTAATAGGTGATAAAAGCGCCCTTATAAAAGCTGGTTTTACGCCTGACATGGGGACTGTTGTAGACACCGCCGCGGTACTCAGCGGCGCTTTACCCGCAGAACCGTGCCCCACAATATACGGCGGGCTTACGTCTTTTAACGCCGTTGCCATGGCCTCGCGCTTAACATCAAAAGGGGAAGTTAAAGCTATGGTAACCGCGCCTGTTTCTAAAGAATCTTGGAATATGGCCGGCGTAAAATTTACCGGACACACGGAATTTTTAAAAGAATTTGCAAAGCTTGAACGCGTGCTTATGATGTTTACCACGGGTAAATTAAACGTGGCTTTAGTATCAGAACACTTTGCTATTAAAGATTTATCTAAAGAAATTACCACTAAAAAAATTATACACGCCGCGCATTTATTTGAAAAAGCGCTTACCGCTAAAGGCATTAAAAAGCCCCGCATCGGCATAGCGGCCATTAACCCGCATGCAGGCGACGGCGGCAAGCTGGGACAAGAAGAGAACGAGATTATCCGCCCCGCGGTAACTGTACTTAAAAAAGAGGGCCTAAATGTCCAGGGCCCAATATCAGTAGACGCGCTTTGGACCAAACACACAAAAGGCGCTTTTGACGGTATAATATGTATGTATCATGACCAGGCTATGATAGGCCTAAAACTGGCGGCGCAGGAACCTATAGTACACGTTACCTACGGCCTGCCGTTTGTAAGAACGTCGCCCACACATGGCACCGCCTTTGATATAGCGGGTAAGAATGAGGCCGACCCCGAAAGTATGGTAGCAGCTATTTTATACGCGGCCGCCAATTGTAAATAGGAGAGCACATTGTTAGCTAACATAGCCAAATACTTAAGACCGCAGGACCTGCGCTTTTACATGCAAATGCTAATGGCGCTGCCCGCGCTTTTTATGATAGTAAAAATGCATAAAAGCTTTGGCGATAACTACGTGCTTGATTACATACAAAACGGCGAAACCGAAAAAGTAAAAAAGTTTATTATTAAAAGCGGCGAGAAGAAAATTAATAAATACTATTACCGCATGTTAGACCACCACACCTTTGAACGCCATACACTGCTTACGGCGGCAATACATTATGAAAAGCCTGAGATTGTTAAGTTTTTACTCGGCTTTCCTAAAATAGACTTGCGTAAGCAGTATATATTTAGCGAGTCCTCCTTCAACCACCGCGAATACGACGCGGTGCAGCTTGTCACCAAATTCAAGCGCCCGGAAATAGCGCAAATGGTAAAAGACTTCCAAGAGGGTAGATTCAGATAATCAACACTTACGGCAAAAATACCCTCACCTGCTTTGCCGCATTTTGCTTCGCAAAAAACACCGCGTCAAAACTTCCTCCCCCGTAAGAGGGGGAGGAACTAAAATAAGTGCTGTTAGCTGTTCCCTCAGCGAGGCACGAGCGTGAGGGTCTCAAGCAATAAAAATAAGTGTCGTTGTGTTACTGAATTTCACAGGATTTTGAGTGGTTTTTATCCCCCTCGCCCTTCCGAGGGAGAGGGCTGGGGTGAGGGTGAATACATAGATCCATAACAGAAGTGTGCCACACTTCATTTATCCATCGCTTTCAATTTTGAAGTGGTTTTTTATTTTCTTGACCGCAGACAGTACTTAAAAGCGAAGCGTACGGCAAGGTCAAGAAAATAAAAAAACGCTCAAAAGTGAAAGCTGGTGTGCCGTGGAATAAGAAATAAAAATATAAAAACCCCCGCTCATTTGAGCGGGGCTTTTTTTATTTAGATTTTTTAACTTCTTCTATTACTTTTGGCAGTATCTGGTGCGCGTCGCCCACTATACCAAACTTACAGACGTTAAATATAGGCGCCTGC
The DNA here is from genome assembly GCF_049639735.1 of Elusimicrobium simillimum. Taxonomy (NCBI): domain Bacteria; kingdom Pseudomonadati; phylum Elusimicrobiota; class Elusimicrobia; order Elusimicrobiales; family Elusimicrobiaceae; genus Elusimicrobium; species Elusimicrobium simillimum. The sequence goes on from NZ_JBEVVA010000003.1 coordinate 92,487, forward strand.
GGGTCTTTGTTAATGGCAATGATAGTGTCGGATGCGTCCATACCCACGGTATGCTGTACCGCGCCGCTTATGCCGCACGCTACGTAAAGTTTGGGGCGTACGGTAACGCCGCTTTGGCCAACCTGTTTTTCTTTTTCAATTAAGCCAAGGTCTATGGCCGCTCTGCTTGCGCCAACCGCTCCGCCAAGTTCTTTGGCCAAATCACCAAGCAAGCTAAAACCGACTTCCGTCTTCATTCCTCTGCCGCCGGAAATTATAACTTCCGCCTCATCCAGCTTCTCGCTTTCGTTAACAGGGTCAATGTGTTTATTAAGTATTCTTACTCTGGCAGCTTTGGGTGTAATGGCGATAGCCTCTTCAATCACCGCCGCATTCGCGCCGGGGGCCGAAACTTCTTTCTTCATTACATTAGGTCTTACGGTGGCCATTTGCGGGCGGTGGTTAGGCGTTAAAATATCCGCCATAATATTGCCGCCAAAAGCGGGACGTGTTTGCACCAAATTGCGGTCCGCGTTTATTGAAAGCGCGGTACAGTCGGCTGTTAAACCTACAAATATTTCAGATGATATTCTTGGCGATAAATCTCTGCCCACATATGTTGACGGGAACAAAACAATGCTGGGTTTATATTTTTTAATCAACTGTATCATGGCGTTAGCGTAAGCGTCGGTATTATAATCTTTATAACCCGCGCCGTTTACACTGTAAATTTTGCTGGCGCCGTATGAGGAAATTTCAGCAAAAGAATTTTGCATGCTATCGCCAATTACAACAGCGCATAATTCTTCGCCTAAAGAAGCGGCCAGCTCACGCCCTTTGCTTAACAGCTCATAACCTACGGGGCGTATTTTTTGCACAGCGCCCTCGGTTATAACTTCCATAAAAATCCAAACGCCTTTGTAGGCGGATATATCAGCCGCCGGGCCCGCCTGCGCGGGCATGGTAATGCACTTTATGGGGCACTCGGGTATACAAGCGCCGCACATTGTGCAGGAAGAGTTGACCACGGCCTTTTTATCCACCATGGTAAGCGCGCCAAAGGGGCATGTGCGTACGCATTTGCCGCAGCCTATACAATTAGAACCTATGTTAATCATTTAATCAAACTCTCCTTTCTCAAAATGTCCACTATTCTGGCGGCAAGGTCAGGCGCGGAGCCTGTAAAAATCTCGCCTTTTGCCCTGGCCGGCGGCGGGAAAATGCGGCCCACGCGTGTGGGCGAGCCGTCTAAGCCAAGCTTTTTAGCGTCGGCGTTAATATCCGCCGCGCCCCATGTTTCCACAGGTTTTTCCTGCGCGTGAAAAGCGCCTAAGAATGACGGGTATTTGGCCTGGTAATCATGCGGCATTGTTGTTGTGATAAGGGCCGGAAGGTCAGCTTCCATTACCTGGTGCCCGCCGTCAATAAGTTTACTTACAACAGCTTTTCTGCCGTCAGAGTCTACAGCGGTGCAAAATGTAATTTGGGGCATGTCTAAGTGGTATGCTATGCCGGGGCCTGTTTGGGCGGTGTCGCCGTCAATTGCCATTTGGCCGCAAAGCACTAAATCAGTTTTGCCTATTTTTTTAATAGCCTGGGCCAAAGCGTAAGATGTTGCCCATGTGTCAGAGCCCGCGAACTCGCGGCCTGAAAGTAAAATGCCTCTATCCGCGCCTAAAGCTAAGGCTAAGCGTATAACCGCCAATGCCTGCGCCGGGCCCATGGATAAAACGGTAACCGTGGCGCCTGTTTTTGCCTTGATAGCTATGGCCTGCTCAAGAGCATAGTGGTCATACGGGTTTAAAATGCTGGGTACGCCCGCGCGTATTAATGTGCCTGTCTTAGGGTCAACTTTTACCTGGGTTGAGTCCGGCACTTGTTTTATGCAAACAACTATATTCATATTCGTTCCTATTTTTTGAAAAGTTCTTTTAATTTGAGTGATACTGTATCACTGTCTTCAATAATACCGCGCATTTTGTCTTCTATAGCAATAAGGTTTACGTCCTGGCTCATCTGCGCCGCGTTTGCGTTGCCCGCGCCAAGTACGTATTTTAAACCTTTTGAAGCGACGTCAAAAGCCATCTCTCTCGCCAAAACACGTGACATTGTTTGTAATGTGGCAAGGTCAAAGCGGGAGCCCTCGGTAATTTTACCTTCGGCGCAGTCTTTGGCAAAGATATAGGCCACTTCGGCGTTAGAAATAAGTTCGCCAAGTTTAAATGTAACAAACTGGTGCCTCGTAAGTTTTTGCAGTCTGCATTCTTCAAGTATTCTTGCCAAGGCTTTTAAACCTAAGGCTACGCTGTCCGCGCCTACATTAGGGTTTTTGGCGTGGGCGGCGTCCATTTCTGCAGCCATGTTTATGTAATACTGGCCGCGGCTTTTTAAATGTTCCTGCCAGCGCCCGCGGTAAATGGTCATTTCCATAACTTCGCTGGTGCCCTCATAAATGCAGGTAATTTTAACGTCCCTTTTTATTTTTTCTACGGAAAATTCTTTAGTATAGCCAAAGCCGCCAAGCGCCTGTATGGCGTGCTCGGCCGCGTTGTTGCCCTCTTCGGTAGCGTAGTATTTTGCTATCGCGCCCTCTGTAGCAAGGCCGTGGTTGTTAACGTCTAACTGTTTGGCAACCCAGTCAATGTAAGACCTTACGGCTTCAAAGCGGATATAGTGCGGCGTAATAAACTTGAGCATATAGCCTTGTTTATCAACCAGCGGGCTGCCCGCCTGCACACGCTGCTGGGCATACTGAACGGCTGTTTCTACAGCTTCTTCGCCCGCGCCTAAACCGAAAGCGGCCACCATCAAACGGGTGTAGCCGAATACGGCCTGCGCCTGTAATAACCCTTGGCCTTCTTTAAGACCGATAAGGTTTTCGACAGGTACAAAAACTTCGTCAAAGGAAAGGCCTGTTGTGTTTGACAGCCTGATGCCGTGCTTATCTTCGTGCGCGTCCTGGGTAAAACCGGGTGCGCCCTTCTCCATAATAAACCATGACGGGCCGCCGGGGCTATGGCTAAAACTGTGTAAATATCGGCCACGCCGCCATTAGAAATCCACATTTTGCTGCCTGTGATTTTATAGCCTTTAAGTACGCCGTTTTCTACAACGTGTTCGGCGCGGGTGCGGAGCGACACAAGGTCACTGCCGGCGTCGGCCTCTGTGGCGCCGTACGCTACTAAAAGTTGTTCGCTGGCTATTTTGCCAAACCATTTGGCCTTTTGTTCCTGGGTGCCGCCAACGTTAAGCGGGTCAGAACCTAAAAATGTAGCGAATACAGATGTGCCTATGCCAAGATCAATCCTGGCAAGTTCTTCACAAATTCTGTAAATGTCTGTTGTGCTGCCTGCAAGGCCGCCGTATTCTATGGGGATTAAAAGAAGATGAACGCCCAAAACATTGGGGTCGTACATGTCTTTAATAAGACTGAGGGGGATTTCATTTTTCTCGTCGTGTTCTCTAAGGAAGTTGAACGAAATATTATTTTTGGCGTATTGTCTTAAGCTGTCCAGCATTAAGTTACGTGTGGTAACGTCTATTTTTGCCATATATATCTCCGGTTTAGTATAAGCTTTATACAAGCGGCTGCGTAGCGGGCTTGCTAGCCCTGCGCGCAGGCAACACTTGTGATTTTAAGCTTATAAATATTTTATCATTTTAGGAGGTATTGATATATGTTTTAGGTTAAGCTAACTTTTGGGGATATGCTGAAATAGCGCGGTATTAATATATACAAACTTAGCTGAAAATTTACTTGGTCCCCTCACGCTCGTACCTCGCTGAGGGAACGGCACTTTATTTTATAACGGCATTTATAACCCTACCCCCGCTTTGCGGGTACTCCCCTTTTGATAAAGGGGAGAAAATATAACGGCATTAATTAATTGCGCCCGTCTTCGCTCCGCTACTACGCGGCAAAGCTCGTACCTCGCTTCATTAAATCCCTCCCGGCTGCGCCGTACTCCCTTTACAAAAGGGAGAAAACGGCTGTTTGTCAATACCTTGCCCTAACATGTACTTTTCTTGCTGTTTTGTTTTTGGGTTTAATAAAAAAGTTGTCATGTTGAGGAGCGGCTTCAAAGCCGCGACGTAAACATCTACCGCTTGGGTTGTTACGCTTTGCGTGGCAAAGGCAACATTAGCGCAGTTAAATTGCATTTTCTTATTACCAATTACTAACACACTTTTTGTTCCCCAGTAGAACCTTTTTTGAACACCCCCGCAAGGCCGGTCATTTTCAACGGTATACAAAAAAGCCCCGCCATTAGGCGGGGCTTTTAGTTTGCAAAAGAGTTACTTATATTTTGTTGGAGTCTACGCGTACGCCGGGGCCCATGGTTGAGCTGACGCTTACGCTTTTAACATACTGGCCTTTTGCAGTTGCGGGTTTAATTCTGAGGATTGTATCCATAACGGCTTTGATATTAGCGGCTAATTTATCCGCGTCAAAGCTTGTTTTGCCTACGATTGTGTGAACTATACCATACGCGTCTGCTTTAAATTCAATTCTGCCTGCTTTTAATTCTTTAATAGCTGTGGCAAGATCAAATGTAACAGTACCGCTTTTGGGGTTAGGCATTAAGCCGCGGGGGCCAAGCACCTTTGCCGCTTTGGAAAGGTCTTTCATTGTGTCGGGTGTTGAAAGAAGTACGTCAAAGTTAATTTTACCTGCCATAACTTCTTCAATAATATCGTCACCGCCTACAATGTCCGCGCCGGCGTCTTGGGCTTCTTTAGCTTTTTCACCTTTGGCTACTACGGCGATTCTTTTGGTTTTGCCTGTGCCGTTAGGTAAAACTACCGTGCTTCTAACCTGCTGGTCTGCTTTTTTGGTATCGACGCCTAAGGCAACGTGAAGTTCAACTGTTTCGTCAAACTTAGCTTTTGCGTTGTCTTTAACTATAGCTACCGCTTCAGGCAGTAAATACTGTTTTTTAACGTCTACATTTTTTCTTGCTGCTTCAATTCTTTTTCCCATACTGTCTCCTTATTAAAGGTCCTAACGCGGGGACAACCCCGCTGCCTCACTGTTTTACTGTTCTTAATTTTTGCCAGAACGTTTTTTTTGTGATAGGGTAAATAACCTTTTCATCATTATAATTTACTTCTGTACACAACCATGCGTAGTCCATCTTTGGCATATTAGGAGAATGTCTGTTGAATTTAATATCAAAACAACCAAATTTCTTATCTTTTTGGTATGAATATTTTTCTGTATGAATAAAATACCGATTAACGGACCAATCATCAGAAAAACTGTTATAAAATTTTATATTCAATTCAATACTTGAGTCAATTAATAAAATACTTTTAAAAACTGACATTTGTTTTTCCGTAACATTTTCTTTATTGTAATTATACTCTTTGGCATTCAAACCAAAAGAGGAAAACATACTAAAAAACAATATTCCAAGAAAAACTTTTCTCATAAAAGCCTCCGACAATCTTGCTTTCGTTTCTAACCTGCGATATCTACACCCATGCTGCGGGCTGTGCCTTTTACCATTTCAGCTGCTTGCTTGATGTCTTTTGTGTTTAAATCGGGCAGTTTTTCCGCGGCGATTTCTTCACACTGCTTTTGGGTAAGTTTGCCCACTTTATCTTTATGGGGTGTACCGGAACCCTTGGCGGCGCCAAGCTTTTTAACAATTAATACAGCCATAGGCGGCATTTTTGTGATGAAGGAGAAAGTTCTGTCTTCATAAACTGAGATGACTACAGGAATCTTAATCCCTTTTTCTAATTTTGCGGTTTTAGCATTAAACTGTTTGCAGAACTCCATGATGTTAACGCCGTGCTGGCCCAAAGCGGGACCGACCGGGGGTGCCGGGTTAGCTGACCCTGCGCCAATTTGCAGTTTAATATAACCTTTTATTTTCTTCTCTTTTGCCATACTATTTAACTACTCCTTGAGTTTACTTCTTTTGTAAGCCGGCTTAAAATGTTAAACCGGGTTACATCAAATTAGTTTATTTTTTCTACCTGTAAGAAATCTACTTCTACAGGGGTGGAACGGTCAAAAACGTTAACCATAACTTTAAGCTTTGTCTTCTGGTTGTTAACTTCCTGCACAACGCCGATAAAATGTTTAAACGGACCCTCTGTAATGCGCACGCTTTCGTTGGTTTCAAACTCAATAACGTGTTTAGGTCTGCCATCGCCGGGCTGGGTAAGCTCTAAAATACCCGCAATTTCTTCCTCAGGCAAAGCAACCGGGTTAGGGTCGCCAAGAAAGCCTGTTACGCCGGAAATATTGCGTATAAACCAGTAGGCTTCGCTCGTCATGTCCATTTCAACTAAAACATAGCTGGGGAAAAACTTTCTTTTTCTCTGGATTTTTTTGTTTTGTTTTACTTCCACCACGTCTTCGGTAGGAACCAAAACCTGTAAAATCCTGTCGTTAAAACCTTGCACTTCAGCCTGAAGTAAAATTTTTTCTTTTACTCTGTCTTCGTGCCCTGTTTGGGTGTGTACTATGTACCAAGCTTTATTTTCAGACATGGTTAAGCTCCTCTGCCCAAAATATAACCTATAACTTTAGAAAGGCCAAAATCTATAGCGCCCACATAAGCGGAAGCGATTGCCACCACTATAAAAACTAATATTGTGGATTGTATAACTTCCTGCCTGCTAAGCCATTTAGACTTTTTAAGTTCGCCGTAGGCTTCGTGGAAAAATTTTATTATTTTATTCATTATTTTTCTCTCTATTACTGAGTTTACATCAAATTATTTAGATTAGAAACGCGGATACACAAACCCGCGGATTTTCACAGGAGTTTGAGTTTATTTTTCATTTTCTTCGTTGTTCGGTATATTTACGAAGTAACACGCGAAGCGCGGACATATCCGAACATAAGAAAAAATGGAAAATAAGCCAAAATCCGAAGAAAATGGCAGGAGCGGAAGGACTCGAACCTTCAGTCCTGGTTTTGGAGACCAGTGGTTTACCAGTTAACCGACGCTCCCATAAATCTTTAAGCGTTTTTTATGCTCTCGCATAAAAATGCCGCAGACTCTAAATCTAAATTGTCAAAAAACAATACTGCTAAAACTTAAAACCAATTAGTTGGCTTTGCCTTCTTTATGCTTGGTTGATTTACCGCAGGCTTTGCAAAATTTGTTCATTTCAAGTTTAAAATCTTTCTTTTTGCCGCGGGCATAGTAATAGTTTTTATTTTTGCATTCTGTGCATGAGAGCACGATTGTAAGTCTTTCATTAGCCATATTTTGTTCCTCTTAAGTATCCGTACGATTGGACATTATAGTTAGTGCGGCTTAGCCGACACTTATGCTTAACATAGAATAAACGCCCTTGAGGGCATCATTTCCCGTCGGGGAATCTGTCCTCTAGAAGCATTTGCAAGCGGCTGCATATTCCGCTTATAGATATTATAACAAAAAAGCGCTCTTTCTGCTGGCGTTTTAATGTTGCATAATCTACTATTTATATATTTTAGTATTTATAGTCCTTTTATACAAGCCGCTAGACACCCCGTCACAAAAAAAGTATCATTAATAATTATATATTAAGGAGTTTATATGAAAAAAGGTTTTACATTAATTGAATTGTTGGTAGTAGTATTAATTATAGGCATTTTGGCCGCCATTGCGCTGCCGCAATATACAAAAGCGGTGGAAAAGTCCCGCGCGGCGGAGGCTATGACAACATTAAAGGCATTACAAACAGCAGGCCTGGCCTGCAGGCTGGCCAACAGCGAGTCTTCATGTTGGTATGATGATTTAGACATAGAATTACCTAATGTTGACACGTCCGATGGCGGCGGGGAGCTTTTGATTACAAAGAATTTTGAATACTCTTTGGATGAAGGCGGGGCGGAAAATGCTTACGCGTGGCGTGTTAACAGCGCGTATGACTATCACATCCAATTTTTTGGCCCCAACTACACTAATGACACAACAAAAAACAACAAACGTTTTTGTACCGCAATCAACGACAAGGGCAAACAGCTTTGCGCGGCTATCGGCGGCAAAAACCCCACAGCAAGCGGTGACAGAACAGAATATGAACTAAATTAGTATATTTGCAACAAAAAGCCCGCACAATTGTGCGGGCTTTTTGTTGTATCTAACAAGTGCCGTTCCCTCAGGGCTGCAGGCCCGTGAGGGGCTCAAGCTTAATTACAAGCATGGGGTTTTAATATCTTCAATTCCTCCTAGCTTTGGCTTGTGACCCTCACGTTCATACTTCGCTGAGGTAACTGCCTATATTGTATTAATAAAAGCACAGTAAGTATTTTAACAACAAAAAGAGCATTCTATTCGGAACGCTCTTTTATTTTTTCATTCTTTGGGGCCACGATATTTTTATCTGCTTATGTTTTATGTCGTTATTAGTGCTGTTATAGAAGTGAATTTCACAGGGGTTTGAGTGGCTTTTTGACTTTTCCGGTTTCAGCACACTTGGTGCGGGAACACGGTGCGTGTGTTGAAACCGGAAAAGTCAAAAAGACGCCAAAAGCCGAAGAAATTTTATTCCGATTATTGAAACCCTAGCGAACAAAGGGAGCGGCACATTGGATACGCGAAGCGAAAAAAGAGTTGTTTACAAACAAAAAAGCCCCGCCGGATGGCGGGGCTTTTTTGTTGCTAAATTACCAGGGGCCCCGAAGATTTGAGATTAGTTTACGTTTTTATTTTTTGGGCACACTTGCGCGAGGAGCCCAAAGGGCGGACGGGGTGTGGTCAAAAAATAAAAACGTAAAATAACTCAAAGATTTGGGGATTGATTGATAAAAAAGGCCGCCCAACTGGACGGCCGTATTAATAAGATGATTTTGAAACAGTTATTTTAGCAAAGCTAAAATATTCAAAATCTTTTTTACAAAGTAAAAAAAGAGCGTTCCTAACGGAACGCTCTTTTATTTTTTCAATCTTTTACGCTATTACTTTGGTTACTACGCCTGCGCCTACTGTTCTGCCACCCTCACGGATTGCGAACCTTAAGCCTTCTTCCATAGCTACAGGAGTAATAAGCTTTACTTCTATTTCAGCGTTATCACCAGGCATTATCATGTCGCCGCTAAATGCAAGCTCGCCCGTTACGTCCGTCGTTCTAAAATAGAACTGCGGTTTGTAACCAGGTGTTAACGGCGTATGTCTGCCGCCTTCATCTTTCTTCAAGATATAGACCTGCCCTTTAAACTGCGTGTGCGGTTTGATTGATTTAGGAGCAGCTAATACCTGCCCTCTTTCTATCTGGTTCTTTTCAACACCTCTAAGCAACACACCTACGTTGTCGCCCGCTTCACCCTGGTCAAGCAGTTTGCGGAACATTTCTATACCCGTAGCTACTGTGTTCATTGTGTCTCTAAAACCTATTATCTCTATCGTATCGCCTACTTTTACGACACCTCTCTCAATTCTGCCTGTGGCTACTGTGCCGCGGCCTGTGATGGAGAACACGTCTTCCACTGCCATAAGGAACGGTTTGTCCGTTTCTCTCTTAGGCTCAGGGATCCATGTGTCCAACGCGTCTAAAAGTCTTTTAATTGAAGGTTCACCAATTTCGCTGCTGTCGCCCTCAATGGCTTTAAGAGCTGAACCTTTTACCACCGGCGTATTGTCACCGTCAAATTCATATTTGCTTAAAAGTTCGCGTACTTCCATTTCTACGAGGTCTAATAAATCAGCGTCCGCTAAATCTACTTTGTTTAAGAACACTACCAGCTTAGGTACGTTTACCTGCTTGGCTAACAATACGTGCTCTCTCGTCTGAGGCATAGGACCGTCTTGCGCTGATACTACTAATATCGCGCCGTCCATCTGCGCCGCGCCCGTGATCATGTTCTTAATATAGTCTGCGTGACCCGGACAGTCAATGTGCGCGTAGTGTCTTTTGTCTGATTCGTACTCAACGTGTGATACCGCTACCGTTACGATCTTTGACGCGTCTCTTACTACACCGCCTTTGGCGATATCAGCGTAACCCATCTCTTTTGCTTTGCCTTCTTTTGCTAATACCTTCGTTAACGCTGTCGTTAATGTCGTTTTACCGTGGTCAACGTGTCCAATTGTGCCTACGTTTACGTGTGGCTTCGTTCTTACAAATTTTTCCTTTGCCATATTGTTTTTTCTCCTGATTTGTTTAACTGTTTGCTTTGTTTTTTAAAAATAAGCTGGGAATGGGAATCGAACCCACGACCTTCTCCTTACCATGGAGATGCTCTACCAGCTGAGCTATCCCAGCAAAAACTCGCTTATTAAAAAAGCGGGCATTCTTCTCGCCAAAAATCAAGCGGGCGATGGGAATCGAACCCACGTCATTAGTTTGGAAAACTAAGGTTCTGCCATTGAACTACGCCCGCAAAGGACGTTTCAAGATATTATACAAAAATTTATTTCTTATTTGTTATTTTAAGACGGCGAAACCCCGGGCGTTCACCCGGGGTTTCGCGCGTAAAACGTAAAAACTAGAATCTCGCGCCAAGTTTAAGCACTAAATCCAAAGATGAAAAATCATCTGCAAATTTATCAGAATCCAAAGGCATAAAAGTATATCTGCCCTCCATGCCTAATGTCCAAACGGGGCTTAAGTCAAACTCTACGCCCACACCGCCAAAAAAGGCAACGCCTGTCTGGTTTTCTGAATTACCGGCATTATCTTCCGCTTTATAATAATTTAAACCCACGCCAGCAGGAATGTAAATGCGTGTGGGCTGTTCCGGGAAAAAATTAATTCTGCCTACCACGTTGCCGCCAAAACGGTGTGATTTTATTTTTCCGCCATTACCAATATCATTGTTTCCGTAAGAAGCGTAGTTAAGATCTATACCTAAAGCGAAAATGGTATTAATGTTTCTGATAAGCTCAATACCAAATAAAGGGCCTGTTTCACCGGGCGCTTCACTTGCGCCGTTAGCTAAATCCCAGTCTTGCGGAACGGAAATACCGCCGTATACGCCAAGACGCGTCTGCCCCGCTTCCAAGCCGTAATCTATCCCGGCGAAAGCGCTTACCGATACAAAAAGTACTGCAAGTAATAATATTTTTTTCATGCTTTCTCCTTATTTCTCAATATCTTTCCTGCTGAATATTTGCTGCGGCTGGCCCGTCGCCCCGCCGTACAAATCCCCTTCTTCAATTAAGTCTAAGAAATGCTGCCACTTACCCTGCGCACGCAGTATAAGCTCCGCCACTTCTCTTATAGCGCCGTAACCGCCCGCGTTTGTTGTTTTGTAATGCGCATAGTTTAGCATATCCTGCGCCGCGTTTGGCACCACGCAGGCAAGGCCTACTCTTTTTAAAATAGGCAGGTCTATAACGTCGTCGCCAACAAAAGCCATTTCTTCGTAACTAAAACCCGTAAGATTGGCCAGGTGCTCAAGCGCGGGTTTTTTGGCAAGAAAGCCGTGGTACACATAGTCCATAGCCGTAATTTTGGAAAATACGCCCGTAGCGCTAAGCGAGCCGCCCGTTATAATACCCGTTTTTACTCCGCAAAGTTTAAGGGCCATAAGCCCCATGCCGTCTAAGGAATAGAAGTTTTTTATTTCCACGCTGGCAGGGTCCAGCCCCGCCGGGTTAAAAAACTGCAGCTTACCGTCCGTCAACACCCCGTCAACATCGGTTATCAATATTTTAATTTTTTTTGCTCTTTCAATGTTTTTCATATCATTTTTGTCCTTAAAGTTATTATATAATAGTTATATGAGAAATATTTTTATACTTTCACTTGTCTCCGTTTTACTGTTGGCTGCGTGCGGCACAAAAACGGTTATAAGCCCTAGTTACAATTTTAACAATGTTAAACGCATTGGCATAATGGCCTTTGATTCCCCTTGGCAGGCGTTCCAGGGGACGGAAAATACTTTTGCCAAATACCTGCTTGAAAGCGGTTTTATAGTGGTGGAAAGGGCAAAAATAGAACAAGTGCTTGAAGAGCACAACCTTTCTATTACAGGTTATTTATCACCTGAAACAACAAAGATGCTTGGTAAAATTTTAGGTGTGGATTTGCTGTTAATGGGTGAGATTACCAACTACTCGCCTGAGAAGAAGACCTTAACCATGGTTGAAACACGCAATTACAGAACAGACCCTGTTTATTCCACCCAATACACCAAAGGGCCCGACGGCCAGCTGACAGTTTCCTCCCGCCCCGTGGGCCAAAAAGTTACTAGACAAAGCGACGTGCAGCCAAGCGAATACACCATAAACGCCCAGGTCGGCATAGTGGCAAAATTGGTAGACGTGCAGACAGCGGAAATTGTGTGGATAGGCACGGACACGGCGTCCAGCTCCAACTCTCTTACGGCGGTAGATTCTATAGCCAAACGCCTTATCAAAAGTTTTAATAAAGAATTAAAAAACCAAAAAAAATATGCAGCCCAATAGCAACGATATCATCAATTTTATAGGCAAGGCCAGCAGAGTTATTATTTTTATAACCTTGCTGGCGGCGTCTTTGGTGGCGGTGGGGCAGACGTCTTTTTGCCCGCCCAACTTTAAAGTTTTGTTAGACTACACCTTTGAGTCGGCCGTGAAAAAGGCTGACCCTTACAAAAAATATTTTCCAAAACCAATTATAGTTAACGCGGAGTAATTATGTTAGACATCAGACTTATAGCAGCAAATACAGAAGAAGTTAAAAAAGCTTTATCAAACAGAAACCCAAAACTGGCGGACGCCATAGACAATGTACTAGCCGCGCACGGGGAATATAAAAAGATTCTAACCTCCGTAGAAGAACTTAGAGCAAAAAGAAACGACCTTTCCAAAACCATAGGCGCGTTACGTGCCCAAAAAGAAATTGAAAAAGCGGAAGCCGTTACCAAAGAAGTAGCTCAAATAAAAGCCGTAATGTCTGAAAACGAAGTAAAACTTGAAGAACTTAAAACAAAAGTTGAAGACATGCTTTTAAATATCCCCAATATGCCAGACGCAAGCGTTACAGTTGGCAAAGACGAAAATGATAATAAAGAAATACGCAAAATAGGCACACCGCCGCAGTTTAATTTTAAACCGCTTGACCACCACGGCGTGGGCGAGGGCCTTGGCATATTAGATTTTGAGACAGCCGCCAAACTATCCGGCAGCAGGTTTTCTTTAATTAAAGGCGACGGCGCCAGGTTAGAACGCGCCTTAATCAGCTATATGTTAGACCTGCACTACAAAAAAGGATTTATGGAAGTTGTGCCCCCGGTTATCGTTAACGAAAACGTTATGTACGGCACCGGCCAATTACCTAAATTTAGGGACGACATGTACGCGCTTGAAGGTGAACCTAAACAATTTTTAATTTCCACCGCCGAAATTGCTTTAACCAATATGAACAGAGACAGCATTTTGCCCGCCGCTGATTTACCGGTAAAACTTACGGCCTGCACGCCGTGTTTTAGAAAGGAATCCGGCGCCTACGGCAAAGACACGCGCGGCCTTATACGCAACCACCAGTTTGATAAAGTGGAGCTTGTAATGCTGTCAAATAAAGATGATTCTTTTAAATGCCTTGAAGAAATGACAGGCGCGGCCGAGGACGTATTAAAAGGCCTGGGCCTGGCTTACAGGGTGGTGGAACTTTGTACGGGGGACATGGGGTTCTCTTCAGCAAAGACATATGATATAGAAGTATGGATGCCAAGCGAAAATAAATACAGGGAAATATCTTCCTGCTCAAACTGTACGGACTTTCAGGCCAGACGCATGAACATGCGCTATAAAAACGCCGATGACAAGCCAGAGTTTGTGCACACGCTTAACGGCAGCGGTATAGCGGTAGGCAGAACCTTGGCCGCTATATTAGAAAACTACCAACATGAGGACGGCTCGGTAACAATACCTGAAGCGTTAAAACCTTATTTTGGCAAAGATAAAATTACGGTAAAATAATGAGAAAATTTTTGACTGCGCTAATGCTGGTGCTGCTTACGGCGCCAGCTATGGCAGACTCACAAGAAAAAGACAAGCATCTTGATGACGTTTTAAAATACGGCGGGGAGGGCATTACCGCCGTTTATAACCTGGACTTTAAAACAGCCCGCAAAAACATAGACATAGCTTTTGAAAAATATCCCAATCACCCATACGCTCACTTTGGCAACATGCTGGTGGAGTGGGGGCGTTTTGAATATGAGTTTGAAAAAAGTAATCCCCAGCAAAAAAAGGTTTTTGAAGCTGTTTTGCAGGACTCTATAACTGGCATTTCCTCCTGGCTTAAAACGCACCCCGACGACCCTATGGCTTTTATGGCCCTTGGCGGCGCGTACGGACTGCGCGGTTTGTTTGCCATGGATAATAAAAGCTGGGTAACTGCGTATTTTTCAGCCCGTAAAGGCGTGTCTTACATGAAAAAGGCGGTAGCGGTTGACCCTGATTTTTACGACGCCTATTTTGGCCTGGGCATGTTTGAATATTATACGGGCACATTGCCGAGCGTTGTCAAAATACTTGCCAAAATAGTAGCTATGAAAGGCGACCCGCAAAAAGGCGTTGACTATCTTAACACTTCGCGCGAAAAGGGCATGTTTACTAAAGACGCTTCCAAGCTGCTGTTGGTAGAAATTTATAACAGCCGTATATCCGCTTTTTACAACCCGCAGGAAGCGCTGGGTTATATAAGGGAAGTAGCTAAAAAATACCCCGCCAACCCGCTGATGGGCTTTGTAGAAATTATTGTGCAGTATGAAAATAAGAACTATGACACCGTTATAGTTTTGGCCCGCAAATTTTTAAATAATATTGGCAAAAAACCGTTTTTTACAGAAATGTACGTCCCCCGCTCATACACCGCCATAGGCACGGCGCAAATGGCCAAAGGGCAGTGGAATGAGGCGCTAAAAACACTTTTAAAAGCTAAAGAAGTTTCCTTTGACGGCAAAGAACCCAGCCGCTGGGCGGTATGGAACCTGCTGCGCCTGGGCCAAACCTATGACGCGCTTGGCCAGAGAAAGGAAGCCGAGGCCATCTACAAGCTTATCCTGCGCCAGCACGACACCTGGGACATAAACGGCGAGGCCAAAAAATACCTTAAAACGCCTTTTACCAAAGACACAGAGCTAGGCCCCCTGCCCCCACTATAATGAAAAAACTTATAATATTATTCTCTTGCGTATTATTTTACTTACTGTTTTTTACACAAGCTCCTGCAAACCTGTGGTTCTTACTTACTGACAAGGGGCAATATTTTATCCCTCAAGAAAGCAATATCTTCATATTTACTCCTGTTGAGTTTGACAGCGGCAGCGGCGGCGGATGGATTAGCGCTAAGGATAAAAACTACTACTACAGGCTTAACATCACCGGAAAAACACCAAAATACTTCAAAGAAGAAATTAAAAAATAATCCTCATCTAAATAGTTTTTGCTCCCATAAAAACAGCCGCTCCCATAACAGGACGAGGCTGTTTTTATGTTTTTATAAGTGCCGTTGTGAAAGTGATTTTCACAGGAGTTTGAGTGGATTTTTAATTTTTCTACTTCCGGCACACTTGGTGCGGGAACACGGTGGGTGTGGTGGAAGTAGAAAAATTAAAAATCCGCCAAAATCCGAAGAAAATTTATACCGCTAATGAGTCTAAGCGAACGCAGAGAGCGACACCTGGAAGACGCGAAGCGCAAAAAGGCCGCCCAACTGGACGGCCGTATTAATAAGTAGATTTTGAAAGCTTTTATTTTGGCAAAGCCAAAATATTCAAAATCTTTTTTGTGATACAAAAAAGCCCCGCCAAAAGGCGGGGCTTTTTAAATAAAACTTATTTAATACCGTGCATCCACTTCTTGAGGGGTTTTACTAACGCTAACAGTACAAATGAGGCTACCATTGGCGCTATTACTAACCATAAGAAGAACTGAACGTTATCTATTTTGCCAAACAAGCTGGAGTATGTACCGGCAAGTTTGTTGGCCGTGGCGTTAGCCAGGAACCATACGCCCATAAGCAACGATACAAACTTTGCGGGAGCAAGCTTTGTAACCATTGACAGACCCACGGGTGATAAACATAATTCACCCAGTGTGTGGAACATGTACGCAAGCGCTAAGTAGTACATACCTATTTTGATGCCGGGGCCTAAAGCCATAGCGCCAAGTACCATTACGCCAAAACCTATGGCAAGCAGCCATAAAGCTATAACGAATTTAATAGGTGTGGAAGGTTCTTTACCTTTTTTAGCAAGGCCTACCCACATTTTAGAGAACACGGGGGCAAATAAAATAATGAACATGGGGTTTAAAGACTGGAACCATGTGGCGGGCACTTCCCAATTAAGGAAGCTTATCACTCTATCCGTATGCTGGTAAGCAAACAGGTTAAGCGCGGCGCCGGCTTGTTCAAAAGCGGACCAGAAGAAAATGCTGAAGAAGGCCAATATGAAGATAACGGCGATGCGCTGCCATTCCTGCTTGGTCAGTTTTTCGGAACCGGCTTCTTTCTTTTCTTCTTTCTTTTCAGCCGCTATAGCTTTGTTTTGGGCCGGGGGCAAGCCTTTGCCCTGTAAATACTTGTCTTTGCCCCATAAAAATAAACCAAGGCCGAATACCATACCTAAAGCCGCTGTCCAAAAACCCCAGTGCCAGTCAACTTTTTCGGCCAGTGTACCGGCGATAAGGTTACAGATGAAAGCGCCTAAGTTAATACCCATATAAAAAATTGTAAAACCGCCGTCGCGTCTGGGGTCGTTCTTTTCATAAAGCTCGCCCACGATGGTGGAGATATTGGGTTTAAACAAACCGTTGCCTATAATTAACAAGCCCATGGCGACGTAAGCGAAGCTGATGCCTTTAATACCCATTACAACCTGGCCGGCTATAATAAATAAGGCGCCTACTATAATGGCCTTTCTCTGGCCCCAGTATTTGTCAGCTATAAAACCGCCCGCTAAAGGCGCTAAATAGATTAAACTTGTGAATGAGCCGTATAAGTTGCTGGCTTTATCTTGGGCAAAGCCCAAGGCGTTCACTAAATAGAGTACAAAAAGACCTCTCATTGCATAATAACTGAAACGTTCCCACATTTCAGTCGCAGCTAATAGGTACAAGCCTGCAGGTTGCTTCTCTTGTATTGTTTGGCTAGACTGCATTATTCCTCCATACACCTAAGTTTTACTCTAAAATTAAATTTTACAAAAATATAACTATGTAATTACGTTAAAAAAAGTCCTATTTTTAAACCAACCCTAAAGGGTTAAAAGCAAATCTTCTTTACAAAAACTGTAGGGGCGGAGCTTGTCTCCGCCCGTTGTTATTTATAAGACAGATGCCACATCAGCGCGTTGGCGCGCCTCCTCAACATGACTCTATTTTACAGTTCGTGCTCTTAAATATTTCAAACACCCTAAAACGTGGGCAATTGGTCAATACGCCCGTTGAGCAAATTTTCCATAGCGGTATTTAAAAAGTTTGTAAGCCTGTATATTTCAAAACCTATATAAAAAGTAAAGACCGCCACCGCTATAGCGTAACCCCATTTTGCTTTTTTGCTAAGCACCGGGCTTTTGATAACGCTGTACAGCGCAAACGGTCCTATTAAAAATATTAAAAGTATTATACCCCACTGCTGGTAATACCAAGCCACATGGTTACCCTGCCCCGCGCCGCAATACTTGCAGTAATTATCCTGCGCGTCTATAGCGGAGCTACACTTCCAGCAAGTTTTTGTGGCCGCCGCAAGCGGCGGCTGCCCGGGGATATTGTCCATTAGAATTGTATTCCTTTTTCTTTAAGCACGCGTTTTATTCTGGAGCGGGCGTGCGAGGTTTTGGCAAATTCCAGCCAATCATATTTTGGGCCGGAGGCGTTGCGTGTAATAATTTCGCAAATGTCGCCTGTTTTAAAAACGTAATCCATACGCACCATTTTATTATTAACTTTGGCGCCCCAGTATTTGTCGCCAATGTCAGAGTGAATGGAGTAAGCAAAGTCTATAGGTGTGGAGCCCTCCGGCAAGCTTTTTACTTCCGCTTTAGGTGTAAATACAAATACCTGTTGTAAGGTGATGTCTGTTTTAAAACCTTCTAAAAATTCCCTCGGCGCGGTAATATCCTGCTGCCACTCTATCCACTGGCGCAGCCAGTTAATCTTTTCGTCAAAGTTTTTATCCGATTTGGTCGCGCCTACTTTATAACGCCAGTGCGCGGCGATACCGTACTCGCAAATTCTGTGCATTTCTTCTGTACGTATTTGAATTTCTATAACGTCGCCGGTTTCCCAAATAATAGTGGTATGTATACTTTGGTACATGTTTACCTTAGGCATGGCGATATAGTCGGTAAAAGAGCCTGTAAGCGGGCGGAAAGCGCTGTGCACTATACCAAGCGCTCTGTAACAATCACCAACCGTCTGCGTAATAATCCTAACGCCTAAAGAATCTTGGATTTGCATAAAAGTCAAATCCTGCTTTTGCATTTTGCGGTAAATAGAATAGTAGTTTTTCGCCCTTGAAAGCAGCCTGTACGGTATGCCTTCCTGCTCTAAAATCTGTGTAAGTTTTGCGCGGAAGGAAGCTAAAGACGCCTCTCTGTCTTTATTCCTTTTTTCTACCTGCGCTACAAGTTTATTAAACTCTTCCGGGTGTAAATGTTTAAAAGAAAGGTCTTCCAACTCTGATTTTAAGCTGAACATACCAAGACGCTGCGCTAAGGGCGCGTACAGGTTAAGGGTCTCGGTAGCTTTGCGCTTTCTTCTGGCCGGGTCAGGCAAAAATTCCAGTGTGCGCATATTGTGCGTTCTGTCAGCCAGTTTTACCAGTACCACGCGCACGTCTTTAGCTATGGCCACAAGCATTTTGCGCCAGTTTTCTACGGTTTCTTCGTCGCTGGAGGTAAATTTAAGGTCACTTATTTTGGTAACGCCCTGCACCATATGGGTAATGTTTTTGCCAAACATTTTTTCCATATCAGCTACTTTATACTTTGTATCTTCCAAAATGTCGTGCAAGAGGCCCGCGCACAGCGTTTCCATATCAAGTTTATGGTCTAACAGTATTTCTACAACAGCCATACAGTGGTTATCAAAGTACGGGTCGCCCGACGCGCGCATCTGCCCTTCATGCGCTTTTCTGCCAAACTCATAGGCGCGCTCAAGAAGGTCTGTATCTTGCGTGGGGTTGTAGCTTTTAAATTTTTCAAGCATTTCCTGCTTGGTCATGTTAGCCATAGCGTGATTCCTGTTGCCAAGGGGTTAGTTTTGCTGTGGGAAAACCTCGCCCAAAATAAGCTCGGCCGCGCGCTTTGCCACGCCCGGCTCCCCTAAGGAGTGTCTTATTTTAAGCAATTCTTCTCTCATGTTTTGCATCTTGCCGGGGTTTTGGAAGTATGACATAACCTCGCCGGAAAGGTTTTTAACATTCGCGCTGTCTTGGATAAATTCTTTTACAATTTCCTTTTTAGCCAAAATATTGACAAGGGAAATATAAGGCACTTTTATAATAGCCTTGGCTATACGGTAGGTAACAGCGCTCATTTTATACGCCACCAGCATGGGCACGCCAAGCAAGGCGTTTTCTAAGGTGGCGGTACCGGAGCAGGTTATTAAAAAGTCCATCTTGGCGCGTTGTTCATAATTAGTTTCGCGCACAAGCTCTACGCTGGCGCTTTTGTCGCCAAGCAACTCACGGTAGTAAGCGTCGTCAAATTCCGGCACGCAGAATAAATACGCCTTTGTGCTGGGGAATTGTTTTAACACTTCTCTGTAAGTCTGGTAAAAAAGTTCTGTATGCCTTTTAATCTCGCCCACTCTGCTGCCGGGCAGCAAACCTAAATGGTATGTACCGTCAAAAACCTTTTCTTCCGGCTGGGGCATAATATCTAAAAGCGGGTTGCCTAAAAATACAGCGTTGCCGCCGTATTTGGCGTGGAATTCAGGCTCAAAGGGGAAAATGGTAATAGCTTTTTTGGTATTAAGCGCGATGCTTTTGGTTCTATACTGCCTGCTGGCCCAAACCTGCGGGGTTACGTAGTAGTAGGCGGGTATTTTGCGGTGCCTGGCCATACCCAAAACCTGTGAGTTAAACCCGTAAAAATCCACCACAATTACACAAGCGGGGTGCTGTGTGTCCATATAATTACGCACCATGCTTAGCAGTTTTATCCAAAACGGTATTTTGAGCAGCGGTGCCACAAACCCGCTGGCGCCTTTGGCGGCAAGGTCAAACAAAAAATTATCGGCAACCGCTTTAAGGCGCTGGCCGCCCATGGCGGTAATGTTAAGTTCGGGGTGCTGGGCTTTCATTTCACGCACTAAATTGCTGGCGTGCAAATCGCCGCTTACGTCACCCGCTATAATTAAAACGTTCCTGCTTGTAGGCAAAATTGTAGCCATAACTATTTTTCTCCTTTTCCTCTAATGCTGCCTATGGCTTCGTCCATAACTATTTTGGCGGCGCGGGCAACGTCTACCACAGCCTTAAGAGACTGCGGCGCCGTGGCCGGGCCTGAAGACGGGGATTTTGGCAAATCATAACGCATAATTTTTTCTTCTATCTGCATGGCAATCTCCAACGCCATGGCGCCGCGTTCACCGCTGGGGCCCGTGGGGCTGGCATGTAAAATGCTGTCTTTAAAATGCAAAAGTTCAGACGTAATAGGCATTTGCTTATTTACAACGGGGTAAATAACGCTAATGTCTTTAAGGTCTTTTATTACCGGTTTTTCTTTTTTATAAATTTTTACGCCGGCGTTCATAAAATCTACTGAAATATAGGCGTCTGGCTGGTACAGGTGCATGTAACGCGCGCGCTCAAAGCTGGCGCGGGACGCGGTAACGTCCGCTATAGCGCCGTTTTCAAATTTAAAGCGTACGTTTGCAATGTCTTCAGCTTCTGAAAATACGCTAAGCCCGGTGGCTTCAATATCTACTATCGGGCTGTCCACCATAGTTAAAATAAGGTCAATGTCGTGGATCATAAGGTCAAGCACTACGCCAACGGCGGCCATGCGCGGGTCATAGGGGCCAAGGCGGTTGATGCTGATAAATCTGGGGTTTTTAATATATTTGGTGGCTTCTACTACCGCGGGGTTAAAACGTTCTACGTGGCCTATTTGGAACACTACATTTCTTTTTTTGGCCATGTCTATCATTTCTCTGGCCTGGGCCATATTTGAGGCTATCGGTTTTTCCATCATTGTATGCACGCCGTGTTCTAAAGAGTACATACCTATTTTATGGTGCAGCGGCGTAGGCGCGGCTACTACTACGGCGTCTACCTGCGGGATTAAAGATTCGTAATTTTCATAAGGCGTGCAATTGTATTCCCAAGCAAGTTTTTGCGCTCTCATAGAGTCAGGGTCGCACACGCCCACAAGTTCCATCCCTTCCATTTTTGCCAGTGTTCTTGTGTGAAACGTGCCTATTTTACCTGCGCCTATTACGCCTATCTTAATTTTTCTTTCAGACATAAAAACCTCAACAGTAGTTTAGGGTAAAGAAAGTTTTCTCATTTAACCTACCCCTTATTATATCAAATATGTCCGGCACGTCTTACCCACGCTACCGTTTAATTTCCTCTATGTCCATATCATCGCGTATGCCAAAACGGGTTATACAAAAATCATATTTTATAGGGTCTTCTTTACAAAAGAAAGCGAACGCTAAAGAAATTTCCACCGCGGTCCTCATATCCGCCTGGTTACGCGCGGTAAGGCCCATCATGCGGCTGAGCCTGTGCATGTGCACGTCAAGTGGCACTATAAGCTTGCTTGCGGGCACGCTGTTCCACCCGCCGGGGTCTACATCGTCCGTCCTGACCATCCATCGCAAAAACAGATTAAGCCTTTTAAGCGCGCTTTTTTTGGCCGGGTCCGGCACAAGCGTGCCAATTTCGCCGTGTGAGCGCAGCTCTGCCGCAAAGCCCGCCAGCGCTTCCGCTACCGTTATGTGAGTGTCTTTATAATAGGAAAGAAAACAGTTTTCTAAACTGCCGTATTTGGCTATGATATTTTTAATTGAAGCTAAAAAGTTAACCAACTGTTCCGCCGTGGTAAAGCGGTATTTAAACCCTTTAAAATCCGCCGCCATCTGCGCTTTTGTTTTAGTAGTAATATACTTGTACGGCCCGCCCATAACAGATAAAATATGGTTTACCGTTTTTATAATTTGCTTAACATTGCCGTAGGCAAAGCAAGCGGCTGTCAGGCCAGCTATTTCGCGCTCTTTAATATTTGGGTAATCATATAGAAATTGCAAAGGGTCGGGGCTAACAAAGTTTTTTTTGTTATACTTCTTATATAAGTTATCCAATTTTGTTTTATTAACTTTCATATTTTATATTTTACGAGATTTTCTATGATACTAAAAGATTTTTTTGATATTGACAGTAACGCCAAGGTAGGCGAGATAACACAAAACTCTAAACTGGTGGTACCCGGCGACATCTTTTTTGCTATTAAAGGTACCAAAGTCGACGGCAATGATTTTATTGATGAAGTTATAGAAAAGGGCGCTATAGCCATTGTCTCCACAGAGCCCGCCAGAAAGGTTTACCCCGTACCGTACTTTCAGGTGGACGACATTGACCTTGCCATGGCCAAAGCCGCTGTTAAATTTTACAATAACCCCTCTAACGATATGTTTTTTATAGCGGTAACCGGCACCAAGGGTAAAACCAGCATAAGCTATTTATTGGAAAGTATTTTTAACGCGGCCGGTGTGCCGTGCTCTGTAATAGGCACCATAAACTACCGTATTAACGGCGAAGTTTTTGCCAAAGCGCCCAACACAACGCCCGTCGCCCTATACCTTTATTTTATGCTTGATAAAATGCGCGCCGCCGGCACAAAGGTTGTTATTATGGAAGTTTCTTCACACGCGCTTGAGTTAAAACGTGTGTTCGGCCTTAATTACGACATCGGCATTTTTACCAATTTACAGCGCGACCACCTGGACTTTCACGAAACATTTGAAAACTATTTTAAAGCAAAAGAAAAACTTTTCATATCCTTAGCCGAGGGCCCTAAAAAAACAAAAATAGCTATTGTTAACGAAGATGACTCCTACGGACAGCGTTTAATAAACACTTTTAAAAATAACCTTAACATTACACCCGTAACCCTAAAAGAAGTTTCCGCCGTAAAAGAATCTCTTAACGGGGTAGACTTTAAATATAAAGGCCAGCCCGCGCACATAAACCTGCTTGGCAGCCATAATTTATATAACGCTATCCTCGCTATAAAAGCGGCCGAAGCCTACGGCGTTGATTTAACAACAATACTGCAAGGCCTGCCAAAATTAAAAGGCGTGCCCGGCAGAATGGAACGCGTAGACTGCGGCCAGCCGTTTTATACTTTTGTCGACTTCGCCTACACTACCGAAGCATTGCTGAAAGCCTATGAAACGCTTAACCCTTACAAGCACGGCAATATCATAACCGTATTTGGCTGCGGCGGCGACAGAGACCGCACAAAACGCCCTCTCATGGGCCTGGCCGCCGTGCAAAACAGCTCACACGTTTTTTTAACTAACGATAACCCCCGCACAGAGCCAGAAGCGCAAATTTTCGACGATATATTAAAAGGCATGGAGGGCTACACCAATTACCAAATAGTACCGGACCGTGCCGAAGCAATTGCGCTTGGCGTACGCATGTGTAAAGAAAATGACATCCTTTTAGTAGCAGGCAAAGGGCATGAGGACTACCAAATACTGCCCACGGGCAAAATACATTTTTCAGACCATGAACATATTATTAATACTTTAAAGGAGCTTGGCTATGTTCAAGGCAAGTAATTTTAAGGGTAAAAAAGCCTGCGTGCTTGGGTTTGGCAAAACAGGCGCGGCGGCGGCAAAATTATTGGCGGCAAAAAACTTTAAAGTTTTAGTAAGCGACGCGCGTGATTTAGGCGGCAAAAAAATAAACTTGGGTAAAAACATAACAGTTGAACACGGCGGCCATACGGATAAAATTTATGACTGTGCTTTTATAGTCAAAAGCCCCGGCATCCCCCACTCTACCCCCGTATTAAAGAAAGCAAAAAAACTAAAAATCCCCGTATTTAGCGAGCTGGAAGTTTCCATGTCTTTCCTGCCCAAAAATGTAAAAGTTTTTACCATAACAGGCACCAACGGCAAGACAACCACAACCATGCTTACAGCCGCTATTTTAAAACAGCATTGCAAAGATACAAAAAACACGCAGCGTGTTTATACCGTGGGCAACATTGGCGACCCGCTGGCTAATTACGCGCTAAAAGTAACGCCCGGCGATTATATAGTAATAGAGGTATCCAGCTACCAGTTAGAAGACAGCACCTATTTTAAACCCAACGCCGCCGCTATGCTTAACGCCACGCCAGACCATATAGACCACCACGGCAGTTTTGACACGTACGTAAAAGCCAAAAAGAAAATTTTTGACTTTCAGGATGAAAATGATATCGCCGTTACCAACGGCTCAGATGAGAACTGTCTTAAGTCAGTTAAAAATATAAAATCCAAACTGTTTTGTTTTGCCACAACGCCGCTGCATAAAGTGCGCGCGCATGTTTTTTACGACGGAGATGAAATTATTTTCAGTTCCGGCGTCCACCTGCGTCCACCCAAATTAATAGGTATACATAATATAGAAAACGCCATGGCCGCCAGTTTAATGGCGCTTGGCATGGGCGTGAGCGAGCTTTCCGTGCAGAAAGCTTTTAACTCTTTTAAGTCCGTGGAGCACCGTATTGAACATTTTTATACGGCAAAAGGCATTAAATGTATAAATGATTCTAAAGCGACAAATGTGGAATCCACCATGATAGCGCTTAAAGCGCTGGAGGGGGATAAAAATATTTTTCTTATACTTGGCGGGCAGGATAAACAAATGCCCTACACCCCGCTTTTGCCGTTTATAGAAAAACAGTGCAAACAAGTTCTTACCATAGGCGCCGCCGCGCCGCTTATATCGCGCGACCTCAAAGAGTTTAAAAACATAAAAAGCTGCAAAGTTTTAGACACCGCCGTAGAATACGCTTTTAAACACGGCAAAAAAGGCGACGTATTGCTGCTCTCCCCCGCATGCGCGTCATTTGACCAGTTTAAAAATTTTGAAGACCGCGGCAAATACTTCAAAAAAATCTGCAAAAGTCTTGCTAAATAATCTTTTCCCTCTCCCTCTTTGGGGATAGCGTAGCATGCAGATATCAAGCTGTAGAGGGCGGGGTGAGGGTATTGTACACAAACATTCTGCCGTAAGGTTTAAACTAAAGCACTTTATTTTATAACAACAGCATATTTGTGTACATCACCCTCACCTGCTCGCTACGCTCACGTCCTCTCCCCTAAGAGGGAGAGGAAATAAAACAAGTGCCGTTTCCGTTCCCTAAGCGAAGCGAAAGGGCCCTTGAAATAAAATTAGTGCCGTTTGCCGTCCCCCTAAGCAAAGCGAAAGGGCCCACTGAAATAAATAAGTGCCGTATCTTTCCTTTAACATATAAGTGCCTTTGACCTGCCCCGCAATCAAGGAGAGGCAATATATAAAGTTTTTAAGGGCATTTTTTGAATTCTGTCTGAGTAAAAAATTTATAAGGTTGCCGTACTACAGCAAAATTTTTTACGAGTTATTCAAAAACCCTTAAAACACCTTACTCGACCACGGCGGGGCGAGATTTTTGCTTCCTTTTTTACGATAAAAAAAGGAAGTCGCGCTCAAAGCGCGAAACTTTCCCAACGCTAAAAGCGGAAAAAACAAAAAACCTATTCTATGCAACCCCATAATAAAAAACTATAATTAAGTAAGAGGTAATTTATGCAAATTTTAGAGCCCATACTTAACAGGCGCAGCATACGCAAATACGAACCCAAACCCGTTGAACAGGAAAAGCTGGAAGCCGTACTTGAGGCGGCCCGCTTAGCGCCCAGCGCGTGCAACTCACAACCCTGGCATTTTGTAGTTTTTAACGACGAAGAAATAAAAAACAATTTTTGCAATACCGTTTTTACCGGGCTATATAAAAACACCATGTTCGCCGCCGCCGCGCCGGTAATTATCGCCGTAATTTCAGACAAAGGCAATTTTACAAGCCGCGTTGGCAACATGGTACTGCGTACAGAACTTTACCTTATAGACCAAGGCCTCGCCGGCGAGAACATCGCTTTGCAGGCGGATGCGCTGGGTTTAGGCACATGTTTTATAGGCTGGTTTGACAGCAAAAAAGCCGCTAAATTTTTAAATTTGCCCAGCGGAAAAAAGGTGGAATTGTTAATAGCGCTGGGTTATCCCGCTGAAAAACCGGAGCCAAGACCGCGCAAAAACACGCAGGAAATTGTTTCCTACAATAAATATAAGTAGGTCAGTTTTACTGGCGGCGGAAATTTTTTAGAAAAGTAGCATTCTTTTTCACGCAAAAAATTTTTTAATTCTCTAAAGATATTTTTTGTAAAAAGTTGTGTAAATTTGGTACAATAATTCTACCGAGCAGTAAGTTTTTGAAAAATGAACAAACAAGATTTTTTAGTAAGCACCCAGCTGGGTATACAATTAACCCTTACCACATGCCTATTTGGCGCGGCGGGTTACTGGCTGGACAAAAAGTTTGAATTTACTCCGGTACTAACAATAATTTTTTTAGTATTAGGTTTTGCGGCGGGGATGTATTTTGTAATAAAGGCCGCTATACAGAAGGATAGTAAAAAATGATTGAAGAAGCTATTAGCCATCATATTATAGACCACCACTGGGGCACATCGCTTTTTGGGGTAATACCGTTATCTACCAACTTGGTTACGCTGTTTGGCATAACCTTGGCGCTTGCCGTTTTGCTTCCTTTAATTGTTAAGTACCGCAAACCCAGACTTGTTTTTACTGGTATTGAGGCGCTTGTTGTTTTTATCCGCGACGGCATTGTGCTTGAGAACTGCGGCGAAGCGGGCAGGAAATATACACCGTACTTCTGCACATTATTTATCTTTATATTAGTAGCAAACTCTATTGGTATGCTTCCGCAGATGAGAACGGTTACAGGTTCTATTTCAGTTACCGGCGGGCTTGCTATAACGTCTTTCCTATTAATAGTGTTTTTGGGTATTAAAGAAAAGGGCCTGTGGGGCTATATTAAAAGCTTTGTGCCGGGGGGTACTCCCGGGTTTTTGGTACCGTTGCTTTTCCCGCTGGAAGTGCTGGGGCTGTTTATTAAAGCGTTCGCGCTCGCCATTCGTCTATTTGCCAACATGATAGCGGGGCATATAGTGATAATATGTTTTTTGTTTTTAATTTTTCTTATGGCGGCTATGAGCAAGGCCGTGGGTATAGCCACAATTATCCCGGCGGAGCTTTTGGCGCTGTTTGTTAACTGTTTAGAAATTTTAGTTATTTTAATACAAGCGTATGTGTTTACGCTGCTTACCGCGATATTTGCGGGTGAAGCGTTTTCACATCATTAATGGAGGAAGTTATGAGTATAGCTTATTTAGGTGCGGCAATCGGCGCAGGTATTGCGGCTTTTGGTGTTGCTTTAGGTATTGGTAAAATCGGCGCGTCAGCAGTTGAAGGCATAGCCAGACAGCCCGAAGCTGCCGGCAATATCAGAACCAGCATGATTATCGCCGCGGCTCTTATTGAAGGTATCGGTTTCTTTGCTTTAATCGTATCCTTCTTAGTAACAATTAAATAATTAGGATTTAACAATGGATAAGTTGCTTAGCCCGGATTACGGTCTTTTAGTATGGACCATCGTCAACTTTTTTCTGCTTGTGTTTGTACTCGGCAAGTTCGCGTGGAAGCCTCTAATAAAAGCATTAGAGGACCGCGAGAATAAAATAGCCGAAGACAAAGCGCAGGCGTTAAAAGCGCGCGATGACGCCCAGAAAATAAAGGACGAGCTTGACCAAAGACTCAAAAATATTGCGTCTGAGGCACAGGCTAAAATGCAACAGGTTACCGCGCTGGCTGAATCGCAAAAACAGTCTATTATAGAAGAAGGCAAGAGAACCTCTTCCTCTTTAGTAGACCAGGCCAAAGCGCAGATAGAGGCGGAAAAGGACAAAGCTTTAGCAGAAGTTAAAAAGTCTATTGCCGAGATTTCCCTTTTAGCCGCCGAGAAAGTTGCAGGCGTTAAGATGGACGCTAAGGCGGACGCTGATTTGCTTAAAAACATCTTAACGGATATTGAGTCTAAAAAAGACTTTAAGGCGTAATAATATGAAAAACACAGACAGAGTTTTAGCCAAACGCTACGCTACGGCCGTTACCGCACTGGTACCCGCGGGGGACTATCCCGCGTTACTTGACGAGTTACGCTCTGTCGGCGCCGCGTTACAAAACGCGCCCGTATTTTTTAATCCTGCCGTGTCAAAAAGCAAGTTAATTGCCGCCGCGCAGGACATTTTTAAAGGTAACAAAGAAATAGTAAGAAACCTTATTACCTTACTTATAAAAAACAAAAAGCTGCCGCTGCTGGACGCTATAATAGAAAATGTGCAAGATATTATGGATAAAGAAACGTCCACGGTAAGAGCCACCGTTTCCTGCGCCCATATCCCGGCCGAAGCTGAGAAAAAAAATATTGAAACAACTTTAAAGAAATTCTTTAAAGTTAAAAATATTATAGCCAGTTTTGTGCAAGACGCCAGCCTTATAGGCGGCGTTAAAATAGCGGCCGCCGGCGTGGTTATAGACGGCAGCATCAAACATAATTTAGAAAAACTACAACAGTTATTAGAGGTTTAATATGTCTTTAAAAGCAGAGGAAATCACCAGCATTATAAAGAGCAAGATAGAAAACTTCGCTCCGCAGGCTGATCTTAACGAGACTGGTACCGTACTTCAGGTAGGCGACGGCATCGCGCAGATTTACGGTCTTAAAAACGCAGTAGCCGGCGAACTTCTTGAATTTCCGGGCGGGGTAAAAGGCCTTGCGCAAAACTTGGAATATGACAATATAGGCTGCGTGCTTATGGGCGACGACTCTTTAATACAAGAGGGCGACACGGTAAAAAGAACAGGCCAGGTTATCAACGTGCCCGTTGGAGAAGCTCTGCTTGGCCGCGTGGTTGACCCGTTGGGCAACCCCATTGACGGCAAAGGTCCTATCAATACAACCTCTACTAGACCGCTTGAAGTAGTCGCGCCGGGCGTTATTGAACGCGCCCCGGTTAAACAACCTTTACAAACAGGCTTAAAGGCCATAGACTCACTTGTACCTATAGGCAAAGGCCAGCGCGAACTTATTATTGGCGACCGCCAGACAGGTAAAACAGCTATAGCCATTGACGCTATTTTAAACCAGCGCAACCAGCCGGCTGACAAACGCACTCTTTGCGTTTACGTAGCCATAGGCCAAAAGCAGAGCACCGTGGCCCAGGTTGTGCAAACATTAACAGAATTTGGCGCTCTGGAATACACCATAGTAGTATCCGCCGGCGCGTCTGACCCGGCCTCAATGTTATACATAGCCCCTTACGCCGGCTGCGCCATGGCCGAAGAATTTATGTGGAAAGGCAGAGACGTACTTATTATATATGACGATTTATCAAAACACGCCCAAGCCTACAGGCAAATGTCATTGCTTTTAAGACGCCCCCCGGGCCGCGAGGCTTACCCCGGCGACGTGTTTTACTTGCACTCAAGGCTTTTGGAACGCGCTTGCAAATTGTCTGACGCTAACGGCGCGGGCTCTTTAACGGCGTTGCCTATTATTGAAACGCAGGCTAACGATATGTCGGCCTATATTCCCACAAACGTAATTTCTATTACAGACGGTCAGATTTACTTAGAAAGCGGCCTGTTCCACAGCGGTATGAAGCCGGCGGTTAACGTAGGCCTGTCAGTTTCCCGTGTGGGCGGTTCCGCGCAGGAAAAGATTATGAGAGCCGTGGCAGGTACGTTGCGCATTGACATGTCACAGTTCCATGAGTTGGAAGCATTCGCCCAGTTTGGCAGCGAGTTGGACAAAGAATCACAACAGCAAATTAACCGCGGCCAAAGACTTAACGAGCTTTTTAAACAAGACCAATACAAACCTATGTCAGTGGCGGAGCAGGTGCTGGTACTTTTCGCGGGTACAAACGGTTATTTGGATGTTATCCCGGTATCAGAAGTTAAAAACTATGAGTCGCAGGTTGTGTCGTACTTCAAGTCTGAAGCCAAAGACACCTTTGCCGCTTTAGAATCCGCTAAAGAAATGTCAGATGATTTAAAAGAAAAATTAAAAAGCGCGCTGGCCGCGTTTGGGGAAACGTTTAAAGCTTCCTTAACGCAAGATACGCCCGCCGCGCCAAAAAAATAAAATAACGGTTTTACAGGAGAATATATGGAAAAGAAAAGATATTTAGTAACAGGCGGCGCCGGTTTCATAGGCAGCAGCATTGCCTTTGAATTACAAAACCAGGGCCACGAAGTTACCGTTATTGACGATTTTTCTTCAGGCAACTTTAAAAACCTGCTTGGTTTTAAAGGAGACGTTATAGCGGCGGACGTGTTTAAATTTATGCCCGAAGACGTTTACTTTGACGCCATTTTCCACGAAGCCGCTATTACGGACACCACCATTCATGACCAGAAAAAGATGATGGAACAAAACGTAGAAGCTTTTAAAAATGTTCTCCACTTTGCCGCCGCCAATGAGATAAAAAGAGTTGTTTACGCCTCTTCCGCCGGCACATACGGCCAAAACCCGTGCCCCATGAGCGAAACTCAAGTGCCCATGCCGGAAAACGTTTACGGTTTTTCCAAAGCTATTATGGATAACGTGGCAAGAGAGTTTGCCGAAGACCACCAGGATATGGTAATAATAGGCCTGCGCTATTTTAACGTGTACGGCCCCGGCGAATATTACAAAGGCCACACCGCCAGTATGATGTACCAGCTTTATAACCAGATGAAAGAAGGCAAACGCCCCAAAATTTTTAAAATGGGTGAGCAGATGAGAGACTTTGTCTACATCAAAGACATCGTTAAAATTAATATGTGCGCCCTTACCGCTAAAGAAAGCGGCGTGTTTAACGCGGCCACCGGCATACCCCGCACGTATAATGACGTTGTTACAAATTTAAACAAAAACATGGGGATACAGTTAGACCCCGAATATATTGACAACCCGTACCCGTTCTTCCAGCTTAAAACAGAGGCCGATTTAACTTTAGCCAAAGAAAAGCTGGGTTACACGCCGGACTATACGCTTGAGCAGGGTATAGCGGAATACGTTGAAGTGCTTAACAAAAGAAACGGCATAAAAAAATAGTTTTACAAGGCAATTAACATGGAAAGCTTGCGAGATATTAGACAAAACATTAAGAGCATCAAGTCCACCCAGCAGATAATGCTGACGATGAAGATGATCTCTTCCGCGCGTATAAAAAGGGCGCAAAATTCCATGAACGACGCCAGGCCGTTTTCACTCACGCTTGAAGGCGTTATTGACGATTTAAAGAAAGATATTTTAAATGACAGCAACCCCCACTTTGCCGAGATAAAAAGATTTTTCGGCACACCGGCGGAAGATGACCAGAGGGCAATAGGCTTAATACTTATAACGGCCGATAAAGGCCTTTGCGGCGCTTTTAACGCGTTACTATTGCGCGCCGCGCTGGCGTTTATTAAAGAGCACCCCAATAAACAAATAAAAATGTTTGTCATAGGCAAAAAAGGGCGTGATTTTATATCCCGCCTAAAAATGCCTAATGTGGAAATTGTGTACGAAGCCGTGGGCATATTCCCCAAAGCGGGTTACGTGCACGCAGACATGCTGGGCAAGTCTGTTATGGAAAACTTTATAAACCTTAACTTGGCGCAGGTTTGCCTTATTTATAACGATTTTAAGTCTATGGGCAGCCAGAATTTAGTAAAACAGCGTGTTTTACCTTTTAACTTTGAAATCGCCCAGGGCAATACCGTAGAGGGCGAGCAGGAAGAAGACTTTTTATATGAACCGGGCAAAGAAAAGATTTTCCGTGATTTGCTGGTACGCCATATAAAAGCCAGTTTTTACAGAATTTTGCTTGAATCACAAGCGGCCGAGCTTGCCGCGCGTATGAACGCCATGGACGCCGCCAGCAAAAACGCCGGGGAGATTGCTGATTCGCTAAGCATAAAACTTAACAAAGTGCGCCAAGCCTCAATTACCAACGAAATTACGGAAATTGTAGGCGCGGTGGAAGCGCTTAATAATTAAATAAAAGTTTTTCATGCTTTTATAAAGTGCTTTTGCTAAAGAAAATTTTCATAGGAGTTTGAGTAGATTTTCTATTTTATTGCGACGATATTCAAGTAGCGTAGCTACGGTGAGGAGCAAAAAATAGAAAATCTGCCAAAATCCGAAGAAAATTTATACCGCTGATGAAACCCAAGCGAACGCAGGGAGCGCAGCAGCCGGGACGCGAAGCGCAAAAGAGATTTGAAGCAGTATATACTAAGGAGTTTACAATGAGTACAGGTATAGTAACACAGGTCATCGGGCCTGTTATAGACATAGAATTTGCAGAGGGCAAATTACCCAAAATTAATAACGCCGTAGAAATAGCGTTAGGCGAGTCAAAAATTGTGGCCGAAGTTGCCCAGCAGCTGGGCGACAATATGGTGCGTACGGTGGCTTTATCGCCAACAGACGGCCTTGCCAGAGGCGCAAGCGCCACTGATACAGGCGCCCCGCTTACGGTACCTGTGGGTGAAGCGTGCTTAGGCAGGCTGCTTAACGTTTTAGGCGCGCCTATAGACCACGGTGAACCTGTTAAAGGCCAGGCCAACATGCCCATACACCGCGAACCGCCAACCTTAGAAGAACAGAAAACAACCCCTGAAATTTTTGAAACAGGCATTAAAGTAGTTGACCTCTTAGCCCCTTACATGAAGGGCGGCAAGGTAGGTTTATTTGGCGGCGCCGGCGTAGGCAAAACGGTTCTTATTATGGAACTTATTAACAACGTGGCGCGTGAACACAGCGGCAGCTCCGTATTTGGCGGCGTAGGCGAAAGAAGCCGCGAGGGTAATGACCTGTGGTTAGACATGAAAGGGGCCGAACTTGCCGACGGCTCTACCGTTTTAGATAAAACAGTGCTTGTATTTGGCCAAATGAACGAACCGCCGGGCGCGCGCGCTAAAGTAGCTTTAACAGCGCTCACACAGGCCGAGTACTTTAGAGACGTAAAAGGCCAAGACGTGCTGTTATTTTTAGACAATATTTTCCGCTACGTGCTTGCCAACTCAGAGGTGTCCGCGCTGTTGGGCCGTATGCCTTCAGCCGTAGGTTACCAGCCTACACTTAACACTGAAATAGGCGCTTTGCAGGAACGTATTACATCAACTAACAAAGGTTCTATTACGTCAATTCAGGCCGTTTATGTGCCCGCTGACGACATGACGGACCCCGGTGTAGCCGCCACATTTACCCACTTGGACGCGACGACAGTGCTTTCCCGCAGCCTTGTGGAGCTTGGCATTTACCCGGCTGTGGACCCCTTGGAGTCCACCTCCAGAATTTTAGACCCCAGAGTAATTGGCGACGAGCACTACCAGGTTGCCCAGGGCGTGCGTAAAATTTTACAGAAGTATAAAGAATTACAGGACATCATAGCCATTTTAGGCATAGACGAACTTGGCGACGAAGATAAAAAAGTTGTTGCCAGGGCCAGAAGAATACAAAGGTTCCTTTCCCAGCCGTTCTCCGTGGGTGAAAAGTTTACCGGCCGCAAAGGCAAATACGTTAAACTGGCGGACACAATTAAAGCTTTTAAAGGTTTAATTAACGGCGAATATGACCATATTTCAGAGGGTTCTTTCTTTATGTGCGGCGGTATAGAAGACGTGCTTGCCAACCATGAAAAATCCTCCAAGGCCGAGGGCAACTAGCTAAGTCCTAAGGGCAAAAGTTGTTCTATATTTGAAGGTACACCCCTTTTCTCCCTTTCGTAAAGGGAGTACCCCGGATGGGGTAGGGATTTAATTTTGCAAAGCAACTTTTTGCTTAAGCTTATATACCAAAATTTGGAATATAGTTTAAAGCGGAGCATTACATGAAGAAACTTAAACTAACAATACTCACACCGGAGCGCCCAATAGTCCAAGATAAAGAAGTGGACTTTGTAGCGTTCCCCGCTTATGAGGGTGAAATGGGTGTTTTGCCGGGCCATGAAAAGGCCGTGGTGCTCTTACAACACGGTATTTTGCGCTATAAAAACGGCGACCAGCAGGAAGAGTTTGCCGTAATGGGCGGCTTTGCCGAGGTATTTAAAGACAATATTTCAGTACTGGCAGAAGACGCCGCGCTGGCGGGCGAAGTGGACGAAGAAGCTGAAAGGCAGAAGATAGCCAAAACAAAGCAGTCTCTCTCTTCGCACGACGCGGACATAGACTTTGAACTGGCGGAAATAGAGTTAAAAGCGTCACTCATGAAAATGAAAATAAAAAACCGCGGCCAAAGAAGATCTAAATAAAAAAACCTCCCTGAAAATCAGGGAGGTTTTTTATCCATTGTTCTAAAAAGTCTCTCGGTAAGCAAATTATTTAATATAATTTTTTAAATAATCTGTTGGAGAAGGCATGAAAAAATATTTTATTATACCGGGCATTATTTTGTTATTTCTTATCCTAGCCACCCAGACGTCCGGGGAGGCGCAGGTGGGAATAATAGTTTTTGGTATTTTTATTGGGGTTCCGTTTTTCCTCATAATCTCTGCAGCGTTTTCATCCTCCCGCACAAATAAAGAGGCCGAAAACGTCAAAAAGTCAGCCGTCTACCAACATTTAAATACCGAGGATAAAAAAGCGTTTGAGCTGGAAAACATGGCGATATATAAACCTTCTTCAGAAAGACGCACTATGCTTTTGTTAGCTTTTATTCTCTTACCGCTTTTAATTCTTGTTTTATTTGTAACCCCAAAAGACACGTCTTCCTCAGAACTTTTAATGTTTCGTATCGGCATAGGCGGCGTACTGCTGATTATAACGTTCTTCCTTTTAAAAATGGCTTTACTAAAAACGTTTATTGGGGTTTCCCC
Source organism: Elusimicrobium simillimum (assembly GCF_049639735.1). Classification (NCBI taxonomy): domain Bacteria; kingdom Pseudomonadati; phylum Elusimicrobiota; class Elusimicrobia; order Elusimicrobiales; family Elusimicrobiaceae; genus Elusimicrobium; species Elusimicrobium simillimum. Next base: position 127,328 of record NZ_JBEVVA010000003.1, read on the forward strand.
TTCACATTTAATATTTTGGAATAGGAAATACCAATGGAGCGATATAGAAGCAATAGATCTAGATGCGCAATACTCTACTGATCAATCATTAAAAAACCAGTTATTAAAACCTTCTTTTTCAACAAAAACTAATCTTAATCTCAGTGTAAGATTAACACTCCAAGCCCATCAGCGTATTACAAAGAAGCGAAAAAATATTGCTGTTCTCTTAGCAGTTCTGTTAATAATTATATGCGCTGCTTTTATTTTTATTTACTTTTTCTCCTCCCCACAATGGAACAATAACCCACCCCCGTCTGCCGCAAGTATCACTTTTTTTATTGGTGTAGTATTTTTGTTTTTAAAAGATTATGCCCAACCTGGCAAGCTTGAGTTGCGCATAAATACAAAAGATAACATGCGCATGATAGAAGCGCTAAACTATTATAAAGAAAAATATTCAATACAATAAAAACACCCCCTCTGATTAAACCAGGGGGGCAAATCTTCAATAATCCTTGTGAGTTTAGTTAAACTATCTACAGACTCCTCTTACAAATACACATAACTTTTTGTACAATTATATTCTATAATCATTTTAGGAGAAAAAACATGAAAAAAGGGTTTACTTTAATAGAACTTTTGGTAGTTGTATTAATAATTGGTATTTTAGCCGCGATTGCACTACCTCAATACACAAAAGCCGTAGAAAAAAGCAGAGTTACCGAGGCGTTATCAAACCTAAAGACAATTCGCGACAACTCGCAAATGTATGTAATGGCCCATGGGTTTCCTAACCCCCAATTGCTAGACCAAGACTTTGCTAACGCCGTAGATATAGAGCTTACCGGCGGCTCTTGGGACAGCGAAGGTTATTATGTAACTAAAAATTTTAAATACCAAATGGGTTGTTTCGCTACAGGGTGCGAAAGCTGGGCGCTTCGCGCTGGGGATAAATATGTATTAGTAAGTTTAATTTCTTCTTCCGGTGAAATAGACAACGCCTGTTATGATTATGAGGACCCTGCTGGCGTAGCAATATGCAAACAACTTGTTGCCAACGGTTACAGGCATGAAGAAGGCACCTATTAAACAATTATTTAATGTAGAAATCGGATGATCCTTAAACAACCCCCCGGCAATTTCTTGCCGGGGGGTTAACTAATATCTTGAGGTTGCTACCGTGCTGCCGTAACAAATTTATTTATTGCCTTTACCTTTTTTTACTATAGGGGCAACGTCTTCTTTGGCTTCTTCACTCTTTTTACCTTCAAAGTGGTGGCCAAGGTACTTTTCTTTAAGTTTATTTTCTATTTCTAAAGAAAGTTCCACATTATCTTTAAGGTACTGGCGGGCGTTATCGGCTCCCTGGCCCAGCTTTTCCGTGCCGTAGAGGAACCAACTGCCGCTTTTCTCTATAATACCGGCCTGTACGCCCATATCAATTATGCAGCCTTCCTTTGAAATACCCTCGCCGTGTAACATAGTAAACTCGGCCTGTCTGTAAGGCGGGGCAACTTTGTTTTTGGTTACTTTGGCGCGTACGCGGGTACCTATAATTTCGTCGCCTTTTTTAAGGTTTTCAATTTTTCTTACGTCAATACGTACAGATGAATAAAACTTTAAGGCCAAACCGCCCGGCGTTGTCTCCGGGTTGCCAAACATTATGCCTATTTTCTGCCTTATCTGGTTAATAAAGATAATGCTGGTTTTGGTTTTAGCTAAAAGGCTGGTTAATTTTCTAAGAGCCTGCGACATTAAGCGGGCCTGCAAACCTACATGCGCGTCGCCCATTTCGCCCTCAATTTCCGCCCTGGGCACAAGCGCGGCTACGGAGTCTATAATAATTAAATCAACAGCGCCGCTGCGTACTAATTTTTCTGCAATTTCAAGGGCTTGTTCGCCGCTGTCAGGCTGCGATACAAAAAGCTCGTCCACATCTACGCCTATGCTGTTGGCGTACACAGGGTCAAGCGCGTGTTCCGCGTCTATAAAGGCGACTACGCCGCCGGCTTTTTGCGCCTGCGCCGCTATGTGTAAGCTGAGTGTAGTTTTACCGCCGGCTTCAGGCCCGTAAATTTCTATTACACGCCCTCTGGGCACGCCGCCTACGCCAAGCGCGAGGTCAAGTGACAGTGCGCCTGTGGAAATAGCGTCAATTTTTTTAATACTGCCGGCGCCTAATTTTAAAATTGCTTCTTTACCAAAACTTTTTTCAATCTGGCTCATAGCCAGTTCAAGTGCTTTTGCTTTATTCGCGTCCATTTTATACCTCGCTCTTTGCAATTATTACACAAATCAAAACTGAAACATTGTAATGCGTTCTATCTTTTGTTCTATTATAACATTGTTTTTTTAATTTTGTCAATTATCTTATTTTACAGGTCTATATTTTTCTTCTCCCTCTTAGGGGATATTGTTCCGGTTCTGGATACACGTCCTTTTCTCCCTTTACAAAAGGGAGATTAACAACAGTTATTTTACCGCTTCCGCTTTCTCGGGCACGGCGCATTGTTTAAATGTAAGTTTAGCTTCCGCTTCATCATAATCCGCCATAATTGTGGAGCAGTTGGGGTAGCCCTTTTTCAAAATATCCTCGGCCAATGGGTCTTCCAGGTCACGCTGTAAGGCGCGCAACAGCGGGCGGGCGCCGTATTTAGGGTCAAACCCGCGCTCTATAAGAAAGTTTCTGGCGCTGTCAGATAAAAGTATATGCAAATCTCTCTCCTGCAATTTCTCAGTTACTTTTTTGAGGTTGATGTCCAAAATCTCGCTCAAATGTTCTTTATTTAAGGAGTGGAACACAACAATCTCGTCTATTCTGTTAACAAATTCAGGATTGAAAACTTTTTTAACCTCTTCCATGACGTTTTGTTTCATTTTGTCATGCTCTTGCGCTTCGTTATTTTGCGGGGCAAAACCAAGCCCGCCGCCTTTATTGGTAATTTCTCTGGCGCCTACGTTAGAGGTCATTATAATTACAGAGTTTTTAAAGCTAACTTTATGCCCTAAAGAATCCGTCAAAGTACCCTCGTCAAGCACTTGCAGTAAAATGTTAAAAATATCCGGGTGCGCCTTTTCAATTTCGTCCAACACTATAACGCTGTAGGGGCGGCGGCGCACGGCTTCCGTCAGCTGCCCGCCCTCTTCAAAGCCCACATAGCCCGGGGGCGCGCCTATAAGGCGTGACACTGCAAATTTTTCCATATATTCAGACATGTCTATACGCACCATAGCGTCTTCATCACCAAACATAAAAGATGCTAAAGTTTTGGCAAGCTCCGTCTTGCCTACGCCGGTAGGGCCTAAGAATAAGAAGCCGCCTATAGGCTTTTTGGGGTTGCCCAGGCCAGTGCGGGAACGTCTGATAGCCTGCGATACTACGCGCACGGCCTCGTCTTGGCCGACAATGCTTTCGTGCATAGACTCTTCCATATGCAATATTTTGTCGGTCTCGCTTTGTGTAAGGCGCGTTACGGGTATGCCCGTCCATTTGGACGCTACCAGCGCGATGTCCTCGGCCGTTACTTCCGGGCGTTGGGTTTCTTTTTCTTTATCCCACTTTTCTTTAAGGTGTTCAATATATTTTCTAAGGCGCTCCTGCGTTTCTTTAGCGCGGGCGGCTGTCTCAAAATCTTTCTTTTCTATGGCTTCTTCTTTTTCTTTGATAGAAGCGTCATACTCTTTTTGCTTAAGCTTAAGTTCTTTAGGAGTGACGGAGTTTTTTATTCTCGCCCTCGCGCCCGCTTCGTCAAAAAGGTCAATGGCTTTGTCCGGTAAGCTGCGGTCTGATATATAACGGTCCGATATTTCGGCCGCGGCTTCTACCGCGTCGTCGGTAAAAGTAACTTTATGGTGCGCTTCATAGCCGCCCCTTAAACCTTTTAAAATTTCAATTGTTTCGTCCACACTTGGCGGGTCAACCACTACGGGCTGAAAGCGGCGTTCAAGCGCGGCGTCGGCCTCAATATTACGCCTAAACTCGTCAAAAGTCGTTGCGCCTATGCACTGCACCGTGCCTCTGGCAAGGGCGGGTTTAAGCATGTTGGAAGCGTCTATAGACCCCTCCGCCGCGCCGGCGCCTATAATGGTGTGCAGCTCGTCAATAAAAATAATATTTTCGCGGTTTTTTTCAAGCTCTGCTATAAGGTTTTTAAGGCGCTGTTCAAACTCTCCGCGATACTTTGTCCCCGCCACAAGGCCCGCTAAGTCCAGGCTGAGTATTCTTTTGCCGTTTAAAACATCGTCAATTTCGCCGTCGGCTATTCTTTGGGCCAGACCCTCCACTATAGCGGTTTTGCCTACGCCCGGTTCGCCTACTAAAACAGGGTTGTTTTTGGTGCGGCGGGCTAAAATTTGTATTATTCTTTCCACTTCTTCTTCACGGCCTATAACGGGGTCCAGCTCGCCTTTGGCGGCCTGGGCGGTAAGGTCACGGGCAAATTCGTCTAAAAGCGGTGTTTTACTTTTGCTTTTTTTGGCCGGATATTCAACACCGTGGGAGGTAAACGTGTCTTCAAGCTCGTCACGCTCTTCCGCTTCCGCGGCGCCTGACGCGCTGGAAATTTCTAAAACGGTTTCTCTAACAGCTTCTACGTTTAAACCGAATGCTTCTAATATGCGCACAGCCACGCCCTCGTCTTCACGGATAAGGCCAAGCAACAGGTGCTCCGTGCCCACATAATCGGCCCCGGTTATTTGGGATTCTTCTAAAGAATATTCCAAAACTTTTTTAGCGCGCGGCGTAAACGGTATTTCCCCCATAAGCATGATAGTATCGCCTATGCCTACCAGTTTTTCTATTTCCGCTCTTACGCGTTTATATCCCACGCCCAGCAGCGATAACGCTTTAAAAGACGTGCTGTCTTCTATAGAAACCAAACCCAAAAGTATATGTTCCGTGCCGACGTAGTCGTGGTTAAATCTTTTTGCTTCTTCCTGCGCTATGAGTACCGCTTTTTGCGCTCTTTCCGTAAATCTTTTTGCCATTTTTATAATTCTCCAAAATTGTCTATATAATAATATTATTATATTTACATTGCTTTGTGTTGCCGCTTAGCCACCCTCTGCTATAACTTTACGTCAAAGTTTACAAGGTAAACACCCGCAGCAAGAGCAAAATATATGTATAATGAAATCATGGAAAGAACATTAATTTTAATTAAACCGGACGCTATACAAAAAAGGCTTACCGGTATTATACTGGACCGTATAGAATCCCTCGGCCTGCAAATGGCCGCAGCCAAAGTGGCAGTAGTCACTGACGACCTTGCCAGAAAACATTATGACAACCTGGCAGGCACACCCTACGTTGATAACGTAGTCAAATTTATGATGGGTGATTTTAACAATATTACCAACCACCGTGTGTACGCTTTTGTATACGAGGGTGAAAATGCCGTGGCCAAAGTGCGCGAAATGATAGGCAACACCAACCCCGACAAGGCCGACCCATGGACAATCAGGGGCCAGTTTGGCTGCTTTAAAAACGGCGTTATGCAAAACGCTGTGCACGCATCGGGCACACCGCAGGAAGCGGAAAGGGAAATTGCGCTTTGGTTTAAAAAGGAAGAAATTGTAAGTTAACATGAAAAAATTATTTACTCTTTTAATTTTAATCGCAGCCGTGTCAGTTTACGCGCAGGAAGCCGCTAAAACAGAAACGCCGCCCGCGCCAAAACCGCCGGCAGACGCCGTAGAGTCCGGCACTGTGGCGGGGGACCCTGTTTCCTTAGAAGCCGACGACCAGTGGAAAATAAATGGCGTGTTTTTACAATCCACGCTTGAAGAGCCTAAGTATGTTATTTTGCTGCCTGACCTGGGTAAAAATAGAACATATTACACCAGATTTACCAAAAATCTTGCGGCCTCAGGCATAGGCTATTTAGCCATCGACCTTAGAGGCCACGGCAAAAGCGCGGTGCCGCAGCATTACACAAAATTTGAAAGAGAGGGCATTAACTCTCAGTTTAACAGAATGTATAAAGACGTAAACATCGCCGTTGAATATTTAAAAAACAGAAAAATACCCGCCAAAAATATTTTTATTTTAGGCGCGGGCCTGGGCGCTAACGTGGCGGCAAGCTCTTTGGTATTTAACACAGACATTGGCGGCGCGGCGCTTATAACGCCGTCTACCAATACCCGCGACGTGCTTACAATACCCGGTGTAAAAGTGGCCAAAATACCGCTGCTTATAGCCTGCGCCACAGACGTAAGAAAAAACTTTTTAGAAGCCAGCCTTATACGCAACGTGGCCTACAACACACAGGGCCCGGGCAAGGTAACGTTCCTCACCGCATATGACAGAGAAGGGGCTAACATGTTAGACACTTACCTTACGCCCGCTGTAGTGCAGTGGGTAAAAACACCCGTACTGCCCGAAGTATTGGACGACACCCCGCAAGCCGAAGATTTAATAACACAAGAGATTTTAACGGACGCAATTGAATGAAGAAAAACCCATTAAGCCAAACGGAAATGCAAAACAAAAACACAGCGGCCCTTGATAAACTTTCGCCTTTAAAAATAGTGGAAGTTATTAACAAGGAAGACGCCGCAACCGTTAAGGCCGTGGGTAAAGCGAAAAAAGAAATAGCCGCAGCCATAAGGCTGGCGGCAGACTGTTTTGGCAAAGGTGGCAAAATTATTTTTATAGGCGCCGGAACAAGCGGCCGTCTGGGTATTTTGGAAGCGGCGGAATGCCCGCCCACGTTCAGTACCGATCCCGCCCAAATTATAGGCATAATGGCGGGCGGAAAAAGCAGCGTATTTAAAGCTAAAGAAGGCGCTGAAGATGACGGCCCGCAAGGCGTAAAAGATATTTTGGCCAAGGCTAAAAAGGGCGACATTGTTTTTGGCGTGGCCGCCAGCGGCAAAACGCCATACGTAATTGCCGCGCTTAAAGCGGCCAAAAAAATCAAAGCAAAAACAGTTTTGGTTACCTGCAATAATAAAGGCATTGAAAAATTTGCAGACGTTACAATCTATTTACCAACCGGGCCAGAAGTATTGCAAGGCTCTACAAGAATGAAGGCCGCCACCGCCACAAAAATGACGTTAAATATTATTACCACCGGCGCCATGACATTATGCGGCAAGGTATACAAAAATTTAATGGTAGACGTAAAAGCCAGCAATATTAAACTGCGCGGCAGAGCGCAAAGGCTGGTAGAAACAACGGCAAAAGTACCGCCCGCCAAAGCGGAAAAATTATTGAAAGAAACCTCTTACAACGTAAAAACCGCCATAGTAATGGGCAGAAAAAATATTTCTAAAAGCTCGGCCGAAAAATTGCTGCGCCAAAACAAAGGTTTTTTGAGGAAAGTTTTTAATGAATAAAAAATATTCAATAGGACTGATGAGCGGCACCTCTGCCGACGGGCTTACTGCAACGTTAATCAGTAACGCCCCGTTTAAAGTAATATGTTGCAAAAATTACCCTTACCCCAAAGCACTGCAGCAAAAACTTATTATGGCGTACAATTTAAAAGCGGCCGCACTTGCCGAGCTAAGTTTTGAAATAGGCAAACAATACGCCATAACCGTAAACAAATTTCTAAAACAATTTAAAATAAACAAAAAAGATATTTTTGCCGTAGGCATGCACGGCCAAACTGTTACCCACAACCCATACGCAAAAACACCCAACACTATGCAAATAGGCGAACCGGCTTACCTTAGCGCAATGGGCCTAAAAGTAGTGTACAACTTTCGTGTTAAAGACATGGTACTTGGCGGGCAAGGCGCGCCGCTGGTGCCGTTTTTTGATGAATATGTTTTTGGTAAAGGGGCGCCAAGCGTACTGCTAAATATAGGCGGCATATCAAATATAACAGTAACTGGCAAAGGGGTAAAAACATTTGGTTTTGACACAGGCCCGGGTAATGCGCTGATGGATTCTGTTTTGCAAAAACACTCCAAAGGCAAAATAGCCTATGATAAAAGCGGTGCAATAGCAGCCAAAGGTACTGTGGATGAAACTCTGCTAGAAAAACTGCTGGCGGACAATTTTTTTGAACAAAAACCGCCTAAATCGCTGGACCGCGCGCAATTTGGAGCGGCATATATGGCCAAGAATATCCCCGCAATAAACAGCAAAAATATAAACAATATTTTAGCCACGCTAAACATGTTTACAGCCGCCACAATTGCCCGCGCTATAGTAAAATTTGTAAAAACAAGGTATAGTGTTAAAAGAGTAATAATTTCAGGCGGCGGAGTTTATAACAAAACGTTAACTGCCAACATAGCAAAACTACTGCCCGGAACTAAAATAGAAAGCAGCGCTAAATACGGGGTAGATCCTATGGCAAAAGAAGCCGCCGCTTTCGCGGTTATGGCAATGTTAGCCCTGCAAGGCAAAACAAACCATTGCCCGCGCGCCACAGGCGCAAAGCAAAAAACAATTTTAGGGAGCGTAGTTGCTTAACCTCCTTTTATATAGATTTTGTTAATCCGATTTTTTCAAAATTTCATTTTTGTTTGCGCCGAGCATAGCTAGCGCTATGCAAGAAGCAAAAAAAGTGAAATTTTGAAAAAAGCGGCTTAACCGCAAAGCGGCCGCGTCACTTTTGGATAAATTTATGTCTTTTTACACCTTACATAACCAACGCTATGCGGCGGCATAAAAAGACATAAATTTACCTCAAAATTAAAGCGGCAAAATCTATATAAAAGGAGGTTAAGCAACTATTATGAACCCGGCAAGGTTAGTATATCCTGGATTTTGGTTTGGTAAAACAAAAATAGAAGACGCCCAAAAGTGGGCGGAGATGGGCGTGGGCGGCTTTTGCCTGTACGGCGGCACGCCTAAAGAAATTGAAGACCTTTCTAAAGACCTTAAAGACCGCACCCCCTACAGTAATATTTTAATAGCCGCAGATTATGAAGACGGCCTGGGCCGCTGGGTAACAGGCACAGAACTTTTGCCCTCCAATATGGCCATAGGCGCCGCGGGTGAAGAAGACTTGGCTATGAAAAAGGGCCTCATCACCGCCCGCCAGGCCAGGAGTATTGGCGTGGACTGGGTGTTTGCCCCAGTTGTAGACTTGGCCTGCACGCCAAGCAACCCTATTGTTAACACACGCTCTTTTGGCTGCAGCCCTGAGCTGGTTACAAAACTTAGCATAGCCTATATGGCGGGGTTGTCGCAGGGCGGGGTTTTAAACTCTTTAAAACACTTTCCGGGCCATGGGTCAACCAGTACGGACTCTCACCTGGCTATGCCTTTAATAAGCAAATCTTTTGACGAAATTTACGACTTTGACTTACTGCCCTACCGCAACCTTATGCGCTTTTCAGACTCCATTATGGTAGGCCATTTACTTATACCGTCTATTGACGATAAAGAGCCGTCTTCTTTATCACAAAAAACAATTAAGGGCCTGCTAAGACAAAGGCTTAACTACAAAGGCTGTATACTTACAGACGCGCTTGTAATGAAGGCCATAGGCGACCAAAAAACCGCTATTATGAAAGCGCTGGAAGCAACGGTGGATATTTTGCTGGCGCCGGAGGACCCGTACCAGGCTATAGAAATTTTAAACAGCTTACCGCAAGACGGCAAATGGAAAGACCAGATTATAAACTCCATAGCCACACAGGAAATGATGATAGCCAAAAACGTTAAGGCTGAGGTAAGAACGCCGGAACACTCGCTTTTTAAATCAACCTATTCTATGGAAGCCGCGCCAAAATGCCTTACCGCTATAGGCGGCAAAAAGCCGTTTACGGCAGGGCAAAGCGTCTATTATATGGCTGTGGATTGTAAAGATTTTGAAGACACACCTTTTGCCAAACAGCTTACCGCCAACGGCGCCAAATTGCAAGAGTATACAGGCGGCAATGTGGATACATTATTAATAGCGTCTTACAGCGGGTACGCCTCTTTTAAAGGTTATGTGAACTTTACAAAAGAACAAACAAAAGATATTTTAGCCGCGTTGGAATTTGCAAAAGACAGTGTGATGGTATCGTTTGGCAGCCCGTTTATACATGGGGAATTTATAAAGAAAATTCCGTTCCATTTACTTGCGTACTGCGCTAATGAGGATTTTCAAACAGTGGCCGCGGACGTACTTTTTGATAAGGCTAAAGCCGGCGGCAAACTGCCCGTAAAATTTTAGTGTTTAACCGTGTGCGCGAAATCAGGGCTGATAAACCCCACAGGCAAAAGCTGGGCAAGCCCGTCTATCATAAACTGCACGGCCATAGCGCATAAAATCATACCCATAAAGCGTATAATTATCTGCATACCGTTATTACCCAAAATTTTGTAAATAAACCTGGAAGACAATAGGCACATTGTCACTATAACAGAACATACTAACAATACAAAAATCATGCCAATATAGTTTAACACGCCTACTGTTTTATCTGAAAACAAAATAACCGTTGTTATTGTGCCGGGGCCTACAAATAAGGGCATGGCTACGGGCACTATAATATTGCCTATTTTTAAAGACGCTTCTTCAAACGGGTTGGCGGTGGAAGACGTGGTTTGTATACCCTCGTTAGAAAACTTGCTTTTACCTTGCATCATGCGTATGCCTACAAGTAAAATCAAAATACCGCCGGCAATTCTAAAAGCGGGTATTGTAATGCTGAACATATTTAACGCCGCGCGGCCTGTAAAAAAGAAAAATACCAAAAGGGAAAATATAGCCAGCCCCATTAAAATAGCCATGGCGCGCTGTACTTTGGGCGAGTCTGACTGCACATGCTCTAAAAATATAGCCACGTTGCCCACCGGGTTTAATATAGAAATTAAACCTATGAAAGAAGAAAACAATATAGCAAAATCCATTTAGCTACCCCTTTGTTTTATAATAAATACAAAAAACCCCCGCAAAAAGCAGGGTGCATTGTTGTTAAGGAAAGTTGTTAGTACGGCAAACCGGGCAAAATATTTATTGCCTGCATTTTTTTAAAAATGATAATCATTTTTAATACAATAATATTTTAGCAAATTTACCATTGGTATTTGCTATGTCTTTGACCCGCCGCAAGGCGGGGCCAACATAAGTGCAGTTCCATATAACCATAACAGAAGCGTGCCGCGCTTCATTTATACATCGTTTTCATTTTTGAGTGGAGTTTAAATTTTATTTAGGCGACATTCAAGTAGCGTAGCTACGGTGAGCCTCAAAAAATTTAAAATCCGCCAAAAATGGAAACTTAGAAAGCCGTGCAATAAGACATAGAAAATATCATAAAAAAAGCCCCTGCCTAACGGCAGGGGCTTTAATACAAAAACTTATTTGTTTACTACTAAGGTTTTGGCTAATATGTCGTGTAAAGCCTGTTTCTTTTCTGTGAAAGCGGCCATGATGTAACCAATGCCGAGAATGACGGAAGAAATAATTTTGCAAAGGTTTCTAATTAAAGCCTGTACAAAGTTTAACTGCCCGCCGTTGAGGTCCGTTACTTTAATGCCAAGAATGATTTTACCAATTGTGCCCTGATATTTAGGCATAGATTCCATATAAGCAAAGTAGCAAATAGCGGCGATGCTCAAGAGGAGTGAGAAAAGGTTCATAAGAAGCCCGCTGCCTGTAAGACCGACGATGAACAGTATAATACCCTGTACTACGGATATAATAATACCGTCAATAATAATAGCTCCTGCTCTTTTCCAAAAACCTGCGTACATAGATTGTACCTCCAAGAAATAATTTATATAACTTATATATAATAGCAAAATATTTGGTAAAATATATAAACAATACAGGGCAGTTGGCGCAGCGAAAAAAGGAAACAAGCCTGTTTCCTGTATCAATAAGTTACGCGCGACCGCCGGAAAGAATAATTTTAAATGACGGGCAGTTGGCGCAGCGGTAGCGCGATCGCCTCACACGCGATAGGTCACAGGTTCAAATCCTGTACTGCCCATATAAATTTTAAACAAAAACACCCGCACGCTAAGTGCGGGTGTTTTATTTGTAAATACTATATAGCGTAGCGTGTGTTAAGGTCCAGCCCGGCGGACAACAGAGACGCTTTTATCGCTTCTTTATCGTGCTCAAGATTAATCTCCACATCAACTTCTGACGTGTCTTTAAGCCTTTTTATTTTATCTTCTTTATACTGCTTTTCAGACTTATTTTGTTTGGCCATTTCTTTCCACATAATATCCATTTGTTGTTTGTATACAGGGTCAGTGGCGTATTTATTAGCGCCGTTAATCATCTCATTGCGCAGTGCGGCCAGGCCGTACTTGTCGGCGGTGGCGGCGGGCATGGTTAACAGGGCTATTTCGTCTTTTTCAATTTCCGCTTTTAGTGTGGCGGGCGGGGTGTTGGGCACGTAAGACAGCATTAAGTCTTTAGCCGCGAACACAAAAATCACCGCGCCCAAAAGTGCCGCGCCCCACGGGGCTCTGGCGCCTTTTTGGAATTTACTTACATTTTTGGAAAACACACTAAACTCGGCCTCAATCGCGCCTAAACCTTTGGCCATGTCCGCGCTAATACCGCTGGCTTTTAACTCTCTTGCCGCGGCAATGGCTTTTGCGGCCTCTTTTTGCGCGTATCTTATTTTATCGGTATTAGGAATAGCGTCCGAGTGGGTGGTCCACATTTTATAATTTTCCAAACTTTCACCCAACTGCACAACCAATTTTTGCTGGTTGGCGTTAAGGGAATTATATCTGCCTATATTTGCCTCCAGCTGCGGGCCTATGCTCCTTCTTACAACGTCAACTCTGTCGGACACTGTCTGGTATCCCAAAAACCTTGCCGATTCCATAAATCCGTCCACATTTACAGTGGCTCTTGTTATCAAATTAACCGCGTTATTGGGGATAACAAAGAACTTAATGGCCACAAAGCCGCTAAAAGCGACACCGCTTACGCCCAGCTCTTTAAAGCCTCTGCTTCTCATTGCTTTATATCTTTCTATGTCTTGCTGGGTTACTTCTTTTGCTTTGATATTATTTGCCGCCTGGGCAAACACCTGGGAATTACTGCTTAGGATTAGTACTGCGGTCATAAATAAACATGCTAGTTTTTTCATAGATGCACTTCCTGGGTTAAGGGTAACAACTGCCTACTCCCCCATTGTATGGCTATTTGTAAAGATTGTCAATACACAAAATTGCTAAAATATATACATGGGTAATTTTAATTTAAAATCAAATTTCAAGCCCGCCGGCGACCAGCCTAAGGCTATAGAAACAATTTGCAAGAGCATCTCAGAGGGTAAAAACAGGCAGACGCTGTTAGGGGTAACAGGGTCCGGCAAGACATTTACTATGGCAAATGTCATACAGAAGCTGGACAGGCCTACGCTGATAATGTCCCCCAACAAAGTCTTGGCGGCGCAGCTATACGCGGAATTTAAACAGTTTTTCCCTGATAACGCGGTAGAGTATTTTATTTCTTATTACGACTATTACCAGCCAGAAGCCTACCTGCCCGCTACAGACACCTACATAGAAAAAGACGCCTCTATCAACCAGCACATAGAGCAAATGCGTCTTAAAGCCACCACCTCTATTTTGACAAGAAAAGACGTTATTGTAGTGGCGTCTGTCTCCAGTATTTACAACATCGGCTCGCCAGATACATTTTCAGAAATGTGCCTTTACCTTAAAAAGGGCGCGGCCCTTACACGCCAGGCCATAACATCTATCCTTATAAAAAACCAATATGAGCGCAGTGATATTGAATTTACCGCTGGCAAGTTCCGCATGCGCGGCGCCAACATAGATATTTTGCCGCCGTATGCAGACGCCGGGCTGCGTGTTGAAATGGGCCCCAGGGGCGTAAACGCCGTATATGACATACACCCCATTACAGGCGAGATTTTGGCTGAGATTGAAGAAGCCTGGGTATACCCCGCAAAGCACTTTGTGGCCAAAGATGAAGACATTGAACGCGCCGTAGCCGCCATAACCATTGAAAAAGAAGCACGTGTAAAAGAATTGGAAGCGCTTGGCAAACCGCTGGAAGCGTACCGCCTGAAACAAAGGACGGAGTATGACGTAGAAATGCTGCGCCAGGCCGGGTTTTGCCAAGGCATTGAAAACTATTCCCGCCATATTGACGGCCGCCCCGCAGGCGCCCGCCCGGAATGTTTATTTGACTACTTTAAAAAACATAAAGATTTTATAGTGTTTGTGGACGAATCGCACGTAGCCGTACCGCAGGTGCGCGGTATGTATAACGGCGACAGGGCCCGCAAACAAATGTTAGTTGACTTCGGCTTTAGGCTGCCGTCCGCTTTAGACAACAGACCGCTTAAATTTGAAGAGTACGAGGCATTGTTGCCCGATACCGTTTTTGTCTCCGCCACACCCGGCCCTTACGAGCTTACCGTAAGCGGCAATAATATTGTGGAGCAGGTTATCCGCCCCACAGGCCTGGTGGACCCGCAGGTTACCGTCCACCCTACCAACGGGCAAATACCGCACCTTCTTTCTAAAATAGAAGAAAGAACAAAAAATAAACAGCGCACGCTTGTTCTTGCTCTTACCAAAAAAACAGCGGAAGATTTAACCGAATATCTTGATGAAAAGGGCGTTAAGGCCCGCTACCTGCATTCTGATATAGAATCACTTGAGCGTATAGAAATTTTACAGCAGTTTAAACAAGGTAAGTTTGACGTATTGGTTGGGATTAATCTGCTTAGAGAAGGTATTGATATACCGCAAGTAGGCCTTGTGGCAATTTTGGGCGCGGACAACGAGGGCTTTTTGCGTAACCAAACCACGCTTATCCAAATATCCGGCCGCGCGGCCAGAAACGTAGATGGCGAGGTTGTGCTTTACGCAGACAGAATGACCGATTCTATAAAATACGCCATGGGCGAAATGGACCGCAGACGCAAAATACAAACTAAATATAATGAAGAGCACAACATTACCCCGCAAAGCATTGTAAAGGCGGAGGTTGAACTTAAAGAATTTGAAACAGCGGCTAAGCTGGAGGGCTTAAAAGCGTTGCACGCTTTTACTGACATTCCATCAGCCAGCAGCCTGCCAAAGATGATAAAAGAAATTGAACGCCAAATGAAAGACGCGGCCGACAACCTTAACTTTGAACTGGCGGCAGACCTGCGCGACCGCATGCTGGAACTTAAAAATATGACCATTAAAACAAGGAAGAAAAAATGATAACCCGTACCGTAAATTTAACAGTAATAGACTCTACCCAAACCCTAGCCAAATCCATGGCCGAAAACGGGGCGCAGCACGGCACACTGATAGTAACCCAGACACAAACCGCCGGCAGGGGCCAATTTGAAAGAACGTGGGATTCACAAAAAGGCGGCCTGTTTTTCAGCTTAATTTTACGCCCCAACAAAAAGATAGAACAGTCTTCCGCTTTTACAATTAAGACGGCCGAGGTTGTGGTGGAAACACTTAAAATGTACGGCGTTAAAGCTAAAGTAAAATTCCCAAACGACGTGCTGGCGCACGACCCCGCCGCAAAAAAATATTTAAAAATCTGCGGCATTTTGACCGAAACATCTTCCAGCACACATACTACTGATTGGCTGGTAATAGGCGTGGGAATAAATTTAAATAATAATTTAAACAAAAGGCTGGACGCAACGTCAGTTAAAAGAATTTTAGGCCGCGCGGTTGACATGGAAGAGTTTAAAGAAAATTTTTTTAACCTGCTTACGCTGCGCTACAAACAATGGCTAATGAGCACACAGATATAAATCCCCATTAAATCCCTCCCGGCTGCGCCGTACTCCCTTTACAAAAGGGAGAAAGAACCTTTTTCCCTTCCACAAAAGCAAAATAAGAATTAATAATGGCATACCGCCGTTCCCTCCGCCGTGAGGCGTGAGGGTCTCAAGCATAAGGGCGTGTTGGCGCACATAGGTGGTGTTGCTGTGTAAGACACTCATATTTTGGCTACGCCATTGTTCTTGAGCCCATCTGCGCTCCGCCGCGCGATGGAACGGCAACGGACAAGTAAAAGCAATGTTGCTTAAATACGCTTTTCAAACATGGTTTGCAGATAAGAGCTATCCCCGCAGAATAAATATCCCCCGGCTAAGCCGGGGGATATTTATTATTTTTCTAAACCTATACTTTTCATAAAGGGCTTGTTGGAAACTTTTCTTCCGAGGAATTTTTCTACTATTACCTCTTCGTCATAAGTACCGCCGACGGACAATATTTCTTTGCGGAATTTTTTGCCTATTTCAGGGTTAAAAATACCGTTGCGTTCAAACTCGCTAAAAAAATCTTGCGCTATAACTTCCGCCCATAAATATCCGTAATAACCCGCGTCGTAACCGCCCATAATATGGTCAAAGCCCGCCTGCGGCAATGTGCCCGGCGTTGTGGGGCTGCCAGATATTTTGTCGGACAATTTAAAATATGTTTTGGTTGTGTCTACATATTTTTTGCTGGTGTGCAGCGTCATATCATACTGCGCGAAAAAGTTTTGGCGCAAATAACCGCGCGCGCTTAACGCGTTTTTACCGTTGATAAGTTTTGTTATAACGTCGCCCGGAATAACCTCGCCGGTTTTGTAATGCTTAGAAATTTGCTTAAGCACACGCGGGTCCCACGCCCAGTTTTCAAGTATTTGGCTGGGCACTTCCACAAAATCACCCGCCACAGCCGTGCCCGAGAGGCCGGAGTATTTAGCCGTTGTAAGCGCGTTGTGCAGCACGTGTCCAAACTCGTGAAACAAGGTCTCAACCTCGCCGTGTTTTAACAGCGACGGCACGCCGGGAGACGGCGGGTTAAAGTTAGATACTATCGCCGTAAAAGGCTTTTGGTAAGAACCGTCTTCCAATTGCTGGCCGCCAACTAAATCAAAACAAGCGGCATGTTTATACTTGCCCTCTCTTGGGAACATGTCCATATAAATGTAGGCTACGGGCTGCTTAGTATCGCTGTCTACAACTTTGTATGCCTTTACATCTTTATGCCAGACGGGGACGTCCGCAGGGGTAAAGGTTACGCCAAATAAATTGCCAAAAATATCCAGCATGCCGTTGATAACAATATCTGCGGGGAAATATTCTTTTATTTTTTCGGGGTCTACGTCATAATTTATTTTTTTGTACATGTTGCCCCAATAGCCGGATTCCCAGCCGTAAAGCTCTTTGCTTTTTTCGCCTGTTTTTTCAGCTTTAAGCGCCAAAAGTTCCTGCTTTTCTTTTTTGCCGTAGGGTTTTAATTTTTTGTAAAGGTCGTTTAAAAAATCGTCTACGTTTTTAGCGTTTTTGGCCATGCGGTATTCTAATTTTAAATCGGCGTAGTCTTTATAACCTAAAAGCACGGCCACCTCACGCCTTAGTTTAAGTGTGTCTTCCAAGATAGCCACGTTTTCTTCGCCGCCGCGGTTGCCATATTTAAACTCAAGCTGCTTTCTGGCCTCGTCGCTTTTGCTGTTAAGCATAAAGGGCACATAGTCCGGGTAGTTAAGCGTTATTTTATATTTGCCGTCCACTCGTTCCAAGCGGTCAACAAACTCCTGCGGCAGGCCGTCTAACTCCTCTAAAGTTACAAGCACAAACTCTTTATTGTCGCGTATGTTTTTGCTAAAGTTGATAGAATTTTCAGAGCGTTTTTGCGAGTTAAGCCTGTACGCCGCCAGCTGGTCGTCGGGCAAATGCAAACCGCTTTTTCTAAAGCCTATCATCATGTCTTCAAGCAGTTTGGCCTCGGGCACACCAAGGGTTGGTTTGGTGTCGGCATATTCTTTAATGGCGTTGTAAAGGTTTTTGCGGGTGCCTACTTCCACCATATACGCGCTTACTACTGACTGCAGCTCGGTGGCGGAGTCTCTTAATTTTTCGTCGGGCGACACGTAAGATAAAAACATGGCTATGCCAAAGGCGTCGCCGTACTTTTCAAAAGCTTTTGTGTACCCCATAACCGTATTTTCAAAAGTTCTGTTAGCGGCCGGTATAGTTAACAGCGCGGCCAAATCTTTTTCCAGCTGCTCTCTGGCGGCGGCTTCGGCGGGGGCTAAAGCCTCGGCCTTATAATCAAAGTGTAAAACCCCATCTTTATTAAACATTTTACTTTCCATACCAAACACTCCTGTTGTCAATATAAAAATACAGCAGACACAAACAATTTTTTTCATAATATATCCTGTAAAAAAGCATCATTTTAAGCGCCGCATAGCCCCATGAAAAACACGACGGGACAAGAAGAAAAATATTCAGCGTAAAAAAAATTACATTTTTTTATTCATTATGGTATACTATATATTATATTAACTATCACATGTTAATGGATAAAATAAAAAAAATGTACGAACACTTCGTCCCCCAAGAGATATTCCTTACTAAAGGAATTGGCAGACACAAAGAAAAATTAGCAAGCTTTGAGGAAGCTTTACGCGACGCTCAGATTGCTAACTACAACATTGTGCCTGTATCCAGTATCTTTCCGCCCCACTGCAAAACCATTCCGGTTGCTAAGGGCGTAAAGTCACTGCGCAGCGGTCAGATTTTACACTGCGTAATAAGCAGAAACACAAGCAATGAGCACAAACGCTTGATTTCCGCTTCGGTAGGCTTAGCTATTCCTAAAGATCCTAAAACGCACGGTTACATTTCTGAGCACCACAGCTTTGGTGAAACAGAAAAAATGGCCGGTGAATATGCAGAAGACTTGGCGGCACTCATGTTGTCAACAACCTTAGGCATAGAGTTTGACAATGATACCACCTGGAACCAGAAAGAAGAAATCTGGAAAATGAGCGGTAAAATTGTCAGAACAACCAACATTACCCAATCTGCCATTTGTGTAGACGGTTTATGGACAACTGTAGTAGCAGCAGCAGTGTTTGTAAAATAACAATATTGTTTGTGAAAAAAAATAAAACTATATTTATGGGGCTAGAGAGGAAACAAAACTCTCTGGCCTCTTGTCGTTACGTCGTTGTGCCGATACCGTTTGAGAAAACTGTCTCATTCGGGCACGGTACGGCTTTAGGGCCTAAAGCTATTTTGGAAGCTTCCGCCCAAGTGGAGTTGTGGGACGAAGAAGTAAAACGTGAAACATGGGAAGACGACATTTTCACCACAACTGCAATAAATTGCAAAGGTTCCACCCCGGTTGTTTTTGATAATATTAAGAACACCGTTAAAGAACTTATGAAATACAAGGCAATCCCCTTTTATATCGGCGGGGAACACTCTATCACACAGGCTTTATCAGAGCCTTACATTGATAAGTATAAAGACCTTAGTATTTTACATTTTGACGCGCACGCTGATTTACGCGCCGAATATGACGGCACGCCTTACAGCCACGCCTGCGCTTTATACCCCGCTTCACAACGTGTACCTGTTGTACAGGTAGGCATACGCAGCGTAGGGTCAGACGAGCAGCACCGCATAAACAAAGGCAATGTAACAACATTTTTAATGCATGAGCACAGAGATATTAAAAAGTTAATACCCCAAGTACTCAAAAAGCTTACAAAAAATGTTTATATTACTATCGACGTGGACGGCTTTGACCCAAGTGTTATCCCCGCCACAGGCACGCCGCAGCCCGGCGGTTTTGGTTGGTATGAGGGGCTGGACCTGTTTAGAGAAGTAATTAAAAAGAAAAACATTGTAGCTGTTGACGTAGTGGAAGCGGCAAAAAAGAAGGATGATTCTACTACCGAAATGAACACCGCAAAACTTATATACCGCATGATGGGCTATATAAGTAAAAAGAAATCTAAGTAAAATAAAAACCCCGCCGAACAGCGGGGTTTTTATATGCTTTTATAAGTGCAGTTATATTAGTGAATTTCACAGGATTTTGAGTAGAATTTCAATTTTCTTTCTTTCGGCACACTTGGTGCGGGAACACGGTGGGTGTGGTGAAAGAAAGAAAATTGAAATTATGCCAAAATCCGAAGAAAATTCTTTCCGCTTATTGAAAACTAAGCGAACGCAGAGAGCGATATATTTGGGACGCGAAGCGAACGCCGTCCTGCAAGGACCGCGAAGCGAACAAAAATAATCTTATTTTTTACCTTGCAAAAAGGCTGTTCAAAAGCTAGAATAACTATATATTAAAGTGTTACCAAGCATAACACTGCGGAGGGTGTATGAAAAAAGTATTATTAACAGCGGTTTGTATGGCGTTTGCCGTGGCGGCCAGCGCGCAAACATTTGAAAAAGTAAAAGAACTTGAAATTATAACAACAGGCGGCTCTATTGACGTAACCGCCGTAAAGGGGAAAACAACTTCAGTCAATGTGTCCGCCCTGGACGCTAAACACTGCACGACAGAAGTAAGACAGGATAATGAAAGGGAGCTGAAAATTAAAATTTCTAAAAAGACCCCCGCGTCCGTATGCAAACCTAATATTATAGTAACCACGCAGGCTAAAGTACCCGTGGAAATTGACGCCATGGACACGCAGATAGTGCTTAACGGCCTTGAAAAAGCGATTAACTTAGATATCAAAAATTCTCAGGCCAAACTGTCCGCCATAGCCGGCTCCTTAGACATAGAAGCCAAAGCTTCTACCGTAGTAGCCGAAGGCAAAATTAAAAAGCTTGATATTGAGGGCAACGGCAGCAATATTCAAACAGTATGGACAAAAAAACCGGGCTCAAAAAGCATTGAGCTGGAAGGTTCTAACAATGTGATGATGGCCTTCCCCGCCGGCACCAAAAAAGTGCCCGTTAAACAAGGCGAGTTTACCGGCAACCTTGTTATACAATAACTAAAGTTTTAACGAAACCCCCGCTCAGACGAGCGGGGGTTTCGTTATATACCCTTAAAAATATATGTTTGTGGGTGGCAACACTCAAGTTACTCCGATGAATAGTTTGTTGTTAAAAAAGACTTTGCCGTTCCCTCAGCCGTAAGCGTAAGGGTCTTGAGCATAACTGCATGTTAACGCACACAGCCGTTGTTGCAGTGGGCACTAATATTTTGTGGCTACGCCATTGTTCCTGAAACCATCCGCGCCCAAAACTAAGAAGTTATAAAAGCATTGCTTAAACACAGCGCAAAGGCGCAAATAGGCGGCATTTCTTGGACAGAGGATGAGCGTGAGCATTACGTGCCAATGAAAGATAAAAAAGTAATTGCGGCTTTGGCTGAACTAGAAAAAGAAGCGGAAGCTAAAAAAGTAAAAGAAAAACCGAAACCAACCAAATAATATTGTTTATTTTATTTCATATATTTTAAAAAGTTAGTTTTATTAAGTTAATAAAGCTAACTTTTATTTTTGTAAGTTTAGACAGTTTTTTTAAAATTATGTTTTTATTTTTTGATTGAATTAAAATATTACTTTCTTTTAAAAATAGTTGACTAGTTAAGCAATGTGCTTATTTCCACCTTAAAATACCTGTTTTTAGGCGATTTTGAATGATTTTGAGCTTGGCTCAATATTTGCCCCTCTCCCGAATGTTGCCCCATTTTGCACTCAAAACACCAAATAAAAGCATTCCTGGGGCTTTTCTGTTTTTCTCGACGAAGGTTTTGCTTTGTTTTTGCTGTTTTAGACAAATTTTAGCCGATTTTAATGTTTTTTATAAAAAAATATAGCTTTGGCGTTTTTTAAACCACAAAAATATTTTTATTTAAAAACTTAAAAAGTTTTCACATGAAAACTTTTTGAGTTTTATTTAAATATTTAATTTTTTAGATTTTATAATTTATTAAAAGTTTTTTACAAAACATATCATAACACTATAAATTAATATTCTCGCATAAAACATCTGCACCTACTATAAGTTATTCGCAATTCTGCCATTTGCTTAAGTTATACCGTTTCATCGCACGGATGCAAACACATGATCCTCAAAGACAACGAGGCAGCTAAAATACAAGCGCCTCTCAGCAGTAACACCTAAAGTATACCAGTATGAACTAATAGATTGAGACCCTCACGCCTACGGCTGAGGGAACGGTAACAGCTTATTGCATTCTGATACCCTACATATTTTTATTCAGCGGAAAAACCTTTAGAAAATCATCCGCAAACGCGTGCTTTTCAATAGCATAAAATAAATATTCTCCGGCGTAGCCGGGGGGTATCATGCAGGCCCTGCCCTCTCTTACCAGCTACGCATGTAATGCGCTCCCACAGATTGTCGTTTGCTTTCCTCGCCCCACCGGGGGATTCACAAAAAGCCCTCTATTTAAAGATAGCTTGTTTCTACTATTTGATATCCCACACATCTTTTTTTGTTCATCGGTGGAACCTATACGGAACCACCAGCAAACGCGTGCTTTTCAACAGCATGAACAAACCCCCGCTTTATTTAAGCGGGGGCTTGTTTTCACGTGAAAATTATTGCTTTTGCTACTATAACATCTTAGTTCTAAGCCTTTCAGCTATATTTTCCAACTGATCTATGGAATTATAGTGTATAACCAAGGTGCCTTTGCTCATCTTGCTGCCGTATTTTACTTCTACCTTGGTGCCGAGCGTCTTTTGTAAACCGCTTTCAAAGTCCGCCACTTCTACGGGGCGCTTGACATCCTTAACCGGTTTAGGGGTATTAATATCCCTGGCCAATTGTTCAGCCTGGCGTACGGAGAACTTGCCGCTCTTTAGTTTAGCAAAGAGAATATCTCTTTTTTTAGCGTCCGCCACCATAAGCAGCGCTCTGCCGTGGCCCTCTGTTATAATACCCTCTTCCAAACCTTTTTGCATGTCTTTATTAAGGTCTAAAAGTCTTAAAGAGTTGGATATCGCCGCCTTTGACTTGCCGCAGTATGAGGCCAAATCAGTCTGCGAAACCATAAACTTTTGTATGAGGTTCTTGTATCCCAGGGCTGTTTCTATAGGGTTGAGGTCTTCCCTCTGTATATTTTCAATAAGGGCCAGGGCGGACATTTCTTTATCTGTAAGAGTGGTATGGACAATAGCCTCAATCTCACTCAATCCCGCTAGCTTGGTTGCCCTAAAGCGGCGTTCACCTACTACTATTTCATATTTATCAAGTCCGGCGTCATATACCACAACTATGGGTTGGGTAAGGCCGTGCTCTTTAATAGATTGGGCCAACTCCTGTAAAGCTTCTTCTTTAAAGGTGCGTCTGGGTTGGTAGCGGTTGGGGACAATATTTGCCAACGGAATTTTCTGTACGCTGTTGCCGGACGTAGCTGGTTGCTTGTCCGCCAGAACATCTTTGGTTTGTTTTAAAAGGGCGTCAAGACCCTTGCCTAAAGCTTGCCTGCTCATATACTATCCTCCAAAATCGTACGATACATTGTTTATTTTAAAACCTTCCAGTTTGGCCGCGTCAAAGCCGCGGCGGGTAAGAAACTCTTTTGCCAGGTCTATATATGCGGCAGCGCCGCGGCAGGTGGGGTCATAGTCAAATATAGACTGCCCAAAGCTGGGTGCCTCTGCCAAGCGTATGTTCCTGGGAATAGGTGTTTTATATACCCTTTCTCCATAAAACTTGGTAATCTCCTGCAGCACCTGGTTGGAAAGGTTCATTCTGCTGTCATACATGGTTAAAAGCCCGCCGTCTATATTAAGGTGCGGGTTAAGAAACTGTTTAATTTTGGCGGTTGTGTTAATAAAATGCGCCAACCCCTCCATAGCGTAATATTCACACTGGATAGGTGTAATCACACTGTCAGACGCTACCATAGCATTAAGCGTAAGCAAGCTTAGCGAGGGCGGGCAGTCTATTATTATAAATTTGTACATTTTTTTAACAGGGTCAAGAACATCCTTGAGCATGTTTTCCCTGCCCTCTACGTTTACCAGTTCCACTTCCGCGCCGGCAAGGTCTTTGTCCGCGGGTAAAATATCCAGCATTTCGTTGGTGGACTTTTTTACAACTTCATCAAAAGAAGCGCCTTTTGTGATAAGATGGTAAATGGATTTTTCACCATCCTTTAAATTAATACCGGAACCTGAAGACGCATTGCCCTGCGGGTCAAAATCCACCAGCAAAACCTCTTGGTTAAGGCAGGCCAGCGCGTAAGCAAGGTTGACTGCGGTGGTGGTTTTTCCCACGCCGCCTTTCTGGTTTGCGATTGCTACTATTTCTCCCATACTCCCTCCGACGAAGATGTTTGATTTTTGGGTTAAAAACTACTCCGTTATTTCGTGTAATATATAGTAAATCATAAAAATTGCCCTTTGTCAAAGCAGGCCAAACACGCAGATTCTCCGACGGTAAAACAAAAAAACCGAACTAATTTTTTAGTTCGGTTTTTTCATTTATTATTTTTTACGACGTAAATTTTAGTTTTACAAAAATCGAGAAACTGTTTTCACGTGAAATAAGTTAGCCAAACTAACTTTAGCTTAATCCATGAATGACACGACATCAACATTTCTATACCTGTAGTCTTCCAAGTTCCTTCCAATCTTTTTACAATGAGCTACCCCTGTGGTATCGGTTTTAGCCGCACGGCAAACTGTTCGGTTAGAATACTCAGGGTAATTTGCCCAATTTAAAAAGTGTATTATAGAATATTCCTTATTATCCGTTCTTTCTGCAATAACATGATCCACCGGGAAAGTAAGGTTTAATTTATATTTAAAATTTTTATCTTTAGGCTTTTCTATATCCAAATCATTTATACTAAAACTAACACCATCACCAAGAGCAAGCCGCTGCCTTTCTACCGCGTCGGCAAGAGATTTAACATTTAGCACAGCTTCCGCCGCACGGGACTTTTCCACCGCGTTATTATACTGCGGCAAAGCAATTGCCGCTAAAATGCCTATGATTAAGACTACAACTAATAATTCTATTAATGTAAACCCTTTTTTCATACCAACCTCTGTATATAGAATATAAATTTATATATAGTATATAAAATAAAAATCCCCAGGCACATGCCCGGGGATTTTTATTTATTTTAATTAAAGCAAGCAATATTGGTGTTTTTCCGTTTCATCATGAGTTAATTTACCGCAAATTGCGCGGCATGAGTCTAACCCCTTTTCCTGTTTTGGAATGTCTGCGGGATATGTTGCGAAGCATGATGTAACACCTTGCCTATAAACAACCGCCGGATAGTCCGAGGGATGCAATCCTTTAGCTATAAAAACTGTGTCTTACCGTCATCATATCTTATCCCGGCATACGCGGTATAAATGGTGAAGGTCATATTCTTTTCAAGCTTAATATCTATACCCAAGTCATCGCTTACTTGTTGTTCTGTAGGGTGAGGGGTGCCAAAACTGGGGAATGCGTTGTGTTCCAATTTATACATTTCAACCGCACTTTGAAGGGTGCCCACCTTTGCCATCATTGCCGCCGCGCGGGATTTATTTACAGCTTTTGTATACTGCGGCAATGCTATGGCCGCAAGTATGCCTATGATCAACACAACTACTAAAAGCTCTATCAGAGTAAACCCTTTTTTCATTTATGATCTCATTAATATATTAATCATGCTTCCAGCAAATTATATCTTTTTAAATGATACTTACAACCGGGAAGAAAAATACTCTTATGCGGTTGTTTTTACTATACAAATAAAAATCCCCAGGCCACGTCTGGGGATTTTGGTTTGTATATTAAAAAAAGCGCTGGGTAGCCCGAAGGATGTAAGCCTTTTGTTAGAAAAACCCGTAATTATTTTCAATCTAAAAATTTAAAGCTCTTTGCAATTTTATTTACTCTGGCCACTCTTCTGGCCGTGTCACGCTCTACCGTAGTTGTTTTTGCAGAAACTACAAAGAAAAGGTATATGTTTTTATCATGGCAAATAGTATATGAAAAATATGTACCCTCGTCGGTATCAAAATTGCTTGTAACAACGCACTCTCTTCTGTTTATTTTTTTATTCTTAAGAGTCTCTTTTGCAAAAGGAGACAATTCATCCAGCGCTATATCAAACCTTTCTTTAGCGTCTTCAGCTTTGTCATAGTATCTATAATTTAAGCGCACTTCCCCCTCATCTTTGTTGCCGTCTGCCATATAGTAATTATTACCAGTTTTTTCTTTGCCAAAGGACATCTCAAAAAATTTAAGCTCAGCGTAAGCCGGAAAAAGGAAAGAAACATTTTCTTTTACCTGTGTTATAAGTTTATCGTTATTAATGGCTTTTTCCTGCGCGAAAGCCGTCAAAATACAAAAAAATACCACAAAAAGCAGAGACCCTATTTTTTTCATAAAACCTCCATAGATATAATGGAAGTATACAAAAAAACCTCCCCGTAAGGGGAGGTTTTGTGAAACTCGTTCCAACCAAAATTAACGTTTGGAGAACTGGAATCTCTTTCTTGCGCCGGGCTGACCGGGTTTCTTTCTTTCGACCATTCTGGGGTCTCTTGTGAGATAACCGGCTTTTTTAACCAGCTTTTTGTAATCTTCGCTTACTAACGCGAGTGAACGCGCTATAGCGTGTCTTACCGCGCCGGCCTGTGAAGAAACACCGCCGCCTAATACTTTAGCCACAACATCATATTCTTTTTCAGAATTTGTGACTGTAAGAGGGGCTTTAACTTCCTTTTGTAATTTAACTGAAGAGTTAAAATACTGTTCTAAAGGCATAGCGTTAACTGAAATAACACCTTTGCCTTTTTTAAGTTCTGCCGTCGCTATAGAAGTTTTTCTTCTGCCAACGTTTGTTGTTTTTGTTTTTGCCATAAAAAATTACCTCTACTTAGCCTTTTTAGCAGAAAATCTGTCTGCAAAAGCATGTTCGGCGCCGGCATACATTTTAAGCCTTTTCATTCTGGGCGCGCGGAGTTTGTTTTCGTCCAACATTCTTTTTACGGAAAGCTCTAAAATGACTGTCGGGTCTTTTTCAAACTGTCTTTTGTAAGGCGTTTCTTTGGCGCCTTTGGCATAACCTGAGTGAGAAAAATATACTTTCTGCTCAGCTTTATTGCCGGTAACTTTTATTTGGCCAACATTGGTAACAACAACGAAGTCGCCGCAGTCCATATGCGGGGTGTATGTTCTCTTATGTTTTCCCATAAGCAGCACTGCTATTTCTGTAGAAATCCTGCCTAATGTTTTACCAGCGGCGTCTATATGATGCCACTGTCTGGTTGTTTCTACTTCCTTAACGGAAGGGAGAAATGTTTTTGTCATAGTTTATTTTCTTATACCTTGTGTGAAATTGACAACGGAGTGGTTGGCCGTTATCAGAATTGACTCGGTTTGATATATTATATAATATTTTTGTTAAGTTGTACTTGTCCTTTAACTTAATATAGCACCGTATCGTTGCGGGCAACCCCTGCGGGGCTGTATTGCTTATTGGTAAATTTTAATTTTTTTGTTCGTTACATAGCTTTAGCTATGCGCCTCACAAAAAATTTAAAATTTCCTCAAAAACCAACACAGCGCTACGGCGCTATATTAAGTTAAAGGACAAAGGGGGATGTATGAAAAAAATTGCGGCAGTACTGATAGCTGTATCTATGATATCATTTTTGGGTTGCAACAACGCGCCCAAAAGCGAAGACGACCTTAAAAAGGGTTATATGGGCACATTCGCGGGTGTAATACCCTGCGCGGATTGTGAAGGCATACAAATAGTATTGGAACTTAACCCAAACAACACTGTGGTTGAATACTCCTTATATAAAGGCACCAACAGCGGTGACAATATAATTTCTTCCGCTTGGGAAGCCAGCGGGCCGGACTTTAGCGTAATAAAAATAAAGAAAGGCGTTAAAGGGGAGTATGACTACTGGCAGTTTATAAGTAAAGACGAACTAAGAAAAATGGATATAAAGGGCAAGCCGATTACGTCAGACCTTAATTATTCTTTAAAAAGAGTAGTAAGAGACCAAAAGATTTAAAATAACGCAAAACAAAAAAGCCCCTTACATAAGAGGGGCTTTTTTAATTAATGTTTTTCAGCTTTTGTGGCTATGTATGCCTCTATATAAGGGTCCAGCAAATCCCCGCCGGAGCCGTCCTCATATAAACCGGTTAAAACAAACCCGGCGTTCAGCTGGCCCGCTATTTGGTCTTCCAGCGTGTGCCCGTGGTCTAGCGGTTCACAATTATTTATTTTATCTTCCAGTTCGTGTTTTGGCAGCTGTTTAGTGTCTGAATACGGCACTTTATAACGCACAACAAGCTCTTTGGTATTGTCCCAATGTTTAAAATCAAAAATATAACTGATAGGGTTGGCAAACGCCGCCAGCATTACGCCGCCACGCTTAAGCACGCGGTAACACTCTTTCCATACGGGCAAAATATCATCCACAAAACAATTGGATACGGGGTGGAAAATTAAATCAAATTCCCCGTCGGCAAATGCGGATAAATCGCGCATATCGCCCTGCACGGTTTTAATATTTAAGTTTTCTCGCGACGCTACAAAAATATCTTTTTCTAATTGCGCGGGGCTGTTGTCAAAAACAGTTACGTTAGCGCCCATCGCCGCAAACAATGGCCCCTGCTGCCCGCCGCCGCTGGCCAGGCATAAAATATTTTTACCTTTAACATCGCCGTACCAACTTTGCGGCACAAGTTTAGTCGGCGTTAGCAAAAATTTTGCTTTGCCGTTTTTAGCGTCTTCAATTTCCCGCGCGGACACCGGCACCGTCCATTTATTACCCTGAGATACCTGTTTGTCCCACGCGGCTGAGTTGTGTTTTACAATATTCATATTTGCTCCGTTTAATAATACACCGTCAGTAAATTGTACAAAGATTTTTAATTATTTTTGTTTTTTGGTATAATAAGTGTACCTGGTTGTTTAAGTGGTCCAGGGGCCTCGGCCTCTGGACTTTTAATAAGTAAATGGTTGGGTGGCTGAGCGGTCAAAAGCAACGGTCTGTAAAACCGTCGGGCTGCGCCCTACATAGGTTCGAATCCTATCCCAACCATTTTTTGATTTTAACAAAAACCCCCTCCACAAAATATTATGGAGGGGGTTTGTTTATTAATCCCGTGATAGAAAATAAAATTAGTGCCTTTTGCCGTCCCCTAAGCAAAGCGAAAGGGCCCACTGAAATAAATCAGTGCCGTATCTTTCCTTTAACATACAAGTGCCTTTGACCTGCCCCGCAGTCAAGGAGAGGCCAACATCATAAAGTTTTTAAGGGCATTTTTTGAATTCTGTCTGAGTAAAAAATTTATAAGGTTGCAGTACTACAGCAAATTTTTTACGAGTTATTCAAAAACCCTTAAAAGCACCTTGCTCGACAAAGGCGGGGCGAGATTTTTGCTTATCTTTTTCACGATAAAAAAAGTAAGTCGCGCTCAAAGCGCGAAACTATCGCTTTTATTAGTGCGCATGGGGGTGCAAATGCCCCATAACTTCTACAAATATCCCGCATGCCAAAATAACAAACCCCGCTATCGCGTGCCCATATTTTTCCCACTTCTTAAAAGGCAGCAATTCTATACCTTTGTAGCCGAGCGCAACGGTTATCATCATAACAATACTTGTGGTAAAACCAAAAGCCAAAGCTACTAAAAATACAAATACCGGCACGTCCGTAATAGCCGGGAACATCATTATAGGTATCCACGCTTCACACGGGGCGAAGAGGAAAATCATGAAGAGGATAAAAGGGGTTAAACTTTTTACGTCGTTTTTATCAGTATGCACATGCTCACAGCAGGAGTGATTATGCTTAGCGGCGCGCAGCCCCCATATAAAATAACCAAGACCAAAAAGTATAAGCCCCCAGGCCGCAATGTTTGCCCTGTAACCCTCTATAACTTCTATATGGCTGACGGCCACGCCAAATAGTACCGCCACCAAAGCAATTACCAAAGAACCTATTATATGGCCCATACTGCATAAAAAAGTTATTAAAACGGTTTTAGATAAACTCCATTTTCTTGCTTTACCTATCATAATAAACGGCAGATAATGATTAGGCGCCAAAAGTGTGTGTGTAAGCCCAAGCCCCACGGCCGCGGCCACCATAAGCCAATTAGATTGCATGTATACCCCTGAGAATATTTAATTTTTTGTGCCGCCAGTAAAGCAACACACTAAACATTATACTTAATTTGTTAGGCTTGTCTTACTTTTATATTGAAATGCCTAAAACCTGCGCGAACATTATAAATAAATCTCTTACATGTCTTGTTATTAAAAAGTTTTCTTTTACATGTTTATGCGCGTTTACGCCAAGAGTGTATCTTAACTGCGGGTCTTTTAGCAAACGCTTTACCTGCGCTACGCAGCTTGCGTTACTGACAGAAGTAAGGCCCGAGTGTTCCTCCATAATTTGCAGCGGCAGCGCGCCTGTCTCCGCCGCTACCACGGCTTTCTTTTTCCACATAGCCTCTGTTAATGTCAGGCCGAATGTTTCTCTAAGACCTTTTTGTATAATAATATCCGCGCCTGTCTGCAAAGCGTTTACTTCAAGTTCATTATAATCCATTAAAATAACATGCGCGCCCGGTACCTGAGAGGCCGCCATAGATACAACCTGAAAATCTGTTACAGCCCCCGGGTCGTCCGCCGCCTTACCGCCGGCCAGCACAAGAGTGCAATCATATTCTTTTTTTATTTCTTTAAACACTTCCAACACCCCGATAGGGTCTTTTAAAGCGTCAAAACGGCCCACCTGTAATATTACGGGTTTGGTTCTGGGAATGCCGTATTTGGCAAAAACCCCGTCTATATAACTTTCTTCTATTTCCCTGTTTTTATCAGCCAGCGGGTCAATAGAGGGCATAATAGAATATTTGGGTATAGATAAATCCTGCGAAAAACTGGGGAAAGAAAACGCGGCGGCGTCGTATTGTTCTATATAATACTTAACCGCGTCCCATACCAAAGGATCCGGGTGGGACACGTCCAGGTAGCAGCGCCAAATGGCTTTGGAATAATTTTTCTTTTCCACAGCTGAAATAGGCGGGTGATCATAAACAAAAAGTAAATCACACGGTTCTTTTACAGCGTCCCGCACCATAGTGTTATAACTAAAAAATTTATCCAGGTCGGCTTGTGTGATATCAAAGGCTGGGTCGCTAAGGGCTTCATTAATTTTTCTGGCGACGGACAAAAATTCTTTATCAAAAGCCACGTTTATTCTGCGTAAATTAAAATCAAAATCTTCAAGAAAGGGCAGCACATTATTTAAAATTTCCGCCAACCCGCCACCAACAGACGCTGTGCTGAGAACATTTGAACTTCTGCCGCCAAGTTTTTTACCCAGCATTTTAATATATTCAATTTCCTGCGGTGACGCGTAGTCTTTATAGTTATCAATCTTCACGTAAAACTCTCCTAAGGTCTTCTGAAATAAGATTTAGATGTTCTCTTATTTGCGGCTGTTTATGCTCTAACACCGGCAAAAGGTTTTTGCGCACCCAGTTTCTGGTATATTTATCGTCATCGTTAGTTTCGTCGGTAACATATTTTAGTTTATTAAATTTTATATAAGCCTCAACATCGGCACGCCGTACGCCAAGCAGCGGGCGCACTATGGTAACCTGTTTATTTAAAGGGCGTTCCCGTGCTATACCCATAAGCCCTTTGGCCCTGGTACCCCGCAAAATATTTAATAGTATGGTTTCCACATGGTCATCCAAATGGTGGGCAACCGCAATATAATTAGCCTTGGTCTTTTTGCAAACTTCCTCAAAAGCTTGGTAGCGGGCCTTTCTGGCGGCGTGTTCTATGCTTAGTTTTTCTTTTTTTGCCAGTTCTTTTACGTTTTTACGCACCACAAAGCACTCTACGCCTAAAGAATCGCAAAACCTTTGTGTAAATTTTTCATCTTTAACGGCAGCCGCCCTAAGGCCGTGGTTAACATGGCACGCGTACAGGCTAAAACGGTTCTTTTGCGCCAGTTTGGCCAAAAAATCCAACAATACCACACTGTCCGCCCCGCCGCTTACGCCAACAACCACCCTGTCGCCCCTTTTAAAGAGTTTTTTGTTATTATTATAAAATTTTGCCCATACAGAGCTTAAAAAGTGCTTTTTTTCCATGCAAATAGTATATAATAATATTATGAAAAAAATTCTTATTATTGAAGATGAACCGTCAATTTCCGAGATGGTTAAAATGATGTTGGAACGCTCCGGCTTTGAAGCTGTTATCTGCGATAACGGAAGGGAAGCCCTTGATGTTGTTAAAAGAGAAAACCCTAATCTTATTATTCTTGATGTTATGTTACCGGGTATGGACGGCATAGAAATTGCCAAAGCTTTAAACAATTCATCTGATACGGCAAACATACCTATAATTGTAGCCTCCGCTTTGGAAGAGTCAAAACATTTGTTTGAGGGCATAAGCCAGGTAAAAGGCTTTGCCGCCAAACCTTTCACCATACAGCAACTCTTAGAAAACGTAAATAAATATATAGCCTAATTATAAATTAAGCAAAAAGCCAAAAACTATTGTTTTTTAAGCTTTTTGCTTAATTTTTTGCTTTAATTAGGTTAATTAACAAATCTATGGGTACCCAGCCAAAAAAAATAAAAACGCAAAAAAACGCAGAATTAGGCAAAATATGCTAAAATATAGTATATTAATATAAAATCATTTTGGATTAACATAGTGTCAGATAATATTATAAATGAAGATTTAAATTCCCGCATTTTAGCTGAAATGGAAACCGTTTTCGGCAAAGAGGCTTGCGAAATGTGGTTAAAACCCCTCAAATTAACTATTGAAGGGGGTGTGTTGACTGTGCAGCTGCCAAATAAATTTTGGTCTAAAACTATTGCTGACAGATACACCTCTGCCATAAAATCTTCTTTAGAGGCCGAGACCGGCGCGGCGCTTACCGTTAAATATAATGTAGCGGAAGATACTATATATAATGATGAAAGAAAACAAAATGAAATAAGGGAAATTTTGGCCACACCTATACATACCCCGGCCAGCGCGTTTCCAAACCGTTTAAATCCTAATTACACTTTTGAGGGCTTTATTGAAGGCCCGTCTAACCGTTTTGCTTTTAGAGCGGCTGAGGCTGTGGTAAAAAAACTTGGTGAGCGTGAGAATAACCCGCTTGTTATATATAGTACCCCGGGCCTTGGCAAAACCCATTTACTGCACGCCATAGGCAACCGTATTTTAAAAGAAAACCCGTCGGCTAAAATTTTATATATGTCCGGCGAGGAATTTGTCAGCGAATACATAGAATCTTTACAAAACAGAAACCCTGAGGCTTTTAGAAAGAAGCACCGCTCTTTAGATTGTTTTTTAATGGACGATATACAGTTTGTGGCGGGCAAAGAGTCCAGTGTGCAGGAATTCTTTTATACATTTAACGCTTTATTTGAATCTAAAAAACAGATTGTTCTTACATCGGATAGAACGCCGCAGCAATTGGGTATTGACCCTAGGTTAAGCTCCAGGCTGCTTTCGGGTATAGTCACGGAAATTAAGCGCCCTGACCTTGAAACCAGAATAGCTATACTGCGCCAAAAGCGCGATTCCAGCGGGTTTGATGTGGGGGACGATGTGATTGCCTTTATAGCGGAAGGTGTGCAGGCTAGTATACGTGAGTTAGAAGGCTGCCTGTTTAGGCTCACAACCTATTGTAATATACACGGGGTTACAGCCACTATACCTATAGCGCGTGAGGTACTGTCAGATATTATAAGTATGGAAGAACGCCGCCTGCTTATTAATGTAAACTCCATTAAAAAAGTTGTGGCAAAGCATTTTAAGATAGATATTATAGATTTTAATTCCAAACGCAAAAACCACTCTATAGCCTGGCCCAGGCAGATAGCTATGTACTTATCCACAGAGCTTACGGATATGTCACTGCCGGAAATAGGGCGTGAGTTTGAGCGTGACCATAGCACAGTAGTACACGCCAGGGAAAAAATTAAAGAAGAAGTAGAGAACGACCCATTTTTTGCGGCCCAAATTAACCAAATCATAGCTGACATTAAAGCTGTGGATAAACGTTAAAAAACTGTGGATAACAATTAACTGTTACCCACAAAAGGCTCAAATTAAAACAAACTGTTAATAATACTGACAACCTGTGCACATTAACTAACAGTTATTTAAAAAATTTGTATTGGCGTATCAACATTATCAACACAATCCACAGGACATAATAGTAAGAGGAATAATAAGATGAAGATTAATATTACTAAAGAAACTTTTTTGGAAGGGATTTCTGTTGTACAGTCCGGGGTATCTTCAAGGGCAACCTTACCCATTTTACACAACTTCCTTATGGAAGCTGAAAATGGCAAAATAAAGCTTATGCGCACTGATATGGAGATGGCGTCTATACATTACATAAACGCCGAAATATTGGAAGAAGGGGCCATTACTATTCCTTTAAAAGAAGTGTCGGACATCTTAAAAAACCTTCCTAATGATAAAGAAGTAAATATAACAGTGGACGGCGATAATAAAGTGCACATAAAATCAGGCAAAAGTAAATTTTGGGTTATAGGGACGCCTAAATCAGAATACCCTTTAATACCTGAGATAGATAAAACAAACGAGTTTACGCTTAAAATAAAAGACGTAGAGCAAATGGTATCGCATACAATTTTTTCAGCTTCCACGCAGGAAACCAGATATGTGCTTAACGGCCTTTTATGGGTAAAAACGGGCGATAAGTTAGAAGTGGTAGCCACTGACGGCAGACGCTTGGCTTTAGCCTCCAGCTCTGTTATGAGTGATATTAAAGATTTTAAAATTATTATACCTACAAAAATACTTAACGAACTTTTAAGGTTTTTCTCCATTAATAAACCCGGTGAAGACGCTGATATTAATGTAAGCGTTTCCTCAAACCAGGTTACTTTTAATGTTGACCAAACCACCTATATATCACGCTTAATAGAGGGTAATTTTCCTAATTACGAACAGGTTATACCTAATAAGAAAACTATGAGCTTTGTGTCAAACAATAAAGAAATTTTTGCCTCCACCAAGCGCGCCAGCCTCTGCGCAAGCGACCTTGGCGGCACGGTAAAATACGCTTTAAAAGATAATTTACTTACTATTACGTCTAACTCGCAGAAAATGGATTTTTCGGATGAAGTAAAAGTTGAGTATACCGCAGAGCCTTTTGAAATATCTTTTAACCCGCAATACGTGCTTGAGGTGCTTAAAAATATTTCATCTGATTCAGTGGAATTTTCCTTTATCAACGCGGCCCAGCCGGTCCTGGTTGAAGCTGTTGGTGAAGATAAGTTTAAATACGTTATTATGCCCGTGAGGTCGTAGTGAGGTTAGGCGCCAAACCCCGTAAAATTTGGAATACGAGTAAAGATTTAAATAACACCTTTAATCCGTTAACCTCCAAATTAAACAGGCTTATGGTGCTGGGCACCGTTTGGCAAAAAGTGGCGGGTGTAAGGGCAAAATTTTGGGTTATAGACGCGGTTAGTAAAGATACCGTTTACGTCAAAGTAACCAAAGCGGCCGCCAAGCATGAGTTAGCCGGGCAAAGCCAAAATATAATAAAAGAGCTTAACAAATATTTTGATAAAGCCTGGATAAAAAAAATAGATATTGTGTAGTAAATTTAATCAGCACCCGGCCGCATTATTTATAAAAGAATAAGCGCTAAAAATAGTACTTTCTGCTATAAGTTTACGTCAAAGTTTACAAGGTAAACCCAAGCAGCAAGCGTCAAAATAGCACATTCTGCTATGTGTTTATTTCAAAGTTTACAAGGCAAATACCAAGAGCAAGAGGTAAGATAAAATGACAGAAGATGTTAAACTTAAGAAGGATTATGACTCTTCTAAAATTCAAGTTTTAGAAGGTCTTGAAGCTGTTAGAAAACGCCCCGCTATGTACATAGGTTCAACCGGCGCGCCCGGCTTGCACCATTTAGTGTATGAAGTTGTGGACAACTCCGTTGACGAAATCTTAGCCGGCGGCGCAACCAAAATTTCAGTAACAATTAAAGATGATATGACGTGCTCTATCGTAGACGACGGACGCGGCATACCTGTTGACCCTATGGTCAACGCTAAAGACCCTAAACTTAAAGGCAAAAGCGCGCTTGAAGTTGTAATGACAGTGCTTCACGCGGGCGGTAAATTTGACTCCGGCGCGTACAAAGTGTCCGGCGGTTTACACGGTGTGGGCGTGTCTTGCGTAAACGCTTTGTCAGAACTTATGGAAGTAGTGGTAAAAAAAGACGGCAAAGAATATTTTCAGCGCTACCGCCGCGGTATACCTGAAGAAAAAGTTAAAGAAATAGGCACTACTAAAGAACACGGCACAACAGTTACTTTCCACGCTGATAAAGAAATATTCGGCGAGCTTTCTTTCTCTTACGACACTATCGCTAACCGTCTTAGAGAGCTTGCTTTCTTAAACGCCGGCATAAAAATTATTTTAACCGATGAACGCGGTGACGAAGCCAAAACCCACACATTCTTTTATGAGGGCGGCATCTCACAGTTTGTTAAATATATTAACGCCAACAAAACACCTCTTCACCCGGAACCTATTTACATAACAAAAGAGGTTTCTGATAATTATGTTTCTTTCGCCATTCAGTATAACGACAGTTATTCAGAAAATATTTATACATTTGTTAACAATATTAATACCATTGAGGGCGGCACGCATTTAAGCGGTTTCCGCTCCGCTCTTACCCGTGTTATTAACGAATATATTAAAGATAATAACCTGCTCAAAAACAAAGACATCAACGTTACCGGCGACGATATGAGAGAAGGTTTAACCACGGTATTATCCGTTAAAATCCCGCACCCGCAGTTTGAAGGCCAAACAAAAACCAAGCTTGGCAACAGCGAGATTGAAGGCGTAGTGCGCTCTATAGTAGGCGACGCTCTTAAAACGTTCTTTGAAGAAAACCCCAAAACAGCCAAAGCTGTTTGTGAAAAGAGCATAAACGCCGCCATAGCGCGTGAAGCCGCCAGAAAAGCGCGCGATCTTACCAGACGCAAAAGCGCCCTTGAGGGCGGCGGATTGCCGGGTAAACTGGCAGACTGTCAGGAAAAGAACGCTGAAAGATGCGAAATTTTCATAGTAGAAGGTAACTCAGCCGGCGGCTCGGCCAAACAAGGCCGCGACCGCGTGTTCCAGGCAATTTTACCGTTAAGAGGTAAAGTGCTTAACGTTGAAAAAGCGCAGCTTGTCAAAATTTTATCTAACGAGGAAATAAGAACCCTTTTCTCCGCGTTAGGCACAGGCGTTGGCGAGGGTGAGGGCGGTTTTGATATAGGCAAACTCAGATACCACAAAATTGTTCTTATGGCTGACGCTGACGTTGACGGCCAGCATATTACAACTTTGCTTCTTACATTCTTCTACCGCCAGTTAAGACCGCTTATTGAGGCCGGGCACGTTTACATAGCGCAGCCGCCTTTATATAAAGTTAAAAAAGGCAAAAATGAACAGTATTTAAAAACTGAAGAGCAGCTGGTTAACTGGCTGTCTAAAGAGGGTATTAACTCTATTACCGTATCTAAGGCCGACAAAACGGAACTTAGCGCGGCTGAGTTAAAAGACTTCCTTAAAATATTAAAAGACGTGGAAGAAATTTTGGGCAAAATGGATGTTAAGAATATTACGCTTAAAGATTTCTTATCATTTGTTTCCACAGGGCAAATACCTGTGTACAGAATACCGTTGCAAAGCGGCGGGTTCAAATATTTCTACACAGACAAAGAATACCAAGATTACGCCAACCAATATATTATTGAGCGTAAAGAACTGCTTAGCGCGGAAGGCACCGACATCAGCATATTAAACGATGAGGACTTGGCGCCCGAACACCAGAGCTTGTTTGAATTTGGCAAATTACTCGCCAATGAGAACAAACTTAAAGCGCTCGGTTACAGTCTTGAGAAATACGCCGAGATTGAAAACGAAGCCGATAAAAAGGACCCTCTGTTTATAGTAAACACAGGCAAAACACAGACAATCGTTTACAGTCTTTCGGAACTTTTTAAACAAGTAAAAGAAGCCGGTTCCAGCGGCGCCAGCATACAGCGCTACAAAGGTCTCGGTGAAATGAACCCCGAGCAGCTTTGGGAAACCACCATGGACCCCGCCAAACGCAGCCTGTTAAAAGTAGAAATACAGGACGCGGCCGACGCGGAACAAATTTTTACCACCCTCATGGGCGATAAAGTTGAACCCAGAAGAGCGTTTATCGAAACACACGCTCTTGAAGTTAAGAACTTGGATATTTAGGTTTGGGAGTTAATTAGAATATGAGTGAAAAAGAAAATCAAACCCCTGCAAACGCAGATTTGTTTGGCGATATTAAAATAAGAGACATCGGCGAGGAGATGAAACGCTCCTACATAGATTACGCGATGAGCGTTATCGTAGGCCGCGCCCTGCCGGACGTCAGAGACGGTTTAAAACCTATTCACCGCCGCTTACTTTACGGTATGAACGAGATGGGTTTAAAATATAACAAACCTTTCAAAAAATCCGCCCGTGTAGTGGGCGACGTAATGGGTAAATACCATCCTCACGGCGACACAGCTATTTATGACTCGCTGGTACGTTTGGCGCAGGATTTCTCGCTCAGAGACACGCTTGTAGACGGCCAGGGTAACTTTGGCTCTGTTGACGGCGACATGGCTGCCGCTATGCGTTATACTGAAGTCCGCCTTGATAAAATAGCCGAGGAAATGCTTGGCGATATCGACAAAAATACAGTTAAATTTAACGACAACTACGACGGCTCCATGCAGGAACCCTCCGTACTGCCCGCCAAAATGCCTAACCTGCTTGTAAACGGTTCCAGCGGTATCGCGGTAGGTATGGCCACCAACATCCCCACCCATAACCTGGGCGAGGTTTGCGACGCCATTGTCGAAACAATTAAAAACCCCGCGGTTACAACCAAAGAGCTTATGCAGATTATAAAAGGGCCGGACTTTCCTACAGGCGCCATTATCTGCGGCCGCAAAGGTATTTTTGATTATTTTGAAACGGGCAAAGGTTCCGTTAAAGTACAGGCCAGGGCGGAAATTGAAGAGGGCGGCAAAGGCGGCAGAAGCGCCATTGTTGTTACAGAAATACCGTACCAGGTTAACAAAACCAATCTTATCGAAGCGATTGTCGGCCTTGTTAAAGACAAAAAAGTAACGGACATCGCCGATATCCGCGACGAAAGCGACCGCCGCGGCATGCGCCTGGTAATAGAAGTTAAAAGAGACGGCGACGCCAGAGTGGTGCTTAACCACCTTTACAAGCATACGCAGCTGCAAACCAGCTTCAGCGTAAACATGCTTGCCATTGTTGACGGCCGCCCGCGTATTCTTCCTATCAAGGAAGTAATGAAGGCGTACGTCAAACACAGAAAAGAAGTTGTTGTCGCCCGCACCCGCTTTGACCTTAACAAAGCGCAAAAACGCGAACATATTTTACAGGGCTTGCTTATAGCTATCGCCAATCTGGACAAAGTTATCAAGATTATCCGCGAAGCGCAAGACCCTACAGAAGCCAAGTTCTCTTTAATAAGAGAGTTTGCTTTATCAGAAGCTCAGTCCCAGGCTATTTTGGATATGAGGCTGCACCAGTTAACGCAGCTTTCATCAGCCGGTATTGAAAAAGAACAGAAAGAACTTCTTGCTTTAATAGCCGAGCTGCAGGGCATTTTGGGCGACGCGCAGAAAGTTTTAGACATTATTGTGGATGAGCTTAAACAGCTTAAAAAAGATTTTGGCACAGACAGAAAGACCGAAATCAGCTCTACCGAACTTTCAGACATGACGATGGAAGACCTTATTGAAGAGGAAGACGTTGTTATTACCTTATCAAACGACGGCTACGCCAAGCGTATACCGTTAGACACTTACCGCACGCAAAACCGCGGCGGCAAGGGCGTAATAGGCGGCAAAACAAAAGAAGAAGATTTTATTGAGCATCTTTTTGTTACCTCCACCCACGCTACCATCCTTATGTTCACAAGCCGCGGCCGCGTATTTAGCCTGCGCGCTTATGAAATACCGGAAGGCAACCGTATGAGCAAAGGTAAAGCTATTGTTAACCTGCTGCAAATTTCTAACGAGGAAAAAATTACCTCAGCCGTATCTATTGAGGATTTTGACCCCAAAAACAGCGGCGAGACATTCCTTACCATGTGCACACGCTTTGGTTCAATAAAACGTGTTGAACTGGCTGATTTCGCCAACATACGCAAATCAGGCATTATAGCCATGGGTCTTGAAGAGGGCGATATTTTAACCTCTGTACAAATGACCAACGGCGCCAGCGACCTTATTATAGCCACACGCGACGGCAAAGCCATAAGGTTTGACGAAGGCCAAATCCGCGCTATGGGCCGCCAGGCTAAAGGCGTAAGAGGCATAAGACTGGGCGAAGGCGACATTGTTGTAGGCATGGAACACGCGCCTAAAGACGCGCCGGGCCCGGATGTATTGTCAGTATGTGAAAACGGCTACGGCAAACGCACGGAGTTTGAGGAATACCGCAAACAAAACCGCGGCGGCAGCGGCACCATCACCATTAAAACAACGGAACGTAACGGCAAAGTCGTGGGTATTAAGCTGGTTGACGAAACCAAAGACTTAATGGTTATTACCGAGAACGGCATGGCCGTACGCATACGCTGCGAGGAAATCCGCTCCGTAGGGCGCAACGCCCAAGGCGTAAGGCTTGTTAAACTTGACGAGGGCGACAAAATAGCAAGAATAGCGCCCGTAGTTAAGGATGATGAAGAAGCCGCCTGCGAAACAAAGCCTGAAAACAAAGAACTGTTATAAGAAATAGTATATAAAAACTCCCGCAAAACTTGCGGGAGTTTTTTATTTTTATAAGAAGATATTTATCTCTATCATAAAAAAAGCTATAATGTATATACAATTTGATTTACGGTGCGGTGGCCAAGTGGTAAGGCGGCAGTCTGCAAAACTGCTATTCGCGGGTTCGATTCCCGCCCGCACCTTTTTTTGTTGCACAAAAAAAGATTTTGAATATTTTGACTTCGTCAAAATAACGACTTTTCAAAATCTGTCTTATTAATACGCACACAAGGTTTTGTGTGCTTTTTGCTCTGCAAAAAAGGTTTTGAATATTTTGGCTTTGCCAAAATAACAGCTTTCAAAATTCCCCTATTAATACGGCCGTCCGGTTGGGCGGCCTTTTTATTTCCCCTCTCCTCTGGAGAGGGGTTTTTGTTTGCGCTTCGCGTCTTCCAACATGTCGCTCTCTGTGTTCGCTCTAATTTCAATAAGCGGAATAAAATTTCGTCGGCTTTTGGCGTCTTTTTAACTTTTCAGATTCCACCACACCCACCGTGTGCCCGCACCAAGTGTGCCGGAATCTGAAAAGTTAAAAAGCCACTCAAAATCCTGTGAAATTCACTTCTATAACGGCACTTATGTATTTCCTCCCCCTCTTACGGGGGAGATCGGCGCTTGCGCCGGGAGAGGGTGATGTGCACAAATATTTTGTTTTTATAAAATAAATTGTTTGACGGTCCTAACACACTTGAACTTTTGGGCTATAAATAATACTCTATAGGGGTGAGATAAATACTGCGGGGTATTTGGCAGTCTCACAGTAAAATAAGAGGAGATACTTATGTCCAAGTCTATTAAAGGAACACAAACAGAAAAAAATATTCTTACCGCTTTCGCCGGTGAATCACAGGCCAGAAACCGCTATACATACTACGCAAGCGTAGCCAAAAAAGAAGGATACGTGCAAATATCCAACATTTTTGAAGAAACAGCCAACCAGGAAAAAGAACACGCCAAACGCTTGTTTAAATTTTTAGAGGGCGGCGCGGTAGAAGTTAAGTGGAGCTTCCCCGCGGGCGTAATTTCTAAAACAGAAGACAACCTTAAAGAAGCCGCCGATGGCGAAGACGAAGAATGGGAACATATGTACCCTGATTTTGCCAAAGTAGCCAGAGAAGAGGGCTTTGAAGAAATAGCCTCCGCCATGGAACACATAGCCATTGCGGAAAAACAGCACTCTAAACGCTACAAAGCCTTAAGGCAGAATATCTTAGACGGTAAAGTATTTAAAAAAGACAGCAAAGTAGTGTGGAGATGCCTTAACTGCGGCTACATTCAGTCCGGTGACTCCGCGCCGCAAAAATGTCCCGCGTGCGACCATCCGCAAGCGCATTTTGAAGTATTGGCTGAAAACT
Organism: Elusimicrobium simillimum; assembly: GCF_049639735.1. Classification (NCBI taxonomy): domain Bacteria; kingdom Pseudomonadati; phylum Elusimicrobiota; class Elusimicrobia; order Elusimicrobiales; family Elusimicrobiaceae; genus Elusimicrobium; species Elusimicrobium simillimum. The sequence goes on from NZ_JBEVVA010000003.1 coordinate 169,222, forward strand.
GGTAGTTTTTTTTATGCGCCCCGCCATATGGCGGGGCGGTTTAGTCTTAAACAGGGGGAATTAAACTTATGTCAAGAGATATTAAAAGCAATGGTACACCCATAACAATACTTGGGCAAGAGCTTAAAACAGGTGACAAAGCGCCTGACTTTGTTCTTATAAAAAACGATATGACGGAAGCTAAACTGCAGGATTTTATAGGCAAACCTGTAATTATGTCAATTGTGCCGTCTGTAGACACACCGGTGTGCAGTATAGAAACAAGACGTTTTAATAACGAGGCCACCAAGCATAAAAACGTAACGTTTTTAACCATTAGCAAAGATTTGCCCTTTGCCCAGGCCCGCTGGTGCGCCGCGCAGGACGTTAAAGACCTTATTACACTGTCTGATTACAGAAACCCTGATTTTGGGCTGGATTACGGCGTATTAATTAAAGAAACAGCATTGCTTACAAGGGCGGTATATGTGCTGGATAATAAGGGGATAATACAGTACATTGAATTTGTTGAAGACATCAGCAAAGAACCTGACTATAAAGCCGCCATAGACGCGGCCGAAGCGTTAGTTTAGGGGTACTAGAGGAGAGGATATGACAAAAATCGACGAAATTTATAAATGCAGTGTTTGCGGTAATATGGTGGAAGTTGTGCACGCATCTGTAGGGGAGCTTGTTTGCTGCGGCAAACCCATGGTTTTACAGGTTGAAAACACCGTTGACGCGGCCCAAGAAAAACATGTGCCCGTTATTGAAAAAGTAGACGGCGGCTATATGGTTACAATAGGCGCCGTAGAGCATCCTATGACGCCGGAGCATCATATTGAGTGGATAGAGCTGCAGTGCATTGAATGCGGCAAAACACAGAGAAAATACTTAAAGGTTGACGACGAGCCAAAAGCGTTTTTCTGCACACGCTCCACGCATGTTGTCGCCAGAGAATACTGCAACCTGCACGGACTTTGGACAGCTAAAAACTAATTAAGTAGAATGATATATAAGGCCGGGGCAAAACCGCCCCGGCCTTATTTCATTTAAGGGGTAACAAAAATATGAAGGCTATTAAAATAACGGACAAAGTTTACTGGGTAGGCGCTATAGATTGGAATTTAAAGGATTTTCACGGCTACTCAACCAAGCGCGGCACCACCTATAACGCGTACCTTGTACTGGGCGCTAAACCCACGCTTATAGACACTGTTAAAGAGCCTTTTTATGACGAGATGATGAGCCGCATTAAATCAGTAATAGACCCAAGCAAAATTGAAATAATAATATCTAACCACGCGGAAATGGACCACAGCGGCGCACTGCCAAAAACGGTAGAAGTTATAAAACCTAAAGAAATTTACGCGTCGGCAATGGGTCTAAAAAATATAGATTTACAGCTGCATGATAACCTGCAAATTAAAACGGTAAAAACAGGCGACAGTATTGATATAGGCGACGACAAAATAACTTTTTACGAGTCCCGCATGCTGCACTGGCCAGACAGCATGGTTTCGTTTTTAGAAAATGAAGGCATTTTATTTTCCAACGATATTTTTGGCATGCACTTTGCCACCGACCGTTTATTTGACGACCAAGTGGACGAACACGAATGGTTTTATGAATGCGTAAAATATTACGCCAATATTATTACCCCCTACAGCGATATCGCGCTTAAATTTTTAGAATTTGCCGAGACGTCAGGACTAATAGCCAAAACCAAAATAATAGCGCCTGACCATGGCTTTATATGGCGCAGTGACCCGGCAAGAATTGTTAATCTTTACAAAGAATTTGCCACACAAGCCTACACCAATAAAGCCGTTGTTATTTACGATACAATGTGGGGCAGCACCAACAAGCTGGCGCACAGCGTGGCCGAGGGGCTTAGACAAGGCGGCGTAAACGTAAAAGTTATGAACATGCACGTGGAACACAGAAGCGACGTTGTGACCGAGGTTTTAACCGCCGGCGCCGTTGTAATGGGCACGCCTGTTATGAACTCATACATGTTCCCCGCGCTTGGCGACATCCTTTTTTACATGAAAGGGCTTAAAAAGAAAAATTTAGTTGGCGCGGCGTTTGGCTCATATGGCTGGGCCCCGGCGCCTATAGATATGCTTAGCAAAGAAATGGAAAGCATGAAAATAGAAATAGTGGCCGAGCCTCTTAAAGTAAATTTTGTACCTACGGAGGCGGATCTTGAAAAGGCTGAGGAGCTTGGCAGAACTGTAGCAAAAAAATTAGCGGAGAAGTTAAAATAATTATGTTAGACCAAACAGCGTTAAATAAAATTTCCTACGGGCTGTATGTGTTAACATCGGCCAAAGAGGGCAAAATTAACGGTATGATAGTAAACTCCGTCATACAAGTTACGGCCGAGCCCGCCAAAATACTGGCCTCCGTAAATAAAGCAAGCTTAACGCACGAATATATAATGGCAAGTAAAGTTATGGCTATAATGCCTGTAACGGAACATGCCGATATGTTGTTTATAGGCAATTTTGGCTTTCGTACAGGCAGAAATTTTGATAAATTTGCTAAATATAAATATGAGCTTGGCATTACCGGCGCGCCCATTGTGCTGGATAATACCAATGCCGCGTTTGAGGTTAAAGTAAGCCAAACCGTAGACGTAGGCACGCACACATTATTTATAGGTGAAATAGCGGAAGCTAAAAATATTTGCCCCGACGCCTGCATGACATACCAGTACTACCACGAGCAATTAAAAGGTAAGGTGCCTAAGGGCGGGACACACGGGTAATTTATAGTTTCGCGCTTTGAGCGCGATTTACTTTTTTTATCGTAAAAAAGTAAACAAAAATCTCGCCCCGCCGTGGTCGAGCAAGGTGTTTTAAGGGTTTTTGAATAACTCGTAAAAAATTTTGCTGTAGTACGGCAACCTATAAATTTTTTACTCAAACAGAATTCAAAAAATACCCTTAAAAACTTTATATATTGCCTCTCCTTGACTGCGGGGCAGGAATAACGGCACTTATATGTTAGAGGAGGGGTACGGCACTGATTTATTTTAGCGGGCCCTTTCGCTTTGCTTAGGGGTACGGCAAACGGCACTTGTTTTATTTCCTCCCCCTCTTACGGGGGAGGTCGAGATGAGCGTAGCGAATCCGGGGGAGGGTGATGTACACAAATATGTCTGTTATAAAATAGAGTAGTACTTTTGGCAAAACTATGTGAAATTTAATAATACAACTGCATTTATAACAACAATAACTGCACAAATAAAAAAACCCCGTTTTATAAACGGGGTTTTTGTTTTAAATAATCAAGAATCTCTTTGTTTACTTTATTTTTATGTTCTGACAGATAATCATCAATTGAGGTATAATTTTTCCCGCTGTCCCAAATTTCTAATTCATTGAGTTTTGCGTAGTTATTATCTACTAAAAATTTTATCAACTCTATATTATTATGTTGTATCGCTACGCCCAAGGCTTTATCTGTATCGACGGCGCCTTTTTGCGCTAAATACTTTGCGATATCCGTGTGGCGGGCAAAAGCCGCTTCAACTATAGGCGCTTCAGAAAAGCCTATTCCGTCAGTCGAAATATTTATATCCGCGCCATTATCTATAAGGTACTTTACTACATCCATTCTGCCGTAGCTTGCAGCGCAGGCTAAAGGTGTGTAGCCGCGCCATTTAACATTGGGACTGTGACCTTCTTCTATCAGTTTTTTTACGGTGGTAAAATTAATGTTTTTACCGGCAACATCACCCTCATCAGATATGCAAACGGCTGCGCCTAATGGATTGTCTTCTGATAAGACGGCTTTTGGTTTTTTTACTGTATTATTAGTTGTAACAGTCCCGGCAATATTTGCGGCGGGTGCCTTTTTTACATCATTGTCTTTAACTGTTTTTTGCTGTTTCGCATTACAAGAAGTAATCATGAAACAAAAAATAAAATAAATAAAAAAGATTTTTTTCATATTCTTTTGCCAATTCAATATATTAAATTTGAAATAACCCTCCCGGATTAGCTCCGGGAGGGTTTTATTTTACATAGGTGAAAACTGGTCTTTACCTACGCCGCATGCGGGGCAAACCCACGTGTCGGGCACTTGTTCCCAAGGTGTGCCGGGTAAAATACCTGCGTCAGGGTCCCCTACTGCAGGGTCATAAACATAACCGCAAACATTGCATACATATTTTGTCATAATCTCTCCCCTTAGGTTGCTGGTAACGGCAACCGTATTAAAGTAATTTAATTATATATTTTTACCGTCAAAGTGTCTATTTTATCAACTTAATTCTGCTGGCGGGCCAGTGTATAAACCAGGCTTTGCCTTTAATGTTTTCCCTTGGTACCGGGCCCCAAAAGCGGGAGTCGCAGGAGTTGTCCCTATTGTCGCCAATGGCGAAGTAAGAGTCTTCCGGCACGGTAACCGGGCCAAACTGGTCGCGCAGGTAAATGCTGTAGTAATGCTCAAGTTCACGGTCTTCCCATTTTTGTTGGTAAGATTCTTTGCTATCTGGCAGCGGGATAAGCGGGTAGCGTTCTATATTTTCATATAACTCATAGTCTTGGTGGGGCACGGCCTCGCCGTTTATGTAAACCTGCGCGCCTCTTACTTCCACGGTATCGCCGGGCATGCCTATTACTCTTTTAACATAATCTCTGCCGTACTGCGGGCCGCCGCAGTTTATTTGCTCTCTGCTGTCAGCGGGGAAGGCAAATACAATAACATCGCCGCGGTTAACTTTGTTAAATTCTAAAAACCTTATATCCGTTAACGGTATTCTAAAGCCATAGGTAAATTTGTTAACAAAAAGGTGGTCGCCCTCAATAAGAGTATTACGCATAGAGGCCGACGGTATTTTGAATGCCTGTATAAAAAAGAACATTACAAAAGCGGCCAAAAGCGCGGAAAAATAAATGGTGTCGGCCCATTCATAATCTTTATCAAAAAGTTTAACTTTTTTCTTTTTATCGGCACGCCACGCGCTTATAAAAGCCCAAATACTAAGCCCCAGTATAACAGCTAAACTAAACAGCTTTTTAGTTAAAGAAGTCTCGGCCAAAGCGGCAGCGTCGCCGCCGTTGGAAACAAAGTCAAACAGCCACAATGCCAAGGCGGCGGCAATGGCGGCAAAAGCGACGTGCAGCACCGTAAAAATATATTTATTTTCCAATAAATTTTTCTTTTTTAAAACCTTGGCGGCAACCGCCCATACCAGCATTATTACGCCTATAATAAAAAGTCTTGATTCCATAATACCTCTTAATTTAATTAATATAATAAAGTCATGTTCATATATTTTGCTGAGCGCGGGCGGAGACAAGCTCCGCCCCTACAAACTGTTCTATAAATAAATTTGTAAATGTTCTGCCAAATAATCTGTTTTTAATTCCTGCGCTGCCTTTAGTGATTCCTGGCCGAAAGATTCTCTGAGCTGCGCGTTATCCGCCAGCTCGCCCATAACGGCGGAAAATAAAACCGGGTCATGCTGGTTTACCACAAAGCCGTTTTTACCGTGGCGGCATACAACAGTGTTGTCGCCAACGTCACTGGTAATAAGCGGCTTGCCGCAAGCGGCGGCTTCTAACAGCGCCAAAGGCAAAGACTCTTCTAAAGACGGCAGCACAAAAATATCGGCGGCATTGAGCAGCGCGGGCACGTCTTCTCTCGCGCCAAAAAAAGTTATGGCTTTATCAATTTGCAGTGTAGCGGCTAAATTTTGTAAAGCTTGTTTTTCCGCGCCTTCGCCCACCAGCCATAAGGCCGTGTTTTGGTTTTTAGCATAGAGTTTTGCAAACGCGTTTAACAGCGTTGCCTGCGCTTTGTGCGGATGCAGGCGGGCCACGTTTATAAAAACAATTTTATCTTCAGCATTGTTTGCCGCGCGGGCCATTTTTCTAAGTAAATCGTCGGGCACAAAATCTGGCGCCGGGGTGTTTAAAATAATTTTTACTTTATCTTTGTTGTAGCGTTGGAAAGTTAATAAAAACTCGGCCGTGCTGTGTGATTCGGCCAGGCTAAGGTTGTCTTTGCTTTTTAAAGCGGCGTCAACAATACGCAAAAATTTACTTTTTTTCATGTAATTTGCGTGCGGTGTGGTAAACAGTTTAAAGTCCTGCTTTAACATCCTGCACATTTGTATGGCGCGGTAAAGCATGGCGTGCACAACATCGGGCTTAAAAGCTGCAATTTCATTTTTTAGTTTGATTAAATCTGTTATTTTGGGCCAGTAACCCATGTTTAAGGACGCTACTTTTACCCCGTTTTCATGTAATTTTTTGGCGTAAAAACCCGCCGGGTAGAGGGTTATAACTTTAACGGTATGTTCTTTACTCATGCTTAGGGCCAGTTCCCCCGCAGCTTTTTCCGCCCCGCCCATATCCGTGGAAGTTATAACAAAAAGTATTTTCATAGGTCTATTATACAAAGCTTGCGCCATATATGTAATATAATTTAAATAAAAACATTTACAGAACTGCGGAAAAGTGGTATAAATATTTAAGGGTAGAAATCTACCAAGCGGTAAAAAAATAAAAAGACGCAAAAGGGGTTATTTTATGAGGACAAACCCTCATATCTTAGAGGTTAACACGGGAGTTTGGTTAAAACTGCTTAGCGACAGATACGCTAAGCCAATGACTATTTGTCACGTACCCGATGAATGTTTGGACGAAATAAAGGCCATGGGCTTTGACGCCGTATGGCTCATGGGGGTATGGCAAAAAAGTCCGAAAGCGCAGGAAATTGCCCGCGCCAATGAGGAGATAAACAGGGCAGTGTCGTATATATTCCCTGATTATAAAAAAGAAGATATTAAAGCTTCGCCTTATTCCGTATACGCCTATACCGTTGACAGTGAGATAGGCACAGAAGAGGGGCTGAAAGACTTAAAAAGACGTTTTAACGAGCGCGGCATAGCGCTGCTGCTTGATTTTGTGGGCAACCACCTTGCCATAGACCACCCCAAAACATTGACGGATCCAGACCTTTTTATAAACACGGGCACCAACCCGCCTACCACGGACCCGGACTTGTTTTTTAAAACCGAAAACGGCTACTACATAGCGCACGGCAGAGACCCGTTTTTCCCGCCGTGGACAGACACCGCGCAGCTTAATTATTTTAACCCAAAAACGCAGGATTACATGATGGAAGTGCTTAAAAAAATCATGACCTTTTGCGACGGGGTGCGCTGTGATATGGCTATGCTTTCGCTTAACAAAGTACAAAAAGACACCTGGTGGAAGTTTTTAGGCGGACAAGAACCCGGTGAAGAATTTTGGACAAGAGCAGTGCGTGAAGCCAGGGAAATAAATTCCGATTTCATTTTCATAGCCGAAGTTTACTGGGGCCTTGAATGGGAAATACAGGAAATGGGCTTTGATTATACATATGATAAAGTTATGTATGACAGGCTGCGCTTTTCCTCGGCCGAAAATATTAAGGGGCACTTGGGCGCCGAACATTTGTATCAAATGCGCTCCATAAGGTTTATCAGCAACCATGACGAAGAATCCGCCATGCAGGCTTTTGGCAGAGATAAGGCGTTGGCCGCAAGCACGCTGATTGCCACAATACCCGGCGCCAGAATGTTCTTTTGCCAACAGTTGTACGGTTACAAGCACCACCTGCCTGTGCAGTATGTCGGTTATACGGGCGAGGCGGACGCGGAGCTGTTTAATTTTTACACGCGGCTTTTGTCTTTAATTAACCATCCGTCTTTTCACGGCGGGCAGTGGACAATTAAGAATTTAACCTCTGTTAATGACAGCGAAACACACAAAAATATTTTAGCGTGGACATGGATACAAGGCATGGAACATAAACTTGTGGTTATTAACTATTCAGGTGAGCAGTCCATCGGGCACATGACTCTTAATAAGCATAAGTTTAAAACAATTGCCGAGGACTTACAAGGACTTGAAATTACTGAATCCGCCGATGAGCTGTATAAAAACGGACTAACCGTAGACCTAAAACCCTACGAAAGCAGAATCTACTCACTAACATTATAAAAAAAGCCGGGGCAAAATCGCCCCGGCTTTTCTCTTAAAAATTTTTTGTCGCGTTGCGTCCCGGCTGTGCCGCTCTCGGTGTTCGCTTGGGTTTCAATAAGCGGAAAAGAATTTCTTCGGCTTTTGGCGTCTTTTTAATTTTTCTGATTCCAACACACCCACCGTGTTCCCGCACCAAGTGTGCCGAAATCAGAAAAATTAAAAATACACTCAAAATCCTGTGAAATTCACTACTATAGCAGCACTAATTATAACGGCACTAATTTTATTTCCTCTCCCTCTTAGGGGAGAGGAAGCGAGTGTACACGAGCAGGTGAGGGTGATATACACAAATATGTGTTGTTTTAAAATAGAGTACTTTTAAAAATATAAATATTTCCCTCACCTGCTTTTTGCATGCTGCTGCGCAGCAAACAACGCAAAAAAACTTTCTCCATATCTTTATATATGCATGCTACGCTAAGGTAGAGAAAATATAAAGGTACTTATTATTTAAAAGACTTTAAACATGTCTTTAATATTTGCTGCATGCTGTCGTTTATGTTTTTGTGGCCGAAAGCCGGTTCCCATTTAAGGTTGGCCAAGGTATCGCTTATGGCAAACATTGCGCCGCAGTTAACTTTGTGGTGTTCCGCTATGGCAAAGGCGGCGGCGGCTTCCATCTCAACGGTTTGTACGCCGTTTTCTTGATAAAACTTAACCTCAGGCGCGGTTTCTCTGAACAAAACATCCGTCGTCCATGTCGGGCCATAATGATAATCTTGTTTGTCATCACGCAAAACATCTTTCACTTTTTGGGTGAGGGAAACTGACGGAAAAGAGTAGTGGCCAGGCGTTACGTAGCTGGATGAAACGCCTTCATCACGCAGCGCTTTTTCGCACAAAACAATATCCCCAATCTCCAAATTTTTCTGTAAAGCGCCCGCTATGCCTATTAACATAAAATTTTTGCAGCCCAGGCCAATCAGCACTTCCATCATCATGGCAAAAGCGGGGGCCCCCATGCCAAAATTTGTTACAAAAGCGGCGTCGTAACCTTCCAACACATAAATATCACCGTCTAAACGGTAGAATTTATTTTTGTAATTGTTGGCCACAACTTTAGTCAGCATAGACACGGGGCACATAACAATATTAGGCGGAAGTTTTAAATCTGCCTTGATATGTGCCAGATAATTGGCCGCGCCGGAAATGGCGGCTTCTAGGTACTTTTTGTCCTTAGGGTATATCATAAAATTTTGTAAAATTTGAATTAAGTTAGTTTATTTAATATTCTAACAAATTCCAATCTTACCGTGTTTTATAATCATATATAATCACACAAAAAGAGGCCGCCAATGTTACAGGCAATAATGAATATAGACGGAGTAGCGCAAATCTGGACAGGTATAAAAGGCGTTTTTACGCTGGACCTTACTATGGCCACATTTTACAACCTTATAGAAGGGTTTAATACTCTTGTATGGGGTGTGCCAATGATTGTACTTATTTTTTCTTTGGGGATATATCTTACTTTTAAGCTTGGTATTATTCAAAGACATTTGTTTAAAGGTATTAAGCTTTCCGTAGCTAAAGACGACAGTGAGGGCGAGGTAAGCAACTTTGGCGCGCTGGCGGTTACAATAGCGGCAACAGTGGGCACCGGCAGCATTATAGGCGTAACCACGGCAATCGCCGTTGGCGGGCCGGGCGCTATTTTTTGGATGATTATAGCCGGCTTTTTCGGCTTTGCCACAAAATACGCCGAATGTTTTTTGTCAGTTAAATATAGAGTGCACCTTGGTTCCGGCGAATATGTGGGCGGGCCTATGTACGTGCTTGCTAACAGGCTTAAAAGCAGGAAAATGGCGATAGGCTTTGCCATATCAACATTGGTAATGTCTTTTATAGCGGGCGGGCTTTTACAGGCTAACTCTATTGCCGACGCCATGAGAGAAGGTTATAATTTAAACCCCTGGTTTACGGGCATTGGCGTGGCGGTTCTTACCGCGGTGGTCGTGCTTGGCGGCGTTAAAAGAATTGCCAATATTTGCGAATGGCTGGTGCCTATAATGGGCAGCGTTTATCTTTTGGCCGCTATTATAATTGGCGTGATGTTTTATGAAAGAATACCCATGGCCATAGTTTCTATATTTAAAGGCGCTTTTACAGGCTACGGCGCCGCGGGCGGCGCGGTTGGCGTGGGCATTATGGGTATAGTACAGGCCATAGTTTCCGCCTTAAGGGCGGGAGTCAGCAGAAGCGTTTTAGCTACCGAGGCCGGGCTTGGCAGCGCGTCCATAGTGGCGGCGGCCGCTAAAACTAACAGCGCGGTAAGGCAGGCTTTAATATCTTCAACCTCGGTATTTTGGACAATACTTATATGTACAATCACAGGCATGGTAATAGTATTGGCGGGCGACTAGCAGAACCCAAACGTGTTTGCCGCCAACCTGTGCAACAGCGCTTTTAAAAATATTCCTTATGTGGGCACGCCGCTGTTAATATTTTCTTTAGCCACATTTTCTTTCACCACAATTTTAGGGTGGTGTTATTACGGTGAAAAAGTGTTACAATTTTTAGAGGGCGACAAATGGATAACCCCGTTTAGAATTGTGTGGCTTATAACCATGGTTTTTGGTGCCGGGTTAGGCACCGCGTTTACACTTGATTTATTTGTTGCCGACGGCCTTGCCAAAGTGGTGGAAAGTAACGCCAGCACACGCTTTATGTGGGCGGCAACAATATGCGCCATGGCGTTTATGACAGTTATCAATATATACGCTATAATTAAGTTAAGACACGAAATAAAAGAAGACACAGAAAAGTATATTAAGGCGGACGTTTTGGATAAATAATATGAGACGCTATACCATAGAAAACGGAAAGATTATAGAAACCGCGGCTGAAAACAGCCCTATTTTGCTGTTTGCCAATCCTACCGTGGACGAACAAAAATATCTTATAGAAGAGTTGAAAATAGACGAGCACACCCTAGCGTCCGCGTTGGACCCTGAGGAGCAGCCCCGTCTTGAGTTTGAACCTGAACACGCGGCTCTCATTTTTAAACGTCCCAAAAATTATTCCGGCAAAGACCAGCTGGAATTTAAAGTAGCTTCTATGGGTTTGTTTATTTATGAAACCAGGCTTGTTATTGTAATCTCAGAAGATATACCGCTGTTTATAGGTAAAAAGTTTTTTAACGTTACGGGTATTAACGACGTGTTTTTAAAGCTTATGTATAACTCTATTACGCATTATATAGAGCATTTGCGTGTTATTAATTTAATTTCAGATGAGATTGAAGATAAAATGGCAGAGTCTTTAGACAATACATATTTATTGAACCTGTTCAGCTTAGAAAAAAGTTTAGTTTATTATGCCAACGCTATCAGCGCCAACGGCATGGTGTTTGAGAAACTGCGCAACTTTTCCGCCCGTATAGGCCTAGACGAACCTAACAGAGAACTTTTAGATGATATTATAGTTGAAAACGGGCAGTGCTTAAAACAGGCTGAAATTTACTCCAACGTTTTGGCCGGCCTTATGGACGCCAGAGCCAGCATTGTAAGCAACAATCTTAACCTTCTTATGAAAAACCTCAACGCCATTACCATATGGATAATGGTGCCCACGTTTGTTGTGAGCGCGTTCTCCATGAACGTGGAAATACCCATGCAGTTCCACCCCAACGCGTTTTGGATGGTTATAGGACTGGCTATAATTTCAGTGTGGTTAATTATTACTTATTGGAAACATAGAAACTGGTAAAAAGAAATTAAAGAGGAATATATGGACATAAAAGGAAATATATTTAAAGCAAAAGGATTCACTCTTATCGAACTTCTTGTAGTAGTTTTAATAATAGGTATTTTGGCGGCTATTGCGCTGCCGCAATATACAAAGGCGGTTACTACCGCTAAAATAAAAAGGATGTTCCCGCTTGTAAAATCACTTACCGACGCGCAGCAAAGATATTTTTTACAACACGGTTCTTACGCTTTCAAGGCTGAAGACTTGGACATAGAGCTGCCGGCCGGAAGTACAGAGGGAGACTCTGTGGAAAATACCTGGCAGTCTTACACGCTTGGCGGAAATATAGGCCGTATAACGGTATATAATAACGGCGCCGTTCAATATGCGTCTACTGTGGCGGACGCGCCTAATATAAACGGCAGCCAAGAGGACGGCTTATTATGTATAGCTGAAACGGACAAAAAATACGCCTATTGTAAATCTTGGGGTTTTACTAAGCATATAGCTACATGGGGCGACGCTAAAGTATATGCTCAGCCTTAAGCTTTTATTTAAAAACCCTCGCCAATAATTATTGGCGAGGGTTTTTTGTTAAGATAAAACTAAACAACTACTTTCATTTTTCTTGCCAGTACTTTAAATGATGATTCTTCTTTAACCATAATCGGCAGTTTTTTTAGGCCCAAAAACACGTCTTCCTGGCCATAAAAAACGTCCGGCGCAAACGGCTGCTGTGACACGCTGGCCAAAAACTCTATTATGGTAAGCGCGTTGTCTCTGGTAGGATCTTCTTTAAAGATCCCGCTTAAACTTTGCAGTCTTTCCTGCGCGGCCGCACGCACCTCGTCTATGTTTAATTTTAGGTTAAGACTGTTGGCGTCTTCCATCAATTCTTCCAGTCTGGCGGCGTCAACGTGGCCGGAGGATAATTCCTGTTTTAAATCCTCTTTTATAACAAACTGCGCGGCGTATAAAAACGCCGGCGGCAACGGCGCGCCTATAAATTTAAGTTCGCGCAGCAGCGGGTATTGAGAGTCAAAAACCTCGTCAAACATTTGTGTTGTTTTATCGCGCACGTTTGTTATTATTTTTTTAACCACCATTCTTTGCGTGTCTTTAAATAAATCAGACAATGTGTAAGCGTCATTAAACAAGGCCTGCATTTCTTCCATAGCAATTTCTGTAGGTTTGTTTTTAATAATTTCTTTTATTTGTTCCACGCTTAAAGGCAGCTCTTTGGCGGAGTAACATACCAGCCTGTATTCCTGCGCGTAAAAAAGTACAAAGTGCAGCTTGTATGACTCCAGCGTAAATTTAGACGTAAACACAGCGCTGCCTATTATTGCTTTGGTGTTTTCCCCCTCTGTTATTTCATGCCGTTCGTCCGAGACTTTGTAAGAGAAAATAGTGTCGCAATGCTCGTCGTATATTAAAGAAATGGCGTAATGCGCGGCAGCCTTTTCAGGTGTGAAAGCGGCGTGTTTAATAAATTTTTCATAAACAATGCCGCCATTGCTGTACCCGGGTACATTGCTGGGCGCAAGCGCTAGTTTTGTAATAAAGTCTGGCTCAATATCAACGCCTGTTAAGTTTTTGTTTAACTCTATTACGCGCGCGGCGTACTGCATAATCTGCACGGTTTCTATGCCGCTGATTTCGTCAAAAAACCAGCCGCAGCTTGTGTACATAAACATAGCGTTAAGCCCCATTTCCATCAGCTTAAGCGCGTTTTGTATATTTTGTTTACCTTTGTCGGTGGCGTTGTTTTGCAGGAAAGAGTTTATGGCCTCTTGGTTTCTGTCGGCAAGAATAACGGAGATATAGTTGTTTCTGGCAATCCACGGGTCATTAAAATATTCTTTGCCAAGCGTGTCAAAAGTTTTTATAGAGTGTTCTCTTATAAAATCAAGCGCGTCGCGCAGCGGGCCTCGCCACTTTTGGTTCCAGCCTTGGTGCATGCCGGAGTTGCACCCGCAGTCGCTACGCCAGCGTTCTACGCCGTGAAAGCAGCTCCAGGATGTATCTTCAAAAATAACGGCTTCATAGGTTGGCGGATTTTTTTCTAAAAACTCGCCGTAAATTGTAATTTGCGCAAGGTTATTGTCTTGCACATGTTTAAGGCAGTAGGCCAGCGCCATGTCGGCAAACTTTTGGTGGTGGCCGTAAGTTTCCCCGTCTGTGGCAATATGCACCAGCTCTGTTTGTGTTTGGCTGGCAGGCGTGTAAGCGCCCAAAAGGCGCGCGGCAAAATTCTCACCGCTTTTAAGAGTATCGCCAAAGGCTATGCCTTGCGATATAGGCCCGTCATAAAAAAACAATGTTATGGTTTTGCCGGAGGGCAAATTGAACAGATACGGGCGCTTAGGGTCCACTTTAGCGCCTGAAGTATCGGTCCAGTTTTTGTCGCCTATTTTGCGTACTCTGGCGCATTGGCCGGGGGCGAGAATGGTAAACTTAATGCCGTACTCCGCCAGCAGCTCCAGCGTGGGCGTGTCGCAGGCGGTTTCGGCCAGCCACATGCCTTCGGGCATGCGGTTAAAACGTGACTTAAAATCTTCCATCCCCCAAATAATTTGCGTGCGTTTATCGGCCTCGTTTGTAAGCGGCATTATCATGTGGTTGTACACCTGCGCTATGGCGCTGCCGTGGCCGGAAAAGTTTTTTTGAGACGCTTTGTCCGCGTCTAGTATGGCCTGGTAAACGTCGGCGTTGTTTTCTTTTAGCCATGAGAGTAGCGTCGGGCCAAAGTTGAAACTTATTAAAGAATAATTGTCTACTAAAGCCGTTAAATCTTTATCCCCGTTAAGTACCCTTGAACTTGCGTTAGGCCCGTAGCATTCTGCGGTAATACGGGCGTTCCAGTCGTGATACGGCGCGGCGGACTCCTGAACCTCCACAGTCCCCGTCCATGCATTTTCCCTTGGCGGTTGGTAAAAATGCCCATGTATGCATAAATATTTCATACTTACATTGTAATATTTTAATGCTACAATATGCTCAAGGGATTTTAAACTTTGAGTATGGAGAGCTTATGACAAAAATATTTGTATTAGACACCAACGTCCTTCTTCACGACGTTAAAGCCATAGAGGCTTTTGAGGATAATGATGTTGTAATTCCCATAGTAGTAATAGAAGAGTTAGACAATTTTAAAACCGACGCCGACGACAGGGGTAAAAACGCCAGAGTAATATCCAGAACATTAGACGCCTACCGTGAAAAGGGCCGTCTTAGCGAAGGCGTACCCACAGAAGGCGGCGGCACTCTTAGAATAGAAATGGAGCGTGAAAAAGCTTTGCCCGCGGGTTTTATTTTTAATAAATCAGATAACGGCATTTTAAACATAGCCTACGCGCTTAAACAAAAAGAAGAAACCAAAAAAACCACTGCTAAAAAACCGGTAATAATTGTAACCAAAGACACAAATTTACGTTTAAAAGCCGAAGCTTTAGGTTTAGAAGCGCAGGACTACACCACAGATAAAATCAGCTACGACGAGCTTTACACCGGCGTGGCCGAGATTGAAGTAGACTCCGGCGTGATAGACGCGCTTTATAAAGATAAAAAAATACCCGTGCCCGGTGAACATACCTTTTACCCTAACCAGTATGTTATCTTAAAAGTTAACGACGGCAGCAAAAAATCCGCCATCGGCCGCGTGGGTAACAACGGCGAGCTTGTTATAAAGCTTTTGCCGCAGTCAGAACCTACCGCATGGGGCATAAAACCGCTTAATAAAGAACAGCGCTTTGCCATGGAACTTTTGCTGGACGATTCACTTGACCTGGTAACCCTTGTTGGTTCAGCAGGCACAGGTAAAACTTTAATCAGCTTGGCCACAGGGCTGCAGAGAACTTTAGACGAAGAAAAGTACAGACGCCTTGTTGTGTGCCGCTCCGTAGTGCCGGTAGGTAAAGATATTGGCTTCTTGCCCGGCAGCAAAGAAGAAAAGCTGGAAGTATGGATGGGCGCTATTTACGATAACATGGCCTTCTTGGCTGACCGCAAAAACCCTGATGAAGGCGAAGAAAAAGCTAAATATATTTTAGATTCCGGTAAAGTGGAAATTGCTTCCATCACACACATAAGGGGCCGCAGCTTACCGCAGCAGTATATGATTGTGGACGACGCGCAAAACCTTACCCCGCATGAAATTAAAACAATTCTTACCCGCGCGGGCGAGGGCACCAAGGTTGTTGTCACGGGCGACCCGTACCAGATTGATACGCCGTATTTAGACGCCGAGTCTAACGGTCTTACATACCTGGTAGATAAGTTTAAAGGGCAAAAGAATTATGGGCATATTACGTTTACAAAAACGGAACGCAGTAAGCTGGCCGATATAGCCTCACACTTGTTATAAGAATAATAGTGCGCGGGCCTTTGGGTCCGCGCGCTTTTTTTATTTTTTATTTTTTCCGCTTTTTGCGGGAGGGGTAGTTTCGCGCTTTGAGCGCGATTTACTTTTTTTATCGTAAAAAAGTAAACAAAAATCTCGCCCCGCCTTTGTCGAGCAAGGTGCTTTTAAGGGTTTTTGAATAACTCGTAAAAAATTTTGCTGTAGTACGGCAACCTTATAAATTTTTTACTCAGACAGAATTCAAAAAATGCCCTTAAAAACTTTATGATGATTGCCTCTCCTTAATTGCGGGGGCAGGTCAAAAGCACTTATAGTTTAAAGGGGATTACGGCTAACGGCACTGATTTATTTCAGCGGGCCCTTTCGCTTTGCTTAGGGGTACGGCTTACGGCACTGATTTTATTTTAATGAGCCCTTGCGCTTCGCTTAGGGAATGGAAACGGCACTTGTTTTATTTCCTCTCCCTTTTAGGGGAGAGGAGGCCAACGCCGTAGGCGGGCTTGGTGAGGGTGATGTACACAAATATTCTGCAGTAAAGTTTAATTCGGGGGAATTATGCTGGAGTTTAAAAATTATCTGGCATTTGAAAGGCAGCTTTCCGCCAATACAATTTCCGCTTATATGCGTGATGTAAAAGAATTCCTGCTTTTCTGCCAGGAAAATAATGTCGCGCCCGTTAACGCCAACACTGATTTTATGGACGAGTTTGTCTATCACCTTAAAACCCGCGGTCTCGCGCCCAAATCTGTTTTTAGAAAAACAGAAGCGGTAAAACATTATTATAAATTCCTTATAATCAACGGCGATATTAAAGAAGACCCTTGCCGCTTTTTATCTTCCCCCAAACTTACCCAAAAAATACCGCAGCAGCTTAGCAAAGAGGAAATGCAGCGCCTGCTCTCTTTCCCCGCGCGTACTTTTAGCGAGGTCCGCACCGTCACAATTTTGGAATTACTGTACGCCTGCGGCCTGCGTGTGAGCGAGCTTGTAAATTTGCGCATAGAAAACGTAAACTTAAAAGAACGCTGGGTATTAGCGTTTGGGAAAGGAGGCAAGCAGCGGTTTGTGCCCATGCACGAACGCGCCGTAAAAGTGTTGGAAAATTATTTATTTGAGCGTGAGAAAACACTTAAAGGCCGCGCGTCCGCGTCAGAGGTTTTTATAAACCGTGACGGCGGTAAGATAAACCGCGTAAGCGTGTGGAAAGATATTTCTGACCTTGGCAAACTGGCCGGTATACAAAAAAAGTTATACCCGCATTTACTGCGCCACACATTTGCCAGCCATATGCTTAGCGGCGGGGCGGACCTGAGAAGCTTGCAGGAAATGCTGGGCCATGCCAGCCTGCAGACAACGCAGATTTACACGCATGTAGATGTAACGGATTTGAAAGCAAAACATAAAATGTTTCACCCGCGCAGCAGCGGGAAAGTTGACTTAAAGGGGGAAGAATGATTTATAAAAACTTGACGCAGACAGTAGGCAACACACCGCTTGTTCAAATAACAAAACTTGGCGGAGAGGCAAATATTTTTGCCAAGGTGGAAAGTTTCAATCCGCTTTCCAGCGTTAAAGACCGCTTGGCCTTAGGCATAATTAACACGGCGGAAAAGGACGGCAAATTAAACCCCGGCGGCACCATTGTGGAGGCCAGCAGCGGCAACACCGGTATTGGCCTGGCGTTTATAGCCGCGCAAAGGGGATATAAATTAATTTTAACCATGCCCGAAAGTGTGAGTGTAGAGCGCCGCAGTATTTTGGCCGCGCTTGGCGCAAAGCTAGAGCTTACCGAAGGCCCCAAAGGCATGAAAGGCGCCATAGCCAAAGCGCAGGAAATTTTGGCGGAGAACAAAGAGTATTTTTTTGCCGACCAGTTTGGCAACCCCGCCAACCCCGCTATTCACCGCGCTACAACCGCGCCTGAAATTATTGAATATATGCAGGGTAAAGTAGATATTTTTGTTGCGGGCGTAGGCACAGGCGGCACATTAACCGGTGTTGGGGAAGTACTTAAAGAGAAAAACCCCAATGTAAAAATAGTAGCGGTAGAGCCTTTTAAATCAGCCGTATTATCTGGCGAGCCGCCGGCCCCGCACGGGTTGCAGGGCATTGGCGCGGGCTTTGTGCCAAAGGTTTTAAACACAAAAATAATTGATGAAATTATAAAAGTAAAAGAAGAAGACGCTTACGCCACGGGCCGTGATTTGGCGCGGAAAGAAGGCATTTTCGCGGGTATAACCAGCGGCGCAGCCATGTGGGCCGCGCTGCAATTGGCCGCCAAAGCGGAAAATAAAGGTAAAAATATTGTGGTAATTTTGCCAGATACCGGGGAAAGATATCTGTCCACCCCATTATGGAACTAGCGGCGTACAAATAAAAATTTGCTGTAGGGGCGGAGCTAGTCTCCGCCCTTTGTCGCATAAAACAACTGCACTTGTTAAGCGGTAGATGTCCACGTCGGCGCGTTGGTGCGCCTCCTCAACATGACTTTATTTTATTATTTTAATTTTTAAAGGATAGTGCTGTAGAAAATACTTTTTACATGCCTATATATTCCCCGCGGTTGTCGCATACCGTTGGGGAATTGGCTTGTTTCTCGCCGAAGAATGATGTGTACACTCTTACGGTTTGCGGGTTGTCTGAGGTAAGCTCTCTGTAATGCATAACAAGGTTATATGGTATAACCTTGGGCATACTTATTTGGTCGTGCGATTTGGGTGTGTATACAAAATAGCGCAGCCTTGGCGCGGTTAAAGTTTTAACTTCCATTCTGTATTTTAAAGTAGCGTCGGAACATTTGGACTCTTCTTTAACATAAGTATATTCTTTTGGCGAGACTTCCGTATAACCAAGCTCTAAAAGTTGTTTGGCGTAAGCGTCGGCCTCTTGGGCTACGGCGGGGATAGGTTCGGTCGGCAGGATAAAAGCTTTTTTACCCTCAAGCGCTTTGGAGTATACGGCAATACCCTCGTCGGTAAGTACGGCGCGTTGGTCAAAAACTTCGCGGCCGTTTAAATCTCTCAGTTTGTAAACTTCGTTACTTTTTATGCCGGATTCTTGAAAGAATTTTGCCGCCTCCATACTCATAAGGCGGATGACTTCGTTATAGCCTTTTAGTGAGAGCATAAGGCGCAGCTCCGGCGTGCCTGTGCCGGTCTCTACAATCAGGCCCTGGGGTACTTTTCTTTTATATTTGTCCTGCAAATATTCCACGCCCATGCTTTGCTCGGCGCGGTGTATTTTTCTAAACAGGTCTACGTCTGCTTTAGTAACTTCGGTGGTGTCTGGGTTAATGGCGTTTCTTACTTTTAATGCTTCTAAAAAATCTTCTTTACTGAAAATTATAGGCTCAAGCCTGCGGTAGTTTTCTCTGGCTATGGGGTTGTAAGGCTCCACTGAAAGGGCGGTTTTGTACCCTTTGGCGGCGCCTGTTAAATCACCCTGGTACTCCAACACTACGGAGTAGCCTATTATAGAGTTAACGTTAGAATAATTAAATTTTAAAGATTTTTCGTAATTTTCTTTGGCTTTATTATAGTTTTGCTCTTTAAAGTAAATATCGCCAAGGCGTGAATAACAATAGGCGTTGTACGGCGAAGTTAAAGGTAAAAGCGCGACGGCGGCCTCAAAATAAATTTTAGCCTGGGCATTATTATTTTGCAGCAGCGCAAGGCCGGCTAAACTGATAAGCACGTCCGTATTTTTAGGTTCCATGGCGTAGCAGTCTTTAAAAACTTTTTCGGCCTCGGTAATTTTGGATTGTTGAAATAAAGATTTACCTGTTTCTATACACACTTGCGCGGAAGAATACTGCGCGTATACCGCGCAGCTAAGCCCCGTTACCAAAGCAAGCGTACAAAAAATTCTCATTTCACAAGTTCCTTGATAATAACAAATGTTTTCTCTATTTTACTAAGGGATACTTTTTCTGTAAAGACATATTTTCTATTAGCTATTTTATTAAGTATAGCCTCGTACAAAGCGCCCATGGCCTTGGCGGCAAGCAATTGTTTTTTATATTGTTTAGGAAACAGCGCTTTTGCTTTGTTAAAAAATTCTTTTGCTTTTTCCCCCTCGTAGGAGAGGATGGGCGCCAGCGCGGCGGTGTTTTTGGTTTGCAAATCTATGCTTAAAATACCGTATTTTTGCATATCTTCTTCCGGCAAGTAAACACGGCCCAGTTCTATGTCAGAGTAAACGTCTCTTATAATATTAGTAAGCTGTACGGCGTAGCCAAGGTTGGTTGCGTAGTCTAAAATTTCTTCTTTTCTTAACCCCATTACCTCACAGCACATAAGGCCCACTACTACGGCCACACGGTACATATATTTTTCAAGGTCTTCAAATGTTTTGTACTCTGTCCTATCAAGGTCCATTTCCATGCCGTCTATAAGCAGGGTAAAATTTTCTTTGCTGAGGTTAAATTTAACAGCGTGGCGCTGCAAGGCTTTGGCAAGTTCTGAAAATGGTTTTTGGTCTGAAAAAATTTTGTCTATTTCCTCACGCCAGCCGGCTAATTCCCCTTTGGGGTTGGAGGAGGGCTCATCTGCAATATCATCTACCGTACGGCAAAAGGCGTAAATATCCGCCAAGGCTTCCTTCTGTTCTTCATTTAAAAAGAAAAACGCCGGGCCGAAGTTAGATTTTTTGTAAGATGTATTCATACTACTATTCTACAAAAATTAGGAGACGGCATGATAAGTAAAGAAGAGGCTTTAAATTTACTAAAAGAATATGTAAAAAGCGACGCCATGATAAAACATTCTTTAGCGTCCGAGGCTATTTTGTGCGCGCTTGCAAAAGAACTTGGCCAAGACGAATATATGTGGGCAATGGCGGGACTGTTGCATGATATAGACGTAGAAATAACAGCGGGTAATATGAACGAGCATGGTTTTAAAGCACGCCCAATTTTAGAGGGCAAGGTGGATAGTGATATAATTGACGCTATAGAAATGCACAACGCTGAAGCGCAAGGAAAAGAACGCTCCACAATGTTTGACCACGCGCTTTGCGCCGGAGAAACTATCAGCGGCTTTATTACCGCCATCGCTTTAATTTACCCGGACAAAAAAGTGTCTTCAGTCAAAGTAAAATCTATTGCCAAAAGAATGAAAGAACTGCGTTTTGCCGCCGGCGTCAGCAGAGATAAAATATTAGAGTGCGAACGCATAGGCATACCTTTTGAAAAGTTTGCCGAAATATCATTAAAAGCCATGCAGGACGCAGCCCCCGCGCTGGGGTTGTAGAATTTAAAAATAGAAGAATAAAAGAGTAGACTGTTTGCTATTTATCCAAATATGGAAGCTTGTTTTTTTGGAATAAGGAATAAAATAAGGGGATGAGCTTTTAGCCATCCCCTTAAACCTTTTAGCACGTCCTCACGTGCGCGTTTAATAGCTCCCATAAACTACTAAACTAAAACATTTATAAGGAAACTAAAGCCTAAGGGCTCGATATGGTTTTTATCCATTTTCTGGGTGTTTCCTTATATTCTATTATAAGCTAAATTAGCTTAAACCCAAGGCCCAAAAAGGGCCTATTTTGCTTACTTTTTTATTTGTTTTCACTCCACGGGGGAGGGGTAGTTTCGCGCTTTGAGCGCGACCTACTTTTTTTATCGTAAAAAAGTAGGCAAAAATCTCGCCCCGCCGTGGTCGAGCAAGGTGTTTTAAGGGTTTTTGAATAACTCGTAAAAAATTTTGCTGTAGTACGGCAACCTATAAATTTTTTACTCAAACAGAATTCAAAAAATACCCTTAAAAACTTTATATATTGCCTCTCCTTGACTGCGGGGCAGGATAAGGGCACTTATATGTTAAAGGAAAGATACGGCACCTATTTATTTCAGCGGGCCCTTTCGCTTTGCTTAGGGAACGGAAACGGCACTAATTTTATTTCCTCTCCCTCTTAGGGGAGAGGAAGTGAGCGTAGCGAGCAGGTGAGGGTGATGTACACAATATGTGCTGTTATATAAATAATGTCATTCTGAGCTGCGTTGTAGCAAAGCGAAGACGGGCGTGAGAACCTACATTATAAAAACAATTTGTAGGGGCGGAGCTTGTCTCCGCCCGCTGTCGCCAAATTGCTGCACTATAGCATTACATTTAAAATAAAAACCCCGCCGCCGCAAACTATGCGGGGCGGGGGGTTTTGTTTAATTTATTAATTAAGAAAGAATGTCTTTGGCTTTGTTTAAAAATTCTTTCCAGTCTATTATCTGGCAGCCGCCTTGCGCAAAGTCGTCTTTGCCGCCGGCTCTGCCGCCCAGGTCCTCGGCCAAACTTTTGGCCAGGCCGCAGGCGTCGGCGGTGGAGGCGCCCGCTTTTTTAACTACAAATGAGCGTTTGCCGTTATCGTCCACAGCAATTAGCACTACGGAATCTTTATGCTTATGGCTAAGGTTGTCTGCTATAGAGCGCAGCTCCTTGGGGCTTGCGCCTTCGGCGTAAAAGGCCACCAATTTGCTGCCGTCTTTTAAAGTTTCTTCGGTAGTGGTGGAGGCTGACCCGCCGGTTAACATTTTTTGTCTTAAAGCGGTTATCTCTTTTTTAGCCGCTTTTAATTCTTCCATAGAGGCGTTTACTCTGGCGCCTACTTCGGTTGCTGGGACGGTGTAGGTTTTAGCCAAGTCATCAACAATGGCGCGCATAGCGTTAAGGTATTCTATAGCGCTAAGGCCCGCCACGCCCTCAATGCGGCGCACACCCGCTGACAGGGCGGATTCTTTTAACAGTAAAATTGTCATAATTTCAGCCGTATTCTGTACGTGTGTGCCGCCGCAAAGCTCTAAGCTGTATTTTAGGTCTGTACTCTCAAAATCACCGCCCACAAGCACAAAGCGTGCCGGGTCCGCATACTTTTCTCCAACCAATGTTACCGCGCCAAATTTAGCGGCGTCGGACAGCGGGCGCAGCTCGCAAGATACCTGGTGCGCGTCTTGCACAGCGGTATTGGCAATGGCAAAAACTTCTTTTAACTGTTCCGGTGTAGGCGCCTTTGGTGTGGTGTAGTCAAAGCGGAAAACTTCGTCGGAGACGAAAGACCCTGCTTGGTGTACGCCTTTGCCAAGTACCTGGTGCAAGGCCTCATTAACTAAATGGATGGACGTATGGTTAGCGGCCGTTTTGCGCCTGTTAAGCAGGTCTACTTCCGCAATAACATTATCGCCTACGGATAACGGGCCGTTGGTTGTTATTGAATGTAAAATTATGGACCCCAAAGGGCGCTCTGTGGCGGTAACTTTAGCGGAGAATTCAGTAGAAGCTATTGTGCCTTTATCGCCTATTTGCCCGCCGCCTGTGGCGTAAAAAGGCGTTTTGTCCAGCACGCAGTAACCGCTGCCGTCCAATGTGTCTACGGTTTCAAATTTATCATTAAGCAGGCCAAGGATAACAGCTTTTGTTGACAATGTGTCATAACCCACAAAAGTATTTTTGTACGCTACTTCAAGGCGCTGCAAAACAACCAATTTTTCTTTGGCAAATTCATCTGCGTAAGAGCGGCTTTTATCCCGCGCGGCTTTTTTGGCTTCTTCAAATTTAGCTTCGTCAATGCCAATGCCTTTAAGGCCCGCTATTTCTTTGGTAAGCTCTACCGGGAACCCGTATGTTTCGTACAGGTAAAACGCTTCTTCACCCGTTACAATTTTTGGGTTGCGTTTCAAAATTTCTTCCAGTTTTTCCTCACCGTTTTCAAGCGTTTTAAAGAAAGATTCTTCTTCCGTTTTTATTACTTGTTTAATGTAGTCTTTGTTGTTTCTTATTTCAGGGTAAACATCGCCAAACTCACGGTCCACAATATCAACAAGATTGTATAAAAAAGGGCCTTTGGCGCCCGCCATTTTGCCGTATCTTAACGCGCGGCGCACTAAGCGGCGTAAAATATAACCGCGGCCGTCGTTAGCGGGTAAAATGCCCTCCGCTATAAGAAAGCTGGAGCTTCGCGCGTGGTCCGCCACTATGCGCAAGGTTGCGGTTTCTTCTTTAGTGTCGCCTTTAATATTAAGTATTTTTTTGGCGGCGTCTGTGAGAGGGGAAAACAAGTCTGTTTCGTATAAACTTTTGGTGCCCTGCATAGCCATTGTCAGGCGTTCAAAGCCCATGCCGGTATCAATGTTTTTCTGCGCTAAGGGTACAATTTTGCCGTCTTCTTTACGGTCAAATTGTGTAAAAACTATGTTCCATATTTCCACGTATCTGCCGCAGTCGCACGTAATATCGCAGTTTTTATTTGTACAGCCTTTGTCGCCGAAATCAAAGTAAATCTCAGAGCACGGGCCGCACGGGCCTGTGGGGCCCATGGTCCAAAAATTGTCTTTCTCGCCAAGTTCAAAAATGCGGTCTTTGTCTACGTATTTTAGCCAAATATTATAGGCCTCTTCGTCACGCTGGGCAATGCCGCCTTTGTAAATGCTGGCAAAAAGTTTTTCTTTTGGCATTTTAAGCGTTACTGTCAAATATTCCCAGGCCCAGGCAATGGCTTCTTCTTTAAAATAATCGCCGAAGGAAAAGTTGCCAAGCATTTCAAAAAACGTCAAATGGCGGTTGGTAAAGCCGACGGAGTCGATGTCTGTGGTTCTCACGCATTTTTGGCAGGAAACGGCGCGTTTTAAACTTTTATCTAAACCTAAAAAATTTGCTTTAAACTGCACCATGCCGGCGGAGGTAAACAGCAGTGTAGGGTCAGCTTCAGGTATGAGAGAGCTGGACGGCACTATAGTGCAGTCTTTAGATTTAAAAAACTGTAGGTAGGATTCTCTTATATCTTTGCTGTTCATAAAACCTCTTAAAAATCAATAAAATGTATATACTTAAAGTATACAAAATATGAGATACTCTTTTGGACGGGAAACCGCATTTTTGGTAAAATTTTTGCTGAGGATTATTTATATGAATAAAATAATAGGGTATTTTTTGGTTTGTGTCGGGCTTTTAATGTTTTTTTTCGCCACAATCGCAATGTTTAAAGTTTTTGTAGAGGGGCAAGCGCCTATAAAAGTGGTTGCGCCGGTGCAAATGTCCGTTACCACTCAATACGGGCCTATGACGGTGGACGCGGGGTCTATGACAGGGGTGCTTAATTTAGTTTTACACGCGCTTTTTATGTTTTTCCTGGCCGCCGTAGGCGGCAGGTTAGTAAGCGGCGGCATAGGGTTTATAAGGACAGAGATTATAGGCGAGTCTATAGCTAAATACGGGATAAAGGAAATTAAAAAATTATGATTTTTATTATTAACCCCAACAGCGGCGCCAAAAAAGACGCTAAGGCTTTTGCCTCTTTAGTCCAAAAATATTTTCCGCAGGCGGAAATAAAATTTACGGAGCGCGCAGGCCACGCGACGGAGCTTGCCGCGGCGGCAGCTGCTGCAGTGGAGGACAGCGTGATAGCGTGCGGTGGCGACGGCACTATAAATGAAGTTGCAAAAGGGCTTTATGGCACAAACACTGCGCTTGGCATAATCCCCAGGGGTTCGGGCAACGGTTTTGCCCGTGAAATAGGCATGAATTTAAACAGTGAACGCGCTTTAAAGCAGTTGCAAACAGCTAAAAAAATACATTCCGACATGGGCCGCATTAACGGCGAACTTTTTATAAATGTGGCGGGCATAGGTATAGAGGCCGATATTGCGCATGCTTTTGCCACGCATGGCAAAAGAGGAATTTGGCCATACTTTAAACTTGGCGCCAAAATAGTATTTAGCTATAAACCCAAAAAAGTAAAAGTGGTAACCGAGGGGCACGAAATAGAAATAGCCCCGCTTACGCTTGTGTTTGCTAACGGCCGCCAGTACGGCACTAATTTTAAAATAGCGCCAAAGGCCAGTTTGACGGACGGGCTGCTTGATATGGTGCAAGTGCTGGATAAAAATAAATTTAGCCTTTTGCTTGGGCTGCCGTCGTTTTTTAATTCTGACTTCAGGCCTTTTAACCCTACGGTTGTGATACGTGTTAAGAATACCGAGGTTTTTACCAGGGGCCCCGTTTTTTATCACGTGGACGGTGAGCCTAAGCAGAGCACCGGGGATAATATTAAAGTGGAGATTTTGCCTGCTAGTATATGGGTGTTGGTTTGTAAATAGTTTCGCGCTTTGAGCGCGACTTACTTTTTTTATCGTAAAAAAGTAAGCAAAAACCTCGCCCCGCCGTGGTCGAGCAAGGTGCTTTTAAGGGTTTTTGAATAACTCGTAAAAAATTTTGCTGTAGTACTGCAACCTTATAAATTTTTTACTCAGACAGAATTCAAAAAATGCCCTTAAAAACTTTATGATGTTGGCCTCTCCTTAATTGCGGGGCAGGTCAAAGGCACTTATATGTTAAAGGAAAGATACGGCACTTATTTATTTCAGCGGGCCCTTTCGCTTCGCTGAGGGAACGGAAACGGTATTTATTTATAAAAAAGCCCCGGGCGGTTGCCCGGGGCTTTTTTGTTAAACTTTTTATGCTGCCAGGCCCATTATTAGGGCTACTATGCCTGCGGCGGCTGTTATAAACATGAGTACGCACGCCATAACGGCGGGTACCATAGTTATAACAAAAGACAGCAGTACAAGGCCTTTAGGCATTGTGTAAGCGCGGGATATCATAACAGTTAAAAATACTAACTGGAATATGAAAGTTACCACCGCCACTACAGAGGCTAAGGCCGCGCCGTTTTTTACCGCGCCTGTCATCAAAAGCCCCGCTATAAGCAGTACTTTAGCAAACTCGCTTATGCCTATAAGCGCAAACAGCCCGGGGGCGTTGCCTTCTCTTGCTATAAGGTCCAAAAATAACTGGGTTATAGAGGCAAAAACCAGGCTCAGCACAATCATTGCAGCTAAATAGACAAAAAATTGCGCTACAAAGGAAAGTACGCTGGCGCCGCTGTAAAAATTAGCGTAAAAAGTTACGCAAAAAGCGCCCATAACATACCCCAGCATGCCCAGCCCCATAGAGCGGCTTGCCACTGTTTCCTTTAAAAATTCCTCTTGGGAATTAAAAAGTTTTAAGATACTTGAGTATATTGAACTCATATAATCCCCTACATCGTCCACAAATACGCCATTTTGGGTGACGCCATTGATTCCAGCTGGCGGGTTAAATCTCTTGAAGACATTTCCGGGTCAAAAGAGAAAAACCACTCTCTAAATGTGTCAGGCTTATTGCTGAGTATTTTAAGGCTTTTGTTGCCCGCTAAGTCTCTTACGATATCAAGAGCCTCACTCTCTCCGCCCAGCGCGTCGATAAGGCCTATGCTAAACGCTTTTCTGCCGGTAAAAACACGCCCGTCTGCGTATACTTTAAGTTCCATGGGGTTAATATTGGGGCGGCCTTGTTTAACGGCGTCTAAGAACTGGTTGTAAGAGTCGTCTATCATTTCTTGCACAAGGGTTCTTTCTTCCTGCGTCATGGGGCGGTAGGGTGAACCTATGTCTTTATGCTGGCCGGATTTTATGGAAGAAAATTGCACCCCCACTTTACCCATAAGGCCCTCAAAGTTGCTTGTCTGCATAATTACGCCTATAGAACCTGTGATTGTGCCCGGCTGCGCTACTATTTTATCCGCCGCCATGGCTATGTAGAAACCGCCGCTTGCGGCTACGTCTCTAAATAGTGCGACTACTTTTTTGCCTTTTTTATTTCTGGCGTATAAAATAGCGTTGTAAATGTCCTGCACGGCGGCTACCGTGCCGCCGGGGGAGTTAATGTCTATGATAATGGCTTTTACATTGTCTTTGTCTGCCGTGTCGCGTATTCTTTTGGCAATGGCGCTGGCGGAGGTGTCTCTCCATGAAGAAGACGAAGACTCCATAATAGCGCCTTTAATTTTAATTACGGCTACGCCGGGTTCGTTTTTCTTAGCGGTGGCGGCCATATTGCTAAAAGCCGGCAGCTGGGCGGTTTTTTGAACTTTTGCTTTTTTGCCGCCTTGCACGCCGCCTGAAAAAATAATATAAAGGCCGCTTAAAGAGGACACAAAAAATAAAAGCACAAATACGCTAAGCCAGTTTGTGCCGCGCATAGAAAGCTTTTTGGCTTTGGGCTGCTCGGGCTGCGGGAGTACCGGCGCGGGTTCTTGCGGGGGTGTGGCGGTCTGTTCCTGCGGCTGCTCCCCGGGGTTAGGATTTGTTTCAAAAATTTCCTGGTTTATGTTTTCTGTTTCTGTTCCCATATAATCTCCATGCCCTTAATAATGTCAAAAGGATATACTAAAAGTTTATCAAATTTATCTGATTGAAAATGCTAAAATATTTTAAAATGTCCATATGATGTTTATATGAAAGGGGAGGGCAATATGTTTGACGGAGTATACTGTGCGCTTATAACACCTTTTACGCAGGAGGGGAATATAGATTTTCCCGCGTTAGAAAAAATAATAACCGCCAACCTTAACTGCGGCGTGGCGGGCTTTGTGCTGTTAGGCACAACGGCCGAGACCCCCTGCCTTACCAAAGAAGAAAAAATTGAAATTGTAAAATTTGCCAAACACGTTATAGCCGGCCGCGCCAAAATAGTAATAGGCGTTGGTTCAAACAGTACAGCCGCCACAGTTGCCGCCGCTAAAGAATTTTTAGAATTTAACCCCGAAGCGTTTTTGATTGTAACCCCGTATTACAATAAACCTAACCCCACGGGGCTTTACGAGCACTTCCGCCAAGTGGCGGAGCTTGATAAGCCTATAATTTTATACCATATCCCCGGCAGAACAGGCCTTAAAGTGCCCGTTAAAGTACTGGCTGAAATAGCCCAGCGTATACCTCAAATTAAAGGTATAAAAGAGTCTGACTACGACATTAACCATATAACGCAGGAAGCGGTGGAGCTTTCTAATAAAATAGATATTATCTGCGGCAATGACGACCTTTTCCCGCAAATGCTGGCGCTTAACGCCAAAGGCATAATTTCCGCCGCGTCCAATTGCATACCGCAGGTTTTTGTAGATATTTTTAAAGGCAAAGAACCATTTAAAACCTTTGCCGAGGCCTACCCCCTTATAACCGCCTGTTACTATGAGACAAACCCCACCTGCTCCAAATATATTTTAAGCAAACTGGGCTTTTGTAAAGAAAACGTAAGACTGCCCTTGGGCCCTTTAAGCGCGGAAACTAAAAAGAAAATTGACGCCGTGCTTGCCGGCGCGGATAAAAGATTTTTACTTAAAATATAAATACAGGAACTTTTAAATATGGACAACAATGTTGTAGTCTTAAAATTCGGCGGAAACACACTTGCCAATAAAGAAAAAATACTCTTAGCGGTAGACCTTATTAAAAATAGAATTGACGCCGGGCTACACCCGGTAATAGTAGCGTCCGCCAACGGTAATATGACGGACATTTTGCTGGACAACGCTTTTAGCTTAGCCGAAAACCCGGACAAGCGCGAGTTGGATATGTTAATAACAACGGGCGAGCGTATAAGCGTGGCGTTACTTTCCATAGCGTTAAGGGCGCGCGGCGTAAATTCTGTTTCGCTGACAGGTTCCCAAATAGGTTTAGTAACAACATCACAGCACAGCGGCGCCGATATTTTGGCGCTTAAAAGCGACAGGCTTTTTAAAGAAGTTTCCGCAGGCAATGTGCCGATAGTGGCCGGCTTCCAGGGCATTGGCGAACATAAAGAAATTACCACCCTTAAACGCGGCGGGTCAGACGTGTCGGCCGTATTTTTAGCCAGCCAGCTTGGCGGCCAAAGCGTGGAAATGATAAAAGACGTGACAGGCGTTTACAATAAAGACCCTAACAAATTTGAAGACGCTGAAAAATTAGATTTAATTGACTTTGACGTAATGTATAAACTTGCCATGGAAGGCGCCAACATTCTGCACCCGGACGCCGTAAAATTGGCAAAAGATAAAAACGTGGCGATAAAAATTGTTTATTATAAAACTGGCGACGTAGGGACGGTAATTAAATGAAAACAACAGTAGGCATAATAGGGATTAACGGCATAGTAGGGCAGACTTTAAGAAAATGTCTTACAAGAGTGCAAAATATAGAAATAAAAGAATTTACCAGGCAAGACGCTCTGACCGATATGGACATAGCGGTTTTATGCACAGATAACGCCGACAGCGTAAAATTGGTTGAGCAGCTTGAGGGCAAAGCCAAGTTTATTGTGGATATGTCCAGCGAATACAGGCAAAAAGACGGCGTGCCTTTAGTTATACCTGAAATTAACCCCACAACAATAACCAAAGAAACCAAACTTATAGCAAGCCCCAACTGTACGGTTACCCCGCTTGTTATGATACTTGACGCTCTTGGCAAAAAGTATAAAATAAACGAACTCTTTTTTTGCTCATACCAGGCGCTTAGCGGCGGCGGTAAAAAGTTAATTGCCGAGGGCGCGGACCCGTCTTCTATTTACCACAAAAACTGCGTGCCTAAAATAGGTTCTATTTTGGACACAGGTTACTCCAGCGAGGAATTAAAAACAGTTTTGGAAGCCAGAAAAATCCTCAACAGGCCTGATCTGGCCGTTTACCCGCACACAGTGCGCGTTTATGTGGACAACGGGCACAGTTTGGGCGTTACGCTTAGGGCGGAAGAAGATTTTAATATGCTTGAAGTTAAAGAACTTTTAAGCACTTACCCCGGCATAGTATACGGTGAAAATATTTTTACGCCTAAAGAAATTTCCGGCAAGAACGAAGTTTTTGTCTGCCGTTTAAGGCCCGATATGCAAAACAAAAAAGTTATACATTTGTTTACCACAATGGATAATATTTTAAAAGGCGCGGCGCTTAACGGCGCGCAGATTGTGGAGTATATTGTAACGTCAGGTCTTACGCAATGAAGAAAGTTTTAATCAACGGCGCCAAAGGCAAAATGGGGGCCATGATCGCGGACATTATTACAAAAAACCCGCAGCTTGGCTTAGAAATTTCCGTTTTAAGAGAAGAAGGTCAAGATGTTAAAGGCAGCTTTGACATTGTTATAGATTTTTCTTTGCCTGAAGGCGCCGCTGAATCTTTTAAAGTAGCAAAGGCCGCCGGCGCGGCGTATTTGACAGGCACCACTAATTTGCCGGAAGATTTTGTGCGCGAACTGCAGCAAACCAAAGATATTCCCGTTTTCTTCTCCCCCAATGTAAGCATAGGTGTGTATATGTTTACGGAGGTTTTGGCGTACGCGCAAAAACTTTTTGCGGGCTATGACAGGCACCTTGAAGAAATACACCACATTCATAAAAAAGACGCGCCCTCAGGCACCGCTAAAGCTATAGCGGCGGAGCTGGGCTTTCCCGTACAGGATATTAAAGCTATAAGAGAAGGCGAAATTGTTGGCACTCATACATTGGTGTTATCCTCAGATTACGAAGAAATCACTTTATCGCATGTTGCTAAAAAAAGGGCTTTGTTTGCCGAGAGCGCGGTACTGGTTTCCGCCTGGCTGGTTAAACAAAAGCCCGGCTTTTACAGCATGAAAGATTATATAGAAACAAAATAATTTACCCTTACCCAACCACGGAGTTTTAGTTAATGAAAATACATTTTATAGGCATAGGCGGCATAGGCATGAGCGCGTTAGCGCAGCTGCACGCCATGGGCGGCGACATTGTTACAGGTTCTGACAGGCTTATAAATAAAGGCATGGTTGATTTACCGGTTTTTAAAGCGCTGCGCGATTTGGGCGCGGTTATTTTCCCGCAAGACGGCAGCGGGATAGATGAAACAACCGAGCTTGTTGTAGTTTCCTCAGCCATAGAATCAGACAATCCCGAACTTGTTAAAGCGCAAAGTCTTGGCATAAATCTTATGCACCGTTCGGAACTTTTGGCGAGTCACGTAGCCAAAAATAAAACTATAGCAATATCCGGCACCAGCGGAAAAAGTACGACTACCGCTATGCTGTTTGATATTTTAATGGCGGCGGATATGAGCCCGTCAGTTATTACCGGCGCTACGCTGTTATCACTGCAAGACAAAGGTTTTTTTGGCAATGTATATAAGGGCGCGGGCAATTTGCTTATTATAGAGGCCGACGAAAGTGACGGTTCTTTAGTAAAATACTCACCTGAAGTGGGCGTTTGTTTAAATATACAAAAAGACCACAAAGAGCTGGACGTTTTGAGAGGCTTTTTTACCACATTTGCCAAACAATGCAACTCGTTTTTATATAACGCGGACGAGCCTGAGCTTAAAGATATTTTTAACGGATACAAAACATTCGGTTTAGAACACGGCGACGTAAGGGCCGTAAATCTTGAGATGGACGGCTTTGGCACTACTTTTTATGTGGAAGATCAAAAATTTACGCTTAATATCCCCGGCCGCTACAATGTGCAAAACGCCGTTGCCGCCATTGCCGTGGCAAAAGAGCTTAGCGTGCCCTTGCACGTTGCCGCCGAAGCGTTGAAAAATTATAAAGGCGTTTACCGCCGCTTTAACAGTATTGGCAAACATAATGATATTGAAGTTATAGACGATTTCGCCCACAACCCGCACAAACTTGGCGCCGCTTTAAAGGCCGCGCAGTTAAGGGGAGCAAGAGTGTTTGCCTATTTTCAGCCGCACGCTTTTGCTTCAATTAAACTTCTTAAAGACGAGTTTGTTGATATGCTGGCTGTTACGCTCAGGCCGCAAGATAAATTTTGGCTGACCGAAGCCTATTACCCCGGCGGTACTATACCCGAGGGGGTTACAGCCAAAAGCGTTTACGACGGCGCGGTAGGCAAAGGCTTAACCAATGTTTACTTTGACCCTTGCCGCGAAGATATTGCCGCCGTGATTGAAGAAGAAGCCAAACCCGGCGACGTTATTATGGTAATGGGCGCGCGTGACCCGTCGCTTACCAACTTTGCCAAAAGTATATTAGAGGCTGTAAAATTTACACATAGTAAACCAACCTGCCCCGCATGCATGCTAGGCAACTGCTGCATAGGATTTAAAGAGTAAAAAAAGAGAGCCTTTTGGCTCTCTTTTTTATCCCCAAATCTTTGAGTTGTTTTGCGTTTTTATTTCTTCGACACACCCCGTCCGCCCTTTGGGTTCCTCGCGCCAAGTGTGCCAAAAAAATAAAAACGCAAACTAATCTCAAATCTTCGGGGCCCCTTTTTTACGCTTTGCGTTCCAGATGCGCTGCTCTCTGCGTTCGCTTGAGTTTCATCAGCGGTTTAAAATGTACTTATAACAACATTTTTACAGCATTTGTTTTATTTCCTCGCCCCTTTTGGGGAGAGGAAGTTTTGCCGCGCTGTTTAGCGCAAAGCGCTTGCGGCAAAGCAGGTGAGGGGGAATGTGCTGTTAATAAATTAAGTCATGTTGAGGAGCGCCGTCAACGGCGCGACGTAGACATCTACAATTTTAAAACCATAAATTGTTAGGTAACAGCGGGCGGAGACTAGCTCCGCCCCTACGGGTTTTTAAAAGATATATTTTAGGCTTATTTTATTTGCCCACAACTATATGCCATAGATATTCTATATTTCCGTGGGTGCCTTTTATGGGGCTTTCTATGAGTTCTTTGCCGTGGGCGTTATACTTTGCCGCCAGGTTTTCGTTAAAAAAATCTTGTACGGATTTTATGGCAAGCTGGCGGTTTTCGTCTGTCTTTACAATGCCGCCGGGCACTTGTTTTGGCGTTAGTTCAAACTGCGGTTTTATAAGTAGTATAACATCACTTTGCGGCGCCATACATTTAAGCAGTGGCTCTAAAATCATTTTTAGTGAAATAAAAGATACGTCCACCGCCGCTACGTCAAATTTATCTTCAAACATATCGGGCGTCATAAAACGCGCGTTTGTATTAGGTTTAAAAATAAAATTTTCAAATTTAGTTATTTCACTTGCCAGCTGGCCTTTGCCTACGTCAACGCCGTAAACTTTTTTTGCGCCAAACTTTAAAAAGCAATGGCTAAACCCGCCTGTTGCCACACCGATGTCCACGCATATTTTACCCGCTACATCTATTTTAAATTCTTTTAAAGCGTGTTCTAATTTTAGGCCGCCGCGCGAAACGTATGGACAGGATTTTTCTTTAAGCGTCAAAATATCCTCTGGTTTTACTTTATAGTCCGCGCCGTACTGCACCTGGCCGTTGACCATAACTTCGCCGGCCATAATGCTGGCCTGCGCACGCGTGCGCGAGTCAAAAAACCCCTGCGCCACCAGTTCCATATCCAGCCTGGGCTTTTTCTCGGCCATTAGTTGTCCTCTTCTATGGGCGCGGCAAAAAGCTCGCCGTTTTCTTCTTTTAGTACGCTTACTTTAAATTTAATTTCTTTAAGTGATGACGATAAATCTTTGGCCAGTTTTATACCTTCTTCAAATAATACTACGGAGTTGTCTAAACCTGTTTTTTCCGCCTCTAAATCAGCCACTATTTTTTCAAGCCTTTTCAGTTTTGCTTCAAATGTTAATTCTTTCATAATATCCTCAACTTACAAACGGCGTTCTGCCCGCGCGTTCAAAAATTTGCCTGGTGTCTACAAAATAATCCTTTTGGTTTTTTGGGTTAATGTATACAGTTATTTTTTTATCCCCCAAATACTCTTTTGGGTCAAAAGAAAACTTTGGGCTTTGCACACGTTCACTGCTGGTTTTACCAAGAGATACTTCTAAATAGTACAGCGTTATATAAGCGGACGGCGCGTCTTCTACTTTTAAAATTTGACCCTCATGCGCCTGCCATGTTGCCAGTTTTTTATTGGCGGCTAATGTGCGCAAAATATTTTTAAAAAATACCGCCGCCGGCACTGCCAGCATAACAAGCACCACTATGGCCACGGCCAGCATCATGGGCGACGCTTTGGTTAAATCTGTCCCGTTAGAGTTAGCAAACCAAATGCAAAAAGTTATTATCGCGGCCATTAAAAATAAAAAACTTTTTAGCGGCGTCATTATTGAATATTTTTTCATTCTACCTCTTAGGCGCGTATTTGGTAACGTCTACAAAATAGTCCAGCGGGTTACGCGGGTTGATGTAAACGGTTAACATATTATCGTTTTCTATGGCCTTAGCCGGGTTAAACATAATGGGCAGGCTGGTAAAAACGGAATTTGTTTTTTTGTCTTCCACATTTATAATATATTTAAAACCTTTCTTTTGCACATCAATAACTTTGCATTGCTCTGACGGCCAGGACGCTACTTCATTCTTTACCTGTACCGCTTTAAAAACAATAAAAGCTGTTGTGATTACAGTGATAACCATTACGCCGATAATAAGCACAAAAAATAAATTCATACTAAGCGCGTTAAAAACAACCCCGGCCAAAACTATAGCCACTAAAATAACCGCTTCAACTATAGACAAAATAGAAATATATTTGATTAAAGGAAATTTATGCATTCTTTTTCTCCGTATTAAATTTACCGTCTGCTACCTGCACTTCTAAAATATCTCCGTTATTAACCTGGCTTACGCTGCGTACCAAAACGCCGTCTTTTCTTACAATACTAAAACCTCTTTTTAATATGGCGGAGGGGTTAAGCGCTTCAAGTTTATGCGTAAGCACATTTAGCTTATGCGCAAAATCTTTTT
Organism: Elusimicrobium simillimum; assembly: GCF_049639735.1. NCBI lineage: Bacteria > Pseudomonadati > Elusimicrobiota > Elusimicrobia > Elusimicrobiales > Elusimicrobiaceae > Elusimicrobium > Elusimicrobium simillimum. Next base: position 204,770 of record NZ_JBEVVA010000003.1, read on the forward strand.
GTTTAATAGCGTAAGCGTTGTTTAAGGCATCTGACAAAATGTCTATATCCTGCTCTTTGCGGGCAAGAACATCAGCTGGGTTTTTAAAAAACGGTGATGCCAGAGCGTAGCTAATTCTATTTTGCGCGCGCAGGCACATTATGTTGGTATTCTGCGCAAGCCGCCTGGCCAGCTGGCCCAGGTATTCTTTGACGGAGGCCGAGTTTTGCACCACAATCTCCGCCGCCGCGCTTGGCGTGGGCGCGCGTAAATCCGCCACAAAATCAGCTATGGTAAAATCAGTCTCATGCCCCACGCAGGAAATTATAGGCGCCTTAGATGCCGCTATGGCGCGAGCCACAACTTCCTCGTTAAAGCACCACAGGTCTTCCATACTGCCGCCGCCGCGCCCTACTAAAATTACATCGGGGCGGGGTTTTAGTTTGTTTAATTTTTTTATAGCTTCGGCTATTTGTTTGCCCGCGCCGGCGCCCTGCACAAGAGTGGGTGAGAGTATAACGTTTACATTTGGGCTGCGCCTTTTAAGCACGCTTAAAATATCCTGGAACGCCGCCCCGGTGGGGGACGTTACTACGCCTATTATAGAAGAATGCTCGGGCAGCGGGCGTTTGCGGGCCTGGTCAAACAGGCCTTCGGCCGCTAACTTTTGTTTAAGTCTTTCAAATTCTAAATATAAATCCCCGGTGCTTACAGGCACTATAGATTTAACTATAACCTGGTAACGGCCCTGCTTGATATAGCAGGAAAGGTCGCCCCGCACCAGCACTTTTAACCCGTCTTTAAGGTCTGCGGTGTATCTGGCGTAGCCTTTGAAGAGTACGGCGGAAATAAGAGCGTTTTCGTCTTTAATATCAAAATAAATATGCCCGCTGGACGCTTTTTTCAGGCCGCTTATCTCGCCCTCTATACGCACATCAGCCAATACCCCCTCCAGCATTTCTTTAATAGCCAGAGAGATTTCGGTCACGCTAAAAATCTTATTTTCCGTTAAGCCCATATACTAATTGTACAAATAAAAAACCCGCCAAGCTAAGCTTGGCGGGTTTTTTATTTACTGTTTAAAACATTTTTGTTACGCAGATTGCGGCGTAATATGAAAGGGCGGATATTATGGCCGCCGCGGGTATTGTAATTACCCAGGCCCACACTATCCTGCCCGCCACGCCCCAGCGTACCGCTGACATTCTTCTAAGCATACCCACGCCAACAATACCGCCTGTAATGGTGTGCGTTGTGCTTACCGGTATACCCATAAAAGAGGAGAAGAATAATGAAATAGCCGCGCCGGTTTCGGCGCAAAAGCCGTCTACCGGGCGTAAACGGGTAATTTTATTGCCCATAGTTTTTACAATTCTCCAGCCGCCGCTGAGTGTGCCCAGCGCTATAGCGGCCTGACAGGGCAGAACGACCCAGAAGGGCACGTGAAACTCACCTGTAAGCCAACCCGCGCTAAATAAAAGGCCGGTTATAATACCCATAGTTTTTTGAGCGTCGTTACCGCCATGGCCTAAACTGTAGGCCGCGGCTGAAAGCAGCTGTCCCTTTCTAAACCAGGCGTCCACCCTGTGGGGGTTGCTTCTCTTAAAAATATGAAAAACAATAACGCCCATAAGCGTACTTAAAAGCATGCCAAGCACCGGGGACACCACTATAAAAGCTACTGTTTTTATAATGCCGGATTTAACCAAAGAACCCGTGCCCGCTTTTACTATGGCCGAGCCAATAAGCCCGCCTATAAGTGCGTGTGAGGAGCTGGTAGGCAGCCCCAAAAACCAGGTAATAAGGTTCCATATGCAAGCGCCCATAAGCGCGCCGAATATTATGAAAGAGTCTATTACCTCTATATTAACAATACCTTTGCCTATTGTGCTGGCGACCAATGTGCCAAAAAATAAAAACGCGATGAAATTAAAAAAAGCCGCCCAAACAACAGCTAAACTGGGCGACAAAACACGCGTGGCAACAATAGTTGCTATAGAATTGGCAGCGTCATGAAACCCGTTAAGGTAATCAAAAAACAGCGCCAATATAATAAGGAATACTATCCAAACGCCTAAAATAGTCATAACGGCACCGCCTAGTTGTTTTTGACTAAAATAGCTTCAATGGTGTTCGCCACGGCTTCACACATGTCTGTGATAGTTTCCGCGGCTTCGTAAATTTCTTTCCATTTTATTACTAGGATAGGGTCTGTGGCGTTTTCAAAAAGTGCGCCTAAAGCGTTGTCTCTTATGGCGTCGCCCTCGTTTTCAAGGCTGTTGATTTCCACGCAGTATCTTAAAATTTCTTTCATTTTTTTGGTTGAGTGGCGAAGCTCTTTAACAGCTTTTTGCAGTATAAGAGTGCATTTTTCAAAAAGCAAAGCGTACTGTTTAAGTTCAGGTGTAGCTTCTTTTATGTGGTAGATGGACAAACGCTTGGTTATCATGTACATGCCGTCTATAATATTGTCCATATTGCCGGCAAAAGCCATAACGTCTTCTCTGTCAAAGGGTGAAACAAACGTCTCGTTAAGCGTGCGGATAATTTTGTGGTTAATTTCGTCGCCTTTATGTTCAAGGGCGTGCATTCTTTCCGCCGATACCGCTTCAAATTTAGAACTGTTAACTATTTCTAAAAAAAGCCGTGAACCTTGTACTAAGTTCGCGGCCTGCTCGTCAAACAAATCAAAAAACTCCGTCGTCTTGGGCATAAAACTAAACGCCATAGTGTATTTCCTCTCTTTTCTTTTAATTTTCCTTTTATCTCTCTTATATTATATACTAAAAAGTAATTGCTTGTACACCATAAACGGAGATTTTATGAAAAAATTTTTAGTTATATTTTTAATGGCCTTATCCACAGTTTGTATAGGGCAGGATGTGCTCGTCGACACTATGACGGCAGAACTTAACCGAAATTTTAAGGTTTTACGCAAGCAAAACCCCGCAATATACTATATGTCCTATTATATAGAGGACAGAGATTCCTACTCCGCCAGCGCGTCTTTGGGTGATTTGGCAAGCGAGCGCGCTATTCATGACAGAACTCTTAATGTGGACGCCCGCGCCGGCAGCCGCAAGCTAGACAATACCCATGAGTTTAAAGATGATTACGAAGATACTCTTAGCCTGCGTAATTACATGGTGCCTGTGGAAAACGACCCCGCCGCACTTAAAAATATAATGTGGCGTGCCACGCAGGAAGAGGCGCAAAAAGCGCAGGACCAGTTTTTAAAGGTAAAAACTAACGATGGCGTTACAGCGGCAAGCAAGGACGATTCTGACGATTTTTCCGCCGCGCCAAAACCCGTTAAATACTACGCCCCGGTAAAAAAAGCCGAAAAACTAGACCGCGCCGCGCTTAAAGAAGAACTTAAAAAGTATTCCGCCATTATGACAAAATACCCATTTTTACTGGACAGTTATGTTTCTTTTGACTATACAACCACTAATAAATATATTGTAACCAGCGAGGGCGTGAGCATAGTGGAAGGGCGCGATATGATCAGGCTTTCTTACACGCTTAACACCCGCAATGAAGACGGTATGGAACTGAGTAGGTATAACGCCTACAACGGGTTTGCTATGGCGGACATGCCCGCGGTTGAGCAAGTGGAAAAGGATATTTTGAAAGATATAGGACATTTGCAAGCCTTGCAAAATGCCCCTGTGGTAGAGCCTTTTACAGGGCCCGTCATACTCAAAAACCGCGCCAGCGGTGTGTTTTTCCATGAAATTTTAGGGCATAGAGTGGAGGGGCATAGGCAGAAGAGCGAGTCTTTCGGACAAACCTTTACCAGTAAAGTTGGAGAGCAGGTAGTATCGCCCATAATAAGCGTTTATGACGACCCGTCTCTGTCCCACTACAACGGCACGCCTTTAAGAGGGTTTTATACATATGATGATGAGGGGGTAAAAGCCCAAAAGGCGGCTATAATAGAGCACGGCGTATTAAAGGGTTTTCTTATGGGCAGAAGTCCTATAAAAAACTTTAAAAACTCCAACGGACATGGCAGAAAAGAAATAGGGTCCCGCGCGGTATCGCGTATGGGTAATACAATTGTAGAGGCCCAGAACCCCGTGCCATTCGACACTCTTAAACAAATGCTTAAGGACGAAATTAAAAAACAAAATAAACCTTACGGCCTTATAATAGAGGATATTTCCGGCGGATTTACTATGATAGACCGTAATAATCCACAAAGTTTTAAGGTAACCCCGCTGCTGGTTTACCGGGTTTACCCGGATGGCCGCGCGGACGAGATTGTGCGCGGGGTGGATATTGTAGGTACGCCGCTTACCAGTTTTAGCAAAATACTGGGCGCGGCTGATGATGTTGAAGTATTTAACGGCAATTGCGGGGCGGAGTCCGGTTGGGTGCCTGTGTCTGCCGTTTCCCCCAGTATACTTATTGGCGAACTTGAAGTGGAAAAGGTGAACAAATCTGCCCAAAAGCTGCCTATTTTACCTAACCCCGTGGAGGCTAAATAACTATGAAAAATATTATATTTGCTTTACTCTTAGCCTTACCTTTAAACATATTCGCATTAGATTATGACACAGCGGTTAAAGCCATGCAGGACGAAATGAACAGGAACAAAAAAGGCCTGCATATGAAAGGTTTAAAAAAGCCTTATTTTATTACCTATAACTTAGAGGACCGCTACCAGTATTCTCTAGGCGCTTCTTTAGGTGCTTTACTGCGTGACACGGGCGGCGCCAAGCAGAGAGGGTATGTGAATATGCGCGTGGGCGACAAAAAAAATGATAATACCGGCTACGGCTATAGCCCAAACTATTTTCAATACAATACTATATGGTACTCCGCGGGCGCCGGGTATAATTTGATAAGAGATTCTTTTTGGCAGGCGTCTGAGGCCGCTTACAAGCAGTCTCTTGATCAATTGTCCAGGAAAGAAGCTTATAAGCAACAAAGGAATATGGAAGATGATTTGGACGATTTTTCCCCTGTGCCCAAAAACGTTATAAGAGAAGACACAAATAAAGAAGTTTTTTCTCACGAATATTTTGAAAACGCGGTAAAAGAACTGTCTAAAATAGGCTTAAAATATCCCGATTTAGATAAATTTGTAGTTTTTATAAACTATGATAATTACCAAAATTATTATTTAGACAGCGAGGGCAGCTTTTATTACAGAAACCCGGTAATAGTTTACTTTGACGTAACCACAGAGTTACAAACAGAAAATGGTTTTAAACTAAGCGAATCTTTAAGCAGAACATATATGAGCGTAAAAGACGTGCCGCAATTAGAAGAGCTTAAAGAGGAAGTTGAGGCTTTTGCCGCCAAAACGGCCGCGCTTAAAAAAGCTAAAAAAATAGACAGCTATATCGGCCCGGTATGGTATGCCAAAGGCGCGGGAGCAGACTTTTTGGACAATGTCTTTGTACCGGCCGCCAGCAATACAAAAACAACCTGGTATGAGCGCGGCGGCAACAAAGTGGGTGAGTTTGCAGACAAAAAAGGCCTTAGGGTAATAAGCAGCTTTTTTAACGTAACCGACGACCCGCTGCTTAAGGAATACAACGGCAAAACCTTAGCCGGCTATTATAAAATGGACGAAGAGGGCGCCCCCGCCAAAAAGGTAGAGCTTGTAAAACACGGTAAACTTACGGACCTGCTTACAACAAGAAGTTTAATTAAGGGGCAAAAGGTTTCCAACGGCCATGCCAGAGACGTGCGCACCCCGTCCGCCGGCGTAAGCAATTTGTTTTTTGAAGCTGAGACAACGGTGCCGGAAGCTGAAATGAAAGCCTTGTTTATGCAGGAGTGCGCCAAGCAGGAGCTTGAATACTGCTTAAAGTCAGAGGGCAATTCATCTTCTGTATTATATAGGGTTTACACGGCCGACGGGAGAGAAGAGCCCGTGTACGGCGCGGTATTTAATAACTTAAACACCCGCTCGCTGCGCGACATTATTTACGCCGGCGACAAAATGCGCGTTACAAATATTGTTAACAAATACCCCTACGCCATAATCGCCCCGGCGCTTATAGTAGGCGAGGTTGAAGTAAAACCCACGCAAACCCAGCCCGACAAACTACCAATGGTAAAACAACCGTAATTTAAAAATAAAAGCCCGGCCATGTGGCCGGGCTTTTGTTTTAAAAGATTTTTTCGCTTCGCGTCCCGGCTGTGTCGCTCACTTCGTTCACTCAGCTTTCAATCAGCGGAATGGAATTTCGTCAGCTTTTGGCAAAATTTGGCTTTTCTCTTTTCCACCACACCCACCGTGTTGCCCGCACCAAGTGTGCTGAAAAAGAGAAAAGCCAAATTTTACTCAAAATCTTATGAAATTCACTTTCACAACGGCACTTATAACTATATAAAACTTATTGTTTACATGCCGATAGGTGCGTTTTCTTTGTTTTTGGGTTTGCGGCCCCTTCTCTTTTTTATTATGCCGGGTAAGGAAATCATTAAGAGCGCGGCAACTATCAGCGTTACGCCTATAGTTTGGTATATATCAGGGCGTTCGCCCAGCTTCCACCAGGTAAACAGCACGCTAAGTACAGGTACCAGCAGTGTCGACAAGCCCGCTATACCCGCAGGTAAAGTTTTTAAAACATATAGCCACATCATCCACGCGAAAGCGGTAGCCAAAACAGCGTTATAAGCCAATGCGCCCGCCACGTGCATATTCCACACAATGGGCTGCGTATGTGTGGCAATAGCGGCCACTGCCAAAATTACTGCGCCTATTAAAATTTGCCAGGCTGTAAAATTCATCAAATCCATATTTTTGCCGTGCGGTATTTTTTTAAACGCCACAGACCCGCCCGCCCACATCATACCGGCGACTAAAGCAAAAACAGAGCTTATCAGCGGCCCGCCCGTTCCATCCCACGGGCTTATTACAAACAGCAGGCCCACGGCGGCTATTGTAAACGCCAGTTTTTGCATATTGGTGGTTTTTTCTTTAAGAACAATAGCGGCTAAAATAATTACCCAAAACGGCATAGCGTACGCTATTACGGCGGTTTTGCCGGCCCCGCCCGATATTAAAGCCATTTGCGTAAGCCCCGTCATACCGGCAGTTTGCAACAGTCCTACAACCAAGGTAAGTTTTAACGGCGGCGGCGCAAGCGGTTTGCGCATAACGGCCAACAGTAAAAATAAAATGGCGGCGCCTGAAAGGCAGCGCAGTGCGGCAAATTCCAGCGCGCCTATATATAATAGTACGGATTTCATTACAACCCAGTTGTAGCTCCATATAAATGTAATGGCAAAAAGGCCAAGTATTGCGGGTGTTAAATTTTTATTTTGCATAAATAGTTTTTAAAAGCCCCCGGTATAACCGGGGCTTTTGGTTTAAGTTTAATCTTGCGCTAATATTCTGTCTTTTTCTTCAGAACGGTAGACGGTGTAGTCCATTTCCGGGAAAATGCTGTCTTTGGTTTCCAGGTCATAAACATATGCTTCGTCTATGCGGTTGTTTTTAATTTGCTCGTAAAGTTCGTTAAACCTTTGTACGTGAACTTTAGTGCGTTTGGTGGAATATTGCTGCGCTGTACCCACCGTCATTAAAAACGCCCAGTCTGACGATTGCATTAAAACAAGCTCTCTGGCACACTGGTTAAGCGCGCGTCTGAGCAGGCCTTGCGCGTTGGGGAAATAGTTTGCCATTTCCATCATACGCTCCGCCGCTTTAATTAAATGCCTGTAAATCCAGTCATTACCGCTGTTAAGCCAAACATCGTTGTAACCTTTGTCTCCCCATGAACTGGCAGACGGCTGCGCGACCTGGTTTTCCGGGTACTTTTCAAGGTATTCCGAAGGTGTAATTAAAGTAATTTCGTCCTGGTCATAATGCAGTTTTTTAAACAGGTATTCTAAAAAGTCTACGCCCTCATACCACCAGTGGCCGTACAACTCGGCGTCGTACATAGATACTACCAGCGGCTTGCGGTCCATAAGCGTGGATAAATATTCTATCTGTTTTTGGCGGTTGAACATAAAGTTGCCGGCGTGTTCCGCCGCTTTAGATTTAGCGTCTGTCGGATAATACGGCGCTTTTTGGTTTAAAGAAACTTTACCTGTAATGCGGTGGTACTTCATGCCTATGTTTCTGCGTACGCCGTCACTGTGCAGGTAAGGTTTAATATAATCGTAATCAAGGTCGTAGCCTAAATCACGGTAGAATTCTCTATACGCCTGGTCACCGGGGTAGCCGCTTTCCGCGCTCCAAACCTGCTGGGCGGATTCCATGTCTCTTGAAAATGTGGCTACGCCGTTAGGCGCGTAAATAGGGGCGTAAATGCCGTATTTCGGGCGCGGTGTGGCGTGTAATGTGGCGTGTGATTCCGTAAAAAAGTATCTTATGCCCTGCGCTTTGAGGAACTTCTCGTCGCCGGGATTATAGGCGCACTCTGCCAGCCATATGCCTCTTGGCCCGCGGCCAAAGCGGCGTCTGTAATCGTCAGCCGCCAGTTTGATTTGCGCGTTAACGCTTTCTTTATGCACTTGCAGCGGCAAATAACCGTGCGTGGCGCAGCAGGTAATAATTTCCAGTTTGCCCATATCCTGGAATTTTTTAAAGCCCTCTAAAATATTTCCGCCGTAAATGTCTTCAAAAAGTTCTCTGTATCTTTTAAACTTAGTGTTGTACATTTCGGCCACGTAGTAAAACTCCGTGTTTTTGGTGCGTAAAAGTTCTTTTTCGCTAAGTTCCAGGCGGGCGTGCAGGTAGTATTTAAAGCGGCTTATTAAAAGCGGGTCGCTCATCATGGCGCACAGCGGCGGGGTTATAGACATTGTTATTCTAAAGTCTACGCCCTCGGCCGTAAGCCTTTGGTACATATCTAAAAGCGGCAGATATGTTTCAATCATCGCCTCGTAAAACCAGTCTTCTTCCAAAAAGTCAGGATATTCCGGGTGTTTTATAAACGGCAAATGCGCGTGCAGTACAAGCGCCAGGTAACCTTTTTGGGCCATGGGTTAGTCCTCCCTTTGGGCTTTTATTTTCAGGCTTCTGGTCATATTGTTTTTCTCGGCCGTAATGGGCAAATCAACAACATCACCTTTTTGTAAAGACTGCCTTATTGAAAAAGAACCGTTATTAAGTTCTATTTCTTTACCGTTAATTTTTACCGTGGCGCCAGGTGAGGCTGAACCGTAAATTATAATCTCACAGTCCGCCCTAAGCCACATGTCATCCTGCACCTGCGTGTCTTCTTTAACAATATGTTTAGAAGACATATTGGAAGACGCGTATGAGGACGGCATGCCTTCAATAGTGCGCCATTTTTCGTTAAGTATGTGGGCCATTTCGCTTGCGCCTAACCCTATCAGGTTAGCGCCGGACATAGCGTATATTTTCTGAAAGTTGGACTCAACCGTCATCCATTTTTCGTCAATAACGTCGCTTACGCGGCCTGTAGGCAGGGCCACAGGGTTGCTGCGGGCCATTAGGATAAACGTGCCTTGCGGCGTTACAAGCCCCAGGTCAGCCACATAAGTATGGCCTGTTACGGGCGCCTGTAAATACCAGCTTTTAGCGTCAAAAAATACGTCAATGTCAGTATATGAGTTTGAGTTGTACCCGTCAAAAGTTTTCCCCGTGGTGTCGTGTAATCTAACAACCTGTTTTGACTTGTCAAAAATATCAAACCCGTGTTGGCTTTTTATATAGTCATATGTGGTGCCGGTAATGTCCCAGAAAAGGAACATCCAGGCAGGGTCTTTCGGCAATAAAAAAGCTTCAGTTTTCCCGTATGAAACGGGTAACTGGGCCTGCGCTTCACTACTCTGTTTATTTTCCGTTTTTACAAAAGCGGAAGATGAGTGATTTCTTGTTTCCATAACTACACCCCTATTACCTTATTATGTATCAATTTTATTGTAGCATTTTAAGAAGGCGGCGGCCCCTTTATTTTTACTAAAATACTATAATTAATATATGTTCGTAAAGGATACCTTCTCAAAAATTAAGGCTGGTGTTATAGGGCTGCTTGGCGCGGATAATGTTTTTACAGATGAAATTACCCTTGCGCTGCACTCCTTTGACTGCAGTTTGGACCGCACTATGCCCGAAGCTGTGTTAAGAATAACTGACACCGCGGCCGTCGCGCCCTTAATAAAAATTTTAAACGCAAACCAGGTGCCCTTTGTTGTGCGCGCAAGCGCCACTAACCATGTGGGCGGCTGCGTGGCGCTTAAAGGCGGCGTTGTGCTTAACATGATGCCGCTAAACAAAATTTTAAAAATAGATACATTAAATAAAACGGTTGAAGTAGAATGCTGCGTGGTAAACGCTGACTTACACGCCGCGCTTGAGCCGCTTGGCTATACATATTTGCCCGACCCGGCCAGCCAAAAAATCTGCACAATAGGCGGCAACGCCGCGCTTAACGCCGGCGGCGCCAAAGGCGTAAAATACGGCGCGACAAGAGAGCATATTTCACAAATAGAATTTGTTACCCCGCAGGGTGAAGTTTTAATATTATCCGCTAATGACGCCGGGCCTGATTTGCTTGGTTTTATAATAGGCTCCGAGGGTACGCTTGGCGTAATTACCAAACTTTGGCTTAAGATAGAAAAGCAAACCCCCTTTATAAAAACCATGCTGGCCGCTTTTAATACTATAGATGATTCCATAGCCGCCGTTGCCGCTATCACGGCCTCAGGCATAGTGCCCCGCTGTGTGGAAGCTATGGATAAACTTACCATAGAAACTGTAGAGGCCTATTCCAAAAGCGGTTACCCTACAGACTGCGAGGCCTTGCTTTTAATAGAAACCGACGGCGACCAAAAAAAGGCCGAGCGTGAGATGAAAGAAATTGAGGACATTTGCAAAAAACATAAAGCCTTCAAAACAGAAACGGCTAAAGACGAGGCGCACCGCCAAGCGCTTTGGCGCGGGCGCAGCGGCGGCTACGCCGCCATGGCAAGACTGGCGCAGAATGTTTTTGTAGAGGATGGCACCGTCCCCCGCGCCGCATTGCCGCAGGCCATTAAAAAAACAAGAGAGATTTGCGATAATTACGGCATTACCGCGGGCTTATTTTTTCACGCCGGCGACGGCAATTTACACCCCAACATTGTCTTTGACGAGCGCAACCAGTATGAAACAGGTTTTGTAGTAAAAGCCGGTAAAGAAATGCTGCGTGCGGTAACGGATTTGGGCGGCACAATATCGGGCGAGCACGGCGTAGGTATAGAAAAACGCGCCGCTATGGCATATATGTATGGCGAGGCGGAAATAAATTTATTCAAAACTTTAAAAGCTGTTTTTGACCCTAAAAATATTTCTAACCCCGACAAAGTTTTCCCCGTAGTTATTAACAACCCGCGCGTGCCGCAGTTAAGTGGGAATGTTAAAGAACTTTCCGCTAAAATTGCCAAGGCGGACAAAGCCGTCATAACAGGTTTAAACACAAATAAAACAAAATCAAAATTACCTAAAATAGAATTAAAAAACTTCAACAAAATTTTAGATATAGATAAAGAAAATTACACTCTTACCGTTGAGGCCGGCGCGGCTGTAGATATGGTTAGAAAAAATTTGGCCGAACACAACCTTTACGCCGCCTTACCTAAGTACAAAGGCTCAATAGGCGGGCTTTTGGCGCAAGGTTTAAGCAATGAATTTACGGCAAGCGTAACAGGCATTGAGGCCGTGCTTGCCAACGGCGGCGTTGTAAATTACGGCGGTAAGTTTGTAAAAAACTCGGCGGGGTATAATTTGGCGCGTTTGTTTGCCGGGTCGCGCGGGCAGTACGGTGTTATAACAAAGCTTATAATAAGACTTTTTAAAGAAGAAAAACCCGCTGCGCTTGCGCAAAAGACGGCGGTGAGCAATTTATATATTTCAAAAATAAAAACAGCAATTGACCCGGACGCAAAATTTGCCGCGCAAGAGGAGGAGCAAAAAAATGCATGAAGATTTTATTATAGCCTCCTCCCCCAAAAGATTTATTTTCCGTGACGGCGAGGAGCCGCTGCACCAGCACGTTATTTTTACGCAGATGGGGCAGAAAGCGCTTTATGACAGCGTAAGCCAGTGCAATAAATGCGCCTACTGCTCACGCGCGTGCCCGTTCCAACTGTTAACAAATACCGAGGACAATGGGCCCCGCGCACGCAATATTTTGCTGCGTTATATTATGGAAGCTAAAGTTGGCTTTCGTAAAAATACTGAGCGTATAAAAAAAGTAACCTCGGGCTGTATGTTATGCGGGCTGTGCACCAAAGAATGTTTTGCAAAGGTGCCCACACACGAACATGTGCTTGAGTTGGAACGCAGCGTTGCGGCAAGAAAACTGCCGTTGTTATATAGAGCGCAAAAAATTTTAATTTCTTTAAATCCGTTTTCGCTTAAAAATAAACTAAAAAAAGAAACCGCCGAAACCGCCGCAGCCTTTTTCCTGCCGTCATTTGAGGCAAAATTTACAGAAGTAAAAACAGGCGTTAAAATATATGAAACCATAAAAAATATTTTTGGCACGGCAGGCGTTTTGTATGAAGACACAGGCATGTATGAATATGTGTATGGCACGCTGCCGCAGTGCAGGTCGCGCGCACAAAAACTGATGGAAAAATATTTTAAACTGTGCCCGACCGCGGACAAAAAAATAGTAACGGACAGTTTAGAAATTTATAATTTTATACAAAAGTACCCGCAAATATTTCACGGGACGCAGCACTTTGAAAAAGCGCAAAAATTTGCCGCCAACACAAAGTTTTTAGCGGACGTAATACCGCTTAACCAAATTAAAAAAACTGACAGCGAAGAGAAGGTTATTCTAACCAAAACATCGCTTTTCAGCGCGGAGGACGAACTTTTTCATTCTTCATCACAGATACTGGGCAAAATGTTTAAACATTTTACGCCCGCCTGGTACGGGCAAAATTACCCGCTGGCTTTGTTTGGTTATGACAAAATAAAGCCTAAAGAAACAGCGGTGTTTTTTAAAATAAAAAGCGAGTATATCGCGTACAACCAGGCCGATATTGTTGTGTGCACAAGCCTGGCGCAAAAAAATACGCTTAACAAATGTCTAAAAAAGTATTATGCTAAGGCAAGGGTGTTTTATATTGGGGATATAGGAAACGGTTATGCAGATAGGAAAACTGACAGCTGAAGAGAAGCTGAATCTGCTGGTGGACTTCGGGATACAGGTATCTAACGAGGTTCGCCTTGACGCGCTGTTGGATATTGTGGGCGACCAAATTACCAAAATTCTTAACGTAGGCCGCTGCGCCATTTTCTTAAAAGACGCGGAATCTGGCGAGCTTTGGTCAAAAATAGCCCAAGGCAAAGGGCTGGACGAGCATACCGAAATCCGCATTCCTCTTGACGGCAAAAGCGTAATATCCACCTGCGCCAACACAGGCGAGGTTATTAATATAACCAATGCTTACGAAGACCCCAGATTTTCTATGGATTTAGACATGGTTACCGATTTTAAGACGGTAAACATGCTTGTTGTCCCGCTCAAAAATAATTCCGGCAAAGTGCTTGGCGTGTTTGAGGTAGCCAACAAAAACGACGGCACGCCTTTTGATAAAAAAGACGAAGGCATACTTATGCTTATGTCGGCCTTGGCCTCGGGCGCTATAGAAATAGCCCGCTTGTACCAGGACGTGCACGTTTCCCAGTTGGAAACCATTTACCGCCTGGCCGTCACCGCCGAATACCGTGACCAGAAAGACACCAGAAACCATTTAAAAAACATAAGTATAATTTCATTTTTAATAGCTTTAGCGCTTGGCCTGGAACGTAAGTACTGCGAGCTTATTAAAAACGCCAGCCCGCTGCACGACATAGGCAAAGTAGCTTTGGCCGATAATATTTTATTAAAACCCGCCAAATTGACTGAGCAGGAGTATGAAATTATGAAGTCCCACACCATTTACGGCGGCCGTATTTTGGAGGGGGCGCATTCCAAAATTTTACAGCTGGCGCATAAAATCAGCCTTTACCATCATGAAAAGTGGAACGGGGAGGGCTACCCGCACGGCCTTAGCGGGGAGGATATCCCCATAGAGGCCCGCATAGTAAGCGTGGCGGACGTGTTTGACGCGCTGTGCATGGACCGCATTTATAAGTCTGCCTGGACGCCGGCCAAGGCGTATGACTATATTGTGGACGAGTCCGGCAAATCTTTTGACCCGGCTGTGGTGGAGGCGTTTAAAAAAGTGTTTACTTCCATCAGCAAAATTTATTCCGCCAAGCAGGATAAAAAACAACCAAAAACATCTCTTTACACAACTTTGCAGGCCAGAAATTCGGCCGCTATCAAAGAACTTTCCAAAACTACTAAGTTTTAAGCCCTAAAAAGAGTTATAATATATTATCGTGTACCCGAACGTGTACGCGCGCATTATGAATAATATTCAAACATCAAGGACTTAAAAAATGATTACATCTGTGGTAGAAAAAATCTTTGGCACCAAAAGCCAGAGAGATCTTAAAAAATTAACACCTGTTGTCGCCAAAATTAACTCACTTGAACCCGAATTTGAAAAGTTATCAGACGAACAATTAAAAAATAAAACATTAGAATTTAAAGAACGCCTTGCCGCCGGCGCAACGCTTGACGATATTTTGCCCGAGGCCTTTGCCGCTGTTAGAGAGGCCGGCAAACGCGTGCTTAAAATGCGCCACTATGACGTACAGCTTTTGGGCGGCATGGTGCTGCACCAGGGCAAAATTACAGAAATGCGCACTGGTGAAGGTAAAACCCTTGTGGCCACCTTACCCGCTTACCTAAATGCGCTTACAGGCGCGGGCGTACATGTAGTTACCGTTAACGACTACCTTGCCAAACGTGACAGCGGCTGGATGGGCCCGGTACATGAATTTTTAGGTTTAACCGTAGGTTATATTAACCGCGAGATGGACAATGCCGGCCGCCAGGAAATGTACAAAAAGGATATTACCTACGTTACCAATAACGAACTTGGGTTTGACTACCTGCGCGACAACATGGTCGTGCGTAAAGAAGACAGAGTTTTGCGCCCGCTTAACTACTGTATAGTCGACGAAGTTGACTCTATTTTAGTGGACGAAGCAAGAACCCCGCTTATTATCTCCGGCCCCGCCGAAATGAGCACAGATAAATACGAAATTGTTAACCGCATTATCCCCAACTTAAAAGTACGTAAAATTACTGAAGACGAAGAAATAAAAGCTAAATACTCAGGCGAAAACCTTTCCGCCGGGTACGACGCTGTTATAGACGAAAAAAACCACAACGCCACCCTTACCGAAGACGGTGTGTCCAAGGCCGAAAAGTTTTTAAACGTGCCCAACCTTTACAACGACGTAGAGTCCGAATGGGTGCACCACATTAACCAGGCTTTGCGCGCGCATCATCTTTATGAAAAAGACGTAGACTACGTAGTAAAAGACGGCGAGGTTATTATTGTGGACGAGTTTACCGGCCGCCTTATGCCCGGCCGCCGCTGGTCAGACGGTTTGCACCAGGCGGTTGAAGCTAAAGAGAGAATTAAAATTAAAGAAGAAAACCAAACTTTAGCTACAATCACGTTCCAGAATTTCTTTAAACTTTACAACAAGCTTTCCGGCATGACCGGTACCGCCATGACGGAAGCGGGCGAGTTTTGGCAAATTTACAAACTTGACGTTGTAGAAATACCGCCCAACAAACCTTCTAAGCGTGTTGACAACCCGGACTTAGTTTTCCGCACGGAGCGTGAAAAATATAATGCTATTGTGCAGGACATTGAAGAACTTTGGAAAAAGGGCGCTCCGGTACTTGTAGGTACACGTTCTATAGAAAAATCTGAAAAACTTGGTAATATGCTGCGCTCCAAAGGCATACCGCATAAAGTGCTTAATGCCAAATATCACGAGATGGAAGCGCAAATTATCAGTCAGGCGGGCGCAAAAGGCGCGGTTACCATAGCCACCAATATGGCTGGCCGCGGTACTGACATTGTGCTTGGCGGCAACCCCACAACCCCGCAAGACCAGGCTGCTGTGGTAGAGCAGGGCGGTTTGCACGTTTTAGGCACCGAACGCCATGAGAGCAGACGTATTGATAACCAGCTGCGCGGCCGCTGCGCGCGCCAGGGCGACCCGGGGCTAAGCCGTTTTTATATATCGCTTGATGACGAGCTTATGAGGTTGTTTGCCAATACCTCGCGCATTTCAGCCGTACTTGAAAGAATGGGCATGAAAGAGGGCGACGTAATTGAGTCCCGCCTTATGAGCAGGCAGATAGAATCCGCCCAGCGCATGGTTGAGGGGCATAACTTTGATATCCGCAAGCACTTGCTGGATTATGACAAAGTAATGAACCAGCAGAGAACGGCTATTTACCATTTGCGTAACTCTATTTTAGACGGCGCCAATGTAAACGCGCAGGTTATGGAGATGATAAAAGAAGTTATAGAAGAGGCTTTCGGCCGCTATTATAACCAAAAGCAACCCGCTAAGTCTGACTATAACACGCTTAATATTTTCCTGCAAAGAGTGTTTACAATAGAGTCCAACTACAACGCTGAAAACCTGCACCCTAATGGCGTGGATAAAGCTATAGAAGAAACTATTGTAAAAGTTAAAAAAGTTTTTGACGAGCGTTCTAAATATTTTTATGACCAAGCCGTTGACTTTGGCGAAGTTGAAAGAATGCTTTTGCTTCAAATTATAGACCAAGCGTGGAAACAGCATTTATATGAACTTGACCAAATGCAGAGAAGCGTCAGCCTGCGCGGTTACGCCCAAAAAGACCCTTTAATTGAATACCAAAAAGAGTCTCACAACCTTTACCTTGGCATGCTTAACAAAGTGCGCGACATTATGGTGGAATATATTTTCCGCTTACAATTGCCGCCCAAACGCCGTGTGTCTCCTGTAGGTAAAGAGGCTGTGGCGGGCGATGAAACTGTAGGTTCGCGCGATACCGTTACCCCCGGCAAAATAGGCCGTAATGACCCTTGCCCCTGCGGCAGCGGTAAAAAATACAAAAAATGCTGCGGTGAAAATCTATAAGAGAGTTTTGACATGGCAGAGAAAAAAAGGAAAACAGGCCAATATGTAGTACGCCAGCGTGATACGCAGGTGTACAGCTATATCTCTAATAAAAGAGATATACATAAGCATAAAGAAAACTCGTCTTTTTTTGCCGATAAACTTGCTATTATGGGCAGGCTGCTACTGTTTATTTTCGCGGCGGCGCTTAGCGCGTATCTTGTATTTCTCAGCTTTCCTAAACAAAGCCATTCTATAGTTGCGTGGGTATCCTTGGTGCCTCTTTTTGTGGGTATCAGGAAAACACGCGGCCTTTTTGGCAGCGTGTTTTTCAGCTGGTTAACAGGCGCTTTTACCTGCGTAGGATTATTTTACTGGATATATTATACTGCTATGGCCGCGGGCGTTACCAATGTTATGTCTATAGGGGCGTGCGTGGTGTTGTCGGTCTCAGTTTCGGCGCAGTTCGCGCTGTTTGGCGGGCTTTGTTTTTACGCGCGTAAGTACAATTATTTTTACCCGCTGCTTGTGGCTACAGGCTGGGTATCTTTAGAGCTTTTGCACCAGGTAGTGGCGCAGGGGTTTATAGGGTTTCCTTGGTTCATGCTTGGGTACTCGCAGTGGAATAATACCGTTATGCTGCAGGTGGCAAGCATAGGCGGCGTATACGCGGTAAGTTTCGCCATAGCTTTTGTAAACGGCTCTATAGCTACGGCGTTTACCATGAAAAGCTTTGGCGAGAGAGCCTTGGCAATATTTTTTGGCGCGATAGTATTTTCTTTAGTATTTACATACGGCAAAGACCGTTTGGCTAAGGCCGACGCGCAGCTTGGCGCGCCTACAAAAGTTTTAAAAGTTTCTATTTTACAGCCGAATATCGACCAGTATAAAAAATGGAACTCCGCCTTTGTAAACGAAATAGAAAATAAACTTAAAGAGCAGTTAGCACAGATCACACCTACCAACCCTGACATTATTGTCTGGCCTGAAACAGCTTTGCCCGGCCCCGCGCAGGAAGCAAGGTACTATAACTGGCTGGAAGATATAAGCAAAAAATCTAACGCTTACCAAATAATAGGCTCTACCTACACGGTAGACGACGTTAGCTTTGTAAGTGCCTATATGTTTGACCGCGCGGGCGGTTTGCAGGGTATTTATAATAAAGAACAATTGGTACCCTTTGGCGAATATATACCTTTTGAAGATTACCTTAGCACTTTAGATATTGAGGTGCTTGGCGCGCTTGGTTCCTTTACCCCAGGCGACCGCAACCAGCCTTTACAAAAACTTGACGATACGGAAATAGGCATAAATATTTGTTATGAATCTGTTTTCCCGGCCATTTGGCGTAAGACTGAGCTTAAAGGCGCAAAAATATTTTTTAACATAACTAACGACGGCTGGTATCTTGATACCTCCGCCCCGTACCAACATTTTGCAATCAACGTAATGCGTGCGGCGGAGCTTGGCGTGCCTGTGGTAAGAAGCGCCAATACAGGTATTTCCGGCTGGATAGACGGCTTTGGAAGAATAAGAGAGTCCAGCACGCTTAATACCGATACTGTTATGAACTTTTCTGTGCCACTGCATGAAAAGCAGGACGCTACTTTCTACGCTAAATGGGGCAACCTGTTTGTGTACATTTGCATATTTATATTCCTTAACATAGCTTTTACCGCTTTTATAGTGTCAGATGAGTAATATCGAATTTAAAGACATCAAAAATAAAATAGATGAACTGCTTGAGCGCACCGCTAAAGCAGGTTCTTTGTTACGTATAGATGAAAAGCGTGAACGCTTAGCCGTGCTGGAAAAGATGTCCGCCTCAGAAGGCTTTTGGGACGATAACGAAAAGGCCCGTGAAGTAACCAAAGAGGCCGACGCCGTTAAAACGGATATTGAAACTTACGCCAAATTAAAAACTGATTTAGAAGACGCGCAGGCGTTTTATGACATGGCCCGCGAAGCGGGCAGCGAAGCGGAACTGCCCGAAATTGCCGCCAGCCTGCAAAGTGTTGAAGATACTCTTAAAAATATTGAATTTAAAATAAAACTTTCCGAGCCCGCCGACAAACTTAACGCTATTATAAATATTCACGCCGGCGCCGGCGGTACGGAGTCTTGCGATTGGGCGCAAATGCTGCTTAGAATGTACACCCGCTGGGCCGAGGCGCACGGGTTAAAACTTACCATTACAGATATTTTGCCGGGTGAAGAAGCCGGCGTAAAAAGCGTTTCCGCCGTAGTAGAGGGGCCTTACGCGTACGGGTACCTTAAGAGCGAGAACGGCGTACACCGCTTGGTGCGCGTTTCTCCGTTTGACTCTAACTCACGCAGACATACATCATTTGCCTCATGCGACGTGTTGCCTGATATTGAAGACGAAATTAAAATAGAAATTTTAGATAAAGATTTAAAGGTAGACACATTTCGCAGCGGCGGCGCGGGCGGGCAAAACGTAAATAAAGTTGAAACCGCCGTAAGAATACAGCATATACCAACAGGCGTTGTGGTGGCTTGCCAGGTGGAGCGCAGCCAGCTTAAAAACAGGCAAATGGCTATGAAAATGTTAAAGGCCAAACTCTACCAGATAGAGGCCGATAAAAAACGATCCGAGCAGGAAAAGCATTACGGCCAAAAGGGCGACATTGCCTGGGGTCACCAAATACGCTCATACGTTTTTATGCCTTACCAATTAATTAAAGATTTAAGAACAGGTTACGAAAGTTCGCAGGTACAGGCTGTTATGGACGGCGACCTGGACGCTTTTATGCAGTCTTACCTAGACTACCTTGCCGCTCAAAAATAAAGAATTTCTTTTAGAGTATTTTTAGCTGGATATGTTTTTATATAAACTAAGTCATCCTGAATTTTTGCGCCAACGCAAAAGGGTAAGGATTTACCTAATAAAAACAACTGTATTTTAAAAAGAAGTAGATGTTCACTTTGGCGCGTTGACGCGTCTGCTCAACATGACTTAATGTTTTTAAAAATAACGCGCCGTTATTTCTCCCTTTTGTAAAGGGAGTACCCCGTAGGGGGGAGGGATTTAATGATGGTATTCAACGGCATTTATGGTAAGCTGCTACGCAGCGTGATAAATCCCTCGGCCTTGCAGGCCACTCCCTTTACGAAAGGGAGAAAAGTAAGGAGTTTATGACTGGCATTTATATTCACATTCCTTTTTGCAAACAAAAATGTAATTATTGCGCGTTTGCCTCATACCCAGGTCGCAACGAGATACATTTGGATTATGTACGTGCGCTTGGGCGCGAGATGGAACTTAATAAAAATTTTCAGGCGCCTACCTTATATATAGGCGGCGGTACGCCAAGCGTACTAAACCGTTTGCATTTGGAAATACTTTTTGATGATATAGAAAAAAACTTTGGCCCTATCAAAAATTTTAAGGAATCCACCTTCGAGGCCAACCCCGAAAGCTTGGACAGCGCTAAAATAGAATTACTTAAAAAATACGGTTTTAACCGTGTTAGCCTGGGCTTGCAAAGCACGCATGATAAGCACCTGAGTACGCTTGGCCGCGTGCATAATAAAGAAATGTTTTTAGCTGTTTATAACGCCTTACGCGCGGCGGGATTTAATAATATTAATATTGATATAATTTGCGGTGTACAAAACCAAACCATGCAGGATTTTGAAGAAGATATAAAAACTGTTTTGTCGCTTAACCCAGAGCATTTTTCTTTATATGGTTTACAGATAGAAGAGGGCACAAAACTTTTTGAGCAGGGTTTTAACCCAGACCAAATTTTAATGCGCCAAATGCTGGAATACGCCCACCATACTTTAGCGGCGGCGGGTTATAACCATTACGAGATTTCAAACTTCGCTAAACCCGGCTATGAAAGCAAACATAATACATCTTACTGGCAAGGCAGTGAGTATCTTGGCATAGGCAGCGCGGCGGCGGGCTACACAGGCGGCGTAAGATATTCTAATATAGAAGACCCCATGGAATATATTTATAAAATAAATAATGGCCGCCCAGTACGTGAGTTTGAAGAAAGTTTGCAGGGTAAAGAAAAACTAGGCGAACAAATTTTAATAGCGCTGCGCCAGCTTGGCGGTATAGATTACACGCAGGAAATGCAAAAATATTTTGGCAAAGAAATTGAAGAACTTATAGGCAAAAATCTTTTAGAGAGTGATAAAGAAAAAATAAAATTAAGTTTTGACGGCATGTTTTTATCTAACGAAGTTTTTGCTTATTTTGTAGCGCCCTTTGAGTGATAATTATGAAACTTACACCAATTAAAACAAGAATATTTGAAGAAAAAGAAAATCTGACAAATTTTATTTTTAACCACATTCCTAAAATAAGTGAGGGCGCTATTATTGTGCTGTCATCCAAAATAGCCGCGCTTAGCGGGGGCCGCACACTGCCCCAGCTTAGTAAAAAAGATTATGAGGCGCTTATAAAAAAGGAAAGTTCCTACGCGCTTAAAACATACCTTTGTTACTTTACAATTAAAGACGGCATGGTTATGACCAATGCAGGTATAGACCAGTCCAATTCCAAGGGCGGTAAAACAATTTTGCTGCCTAAAGATTCTTACAAACTTGCCCGCGTTTTACGCACCGCGCTGATAAAAAAATATAAAGTAAAAAAACTTGGTATTATTATTACCGACAGCATGATACTGCCGCTGCGTGCCGGCGTAATAGGCGCGGCTGTAGCGTATTCGGGCTTTAGCGGCGTAAAAAATTATGTAGGCCAAAAAGATATTTACGGGCGCAAGCTTACTATGACAATGGTAGATATAGCCGACTCTCTTGCGGCGGCGGCGTCCATTTTAATGGGTGAAGCGGCCGAGCAAACCCCGCTTTGCGTTATAGACGGCGCCCCGGTAAATTTTACCGCTAAAGATAAACCTAATGAAATAAAGTACCCGTTAAAAGCGGACCTTTACTACCCATTTCTTAAAAAATGTATAAAATAAAACCCCCGCGTTTTACGCGGGGTTTTAAAACTTATATTGTTACGGTCTTGTAAGACCGTTATTGTTGTTGCCCGGGTTTGGGTAAGACTGCGTGTAGCCGCCGTCTTCGCAGGCGGATTTTGCTTTAGTGTCTCCGGTAGCGTAAGTGCATATAACTGGTGATAAATCCCCTTTGTTTACATGCATTTCCATGCTGTAATAAGGGGCTTCTCTTTTTGTGGCGTTAATAAAAGTGTGCTTAACGCTGCTTAAGGATTGTTCATTTAATGTATACACAAAGTCAGATGTTGTGTATGTGTGGGTGGTTTTATCATAGTCTCCGCCCATTTTTATATCAATCATATCCCAGTTGTTCTCCCCCACAATGCCGTGTTTTATTTTTTCGGCCCTTTGTATGCTTTCCGCCGCGGCTTTGAGCGCTACCTGCGCCTCTGACATTCTGCTTCTTTCAACTATTCTTATATACTGCGGTACGGCGATAATGCCAAGTATGGCTATAATCATTACCACTACCAGCACTTCAATTAATGTAAAACCTTCCGCCTTTGCTAAGCTATGGCGTGATTTATAATTTTTCATAGTATTCTCCCTTTCATTTATTCTATCCATTAAACAAACCGCTGTCAATTTGATAAAATTATAAGTACAGCGCAAAATAGCGCATTACCAAGAGGAAACTATGACAGAAAATAATGAACAAAAACCGCAAAATTCTTTAGCGGAAATAATTAAACAAAGATACGATGAAGTTGCCGAACTTAAAGCCGCAGGCGTTAACCCATACCCGGCCCGCTCAGGCAGCGTAAACAGCGCAAAAGAAGCTATGGACGCAGAAATAGACGCTAACGTAACCGTCTCAGGCCGTGTAGTGCAACTCAGGCTTATGGGCAAAGCGGCGTTCGCGCATATTAAAGATTTTACGGGCAAAATACAGTTTTACGCGCAGAAAGATACTCTTGGTGAAGAAAAATATAATTTTTTCAAAAAGCACGTTTCCGTAGGTGATTTTGTTACCGTATCGGGCCATATGTTTTTAACCAAAACAGGCGAAAAAACAATTAAAGCGGGCAGCGTTAATTTAATATCCAAAGCTATCCGCCCTATGCCTGAAAAATGGCACGGCGTGCAGGATACTGAAATCCGCTTTCGCAACCGCCACGTTGACCTTATAGCCAATGAAGACGTTGCCGATATTTTTAGAAAGCGCGCCAAAATCATCAGCTCCATACGCAAAACGCTTGACGGCATGGGTTACCTTGAGGTTGAAACCCCTACCCTAACGCCAGACGCCGGCGGTGCTATAGCAAGACCGTTTGAAACATTTCACAACGCGCTTAAAATGCCGCTTTTCATGCGTATAGCTTTAGAGCTTTACCACAAACGTCTTGTGGTTGGCGGCATAGATAGAATTTATGAAATAGGCAAAATGTTCCGCAATGAAGGCATCGATACCACGCATAACCCGGAATTTACCATGATGGAACTTTACCAGGCATACGGCGACGTCAACACAATGGCGGACGTTTTTGACGCCGTGGTATCCAACGCCGCGGCCGCTATCGGCGTGGAAACAGTCATGTTTAAAGGCAAAGAAGTCAGCCTTAAACCGCCTTATGAAAGGGTTTCTATGCCAGAAGCGTGGCAGAAATATGTTGGCGAAGACATTCACAATATTTTAGACGGCCGTGAATTTAAAAGAGCGGAAGTAATAGCTTTAGCCAAACGTCTTGGCCTGAAAGTGGATGAAGAAGAGTCCAGCGGTAAAATATTTGACGCTATTTTTGACGAAAGAATAATAGTCCACTATACTAACCCGATACTTATGATGGACTATCCTACAGCCGTCAGCCCGTTCTCCAAAACTAAAGAGGGTGACCCGGCTTTAGTAGAACGCTTTGAAGCGTTTGTCTGCGGCAGCGAGCTTGGCAACGCCTACACCGAGATTAACGACCCGGCGGACCAGGCCGAACGCCTTAGAGACCAGGCCGCCCAAAAAGCCAAAGACAATAAAGATAACTCTGAAATTGTTGACACCGCGTATATTGAGGCCTTAGAGTCCGGCATGCCGCCAACGGGTGGTATGGGTATAGGCATAGACCGCCTGATAATGCTGCTAACGGGGCAAGATTCTATAAGAGAGATAGTGTTTTTTCCGTTGCTAAAAAAATTAGATTAAATAAAAAAGCCCCGCTCGTTTGAGCGGGGCTTTTTATCTTTTGTGAGTGTAAATAGTTTCGCGCTTTGAGCGCGACTTACTTTTTTTATCGTAAAAAAGTAAGCAAAAATCTCGCCCCGCCGTGGTCGAGTAAGGTCTTTTAAGGGTTTTTGAATAACTCGTAAAAAATTTTGCTGTAGTACTGCAACCTTATAAATTTTTTACTCAGACAGAATTCAAAAAATGCCCTTAAAAACTTTATGATGTTGCCTCTCCATGACTGCGGGGCAGGAGTAACGGCACTTATATGTTAAAGGAGGGGTACGGCACTGATTTATTTCGGTGGGCCCTTGCGCTTCGCTTAGGGAACGGCAAACGGCACTTGTTTTATCTCCTCTCCCTCTTAGGGGAGAGGTCGGCGTTTAGGCCGGGTGAGGGTGCTACACACAAATATGTGCTGTTATAAATAAATTTTATGCTTTGTTGTTTAATATTACTTCTTCAGTTTTTCGGCTTTTTCTTTGGCTTTTACTTCTCTCCACAGTGCTAAACTTTCTTCAGGCGTAGCGCAGGCTTTGGCGCCGCCAAAAACATGCGGGTGGCGGCGGATAAGCTTATCGTTTATGCCGTTTATAACGTCGGTTAGTGTGAACTTTCCCTCTTCCTCGGCCAGATTAGCGTGAAAGACTACTTGCAGCAGCAGGTCGCCCAGCTCTTCCTGTAAATTTTCAAAATCTTTATTTTCTATGGCGGTTACAACTTCTTCTGATTCTTCACGCAGGCATTTTATAAGCGTTTCATGTGTTTGTTTTCTGTCCCACGGGCAGCCGCCGGGGGCAATAAGTTTTTTGGTTGTGGCTACAAAATCTTTAAATTCTTTTTCCATGTCCTCTCCTAAAAACGGTAAGTTTTACGTTGGCAAACCCGGCATAAAACCGTAAAACGGCCGTTTTTGTACAAATCCACGTGTAAAAAATGGTCCAAAAATGGTATATATCTATTATATGAAAAAATATATATACATAACCATTACACTACTTTTTGCAGGAACCGTTTTTGCGCAGGATATTGCTTACGTAGCAAAACAAGACGGAAAAACAATTTACATTGATACCACGGAGCTTGGCTCCAAACTTAAACAAGGCAGTTCTTTAAAATTGGTGGAAAGTTCTGAAGAACTTAAAAACCATAAAGGCGTAAGCCTTGGCACAATACATAAGTACGGCCCCACGGTTACGGTAACAAGCGTGCAGGATATGTACGCGGTTGGCTCTATAGCTGTTGAATACCAAACAAAACCCGGCCAAAAGATGGAAGTGGATGCCGCCGCCGTGCCTGCGCAGACCCCGGTAATTGTTACCAAAGCCGCGCTTAAAGAAGAAGCCCCCATGCAAGATGTTGAAATGCTGTACAAATCGCAGCCTATAGCGGACAAAGTGCTTTCTTCAACCATGATTAAGCTGGGCGGTAAAGATTATATAGTAATGGCGCTGGAGTCCGGCAATAAAGTCAAAATTATTACCATGGACGGCAAAGATTATTTAGAGCACGCTGTTTCGCCTTACAAGAAAATTTTAACTATTTCCGCCGGCGATATTAAAGGCACCGGCACACCGCAAATTTACGCCGTTGTTTTTGAGGAGTCTTCCGCCAAAACAACAACGCTTGTTTTAGAAATTGCCGATGGCAAAATCAGCCAGACAGGTTCTTTTAAATGGATGGCTAAGGTTGCCGCTATGCCCGGCGGCACGGTACTTTTAGGGCAGGAAATTTACAGGCATAATGAAATTAAAACAACGCCTGTCGGCACGCTTGAATATAACGCTAAGAAAAACAATTTTAAATATACCAAAATGCCCGTAAAATCCAGCACGCAGGCCACGTTCAGCGCGTATAACGTGGACGATTTTGACGGCGACGGTAAAGAGGATTCTATTTTCGCCACCGAATACGGCAGAATCAAAATACTTACCGCCAAAGGTAAAAAAATAGATTTAAACGACGGCGCCTACTCCACCACGCCGGTAAGGTTTAATATGGGTAGCACAATAGTGCGTGTGCTTCTGCCTATAACATATGTGGGCAGCGCGGATAAACACGTTTTTGCCGTGGCCGAAAACTTACCTAAAGTAGCGGTAGTGGCCGACAGCTTTGGCATATACAAAAGCGGCGTAATACGCTTTGTGGGCTGGAACGGCGTTACGCTTAAAACCTTCGCGGAGCTTGAGTCCGACGGCGTTATTTATGACTTGGCGGCGGTATCTTATGGCGGGGCTCGCGGCGTACTGGTTACGCAGGTGTATGATTCGGGCAATTCAATTTTAGAAATTTATAAACTTAAGTAACGGAGACCAGTGATGACTGAAAGAATAGAAGTTTTAGACAAAGGTTTTGTGGAGTTGGTAGATTTTATGGGCGGCGATAACCGTGTGTTAAGTTCCGCGCGCGTTACGTTTGGCTCAGAATCTAAAGGGGAAGAAAAAGATAAAAAACTTATTAAATATCTTTTAGAAAACGCCCACCACAGCCCGTTTGAACATTCTACTTTTCAGTTCCGCATTTGCTGCCCTATTTATATAGCCAGACAGTGGATGAGACACCGCTGGGCCTCTTACAACGAAGTCAGCGCCAGATATACCGAGGTTAAAGACGAATTTTACATTCCTTCGGAATTTCGCGTGCAGGACACGCACAATAAGCAAGGCTCTTTGTCTTCTTCTGATTTAGACAATGCCGCGCTTAAAAAAATATATGAGGACAGCGTGGAAGCTTCCTACTCAGCCTACAAAAAATTATTGGAAGCCGGCGTCGCGCGCGAAATGGCCCGCGGCATTTTACCCGTTTGCCAATACACCCAATTTTACTGGACCGTAAACTCCAGAAGTTTGCTTAACTTTATTTCACTGCGCGCAGACAAACACGCGCAAAAAGAAATAAGAGACTACGCGGACGCTATAGTAGTAATGTTTGCCGAAAGAATGCCCTGGACCTGGGAAGCTTTTGAGCAAATGTCTAAAAAGCTGCCGCTTGGTTCCAACTAAGCTTTTACGTTTCCGGCATCATTAAATTAGTAAAGGGGCTACTTATGAGAGTACTGGGTATGATAATGGCCGGCGGCAAAGGCGAAAGGCTTTACCCGCTGACTAAAGAGAGAAGCAAACCGTCAGTTCCTTTTGGCGGCAAGTACAGAATTGTGGATTTTGTGCTTTCCAATTTTGTCAACTCAAATATTTTCGCTTCATATATTTTGGTGCAATACCTTTCGCAGTCATTAATTGAATATTTACGCACAACATGGAAGACGGACGGTATCAGCCGCGACCATTTTTTAACCTGCGTTCCGCCGCAAATGAGGCTGGGCGAAATTTGGTACAGGGGCACGGCAGACTCTGTGCGGCAGAACGTTAATTTAATTAAAGATTTCGCGCCTGATTTGGTGGCGATATTCGGCGCGGACCATGTGTACCGCATGGATATCGGCCAAATGATAGACTTTCACCTTGCTAACAAAGCCGACGTTACGGTGGCCGCCAATGTTGTTACGCTTGAGGAAGCCACGTCTTTTGGCGTGCTTGGCGTGGATAATAAAAACCGCATTACCCGCTTTGAAGAAAAGCCCGAAAACCCCAAGGCCATCCCCGGCCGCCCTAAATACGCTTACGCGTCTATGGGCAATTACATTTTTAATACGGACGCGCTTATGCGCGTACTGCAAAAACGTTTTTGCGATGTGCCGTCCTTAGACTTTGGCAAACATATTCTGCCCAAGATTTTAACGGAATACCGCACTTTCGCCTATGACTTCCCCAGCCAAAAGTTACCCGGCGCCAAACCTTATGAAGAACAAGGTTACTGGCGCGACGTTGGTAACATAGAGGCCTACTGGCAAACTAATATGGACCTTTTGGGTCCCAAACCTAAAATGGACCTTAACAACCCGCTTTGGCCCATAAGCACCACCACAGCGCATTTGCCGCCCACAATGTTTTTGGGCGGGAATATAGAAAATTCTTCTATCAGCAGCGGCTGTGTTATACACCCGCACAGCGTGGTGCGTAACTGCGTGCTGGGCAGCAATATTATAGTGCACGAGGGTTGCGTGTTGGAAGACAGCGTGGTTATGGATTCCTGCGAGTTTAAAAAAGGCTCTAAGGTAAGAAAGGCTATTATAGACAGGTTTAACGTAATAGGCGAACGCCAGACAATAGGGCACGACCCGCAGTCAGACGCGCAAAGGTACTTTATTGACCCTTCGGGCATAGTGGTGCTGCCGCGCGGCAGAAGCAAGTTTATATAAAAAAGCCATCCTGAGGATCTGCCTTATAAAAACAATATGTAGGGGCGGAGCTTGTCTCCGCCCGTTATTTTCAGAATAAAACCATATGATTAAAAAAATTAAATTAAAAAACCAGGACGAAATATTTTTAGTGCTGGGCGAGCAGGACGCCCGCCTGCGCGCGTTGGAAAAAGAATTTAAAATAGAAATTTTTGTACGCTATGAGGAAGACGGCGGCGGGGCGGAAGTGTCGCTGTCGGGCCCCAACTCACGTGTGGACAAAGCGTCCGCCACCATTAAAAAACTGCTTCAAAATAAAGAAACCATTATAACAATGCAGCGCACCGCCAGCGCAAAAGCGTTTGACGGCGACGTGCTGTATTACCCCGCGCATAACGCGCCCGTAAAACCACGCACCAAAAACCAGCATAAATATATAGAAACCATTTTCGCTAATGACTTGGTTGTCTCTGTGGGTCCGGCTGGTACCGGTAAAACATTTTTGGCGTGTGCCTGCGCGCTGCGCGCGCTGGAGCTGGGCATGGTGGGCAAAATAATAGTATCCCGCCCTATAGTGGAAGCGGGCGAAAAGCTTGGCTTTTTACCGGGCGACATTAACGAAAAAGTAGACCCTTATTTAAGGCCCGTGTATGACGCTTTTAATACTATGTTGGGTGCTGAGAAATTCCGCGCTTTAAAATATTCCAACACGCTTGAAATTGTGCCGCTTGCCTATATGCGCGGGCGCACATTAGAAAACGCTTTTATTATTTTGGACGAAGCGCAAAATACCTTGCCCGAGCAAATGAAAATGTTTTTAACCCGCATGGGCCGCAACTCACGCATGATTATAAACGGCGACCCTACGCAAATAGATTTGCCTATTAAAAAAGAAAGCGGCCTTATGCTGGCGGCCAAAATACTAAAAGGCGTTGACGGCATAGCAGTGGTAGAGTTTACCGGCGAGGACGTTGTGCGCCACCCGCTTGTAAAAGCAATTCTGGAAGCTTATGGGAAATTTGAGAAAAAGAAATGAAAATAAACGTTTTTTACAAAACAGATTTACCCAAACATTACCGTAAAACATCGCTGTATAAAAACGGCGTTACCGCCGCGCTTGGTAAGTACGGCAAGCTTAAAGGCGAGGTAAATTTGATTTTTGTTGATGGTAAAGAAATACATAAAATTAACAAAGAATTTCTTAACCATGATTATGAGACTGACGTAATTTCGTTTGGTTATGATTATGATAAAAACATGGAAGATTTTGCCTTTGGCGATATTTTTGTCTGCTTTGATATAGCCAAAAAAAATGCCTTGTTATATAAACAAAGCATTTTAAAAGAATTATTAACCTATGCCGTACACGGCGCATTGCACCTTGCCGGCATGGACGACGCCACCCCCAAACTGCGCGCGCAAATGGACGCCAAGACCGAGCGTATAATAGCCGCTCTTTAGGCCTGCCCCGGTAAATATTAAAATAAAGTCATGTTGAGGAGGCGCGTTAACGCGCCGACGTGGACATCCACCTTATAAATAACGACGGGCGGAGACAAGCTCCGCCCCTACGGTTGTTTGGATGTGTATATAAACGTTAAAAAGTGCTCTTTAAGCCGCAATAGCCGCCAATCCGGCCAATCCTACGCCAAAAACTACTACAAATAAAAATATAGCCACCCACGGCAAAACTATCAATGCTATGGATATCCACCCCAGTATTTGCGCGTACTTTGCGGATTTTCTAGCTTGCGCCATTTCGCCTAAATCTTGTTTATCGTCCGCCCTTAAGGCAAAAATTAAACTTGCCAGCGCGGGCGCGGCGGCCAAAAAGCCGCTGAAGCATGACAGGCACAGCGATACTACGGCAAGCGTTAAATGCGTTTCTACTTGTTGGGGTTGCGGTGTGTTTTCTGCCATAAAATCTCCTAAAATACTAAATAATATAAATAACTCTCTAAATTATATAAAATGTATTTAATTATTCAGCTTTCCGCACCGGAAAGCGCGGGAGCAGTTATGGACACAAATCAAATAGAGCGCCTTGCCAAAAGCGCCAAATTAAAATTTACAGAGGCGGACCTAAAAGACTGGAGCAAGAACATGGAAAGCATATTTGGCTGGCTGGACGAGCTTTCTAAAGTCGACACGTCTTCCGTAACAGAAGACACCGCCGCTAACGCGCAGCATGTACGCGCGGACGAGGCCTCCGTTTTCCCCGGCCGCGAGGCTATTATAGCCGCTTTTACAGAGTCTGAAGATAATATGGCAAAGGTTAAAAAGGTGCTTTAATATGAACGTTTTTGAAATAGTACAAAATATACGCACAGGCAAAACTACAGCGTTGGAAGTTACCCAACAAAGCCTTAAAATTATTAAAGAAAAAAACCCCGAAATCAACGCTTTTATAGAAGTGTTTGAGGACGAAGCCATTGCCCGCGCTAAAGAAATAGACGCTAAAAAAGCGGCCGGCGGTGAGCTGGGCGCGTTGGCCGGCGTACCTATAGGCATAAAAGACAATTTGCTTTATAAAGGACACAAGGTTTCCTGCGCCTCAAAAATGCTTTCTAATCATGTTTCCGCTTATACCTCAACCGTTGTGCAGAGAATGCTTGACCAGGATGCTGTTATAATAGGCCGTGTTAATATGGACGAGTTCGCCATGGGTTCCACCAACGAAACATCCGTTTATGGGCCCGTTAAAAACCCTGTTGATACCAGCAGAATACCCGGCGGTTCAAGCGGCGGCAGCGCCGCCGCCGTAGCTGCGGGCATGGTAGCTGCAACTTTAGGTTCTGACACAGGCGGCTCCATCAGGCAGCCCGCCAGCCTTTGCGGTATAGTGGGTTTTAAGCCTACATACGGCAGAGTAAGCAGATACGGTTTAGTAGCTTTTGCCTCCAGCGCGGACCAGGTCGGCCCGCTTGCGGGCAGCGTGACAGACGCCGCCATTATGTACGGCGTAATAAGCGGGTATGATGAAAAAGATTCTACCTCCGCACTGGAGCCCGTACAGGATATTATCGGCGGTTTTAAGAAAGATTTAAAAGGTCTTAAAGTCGGTATCCCCGTAGGTTTTTTTGATAATCTTGATGACGAAATAAAAAATTCTTTTGAAGCCGCTAAAAACAAACTGGCAGAACTTGGCGCGGAGCTGGTGGACGTACCGTTGCCTTTTGCCAAATACAGCGCGCCGTGTTATTACATTTTAACCAGCGCCGAAGCAAGCTCCAACCTATCCCGCTTTGACGGTATAAGGTACGGTTACCAAACACCGTCCGCCGCAGACCTGGACGAGCTTTACAGCAAAACCCGCATGGAAGGTTTTGGTACGGAAGTTAAAAGGCGCATTATGATAGGCCACTACGTTTTAAGCAAAGAAAAGTACGAAGCCTGCTGCGTAAAAGCCCGCCAGGTTAAAGTGCTTATACGCAAAAATTTTAAAGACGCGTTTAAAAATGTGGATGTTATTATAACGCCTACTTCGCCTGTGGTAGCCAAAAAACTTGGCAGCGCCGACGACCAGGTTAATACCTATCTGGCCGATCTTTTTACCTGCCCCGGCAACATGGCCGGGATTCCCGGCATTTCCGTGCCGTGCGGCAAAAACAGCGAAGGCTTGCCGATAGGTTTGCAGTTTTACGCGGATGAATTTAAAGAAGATACTTTATTAAAAACGGCTTACGCTTTTGAGGCCGCACAAGGAAAATAATGATAGTGTCAGAGTTTTCCTGCGGGGGGGTGCTTTTAGACGGTAGAAAAGTGCTTCTTGTGCAGGTAAAAAATATGAAGGGCAAAAAGCTTTGGACATTTCCCAAGGGCCATATCGAGCCGGGCGAAACCCCGCGTCAGGCCGCCCTTAGAGAAGTGCTAGAGGAAACAGGTTACAAAGCTTCCATAGTACGCCCTATAATAAGGGTGCGCTACGCTTTTACCTTTCAGGGCAATTACATTAAAAAAACCGTGCAGTGGTATCTTATGAAAAAGCTTGGCCGCATAGGCAAGCCCGACGCTTCCGAAATACTGGCAGTGCGCTGGGTTTCCATTCCCAAAGCTAAAGATATGGTGCAGTACCCCAGCGACATGCGCCTCTTAGAAATGGTAGAAACAACAATGCCGGACCAAAGCATAACAAAAGATTTCGAAGACATGGAATAAAAAAGCCGCTCATATGAGCGGCTTTTTTTTGTGCGCTTCGCGTCCCGGGTGTCTCGCTCACGATGTTCACTTAGGTTTCATCAGCGGTTTAAATTTTCTTCGGATTTTGGCAAAATTTCTATTTTCTTTGAACTCACCGTACGCTTCGCCTTAAGTACTTAATCGTCCAAAGAAAATAGAAATTTTACTCAAACTCCTGTGAAAATTTTCTTCTACAACGGCACTTATAACACCGAACCGGAATACGGCATAACAGCACTAATAATTTCCTCTCCCTCTTAGGGGAGAGGAAATTTTGACGCGTTGTTTGCTGCGTAGCAGCATGCAGAAAAGCAGGTGAGGGTGCTTTTATAAATTTAATTATTAAAAACCCGGTTGCAAGGCGGGGAAAACTATATATAATGATTGGGTAAACTACTTTGCACGGGAGGATTATGGAACATACACAATCTAAAAAAACACTTACGCAAATAGCGTTTATGTGCTTTGGTTTTTTTGGCATACAATTTGGCTGGGGCTTGCAAATGGCAAACATGAGCGCCATTTACTCACGCCTTGGCGCAGACGAAGCCGCCATACCTTTACTCTGGCTTGCCGCGCCTGTCACAGGCTTTTTAGTACAGCCCATAGTAGGCTATTTCAGTGACCGCACCTGGAACCGCCTTGGCAGAAGGCGCCCTTATTTTTTAGGCGGCGCGATATTTGCAAGTTTAGCGCTTTTAATTATGCCGCACTCACACGCCATTTGGATGGCCGCTATGATGTTGTGGATTTTAGATACCGCTGTTAACGTAAGTATGGAACCCTTTAGAGCTTTCGTCGCTGATATTTTACCGCAAGACCAGCGCAAAACAGGCTACGCCATGCAAAGCGTTATGATTGGCGCGGGCGCGGTAATAGCGTCTGCCTTACCTTTTATTTTGACAAAGTGGTTCGGCGTTTCCAGCATGGCCGCAGCCGGGCATATACCGATGTCGGTAAAACTTTCTTTTACAATAGGCGCGGTTGTTTATATAGCGGCTATTATAATTACAATAGTCACCACGCCTGAAACACCGCCCAAAGACATTGCCGCTTTTGA
The DNA here is from genome assembly GCF_049639735.1 of Elusimicrobium simillimum. NCBI lineage: Bacteria > Pseudomonadati > Elusimicrobiota > Elusimicrobia > Elusimicrobiales > Elusimicrobiaceae > Elusimicrobium > Elusimicrobium simillimum. Next base: position 238,343 of record NZ_JBEVVA010000003.1, read on the forward strand.
AAAACATAAGGCTGACACCAGCGGCATTACACCGATGTTTACCGACATTATTAAAGGCATTGCCAGCATGCCCAAAACCATGCAGCAGCTAGCATTAGTACAGTTTTTTACGTGGCTTGGCATGTTTGGCATATGGACAAACTTTTCAGGCGGCGTGGCCAAGGCTGTGTACGGCGCGTTTACCAGCGGTACGGCGCAGTATGAGGCGGCGTCAAACTGGGCGGGGGTATGCTTTTCCATATATAACGGTGTGGCGTTTTTATTCGCTTTCGCGCTTATTTGGCTGACCAAAAAATATACCGCTAAAAAAATACATATAGGCTGTTTGGTGGCGGCGGGTGTTGGCATGGCGTCGCTTGGGTTAACTAAGGTTGGCGTAAATTTAACACCGCAGTATCTTATTTTCCCCATGGTGCTTTTAGGTATAGGTTGGGCAAGTATTTTGTCTATGCCTTACGCAATGCTCTCAAACGCTATAGCGGCCGAGAAGATGGGTTTTTACATGGGCGTGTTTAACTTCTTTATTGTGCTGCCGCAGATTTTGGGCGCGTTTATTTACAGCGGTATTTTACTTGCCATAGGGCAACAAAACCAAATTGTTGCGGTTGCGCTTACAGGCATTTGTTTTATAATAGCCGCGTTGTTTACGCTTAAAGTAAAAGAGGCCGAGGCATGAAAATAAACCGTGTTTTTAAAGAGACTTCTTTAAATAATATTACCCCCGCAGGCTGGGTAAAAGACTGGCTGAAAATGCAGTCAACCGGGCTTACGGGTAATATTGAGGCGGCGGGTTATCCGTTTGACACGCCGGGCTGGGAAACACGCAAGTTTATTGACGGCGGTACCGATGACTGGTGGCCCTTTGAGCAAACTGGTTACTGGGTGGACGGCGCTATAAAATGCGGTTATCTTACGGGCGATAAAAAACTTATTACCCGTGCTAAAAGACAAACCGATTACGCAATTGCTAACCCCGATAAAGACGGTTACATAGGCCCGCATTATATGAAGGCGCCGGGCGGCAACCACCGCTGGCCGCACGCGGTATTTTTCCGTGCGCTTATGGCGCAGTATAGCGCCACTAAAGATAAAAAAATTTTAAAAGCTTTGCTTAAACATTATAAGAGCGAAACTTCGCCCCATACATTTCATAGAGAAATTTGTAATTTTGAAATTATGGTTTGGCTATATGAGCAAACTGGTGATAAAAAAATATTAGATATCGCTTTTAAAAATTATAAAGCGTGGTTAAAAGCCAACCCCAAAAACACCGCCACAATAAAAAATTTAACAAGTAATGTGCGCCCGTATGACCACGGCGTTACGTTTAATGAGTTAACCAAACTGGCTGTCATAGCGTATATATACAGCGGTGATAAAAAATATTTAAAAGCGGCTGTTAATGGTTACAAAAAACTGTTTAAAGATATGGTGCTGCTTAACGGCGTTTGCCTTAGTGCTGAACACATTGGCAAAGTGGAAGACGAGCTTAACAGTTGTGAGGTTTGCGATATTACAGACATGACCTGGGCGCTTGGCTACATGCTTATGGCTACCGGAGAAGCGGAGTATGCAGACATGATAGAAGCGGCTATTTATAATGCTTTGCCGGGCGCCGTAAAGAGTGATGATTTTGGCGGGCTGCAATATTTTTCCGCCCCCAACCAAGTGGTTGCCGCCAATAATACTAACCACAATTTTTTCCACCGCGGGCAAAAGTGGATGAGCTACCGGCCCAACCCCGGTACAGAATGCTGCCCCGGCAACGTTAACCGCGCCATACCAAATTTTGCCGCCAGGCAGTGGATGGAAACGGCGGACGGCATAGCGGCGGTATTTATCGCCCCCGGTAAAGTTAAATATAAAAACGCCGAGATTACGTGCGAAACATCTTACCCGTTTTCTGACGTTATTTCTTATAAAATAAAAACGGCTAAGGCGCAAAAGTTCAGCTTTACTGTGCGTATACCCGCCTGGTGTAAAAACGCAAGTTTGGAATTTAACGGCAGTTTGTTGGATACCGTTTTAGAGCCCGGTTTTGTAACATTTGAAAACTTTGTTTTTAGAAACGGCGACACGTTAAAATTGTATTTGCCTATGCAAATAGAAGTAAAAAATTATCCCGGCGGCGGAGTATATGTGCAGCGCGGGCCTCTGGTATATTCGCTTAAAATGGAAGAAAATTGGAAAATTGATAAAGCGGAAAAACGCCAAAATAAAAAATTGCCAGCCTATAACCTGGCGCCAAAATCAGCGTGGAATTACGCGCTTGATACAAGCCGTTTTGAGGTGCACGAACGCCCGCTTAAGGGCAACCCGTGGACTATCGGTAATACCCCCGTCACCATAAAAGCCGCGGCATATAAAGTGAAAGACTGGAAAACAGAAAAACCGCTTTATACCATGGCCGAATATGCCGACTGGGAAAAACGCTGGAGCGTTAAAGAAAAAGGGCCCTTTGAGTTTACGCCCAAATTACCTAAAAATATAAAAAATAAATTAGGTAAAAAAGAAACAGTAACACTGGTACCATACGGCGCCACGCACCTAAGAATAACAGTATTTCCAAAAGTAAAATAAAGTTTTTCTCTCCCTCTTAGGGGAGAGGTCGAGACGAACGTAGTGAGTCCGGGTGAGGGTGCTATAGTTGTTATTAATAAGTTTTCTAGTTTTATAAAAGCAGAATAGTTGTGTATAATACCCTCACCAAGCCGCGCTATGCGCTTGGCCTCCTCTCCCCTAAAAGGGAGAGGAAAATAAAAAATCCCCTTTCATAATGAAAGAGGATTTTTTTATAGGCAATCTTATTAAAACTATTTTTTAAGCGGTTTTTGTATTAAAAATAAGCTGAAGAAAATTAATAATACGCCGCCAATTTCATTAAATAACGGTATTCTGCCTGTAGCGGCAAAGTCCAAAGACAAGGCCACTAAAGGCACCAAATACGTAACGGCAGATGCGCGCAGCGCGCCAAGCCTTTTAATAAGCTCCACAAGTATCAGGTACGCAACCGCGCTTGAAAATACGCCTACCACAATCATGGAAATTATTACTTTAGGCGTAAAAGCCGCTGCCGTCGGCATTGTGCCAAAAGCAAGTGACAGCGCCAGTAAAAGCACCGCTGAAAATAAATATTGCTGAAATACGTTGCCCTCAATAGAAATAGTTTTATGGTCTACCATAACATACTTTGTGCCCACATTGCCCAGCGCGTAACAAACCGCCATTAACAGCAGCGCGCCACAGCCGTAAAACTCGCTCATACTTCCGCTAAAGTGCAGCTTAGGGTACATTATAAAAAATATGCCGCCCAAACCTATTAATACGCCCACTGCTCTGCGCCAGTTAAAAGCGTCTTCCCCTTTAAGCGTTACCGCCGCTATTAAAAACACCCACAACGGCACCGTCGCGTTAAATATGCCCGCCACGCCGGACGGTATATACTGCTGGCCCCAGAACATAAAAATAAAAGGCAGTGCAATCAAAAGCAAGCTCAGCACCCACGGCTTCCAAAGTTCTTTTGTGGGCACTTTTATGCTTTTGCGCCTTATGGCAAATAATGCCGTTAAAAAAATAAAACCAAAAAATACTCTTGAAAACGCGCCCCACATAGGGTCTATGCTGTCCACGATATTTTTGGTTGCTAAAAACGCGCTGCCCCAGCAAACCGCTAAAGCAATAAATAATATTGTTGTCATGTTACTCTCCTTGTTTAATTATTATAATATAGTTTTAGGGCGGATATGAAATAAAAAGAGGTTATAATGTCACAAAAAAATACTGCGCCGTGGTTGTTTGTGCCGTCATTATATTTTGCCGAGGGGCTGCCATATGTTGTTATTAACATAGTGTCCGCCGTAGTATATACAAAAATGGGCGTAAGCAAAGACGTAATGACATTTTGGACAAGCTTTTTATATTTACCGTGGGTTTTAAAAATGTTTTGGAGCCCGCTTTTAGAAAGCGCTTCTACCAAAAGAAAGTGGCTGCTGTCGGCGCAGTTCGCGCTGGCGGCAATTTTTGTGCTTATCGGGTTTACATTTAAACTTGACCAATTTTTTATATTTTCAATGCTGGGCTTTTTCGCGGGCGCATTTATAAGCGCTACTTATGATATAGCTACAGACGGGTACTATATGATGAGCCTTACTGATAAAGACCAGTCTTTTTATGTAGGCATAAGAACGCTTTTTTACCGTCTTGCCATGATTTTTGGCGGCGGTATTTTAGTAATGATGGCCGGGTTTATAGAGCGTGAGACGGGAGATATATCGTTAAGCTGGACTATTACTATGTGCGCGCTTGGCGTATTTTTTGCGCTGGCGGCGGTGTATCATCTTTTTATTTTACCCAGCGAAGTCAATGAAAAGGTTGAAAAAACTAATGTTTTTGATAATTTTTGGGCTGTTTTTAAATCTTACTTTACGCAAAAAAATATTGTTGTAATAATACTTTTTATTTTACTTTACAGACTTGGCGAGGCCAGCCTGGAAAAAATGATAGCGCCTTTTATGCTGGACTCTGCGGCCGAGGGCGGCCTGGGTTTAACTACAGAGACTTTTGGTTTTGTCAGAGGCACAGTTTCAATGGCGGCGTTAATAGCCGGCAATATTATAGGTGGTGTGCTGTTGGCCAGATACGGGTTTAAAAAGTGTATTTGGGCTTTTGTGGCGCTGCTTAATGTACCCAATATATTTTATGTAATATTGTCTGTATATAAGCCGTCTTTGCTGGTTGTGGGCACATTGCTTACGCTAGAGCAGTTTGGCTATGGGTTAGGCTTTATGGCCTTTACAGTTTTTGTTATGGATATAAGCCGCTACAGCAAGTACAGTACGTCGTATTACGCCATATCCACAGGTATAATGACGCTTGGCATGATGATACCCAATATGGTCAGCGGCAAGCTGCAAATGGCGCTTGGTTACACCAATTTCTTTATAGTGACCTGCGTATTGACGGTGCCCAGCTTCATATTGGTACCGTTTATGCTTAAAACGGTGTATAGAGAAAATAAGGCAAAAACAGATTAAATTTTGTTATAATGTATATATAAATTAAATACTAGTATTAGGAAGTGAGTATGTCATATAAATGTGAATTATGCGGAAAAGGCCCTGTATCAGGCGGTTCATACAGCCATTCCAACAAAAAAACAAATAGAACTTTTAACCCCAATCTTCAAAAGCAGAAGCTGGTTCTTGACGGTAAAACCCAAACAGCCTATGTCTGCACAAGATGCATGAAAGGCGGGTTTGTTACAAAACCCTCTAAATAAGGAAAGTTTTATAATTTAAAAACCCGTGCTGCAACAATTGAGTACGGGTTTTTATTTACCAATTTTGAGTTATTTTAAAAGAATGAAAAAACTACTATTTTTACTATTTTTATCGTCGGCCATAGTTGCCGCCGCAGAAGAAGAAATGGACCCTGTAGGCCCCTGGATGGTTTGCGAAACGGCCGTAACGGGGCTTAACAATATAACGCCTAAGACGGTGCTAAAGGCCGCGCACGCCAAAAAGGGCGAAATGTACGAAAAAAGCTACGTATATGAAGATATGCAAAGCATAATCGCGCTTGGCAACTTTGACAATGTCGAGGTTGACCTTTCTCCCTCTAAGGGCACCCGCAAAAACAAAGAAGATAAAGAAGCCTACCAGTGCCACAAAGTTACCTACAAAGTGCAGGAAAAACCTATCTTTGACAAAATAATTTACCAGGGCCGCAAAAAGCTCAGCCGCCACGCTATTACAGAGGCTATGACGCTTAAACTTAAAGACCCTTACAACGAAACCAAACTTTCGCTGGATATGGACCGTATTAAAGCAAAATATGCCGAAAAGGGTTATATCAACGCCAATGTTTCCTACAGCACAACTTTTAATAAAGAGTTTGGCACGGCGGAAGTTACGCTTATTATTAACGAGGGCGCCAGGGCAAGAATATTTGTGGTGGATATGGACGGCGCCGCGCAAATACCCGCTGAAAAAGTTATTAAAAAAAGCGCCAACCGCCCCGGCAAAGTATTTAAACCGCAAAACTTACAGGCGGACTTGTCTAAAATGATTCTCTACGGCCGCAACAAAGGTTACAGTGAGTACAACATAACCCAGCCCAAAATAGACATGAATGAAGATAAAAGCGAAATCACCCTCAGCTACGAAGTTACCGAGGGTATAAAAGCGTTTTACGGTGAAACAACCTTTGAGGGAAATACAGTATTTTCTGACGAAGAACTGGCTAAACTTGTGTTTTACCGCCCGGGCCAAAAGTATAAAGAAAAAAGCTTCGGCCTTACCTGGCAGGACGTTAGCGAAAAGTACGCCGACAACGGCTACCTCGCCGCCAGAATTAACCCTATTAAAAAAGTTGACGAAAACGGCAAGCTTGATATTACTTTTGACATTTCGGAATCACACATTTTTTATGTGGACCACGTGGACGTTTCCGGCTACGAAACAACCAAAAAGAACGTTTTGGCAAGGGAAATTACCGTTAAACCCGGGGATTTGTTTAGCGCCGCTAAAATAAAACGCAGTCAGACAAAACTTATGAACCTTGGTTTTTTAAATAATGCCGAGCCCAAAATATCAGGCACGCCAAGCCCGGACAGAGTTGACGTGGACTTTGAAGTGGCCGAGGGCCGCCCCGGCATGTTCAGCGCAGGTATAGCCATGTCTTCGCTGGACGGTTTATATGGCGAGGTCAGCCTCAGCCACATGAATTTATTTGGCAGGGCGCAACGCCTTAATTTACGTACGCAGTTTGGTAAAAATCTGTTGGACTATTCTATAGGCTGGTCAACGCCGTGGGTGTTTGACCGTCCCGTTTCTTTTGGTGTAGACGCTTTTAATACCAGGCGTTACCGTCCGTATCAGGATGAATCCCGCGCTTATACTGACCGACGTATCGGCGGACGCGTGCGCATAGGGCCCAGATTTTCGGAAGATATTTATTTGCTCAGCATGGCCTATACTTTGCAGAATATCGAAATTTATGACATTGACGACCAGTTCCAAAATGATATAAAGAAAGAAGATACCTTATATTCGTCTTTCAGCGTGGATTTTGCTATAGACACGCGCGATAATATGTGGGACCCTACCTCAGGCTGGCGCAACTCTATAGGTTTAGAACTTGCCGGCGGCCCGTTTATGGGTGACTTGGATTTGTGGACGGTAAGTTTGCGTTCTATATTTAACCACACGGTTTTTAATATTGGCGGCAATTACCCGGTTGTTTTTGTATGGTCTAATAAATTTGCGTCTACCAACCCTTACGGCAGAACAAAAGAAGTGCCCGTTTATGAAAGGTATTTTATAGGCGGCGCGGATACTGTAAGGGGTTATGACCACACCGGCGAAGTCGGCCCGCCGGACGGCGGCGATTTATATTTTGTGTCTAACATAGAGCTGCGCTTTCCGCTTGCCAGAGAGGGCAGGCGTAACATAGCCCAGCTTGCCACGTTCTTAGATATTGGTAATACATGGAAGAGTGTAGATGATATTAAATTTAAAATAGGTTCTGACCAGGACGAGTTTAAAGCCGGCGTAGGCGTAGGCCTCAGGTTTGCCACGCCGCAGCTGCCTATACGTATAGACTGGGGTTACGGCCTTAACCATAAACCCGGCGACTCAAGGGCTAAGTTTTACTTTAATATGTCTAATTCTTTTTAGTTTAGTATGCTGCGCGGCAGAGAGTTTAAATGAAAAAAAATATTCTTCTATTAATATTTTTATTAGCCGCCGCCGTAGGTGTGAGGGGGCAGGCATTGTCCGCCCAGGCGCCGCAGGACGCGCCCGGTGCGCCCGTCGCCGCGTATTTAGACATAACGTATGTGTTTAAAAACCACCCCTGGACTTCTAACACTAAAGCGTCTTTACAGTCGGAACTGCAGTCAAAGGCGCTTGAGATAGAAGAGTTAAAAAAGGACGTTGAGTTCCTGCGGGAAGAGACGGCTCTTTTGGACGAGGGGCTGCAAAAGCTCAAACCTTTTTATAAAGCCAATTATTTTGGTGAAGACGTAAAAATTTATCCTGTTCCTAAAGATTTTTTAACGCAGGATAAAGTGGATTCTATAGTGCGCGACATAGTGTTTAGCGGCGCGGACATAAGGTTTAACAGTCCTGTTGATTCCTATTTGGTAACAGAGAAGTATAATGATAGAATAAAAAATAATATAGCTGTTATTTACGACAAAGAACTTGCCATAGAACAGCAAAAATACGACACCAAAAATAAAGTCAAGCAGGAAGAAGGCCTTGAAGTACAAGAGATTTTAGCCGATATTTACGAAGAGCTTAAGCTTTACGCGCAAAAAAGAAATATCGCCATAATAGTTAATAAAAAAGACATTTTATACGGGCAAAAACCGGTGGACATAACGGCGGACTTTATGGACAGAATTAAAAAGACCAAAAAGAACCGCAAGGGTAAAAAAGATAAAGAGGCCGCCATAGTGGTGGGGCTGGACAAAGATACCGCGCCGGAGATAAAATATTAAGAGGTACGCTATGAATATAACTTTAGAAAATTTAGTAAAAATCACAGGCGGCGAATTGGTTGGCAAAGCAGATTTTGTTATAAATACGCCTTGCAGTATAGATAACCCGCAGCAGGATGGCATTTGCTATCTGTCAAACCCGGCCAAAAATAAAGCCCCGCTTGACAATGTGGGCTGCGTTATTTTCCCCACCGCCGCTAAAGGCAAAATAGATTTTAAAGGCAACGCCATTTACGCAGACAACCCGGAATGGGCGTTTACACTAATACTTAGATACTTTGACGAGGCGCAACCTAAGTTTGATAAGGGCATACACCCCACAGCCGTAATAGGTAAAAACGTAACAATAGGCGCTAACGCAAATATAGGCGCTTACACCGTTATAGAAAACGATGTTACCATCGGCGACAATGTTACGCTTTACCCGCATGTTTACATAGGCCGCGGCGTTACAATAGGCAACGGTTGTTTATTTTACCCTAATGTTGTGGTAAGGGAAAAATGTATTATTAAACATAATGTTATTTTAGAAGCGGGCGCAGTTATAGGCGCCGACGGCTTCGGCTTTGTGCTTATTAACGGCAAGCATGAAAAAATACCTCAAGTAGGCAATGTTATAATTGAAAGCGACGTTGAAATTGGCGCTAACACAACCGTAGACAGGGCAAAAATTGACAGCACCGTAGTGGGCGTAAACGCCAAGGTGGATAACCTCACGCAGCTGGCGCATAATGTTAAAGTAGGCGCGGGCAGCATTATAGTATCTCAGGTGGGCATAGCGGGCTCTACAGAAGTAGGCCGCGGCGTTGTTATTGGCGGGCAGGTAGGCATTGTCGGCCACATTAAAATAGGCGACGGCGTTATGATAGGCGCGCAAACAGGCGTTATGGGCAGTGTGCCCGCAGGCGCCAAAATTTTTGGCACCCCCGAGAGAGATTACGGGCAGATGCTAAAAATTTACGCAATAGAATCAAAATTGCCGGAGTTATATAAAGATATAAAAGAGATTAAAAAGAAATTAGAAAACCAAGGGTAAATATGTTTAGGCATACAATAGAAAATAAAAAAACAATATCAGGCATAGGGCTGCACACGGGGGAACCCAGCAATATGTCCTTTGAGCCGTATGATAAAGAGGGCATTTATTTTTTAAGAACGGATATCAAAGACTCAGAACCTATTAAAGCGGTTGTGGATAATGTGTCATCTACAATGCGCGGGACAAACTTAAAATACAAAGGCGCGGAAGTGCACACTATTGAGCACGTTATGTCCGCCTGCGTGGCGCTTGGCATTACCGATATTTTAATTTCTATGGACGGCCCCGAACCGCCTGTTATGGACGGTTCTTCACAAGTTTACGCGGACGCTCTTAAAGAATGCGGCAAAAAAAAGTTAGATAAAAAAATGCCCGTTCTCACAATTAGTAAAAAAATAGAATTTGAAGATAAAAATGTTTCTTACTTGGTTGAACCTTACGACGGGTTAAAATACAGTTTCCTTTTTGTGCACAGCCACCCGCTGGTAAGCAGGCTGGAATATTCTTTGGAATTTAACCAAGATAATTACCTTGAGCAAATCGCCCCCGCAAGAACATTCGGTTTTGTGGAAGAATTAGAATTTTTAAAGAAGCACGGCCTTGCCAAAGGCGGCACAACTGAAAACGCCGTTGTTATAACTAAAGACGGGTTTTCATCACCTTTGCGTTTTGAGGGCGAAATGGTGCGCCATAAAATACTTGATATGATAGGCGATTTGGCGCTTACCGGCTGCGTACTTAAAGACATGCATGTCTTTGCGCGGGCGGGCGGGCACAAATATAATGTTGAACTGGCCAAGAAATTACTTGCTGAGGGGGATATAGATGGCTGAGGAAAAACTGAACCTGGCTTTTTTGTTAGATAAAAAGGCGGACAAGGTAATTACGCATGAAGAAGTGCTTAGCACTATCTTGCACAGAGACCCGTTTTTATTTGTAGATTATGTTAACATAATAGAAGAGGGTAAATATTATGTAGGCGTAAGAAAGTACAGCGGGGAAGAGGACTTTTTTAAAGGCCATTTTCCGGGTATGCCGGTTATGCCGGGCGTGCTTACTATAGAAAGTATTTCACAGTGCGCGGGGGCTGCGCTTATGAGGGGCATTAACGGCAAGGTACCCATGTTTTTAAGCATTGACGAGGCTAAGTTCAGGGGTATGATTAAACCGGGGGATACTGTGCTTATGCCAATGCAAATTTTACGTTTTGGTAAGATTTCGCGTATATACGCGGAGGCTTACGCAAACGGAACTTTGTGCGTACAAGGTTATTTTAATTATATTTTGACTGATAAAAAGTAGAAGGAGAACTAAATGCCTGTAAATATCCACCCATCAGCCGTAGTAGATAAAACCGCGATTTTAGAAGATAATGTAGAAATAGGCCCCTTTGTAGTTATAGGCCCCAAAGTAAAAATAGGGGCGGGCAGCAAAATTGGCCCGCACTGCGTTGTAGAGCATTGCGAAATGGGCAAAAATAACGAGCTTGTCGCCAGCTGTTTTGTGGGCATAAAACCACAGGATTTGTCTTACAAAGGAGAGCCTACCATGGTTGTAATGGGCGACGGCAACAAAATAAGAGAGTGTGTTACCATACACCGCTCCACAGATTTAGAAGTACCCACAAGGCTTGGCAACAACTGCTTAATTATGGCAAACGCGCATTTGGCGCATGACTGTCAGGTAGGCAGCGGCGTTATTTTAGCTAACTCCTGCGGCATAGCGGGGCATGTTATTATAGAAGACAGGGCCATAATATCAGGCCTTTGCGGCGCGCACCAGTTTTGCAGAGTGGGCAGCATGGCAATGGTATCGGGCGCTACAGGCATACATAAAGATATCGCGCCCTATTGCACAGCGCAGGGCTACAGAGCCGGCTTAGTGGGGCTTAACATAATAGGTTTAAGGCGCAACGGCCTCAGCCGCGAAACAATTAAGTCTATTAAAGACACATATAAAATTTTATTTATGTCTGACCTTATTTTCAGCGAAGCTTTAGTTGAGGCTGAAAAACAGGCGGCAACCCCGGAAGCCAAGCACATGGTGGACTTTTGCAAAAATTCCAAACGCGGCATGGCCATGGCCAGAATGAAAATGACGGAAGAAGACCAGGCGGAATAGCAAAAATGGAAAAAATAGGCATAATAGCGGGCGAGGGCAAAATGCCCCTTTATATAGCGGCCAAAGCTAAAGAGCGCGGCGTTGCTGTGTATACCGCTTGCATAAAAGGCAATGCCAACCCGGAGGACTTTTCTGCCCTCAGCCACAGTGTGGTAGAGTTTAAAATGGGGCAGATGAGCAAAGGCATAAATTTTTTTAAAGAAAACGGTGTTACGCAAATTTTAATGGCGGGGCGTGTAAAGCACACCGCCATTTTTAGTAATATCATGCCTGATTTACGCGGCGCTAAAATGCTGGCGGGGCTTAAAGACATGCAGCCCAAAACCATTTTAACTGCAATCATAGATGAATTTAAAAAAGACGGTATAGAGTTTTTAAGTTCCGCTTTATTTTTAGAAGATTATATGCCCGGCCCCGGTCTGCTTACCAAAACCAAACCTTCGGCGGAAGAAGAAAAAACCATAACCTACGGCATACAGGTTGCCAGGGCTTTATCAAGTTTAGACATAGGCCTGACGGTGGTGGTTGCCGACAGAGCGGTAGTAGCGCTTGAAGGTATGGAAGGCACGGACGCCTGTATAGAACGCGCGGGCGAGCTTTACAAAAAAAGTAATAAAACAAAGCATAGTCTTATTGTGGTAAAGGCCGCCAGGCCCAACCAAGATTTGCGTTTTGACCTGCCTATCATAGGCAAAGGCACTATCGAAACCAATATAAAAGCCGGCGTAAAAGTACTGGCTATTGAAGCGCACAAAACACTTATTTTAGACATGCCCGAGGTCATAGAAATGGCTAATAAAAACGGCATGGTTATAACGGTATTTTAGGGCGGGGTAAAGATGAAAAAAGATCAAGTAATATTGGCGGTATGTCTTATATTCTTCGCGGTATTGGGCGTAGTGTTTGCCAATTATAAAAAATCCGTTAAAATTAACGAAGAGGCCAACAAAGCCGTCGCCGCCATACAAACGCATTATCTCTGGTATAAATCCGCCATGCGTTACAAAGAGAGAACCGGCAACACCATAGACAGCGAAATATACAAAGAATGGACCTCTGCCAAAGGTAAAAAACAAATTAGCGAAGACAATAACTACCCGCAAAATTCTTTCGCGCGTATTTATGGCCAGCTGGACTACCAAATACCCGGCGAACTTACCTTAGCCTTTGGTTTTTATGACGGCCGCTGGATATATTTTATGCATCAGGATAAGATACAGGCAGGCTACAGCGCGCAGGGGTTAGTTGACCAGGCTTCTGATAATATTGATTATATGGAAGAAGTTCCTACAGATTTATCGGAACTTGGCTTTCTGCTTTTTTACAAAACACCGGAGGCCGGCAAACCGCAAGTTATTGAGACCAACTGCATTCCTCTTACAAAGTATAAACTTGAAGTATGTAAAAAAACATTTGATATTTTACGTAAATTTAATAATGAAAAAATTGACTACAGAGTGCCTGATAAAATTACAATAAATGATATAGAATTTGAAAGACAATAAAAATTCCCGGAACAAAAAGTTCCGGGAATTTTTTGTTGCCAATATTATTTTGCCATTCTCTGCTGTAAGTAACTCTTAAAGTCCGTTGGGTTGGAGGCGTGGGAAACAGCGTCCTGGTAAGTGATTTTCTTTTGTAAATATAAATCGCCAAGCGCCTGGTTCATTGTTGCCATACCGCTAGATAGGTTTGTCTGCATAACAGTAATAATCTGTTCGGGCTTTTTGTCTCTTATTAAGCTTCTTACTGCGGAGTTAGCCAACAGCACTTCAGCCGCCATTATACGGCCTTTACCGTCAACCGTAGGTAATAACTGTTGGCACATAACGGCCTCCAGCACGAAGGATAACTGCATTCTGGCCTGTTCCTGCTGGTGCGGTGGAAAAACGTCCACAATACGGTTAATACTTTGCGGCGCGTCCGATGTATGTAAGGTTGCAAAAACCAAGTGGCCTGTTTCCGCTATGTTAAGCGCGGCCTGAATTGTTTCAAAGTCTCTCATTTCGCCCACTAAAATAACGTCGGGGTCTTGCCTGAGAACGTGCCTTAAAGCCTCGCCAAAGGTATGGGTGTCGGCGCCTACCTCGCGCTGGTTAACAATACTCTTTTTATGTGTGTGCACAAATTCTATTGGGTCTTCCACCGTCATAATATGATAGTTATGGTTTGTGTTAAGGTAGTTAATAATACTGGCCAGTGTGGTGGATTTACCCGAACCTGTTGGCCCGGTTACTAATACCAGCCCCTTATGCAGGCGCACAATATTATGCACGGCGGCCGGCAGGCCAAGCTCTTCAAATGTTTTAAACTCAAAAGGTATTGCGCGGATTGCGGCGCCTATTGTATTACGCTGCTTAAACACGTTCATACGCATACGGCCTATGTTTTTCATGCCGAACGCGAAATCCAGTTCCTGGTCAGCCTCGAAACGCTGCTTTTGGTCGTCAGTCATGATAGAATAAATAAGGTTTTGGGCCTTTTCCGGGGTAAGCGGTTCAAAAGGCGTCGCGAAAAGTTTGCCGTTAATACGCAGTATAGGTGACGCGCCTACTGTTAAATGTATGTCTGATGCCCCATTTTCTTTCATCAGTCTAAAAAGTTCGTCCATTACCAGCATAATATCCCTCTCTTGTTTAGTATCCCTTACAAAGTAATTGTACTACATATCCAGTAAATCTAAAGTTAAATTATTTAAGGCTCCTGTAAGTGTACCTTTTTTTGTGTCAACTTCAAATATGTAAACTATAGGTTCCTGGCGCGGCTTTGTCAGGCGGTATTTTACAATGTAAGTGTCTTTGTGCAGCGGCTCGCTTGACCAGGCGGCGGTGTAGCCCTGCTTAAGATATTCTGAAAAATAAGAGCTTAAAAACGCGTTTACCGTAACGTTTTTCTTTTTAAGCATATGATTTTGCGCTGTTTGTATGGCCTTTTCTTTTAAAACAGTTTGCGGGTTTTCCGCCTTTTTGGGTAAGGGCGGCAGCGGCGCGGGCGCTGCGGGTTGCGCTGTAACGGCTGCGGCCGCTTTGGCCGGCTGCGGCGGTTGTTTCAGCTGGGGTACCGGCACTGCTTTTTTAGGTTCATTATTTAGCTTTGACGCCGTATATCTGTATATGCCAAAAGAGGCCGCGCCTAAAAGTAAAAATACCACAAGCGCCGCCGTAAGCACAGTTAGGTTAGACTTGTTGTTTTCTCCGCCGTTTTCGGTAAGATTTTTGTCTACAAAAGTTTCTGCCTTGAGGTTGCGCCTTACCGCTGTAAAAGAAGTAATGGTATCTTCGCTTGGGGAAAGTGTTTTAATAGGTTCGTCCAAAGGTGTTTTTTCTTCCACTTTTGTTACAAACGCGTCCGCCAGGTCAACGGGCCGGGCGGGTTCTTCCGCCGTAGGGGCCGGCTGAGTGGCAGCGGGAACCTCTTCTTTTTTTGGTTCCTCCGCTTTTGTTTGCGGTAACGCGGGCATAGCCTCTGCGGCAGGCTTTTCTTCTGTTTTTACGGGTATGGGCCGCGCGGCCGGGATTTCTTTTTTTACTTCAGCGGGGTGTTGATGGAGCGCGGGTTTGTGCGGTTCTTCTTTTAAAGGGGGTGTATTTTGTTGTTCCTTTTTCTGTTCGGGCGTAATGGTAACCTGCGCGGAGATTTCCACTTTCTTTTCCTGCGGTTTAGGCTCTTCTTTTTTAGGCTGCGCTGGCGCGGCGGGCGGCTCACCGGCGGAAGTTTTTACCGTGCGGTTAACCAATACTTTGCCTTGCTGTCCAAAAGCTTTTTCCGCTTTTTGGCGTTTTTCCTCTTCTTCCAAACGTTTAATTTTGGTGTTGGATGTTGTGCGGGTGTCCGGGCGCAATTCGCGCTGTAAAAATCTGCCCAGGTACAGGTCAGAGTTTTCCATTTCGTCAGGTATGCCTAAGATAGAGCTTAACTCGCTGTCTTCATTTTGGTAAACGGTTTCAAAATATTCTTCTATAGAAATATTTTCATGGGCGTCCGCTTGGTCCGCGCCGGCTGCGGCGGGCTGCTTTTTTTCTTCTTCCAGAGGTGCGGCGTCGGGGTTAAAGTCCGTATATTTACCGGCCTCTTTCCAATAGGAGTGGTTGTCGCCGTGCGACTCGGGGCATACGAGATTACTAAGAGAAAAGCCTTCTCTTTTTGTAAGCTCGGCCGCTTCAAAGGGGCCTATAACATCGCCCTTTTCCAGAGTCCAGTATCTCATGCGTTACCCCAAGTAAGTTTTAATTGCTGTTTCTATTCTTTTTATTACTGTATCCTTGCCCAAATATTCTAACATTCTAAAAAGTGTCGGCCCGTGCGTTCTGCCTGATACCGCCACACGCACAGGGTGGAAAATTTGGCCTGTTTTAAAGCCGTTGGCAGGCGCGAACTCGCGTGTTACTCTTTCAATTTCCGCCTCTGTCCATGCTTCTAAATTTTGGTAAACGGGTATAATTTTTGTAAGCACGTCTTTAGCTTCTGGCTTTTTAAAAACTTTATCCACGCTGGCCTGTTCAAATTCAACTTCGTCAAAGAAAAACTTTATCAGGCCCGGCACTTCTGTAAGCCTGCGGTATTTTTCATGCTCAAGTTCTATAATTTGCTCAAGCCTTGTTCTGTCCACACCGTCCACATTTATGCCGGCGTCTTTAATAAATGGCATGGCAAGGTCAGTCAATTTAGCTATAGGTGTGGCGCGGATATACTCGCTATTCATCCACTCAAGTTTTACGGGGTCAAAAACAGCGGGGCTTTTTTGGCAGCCTTTAATGTCAAATTTTTCTTCAAGCTCACCTGGGCCAAAAATTTGCTGAGAGTCTGAGGTGGACCAGCCAAGCAGCGCAAGATAGTTAACCAAAGCGTCGTGTAAAAACCCCGCTTTTTGGTACTCTATTACGCTGGTGGCGCCGTGGCGTTTGGAAAGTTTGGTGCCGTCGGGCCCGTGTATCATGGAAAGGTGCGCGAACTGCGGCGGCGCCCAGCCCAAGGCGCGGTAAATTTGTATTTGCGCGGGGGTGTTGGAAATATGGTCGTCGCCGCGGATAATGTGCGTCATGCCCATAAGATGGTCGTCAATAACACAGGCAAAATTGTATGTGGGGTAGCCTGATGTTTTTTGTATAACCAGGTCGTACAAGTCTTTGCTGGCAAAGGTAACCTCGCCGCGAATCAGGTCGTCCCAGCCGGCGCTGCCTTCTTTGGGCATGTCAAAACGTATGGCCGCCTTTCTGCCTTCGGCCTCAAGCTTTGCTCTTTGCTCGTCTGTAAGGTGTTTGCATTTGCCGGTGTATCTTGGGGGAAGTTTTTGCGCTTGCAACTCGTGGCGCATAGTTTCCAGTTCTTCGGCGTTGCAGTAGCATTTGTAGGCCTTGCCTTCGGCAAGCAGCTGGTCTATATATTTTTTGTAAATACCGGCGTCGGCGCGGGCGGACTGCAGGTAGGGCTTGTGCGGGCCAAATTCCGTACCGTCGCGCATCGGGCCTTCATCCCAGTTTAACTGTGTCCATTCCATACCGTCAAAAATAGCTTCCACTGATTCGGCCGTGGAGCGCTGCTCGTCGGTATCTTCAATTCTTAAAACGAATGTGCCGCTGTTTCTTTTAGCGAATAAATAGTTAAAAAGAGCGGTGCGCACACCGCCTATATGTAAAAAACCTGTCGGACTGGGGGCAAAACGAACTCTGTGCGTCATAATTTTAGGACTCCGTAAAATATAAAATGTTATTATATATTATACTATATAGGAGTTTTATTTTTTGCATTTGGAGAGTTTTTGGTATGAATCTTTTTTACGTTGTTGTATTTGGCATATTTTTTGCTTTTAATTTGTTTGTCGGCGGCATTTTTTACATATTTTTTCCGTCAAAATTTACCAAGATTTTGTTGTGGGCATTACCCATAGCGGGGCCGTTGTTTATACTGCTTAGTTTTGCCGTTAACCGCCGCTCAGAGGGTTATTTTGGCGGGTTAATAGCCATGCTTGGCCATTATTGGACGGGGATACTTGGCATTTTGGTTTTTATCGGTATAGTAATGATTCTTGCTTTTGTTGTGTTATCGCTTTTTAAAATACCGTCAATTTATTGGATAGGCCGCACAGGCCTGGCGTTTATGGTTGTGTTTACGCTGCTTGGCATTATGGGCGGGCAAACAGCGCCTGTTGTAAGGCAAATTGACATAAAATCCCCTCATTTACCTGTGGATAAACTTAAAATTGTGCAAATTTCTGACACTCACCTTGGTACGGGCGTAAGAGTAAAAAGAGTGCGCGATATGGTAAAAGAAATTAACGCGCAGGAACCCGATATTATCGTTGTAACAGGCGACTTTTTTGAAAACGGCAATAAGCTTGTTGAAAAAAACGCCAACGCCCTAAAGCATATGAAGGCCAAGTACGGCATTTACGGCACTTTAGGTAACCATGAATTTTACAGGGGTTTAAAACAAAGCACACATTTTTTTGAAAAAGCAGGCGTAGAGCTTTTGCGCCAGCAGACTGTGCGCCCATTGCCCGGTGTGGCGGTGTCGGGCCTGGACGATTTTAGCACAGCGCATATAAGCAAGGCGGATTTTGGCAGGTTTTTAGACGGGCTTAATAAAAACGAGTTTAATATAATTTTACAGCACGAGCCTAAATATTATGACGTAGCGCAAGGCAAAATGGACCTTATGCTGTCTGGCCACACGCATGACGGGCAGATATTCCCGTTCCGCTACCTTGTTAAGACACGCTACCCGCATGTATACGGCTTGTACCAAAAAGGGCGCAGTAGTTTTTATGTAACCTCAGGCGTATTTTACTGGGGCCCGCCCATGAGGCTGTTCAGCCGCAACGAAATAGCGGTATTTAATATTGAAAAAGAATGAGAAAACTATTAGTTTTTATTTTACTTTGCCCCACTTTGCTTTTGGCGCAGGTGCCTGATTTTGATTCTCTTACCGTAGAGCAAAAACTGGGGCAGACACTTGTGGCGTTTGTAGATACCGACAATGCCGACTCTTACCGCACGGCCATAGAGGCGGGCATGGTGGGCGGTATTCTTATACAATGGGGCGATTATTCTCTAGAGCGAACCACAAAATTGGCCGCTAAACTGCAAGGCTGGGCCGCCAAATCACCTACCAAAATACCTTTGCTTATTTCTATAGATTATGAGGGCGGCACCGTTTATACGCCTGTAACTTTAGGCTTTGAATACTTGCCCACAAATATGATGATAGCCGCCGCGGCTGATGAAGACGCCGCCGCCCGTCTGTTTTACCTTGCCGGGCTGCAGCTAAAAAACGCGGGCATACATATTAACTTTTCCCCGGTGGTTGACGTTAATATTAACCCCGGCAACCCTATTATAGGCGTGCGTTCTTTTGGGTCTGACCCTGTGCTGGTGGGCAAAATGGGAGGCGCTGTTATAAGCGGGCTGAGCGCGGCGGGCGTAATGCCTGTGGCCAAGCATTTCCCGGGGCATGGGAATACGGTAATAGACTCTCACTACGCTTTGCCTGTGCTGGATACAAATAAAAAAGAAATGGAAACGGTGCACCTTGCGCCTTTTAAAAAAGCCATAGAAGCCGGCGTGCCCGGCATTATGACGGCGCACATAATTTATAAAAGTTACGACCCTAAATACCCCGCCACATATTCTAAAAAGATTTTGGGCGACCTGCTTAGAAAACAAATGAAATTTAACGGCGTAATAATATCAGACGCGCTGGATATGAAGGGCGCCACCGCTGACGGCAATATAGCGCTTAGCACCGCGCGTACTATTGAGGCCGGCACAGATATGGCGCTGACGGGCAGGTTTTTAAATTTTGAGTCTATTTACCATAAAGTATACGCCTATAAAGGCACCGAGCTTTCCGAAAAAAGAATAAACGACGCCGCCAAAAAAATATACGAATTAAAGCGCGATCTTGGTTTGTTTGACACAAACAAAAAGGAAGATAATAAAGAAACAGCCAAAGCCTACGCCGCAGCGGCTAACACCATAGCGCAAAAAGCGGTAACAGTTTTAAGAAACAAAAGCAATGCTGTGCCGTATAAAACAGATAATCACGAAGGCAAAAAATTATGCGCCGTTTTCTTCGCCCCAACAAGATTTGCCGAGGAAATAACCGCATTTAAACAGCCTTTTTTAGAAAAAGGCTGGAAAGTAAATTTTTATAACGCCGCCATGCGCCCCACCAGCAAAGATTTAAAACGCGCCAATAACTGCGCCAAAAACGCCGACCTGGTTGTGGTGGGCAGCTTGCAATGGGCGGCAAAACCGTTTAGAGCGCAGACCTCAACTATAGCGGCTATACTTAAAAATAACCCCAACGCCGTGGTAATTTCTATGATGAGCCCGTACGAGGTTTCTACCTATCCGCAGGCTAAAAATGTAATGCTGACATACGGCATAAGCAGGTTTTCCATGAGGGCGGCGGCGGACGTACTGCTGGGTAATATTCCCGTGCAGGGCAAGCTGCCAATTGAACTGAAGTAATTAAATTTACCTGGAGAGATTATGAAAAAAATTATTTTACTTGTAGCAGCAGTTATACTTGTTTTGGGAGTACTGTTTGGATTTGTTTTTTATAAATTTAATTTTACCCCTTTGTCTTTCCCAAAATCTGATATTGCGCTGTCACATGACTCTTGGAAAGAACAGCATTTTGAGAAGGAAAGGGTTTCTTTGGAGTTTCCTTTGACGCTTGTAAAAGCAGAAAGAAAATTAGCGGACGGAGAAGATTCTATGTTAACTTATGCAATAAACTCCGATCCGAGTGCTTTTAACTTTGCATTAGGCTATTATGCTTTCCCCAATTCGGAAATTCAGGAGCCTGAAATAGAGGGGAATCTTACCAAAACAGTGTTGGATATAGGCGGTAAAAAATGTAACTCCAGCGAAGAAGTAAATACTTATTTAGGCAGAGATTTTCATTCTCAATATATCAGCTGTATACAAAAAAACGAAGTTTGGCTTTTTGTGCTTAATTATAAAAATACTAATGAAAACAAAGAGTTCGCACAAAGGCTTTTGAAAAGTATAAAAATAAAATAATAATATTTATGACGTAAAAATCCCGCTACTAAGTAGCGGGATTTTTTGTTTTTAAATATTTAATTCTTTTCCATTTTGGCGCGTATTATTTCTACCCCCGCCGGGATGAACGATATTACAACTATCGCAACAATTACGTAGTGAAAATGGTTTTGCACTACAGGCAAATCGCCAAAAATATAGCCGCCCACGCAAAATATTAATACCCACGCTATCGCGCCTATTACGTTGTAGCTTATAAACTTACGGTACGTCATAGCGCCTATGCCCGCCACAAACGGGGCGAAGGTGCGTATAATGGGTATAAAACGTGCTAAAATAATTGTTTTGCCGCCGTATTTTTCGTAAAAATTATGCGCGCGCATAAGGTGCGCTTTGTTAAGCCAGCGGCTGCTTTCGCTTTTAAAAACTTTTGGGCCTATATGTTTGCCTATCTCATAATTAACGCTGTCGCCCCCTATTGCCGCTACTATTAGCAGGCCGATAACCAGGTAAAGGTTAATAGGGCTGCCGTCAATACTGGCCAGCGCGCCTACGGCAAAAAGCAGCGAGTCCCCGGGTAAAAACGGCGTTACTACCAGCCCCGTCTCGCAAAACACTATAACAAAGAGTAAAACGTAAAGCCACGGGCCAAGCGTGCCGGCCCAAGCATTAAGGTGTACATCAAGATGTAAAAAAACGTCAACGGCTTGAGTTAAAATTTCCATAGTAATATTCTACAAAATTTATATAATTAACTATTATGGCTAACGAAAAAATTTTAATAGCGGACGATAACAAACAGATACGTGAACTTGTGTCAGAAATTTTAGTTGACGCCGGGTACGAGGTTGTAACCGCCGTTGACGGGCACGACGCTATTGAAAAAATTTATAAAGAAAACCCGTCGCTTTGCATTGTTGATTATGAGATGCCCGGCCGCACGGGCTTTGACGTTGTTAAAGAAGTGCGCAGCCGCGTGGCCTACCTCAACATGCCTATAATGATTTTTACCGCCGTTGAAGACAGAGAAACAAAATTAGAAGGCCTTGGCTTAGACATTGACGACTATTTAAACAAACCTGCCGACGCTGATGAAATTGTGGCAAGAGTAAAACTTTTGCTGCGCCGCAACGTGCAAAAATTAAACTCCAACCCGCTTACCAGATTGCCCGGCACCCCGGCCATACAGTCACATGTTGAGGCAAGAATAAACGCCGGCCTGCCCTTTGCCGTGCTTTACTGCGATTTAAATAATTTTAAAGCCGTTAACGATAAATACGGTTTTGACGAGGGCGACAAAGTATTAAAATTTACCGCCGATACTATTGTAGCGGCAACTAAGTTAGACAAAGACGGTTTTGTCGGGCACATAGGCGGCGATGATTTTATAGCAGTATGCGCCTTTGACTACGCCGATGACGTTGCTAAAGAAATAATTTCTGTGTTCGACCAAAAGTCACCTTATTTTTATAATGACGAGGACAGAGCGCAAGGCTATATGATTTCGCACGACAGAAAAGGCGAGGAGCAGCAGTTCCCGTTCCTTTCAATTGGCATAGGTATAGTGCATAATACTAAACGCCCGATAACATCTTTTGCCATGGTTAGCAATATCGGCGCCGAGCTTAAAGCGCTTGTCAAACAGCAGGCGGGCAGCGCATATGCTTTCGACCGCAGAGACAGTTAGATTTAAAAATCCTTTTTTCGCTTCGCGTCCCATTTGTTGCGCTCTCTGCGGTCGCTTTGTTTTCAATCAGCGGAATAAAATTTCTTCGGCTTTTGGTAAAATTGGGACTTTCTATTTTTCAACACACCCACCGTGTTACCCGCACCAAGTGTGCTGAAAAATAGAAAGTCCCAATTTTATTCAAAATCCTGTGAAATTCACTAATACTACGGCACTTATAACAACATAAACTAATCTATTATCCCGCCGCCAAGCACCAGGTCATCCTGGTAAAAAACAACGCTTTGGCCTGATGTGGCCGACATTTGCGGGGCGTCAAACTTTACTTCCGCCGTGCCGTCTGTCAACGGGGTTACGGTTGCGTCCGCCGGGGGGTGCATTTGGCGTATTTTGGCACGCACTTTTATTGGTGCGGCCGGCGTTTCTACAGACCCCCAGTTAAGGTCAGTTGCTATAAGAGTGTCTGAATATAAATCTTCTTTTGTGCCAACCACAACTAAATTTTGTTTGGCTAAAAGTTCTATTACGTACATAGGCTCTTTGGTGCCGCTCAGGCCTATGCCTTTGCGTTTGCCTATGGTAAAGTTCCACACACCGTTATGCGTGCCCAGTACATTGCCTTGTTTGTCCACAATGCTGCCGGGTTTTGCGTCAAATTTTAAAATATCGTTATAATCGCCGCAGTAAAAATCTTGGCTGTCGGCCTTTTCGGCTACGGGAATGTTTTTTTGTTTAGCTAATTCACGCACAGTTTTCTTGGTCATTGCGCCAAGCGGGAACAGTGTTGTGGCCAGCTGCGCCTGGGTAAGGCGGTAGAGGAAATAGGTTTGGTCGCGCGTGGCGTCCAGCGCGGTTCTAAGCTGGTAGCGGTTGGTAGCGGCGTCAAATGTTATGCGGGCATAGTGGCCTGTGGCAAATTTATCAAAATCTATACCTTGTTCTTTGGCCAGTTTTGGCAGCATGCCAAATTTAATATAGCTGTTGCACCATACGCACGGGTTTGGCGTGCGGCCCTTTTTATATTCTTCTTTAAAATTGTCTATTACTATTTTTTTGTATTCTTCACGGCAGTCTACCACTTTAAAGGGGATGTTTAAGAGATTGGCCACCTTTTCCACAGTTTCAATGTCTTTGTCTTCCGGGCCCAGGCAGGCGTTGTTGGGGCCCTGGGGCGTGGGCAGGCTGGCGTCCCATATAGACATTATGGCGCCGGTTACGTCGTTGCCCTGCTCTTTTAAGAGGGCGGCTGTTAAAGCGGAATCTACGCCCCCGCTAAGGCCTACCAGTATTTTCATGCTTATATTATACCTTTTTGAGATTTTAGTTGTCTGGAAGCGGGTTTATTTGCTATTATATTTAAAGCTGAATAAGCTAATCTGAAGGACGCTCAGACCACGGGAGAAACCGGGGGGCTGGGCACTTTGTCCTTTTTTTGGTATAATAAAAACATGTACGCAATAATAGAAACAGGTGGAAAACAATACTGGGTTAAACCCGGTCAAAATCTGCAGGTTGAAAAACTGGACGTTGAAGCCGGTCAAAGCGTTGATTTAAAAGTGCTTTGGGCCAACGATACCGACAGTACCTCAGCAGATGCCAAAGCTGGCAGCAATACAGCCAAGGTCACCGCTCAAGTGGTTAAACATTTGAGAGGCAAAAAAATAATTATCTTCAAGAAAAGACCTAAAAAGGGTTACGAAAGAACCCAGGGTCACCGTCAGGATCTTTCCGAGATTAAGATAACAGACATTAAATTAGGATAAATAGGTGAGATAAAATGGCTACAAGTAAATCACAAGGTTCGTCCTCAAACGGAAGAGACTCCCACGGTCAACGACTTGGGATGAAAAGATACGGAAATCAATTTGTCAATGCCGGTGAAATTATCGTAAAACAACGCGGTACAAAATTTTTACCGGGCGCCAACGTTTCAAGAGCTAGCGATGACAGCCTTTTCGCAAGAAAAGCCGGCATAGTTACCTTTGAATGGGCAAAGAAAGATAAAAAGAAAATTTCTGTCTACCCGAAGGGTGAAGAACCTAAAGCAAAAGTTGAAACAAAAGCCGCGGCCAAGCCCGCAGCCAAAGCACAGCCTAAAAAAGCAACAGCCGCTAAAAAGCCGGCCGCTAAAAAAGCTGAAGCAAAATAAACTGATTGCAAACTAATAAAAGCACATACACCTTGTGTATGTGCTTTTTTTGACCTAAAATAGACACCTGTTAAATAGGAGAAAATATGAATAACTTTATAAACAAATGGATGGAAGATTTAACAGGCAAATTAACCGCCGCATTTGGCCCCAGGTTGTTATTTGTCGGCCTGCAAGGCAGCTACAGGCGCGGGGAGGAAACCGCCGCCAGCGATATTGACGCCGTTGTAATACTGGACACGCTTAGCACCGCAGATTTAAAAGAATATAAAAATATTACGGCAACTATGCCTAAGGCGGAACTGGTGTGCGGGTTTATCAGCGGTAAAGCCGAACTTTTAAACTGGCCGAAGCAGGAAATTTTTCAGTTTTATAATGACACAGTCACTTTTTACGGTAATCTTGACGCTGTTGTGCCGCAAATTGGCAGAGATGACATTGTTAACGCTGTAAAAACGGGCGCTTCCGGCCTGTACCACGCGGCTGCGCACACTTATTTGCATGGCGATATAGATGGCGTTTTGCCCGCGCTTTATAAAAATACATTTTTTGTTTTGCTGCCGCTGCAATATTTGCGTGACGGAAAGTTCCACTCAAGCAGAAAGGAACTTCTGGCCAATCTTAACGGTATAGATAAAGAAATATTAGAAATTTGTATGGGCAAGGAAAGCCCGCCGCAGGAAAAATTTGAAAAACTTTTTAACTGGTGCGGAGCATTGTTGCGCGCGGACTTATAGATTGCATAACAGTTAAAAAAAGTATAATTTAAAGTAGGTTTTTATAGTAGAGAATAAATATGAGTTTTTTAGACAGAGTAAAAATATATGTTAAGGCCGGTAAAGGCGGCGACGGGTGCCTCTCTTTCAGGAGAGAAAAGTTTATAGAATTTGGCGGGCCCAACGGCGGTAACGGCGGCAAGGGCGGCGATGTTTACATTAAAACAGAGCGCAACCTTACCACGCTTTTGGAGCTTGCCTATAACCCGCACATAGAAGCGCAAGACGGCGAGAAAGGCGGTACATACAACAAATTTGGCGTAGGCGGGGAAGACCATTATATTTATGTGCCCTGCGGCACCATTGTAAAAAAAGACGGCGTAATTATAGCTGACTTAACCGAAGAAGGCGAAGTGTTAAAAGTAGCCGAAGGCGGCCGCGGCGGCCGCGGCAACCAGAGTTTTAAGTCGCACGCCAACACCGCGCCGCGTATATCAGAAATAGGCCAGCCCGGCGAAGAAATTGTACTCTACTTAGAACTTAAAGTGTTGGCGGACCTTGGTTTAGTGGGCTTTCCAAACGCTGGCAAAAGCACGTTTTTATCACGTGTTTCCGCCGCCCGCCCAAAAATAGCGGACTACCCTTTTACAACCTTAAACCCCAACCTTGGTATAGCCATGCACAAAAAAGTCAGCTTTGCCATAGCGGACATACCGGGCATTATTGAGGGCGCCAGCGAGGGCAAAGGTTTAGGCCACCAGTTTTTAAAACATATCGAGCGCACCCGCGTGCTTTTGCATCTTGTTGACCCTATGGGGTTTAAGGACGCCGACGCCGTGGAGTCTGTTAAAATTATAGAAAAAGAATTAAAATCTTTCGACCGCGAGCTTGCTAAAAAGCCCCGCATAATAGCTGTAAACAAAGCAGACCTGCCCGAGGCTAAAGAAGTTTACGCTAAAATTGTAAAAAAATATAAAAAACATAAAATATTTTTAATTTCCGCCGCTACCGGCGAGGGCGTTAATGATGTGCTGGACGAGATAGTAAAAGTTATAGCCACCACGCCCGTACCTAAAACAGAACTTATGCGCACAGATGTTGCCGTGCACGGGGTGGAGCCCATGTTCCGCGTTGGTGAGCTGGACGACGGGCGCATACAAATATACGGCCGCAAAATAGAAGACATGGTTGCCATGACACACTTTAACCAGCCGGAAGGCGTAGAGCGTCTTAGAAAAACATTTAAAAAAATAGGCCTTGAAAAAGCTCTTCTTAAAAAAGGCATTACCCCCGGCGATATTATTGTAGTGGGTGAAAAAGAGTTTGAATGGAGCGGCACGGACCTTGATAATGACATGGCCGAGCAGCCCGATTTTGCCGGCTACAAACGCAGAACCACACAGGCCGAGCGCCTTGCCAAGCGTAAAGAGCGCAGGCTAAAAAAAGCACTTAACGCCACGGAGACGGAGGAAGTGTTTGAGGAAGACAACACCCCCGGCACCATGGAAATAGAAGAAGGTTTAGAGTAAAAAGTCCCGCCTAAAAGGCGGGACTTTTTTATTCTTCTTTTCGCTTCGCGTCCCAACTATTGCACTCTCTTCGTTCGCTTGGGTTTCATCAGCGGTTTAAATTTTCTTCGGATTTTGGCGGCTTTTTGTTTTTCTTTACACTCCCCGTACGCTTCGCCTTAAGTACTTGTTCGCGCAAAGAAAAACAAAAAGTCACTCAAACTCCTGTGAAAATTTTCCTCTATAACGACACTTATATAAAAATTTCAATTATGCCCGAAACCCAGAAAAACCAAAAATCCACTCAAATCTTCGGGGCCCCTTTAACGACACTTTGTAACACAAAATCAGAATAATGATATAACGGCACTTGATTTATTTCCAGGGGATAGCGTAGCATGCAGATATCAAGCTGTAGAGGAAGTTTTGACGCGTTGTTTGCTGCGTAGCAGCATGCGGCAAAGCAGGTGAGGGTGCTTATAAAAAGCACTTTATTTTATAACAACACATATTTATATACATTACCCTCATCCGGCGTAAACATCGACCTCCGCAGCTTTATACCTGCATGCTACGCTATCCACTAAGAGTGAAAGGACATATAAAGACACTTATATAAAAAATCCCCCGATTGGTTGTCGGGGGCGTTTTATGTGTTTATTATTTCTCTAGAGCTTTTAGTTTTCGCTTTAGCGCCAGTATCAGCAGTTGTACGTTTTTGTGGCTGGTGCCTATGTAGCATACGCCAAGCTTGCCGTTTTTCACGCCGGCAGTTAACGCTATGCCGCCTTTAAAGCGGACAGAACTGTTGATGTCAAAAATTATTTCAAGAATATCTTTTGTGGTAAGTTCCTCATCTACCGGCACGTTGGTATCCAGGTAGAAATTTAGTTTTTCTTTAGGGATATTAAAAACTGTGCTGGCTATTCTTACAGCTATGCCAAAGCCATTGTAGCGGGAGTTACACTCCAGCGCGCGCAGTTTATATTGCCCGTCTATAATTCTGATGGCCCAGTCAAAGTTGACGTGGCCGCGTACGCCTTTTTTGTGGTAATATTCGGCCATTTGTAAGGACTTTTCTTTAATGCGGTCCAAAATTGCTTTGTCCATTTTCTTAAACGGAAACGCGCGCCCCTCAGAGCCGGCCCTATGCACAAACTGCCAGTCTATACCAACCCATTGTATGCCGTCATCTTTTAAAATACACAGCGAGCCAAGCGTTTTGTAAATTTCTTTAAATTTTTCTATATAAAAATCGCCGTCTTTATGATACTGGCGGATTAGCGGCAGCAGGTCAATAATTTTACCTTTAATATTGCCGTAACCGCCGGCGGAAAAGGGGCGCCTTAAAAGGTAGGTTTCGTTAAAATCTATAAACGCAAGTACGCGGGATTTATTTTTGCCACCCTGCTTTTCAAACACAGGCTTCATGGTTTTTACGCCAAATTCTTGGCAGAGTTCTTTAAATAAAAGTTTATTGTTGGCTTCCTGCACGGCGATGGAGTTGTTTAAAAGTTTGTTGCCTACCTTTTTGCTGAGTTTGGCAAACTCTTCTGTATAAATAAGCGGGATTAAGACAAAATTTTGTTTGCAAAGTTTTTTAATTTGCGCTATTAACTTTTCATCCTTCATTATGGCGTTAATTAAAGTTTGGTCTTTAGCTTGTTTTTTAGGCTGGTAAATCCATTTTTTATTGGTAAGTTTTTTTACCGCTTCTACGTAGGCGGTAAAGTATTCGTCCTTTTGGACAAGCGGGGATATTATGCATATGTCTGCGGGCTTAAGCAGGTTAATATAAGGCAAAGAATGCTTTTTAAGCGCACTGACGGCCTGTGACTTAAACATAAAATCATCTATATTTAAAATCCATATTTTATCAGCCATAGAAGCCTCTCTTACTTGTTTAATAAACCCTAATTTTATTATATAAAAATATACGCTTGGTAAGGCTATAAAAAAAGCTCTCCCTTACGGGAGAGCTTTTTTTGTTTTAAATCTATCTTACACCCTGGCCAAACTTATAGGGTTCACGTTTTGCGTTTTCTGTTACAAAGTTTTTTGCGAATTTTTTACCATAATATTTAACGGTATCAAATGCTGATTTATCCTGGCCTTTATCATCTTTATTTGTTGTGGCTAAGGTTTTGCTGGATGATTTGAAACCAAGCAGGTCGGCATAGTAGCTGGCTGTTTCTGTGTTACCTTTATTTACGGCTGAGGTAAAAACATTGCTGCCTTGGTTGTCTTTCAACATTTTGATTTCTGTGATAGCATTGTTTTTAGCTGTCATTCTATCGTTGAAAGGAGAGGCGGGTGTATCTTTAGATACAAATCTTACCTGGCCTACTTCTTCGGAAAGTTTGGCCTCTCTTAATGTTTCAAACAATACTTCTGCGGTAGCTTTGTTTTTGGCTACGTGAAAAAGTGTCTCGCCGGCTGCGTTTTTCTTAAGCACGTTGTATTTATCAACATTACCTTTAAGAGCGTTAGCATTACCGCTGGCGGATAAGGCAAACAAGTCTGCGTTTGCGTGGGCGGCTACCGCTGTGAAAGCTGCCGCAATTACTGCAACTGCTACTCTGGTTATTTTGTTCATTTTTTTGTCCTCTGTTTGTTTAAGTATATATATTGGTTGTTGCTACACTTAAATTATCTAAAATAAAATCCTCGTCGTAAACAAAAAAAAGGGCCCAAAAAAAAGACCTACGTTTTACAGTCATTTTGGGTTAGTTAAAAAAGCATATAAAAATGCGGTTTAAAAATTTTTTACAAAATAAAAAAGCCTTCGCATACGCGAAAGCTTTTGTATTAAAATGGTGGGCCGGATAGGACTCGAACCTACGACCCCCTCCGTGTAAAGGAGGTGCTCTACCAGCTAAGCTACCGGCCCATTTCTATATTTATTTTATCAAATTTTAGCGCCCAGGTGTAAATTATATATAATTCTATTATGAATAACTTAATTTTACAGGCGCAAAGCCTGCTGGCAAACGAAACTGACGCGGTGGCTAATATGGCTAATTTATCGGCGCTTATTTTTAATAGTCTTGATAATATTAACTGGGCGGGTTTTTATATATTAAAAGACGGCGTTTTGGTACTCGGCCCTTTTCAGGGTAAAACCGCCTGCGTACGTATAAATATAGGCCGCGGCGTATGCGGCGAGGCCGCCCAAAAAAAGCAAACAATTATAGTCCCCGACGTTCACGCCCACCCGGACCACATCGCCTGCGACGCGGCGTCTGAAAGCGAAATAGTGGTGCCCGTTATAAAAGACGGCGTTTTATACGGTGTGCTGGATATTGATTCTCCAATAAAAAACAGGTTCTCAGAGAATGAAAAAGAACTCTTTGAAAACCTGGTTCAAATATTTACGGCTAACAGTAATCTTACCCGTTAATTTTTTGCAGTAACCACAGCATATTATTGCCAAGGTTTGTCATGGTTTGTACGCCTTCTTCGTCGTTGGCGGCGTCGCCTTTTTGCAGGCCGAAAGCCACGTTCCAGTAGGTGGAGCCTACGGCAATCATTTCACTTATCATAAACAGTTTGTCTATACTGTTAAGCACTTCTATACCGCCCGCGCGGCGCATTACCGCTACGCTTGCGGCGGGTTTTCTTCTAAGCAGGCCGCCGTTGGCGCGCGATACGTAACCTAAGCGGTCAATAAACGCTTTTGTCTCGGGCGTTAACGCGGCAAAGTATGTCGGGCTGCCGATTATAATACCGTCCGCCGCCCATGTTTTTTCCAGTAAATCATTAAAAATATCGTCTTTGATAATGCACTTTCTGTCTTTATTTTTATAACACATGCCGCACGCGGTGCATGGTTTTATACCTGTGCCGCCTATTTGTACTACCTCAGTTTCCACTCCCGCTGCCGCCAAGGGTTTTAGCGCGGTTTCTATCATTAAGTTTGTGTTCCCGCCCTTTCTTGGGCTACCGTTAAATGCTATTACTTTCATAGTACCCCTCCTCTAATATGAATAAATTATACCTCTTTTAAATAGAGGAGAGTATACAGTTAGAAAAAGCTAAGCGAACGAAACATTGGCAGACGCGAAGCGAGTCAAAAAAGGCCGCGCAACCGCACGGCCGTATTAATAGGGGGATTTTGAAAGTCGTTATTTTGGCAAAGCCAAAATATTCAAAATCTTTTTTACGAAGTAAAAAAGGCCGCGCAACCGCACGGCCGTATTAATAAGTGGATTTTGAAAGTTGTTGTTTTGGCAAAGCCAAAATATTCAAAATCTTTTTATTTTAGGCATACAAATGGAGTAAATCAATTTTAATTTTAAGCTAAGCGAACGCAGAGAGTGAAACTTTGGGAGACGCGACGCTAGCCAAAAAAGGCCGGGCAACTGCACGGCCGTATTAATAAGGGGATTTTGAAAGTCGTTATTTTGGCAAAGCCAAAATATTCAAAATCTTTTTTACGAAGTAAAAAAAACCTGCCCGGGGGTAGCGGGCAGGTTGTACTGATAGGAGGGTATGACTTATATTTGGTTTCTTACAGCTTGCGCTTTTGTTTCAACTTCGGCGAGTCTGCCGGAATTGATATTTTTGTAAAGCGGGCTGTTGTGTAAATCTTGCGCGTCCACCGATGCTAAACTAACTCCTGTCACGGGTATTAATTTGTAGGAAACTTTACCGGTTTTGGAAATATCCTGGTGGATAATAACCTGCTGGAATTTGCTGTTAACAAATTTAACGCCGCGTTTGGTAAGCTCCTGCATTTTATATGCGGCGGCTAAAGGAATCACCGTGGCTTCGTCATCTGTAAATTTGTTACGGTTGTGCTGGATGAAAACTAGAACCGGTTTGCCTGTGTGCGGGCTTTTTATATACATCGCGCCGCCTTTGTCTATGCCTGAGAATCCGTCGACATAGCAGTAGTCATTATTGCCGTCCACATAGCAGGTTTTACCGCTGTTGGCGCCTTTAGCCTGGGTGTGTACTTTTTTGCGGGAATCATCAGCTTTAGGAAAAAAGTTTTTAAGATCTTGTGAAACAACCGCGTTGCCGTTAGCGTCATAAGCTTCTTCAAAAAGCATGATTTTGGGAATAAACGCTAAGTTTAAATTGCTTTTGAATTCTTGCGATAAACCCCATGGGGAAATATCTAATAAGGCTAAATCGTCCTTAGGTGCTGTGCTTTTAGACAAATCATATTTGCCATACCACTGGTTGCTGTTTCTGTTAATAGCAAATGTAGCGGTTGATTTAACACCGTTATTCTTTAACTGTACTTTGTGTACATAGTCATGTGTATCGGTAAAAAAACCTGTTACTTTGGTTGTGCCGCCGGGAAGATCGGACTTTTTAGTAAGCACCCACCCCGGTGCGACCAAAACGCCGTCTAATGCCGCGTTTTTACCTGAAACTTCGCCAAAACTGCCGCCGGTAACGTCAATGCGTAAATGCGCGCTTTTAATAAGAGAGTCAAAGGTCTGCGCTGAAGCAGCCGTGGCCCCGAGTACTGTTGCAAGAAGTGCTGTTAAGATTGCTTTTTTCATAATCCCTCCTAAGGATATTTATAGTATAGATACCTATTATGTTTGCAACCAGGGCCATAAGGCCTAGCGGGGCGGGTGACTTAGGCCCATAAATAAAGGGGCCATAGGGCCTAGACGAGGATAGTGTGATTTGATTAGTCTTTTTTTGCTAAGTAAAAAACCGCCGTCCGGGGTACGGGGCGGCGGTTTACAGGACTTATATTTTTTTATTTGTCTACGACTTCGGCTTCTACTACGTCTTCTTTATTGCCGCCGTCAGCGGGGCCTGCCTGCTGCGCGCCTGCTTGTTGTGCGGCCTCTGCGCCCTGGGCGTTAGCCCCGGCGTTTTTGTACATGGCCTCACCCAGTTTTTGGGCGGCTTGCATAGCGTCGTCCGTAGTTTTTTTAATTCTTTCAACGTCGTCGCCTTTTACTGCGTCTTTAAGGTCGTTTAAAGCGCGGTCAATGGCAAGGCGGTCGTCTTGTGACACTTTGTCGCCGTGTTCTTTAAGATCTTTTTCAAGTTTAAAGAGTACAGCGTCGGCGTTGTTTTTAGCGTCAACTCTTTCTTTGGTTTTTTTGTCTTCGTCAGCAAACTTCTCGGCTTCTTTAACAAACTTCTGAACTTCGTCGTCAGAAAGCTTGGTTTTGGAAGTTATTGTAATATGCTGTACTTTGTTTGTGCCCAAGTCTTTAGCCGATACGTTTAAAATACCATTAGCGTCAATGTCAAAGGTTACCTCAATTTGCGGTACACCTCTGGGGGCGGACGGTATACCGTCAAGGTCAAACTTACCTAAAGGCACGTTGTCTTTAGCCATAGGGCGTTCGCCCTGTAATACGTTAATGGTAACCGCGGGCTGGTTGTCTGCCGCTGTGCTGAAAACCTGTGTTTTTCTGACAGGTATTGTTGTGTTTCTTTCAATAAGCCTGGTGGTTACGCCGCCCAATGTTTCAAGACCTAAAGACAGCGGGGTAACGTCTAAAAGAAGCACGTCTTTAACGTCGCCCGTTAAAATACCGGCCTGTACCGCGGCGCCCATGGCAACGCATTCCATAGGGTCAATACCGCGTTCAATTTTTTTGCCTACATGGTCTTCTACGTATTTTTGCACAATGGGCATTCTTGTAGGGCCGCCTACTAAAATTACTTTGTCAATCCCATCCGCTTTTAATTGGGCGTCACTCATGGCCTGGTCTATTGATGCGCCGCAGCGTTTAACAATAGAGTCAACCAGTGACTCAAGTTTAGCTCTGGAAAGTTTAAGTTCCAAGTGTTTCGGGCCGTCCGCGCCCGCTGTGATAAATGGCAGGTTAATGTCGGTTTCCATTGTGGTGGAAAGTTCTATTTTAGCCTTTTCAGCCGCGTCTTTTAAGCGCTGTTGGGCCTGTTTATCGGCCGATAAATCAATACCCGTTGATTTTTTGAACTCATCGGTCATCCAGGCTATGATGGCGTTGTCCATGTCCGTGCCGCCCAGCTTTGTGTCGCCGGAGGTGGACATAACGTCAAACGTGCCTTCTTTACCCATTTCCATAATGGTAACGTCCAGCGTACCGCCGCCAAGGTCGAATACCATGATTTTTTGTTCTTTACCCGCTTTATCAATACCGTATGCAAGCGCAGCTGCCGTAGGTTCGTTAACAAGCCTTACTACTTCAAGGCCGGCTATTCTGCCGGCGTCTTTGGTGGCCTGGCGCTGGTTGTCATTAAAATAGGCGGGAACGGTGATGACGGCCTTTTCAACTGTGTCGCCCAAAAATGCTTCAGCGTCTTTTTTAACTTTCTGCAATACGAAAGCGGAAAGCTGCTGGGGCGTAAAATCCTGCCCGCGGAGGTTGAATTTATAATCTTCACCCATTCTGCGTTTAAACGCTGTTACCGTACCCTCTGGGTTGGCGATGGCCTGGCGTCTTGCCGGCTCGCCCACAAGTCTTTGTCCGTCTTTTGTAAATGCTACGTATGAGGGGAATGCTTTGCCCCCTATGGAACTGCCCTCGGCTGACGGTATGATGGTGGCTCTACCCCCTTCCATCGCCGCCGCGGCCGTGTTTGAAGTTCCTAAGTCTATACCAATAATTTTAGCCATACTAATTTCTCCTTCTGTCTATTGTTTCGTTTAAATTTTAACTGCTTAATTTTCGTCGGTTACTTCTGGTGCTTCCTCTTGGGGGGCGTCTTTGGGTTCAAATTTTCCTACGCAAACCTTAGCGTGTCTCAGCACCCTGTCGCCCACTTTAAAACCTTTTTGTACTTCTTCTGTTACTACCCCGTCTTTATCTTCTGTTTCACAGGGCAGAGTTGTCAGTACCTCATGCTCCGTGTGATTATAAGGTTTGCCCATGGTATCCATAGGTTTTACCCCGTTAACCTCAAAGGTGCGCTTCATTTCTTTAAACACCATATCAAGGCCTTTTTTCATATTTTCAGCTGTGGCGCCTTTTTTGTTGGCTTCCTCTTCCGCCTTAAACATAGCGTCGTATATGGGGAGGAAGCTTGCTATCGCGCTCTGGGCGCCAAAGGCTATAAGTTCCGGTTTTTCTTTTTCGGTTCTTTTGCGGTAGTTTTCAAACTCCGCCTTTAGCCTTACAAGCTGCTCGTAGTAGTCCGGCTGCTGCGGTTCCTGAGTTTGTGTTTCTGCCATTTCTTCAACCTGTTCTACTTCTTCTTCCTTATGTTTCTTCATCCAAATCGTCCTCCGTACTTCCAGGTAAAGTACCCCAGTTATTTATTGTGCCCTCAAGTAAATTTCCTATGAAATCAACCAGCGAGATCATGCGCGTATACTCCATATGTTTAGGCCCTATTATGCCCAGCATGCCTATAGTTTTATCGCCAACTTTATAGGCGGAGGTTATTACGCTTAAATCTTTAAATTCTTTAATATGGTTTTCAGAACCGATGCTTACGGAAAGTTTTTTGTCGCTGGCTTTAAGCTCGTTCATTTTGTCTTCCAGCATATGTACAAAGGTTTCCCTTTCCTCAACCACTTTTATCATTTGGCGCAGGCTTTCGTGGTCTACGTCGGTAGTTTCCGCCAATAACTGGCCAAGCCCTTCAAGATAAAGCTCAGAGCTGTTTTCCTGCTGGCCTATTTCCGCCAAAACATGTCTGGCCAGGTCCATAACGCCAGTGAACTCATTATGCTCTTTTTCCAAGTGTTCCCACAGAACCCTTTCCGCTTCTTTAAGCGTCTTACCCGCCACTTGCTCATTAATAAAACTGCTTAACACTCTAAGCCTGGAGGGGGAGATATTATAATTGGTGCGCAGCGGCCAGTTTCTTACCGTACCCGTATCCGTTACCAACACCGCTAAAATATGCCCCGGCGCCAATGGTATAAAATCTAATCTTGTTACAATTTGGTCTGTTATATTGCCCGTATAAACAAACGCGGCCGAGCCTGATAGTGACGCCAACATTCTTGAGGTTTGCAGCATAGCTCTGTCCAGTTCCGCAATACGGTCGTCGTACTCCTGCTGTATGCGCTGGCGCTCCTGCGCGGCTATCTTTTGCACTTGCGACAAATAGTCTACATAAAACCTGTAAGCTTTGTCGGTAGGCACGCGCCCGCCGGAGGTATGGGGCTGCAGTAAAAAACCCTCTTCCTCAAGCTTTTTCATAATATTTCTAATTGTAGCGCTGGAAATGCCCGGTAAAGCGTGTTTTGCTATAAGTTCAGAGCCTATAGGGCGCCTGGTTTCCACAAACTCTTGTATAACCCAGCGCAACAGCTTTTCCTCACGTTCTTTAGCTACTTCAGGTCTAAGTATTCTCATATGTTTAGCTTATTATTAATTGTTTAGTAACCGTCTAATATCTTATTGATTAATTAGCAGTCATTAAATCACTCTGCTAATAGTATAAATAAATTTTTTATTTTTGTCAATCCCCTTTTTAGTCTGCTAGTTATGGGGGTAAATGTATTATACATATAAATTTAATAAAATATATATATGAACATACATCTTATAGATTCACACGCCCACATGACGGACCCTGCTTTTGACGCTGACAGAGATGCCGTTATAGAAGCGTGCGTTAAAAATGGCGTAAAAAATATTTTAGAAATAGGCTGCGACGTGCCGGAATGGGAACCTACACTAGAACTTGCCGCTAAATATAAAGGCATAGTTTACCCTGTGCTTGGCCTGCACCCCAGCTGCGGCAGTAATTATAGTGAAGATGTTTTGGCCCGTTTGGCGGATTTAATTGTTAGGCCGGAAGTTGTGGCCATTGGCGAGATTGGTTTAGATTATGTGCATATGAGTACAGCGGCCGAGGCGCAAAAAGAAATTTTTACAAATATTTTGGGCTTTACAAAAACTGTAAATAAACCTATAGTTTTGCACGCCAGAAAAAATAATGACCCTGAGGACTGGGGCGTATACGGGGATATGTTCAGTATTTTAAAATCCTCTTGGATGCCGGGTAAAACAGGCGGCGTACTGCACTGTTTCAGCGGGCTTTATGAACACGCTGCCGCCGCGCTTGATATGGGGCTTAAGCTGGGTATAAACGGTATTATTACATATAAAAAGAATAATGATTTAAGAGAAACGCTTAAAAAAGTGGGACTAAAAAATATTTTGTTGGAAACGGACTGCCCGTACCTGCCGCCGCAAAGCATACGCGGCCAGCGTAACAGCCCGCTAAGCATACCCGAAATAGCAACTTTTATAGCGGACTATCTTGGTGTAACGGTTGCGCAGGTGGCCGACACTACTACAGAAAACTCTAAAAAAATGTTTGGCATTTAAAATAAAAAGTCCCCTGTAAAAACCAGGGGATTTTTTATCTTTTTAACTATATTATTATTGTGCTGCTTCTTCTGCTGTATAAAACTTTATACTTTTAATAAGTTTGGCCTGGTCTTTATTGGCTTTATTATATTCTTTTTCCTGCGCGCCCATGTAAAGATAGGCCCAAACGCCGTTGTGCTTAAAGAAAAAATATTTTTCTATTATGCCGGACTCCGAACCCGCTATATAGTATGAGGGCACGTTGCCAAAATTTGTGTACTGCGCTTTCATCTTTTTAAAATAGGGCAGGTTTTGTGCGAAAAACTTTTCAACCTCAGCTTCAAAAAGAGTTTTGTTGCCGTCGCTGTTAATGTCTGGGGTTTCAAAATTAAGAACAAAAATAGAAAGCGTATAATTAAAATCCGGCACGCTGAAAAATAACGGGTTGTTTGCCAGCATAGTTTGGCTGAATAAAAAATTGGCCGATGATTTTAAGGTTATGCCCAAGCAGTCGTTTTTATACATTGTTTTTTCAAATTTACTTTGGCCAAGGCATTGCTCCGCCGTAGGCCCTTGCGGCGCGGGCGCGGAAGCCTTTTGGCAAGCGGCGGCGACTAAAACTAAACATGTAAGCGCAGTAAGTGTTTTCTTCATATTACCTCTATAATTTAAATTTGATGGCTGTAGGCAAAATAACGTCTTTCAGGTTTTCTATGGCAAAGCTGTCCGTCATCCCCGCTATATAATCTGTTACTATTGTTTTACCCATGGTTTCATCTTCTTTATATAACTTTGTCATTGATTTTATATAACGGCCAAATGCTACCGCGCTTTGTTTGCCCAAGCGGTCATAAGACGGGTAGTCATAACGGTATTTTTCAAATAAGTTTAAGAAAAACTCAAAAAGCTCCGCTATGCCTTTGTCTATCATTTTTTTGCGTTCCTGCATTTGGGTGTTATAATAAATTTGTTCATAGTTAAATTTTCTAAGTTCAGATACTATGTCAAATTTTTCTTTAGAAAATCCTATGGTGCCTGTTTTGGCTGAATTATTAATAAGGTCCAGTGTAAGAGTGTTAATAATTTCACCGTTAGAGGCGCCTATTTCTTTGCGTACAATTTCCGGTATGTCTGACTTGGTTATAAATTTGGCTTTAATAGCGTCTTCAATATCACGGCCAAGATAGGCTATTTTGTCCGACAGTCTTACAATGCAGCCCTCGTACGTTGTGGGCATATAGGTACGTGATGATATAGTGTCTAAATCATTTAAAGTTTGTGACGGCTGTAAAGCGTTATTGTTAAAGTCTTCGCCGCAGTGGCACAGTATGCCGTCTTTTACGGCATAGGTAAGGTTAAGCCCCTCTCCGTAGTTGGCTAAATATTCCACCACACGGTAAGAGTTAATCTCATGCATAAATTTGTCTGGGGCGATACATTTAGAAATAGCTTTCTCACCTTCATGGCCGAACGGGGCGTGGCCCAGGTCATGCGCCAGGCCTATGGCGTAGGCCATGTCTTCGCTAAGCTCCCAGTCGCCTGTTTGGTTAAGGCCGCGGCATATGGTGGCGGCGATGGTGGCAACGTGCAGCACGTGTTCTATACGCGTGCAAATATGGTCGTTATCCGGGGCGAAGAAAACCTGCGTTTTATGTTTTAATCTTCTAAAAGGCAGAGAGTGTATAATTTTGGTTTGGTCTCTAAAATACTCGCCGCGCACGTCCGGCGTATGTGGGTGGGCGCGCTTGGTGTAAACTTCATAAGAAAACGGATTTTTATGTTTTGTTGCCATAGGGTCCTAGCATGCACTGCACCCGCAGTGCACTAAATTATTTTTTAGAAAATTTTAATTTTCTTTATGACGAGCATACCAAAAGGTATGTAAGGAATAAAAAAATAAAAATTTTCAAAAAAGAAGAAAGCCCGCAGGGTTTGCCTAAAACAAGCAACTGCGTCGTTCTCCTCATCGAGACCCGGTAAGGGTCTTCTCTTCGTCGGGCCTAGCATTTGCTTGTTTTAGGCAAATGCACTGTGGGTGCAGTGCATGCTAGGACCCTAAGATTATGATATCATAATATACATGAATAAGAAATTTGCAATCTACCCGGGAACTTTTGACCCTATTACAAACGGGCACGTGGATTTAGCCGCGCGCGCTTTGGATATTTTTGACGAGGTTATTATAGCCGTGCTTGTTAATAATAAAAAAGCGCCGCTTTTTAGCACGCAGGAGCGTGTGGAGCTTATTAAAAAATCCACCGCGCACCTTAAAGGTATTTCTGTTGAAAGTTACGACGGGCTGATGGTGGATTATCTTAAAAAGAAACAGTGTAATGTTGTGTTGCGCGGCCTGCGCGCGGCGACTGATATGGAGTACGAATTCCAGCTGGCCACCATTAATAATATGATGGACCCCGGCATAGAAACAGTGTTTCTTATGCCGAGTAGCAACTACACATTTTTAACATCCAGCGTAGTGCGCGAGGCATACGGCGCCGGCGGGCAGCTGCCCGGCTGCGTACCGCCCGAGGTGCACAAAGCGCTAATTGAAAAATTTAAAAAATAAAAAGCACCCCGTGATTTTCACGGGGTATTTTTTACACTATAATTTAATATTCTATTTTGCTTTCTTTATTGTCCCACAGGTTAAAAGGTTCT
Source organism: Elusimicrobium simillimum (assembly GCF_049639735.1). Lineage (NCBI taxonomy): Bacteria > Pseudomonadati > Elusimicrobiota > Elusimicrobia > Elusimicrobiales > Elusimicrobiaceae > Elusimicrobium > Elusimicrobium simillimum. The sequence continues at coordinate 277,973 of NZ_JBEVVA010000003.1, forward strand.
TCGGCGTTTTCCATATTTATAACAACTGTTTTTATGGTGCGCTTTTCATACGGTAAGGCTATTTCGTCATAAATAAATTTATCGTCAAAGCCGTGCTTGGCCGCTATATGTTTATCCGCCGCAAAGTAAAGCGCTTTGGGGCGCGCCCAATATATGGCGCCCAGGCACATGGGGCAGGGCTCGCATGATGAGTATATAGTGCAGCCGTCCAGTTCAAAGTTGTTCAGCTGGGCGCACGCTTTTCTAATAGCGTCCACTTCGGCGTGGCAGGTAGGGTCGTTAGATGATGTTACCTGGTTAAACCCCTCCGCCAGTACTTTGCCGTCTTTTACTATAACGGCGCCAAAGGGGCCGCCTTTGCCGGCAAGCATGTTTTTCTTGGCCAAATCTATGGCCATTTGTAAAAATTTTTTGTGTTCGTTAAGTTCTTGGGTATTCATAATTTCACCTTAAAAATGTATACTGGTATCATACCACATAAAAGGGAGAAATTAAATGTTTAAAGCAATTAAAAGTATGGGTAATGAATTTAAAACATTCGCCATGAGAGGCAATGTTTTAGACATGGCAGTGGGTATTATTATAGGCGCGGCCTTTGGCAAAATTGTTAACTCTTTAGTGTCGGATATTTTAATGCCGCCGTTGGGTTTTTTACTTGGCAGAGTAGATTTTTCTAACCTGTTTGTCACACTTAAAGACGGCGCCACGGTTGCAGGGCCGTACGCTTCACTTACCTCGGCGCAGGCGGCCGGCGCGGTTACTGTTAACTATGGTATATTTTTAAATACCATTATCAGTTTTATAATAATGGCGTTTGCAATATTTTTGCTTATTAAATTTATTAATAAATTTAAACATGAAGACGCCCCCGCGCCCGATACCACAAAAGAATGTCCGTATTGCTTTACCAAGATAGACAAACGCGCAATCAAATGCCCCAACTGCACAGAAGATCTTAAATAAAAAAAGCCCGCCGATTTCGGCGGGCTTTTTTATCCCCAAATCTTTGAGTTATTTTGCGTTTTTATTTTTTGACCACACCCCGTCCGCCCTTTGGGCTCCTCGCGCAAGTGTGCCCAAAAAATAAAAACGCAAACTAATCTCAAATCTTCGGGGCCCCTTTTAACGGCATTAATAAAAACATAAACGGCACTAGTTTTATTATTTTATTCTTCTCTGGCGGCGGTTAGGGCGTAGACTTTTTTTGCGCCCGCTTTCTTTAACGCTATGGCGCACTGCTCAAGTGTGAAACCTGTAGTTGCCACGTCATCTATAACCAAAACTATTTTGCCTTTTACTTCTCTTGTGCAGGCAAAGGCTTCAAGGGTGTTTTTCTCTCTGTCTTTTCTGCCAAGCTTGGCCTGTGACTTGGTAAACTTAACTCTCTTAAGCAGCTTTTCATCATAAATAATATTTTTGTTTTTAGCCAGACGCGCGGCAATAAGAGCGCTTTGGTTGTAGCCGCGTATTCTCTGTTTTAATTTATGTAATGGCACGGGGACGATAATGTCCACATTTTCAAATTCTTTAGTTTCGTCAAAAGTCAGCAGTATGGCGGCGGTAAGAAATTTGCCAAGGTAGGTGTGCTCATTATATTTAAAATTATGGATTATGCTTTTAACCTCCGGCGTGAAAACAAAGCCGGAGCGGATAATAGAACATTTATACTTTTTCTCTTTTACGCCGCGGCAGTTATGGCAGGTTGCCCCGCCGGAAGGCAAAGTTATGCCGCAGCGCCGGCATATCAGCGGCCCCGGCGTTTTAATACGCTTCAGGCAGTCTTCACATAAAGGCAAAACAGTGTCCGCGCCCAGGTCACGCCCGCAGTGGTGGCAGGTTTTTGGCAAGAGAATATTTAGAATATGATTTTTTACTTTTATAATAAAATTTTTCATATTAAAATTGCAGCGTAACCATTGTGCCCAAGTTATAGCCCACATAACTTTCAGATTCTATATAAAGATGGTCCATAAGCTGTACGCCGCCGCTTACCGTTACGCGCAGGTTTTTGGAAAACTCGTAATCCAAGCTTGTGTTAAGGTCATAGTAGTCTTTATTTTCTAGTACCACTACGTCAGAACGGCGTTTAGTATAGCCAAGATTTGTGTTCCAGATAATACGGTTTGTGGTAGCGTAGTTACGGTTAACAAACGGCAGCCATATGCCGCCGGGCATACTAAAGTCTAAACGGCAGTTGATGCTGGGGTTGAGTTCTGTATATTCCTCGGAAACAATGCCCTGCCTTTGTGTTTTTCTGCTTTCCACATATATAACCTTTGGCGTTATTCTAAAGCGTTTTATGTAAAATGATGTCTGCGCGGAATATTCGTCATAAGTATTTTTTTCAAAAGATTCGTTGGTGTAAAGGTCTATGTTATTGCTGTTTTTATGTGAATATATAAGCGCGGTGTCAAAAATTTTGGCCAGCATAAAGCGCAGCTCTACGCCGTAGTTAACTTCTTTTTTATCGCTGGTGTCTATAATCTCGCTGTTAATTTGCGAGTATCGTACCTTCATGTTTACTGATGTCAGCCAGAATGTGCCGCTGTAAAACTTTTCCATTTCGCTTATAGTTATAACAGCGTCCGGTAAAGTGATAGAGTTGGATTTGGACTCTGTCCCCGTCTCCTCGCTGGTTTGGAAGGTTTGCGTAAAATTGTTAATAATAGACATTGTTTTTAACGGCGCCAGCCTGCCCTGCATAGAGTATTCTTTAAACGGGGACCATCTTTGCGAAGATGTCAGTGTATCTCTTAAAGTCATGTTGCGCCTGTAGGAGTATGGGTTGCTGGCGTCAAGGCTTTTTCTTATCCATAAAGAACCTTTGGAGTCATAAGAATCTTCCACGTTTACATAAGAGTCCGCGTCCTGTAATTTATAAGAGTTGGACAGCACCATAGTGCTGAGCAGTTTATTTTTGGGCAAGATGTCGCGCATGTTTAATGTAAGCGCTATGCCGCCGTCGGCGCTGCGGTTAATGTTTTTGATAGAGCCTATTTCAAATGTCTCGGTAACGCCGTTTGCGGTAAGCTGTGTCTGTGACAAATTGTTTGTTTCGGTTGTGTTTACGTTATAACTGAGCGCCGGCACAAGCCATTTGGTTATTCTCAGGTTTGCCGTAATGCCCGCCTGTTGCTGCATGCCTTTTGGGTAGCTGATAGAATCGTAAGAGCCGCCGCTGCGGTCCTCTTTAACCGTGGTTAAACTGTAGGTTGGCGTTATTGTGGAGCCTTGCCACGGCTCCATACTTAGCTTGGCGTTTAAACGCCTGGTTTGTTCCTGTGTGTCATAGTATAAGTCTGATGAATTTAGCACGCGGCCGCTGTAAGATATATCATTATTTGACAGCGCGTAGCCCGCCTGTACATCTCTAAAAAAGTTTCCTGCCGGCCGGTTGTGCTTAACGTTTGCGGAGTAAGTTTGCCTGTCGTCTTTACGTTCGGCCAACTCATAATCTGTTTTGTCAAAAGAGTATTCCATAGTAACTTGCGGCAGGTTCGGTTTTTGGAAATCCGCGCGGATAGAACCGTTTTTCTTATTAACAACACCTTGGTCTAATGTGCGGATAGTGTTTGTGTTTACTGTGTCTAACAAACTTACTGTCTCCACGGTGCTTTCTTTGTATGTGGCCTTAATGGGCAGATAATTTATTCTGGTTAAATTAAGGTAATAATCCATTGTTTCATTTTTCTGGTTTGTGGCCACGCTTACGGGGGTTTCAAATTTGTCATCAACATTTTTGTATGTCGCGCCGGCTTCGCCCCAGCCATTAAGCTGCATTTTAACGTCGCCGCGGTAAGCCGTGCCTTCCGCCACGCTTGATTCTGACATGTGCAGCTCGTTAAACCAAATTTCGCCCACAGCGCCTGAAGAACCCGTGCGTCTGATACCGGCCACAATTTTACTTATCTTTTGGTAGTTTACGCTTGCGGGGCTGATGGAGTCAAACACTTCAGTCACTGTTACTCCGGCGGTTATGGGCTCTAAAACATCGTTAATACTGTCGCCGTTGCTGTCTTTAAGCTTCAGTTTAATCAGGTTCCACTGGTTGGGGATAAGAGTGTCAAGCGGCACCTCAACCTGTTGGTAGTTTTGGTCTGTGCCAAGGCGCATAAAGAAAGAGCTTTCAGTGTCCGTACTTTTTGGGTATAGCAAGAAGCGCAGCTGCTTGTGGGTGGTAAAGTCCATAGAGCTAAAGTTTCTGTTAGCGTAAATCTCATTATCAACAATAGTGTCATATTTAAAATTTAAAGCTTGTTCAAAAATGTTTTTGTCTCTGCTTTCAGAGCGCAGTTCGTCTAAAGAGCCGTACAAGTCGCTAAATACGCGGCGGCCGTCGCCGGTGTGGTCGTCAAATATAGGCACGTAATCTGTATTGTCGGTTTTGTTGATAGGAGTGATTTGCGCGGTGTCGCTGTTTGGCGTCCACGCGCTGCCAGACACGCCCACGTTGGCAATTTTAATGCGGCCTTTAAGCGGGCCTGAGGCGGGTTTTTTTAAAGTGAGTCTTAAGTGTTTAACGGATGTCCACATAGCCTTGTCCGACACCGGGATATCTAGCGGCATTGTATATGTTTTCCATGAAGTGTTATCAAGCGTGTAGCCGTTGGTCATGTCGGGGATGGCGCGTGTGTTAAATGTTGTGTAACCAAAACTGCCGCCTATGCCTGTGTCGCCATGGTCAATGCGGCCGTTTCCGTCTAAATCCTGCGTGTCCACGCGGCCGTTGGGTTGGGACTCTTTATTAAACTCATTATTGGAAAAAGGGTCATAACGGTGCTGCGTGCCGTCGGGGTCAACAAATATCCAGCCGCGGTCTTCCTCGGCCGATACCGTGCCTCTGCAATATCTGTCTTCTGTTTTGGGCACAGGGCTGTAGGGGCTGCAGGTTATGGTAGAGTCACCGTTGCTGTTGTCGGAAATTTCGTCTATGTTGCCAAAGTGTACGTTGATATCAGGCCCGCCGGCGGCGCCTAAAGCGGTAAGCTCAAACATATTTTTTTCCGAAAGATCCACGCCTGTTTGGCTGAGCGGGAAAACTATAGACGTTTCGGACGATTTGGTAAAGTCATAATCAATAACTAAAACATTTTGTTTGTCTGACCCTGTGCTGGCGGAGTTAGGGTTAATTTCCAATGCGTGCAGTTCCTGCGTGTCCCAGCGTATAGAGCCCCAGTATGAGGGGCCCGCCAGCGGGTTGGACGCTATAAGCCAATCGCGAAACGCCATGCTGCCTGCCACCAATTGTTTGCTATCCTCAAAGTTCTCGATAATCGCGTAGCCGAACATATTTTTTTCTCTTACACTTCTTGCTACTTCGCCGGAGGCGGAGACTTTAAAGTCATCGGTTACGGAAATATTGTTGGCTTTAACGTCGGCCTCATATACGGTAAGGTTTTGTGAGAGCGCGTTAATGTTGGGCGCCCGGTTAGGTTCTGTGCCGCCCTCCTGCAGTACTGTGGCGCCAACGCCTATGTCATCGGTAAAATCATAGTCAAACCTGGCGCCAAGCAGGGTAACGTCGGAACTTTCGCCGCCGACAGTATCATAAGTAATGTCTATGGTGGAACTTTCCGTTACCGTGCCTTCTTTATAAAAAGTTAAAAAGCCTGAGGAGTAGTCAATGTAGTAGTCGTCGTTTCTTTTAAGCGTCATGCCGTTTACTTTAACTGTTTCAGACTGTACAACCATGTCAGCCTCAACAAAGTAAGATTTAATTTTAGAGTTAAGTTCCAGGCGGAAGCTTAAGTTACGTGTTGAGGTGGGGGTACTATTATAAACGCTTTGTTCCGTTAAACGGTTAATAAGCTGGAATGTGCCTCTTTCAAAATCCACGCCTATTGTAGTGGGGTATATTTGTGATTCCTGCTTGCTTATATTGTTGCCGTTAGCGTCCTGCAAAACTAGAGTGAAGTTACCGTTGCCGTCGTCACGGGTAATTTGCTGGCGGCCAATGTCGTACATGGTTTTGACTTCGGTTTCCACGCCGTTTACGCCGGATACCACCTTATCACCCTCTTTTTTAAGCGTTTTGTAAATAGGCTGCGCGCCGGGAATATCCTGCAGGCTTAACTGCTGGCCTATTGAGTTGGTGTAGTCTATTACAACGGTGTCACTCTCCGCCAAAGAAGATTTAAAAGAAATTGTGTTGGAAGAATAATCAACCGTATAGTCTGTGCCGCGGTTAAGCAGGCGGAATTTTCGGTCTGTTTTTACGTTGTGCGGGTCGGCAAAGTCGGCATAGGGCAGTGTTTCATAACTGTATTGGTTAGATGATTTGCCGTCGTCAATATAAATATATTCGGTATTTTTTGTTATTTGGTAGCGGAAAAAGTTGTAATTAGGGTCCGACGAGTCAAGCATATTGTTAACGTAATAATATTTACGGCGGATATAGTCAATATCACGGATTGTTACGGTTTCAAATACACTGCTGCCCTGGAATGTTTTGTTTTTGCTGGTACCTTTTGTTTTGCTGCCTATAAGGCGCAGGTTGGCCTTTTTGTGCTGCAAGTGCATTTTGGCGCCGAAAAGCTGCTTATTAAAAGAAATAAATTCTGTGGTGGGCAGCGAGAGCTGCACGTCGCCAAACTCCGCGCTTTGCACCAGCTCGCCCTCTTTGCCGCGGTACGCGACAGATATGTCCTGGCGTTCGCTGTCTTGGTTGTCATAGTCGATATCAACAAAAATTCTGTCTACTATTTTACCTTGCATTTTTATCTGCATTTGCTGTTCAAAGCTGGTATCGTTGTATGATTTTTTTTCCGTGCCGTTGTCTTCTTTATATCTTTTGCTGTCCATCTTAAGGCCGAACGTCTGCTTGCCGGTAAGAGAAATGCTGGTGCCATAAAGCGGCAAAGCCAGTGACGGGCGTAAGCTGGTTATGGACGGGGGGACGTCTTTGTCTAAAGGATTATCTCCGTCAATAGCACGCACGGCGTCGCGCCAGAACTGTTCGGAATATTCCATCAGTTGCGCGTCGCTGAGTTTCTCGGGCTGTGCGGGGTAGTCATCTTCGGGAATGGCTAAAATTTTATAGTCGTTTTCCTCTAAAATAGACAAGCCAAAATCATTGTCCGCAAATGCGGGCAATGACTGTAGCACAAGTCCCATACTAAGTACCAGGCTGATAATTCTTTTCATTTTTTGACAAATGTCCTAATTTATATAATATAAAATCATATAGAGAAATGGGGATTTTTGTCTTGTAACCATTTTTAGTGAGTAAAAACAGGCTAAAAACTATCCATACAGCGGTTAAAAAAGCTAAAATATAAAAATGCGTGTAAATATAATATCCAGATATACAATAACAAACCTGCTTACATTTTTTGGCGGGGCGCTTTTTGTACTGGTGTTTATATTTTTTATGATGCACTTTATAAAGTTGTTTAACCTGGCTATGTATTATGGGGCGGATATGACATGGGTGTTTAAAACCATGCTCAAATTAGTGCCGGACGTGTTTTCACTGTGCGCGCCTATGGCGTTTCAGCTGGGTATTTTGTTAAGCCTTGGCGCTATGAGTGAAAACGGCGAAATTATTGCGCTTCGCGCCGCGGGGTTTTCTTTTGGCGAGATTGTGCGCCCGCTGTTTGGTTTTGCCATACTTTTATGCGTAATAATTTTTTCTTTTACCAATTGGATTACGCCTAAAAACACAAAAGCGTTTTTGGACGAACGCAGTAATGTGCGCGGCCGCATAGGCAAAATAATTTTAGAACCCAAAACATTTATGGAAATAGGCGACTGGAGCCTGTACACAGAAGCGCTGGACGAAAAAACTAACACCATGTCCATGGTGTACCTGGTAAGTAAAGAGGCTAAAGACTCTGTAACTACCAAAATTAACGCTTTAAAGGGTAACGTGCATTTAGGTTCGGAATACCTTTCTTTAAAACTTGAAGACGGACAAATGCAAAGAGTATCGCCCGATAAGCCCGAACAGATAATAGCGGCCAATTTTAAAAACTATAGAGTGGTGTTCCCGTTGGTAAAACAGCATAACAGAAGGTTAAAAGTGGGCGAGTTTACCACCCCGCAAATACTAGCGCAAATAAACAAAAGCGAACTGGAGCCCACAACAAGAGCGGAGTATAAAACAGAGGTTGCAATGCGTCAGGTTATGGCAATGTCGCCTATAGTGCTTTTACTTTTAAGCTGCCCGCTGGTGTTTGGCCTTGGCAAAAAAACAAATAAGGCCTGGGGTATGCTGTGGAGTATAATTATAGTACTCTCATTTTATATGCTGCTTATGGGCGGCATAAGCTTGGGTAAAAAATATGAGATAGTGGCCTATATCGCGCCGCTGCTACCCATAGTTACCGGGCTTGGAGTATCAAGATATTTATGGAAGACAAGGCTTAAACGATGAACGTAAAAATAATTTACCGCTATATTGCTGGCAAGTTTTGGATGCCGTTCTTTTTTGCTATGGCCATGTTTTGTATTTTAGTTTTATTGGGCGATTTTTTTGAGAACGTTAAAATCATAACCAATGGTTATGCCTCGTTCAGGCTGATATTAAAATATTGTCTTTTAAATTTACCCGGCTGGCTTGGCATGCTGATACCTGTGGCGTGTTTGCTGGCGGCGTTATTTGTAATATCAGACTTAGTTGCCGGCGGCGAGTGGACGGCCTGCCTGGCCAGCGGCTACCGCCCGAGGCAGTTGTTTATGCCTATAATAGCGTGCGTACTTTTGGTAGTTGCCGTTAATAGCTGGCTGCAGGAATTTGTTTTCCCAAAAGTTAACCAGCGGGCAGAGGAAGTTTACCACAAAAGGCTGAAAGGCGAAAAAGATTTTAAGCCCGGCATTGAGCAGGATGTTACGCTGCGCATAGGCGACAGCGAAATGTTGTTTGCCGGCAAAATACAAAGCAATTCCATAGTAATAACAGACGTCAGTTTTGAAAAATATAATTCCGCCTGGGAAATAGAACGCCAGGTTGTCGCCAAAAGCATGGTGTGGGACGGCAACGTGGATAACTGGTATTTTTATAACGGCGTTGAACGCACTTTTGCCAACGGCATAGAGTTAAAAGAAACGCCTTTTGAAAAACTTCTCTCACCGCTTAAAATAGCGCCCGAAGACATAAGCGTGGGCAGCACCGAAGAAAAAACATACAGCATAAAACAACTGCTTAAAAAAATAGATTTTTTAAAACGCAGCGGCCTTGTATCCTACAAAGAAACTACAAATTTACATAATAAAATAGCCATGCCTTTTATGACGGTGCTTATGTGCCTGCTTGGCATGCCGTTTGCCATAACGGTACGCAAGAAAGGCAAGATTGTTAACATGATTGCGGCTATGGTAATGTCGTTCACATTCTGGTGGGTTATGACAATGGCCGTAACCGCCGGTGAAAACGGCGTGCTCAGCCCGGTTGTGGCCGGCTGGGGGATAGTTGTGCTATGTGCGGCGGCAGTTCTAATAGAATTTAGAATAATGAAAGTCTAATAATAAGGAGACAATTATGTTTGGAAAAAGAATGCTTGCGTATCTTATTGACAATATAATAGCGGCTTGTATTATTATGGCGGTAATGATTAGCTTGATATCCCGCATGAAGACTTCCTTTTCAATTCCGGGATGGGGCGGCTATATAGTGGGTGGCTGTATTAACGGTTTTATGTTCTTTATTTTTGATTATCTTATGGGCAGGAGCCCGGGCAAAAGGATTGTGGGTATTAAAATTATAAACCCGGACGGCACTAAACCTGACGCGTACATGTCTTTTATACGAGCTTTGGTTAAAGGCATAGCTATGCCATGGGGGGCGTTAACCTGTTTTTTCGCCGATACCAGACCCGCATTACATGATTTTTTCGGCGGGACGATAGTAGTAGCTAAAGATTTTGCGGTGCCTGTTTTTGAGACTGCATAAACTATGGCGGCCGCTGAAGAACAAGCACAGGCCGCGCCAAATACATTTTTTCAAACAACACCGCTGATGAACGCTGTTGTGCAAGGAAATGTCGAAGAAGTAAAAGAACTTTTATCTGAGGGGGCCGATGTTAACGCCGTTTACAGCGGCACGGGCGCCAGCGCGTTGTGGATAGCGGTGCGCGGCGGCAACAGAGAGCTTATAAATATTTTAGCCTCATTCCCGGGTGCTGATATTAACATTAAAAATAAAGATGGCGTTTCCGCCCTTATGCTGGCCGAGCAAAGCGGACTTATGGATGTGGTTGAGCTTTTAAAACAAAAAGGCGCAGTTTAAAAATATTATAAAAAAGGCCCCGCGAATTTTCGCGGGGCCTTTTGTTTTGTTTAAGAACGTAGTTTTTCAAGCGCCATAGTTAAGTCTTCGGTACCGAACGGTTTGTAGATTATGTCGTCCGCGCCAAGTTTTTGCGCTTCTTGAGTTATTGTCTTTTGGTTCATACCGGTAATGATGATAACTTTAATATCCGGGTGAAACTGCTTTAATGTGCGCAGCGTATCCAGCCCGTTTTCATTAGGAAAAAATATGTCCAAAAGTATAACGTCCACACTGTTTTTTTTAAGGTGCTCAAATAACTCTGCCGAGGTCGAAGCGTCAAACGTAACTTCATAATCAAAAGATTCCAGCGTGTTTCTTATGGCTGTACGCAGTATGTTGGAATCATCTAGAACAGCTATTTTCATTATTCCCTCCCTTTCATAAAAGGCAGCGCCAGTTTATACCCCAGGTCCAGCAGCGCCTTTGTGGTTTTTTTATCCGCCGTTTCGCCGTATACTCTAAGCACGGGTTCCGTGCCGGAGGGGCGGATTAATAACCATTCGTCACCCTCAAAAATTATTTTCAGGCCGTCTTGTGTGTAAATATCTGCCACTTTAAAATTAAGAATTTTCTTGGGCAGCTTCTTTTTAAGCTTATCTGTAAGATAAGACTTTTCCACCGGTTTTGCAAGGTGGTAATCGTTACGCAGGTAAGCGCTGGCGCCGTACTTCTTTTCAACATCTGCCACAAGCTCGCTTGCTTTTTTACCTGTGGATGCCATAATTTCTAAAAACGCCATGGCTACCAAAAGGCCGTCACGGTCAGGCACATTGCCTTTCCACGCGTACCCGCCGGATTCTTCCACGCCAAAGGCCACGTCTTCAAGGGCCATTTTTTCAGCCACGTGTTTAAAGCCTATGTTTACTTCTTCAAACGGCATATTGTTTTCACGCGCTATGCGTTTAAGCATATATCCCATAGAAAATGTTTGTACTACGCTGCCTTTAAGTTTTTTTGTTTTAAGCAAATTATCAAGCAGTACGGCAGACAAATGTTCCGGCGTAAGATAGACGCCCTTTTCGTCAATAATTGTAACTCTGTCGCCGTCGCCGTCAAACGCTACGCCAAGTACCGCTTTGTTTTTAACCACGGTTTCCTGCAGTAAATGCAGGTTGGCCTCTACAGGCTCGGGCTGTATACCCTTAAAAGACGGATCATGCTCGTCTCTTATTGCAATTACTTTGTTTTTAGGCAAAACTTCAGAGAAGAACCCGGCGGAACTGCCGTACATATAGTCCACCACTATGGCGCCTTTTATGGTTTCTATTTTCTTTACATTTGTTTTAGATTTTAAATATTTAAAGTAAACATCCGTCATGCTTTTTTGCGGCGCTTTTTGGCCGTGTAGGTAAAGTATGGAAGACTCGTCTATATACTGTTCAATTTCTTTGGTTACCCTGGCGCTGGCGCTGCCGCCGTCAATTTTTATTTTAACGCCGTTCCATTCCGGCTTGTTATGGCTGGCGGTTACCATGATGCCCATCCAAAATTTCATCATGCTCAGGCAGCTTATTACAGGTGTGGACACGGGTTCTGAAAGTAATGTAACGTCAACTTTGTTGGAACGTAAAATAGCGGCGATATCGGCGGCAAATTTGTCTGATAAAAACCTGCGGTCATAACCTACAACCACTGTTGACCTGCCGTCGTCAAGCGTAGGGGCGTTTTCGTTAACATAATCAGCTATAGCTTGTGCCATGCGGCGCACGTTTTCAAAAGTAAAATCCCAGGCTATTACGCCTCTCCAGCCGTCTGTACCAAATTTAATGTCTGCCATAAACTCTCTCCTGTGCCAAAACATCATGATAAACAAATAAATATTATTTTGCAAGTATTTAACTTGCCTAACTTTAAAAAAATATCTGTACGGGGAAATAAAACGGCGGGGCTTTTGGCCAGCAAGGCATGCGGTTTGGCAAAGGGGTTTGAGTGGATTTTTTGTTTTTCTGTTGCGAGGTATACTTACAGCGTAACGCGCGCAGCGCGTATGGTATCCGAGCATAAGGAAAAACAAAAAAGCCGCCAAACACCGAAGCCAAAAGTGGAGGTGGGGGGATTCGCACCCCCGTCCAAGCATAATTAAGTTACAGCTACTACAGGTTTAGTTACGGTTGTTAACAAAACCCATGGCCCGTAACCGCCGGAGTTTTGTTTGTTTCGTTGATCTTAGGCAGATAAGGACGAAACTCGCCCTATATGCAGCATCCCGCTGTGTTGACCATATTCCCCGCTACGCGGGCTTAACAAGGATATGGTGATTACGCGTGTGCGTATTCGAATGTCGGTTGATTGCCGATTATTTTTTTTAGCCCTGTTTTAACTGGCCTGGCCAACCAGTACCTGCAACTGTAAGCTACTTACACCTGTCGAAACTTGTCACCCCCGTTAAACCCGGGTACAACAACGTACAGGGATAATATTGTATCATTTTTAATATGTATATTAGTAGAAAAGCGATTATTTATATTATAGACGGACATAACTTTGTACGCAGCTGCCTTAATGCAGAACCAGCCAATGAAGAAGCCGTTACAAAAGAATTTTTAAATTGGTTGGAAGAACTTTCTGATACAGAAATTTATTATGATTCTTTTTTTAGGGTAATATTTGACGGTTCCTACAGGCCTGTTGGCGCAACCGCGCGCCGCGCTTTAAAAGTAACTTTTGCCGAAAGCGAAACAGCCGATAACCTTATATATGAGCAAGCGTACTATTTATATAACCGGGGCGAAAGAGTTGTTGTAGTTACCTCTGACCGCGGGCTGCAAAGCGACGTGCGCGAGCACGGTATTAAGACAATGTTTTGCCAAAAGTTTTTTGACAAAGCCTCTAAGGTTTTACCTTAGAGGCCACTTCTTTTTTTGCTTCGCTGTCCTTGCAGGACGGCTTTTGCTTCGCATCTTCCAGGTGGCGCTCTCTGCGCTCGCTTGAGTTTCAATAAGCGGAATAAAATTTCTTCGGCTTTTGGCGGCTTTTGAATTTTTATATTTTCACCACACCCACCGTGTTGCCCGCACCAAGTGTGCCGAAAACAAAAATAAACGAAAACCACTCAAAATCCTGTGAAATTCACTGATACAACGGCACTTATAACAGCATAAAACAGATTAATTTACTTCTGAGAAATTTAAACATAAACGTATTAATTCACAAAAATAAATTATTTTTTGCTAAAATATCTTTGTTGGGCTGGTGGCGGAATTGGTAGACGCGACAGACTTAAAATCTGTTGATCGCAAGGTCGTGGGGGTTCGAGTCCCCCCCTGCCCACATTTATTTAAAGGGTAAAAAAATGATAGAAGATATCAAAAAAACATTAGGACATGTTTTTGGCTGGATACCCACAGTGCTGCAAGAGGGGGTTCTCCTTTCTTTAGGCGTGGCAGTTGTGGCGGTCATTTTGGGGTGGTTTTGCTGGACGCTGGGTTTTATAGGTTTATGTCTTGCCGCTTTTTGCGCTTTCTTTTTCAGAAATCCTACAAGAAATACAGTTTTTGCCGATGATGAAATAGCCTGCCCGGCCGACGGCCAGGTGCTTTCTATTAAAACAGAAGACAACCCCGACACTATAGTAATACGTATCTTTTTATCCGTTTTTAACGTTCACGTGCAGCGCGCCACAATGACGGGCACTATAGAAGATGTTATATATACCCCCGGCAAATTTGCTTTTGCCAATAATGATGACGCTAAAAATAACGAACGCAACCTTATTAAACTTTCAAGAAATTTTAAATATGCCCACCTTGAGCAGATTACAGGCGCCATAGCCAGGCGTATTAAATGCTACGTAAAAGCGGGCGAAGATGTTAAAATAGGCCAGTTGGTAGGCCTTATAAGATTTGGCTCACAGGTGGCGGTGTATTTGCCTAAGGACGCTGTAAGAATAGTTGTAAAAGAAGGGCAAAAAGTTGAAGGCGGCAACACTGTTCTCGCTATTTGGCACAAGGCCCCGTAAAAAATACATTTTTAATTAAAGCCGCCAATGTACCATAGTGTATTTGGCGGCTTTATTTCTAGAGCCTGATAACAGACTTTAAAGAGAGTATATATGAAAGAAACAACAACATTACAAAAATTAAGACACAGAAGCGCGATGGCGGTGCCGTCATTATTTACCATAGGTAATTTGGCTTGCGGGTTTTTCTCGATAATGGCCTCATTTCAAGGTAATTTTTATAAGGCCGGCTGGCTTATTTTTGTGGGCATGTTTTTGGACGGCATTGACGGTAAAGTGGCAAGATACCTTAAGGCGGAAAGTGACTTTGGTATAGAAATGGACTCTTTGGCTGACCTTATAACGTTTTGCGCGGCGCCGGCTTTTTTAGTTTATTTTATGGCTTTGGCCCATACCCCGGTGGTAGGTTCGGCCATAGCTTTTATTTATGTGCTTTGCGGCGCTTTAAGGCTGGCTAAATTTAACGCCATGGCGCATGCGGGCACAGGTTCTAAACAGTATTTTTCAGGTTTGCCCACACCAGCGGCGGCGGCGGTATTGGCGGCGTTTGCTATTTCATACACAATATTTGCCGATGTCAGCGCAAAAGGGCAAAACTTACCTTATTTTAACGCTATACTCCCGCACTTTTATAATATGTTGGCCTTTGTAGTTGTGGGGCTTGCGGTGCTGATGGTTTCCAACATCCCGTACGCGGCGTTTAAAGATAAAAAAGAAAGAAAGAAAAGAAGCGTTTTCTTTATTATATTTATAGCGATAATTATATATTTGCTTATTAAATACCCGCAAAACGTGGTGCTACTTGTGTTTAGCGCGTATGTATTGATGGGGTTATTTGCGGTGCTGTTCAGGGCTTTTAAAAATTTGAAATAAGTTAATACAAATTAAAAAGCCTTGGCCAAAAACCAAGGCTTTTTTGTATTCAGAGGTAATAAAATGCTTGAAAAAATAATGTTGATAGGTTTTCCTATTGCGGTCGCCTTTTTTGCTTTGGGGATAATGAATGTTGAGACCAATAAGACAATAGGCGTTATTGGGTTTATTGGTTTTGCCGGCACGGTTATAACTATACTTTTTTTAGGTTTTATAGGTATAAAAATAATTTTTAAAAAGAGAATTAAGCACGCAGCCATGGTTTTGAATAATACCTTCCCGGGCATTTACATTGACGAGACGGGCATTGAAAGTAAAGAATATTGGGGGCTGCCGTATCCTGAGTATGAAATAGAATCTTCTTTAATAATTCCGTATCAGGACAGCAGGGCTGTTACAAGTTTTATTTCCCATTCTGAAAGATACGGCGGTAAGACAAGAAGAACATATATGTGCCAAACTCTTTACAAAATGCAGCAGCGTAAATTGCCGGAGTTTAAATATGATAAAAACTTTGGTAAGCCGGCGGATTTTACCCAAATTGTTTTACCCGAACAAAGTGTTATAACCGGGCGTAATTTATATGTAAAAAAACCGGAAGATGCCGCCAGTTTTTTTAATAACGGGTTTAGCGGGTTTATTATTGAAAACAATTATAATTCTTTTAATATTTCCTATATGGACGGGCGTATTGTAATAGAAGATAACAGCAGGCGCGGTATGCCTAAGGATATGTTGGCGTACACAGCGGACTGTATGAAAATAATTGAATATCTTTACTCAAAAAACTAGAGGTAAAATATGGGATTTATATTTTTTATTTTGGTGTTTATATCTATAGCGGTTTTTATTGTTTTATTACAGAAAAAAGTAGAACAGATAAGAGCGGGCTTGAAAAAATCTCCACAGGATATTGAGCGTGAGATTAAAGACAAAGGTTACGTAGAAGTTGAAAGTGTGGAAGACCGTTTGCATAATGTTTCTATGCAAATGAGAAATGAACTGCCGCAAATGCGTAAGGCTTTGCTGCCTTATTTTTTAGGACTGGTTTTTATAGTTCTTTGCGGCGTTGTGGTGTTTTTCTTGTTTCCCGGCGCGGGCGCAAGGCAATATTTAGAAGCGGCTTATTTTGGAGTTGCACTTATAGTTGTTTGGGTAATACTTGCAAAAATTTATAAGGCATTAAAGTAGACTTAGGAAAGGGTTACTATTTCCATATTATTATTTTCTATTTTTAAGTATTGTATAAGGCGGTGCATGCCTACGTCGGTGGCAATAATATTTTTGTCGGCGTTTATAACAACTTCGTCCACCATAGTGTGCCCGACAACCTGCTTAAGCGGGCTGCGCGGGAAAGACAGGTAAAGGTCCTGCAAATCTTCCCAAAAAATACCGCCGTATTTATCGCGGCCGCCGCGTGATATGCTGATATTGAAAATAGGGTGTTTGTAAAAACCGTGTTTTACGCAATTTGTAAAAATACTATTAATAAGCGTTGCTACTTTAGCCTCTGAAAGAGCGCCAAGCTGCATTTTGAAAACATTTAGAAGTTTGCCGCATACGCCGGCGTGGGTAAAAAGAAGGCCGTGTTTATGATAGGCCGCTTTAAATTTGCCGTTTAGGACACATTTTATAAGGTCTTCCTGGTAATGTTGCGCGGCGGTTCTGCCCAGTTCTGATATTACAAAGTTACCCATAATAAGCTCCAGTTCGTGGTTGCCTATAATGCGCACCACCTCCCCGCCGGCGAGCGCCGCCTGGCCTTGAAGCGCGTCCGTCAGCTGGTAAACTTGGTCTGACTGCGGGCCTTTGTCAATAAGGTCGCCCATTTGTATAAGGGTGGACGCGCCGCCGCACCAACGCAGTTTCGCGTCAATAAGTTCGGCGGAACGCAGTATGAGCACAAGCTCGTCATAGTGCCCGTGCACGTCGCCAACAATAATAGTGCTTTTATTAATATTCTTTACCATCATACGCGTACCAGTACAAAAGATAGATTAGCATATTTGTAAAATTGGGGCTGTACAAAGTTTTTGGTTTTTGTTATAATATTTTTACCGACCGGTAAGTAGATGTTATACTGCCGGGTAGTAAAAAAACAGATTTTCAGAAGGTAGTTTTAATTACTGTTTGTTGCTAATATGGTTTTAATTAAAGGTAAAATATGACAAAAAAAATATCCAGAGAGCAAAAAATGCGTTCCCGCATTATACACAAAGCGTTTAATCTTATGAGTAAAAAAGGGATTAACCAGGTGTCTATGCGTGAAATAGCTGAGGAAATTGGCGTAAGCAAACCTGTTCTCTATTACTATTTTAAAAATAAAGAAGATCTTTGCCATAGTATTATAATGGAGGGGGTGTCCGGCTTTAATAAGGCTATAGAGGTGGCTTATAACAGCGGTGCTTCTTTGCAGGATTTATTATCGATGGCGTTTGTTAACCAGCTGGAATTTTTTACTAAAGATAAAAAAATGTACGCGTTCATTCTTCATCTTATGAGCTACTCTTTTAATGATAAAAAAGGCAGCAAAACATTTTTGGAAGCGCGTATGAAAAAACGCTGCATTTGGGAAACTTTTTTAGCGCAGCAGGAAAAAATAGGCGCGGTACCCCGCGGCAGCGGCGAGGACTTGTCGCATTTGTTAGGGGCGCTGTCCGCGCATTTACTTTTAAACGCGCACAACAGCGAGTTTACATTTGATAAAACCATGCCTGCAAGATTTACTAAAATAATTCTTTTAGGCTTAAAGGAATATTATAAGGATAAATAAGATGAAAAAGATAATTATAGCAAGTACATTAATGGTACTGGCCTGCAGTGTTTTTGCTTTGCAAAACGCTGAAGAGCTGTTTGTTCCGTCTAAACATGCGGAGCAGGGCACCCCCATTACCATAGAAGAAGCCGTGCAAATAGCGCTTGATAATAACACAACTATCAAAGACGCTGTGAAGAACCGTGATATTTACCGCGCGCAGGTAAAAGAGTTCAGGTCCTATATGTTCCCCACATTAAGTGTAAGCGGCACATATACATATAATAATGAAAGGCAAGCCGCGTTTTTTAACGGCGCCAAAATGGAAATGGGTTCAGACAATTCTTTAGCCGTAGGGGCAGACGCAAACTGGGTTCTGTGGTCCGGGGGGAAGATAAGGTCAGGTTACACAATAGCTAAAAAGACGGAAGCGTCCGCTGAGTTTAGCTTGCAAAGTGTGCGTGACCAGATAGAAAAAGAAGTAACAAGCATGTGTTACGCTATTATCCTGTCTAACGCTGTGGCCAGAGTGCAGCAGGGGCACTTGGATATTGCTAACCAGACATTAAAAGAAATGAAGCTTAAATATGACCAGGGCTTATCAAGCAATTTGGACCTTCTTTCACAGGAAGTTACAGTTGCTAACATTGAGCCTTTGGTCATACAGGCCCACAATACCTTTGAAGTGGGTAACCTGCAGCTTAAAAAACTTTTAAATAAAGACCCGGAAGACGAGGTGTATTTGGCGTGGGACGTAGCTATGGATGTGCCTGAAGTAAAAGACCTGGCGCAGCTTTATGACCTGGCCGCCGAAAGCAGGCCGGACCTTAGAGCGGCGGCGTTAAGAGTGGAGATAACCAAAAAAGATATTACTTTGGCCAGATCTGAACACTTCCCGCAGCTTATAGCGTTTGCCAATAAGTATTATAACGGGCAGAGCGACGGCGTATGGCCGGATAATACGGAGAATTACTGGTCATCTGCTTTTGGGCTTAAAATGAATTTCCCGCTGTTTGAGGGTTTTAGGGTTAACTCTGTAGTACAACAGAAAAAGCTTGCCTACGAACAAGCGCAGCAGGACTATGATTACATGAAGAGAGAGGTGCGTATCAGCATTAAAAGCGCCTGGCTTAACTTTGGCGAAGCCAAAAAAAGAATGGCCAGCGGCGATACTGTTATAAAACAATCTAAGCAGAATTTAGACTCTATGACCAAGAGATACCGCGCGGGGCTTGCCAGCAGGCTGGAACTTGACGACGCGGTGGTAGCTCTTACAAATGCCCAGCTGCAGTATGTGCAGGCGGTGCATGACGCGTTTAACGCGCTGGCGGATTTAAGATTTTCAGTAGGGTACGAGGTGAAAATATAATATGAAGAAAATACTAATAATAGGATCAATAATAGTTGTCGCCGGTATAATATTTTTCGCGACAAGAAATAGCTCCAAAGAGGTCTCCTCTGTGGAAAAGGACCGTTTTACAGTTGTATTAGAACAAGTGCAAAAACGTAATCTTAAGAACGAGCTTCTCATCTCGGGCAGCATAAAAGCGCTTGAGGAAGCCACGCTTTTCCCCCGTGTAGAGGGCAAGCTGCTCAGGAACGTTCTTAAAGAAGGTTCTGCCGTTAAAAGGGGTGAAACAGTTTCTTTAATAGAACGCGACGAAGTAGGCGCCGTTTATGAGGCCGCCGCCGTGCCGTCCACAATTACGGGTGTGGTGGGCAGAGTATATTTGGATTCCGGCGCTAACGTTACGCGTAATACTGCAATTGCTTTTATTGTTAACCAGACAAAAGTCAGAGTGCTTTTAGATATACCTGAAAGATATATTGGCAAAATTTATAAAGGCCAGTCCGCTTCTTTTACCGTAGAATCTTTGGAAAATGAAAGATTTGAGGGTAAAATAAATATTATCAGCCCCGTGGTTGACACAGCCAGCCGCAGCGTACTTGTTGAGCTTTTGGCAGATAACCCCAAAGGCATGTTAAAATCCGGTATGTTCGCAAAGGTAGATATTGTGCTTGATGAAAAGAAAGACGCTCTTTCTATACAGAAATCCAGCGTTTATACTGATGATTCAGGCAAAACATATGTTTTTGTGCCCGTCAATGATTTCGCCATGAGAAAAGACGTTGAAACCGGTTTTCAAAACGGTGAATATCTTGAAATTAAAAAAGGTATTAAAGAAGGCGATGATATTATAACATTCGTTTTCGGCATTAAAGACGGCAGCAAAATAACGGTATCAAAATAAACGGTAAATTTTATGGAAGAAAATAAAAAGAAAGAACATGTAGGGGAAAAAGTTCCCGAAACAGCAACAGGCGGCATGGCCGAAGTTTTTATTAAACGCCCGGTCACAACCATAATGATATCGCTGGCTCTTTTGGTACTGGGGTTCATGGGTTTTAAAAACATGGGTATTGATATGTACCCTAACGTGGAAATGCCTTACGTGCTTGTACAGACAACATTGGCGGGTTCCAGCCCTGAGGAAATAGAAACATCCATAACCAAAATTATTGAAGAAGCGGTTAACACCATTTCCGGTATTGAGGCTATAGAGTCTTACAGTATGGAAGGTTTGTCAATGGTTCTTATTGAGTTTGAACTTGAAAAGAACGCCGACGTGGCCTCGCAGGAAGTGCGCGATAAAGTTAACCAGGTTCAGGCTGATTTGCCTGACGGTGTGGATGTGCCTGTTATTTTAAAGTTGGATATTGGCGCGTTGCCGGTGCTTACAATAGCTGTTTCCGGCGACAGAGATATTGTCGAACTTACGGAAATGGCCAAAAAGCAGGTTAAAGAAAATATTGAAAACGTACGCGGCGTAGGCTCTGTAGATATTGTGGGCGGCCGTAAAAGAGAAGTGCATATAGAGGTTAACCCTTTTAAGCTTTACGCTCTTGGCATACCGATAGCGGACGTTAAAAAAGCCTTAGAAGAGCAGAACGTTGAAATCCCCGGCGGCCGTATAGAACAGCCTAAGCAGGAGTTTGTGCTGCGCATTTTAGGCCGTGTTCCCACGGTGGCGGGTTTTAAAGACGTGTTTGTAAGCATGGTTAACGGCACGCCTATTAAAATTTCAGATATCGGCACAGTTTCCGATACCGGTGAATTTGAAAGGCAGTCAACATATCTTAACGGTAAACGCACGGTGTCTTTTGAGGTAAAAAAACAGTCCGGCGCCAATACATTGGAAGTTATTGAGGGCGTTAAGGCCAGAATTGATGAGCTTAATACCACATTGCCTTCAGATTTTTCAATATCATTTTTATCCGACCAGTCCGGCAACATCAGAGATTCTTTTTACAGCGTTATTGAGCATTTAATATTAGGCGGCATTTTGGCGGCTATAGTGGTACTTATATTCATGGGTTCTATGAAATCTACGTTTATAGCGGCTATGGCCATACCTACGTCTATTATAGGTTCGTTCTTCTTTATGGACCAAGTTGGTTTTACTCTTAACAACATGACGCTGTTGGGGCTGACCGTGGCGGTAGGTATCGTTATCGACGACGCCATCGTTATGTTGGAAAATATTTATAGGCATATGGAAGAGTACGGCAAGACGCCGCTTCAGGCCGCTTTAGAAGGGTCTAAAGAAATTACGGGCGCTATTATCGCCACTACGCTGTCCATATTGGTTATTTTCTTACCGCTTGCTTTTATGAGCGGTATAGTGGGCCGCTTTGTAAGAAGCTATGGTATTACAGTGGCGGTGGCTATTGGTTTGTCTGGCGTTATCGCTTTGACATTAACGCCTATGCTTTGCGCCAAAATGCTTAACCAGAATGAAAAGAAGAGTAAAATTGAACATGTTGTTACCAGAATCAACGGCTGGCTTGTAGAGATATACATGCCTATGCTTGAGTGGGCTCTCAGACACAGAGCTATAATGGTAATAGGTTCAGTATTATTGTTCTTGTCGGCAATACCGATGGTTACAGGTATCGGCGGTGTTGTAAAGAAGTTTGCCCCCGAATACGTTGCGGGCGACCACAATGTTGTGATGGAGAGAATATTAAAAGGCGTAAAGTCTGACTTTATTCCCCAGGACGATACCGGCAAAATAAGAATCTCTATTAAAGCGCCTGTTGGCACCAGCTACCAGGATACGCAAAGAATATTTGGCACATTGTCTAATGATTTAAGAAGGCTGCCTTATATTAAAGACTTGTTTGTGGCTGTTGGCGTGCCCGCTATGAGCGGTATTGGCAGCAGCGCGGTTAACGAGGGTTATATTCTTGTTGAACTTGAAGACAGAGACGCGCGTAAAAAGATTACCACATTCACATACCAGGACAATATAAGAGAAATGTTGGCCAAGTATGAAGGGTTACGCACCATGGTTGCTATAGTCAGCGACGGCCCCAGCGGCGGTCAAGCGCAGTTGGAATACCTTATTTCCGGCCCGGATATAGAAACGCTCACAAACTATTCCGATACTATAGCCGATACTCTTAGGCATACAAAAGGTTTTATTGACGTTGACGTGTCATTCTCATTGGCAAAACCTGAGTATCGTATAGTAATAGACAGAGATAAAGCGCAGGATCTTGGCGTAAAAGTATTGGACATAGCGTCCGCCTTACGCACAATGGTCGGCGGTGAAGAGGATATTACTAAATATAAAGAAGGCGAGGAGCTTTATGAAGTAAGACTGCGCGTCGCTGAGGAATTTAGAGACAGCGTGGCCACCGTTTCCGCTCTTATGATTCCGTCATCAAAAGGTTTAGTCAGGCTGGACAGTTTGGCAAAAATTGAGCCCGGCTTCGGCCCCACGCAGATTGACCGTTATAACAGGCAGCGCCAGGTTACCGTATCGGCAAACATTACTAAAGATATGGACTTGGGTACAGCGGGCAAGTTTGTGGATGAAGAGTTTAAAAAGCTTAACGCACCTGTCACCTATAAAGGCGAACTCGTGGGTATGAGTAAAGAAATGGGTAAGATGATGGCCGCCTTTGCGGTTGCGTTTACCTTGGCCATATTGTTTAAATACATGATTTTGGCTTCGCAGTTTGAGAATTACTCACATCCTTTGGCAATCTTGGTTTCTCTGCCGTTAACGTTACCGTTTGCCATATTCTCACTGCTGATAACAAACCAGTCTCTAAACATATTCAGTATGTTAGGCCTGTTCATGTTGATAGGCGTTGTCAGTAAAAACGCTATCTTGCAGGTGGACTATATTAACACACTACGCTCAGAGGGCTTACACAGGCTTGACGCTATATTAGAGGGTAACAAAGTACGTTTAAGACCTATTTTGATGACCACAATCGCGCTTGTTTGCGGCGTGCTGTCCATGGTGTTCGGCACAGGCTCGGGCGCTACATTAAGACGCAGCTTGGCCATCGTAGTTATCGGCGGGCAGACATTATCGCTGTTAATTACGCTGCTCATGACGCCTGTAGCTTATACTTTGCTTGACGACTTAAGCAATTGGGTCAAAAGTAAATTTAGCAGTAAAAATGCTAATGCTTAAATAAAAGGCGGCCCTTAGGGGCCGCCTTTCCTTTATCTCCAGAATATCCTTGACTAGGCGCTCTTAAAATTCTTTAATCTTTAGACGGGGTAGAATGCTTTATTTTTGCCCTGAAAACCGGAGGATTTATGGAAATCAAAATTACAGCTAAAAATATTAAATTAACACCAGCTATTAAAGAGTTCGCACAAACAAGGGTAGACAAAATTGAGAAGTATTTTGACAATGTTGTATGGGCGCAAGTACTTTTAGCTGTTGATAAAAAAATTAACCAGCGTGCGGAAGTTATTGTACACATAGGCAATAAGCAAACGGTAAGCGCAACAGCAGTTGAGGCCGACTTATATAGAGCTATTGACGCCGCTGTTACAAAAGCCGAAGCGCAAATTAAAAAACTTAAAGAAAAAACAAAAAGCAAAAGAACCGCTAAAAAAGCCGAACCCATCGCTTTTATTGACCCGGTTATAGCTGTGCAGAACGATATTAAATTCTCGGTAATAAAACAGGTTGAAGTTAACCCCATGAACCCGGAAGACGCCGCCTATGAAATGGAAAGACTGGGCTACACATTCTGGATGTTTCTTGACGAGGATTCTAAACAAATCAACTTAATATTCAAACGTCTCGACGGCACATACGGCCTTATCAAGCCTATTAAGAAAAAATAAGTTTACTGTTATGCGCCGCGGCGTCGCGGCGCATAATGTTTATGGGGGGAAACGTGAGCGCGAATTATTTCAGGGCAGTTACGGTAGAAGAAGTTTTAAAGGTAAAGCAGCGCGATTTGCGCCTTACTCTTGTTTGCTGTGACGGCTTTTTAAACAGAGAAATTGCCCACCGTAACGTTAACCGCCCCGGCCTGGCCTTGTGCGGCTACTTAGAAAACTTCCGCGCGGACTTAGTGCAGGTTATTGGCCGCGGGGAATACGCTTTTTGCAAAACCATTGATCCAAAAATCCTTAAAGAAAACATTGTTAAAATGCTTGCCGTAGGCAATGTACCCTGTCTTGTTATTACCGCATCGCAGCCGCCGTTAGAACCTATGATAGAAGCCTGCCGCGAGGGCAAAGTACCGCTTTTCACAACAACCTTAGACACGTCCGCCTTTGTGGGCGATTTGTCCGCTTATCTTGACCAGCTTGTTTCACCCACCACACATGTGCACGGCGTGCTTGTTAACGTGTCCGGCCTTGGCGTGTTGATCAGGGGCGAGGCAGGTATAGGCAAAAGCGAGTGCGCCATAGAACTTGTTAAAAGGGGCCACATTTTAGTATCTGATGATATTGTTGAAGTACAAAGAAGAAGGGGTAATATTTTAATGGGCTCCTGCCCCACCATGATTAAGCATTACATGGAAGTGCGCGGGCTTGGCATTATTGACGTGGAGCTGCTGTTTGGCGTGGGGTATACAATGCAGTCTAACCAGGTGGAAATGGAGGTTAACCTTCTTTCCCCCAGCAATGCGCCGCTGGACCGTTTGGGCGTAGAGCAGAAAAAAATTGAAATACTGGGGGTGGAAATACCGTCGCTCTCAATACCGGTTACGCCGGGCAGAAACTTAGCCATACTTATAGAGGTGGCCGCCTTAAACCAGCGTCTTAAAAACCAGGGTGTTTTTCCTGCGCAAGAGTTTAGCAAGCGCGTGCTTGAAAAAATAGACAAAAACGCGGCGGCAAATAAAAATGATGAAAAAAACGGATAAAAAAATTTTTATAATTACCGGCCTTTCCGGCGCGGGTAAAACAAAAGCGCTGCAAACATTTGGCGATTTTGGGTTTTATTGCGTGGACAATTTGCCGCTGGCTTTGTTTGAAGACTTTTCTAAACACATAAAAAACAGAGAAGAGGAAAACATAGCGCTTGGCGTTGATATCAGAGAAGGTAAAGATCTTAAAACTCTGCCGCGTATTGTTAAAGACCTTAAAAAAAGCGGTTTTTACACTTACATAATTTTTCTTAACGCGTCTGACTCTAAACTGGTGCAAAGATTTTCCGAAACAAAACACAAGCATCCTATACAAAAAAGCTTATAGCCGCCATCGCGCAGGAACGCAAGCAGTTAAAACCTATTCAGGCCATAGCTGATAAAGAAATAGACACTACTAACCTTACGCTTGGTGAACTTAAAGAAAAGCTTTCAAAAGTGCTTAACCTTAAAAAAGAAAGTGAAATGCAAATAAGCATTCTGTCTTTTGGTTTTAAGCGCGGGTTACCGTTAGAGGCCGACACTGTTATAGACGTGCGTTTCTTGCCAAACCCGTATTATATACCCGAGCTTAAAGAGCAAACGGGGCTGGACGCGCCTGTTGGTAAATATATAATGCAGTTCCCGGAAGCGAAGGAATTTTTGCATAAATACGCCGATCTTCTTAAATTTTTAATACCCAAATATATGAAAGAAGGTAAATCTTACCTTACCATAGCCATAGGCTGCACCGGCGGTAAACACAGAAGCGTTTATATGGCGCACGAGCTTACCAAAGTGCTTAGAAAGGGTGGCTTTACCGTATCTGAATACCATAGGGATATGAGGCAATGATAGAAATTATTATTGTGGCGCACGGTAATTTGGCCAAAAGCATTTTTGAAACCACGCACGCGATGTCTTGTATGGACACAAGCCGCGTGACGTGCTTTTCGGTAGCGTGCAACAGTGACGTGGAGTCTATAATTATAGAACTAAGAAATATTTTTACGGCCGCTGAGGAAGGGGCTATTGTGCTTACCGATATGTTTGGCGGGTCAGGCGCTAATATTTCACTTTTAGCTTCCAGAGATTTGCCTAAAATTAAAGTAATTACCGGCGTTAATATGGGCATGTTTATCTCCGCGCTTAATAACCGCGGACAAATGGATATAGAGGCCTTGGCCGCCAAAGTAGAAGCGGACGGTAAACGCGCTGTAATAAACGCTACTAATTTTATGAACGCGTGAGGTACGCATGGCAATTGTTTTTACAAGAGTAGACGACAGGCTTATCCACGGGCAGATAGTGCAGGGCTGGCTGCCGGGGCTTAATGTGGATGAGTTTGTTGTTGTTATAAACAATGCCGATAGTTTAATGACCTCTCTTTTAAGAATGTCTCTGCCGGAAGAATACTCTCTCAAAGTTTTAGGCGTTGAAGAAGCCGTTAATTATACGGCAAAAGCCAAAAATAAAATCTTTTTACTTTTCAGTAATATTGACGATGTTTACGTAGCGCTTATAAAGGGGCTTACGCTTACCACACTCAACGTTGGCGGCATACATTACCGCGATGGCAGAGAAAAATTTCTTACAGACGTTTACCTTGATTCCCATGAAAAAGACGTAGCCAAGCAAATAATAAAAATGGGCATAACTTTAGACGGCCGCTCCGTACCCAAGGAAGCTCACGTTGATGTGGAGAAGATATTATGCAAGTAATAATAATTCTCTGTTTTGTTGCCGCTTTGCTGGAGCTGGACAATGTTATTTTCGGCCAAATAGGTTTGGGCCGCCCGTTTGTGTGCGGCATTATTTTTGGCGCGCTTATAGGCGATGTTGGCACGGGTTTACAGCTGGGTATTTTTATAGAACTTTTATTTTTAGATTATACGCCTGTCGGCGGCGTGCTGCCGCCTAACGGTACCGTGGCCACGGCCTGCGCCGTTGGCGCGGCGGCGTTTGGCGCGCCGGTGTACGCGGCGTTTTTCTACGGTGTTTTAACAGGGCTTATTTTTAGGTTTGTTGAAATGCGAATAAGGCTTTTTACAGGCAAAATGCTTATGGGCAGACAGGTGGAAATTGTTAACTACCCTATAAGAACAATTAAACATTTTGTATACGGCAGCATTTTGGGGCAGTTTATAATAAACTTTTTTGTTATGTTCTTTGCTGTTTACTCTGTAAATTTGTTTTTATATTATGGCAAAACTTTAAGCCCGCAGCTGCACCTGGCGCTGCACACGGCGTATATGGCGGTGCCGTGGATGGGCGCGTTTGTTTTATTTAGAAAATTTAGAGTGAGGTTAAAAGCATGAAGCTTAAAACCAGGCTTACAATATTTTTCCGCTCCATGCTGTTGCAGGCAGGGTGGAATTATTTGCGCTTTCAGGGTTTTGGTTTTGCTTTTACCATGCTGCCGTTTTTAAAAAAATTATATAAAGGCAAAACGTTGGATATTGTTGTGCTTAGATATATGGAAACTTTTAACACGCAGCCTGTTATGGCGGGTTTTTGTTTTGGCGCGTTGGCCAAGGCGGAAGAGGATGTGCTGCTCGCCCCGGCTAAAAAAACAGAATGGCGCGTGGTAAAAACATTTTTATCATCATCGTTAGCGTCTATTGGCGACAGGTTGTTTTGGGATACCTTGCGCCCGCTTTCTCTGGCTTTTGGCACCTTTATAACCTATTTACTGGTAAGAGATTTGCCGGATTTTGATATGGTGCGCTGCAGTTGGCTTACAGGCATTTTTTTAATTTTAGCGGTACTGGTGTCTTATAACAGCGTTGCTTTTTATATTAAATGGAAAGGTATAGGCGCCGGCTACGCCGGCAGCAGGGGCAATACTTTTGGTCTGCTTGGTTTTAACTGGAACAAGATTATAAAAACGTTTAGAATAATAGGCCTTGCCCTAACGGCGGCGCTTATAATTTTAGTGTTTTGTGACATTTTTGTTTTATATTCTTTTTCTCCGCAGTTTTTAGTTTTTTGCGGTATGATATTATTAATTTTTGTGGTAAGCGGGTTTGCTTACAAGTACGACATACCTAATGTGTATATATATCTTATGGTATGTTTAATTCTCAGTGTAGTGATGTACATTATATAAACTATGATAAAAAAAAGTATACAGGTAAAAAATAAAATGGGGGTCCATGCCAGACCCGCCGCAATGGTGGCGCAGTTGGCGTCAAAATTCGCTTCCGACATTATGGTTGCCAAAGGTGGCATAGAAGTTAACGCAAAAAGCATTATGGGTATAATGATGTTGGCCGCGGAGTGCGGCAGCATGTTAATGTTTACTATTGAGGGTAAGGACGAAGCCGAGGCGTTTAGCGCCATGGAAGAATTATTTAACAGCCAGTTCTCGGAAGGATATTAATGGAAATTATAAAAGGCATAGCCGCAAGCCCCGGTGTGGCAATAGGGCCCGCGTCACTTTATAAGCACCCCAATTTTAATATTGAGGCGCGTCACATAAACGCCGCCGATGTGGCGGCGGAAATTTCGCGCGTTAAAAAAGCTTACGCTAAGTCTATAGCGGATTTGGTCAGGTCCGAGCGGGAGATTATGGACGCGCTTGGCCCTGAATACGCGCAGATGATAGCCACCCATAAGGTTATCATGGAAGACCCGTCGTTAAAAGAATCCGTAAAAAATAAAATAGAAAAAGATCTTTTATCGGCCGAGACCGCGATATATAGTGTTTTACAGGAAATAGTAATAAGCTTTGACAATATTGCCGATGATTTTTTTAAAGAAAGAAAGGCCGATGTATACGACGTGGCTAAAAGAATTTTGACTAACCTTACCGGCAGCAACCACACGGCGTTTGAGCGCGCTGCCACGCCGTCTATACTTATAGGGCATAACTTACTGCCGTCGGACACGCTTACTTTAAAAGACCACAACTATATAGGTTTTGTTACTGATATAGGCGGCAAAACAAGCCACACGGCGCTTTTGGCGCAAAGTTTAGAACTGCCGGCTGTTGTAGGTTCCTCCACAGCAAGTAAAACGGTAAAAGACGGAGACATTGTAATAGTTGACGGCGAAAGCGGCCTGCTTATAATTAACCCGGACCATGAAACGCTTGTCACTTACAAACGCGCGCAGCGTGAAATTAAAAAGTCAGAAATTTTATTAAAAACAATTAATGACCTGCCTTTTGTAACTACCGATGGCAAGCAGGTGCATATGATGATAAACTATGACCCGCGCCTGGATTCTAAAGAAACCAAAAAGCTAAAAACGGACGGTCTTGGTCTTTTGCGCACAGAGTTTATTTATATGGACCGCTCCATCCCGCCAAGCGAGCAGGAACAGACCGATATTTATGTTAACGCCGCCAAAAAATTTGACCTGCGTCCCGTTCACATAAGGCTGGCCGATTTGGGCGGGGATAAAGTGCACTCATTGCATCTTGGCGATTATTCGCACGAGCTTAACCCCTTTATGGGGTGCCGCGGCGTAAGATTACTTTTAAAATATCCCGCGCTTTTAACCACGCAGTTACGCGCCATAGTGCGCGCCGCTTCAATAGTGCCGGCGCAAATAAAAATGATTGTGCCTATGGTATCGTGCATAACTGAGGTGCGCGCGGTAAGAAAAGCGTTTGATGAGGTTTTAGCGCAGTGCGCGGCGGAAGGCATAGTGCCTAAGACCAAGATAGACTATGGTATTATGGTGGAGGTTCCATCGACGGCGTTGGCTCTTGACAGTATACTGCCGGAAATAGATTTTGTTTCCATTGGCACTAATGACTTGATACAATATATAATAGCGGTAGACAGAGTTAACCAGGAAGTGGCCTCTCTTTATGACCCCTATCACCCGGGTGTGATAAGAATTATTAATCATATAATTCAAACTTGCGCGCAAAAAAATAAGAGTGTAAGCATCTGCGGTGAGGTAGCGTCCGACCCTAACATGGTTCCGCTGCTTATAGGTCTGGGTGTTAACACATTGTCCACCACGCCAAGAATGTTCTTAAGAATTAAAAACAGGCTGCGCACGGTAAGTTACGACGCGTGCGCCAATTTGGCCCAAGCGGCGCTTCTTATGGACAGTTCTGAAGAAATTAAAAAGTTGAGTTTAAATACATTAGATGAAAATTCGTAATTTTTCCATAGTCGCACACATAGACCACGGCAAGACCACACTTTCTGACCGTATACTTGAAGACACCGGCACAGTTGCCAAGCGCAAAATGACGGCGCAGCTGCTTGACGGTATGGACCTTGAAAAAGAAAGAGGCATTACCATTAAAGCCAAAGCCGTGCGCATTAAATATAAAGACTACCAATTAAATTTAATTGACACCCCCGGCCACGTGGACTTTTCTTATGAAGTAG
Source organism: Elusimicrobium simillimum (assembly GCF_049639735.1). Classification (NCBI taxonomy): domain Bacteria; kingdom Pseudomonadati; phylum Elusimicrobiota; class Elusimicrobia; order Elusimicrobiales; family Elusimicrobiaceae; genus Elusimicrobium; species Elusimicrobium simillimum. Next base: position 308,356 of record NZ_JBEVVA010000003.1, read on the forward strand.
CCCGCTCGCTGCGCGCTTGCGAGGGCGTGTTGCTGCTTGTAGACGCTTCGCAAGGTGTTGAGGCGCAGACTGTGGCGCACGCGCATTTGGCGCAAAGCCTTGGCCTTAAAGTTATACCCGTAATGAATAAAGTTGACCTTTCACAGTCAGACGCTGACGTGGCGGAAGAACAGCTGTGGGAAATTTTACGCGAACCTATTTTAGCTGAACGTGTCAGCGCCAAAACAGGTATGGGTGTGGATAGTTTGCTTGAGAGGATTATTGCCGATATTCCGGCGCCAAAAGGTGAACCTAAAGGCAAAACCCGCGCTTTAATTTTTGACTCTTACTATGACACCTTTAGAGGCGTAATTATTTATGTCCGCATGGTGGACGGCACTCTTAAACAAGGCCAAACCTTAAAACTTATGGCCAGCGGTATAAGCTCTAAAATTGAAGAAATAGGTTACATGAGCCCGCAGCTTGTAAAATGCGACGGCCTTAGCATGGGCGAAGTAGGTTACATTGTGGCGGGTATCAAAGACATTCACAGCGTGCATGTGGGCGACACTGTTACATTGGCCGACAACCCGTCTGAAGACCCTTTGCCTGGTTATGAAGACGCTAAACCTGTGGTTTTTGCCAGTATCTTTCCTATAGACTCGCCCGATTACCCGCTGCTTAGAACGGCGCTTGAAAAGCTGAACCTTTCAGACTCGTCTTTCCATTACCAGAGCGAAGTTTCTAAGGCTTTGGGCTATGGCTTTCGTTTGGGTTTTATGGGGCTTTTGCATATTGAAATTGTTAAAGAAAGATTAGAGCGTGAGTTTAATCTTTCGCTCATCGCCACCAGCCCTAACGTGGTGTATCATGTAAAATTTCATAACCGCAAAACGCATCCGCAGGAATTATTGGCCCTGTCTGACGCGGGTGACGGCTATAAAATTATTGATAACCCCGCAAACTTCCCGCCGTACGGCGACATCATAGACATTAAAGAGCCTACCATAAGAATAACCGTGGTTACCCCGGTAGAATTTATGGACGGCGTGATGACCTTGCTTAAAGAAAAGCGCGGCACGTATATTGAAATGGAGCACATTTCTAATATGCGCGTTATTATTAAATATTACATGCCTATGGCTGAAATGGTTATAGACTTTTACAATAAACTAAAATCAGTTTCCAAGGGCTACGCCTCGTTCGATTACGAAATTGACGAATACAGAAGCGGCGACGTTGTGCTTATGGAAATACTTATCCACGGCGAACCTATAGACGCGCTTTCCGTAATCACACACAAAGACAAAGCGCAAACACAAGGCCGCGCATTATGCGAAAAGCTTAAAGAGCTTATCGGCCGCCAAATGTTTGAAGTGGCCATCCAGGCGCGTGTAAACGGTAAAATTTTAGCGAGAGAGACCATCCCCGCCATGCGTAAAGACGTTATTTCCAAATGTTACGGCGGCGACATTACCCGCAAACGTAAATTGTTAGAAAAACAGAAAGAGGGTAAAAAGAGGATGAAGTCCATAGGCAGCGTTAACATACCGCAAGAAGCTTTTGTAGCTATGTTAAAAATAGATGAGGAATAACTATGTCTAAAAATATTCTTGTAATTACCGGCAGCCCGCGCGAGGGCGGCAATACGGAACTTCTTGCAGACGCTTTTATAAAAGGCGCTAGCGCCAACGGGCACCAAACAACAAGATTTGACGCGGGTGTTAAAAAACTTGCCGCCTGCGCGGCGTGCGACAATTGCTGGGGCAACGGTTTACCGTGCATGTTTAGAGATAAATTTGCCGAGCTGGAACCTTTGCTTGAGACGGCGGATGTGCTGGTAATAGCGTCACCTTTATATTGGTTTACGGTATCGGCGCAAATTAAAGCGGCTATAGACAGAATGTATTGCTACTCTCACCCAAACGCGAAACGTAAATTAAAGATTTCCGAAAGCGTATTTATTTGCTGCGGCGCGGGTGAGGAAGACAGTTTTGACGCCGTAATTTCTTCCTACAAACTTACTGCCGATTATATGAACTGGAAAAACGCCGGCATAATTATAGCGCCCGGTATTGTTAAAAAAGGCGATGTGGCAAAAACAAATCTTCTTGACCGCGCCCAAAAGCTAGGCATGTCTTTGTAATGGACAGCAAGTATAAAATAAAAGAACTTCCACTTGAAGACCTTAACCGTGCGTTAACGTTGGTGTGGGTTGTTTTTAGCGAGTTTCAGGCGCCCGGGTACAGTGAAGAGGGTGTGAATCATTTTAAAAACATTGTTCTTAAAGAAGAAAAGGTGCGTGAATATATTTTAGCCTGCGCACTTACAATGTTTGCGTGTTATGACGGGGAAAATATTATCGGCGTGGCCGCTGTAAGAGTGCCGGCGCATATAATGTTTTTATTTGTTGATAAAGAACACCACAGGCGCGGTGTGGCAAGAGGACTATTTGAAGCGATTTTAGCGGCTTATAAAAATAAGACTGATGAGATAACAGTAAATTCTTCCCCCTACGCACTAGAAGCGTACCACAAACTGGGTTTTGTCGATACCGAGCCCGAACAAGAAGACGACGGTATAAAATATACCCCTATGAAATATACAATAAAAAACTAACCCCGGGAGCGCCGGGGTTAGTTTTTATTTATATATTTATATTATTATAAATAAAGTCATCCTGAATTTTTGCGCCAACGCAAAAATGTGAGGATCTACCTTATAAAACAACTGTAGTTTTTAAGCGGTAGATGTCTACGTCGGCGCGTTGTCGCGCCTTCTCAACATGACTTGTTTTATTCTTTATATAAAGGGTAAAAATAAATTCCCATAAAAACCGGGTTATCGTAAAAACCTTTTACCCTGCTGCGATGCGCCCACAGGCCCGAGGGATAAACGGTATAAATTTGCAGCGCCTCGTCGTAGGATTTGCGTTGTATCTGCGAATATAAAGACGATCTTTCTTTAACGCTGACGCTGGTTACCGCGCGTTCTATAAGCGCGTCAAGCTCCGCATTTTTAAAACCTTGGCTGTAAGCGTAACGCCCGTGGCTGTGCAGGAATGGAAACACAAAATTGTGCGGGTCCGCGTAGTCGGCAATCCAGCCGCGCGACCACATTGGCATTTGGCGGCCGTCTGTCTTTTCTAAAAATGTTGCCCAGGTTACACCGCGCAGTTCTATTTTAAATTTTGGATTAAGCGACTCTACGTTTCTTTTTAAAATTTCACACGCTATTTGGCGCATTTCGCCGCTGGTGTTGTAGGTTACGGTAAATTTAAAACCTTTTTCCCACACTTTGCCGCCCCAGGCTTTTTTAAAATATTCTTTAGCTTTTTCTTTGTCAAACTCATAATAAGGCGCGTTTTCGTCATAACCCAAAAGACCTTTAGGTACGGGGCCGTTGGCCAGAGTTCCTTTGCCTTCCATGGTTTCTTTTAAAAAGGCCTGGTAATCAAATGAATAGGCAAAAGCCTTGCGTAAGTCTTTATCTGTAAAAAAATCCGACGGTATGCCATTGCCGTCCAGCTTGCCGGAACCCACGTCTGGGTTGGCGGTTGTGTTAATGTCCAGGGTAAAAAATACTACGGGGTCAGTTTTTAATCTGGGCAGGTTGTCGGCAATTACTATTTCGTCACGGCCGGCAAATTGCGCGTCAAACTTTGTGGAAATTTCGGCCAGGTCAATATCGCCGCTTTCAAGCATCAGGCGCATGGTGGAAGGTTCGTCCACCGTCATAAGTAAAATATTTTTTATTTTTGCGGCGCCAAGAAAATAGTTTTCGTTCGCGGTAAGCGTAAGGCGTTTAGCGGGAATGTCCCAGCGCAGCAGTTTAAACGGGCCGGTGCCGTTCATATGGTCAAACAGGTAGGAGGAGTCACGGTCCGTATTATTAAATTTTTTCCATGTAGAAATGCCGCCGTCCCACTGGCCGTTATCAGCGCACCATTTTTGGCTGACAACATATGACCAGCGCGCCATAATTGACAGAAACGGTGAGAACGGGCGTTTAAGTTTGATTACAACATTGTCGCCAATAACTTTAACTGCTTCTTGAATTTCTTTATCTGTAATTGTGTAGGTGCCGTTTGGCCCTCTGGTAGAGGAAACACCCAAAATAGGTTCCAGCAGTAAGTTAGACGGGCCGCCCGCGCGGTCAGACAGCATAAAGCGCAGCATGGAATATTTTACGTCCTCAGCGGTAAGTTCTGTGCCGTCGTGAAACTTAACGCCTTTTCTTATGGGGAAAGTATATGTAAGGCCGTCGTTAGATATTAAACCGTTTTCAACAGACGGTACTTTGGTTGATATAAGCGGTTCAAATTCTGTAATAGAACTGCCTTTAAATTTGATAACCGTGTCATACACGTTCATTATCAAACCTTGTGTTACAGCGTCGTAGGAATATATAGGGTCAAGCGACTGCATTTCGCCTTTGTGCGCGAAAATAATAGTTTCTTTATTATCCTGCGAGCCGTTGCCGCAGGCAAAAATAAAAAGTGTTAAAGCAATAAGCAAAAATTTTTTCATAAGAATTTTCCTATTAATATAAATTTGGTTTTACTATTATGTAAGACAACCCCATTTTATTGCCCAGCCATACTTTGGCAAACTGTTCTTTGTCGTAAATTCTTTCTACGGTGTCATCGGTGGGGGCGGCGGGATCGTTAACGATAATATTGCCTTTATCGTCAAAACCTTTTATAAGTACCAGGTGGCCTTTGGTAGATTTTTTTGGCGCGTTATCCAGCTCGCCCTCGGTAAATGTAATTGACGCTATTATAGGCGTGCCGCAAGATACAATATTGTACGCTTGTTCTAACGTGTTTATTCTTGTTACGTAAGAATCCAGCCCTAGGTTGCCGGCGTAAATTGTATTAAAAAGCCAGTTGCCGTAAATATCGTTTTGTTTGTCATATACCGCGTCAACTACGTCAAACAGACTGTCTTTAAACGCATAATATTTTAGAAGCATGGTAACGCACGTTGGGCTGCAAATCCTTTCTTTAATATCTCTTCCGTTTGTTATTTGGCTTATGGGTGGGACATTTAGTTTAACCGCTTTAATATCGCCTTTTACGGCCTCGTTAAGGTTAAACTCTGCGTCGTTTTTTATTATGGTATTTGTTAAGCCCAACAGCATTGCTTTGCCGGTAATTGTTATGCGGTATTGCACGGCTGTAGCGTATGAGGCGCAGGTAAAGTTATCTATGTTCAGTTTGCCTATATTTGACTCCTGCGGGTCGAAAGAAGTGTTATGTTTATGTTCAATTTTTATTATGTTTAGCCAAGGAGTTTCCTGCGTATCTTTAAATATTTTGGCTTCAAGTAATACTGATGAGTTTTGCGGTACAAACACGCAGGGTGAAAGTATTAAGTTTGAAAAATTGAAAGGGGTTTCGATAACTTTTGAGATTGTTATGGTGGAGGTTTCTGTTTTTATTGTTTCCAGCGTGTTATTTTTGGTGTGGGCAAAGCTTAGGGAGTTGCGGTAAAGAGGGGTGTGGGGCATAAATTTTTCCTCCCTAAAATATGGTTCATAGTTTCGCGCTTTGAGCGCGAATTACTTTTTTTATCGTAAAAAAGTAATCAAAAACCTCGCCCCGCCATGGTCGAGCAAGGTGTTTTAAGGGTTTTTGAATAACTCGTAAAAAATTTGTTGTAGTACGGCAACCTATAAATTTTTTACTCAAACAGAATTCAAAAAATACCCTTAAAAACTTTATATATTGCCTCTCCTTGACTGCGGGGCAGAAGCAAAAACGGCATAACAGCACTTATTGTTACACAAGCTTGGGAGCCTTATATATTAAATGCCGTTCCCTCAGCGACGTAGGAGCGTGAGGGTCTCAAGCCAAAACTAAAATTATTTATCAAATAAAAATCGGGGCACCCAGACTTGAACTGGGACGAGAAAAACTTTCGTCCTCTACCTATTGATACGCTCGGCAAGTTTGCCTCGCTTTTTGAGGTTCCCAAGTCGAACATAACACTTGTGTCCCAAACTAAAGCTAATTTTCAAAATAAAAATCGGGGCACCCAGACTTGAACTGGGACGAGAAAAACTTTCGTCCTCTACCTATTGATACGCTCGGCAAGTTTGCCTCGCTTTTTGAGGTTCCCAAGTCGAACATAACACTTGTGTCCCAACGTAAAACTATTTCTCAAAATAAAAATCGGGGCACCCAGACTTGAACTGGGAACCTCTCGCTCCCAAAGCGAGCGCTCTAGCCAATTGAGCCATGCCCCGTATTATACAGCAACTGCTTTTGCCCTACATTTTGATTATATTAAATAAATTGCCGCTTAAAAAAGCGGCAATTTATATACTGCGCCCGGCAGGACTTGAACCTGCGACCCGCCGATTATGAGTCGGCTGCTCTAACCAACTGAGCTACAGGCGCTAAAATTTAACTGTAAAACTATTATAACAAATTTTCTTTTAAATAAAAAGATGGAAATTAGACGCTTTTTATAGCCTCCCCCCATTTTACACGGGGGTGCCATATTGTGCAAGATTTGATATTATATATTTTACAGGCATGTGCCTGCGCGTTAAAATTAACAATAAACTAGACAAGAGGCGGTTATATATGAGCATAAAGATGCGTCTTACGGTAATGAACTTCCTGCAGTTTTTTATATGGGGTTCTTGGCTTATTACAATAGCAAACTATTGGTTTGGAACAAAAGGCTGGTCAGGTGCGCAGTTTGGATTGGTGTTTTCAACAATGGGTATTTCATCGCTTTTTATGCCCGCCCTTATGGGTATGCTGGCCGACAGAAAAGTAAACGCGGAACGTTTATACGGTATACTGCACATACTTGGCGGCGCGACTCTTACCTGTATGCCTATGGTGACTGACCCTACAATATTTTTCTGGGGTATACTTTTAGCAATGTTCTTTTATATGCCTACGCTCGCTCTTTCCAACTCTATCGCATACACAGTGCTTAAAAAAGAAGGGCTTGATATTGTTAAGGCCTTCCCGCCGATACGCGTATTTGGCACAATAGGTTTTATCGCCGCTATGTGGATTGTTAACTTATCAGGCAACAAGGCATCCCCAAACCAGTTTTATATAGCCGCAACGGCCGCTTTTATACTTGGCGCATACGCTTTTACCTTGCCCGCTTGCCCGCCAACAAACGACGGTAATAAAAAAACAATTGCTCAGGCTCTTGGTTTGGACGCTTTTGCCTTACTTAAAAACAGGCAGCTGGCATTATTCTTATTGTTCTCCGTTTTCTTAGGCGCGGCGCTGCAGCTTACCAATATGTACGGCGACGTGTTTTTAGACGATTTCAGCAAAATACCCGCCTACGCCAACTCTTACGTGGTAAGATTCTCCACAATCATAATGTCTATTTCGCAAATATCGGAAACTGTGTTTATTTTAACCATACCGTTCTTCTTAAAACGTTTTGGTATTAAAAAGGTTATGCTTATCAGCATGATAGCGTGGGTGCTGCGCTTTGGCCTGTTTGCCTACGCCGACCCTGTTGGCAGATTTTGGATGATCATAATGTCCTGCATCATTTACGGTATGGCTTTTGACTTCTTTAATATCTCAGGTTCTTTATATATGGACAACGCGGTCGAGCCTAAAATGCGCTCCAGCGCGCAAGGGCTTTTTATGATGGCCACCAACGGCCTGGGCGCGGTAGCGGGCAGCTTTATCAGCGGTATAGTGATAGACGCTTTCTTCACGCACGGCAATATGAAGGACTGGCACGGCATATGGCTTAGCTTTGCAATATACGCCTTAGTAATAGCGGTGCTGTTTATGGTGTTTTTTAGGGAGCCGGCCGCAAAAAAATCAGCAGCATAAATATAATTTAGGAGATTTAATATGGCAGATTACAGCTTTGACGTAGTTTCAAAAATAGAAAACAGCCTTATTGAGGAATCAATAGCCGTTGCTTTAAAAGAAATTGTAAACAGGTACGATTTTAAAGACTCAAATTCCACCATGGAATACAACGCTAAGGATAATGAAATAAAGCTTTCCTCGGCCGATGACTTCAAGGTAAAATCGCTTTACGACATTTTGCTTACCCGCATGTCAAAACGCGGCATAGGCCTTAAAAATTTTAAGCCCGGCACTGTGGAAAGCGCCCTTGGCGGCACCGCCAAAATGTCTGTTAAAGTACAGCAGGGTATACCATCAGACAAAGCAAAAGAACTTGTTAAAACAATAAAAGACGCTAAAATGAAAGTAAACGCCTCTATACAGGGCGACCAGCTTAGAATAACGTCTAAGTCTAAAGACGACTTGCAGGCAACAATGGCCCTGCTTAAAGCAAACGACGCGGGTTTAGACTTGCAATTCACAAATTACAGATAGGACTATATGAACTTAAACGAATGGAAAGAAAAATGCTCCGCCGTGGCGGCGGAGTATGTTGATATTATTTCTAAAACAACAACGCTTGAAGCATTAGAAACCGCCAGAGTTGCCTCCTTAGGCCGCAAAGGCGTTCTTACTGAACTTCTTAAAAACCTGAAAGACTTTAGCATAGAAGAAAAAAAGGTCGCCGGCCCGCTGGGTAATGACCTTAAAAAAACTTTAGAGTCCGCCTTTGACGCTAAAGAGGCTGAACTGGCATCGGCCAAATTAAACGAAGAGCTTAACAAAACTAACATTGATCTTACTCTGCCGGGCACGCCTGTAACGGGCGGCCACAGCCACCCGCTTACAATAGCCTTAGAACGCATGACAACGGTGCTTTCCAAACTCGGCTTTGTATGGACAGAAGGGCCGCAGATTGAAGAAGAAAAATATAATTTTGACTTTCTTAACATTCCGCAAAACCACCCCGCGCGCGACGTGCAGGACACACTTTTTATAGCCAACTCCGCCAAAAAGGGCATGGTGCTGCGCACGCATACCTCTAACGTGCAGGTGCGTTATATGGAAAAGAATAAACCGCCGCTGCGCATTATGTCGCCCGGCAGAGTGTTTAGAAAAGACGATATAGACGCCTCGCACAGCCCGGTGTTTCACCAGATAGAAGGTTTGTACGTGGATAAAAACGTTACTATGGCTGACCTTAAGAGCGACTTGACCGCATTTATGAAAGGCTTGTTCGGTAACAAAGCGGAAGTTAAATTCCGTCCGTCATTTTTCCCGTTTACAGAGCCCAGCGTTGAAGTTGACGTAAAATGCGTACTTTGCGACGGCAACTCGCCTTGCGCTTTCTGCAAAGGTACCGGCTGGAAAGAGATGCTTGGCGCCGGCATGGTGCACCCCAATGTGCTGCGCAATGTGGGCATAGACCCGGAAGTTTACAGTGGTTACGCTTTTGGCATGGGTGTTGAGCGCCTGGCCATGTTAATGCTTAATATTAAAGATATTAGAGCGTTTTATGAAAATGATTTAAGGATTTTAAAGCAGTTTTAGGAAAATAAATGAAGATACTTTACTCTTGGTTAAAAGATTATATAGACATTAATTTAACGGCGGAAGAACTGTCCGCCAAGCTTGGCGCATTAGGCATAGAAATAGCGTCGGTAGAAAAACGCGGCGCGGATTTTGAAAATGTGCTTGCCGCCAAAATTTTAAAAATTGACCGACATCCCAACGCCGACAAACTTTCTCTTGTAGAATTAGACAATGGTACAGAAGTAAAAAAAGTTGTTTGCGGCGCGCAAAATTTAGAAGTAGGCATTATAGTGCCTTTAGCGCGCGAGGGCAGCAGGCTGGGTACAAACGTGCTTAAAGCGGCCGAGATACGCGGCGTAAAATCAGACGGTATGATTTGCTCCAGCGACGAGCTTGGTCTTACCGCAACCCGTGCCAAAGGTATTTTACATTTAGACCAGTCTATTAAACCGGGCACGGACGTCAGCAGCCTTTACGGCAAAGCGGACTATATTTTTGAACTTGAAATTACCTCTAACAGGCCCGACCTTTTGTCACACCTAGGCGTAGCAAGAGAGTTAAGCATCGCGCTTAACACACCGCTTAAACCTGTAGCTTTAAAACCTGTTACAGAGTCTGGCGACTCCCCCAAAACAATAATAGAAAGCGAAAACTGCCACCGCTACACCAGCCGCGCGGTACGCGGCGTGGCAAACCCGCAGTCACCCGCCTGGATGCAGGAACGTTTAACCGCTATGGGCGTAAACCCCAAAAATGCTTTGGTTGATATCAGCAACTATGTGCTCTATGACATTGGCCTGCCGCTGCACTTTTTTGATTTGAATGATATTAACGGCGACGTTATTATCCGCCAAGCGGCTGAAGGCGAGGCTTTTGAAATTTTAGACGGCACCAAGCTTACGCTTAACTCAGGCGACCTTATGATTGCCGACAAAGAAAAACCGCTTTGTCTGGCTGGCGTAATGGGGGGCCTGGGCAGCGGTATAAAAGATGACACTAAAGATTTATTTATAGAAGCGGCCTATTTTAACCCGCCCACAATAAATAAAACTGTTAAAAAGTACGGCCTTTCCAGCGAGGCCAGCCAGCGTTTTGAACGCGGCGCGGATATTTCTATAACAGCAACCGCGCTTAACAGGGCTACCAATTTAGTGCAAGAAATCTGCGGCGGCACCGCCGCGCACGCGCAGGACAATTACCCCGCGCCCTACACAAACCCCGTGGTTTCATTTACTCCGCAGGATATAGCTAAAATCCTCGGTATGGAAATACCGGACGCTAAGCTTAAAGATATTTTTAACGCGCTTGGCAGCTTTGATTCCAACCTTACGCCGTGGACGTTTGTCTCGCCCGCGCACCGCCGCGACCTTAACCATAAATGGGACATGGCCGAGGAAGCCGCCCGCTTTAACGGTTATGAAAACATACCCGTTGCAGGTACCCGCGCCAGTGTGGCGTTTGCCGAAAACCCTAAAAATGTGGATATTGCTACGCAGTTTGCCGCCAAACTTATCGGGGCCGGGTTTTGCGAATGTAAGAACTTCGACTTTTTGTCTGAACGTGATTTAAATAATTTTGGTTTTACAAAAGAGCAGGCTATAGAAATTGCCAACCCGCTTAACGAGGATTGGCAGTATATGCGCCCCACTTTGCTTGCGGGCCTGCTTAAAAACGCCGCCTTTAACCAAAGCAGAAGCACGGCAGATTACAAATTTTTTGAATCAGGCAAAGAATATCTTTTGGCCAAAGGTTTCCCGGCTGAAAACTGGACGATTGCCGGCGCAGCGTGCGGTAATGTTCAGCAACAGTATTTTGCCGCGCAAAAGCCCGCACAGGCTGATTTTTACTTTATTAAAGGCATGGTAGAGGAACTGCTTAAAGATATGCCGGGCGTAACATTCGCCCCGGCGGCCAAAGCGCCTGTTTACATGCACCCCAAGGTGTGTGTGGATGTGCTGCTTGACGGTAAAGCCTGCGGGTTTGCGGGCAAATTACACCCGTTAACGGCAAAAGCATATGGCCTTAAGAATGACGAGATCTTTGTGTTTTCACTTGCCATAAAACCGCTTGAGAAAAAGTTTAACGCGCAGGATTTCAAACCTGCCCAGGCAGTGGCGCAGTTTCCGTCATCATATAGAGACTATTCTTTTATTATTGATGAGAACGTTGCCTATAGCCAAATAGAAAACGCTATAAAGGGCAGCGGCGCGTGGGCACAAATGTCTTACAGTTTAATGGACGTTTACCACGGCAGTAACGTGCCGGCGGGTAAAAAAAGCGTAACACTTAACTTTGCTTTCTGGCTGATGGACCGTACTCTTAAAGACGCAGAGGTGGAGGATAATATGAATAAAATAGTGTCCGCCATAGCGGCGCTGGGCGCGGAACTTAGAAAGTAAAAAATAAGCTTAAAATTTGTATATTATAGGGAGGGGATTTTAGAACCCCTTCCTATAATTTTTATATTAATATTATGCAAGAGAAAATAAAACAGTTAGAACTGCTTGTATCGCAGGCAACGGCCAGGTTAACCGGTTTGGAGGAAGAGAACTCCACGCTTAAAAACCGTTTGCGTACCGTTGACGGGCAAATTAACAGACTGCGTGAAATAGAAGACGAAGCCCGCGAGCTTCGCGACTGGAAAAAAAACACTCTTGCTCAACTTAAAAAACTTCAGTCCAAAGTAGAAAAAGAATTAAAAGGGTAATAATTTTTCCTCTCCCTCTTAGGGGAGAGGAGTAAGGTGAGGGTGCTACAGCTTTTATTCATAAAGGCACTTTATTTTATAACAGCACATATTTGTGTGCATCACCCTCACCTGCTCGTATACACTCGCTTCCTCTACAGCTTGATATCTGCATGCTACGCTACCCCCTAAGAGGGAGAGGAAAATTTATAAAAGGTAAAATTATGGCAAAAAAAGGCATAGAAGTTTCTGTACGCAGAATACCTTTAGAGGTGGCTATAACTGGCGTAGAGCCTATGGAGATAGCCACGCTGGTAACTATGGTGGAAGACCGCATGCAGCGTATTTCTGACAATACCGGCAGTGTTGACACTCTTAAGCTTGCCATAATGGCGGCCATGGAGTTTGCCGCCGAAGTATATTTAAAAGGTTCAGACGACGGCGCCAAACGCCAGGAAGAGCAGCACAGAATAGACGAAATTATTTTAAAATTACAATCCACCCTGTCACACACCTTGCCAACTAAATAGGAGAGGAAATGAAAAAATTCTTTATCAGGCTGGGAGTATTTTTCTTAATACTGATTGTTTTGTTTGTAGTTCTTTTGGTAACACTAGGCTATATTTACCGCCCCAAACCGTTTATGTATAAAATTATAAACAAAACTTCCGCTGCTGTTACGACAGAAGAAAAAAAACGTATTACTGTGGAATATATGAGTAAAAATGATTTCTACCATAGTAAATATAAAGACAGATACATGGAAAATTGTCCGTCTTTTGCCTCAAGAAAAACAAATACCTGGGATTATAAAAAATACTACACAGAAATAGAATACGTCGAATTTTTAAGAAAATACGGCATGGCCGCCCATAATAAAGCCTGCGCTAAAACTAAAGAAAATGTAAAAAATTTTACGAAATCGGTAGTTGCCGAGGCGGGCACAACCATAACAGGTAAAGAGCTGAGAAAAAAGGCTCTTGCTTTAGAAAAGGAATATTTTGCCAAACAAAAAGCTGTTGACGATAATTTTGATAAGGTATTAAATTCTTTTATAACTTTTGATATTAAAGAAAAAATTGCCAGACACGCTATGGATGTGGGTTTTGAAGATATGGGGGTTTTGCCGCAGAAGTTTGGTACCATGTGCATGGCGGATGTTGATAAAAAAATACTTCCCGCCAAAGACTATGTTTTTAATGTTTTTCTGGGAACTTTTGACGGTAATCCTACCCCAAAAGATTTTGAAAATAGGTTAAGTGATATGGGCGATGTTATCGCGGCTGCTAATGAAAGGTGCGTTGTGGTAAGTCTTATTTTAGGAAAAATTATAGATAATGGCGTACTTGACCGCAGCAACGGCAAAATATATTTTGACGCCGCTATGACACATACCAAAGAACTTGGCGAAAAATATCATAATTTAACAGGCACCCAAATGGGTGAAATGACTTTAAAAAAAGTGGATGAGATAAACAAATCTTTTCTTAACATGCATAATAACGCAACACCAACAATAAAAGTTTCTAAATAATTTATGGAAGAAAAACAGATGCCTTTAGCGGCGCGTATGGCGCCCAAAAATTTAGACGAGTTTGCCGGGCAAAAGCATATCATTGGCCCGGGCAAAATGTTGCGCCGTCTGGTGGAGTCTGACACTATTAAGTCAGCGGTGTTTTTTGGCCCGCCGGGCTGCGGGAAAACCGCGCTGGCCCGTTACATAGCTTCTAAAACCGAGGCCGTTACCGTAGAGCTTAACGCGGCGGCCGCCGGCGTAGGCGACGTTAAAAAAGTAATAGAAGAAGCTAAAGAAAGGCGTAACGATACATTCCTTGAAAAGCGCACACTTTTGCTGCTGGATGAAATACACCATTTTAATAAAACGCAGCAAGACGTACTGCTGCCCTCAGTTGAGCGCGGTGACATTATTTTAATAGGTTTAACTACCGAAAACCCCTATTTTTACATCAATTCCGCGCTGCTTTCCCGCTTTTCCATTTTCGAGTTTAAACCGCTTGCCGCTGTAGATTTTGAACAAATTTTAACCCGCGTACTAAAGCTTGAAAACGCCGCAATAGACAAAGACGCCAAAGAATTTTTAATAACCCAGGCCAACGGCGACGCCAGGCGTTTATTAAACGCCATAGAACTGGCTCTTTTAACAACTGATAAAGACAAAAAAGGCGTAGTAAACATTACGCTGGATATTGCTAAAGAGTGCATACAAAAGCGCCATCTTAATTATGATAAAAAAGGCGACGAACACTACGATATTATCTCCGCCTTTATAAAATCTATGAGAGGCTCTGACCCGGATGCTGCCGTATACTGGCTGGCAAGAATGTTAGAGTCCGGCGAGGACCCGCGCTTTATAGCCCGCCGCATTTTAATTTGCGCCAGCGAGGACGTTGGCAACGCCGAACCCGCCGCCATTATGGTGGCCGAGGCGGCCTTTAAATCGGCCGAGGTTCTTGGCATGCCGGAGGTGCGTATCCCGCTTGCCCAGGCCGCTATTTACGTGGCCGCCGCGCCTAAATCCAACGCTAGTTATTTGGCCATAGACGCCGCTTTTGAAGAGGTGCGTACAGGCATTGCCCGCCGTGTGCCCGCGCATTTACGCTCAGGCTTTAAAAACGAGGGTTACAAATACGCGCATGATTACCCTAACCATTACGTTAAGCAGGAATACATGCCAAAGCCCAAAAAGTTTTACGAGCCCACAGAAATGGGCAAAGAAAAAAATATCAAAGAAAGACTAAAAAAGTTAAAAGAACAGTAAGCTATTTTCAGTTTTTATATACGCCTTATCTCCTCTCCCTCTTAGGGGAGAGGAAGTTTTTTTGCGTTGTTTGCCGCATAGCGGCTGCAAAAAAGCAGGTGAGGGTGCTGCTGGGGTTATAAAATTAGATTTTTAACATAAGCTTTACAGCATAATATTTGTGCGCATTCCCCCTCACCCGCTCGCTTCGCTCACGCTCTCCGCATTTTTATATATGCATGCTACGCTATCACCCGATGGGGCGAGGGGATAAAATGGGGGGCGCTATATAATAATCATATATCCCTTTAAAAATTTTAAAAATAATATAGAATATTGCTAAGGCGTTTTAAAGGAGCCACTTTATGAAAGCACTTTGCAAAACAAAACCTGAAAAAGGCGTTGAGTATATAGACGTAGACGTCCCCGTAATCAAGCACGACGAAGTCCTTATAAAAATTTACAAAACATCAATTTGCGGCAGCGATATCCCGGTTTACAACTACAGCGGTTGGGCCCCCAGAAGAATACCTATCCCCTTCGTCTTCGGGCACGAGCTTTGCGGTGAAGTGGTAGAAATAGGCCCCGGCGTAGAAACGCTTAAAAAAGGCGACTTTATTTCAGTAGAATCACACGTTTTTTGCGGGCACTGCTACCAGTGCCAAAATGACCAAAATTATGTTTGCTCCAACATGAAAGTCATAGGGTTGGACAGCCAGGGCGGTTTTGCAGAGTATGCCGCTATCCCCGCCCGCGTGGCGTGGAAGCACAAAGACGACAAGTTTAAAGAAATAGGCTCTATTTTTGAGCCGCTTGGCAACGCGGTTTTTGCCACCTTGGCAGATGAAATCGCCGGGAAAGACGTGTTGGTAACGGGCTGCGGCCCGCAAGGCCTTTTTGCCATACAAATAGCCAAAGCCTGCGGCGCGGGCAAGGTGCTTGCTATGGAAGGCTCACAGTTCCGCAAAGAAATGGCCGAGCAAATGGGCGCCGATATGATATTTGACCCGCAAGAGGGCGATTTACTCAGAAAAATAATTTCCGCCTCTTCTGACCCCAGCGGCATTGACGTAATTTTAGAAATGTCCGGCCACCCCGACGCTATTAACCTGGGCCTTAAAGCCGCTAAGCCCGCTGGCCGTTTTACGGCGTTTGGCTTGCCCGGCGCGCCGTTGACACTGGACTACTCGAATGATATTGTATTTAAAGGCGTTAAAGTAGAGGGCGTTACAGGGCGTAAAATATTTAAAAGCTGGCACCAAATGGACAGTTTGCTTCGCAGCGGCGCCATTGACCCTACGCCTGTTATAACGCATACATTTGAAATGAAAGATTTTGAACAAGCTTTTGCCACCATGATGGACCCCGAAAGAAAGTGCGGCAAAGTAATTATGGTGCCTTAGAGGAAAATATGAACAACAGACTTAACTTTTTAGACGGCGAAATAGCGCAGTTAAAGGAAGAAAACAGGTTTATTAAGTTGCACATTTTAGAGTCAGAACAAGCGCCTGTGGCGGTAATTGACGGTAAAAAAGTTGTTAACTTAACGTCTAACAATTACCTTAATTTAACCACGCACCCCAAAGTTAAGCAGGCAGCGGCCGACGCTACCATGAAGTACGGCATAGGCACGGCGGCTGTGCGCACAATTATCGGCACAACGTCACTGCATGAGGAACTGGAACAGAGACTTGCGGAATTTAAAGGCACCGAGGCCTCGCTGGTAATACAATCAGGCTTTACGTCCAACACAGCAACCTGCCAAAGCCTTATGACCAGCCCCGAAGACGTGCTTATCTCAGACGAACTTAACCACGCCTCTATCATAGACGGCGGGCGCCTGTCTAAAGCTTTTAAAAAAGTTTACAGGCACTGCGACATGGCCCACCTTAAAGAAATTTTAGAAAGCCCCGAAGTAAGAAAGGCAAGACGCAGAATGCTGGTAACAGACGGCGTTTTCAGTATGGACGGCGACATAGCGCCTTTACCTGAAATTGTAGAACTTTGTGAAAAGTACGACACCATTATCATGGTGGACGACGCGCACTCAAGCGGCGTGCTTGGCCGTCAGGGCAGGGGCACCGTGGACCATTTTGATTTAAAAGGCCGTGTGGACATACAGATAGGCACGCTTTCAAAGGCTTTTGCCACGATAGGCGGTTATGTTGCCGGCTCTCAGAAATTACGTGATTATATGGTTTCTACAGCCAGGCCGTTTTTATTTTCCAGCTCCCATCCGCCAAGTGTTATTGCAACATGTTTAGCCGGGCTGGACGTTATTTATAATGAACCTGAAAGGCTTAAAAAACTTTGGGACAATACTAAATTTTTTAAAGAGGAAATTATTAAAGCGGGTTTTGATATAAACAAATCCGAAACGCCGATAACGCCCGTTATGGTGCGCGACACCAAAAAAGCCATAGAGTTCAGCCAACGCTTATTTGAAGAGGGCGTTTTCGCTCTTTCCATAGGGTTTCCTACGGTTGGTAAAGGCAAAGAGAGGCTGCGCAATATTATTACCGCCGGCCACACCATAGAAGATTTAGAACATGCTGTAGCCGCTTACAAAAAAGTGGGCAAGGAGATGGGTATAATCTAATTGCCAAGGGGAAATGATGAGAAATAAAAGAGGTTTTACTCTTATAGAGTTAATGGTTGTTGTAATAATTATAGGCATTTTGGCGGCTGCCGCCATGCCGTATTATATTAAAGCGATAGAGAAGACCCGCGCGGCGGAGCCTATGACCGTGCTAAAAAGGGTTAGAGATATGCAGTCAATATCAGAAGCCACGCTTGAAAAGAAAATGCGCGCCTTTAAAAACTTTGACAGAACTTACAGCGCTTTTACTTTAACAACGTCCAACTACGGCAACCTGGAGGCATTCCCCGACGGGCAAGGCACCATGAAAAATTATGATTATGTTATTTCCTCCAACCCCAACGAAATGCTGTATGAAAATATAGTCGCAATAAAAAACAACGGTTATTTCAGAGGTTACGGCTTATTCTTTTACAAAGGCGAAGAGTATTGTATGGAAGAAACCACCTTACATGACAGAAACGCCTGCGACGAAATTTTTATGGGCGAAAAGGTAGCCACGGCGGGTAATTGGGATATTTATAAATCCAACCAATAATAATGAACTTAAAAAAATTGTTAGTTTTACTTTTAGTTTTATTTAGCGTCCCGGTATATGCGGAAGTCAGTTTTATAAGCGTAACCGGGACAGACGCATATACACAGGAAGATGATTTTAGCAACACCTACGACATCCGCGTACGAGTATCGCCCAACCAAGAAAAGAAGTGCCAGGCTGTGCGCGTGCACCAAAATTATTTTTTAACCGCGGCGCACTGCGTGGCCGGCGCGTGCGACAACGGCTGCAGCATAAAAGTTGTTTTGCATACCACGCCTTCATACGAAATTTTTACTTATATAAATAATACGGCAGACAATCAAACGGTTTTTTACGAGTCCGGTTTTGTAGACACGCCTTACGCCGGGCAGCGCGCCTCAGACGTAGCGGTTTTAAAGTTTAACCCGATGGGGACGGTTTTCTTTTTTAATACAAAAGTTAAGCGTTATTATGACGGCAGAAATTTTTTGCTTAACGCGCCTAATGCTGAAAATATTGTAAGCCGCGTTAAACGCAGAATGGGCAGCGTAAAAGAATTGCCGATGATTTCTTTTAAAAATAATTTTTACAGGTTAAACAGAGTGTTAACTTTAATTACGCTTGACGGCGCGGATAGAGAAGTAAAAGTATCGGGCGACTACGCGCGTGACGCCGCAGGCACCAAAAACCCATCTTACTTTTTAAAAGACGACAGAATTTTAATGACCAGAAATTTTGGCTCTAAAAAAGGCGTATCAGGTTCCGGCGTTATGACAAACACCGGGGAGCTTGCCGGCATAGTATCGTTCGATTCTTCTTACATCAAAATAAGCACGGGTAAAGTGGCGCACACATATTCGGGCTTTGCCACTTTTAACGACAGAAGCTTACGCATTTTACGCGCTGCCATGGGCGCCGCTTATGAGGACTTAATTATTTACGACGCCGTGGAAAAGGGCTTTGCCCAGAGTATTAAAAAAAGCGTCTTACCCGAACCTTTAAAAATGTATTTAGACGCCGGGGCCAAGGGGGAATTAAGTGTTACTTAAAGAAGCTCAAATATTGCAAGTGATAAAAGATTTAAAAAAAGATTACCCCGCTACCAAAACAGCGCTTACGCATAAAAATGCTTTTGAGTTACTGGTATCAGTCATACTTTCCGCGCAGTGCACAGACGCGCGCGTAAACATGGTTACCCCGCATCTTTTTGCCAAATTTCCTACCCCGCAAAAAATGGCTAAAGCTAAACAGGAAGATGTAGAAAAAATAATACATTCCACGGGATTTTACCGTGCCAAAGCCAGTAATATTATTGCCACAGCGCAAATATTAACAGCTAACTTTGGCGGCGAGGTGCCCGGCAATATGGCGGATCTGCTTACACTAAAAGGTGTGGCGCGTAAGACGGCAAATGTTGTTTTGGCAGACCATTTTGGCATTAGTGAGGGGGTTGTGGTGGACACTCATGTTAAGCGTGTCAGCTTCCGCTTAGGTTTTACCAAAAATACAGACCCCGTAAAAGTAGAAAAAGATTTAATGAAGAAAATCCCCAAATCTGACTGGATATGGGTGGGCAACGCTTTTGTATGGCACGGGCGCAAAGTGTGCGATGCCAGAAAGCCCAAATGCGATGTTTGCCGTGTAACCAAAACCTGCCCCAAAAATGGGGTTGTCGTTAAAACAAAAAAATAAAAACCGGTTTCTATGGCTTATATTAAGGCGGACGCTAAAAGGCGCCCGCCTTATGCTTTGAAAATTTATAACTATAACCAATTAGTATTTTAACGTGGATAAACAACGGTTTTAAAAGAAATCTTTCCATTTTACTGCATATAATGATAATATAAATATATATATTTATACTATATATGTAAAAAACTTTTATTTAAGAGGTCTTGTAAAATGACAAAGAGAACACCCTTCATATCAGGCAACTGGAAAATGCACAATACTATAGCGGAGTCTGCCGCCCTGGCCAAAGCCATAGCGGAAGCTAAAGAAAACAAAAATAACGCCGACATTATGATAGCCCCCTCCTACACCAGTCTTGCCGCCGTTGCGCAGGCCGTAAAAGGGTCAAAAGTTTTAGTAGCCGCGCAGGACGTGCACTATGAAGAAAAAGGCGCTTTTACAAGCGCTGTTTCCCCGTCACAAATTAAAGACGCCGGAGCCACGCACGTTATAATCGGCCACAGCGAAAGACGCAGCCTTTTTGGCGACACCGACGCCATACTTAACAAAAAAGTAGCCGCCGCCCTTAAGCACGGTTTAGTACCCGTATTTTGCGTAGGCGAAACACTTGAAGAACGCGAAGCGGACAAAACGCTTGCCGTTATAGAAGGCCAGCTTGAAAACGGCCTTAAAGGTTTCACCGCCGAGCAGCTTTCAACCATGGTAATAGCTTACGAACCTGTCTGGGCCATCGGCACAGGCAAAACAGCCACGCCCGAGCAAGCCCAAGAAGTGCACGCCGCTATCAGAGCGTACCTTACCAAAACATACAGCGAAGGTTACGCCCAATCCGTAAGAATAGTTTACGGCGGCAGCGTTAAAACAGACAACGTAGACGCCATTATGGCGGGCGCGGACGTGGACGGCGCGCTTGTAGGCGGCCAGTCACTTGTGGCGGAACAGTTTATCAGAATTATAAACTATAACTAATATGAACATAGCTAAATTAATAGACCATACTTTACTTCGCCCCGGCGCTACAAAAGAGGAAATTGCCCAACTCTGCGCCGAGGCAAAGAAGTTTGACTTCGCTTCCGTTTGCGTTAACCCGTACTGGGTTAAATTTTGCGCGGAAGAACTTAAAGGTACAGACGTTAAAGTATGTACCGTAATAGGTTTTCCCTTAGGGGCCAACACAACGGATGTTAAAGTGTTTGAGGCCGCTAACGCTGTTAAAAATGGCGCGCAGGAAGTGGACATGGTTATTAATATAGGCGCTCTTAAAAGCGGCCTTAACGAGGACGTGTACCACGATATTAAACTTATAAGAGACCTTGGCAACAACTTTGTCTTAAAAGTTATTTTAGAAACCACACTTTTAACAAATGAAGAAAAAATAAAAGCGTGCGAACTTGCGTCATGCGCAGGCGCGGATTTTGTAAAAACCTCCACGGGTTTTGCAAATGGCGGCGCCACGGTGGAAGACGTTAAACTTATGGCCGCTAACATAAAAGAGGGCATGCAGGTAAAGGCCTCAGGCGGAGTAAGAGACTTAGAAACGCTTAAAAAAATGGTTGAAGCCGGCGCCACAAGAATAGGCACCAGCTCCGGTGTAACAATAATGGAAAGTTTATGATTGAGAAGTGGGATATTAAAAATGTAGAGGGTGTTATGGTTTTATTCCTCCAGGGGAATATGACCGACGCTAAACTCGCGGCTAAAAAGCTGCAGGGGTTTAGCAAAGACCCTGTGCAAACAAGTATCCCGCCTTACAATTACCGTTTAGATTTAACCGCGTATGACCCGGATTCTCTGTCCAAAATAAAAATAGCCATTGCTGAAGTGGTTGAACAGAGTAAAAAAGTTATTCCGTTTACTCCTGCCAATCTTGAAAACGCCGCTGCGGGTAAGAAAGAGGACCCGCTTGAGTTAACAGGCATAGAAATTGCCCGCGACGAAGAGTACAACCCCTTTGCGGACAGGACGCAACTGGACCAAATTACATCCTTTGACCTTAATTTAGAGGGCTTGGGTCTTGTTTCTGTTAAAGACGATAAACCTGTAGAAAAAGAATCTGTTCCCACAACTGAAATATTTGACCAAAAAAGCTTGTTTATAGACGACCGTCCCCCAGTGCCCGTGCAGGAAGAAGAACCTGATACAGAATACGACGTAAACTATGACTTTGATGAGCAGGACAAGACCGAGGCCGCGGGTATAGGTGAAGACACATTAAATACCGCGGGTAAAATGGATAATATAACCAATACCGCGCCGGGTTCAGAGTCTGACTTAAGCCCCAAAATAGACGCTATTTTGGGTAAGGTTAACGCCGGCAGACAAAACCGCGCCGTTAAATTGGGTGACGACGATGACGCGGTGCCTTTAAAGGCTGAAAAGGGCGCCAGTCTTGAGGATATTTTAGCCGCTAAAACAGTTTTGGATATGTACGCCACCACAGGCCTTGACCAGGCGCCTTTACAGCCCGGTGAGGATAAAAAAGACGAGGGAAAAAACGTAGAAGAAATTTTTCTTAACGACGCCGCTAAAACTACTTTTAATGTTTTTGACGGCTCCGCCGCGCCCAAAGACCCCAGGGCGGAAGAACACGCGGTTGACCCTTTTGATTTAATTTTCAGTCAAGCCGCTGAAAAAGAAAGAGAAAAAAATGTGGTGAAGAAAACAGTTTCAGTAGACTCTGAAGAGGCCGGGCACGCGCAGCAAAAAGAAGAACCTAAACCGCAGGAGCCCGCGGCTGAGGAAGCAAAAACGGTTGAAGCCCCGGCGGAAGAAAAAGAAGAAGAACCTGCTAAAGAAAAAATTGAAGAATCTTCCGCGCCTGAAGTAAAAGAGGAGCCTGCTGAAGAAGAGCCTAAAAAAGCAGACGCGCCCCAAACGGTGGAAGACGCCGCCGCTTTACAGGCCGCAGAAGCGGAAAAAACAAAAGCTACTTTTTTAAACCCGTTTGACAGTTTTGAAGAAATAGAAAGCGGTTCTATGGAAGACCAGGATTTTTTTGAAAAATTTCAAAAGGGCTATGAATCTGATTTATCTAAAAATAAAGAAGATGAGTCTCCTGCCCGGCCCGCTCCCGCTGTTGAGGTAAAAGAAGATGAAAATGATTATACCAGGCAGCTTTTAAAGGGGGATATTAATGACGCCCCGGCGGAGCGTGGGGAAAACCTGCTAGAGTCCGCCGCGCCTGAGGAGACGGTTGATTACGAAAACGTGGAGGACGCGCATATCGAAAATGAAAATACCGCGCGTATAGCCAGAACATTTTTAGAAGAAACTTTAAAAACGGTTACAGGCCCGCAGCACTTGGACTTGGACGCGGACGGAGTTGTTGACGGCGCCCCCGGGCTAAGCACTACTCTTGGCGCAAACACCCCGCCGCCACCGTCAGAAGAAAACACTTTGCATGAAAAATCTGAATTGAAAATGGACCTTAGCACCACGCTTGGCCTAAGTATGCCGCCACCGGAAAGTATTGACACTTCCGGCGGGCCGGCTGAAGACCAGCCGCCGGGCAACGACGGCCCGGAAAAAGAAGAAATAACTACGGAAACAACTAAAGAAGCAGAGAATCAAAAGGGAGACGTTAGTTTAAACGGGGATGAGAAAATGGAAGAGAATAAAGATATTTTAAATAGTGACGAACAAAACATTTTAGAGGACAATGCGGATGAGTTTGTTGTTGAACCGCCCGCGCCCGCTGAGGGCAAATGCGGTATTCCCCAGCCTCCCGCCGCCCCCGAGGCCCCGGCACCGTCCGCTCCTGCGGCGCCTAAAGTTGAAGAGGCCAAACCTCTGCCGCCTGTCCAGCCTGTTATAGAGGCGGAAGATGTGTCTGAACAAGAACCTTCTAAACCGGCCCCGCCGCCAATTTCTGTAGAAGAAGCGGAACCTGCGGCCGCTGTTCCGCCGCCGCCCGCTGTTACCCCGGCCGCGCCAGTCGCTCCGGCGCCAAAAGCCACCGCCGCGCCCAAACCTGCCGGTCCCGTGGCGCCACCGCCGCCGGCCGCCTCTGCTCCTAACGCTAATGCTTTAAAAACGCAGCATTCTTTTTACGGCGCGAGAAAAGCCGAACAGTCTAAAATAGACCATTCCATAGAATTGGCCGATAGAGAAAAGCATAACTGGCCGCTTGAAGTGCCTTTAGTGCCAACCTTTACTTTTGAGTCTATGGTAACGGGCGCCAACCGTTTTGCGCACGCCACCGCTATTTCAGTAATAGATAACCCGGGCAATTTGTATAACCCGCTTGTTTTGCACGGCGGCACGGGCACTGGTAAAACCCACTTTCTTAACGCTATCGGTTACGCTTTATCTAAAAAATACGGGCAGAAAAATATTTTTATGACAAACGGCGTGCGTTTTTCACGCGGTATACAGCGTTATGTGGTTGAGGGTAAAATAGAGCAGTTTGAAGAATTTATTAAGAGTGTTAAAGCTATACTTATTGACGACATTCATTTAACCGCTGTTAATGAACAAAACAGAGAGTATATCTCCAAGTTTTTAAACGGCTTTTTGGCGGCTAATAAGCAAATTGTTATTACGTCAAAATATCCGCCGGAAAGTTTGTTAAAGTTAGAAGAGCTTATCGACTTTAAACTTGACGCGGGCTGGATAAGTGAACTTAAAGTAGCCACAGGCGCCAATCACGCTAAAATTGTCAAAAAAATGTTGTCAGATAATGATATTGAACTTACGGATACAGACAATGAAAAGTTTTTTAGAGGCATGTCTCTTAGCGTGATTTCACGCACTATTAAACGCGCTAAAGTTTTGTCTAATGTGCTTTCCACTGAAGGCAGAGTGCCGCCGCCCTACCCCGTACTTTTTGAAAAACTGCTTGCCGTTTCCGGCGAAGACGTAGAGTCCGCCATAAGCGTAAAAGATTTTTCACAAGTTACGCAGGTGCCTAACTTTGGCCGCGGCGAGTGGGGCAAAATCGGCTTCTTCTACCCGCAAGATAATTCTAACATGATGAAGTGGATGGCCTATTCCACAGGTGAAAGAGCAAAGGAACTTGGCATTAAGGGCAGCTATGAGCTGGCTTTAAAATCATCCTACAACCCGGCCAGCATCATTTCTTCCGCCTTTAAAATCGCCAATATTTGCGATAATAAAAAGCTTAAAGGCGCCGTCATATTGGGCCCGTCTGTAGACGTGTGCGACCCGTCTGTGAGGGAAAACTTTTATGACATTCTCACTCACATGCTTGAGATTATGTTAATACGCTGCGGCATAATAAACTTTGAAAAGATTAAAGCGCCCAGCACATATGTTAAAGTCATAGCGGAGTTATTAAAATAATGAAAAAACTTACAGTTTTACTTTTAGCCATAGTGTTTATGGCCGCCTGCGGCGGGCTTGGCTCAGCTGTTAAAAAAGGGGAAATTGCGCCCAGCTTTAGCGACACTAAAGTTGATTCCAAATATCTTTGGGTGCGCGGTTTCGGCGCGGTTAACCCCGCCCACACTACAGATTCCCAAAAAAGAATCATGAGCCGCGAGGCCGCCATTGCCCACGGCTACCAGCGCGGCGCGGAATATATTTACGGTAACGGTGTTTACGCTAACGTAAGAATAAAAGACGCCGTGGCGGATAATTCCACCATAGAAAACACTGTTAAAGGCGTGGTTGCCGGTATGGAAATTTACGAGACAGAGTACCTGTCAGACGGCGGCTGCAGTGTTGTTATGCGTTTACCTTTGGCCAAGCTTAAAGCGGCTAATATAGAAGTAAAATAATTTGGAGAAATAATGAAAAAGTTTATAAGCGTTTTATTTATTTTTACATTAGTGCTTGGTATGAGCGCGTGTAAATATTTACAAATAGGCCCCAAAGGCGAGGGCGAATACGTACTGGCCGACAGCATGGTGCCGTACAATGAAGTTGACGTTAACAGCATGAAAAAAGAAGGCATTGCCGCCGCGCAAAAAGCAGCGGTAGAGCAGGTTGCCGGCGTGTTTGTGTCCGCCAGCACAACTGTTGACCACAGCCAGGTAGTGCAAAGCCAAATAGTTTCTAAAAGCGCCGGCTTTATAAGAAAGTATTATGTTATGAGTTCTTACCGCAAAGGCGACCAGTGGTACACGCAAATTAAAGCGCTTGTGCTTGTTACGGACATCAGCAATATTATCAAACAATCTGACGAATCTACTTTAATTAAAAAAACTAATATAATGGTAGCTTCTAAGGAATCTGTTAACGATGAAATCTCTTTAAAGCAGGATTGTAAACAGGCCATTTACGGCGCTATGCGTAACTCGCCTTACGCTCTTATGAACGGCGACAACCTGAGCCAAAGTAACATTGACGACCCGGTCAGCATAATAGATAAAGCCCGTTACGACGGCGCCAGATACATTATATTGGCCGACGTTAACGCTGCGCCTATTACAACGCTTGGTTCTATTACCACACCGTTTAAATCATACAGAGCCAGCGTTAACATGAGGCTGCTTTCAACCAAAAACTATGGCGTCATAGGCACCAGCGCCAGCCAGCAGAGCGGGCTTGACGGCGTAGAATCTATAGCCGCGCAAAAAGCTATCAGCGCCGCGTGCGATATGGCTACAAAAGATTTACTTGAACCTCTTAAATCAGCGGTAAATTCCGCCAGGTCTTATAATCTTAAAATAAAAGATGTTAACAATATTGAGCGCCTTAAAAGTGTGCAAAATATTTTAAGAGATTTAAGAGAGATAGAAGATTTTAACCTGGTGCGTTACAATAACTCTAACGCTGATTTTGAAATTCAGGCAAATATCAAAACGTCGGACGAGCTGGTAGCCAAAATTATCAGGCAATTCAACGCCAACTTTACCGTTGACGTTGTTACAACTAAAGATATTGTTCTTAAACTAATTTAATATGCTTTCAAAAGTGTTAACGGCAGGTGTACGCGGCGTAGAAGGGTACGGCATTGAGGTGGAGGTTGACATAGCTTCCGGCATGCCTACCATGGCCGTAGTAGGCCTGCCTGACACTGAAGTAAAAGAAGCTAAAGACCGTGTGGTGGCGGCTGTCAGAAATTCCGGTTTCGACTTCCCCTCTAAAAGAATAACGGTAAATTTAAGCCCGGCGGAACTTAAAAAGTCCGGCACGGGTTTTGACTTGCCCATAGCGGTGGGTATTTTGGCGGCCTCAGACCAGTTGACTGACGCGGCTAAAAAATCTTTGACAAATTATGTTTTTATAGGCGAGCTTGGTTTAGACGGCAGTATAAGAGCGTGCGCGGGCGTGCTGCCCATGCTTAGCGTGCTTAACGGCAAAACCGCCGTTATACCGCCGGCAAACGCGGCAGAGGCGTCGCTTGCTAAAGCCGACTGTGTTACACCCGCCACATTAAAAGAACTTGCGGACTGGCTTAACGGTGAAGTTGTTTTACCTAAAGTTGAACATACAGAGTTTGGCGTAGATGAGCAAATTTATCCGTTCGATTTTAGCGAAGTTAAAAACCAACCGCTTGCAAAACGCGCTTTAGAAATAGCGGCGGCAGGCGGGCATAATATACTTATGATAGGTTTGCCCGGCACAGGCAAAAGCATGCTTGCCAAACGCTTCCCAACCATTTTGCCGCCGCTTTCACACGGTGAAGCATTGGAAATTACCAAAATTTATTCAGTGTCAAACATGCTTGGCGAAAGTAAAATTATAGGCAACCGCCCGTTTAGAGACCCGCACCACACAATATCAGACATCGCGTTAATAGGCGGCGGAGTTAAACCAAGACCCGGCGAGGTTTCACTCTCTCACAACGGCGTATTATTTTTAGATGAGTTCGCGGAGTTTGGGCGTGCGACGTTAGAAGTTTTAAGAGAGCCTATGGAAACGGGAACCGTAGCCATAGCGCGCGCAAGAGAGCGTGTTTCATACCCTGCGCAGTTTACTTTGATAGCGGCCATGAATCCGTGCCCGTGCGGCAACCACGGCCACCCGCACAAACAGTGCACTTGTACGCCTGTTATGATTAACCGTTACAGAGCAAAAATTTCAGGCCCGCTGTTGGACAGAATAGATTTAACTGTTAACCTTAACCCGGTGGAATTTAAAGACTGGGAAAAGAAGGCGGAAGGGGAAACTTCCGCGCAAATAAAAGAGCGCGTTATGCGGGCCAGAGAAACGCAAAAAGAACGTTTTGGTAAATCCAAAACCCGTGCCAATGCTTTTATGACAACGGCGGAAATAAAAAAGTTTTGCCCTATGCCTGAGGGCGGCGGGGCTATACTTGAGGCGGCTATGAAAAAGCTTGGCCTCTCAGCCAGAAGCCTTGATAAAATTTTAAAAACAGCCCGCACCATAGCGGACCTTGAGGGCGCTGAAGCTATAAGCAAGGCGCATATTATAGAAGTATTACAATACAGGCCCTTAGACCGTAAAGGCGTGGCGGATATATAATGACAATTTCAGACAAAGAAAAATTAGCCAGAATCAAACTAAACGCTTTTACCTATTTACGTACGGACTGGGCGGAGAGAATGATAGACGTATTTGGTTCCGCCGAAGATGTGCTTAAACAAAGCGCTGCAACTTTGGCACAACAAGGCGGCATAAGTACGGGTACGGCGGCAGACTTACTGCGTGACGCGCACGCGCTTAACGCGGAAGAAGAAGTTGAACTTACTCGCAACGCGGGCGGCGAAATTTTATTTTTGGGTGAAGACGGCTACCCGGCTAAACTGGCGGAGATTAAAGACCCGCCCTTTGTCCTTTATGTACGCGGCCAAATGAAGGAAACCGGCCCGCGTGTATCCATGGTAGGCACCAGGATGATAACGCCCTACGGCAGAAGGTGCTGCAATAAATTTGCGTCGGAAATTTCACAGGCGGGTTGTATAGTGGTAAGCGGTTTGGCAAGGGGCGTGGACAGCGCATGTCACGCCGCGGCAGTAGCTAACAAGAAACCCACTTGGGCGGTAGTCGGCACAGGCATAGGCCGTTGTTACCCGGCGGAAAACAGAGCTTTGGCCTCAGCCATACTTGAGCATGGCGGCTGTATAATATCGGAGTTGCCTTTTAACAAGCCTCCGCACGCTTTTCATTTTCCAAGACGTAATAGGATAATATCGGCATTAGGCAGCGTGGTGGTTATTATAGAAGGCAAAGAACGCTCCGGCGCTTTGATAACGGCAAAACTGGCGGCAGAGCAGGGCAAAGACATTTTAGCCGTGCCCGGCAATATAGACAGCATACAAAGCGGCGGCACCAATAAACTTATAAGAGACGGCGCGCACGCGCTGCTTGACACCAAAGATATAATAGATATGATCCCCTTTGAAGAACGTTTTGGTTTGGATACAGACTTCTTGCAAGAGGATAATAAAAAAGAATTTGACAATTTAACGGAAGTAGAAAAACGCTATTTAAGCGTAGTAGGAAGCGAGGAAGTAACGGTAGATGAAATAATAGAAAACCTGGGCGTAAGCGTACAGGAAGCGTCCACAGTACTTTTTGATATGGAAATAAAAGGCGTACTTACCTGTATTGACGGCAAATACAGTAAAAATAAATTTTAACCTTGAAATAAAAGGATGATATAAAATGGCAACAGCAAAAAAAACAACAAAAGCAGTTAAACCATCTGGTAAAAACCTGGTTATTGTAGAGTCTCCCACTAAACAAAAAACCATCAGCAAAATTTTAGGCAACGATTATATTGTAAGAAGTTCTTTCGGGCATGTTAGAGATTTGCCCTCTAAAGAAATAGGCGTGGACGAAAAAAATAATTTCCAGCCCAAATATGTCCCCGTGGAAAAAGCCAAAAAAATGGTAACCGAACTTGAGAAAGCCGCCAAGGCATCTGAGTACGTTTACCTCGCCACTGACCCTGACCGCGAGGGCGAAGCCATCGCGTGGCATTTGGTAGAACTTTTAAAAATCCCGGCCGAAAAAATTAAACGTATATTTTTTCATGAAATTACGCCAAGCGCGGTTAAGGCCAGTTTTGACCATGCCAGAGGCATAAATAAAGATTTGGTAGACGCGCAGCAAGCGAGGCGCGTGCTTGACCGTTTGGTAGGCTACAAACTTTCGCCGCTTCTTTGGAAGAAGATTACGGGCGGCCTTTCCGCCGGCAGAGTGCAAAGCGTTGCGGTAAGGTTACTTGCCGAGCGCGCTAAAGAAATAGAAGATTTTAAAGAAGAAGAATACTATTCTTTATCGGCCGAGGTTGAAAAGGCCGGCGTACAGCCCAAGTTTAACGCGCGTATGCTTAAATGGCAGGGTAAAAATACAGAAATTATTACCACCTATAAACTGTTTGCCGAAGACTACAAAGTAAAAACAACAGTATTTAAAAAAGCGGAAGACCTAGCGCCGGTAAATTCATTACTGCGCAAAGGCCCGCTGACGGTAACAAAAATTGAAAAGAAGGAAGTTAAACAGCGCGCTAAACCGCCGTTTATCACCAGCTCTTTACAGCAAGACGCTTACAATAAACTCGGCTTTTCCTCACAAAAAACCATGATGACGGCGCAGTCTCTTTACGAAGGCGTTGAAATTGCCGGCGAAGTAGTAGGTTTAATTACCTATATGAGAACGGACTCTTTTAACGTATCAAAAGACATGCAGGCGCAGGCCAAAAAGTTTATTTCCGGCAAATACGGCGCGGACTATGCCCCCGCCAGCGCGAACGTTTTTAAAAGTAAAGTAAAAGGCGCGCAGGAAGCGCACGAATCTATACATCCTACCGATGTATACAAAACCCCGGCCGAAATTAAAAGTGCCTTAAGCTCCGACCAGTACAAACTTTATGAGCTTATTTGGTTACGTTTTATTTCCAGCCAAATGGCGGACGCGGTGTTTAACACCGTGTCAGTAGATATTGAAGCAGGCGAAAAGACGGATTGTATTTTAAGGGCCACAGGCCGCACGGTTAAATTCCCGGGCTTCCTTTCCGTATATAAAGATGACGAGGCCGAAGAAAGCGAAGATGAAGGTTCAGCGCTGCTGCCCATACTTGAGGAAGGCGACAAGCTTAATCTTATTGATATTATTACTAAATCACACAAAACGGCCCCGCCGCCAAACTATAACGAAGCCAGCTTAATCAAAACGCTTGAAAAGCACGGCATTGGCCGCCCGTCCACATATGCGCCTACAATTAAAACTATTATAGACCGCAAATATATTATGCGCCAGCCCAAAACCAATAAACTTATGGTAACAGAGCTTGGCACAACGGTAACAGACCAGTTAAAAGGTTTCTTTAAAGATATTATGGACCTTTCTTACACAGCCGGTATTGAAGAAAAGCTGGACGACGTGGCCGAAGGCGATATTAACTGGGTTAAGGTTATAGGCGGTTTTTACGACGGCTTTAAACGCGACCTTGCCGCCGCGGACAAAGGCATGGAACGCGCCGCGCCCAAACCGTCGGACGAAAAGTGCCCGCTTTGCGCCAGCCCAATGGTAGTGCGCCGCAGCAGATACGG
Organism: Elusimicrobium simillimum; assembly: GCF_049639735.1. Taxonomy (NCBI): domain Bacteria; kingdom Pseudomonadati; phylum Elusimicrobiota; class Elusimicrobia; order Elusimicrobiales; family Elusimicrobiaceae; genus Elusimicrobium; species Elusimicrobium simillimum. Next base: position 339,398 of record NZ_JBEVVA010000003.1, read on the forward strand.
CGAGTACCTTGCGTGTTCAACTTATCCTACATGTAAAGGTAAAATAAATTTATCATCATCCGGTGAAAAGGCCGCGCCCGAAACAACCGATGAAGTCTGCGAAAAGTGTGGCAGCCCCATGGTAATACGCAGCGGCCGCAGGGGCAAGTTTATGGCATGCAGCGCTTTCCCCAAATGTAAAAATACATTTTCTATTAACGCCGAGGGGCAAAAAGTCGCCACATCCGGCCCGGTAGAGACAGATATTAAGTGCGAAAAGTGCGGTAAAAACATGATACTGCGCAGCAGCAAACGCGGCAAATTTTTAGGTTGCAGCGGTTATCCTAAGTGCAAAACTATCGTCAGTGTAACACCTGAAGAAATTGAAAAGATAGAAAAAGAGCACGAAGCTAAAAATAAATAAAAATGGAATCAACGGAGCTTGTTAACAAATTCATTTTAAGTTTGCAAAGTAAAAATTTTTCCGAGCATACTTTGCGTGCGTACACTGCGGACTTAAAAGAATTTGATGATTACGCTGTTAAAAACAATCTTACGGTAAAAGCGTTTTTTAGCCACGGCAACCTGCGTTCTTATTTAGGTATGATAACGCAGGATGGCAACAAGAAAAATACCGTGCTTCGCAAAATATCGGTACTTAGAAGTTTTACAAAATATTTGTTAAAACACGGCATATTGGAAACCAACCCGTTTAAGCTTATCCCGCTGCCTAAAAGGGAAAGAATTTTACCCAAGTTTCTTACGCCTGAAGAGGCGGACCGTTTGATAGAAACCGCGGGTAAACAAGGCAGGCTGCCCGCGCGTGACAGGGCATTATTTGAGCTGGTGTATTCCAGCGGCCTTAGGCGCAGCGAGCTGGTGCAGTTAAGCATTAGCGATATAGATTTAAATTTAGGCATAGTGCGTGTTATGGGTAAGGGCCGCAAAGAGCGCCTGGTACCGATAACAGACGCGGCGATAGACGCTTTAAAAGAGTATCTTGCCACCAGGCCCGGGTACGACAATAACTCACCGTTATTTCTCAACCGCCTTGGCGGCAGGTTAACGGGCGACGGGCTGGCGTATTTGGTAAAAAATATTACCATCAAGTCTAACCTGGCCAGGAAGATAACGCCGCACAGTTTGCGCCATTCATTTGCCACGCATCTTTTAAATAACGGGTGCGATTTAAGAAGTTTGCAGGAAATGCTGGGGCATAAAAGTTTAGCCGCCACACAGGTTTATACGCACGTGTCTTTAGACAGGCTTAAAAAAATTTACGGGGATTCGCACCCAAGGGGAAAATAGCAGATGATTTCTATAGGTATAGATGTTGGCGGTACATACGTCAAATTTTTCGCGGTGGATGTAAAAGGTAATATCATTAAATCCCATAAACTGGAAACTGATATGAACCGCGGTCCGGCGTACTTTCTTAAGCAGATTTCTGATTTTATTAATGAGTGGAAAAAAGAATTTAAAAAAGAAAAGCTTGTTATAGGCATGGGCCTGCCGGGTGACGTGGATAACGTTAAAGGCGTACTGCGCTTTGGCACTAACCTTAAATTTAAAGGCAAAAATATTAAAAATATAAAATTTGCCGACGCAATTAAAAAACACACGGGCATACGCCCCGTTGTAGCTAACGACGCTACCGTAGCCGCCTGGGGTGTTTATGAATTACAGCTTAAAAAGAAATACCCCAATGTAATTGTTATTACCATGGGCACAGGTATTGGCGGCGGGCTTGTATTAAACAGCCAACTGTTCCAGGGGTCGCACGGCGTGGCGGGGGAAATAGGACACATTAAACTGTCTATGGATAAGCACGCCCCCAAATGCGGCTGCGGCGCGAGAGGATGTCTGGAGTCTTACGCGGGCACTTACGGTATACAAAGAATGGTGGCCGAAGAAATTAAACTGCACCCGCAAAGCAAACTTGCCAAGACAGTAGGCAAAGCCAAAAGATTTAAAATAGCCTTAGTATCAGAAGCGGCTGAGCAAGGCTGCCCAAGCGCGCTTAGGGTGTGGAACAGAGTTGGCATTGCGATAGCCGTAGGCATAATAGCCGCCTGTCTTATTTTAGACTTAGACGCCGTGGTACTTGCCGGCGGCGTGTCACGCGCGCACAAATATTTTATGCCCGCGCTTAAAAAGCGCCTTAGCCAGGAACATATAAGAACGCCGTTTGATAAACTTAAAATTTTTACCTCAGCCACGGCCGAGATAGGCGGCCTTGGCGCCGCGCTGTACGCGATAGACCAAAGCAATGGAAATTAAAAAACTTTTAACCTTAATATTATTTATTACGGGCGCGGCCGCTTTTGCCGGTGCGCAGGAGTATGACCTGCCGCCGCCCGACGCTGATAAATTTATATACTACGAGGCGGACGAACTTACCTACGATACCGTTGCCCGCCAGCTTAGCTTGTTTGGCAATGTTAATGTTGTTTTGTCTCAGCCCGACACAGAAGAAACCAGGCTTTATTCCCAAAACCTGATGATTAACCAGATTGATAAAACAGTATCATCTGACGGCGATGTGCTGGTAGAGCAGGACAGCGGGCAATTGCGCGGACAGAACATAAAATATAATTACGAAACAAAAGATTTAGAAATAGAAAATATGACGGCCGAGTATCCGCCCATCAGGCTTTTAGGCGCCCAAAAAGGCGAGATGAAAAGCGGCAAACAAACCTATAAGTCTGCCAAAGTCACCTGCTGCGATCAGGAAAACCCGCACTATTACCTTAAAGCCGGTTACATAGCTATGACGCCTGAAAAAAAGATTTTTGGCGCCAACGCGCTTTTGTATCTCAGCGATATTCCGGTTTTTTACGTGCCTATATTCTGGCGTTCTTTAGATTCACAAAAACCTTTTACAACATATGTTGATTTTACGCAAAGCGGCAAAACGGGTTTTGGCTTACTGACAAGCACCGTGTTTTACCCTATAAAAAACTTGCGCGCTACTGTTAACTTAGACGGTTATTTAAAATCAGGTTTTGGTTACGGCGCGCAGCTGCAGGTAAGAAACTCTGACAAGGTATCCGGCAATATGGAAGCCTACGCCATTGACGACCAAGAATACGGCAAAAGCCGCTGGGGCGTAAATGGCGGTTACAGCGCTATACTTTACGATAACTCTAACTGGCTTAACCGTGACGACGGTGGCGCGATATACAGCAGCCAGGGCCAGTTTAGGGCAGTGTCTGACCCGTACTTTAACGACACATTTTTCCGCTCCAACCCTTACAAATTTATGCCGGACCAAGACGTAAGTTTCGCCTTTTCCAGGCAGACAAGAAAATCTATTTTCCGTGTAAGCTACTCGCAAAAAGACAGGTTTAATTCACGTGAAGATAAGTACGAAACTGTCGAGCGCACTTTGCCCCGCGTTGAGTTTCAGGCTATGCCGTTTATGTTTCCGCTTGGTATAGTAAATAATTTTAACGTTAACCTCTATAATACGCAAATATTAGACGGCGACTATAACCAAACCGCCCGCGCTTATTGGAAGAGCGCCAGGCCGTTTAAGTTAAGTAAAAAGTTTACCTTTACGCCATATGTTGACTTTGACGAGCGTGTGGTGCTAGAAGACGAAGGCTATGATAACGACGACACTTATGTAAGCCGCCTTGGCGGCGGTGCTAACCTGCGTGCGGAGCTTATTACAGGCTCATTCGACGTTGGATACCGCTATACTAAACGTTTTGAGACAAATAAATTTAAACCAGACAACGACGCAGCTGATAAAGGTGATGAAGAAAATAAAATAACAATTCAAAACTATTTCCGCCCTACGCTTTACACTTATTTTAGAGTTGGTACCGCTTACGATATTTTAGATAACGACACGGACTGGACCTTTGACGACCGCTTGGACCCTATTTTTGCCGAGCTTGGTTATAATATGAGCAACGGTGCGTTTAATATTTTCTTACGTAATGACTATGATGTTAAAGACGGCAACCAGGCTTTTATTATGCAGTCTGATTTTAAGTTGTTTAAAGCCAGCCGAGGTGTTTTCGGTATGACTAACCATGCAGACGATATTAACTCATATTTATTTAACACAAAAATTTGGTTTAGGCCCGCCGGTTCCACCTGGTATTTTGACGCCGGGATGGACTTTGAACTTAAGCAGGGCAGTTTGCACGCTTACTCAAAAAACTTCAGACTTTATAAAGACCTGCATGACGCGCATTTAGAATTTTCCGTTGAAGATAGAAACGATAATCTGTCTTTTGCTTTTAGGATAAATATACTCTGCGGTAAGAAATACAGAGACGATACCTTTAGCAAAGAAGACCGTTACTGGTCCCCCTGGCGCGAACCTGGTGATTTAAGATAAAAAACTCGGCTATTAAGCCGAGTTTTTTATTCCCCAAATCTTTGCATGTATTTTGAATTTTTTTCTTTTCAACACACCCGCCGTGTCCGCTGCGCTACCCGCCCCAAGTGTGCTGAAAAGAAAGAAAATCCAAACTACACGCAAATCTTCGTGGCCCCCTATACGCGTTAGTATTTCCAGCCTTTGGCCTTCCCCAGCAAGTGTGCCCGAAACGGGGAAAAGTTAAAAATTGACTCAAATCTTCGGGGCCTCGGCTGGGATTTAGTATTTTGATTTTAAAGAACTCTTAAATATCGCTTATGATATTTCCTCTCCCTCTTAGGGGATAGCGTAGCATGCATATATAAAGTATGCAGAGGAAGTTTTGCTGCGTTGTTTAGCGCAAAGCGCTTGCGGCAAAGCAGGTGAGGGTATTTTTGTAGTTATAAAAACAAAAATAAAATTATTTTATTTTTAGGATGAAAAAGTCCAGCATTGACGCTGCGGTTTTTAGATAGTCTGTACCCGCGTTTTTGGCAAAGTTTATTCTTATGCCGTCGCCTTTGGGGGACGGTATAAACTTGATGTTTCCGCCGTACTTACCCATAAGTTCGCCAACCATGCCTTCGGGCATTTTAAAATCTTTAGTAAAGTAAAACTCAGCAAATTCTTTAGCCACTTCTATATGGCGCACTTTTATTTTGCCGGCTTTGTTAGACATTAGTATTACCTCAGAAAGTGTTTTTACTTCCTCAGGTAACGGGCCGGAAAGGTCGGTTAATTTCTGTAAAATTTTAGGCTGGGTGTTAGCGTCGCTTGCTAAAAGTTCTTTATAAAAACGCAGGCGTTCGTTATCGTCCGGCAAATATTCCGGCGGTATGTATGATGCCACAGGCACGTTTACCGTAGCGCGGTAGATTTTGGTAACAGGCTCGCCTTTCAATTTTTTTACTTCGGCGGCCACCATGTCGCAATATAAACTTAAACCTACTTCGTTGGCAAAGCCGTGCTGTTTGGTGCCTAGCAATTCGCCTGCGCCGCGTATTTCCATGTCACGTAAGGCAAGCTTAAAGCCGCTGCCAAGGTCGCTAAACTCCATTAAAGCACCCAGGCGTTTTTTGGCGTCTTCGGTAGGGTCTTTTTCTTTCTTTTTTATTTCAAAGGCGCGTAGTTCATCAAAAGTATTTTCCGGCTCTTCTTTTTTACGGAACATCCAGTCCGGGTGAAAGAGGTAACAGTATGCCTTGCGGTCGCCGCGCCCTATGCGCCCGCGTAACTGGTAAAGCTGCGCCAACCCGAAGTCCTGCGCGGATTCTATTATAAGCGTATTGGCGTTAGCTATGTCTAAGCCATTTTCTATAATTGTAGACGCAAGTAAAATATCGTATTTATTATTATAAAAATCCCACAAAGTTTCTTCTAACTGTTTTTCGTTCATCTGTCCGTGCGCCATGCAGATGCGGGCCTCGGGCACTAAACGCTGCAGCATGGCCAGGCGCGACTTCATGCTTTGCACGCGGTTGTAAAGGTAATATATTTGCCCGCCGCGCCCAATCTCGTGGCGTATGGCGTTGGCGGCCATATCATTATTCCACGGGGCTACAATGGTTTTAACCGGCATACGCCCCTGCGGCGGCGTTTCTATAATAGATAAATCACGCAGTGAGGAGAGTGACTGGTTAAGCGTCCTGGGTATAGGCGTGGCGGACAGCATAAGCGTGTGAACGCCGGCGCATTTGGCTTTAATTTTTTCCTTTTGTTTTACCCCAAAGCGGTGTTCTTCGTCTATAATTACAAGGCCAAGCTGTCTAAAACTGATATCCTTTGAAAGCAGCCTATGTGTGCCCACCACAATATCAACGGCGCCTGTTCTTATTTTTTCAGCGATAATTTTTTGCTGCGCTTTGGTTTGAAACCTGCTCATAACTTCTATACTTACCGGGAACGCGGCAAAGCGTTTTGAAAATGTTTTATAGTGCTGCGCCGCTAAAATTGTAGTAGGTACCAATACCAAAACCTGTTTGCCGCTAAGCGCCGTTCTAAGCGCGGCCCGCATGGCAACTTCCGTCTTGCCAAAGCCTACGTCACCCACCAGCACACGGTCCATAGTTTTTTGTCTGGTTAAATCTTCTAATATTTCTGATATGGCCTGGCTTTGGTCAGGCGTTTGGGTGAAGGGGAACGAGTCCGAGAATTCCTGTTCCATACGCGTATCGCCGTACAGCGGCATGCCTTGCGCGGCGGAGCGTACGGCTTCCATCTTTAAAATTTCTTCGGCGTCTTTTCTTGCGGCCTCTTTAACGCGGCGTTTTACTTCTTTCCACGCCACCCCGCCCAGGTTAGACAGCGACGGCGCGCGGCCTTTAACGCCAATATACTTTTGTACTTTGCCAAAGTCCTGCATGGGCACAAATAATTTACTGCCTTTGCGGTATTCTATAACCAGGCAGTCTGTGGGCGCGGTGTCTTTATCAAATGTTTCCAGCCCCATATATTTGCCTATGCCGTGCACTTGGTGTACCACATAGTCGCCGGCCACAAGGTCTTTAAAGCGCACACGCTTGGCGCCTTCTATCTCAAAATTTTTAAGCAGTGTGCTTGTGTGATAGTTGCGGTCAAGTATTTCTGAGGAAGTTATAAAAGCCTGCTTGGTCTCTTTATTATAAAAACCTTGGGTGATTGCTGCTGTTTTAAAATGCGCGTCTTGCAAAACGTCGGCTTTTAAAAACATGTCTTTTATTCTGTCCTGCTCAGCGCGGTTTAGCGAGAAAACGGTTATATCGTAACCTTGCGTTTTCAAGGATTTTATTTCTTTAGACAGCAGCTCCATGTTGGCGTTAAACTGAATATTAGCGCTCAGCCCGCAGTTAGTGCCGTAAGGTAATTGCGTGATAATGTTGGCATGCTCAAAAGCGGTAAGGTCAAAATCTTTAGGCGGGTTATCCAGCACCAGCTCAGCGTCCGCCACCCAATTATTAATATTTGACGGCAGTGTTTTAAACTCAAGCGGGATAATAGTGATGGTATCTTTATAAGTTTTGGTTTCTTGGTAATCTATATCAAAAGTGCTGATAGTTTCCACGGTATTAGCCGCAAAATAAAGACGCCATGGGGCAGGCTCGCCGGGGCAAAAAATATCAACCACGCTGCCGCGCACGGCAAACTGGCCGGAAAATTCTGTAAATTCTTCTCTGGCGTATCCTACGGAAACCAAATAGTCTATTATGTCGCCGCGGCGTATATTGTCACCGCGGTTAATAGTTTTTATGGCGGAAGTAAAATCTTTTTTGCCGGGCAAAGGAAGGTTTAATGACTCATAGGTAGCCATTACGCAAAGCGGCGTTTTTGCTGTTAAAATGCGATATAGGCTGTGCATAAGCACACCGCGTTCCGCGCTTAAATATACGGCTGTTAAAGGTGTATTTTCCGCCCAGGTGGAAAGTGCTGCGTCAAACGAGTCTACGTCTTCTTCCTCATAGGCCGTAAATATGGAATTAACGCCTTTAGAGGCAAATTTGTCAAAAATAAAGCGCGCCTTCGCTCCAAAGTTGGGGAGGCCGTAAAAATAATTGAAATTATTGTTTTCTTCCGTCATTTTTACTGCTAACCAAGCGTTTAATTTTAATTAAAAAGACTTTGGTTCCGTACCTTTTTTAAACGCTTCTAAAAATTTGTTTCTGTCGGTAGGCTGCGCCAGTTTGCCTGTAACGGGGTTGATGTATGAATATGAAATGCCCTCAGGCACGGTAAAATCCGTAACGGGCTCGCCTTTTAAAAGTCTTTCCATAATATCTGTCCACCATGGCGCCACGGTGCCGCCACCTGTCCAGCGGCCTTCTTGTTGGAAAGTATCGTCGTCATACCCCATCCATGCCACTGCGGCGGTTTGCGGCGTCATACCTACAAACCACGCGTCTCTGTGTTTTTGGGAGGTGCCTGTTTTACCCGCCAGCGGCCTGCCCAAACGCCTTGCCGCGCCGCCTGTACCCTGCTGTACAACGCCTTTCATCATGTTAATTAACAGGAAGGAGTTCTGCGGGGTAAAAGCTTCTGTTTCTAAAGGAACATTTTCTTCTAACACACGGCCGTTATTGTCTGTTACTTTATCCACATAATAGTTAGGCACGTGTATGCCGTTGTTGGCAAATGTTGACATGCCTTCTAACTGCTCTGCGGGGGTAATGGCGCTTACACCAAGCGCAAGCGCGGGCACCGGTGCCATATTGCTTTTAATGCCGGCTTTTCTGGCTACTCTTATGGTTTCGCTTATGCCAACGGCGTCTATAAGGTTAACAGCCACAAGGTTTTTAGATTTTTCTAAAGCGTTGCGTAAGGTTACCCAGCCGGAGCTTCTGCCGCCCATGTTCTGCGGTACCCATACGGCAAAGTTTTTGCTGGCTATAAAAGGCTGCGCGGCAAGCTCAAGTGAGTACTGGTCTTCTTCCTCGTCAAATGTGCGCCAGTTTCTGCCGTCGTTATAAAATAATGTTGGTAAATCTTTTACCAGTGTGGCGGGTGTATAGTTTTTTTGTAAAGCGGCCATCCATACATACGGTTTAAAGCTGGAGCCGGGCTGACGTCTGCCCTGCGTCGCGCGGTTAAAGCGGTACTGCTCATAATCACGCCCGCCTATCATAACGCGCACGGCGCCTGTTTTAACGTCGCGCACCATAAAAGCGGCCTGCAGTTTGGGGTATTCCACGCCCTCGGGTATGGCTTGCACGGTTTCTTCATTGCCTTCGGTGCCTTCGCTAAATTCTTCTATTTCTATGCCTAACCCTTTGGCTATTTTTATATCGAAATCAGAAAGTTTTTTTTCTATAATTTCTTCCGCGATTGCCTGCTGGTCTATGTCGATTGTTGTGTAAATATTTAGGCCGGCTTTCCACAGTATGTCCATGCCGTATTTAGGTTCAAGGTATCTTCTTACATGTTCAATAAAATAGAGGCCGGGTTTATTTTTTTGCACAGGTCTTTGCGCGGGCAGCGGTTCGGCGTTGGCTTTGTCAAATTCTTCTTTTGTAATATAACCTTGGTCCTGCATTACTCTAAGTACAAGGCTTCTTCTGGTTTGGGCGGTTTCTGGGTTGGCAAATGGGTTATAGCGTGATGGGGCGGGAATGGTGCCTACTATAAGGGCGGACTCGGCCAGTGTAAGCTCCTCCATTTCTTTATCAAAATACTTTTTGGCGGCTGTTTTTACGCCGTAGGCGCCCTCGCCAAGGTAAATTTCGTTTAAGTAAAGCTGTAAAATTTCCTGCTTGCTAAAGCTGTGTTCTATTTGTACGGCAAGTATAATTTCCCTTATTTTTCTGATAATCTTTTTTTCTTTGGTAAGAAATACGCCCCTTGAAAGCTGCTGCGTTAAGGTAGACCCGCCCTGCTTTGCCCTGCCTGTAAAAAGGTCTAATATTATCGCCCTTGTTGTGCCTTTTATTGATACGCCGGGGTGTTTAAAAAAGTCTCTGTCTTCCATAGCTATAACGGCGTTTTGTATGTCTACCGGTATTTCTTCTAACGGCACCATAGAGCGTTTTTCTATAGAAAATTCATGTATTACTTTGCCGTTGCGGTCGTAAACTTTTGTAGTAAGAGAGGGGGTGTATTCTTCCATTTCATACACGGGCGGCAGGCCGCTGAATATATAACGGGCCCCGCAGGCCGCTATAATAATGAATATAAAAAGCGCCGCCAAGAAGAAATAAATAAAAACTTTGGATTTGGCAATTTGAAGTAAGGTTTTTAAGATTTTCATATATACCTAAAGTATATAAAATTTATGGTATCAGAGGATTATAAAAAGGCAGAAAAAAGCCCGCAAATTTTTGCGGGCTTTAAATATTTAGTTATTTTCATTGTCTAAAACAGCTTCCGCTATTTCTTCTTTTATCTGGTTAATCTTTTTATTTACAGCCTTTTTCTTTTTAGCCAGCTTTTTTTCAATTTCTTCTTTAATCTCTTCCAGCTTTTCCTGGTTGTCGTCCCACTTGTCTTCGGCCCAGTCTTTAATTCTTTCTCTGGTTTCTTCACCGCTTTTGGGTGCAAGTAAGAGGCCTACCGCCGCGCCGATAATACCCCCCAGGATAAACGCGCCCAAGACGCCGGTTTCATTTCTGTTTGACATATAACCCTCCTGTTAATTTCTTTGTAAATATATTATTATGTTTATATTATACCCAAATTTACGCTTAAAAAGAGGAGTTTTATGGCAAATCCATCAGCCCCCAGACAAAAAGGGCAACATCAGGACCCTAAAGAAAGAATTAAAAATTTTGATTCAGTAGTAAAAGGCCTAACGGCCGAAGAAGCCAAGGCGGAGGCTGCAAGATGCTTAAACTGTAAAAACGCCAAATGCCAGGCAGCATGCCCGGTAAACGTGCAGATACCGGCGTTTATATCACTTTTATTAGAGGGTAAATTGGCCGAGTCCGTAAGCAAAATTATGGAAACCAGCCTTTTGCCTGCCATTTGCGGCCGTGTATGCCCGCAAGAGCACCACTGCGAGGGCGCCTGTATACTTAACGGCAAGTTTGAACCTGTTGCCGTAGGTTTGCTTGAAAGATATGTAGCTGACACAGCCAGAGCGGAAGGCATTTTAAAAGCGCCTACCCCGGCCCCCGCCACAGGTAAAAGGGTTGCCTGCGTTGGCAGCGGCCCGTCATCGCTTTCCGCCGCGGCCGAGCTTAAACGCGCCGGGCATGAAGTTATAGTTTATGAGGCGCTGCATGATTTTGGCGGCGTGCTTTCCTACGGTATACCGTCTTTCAGATTACCAAGAGAAGTTATTAAAAAAGAGGTTGATACCGTTAAATCAATGGGCGTTGTGTTTGAGCCCAACGTTCTTATAGGCAGCACAATAGCGGTGGAAGAACTGGCAAAAGAATTTGACGCTGTTTATATAGGCAGCGGCGCGGGCCTGCCGATAATGGCCGAAATACCGGGCGAAAACATGGTCGGCGTTTACAGCGCCAATGAGTTTTTAACTAGAGTTAACCTGATGAAAGCCTTTGACTTCCCGCAGTTTGACACACCTATAAGAGTAGGCAAAAAGGTAATAGTGCTTGGCGGCGGCAACAGCGCTATGGACGCCGCGCGCTGCGCCATGCGTTTAGGGCCTGAGAGCGTAACGGTAGTTTACCGCCGCAGCCAGGACGAAATGCCCGCCCGTGTGGAAGAAGTGGAAAACGCTATGGAAGAGGGTATTAAATTTGAGTTCCTTACCGTACAAAAAGAAATTTTAGGCGATGACAAAGGTTATGTTAAAGCCATAAAATGCGGCCGCAATAAACTTGGCGAACCTGACGCAAGCGGCAGGCGCAAACCCGTAGCGGTAGAAAACAGTGACTTTTTAATGGAAGCGGACACTATTATAGTAGCCATAGGTCAGCGCCCTAACCCCATTATCCCCCGCAATACGCCCGAACTTAAAGTAACGCCAAGAGGCGTTGTTGAAGCGACGGAGTTTGGCGAAACGTCTATGAAAGGCGTATTTGCCGGCGGCGATATTATACGCGGCGGCGCCACGGTGCTTAAGGCTATGAAAGACGGTATTATAGCCGCTAAAAAAATGAACGAATATTTGAGCAAATAAGAGGAAAATTAAATGCAGAAAAACCAAATTGTTTCCAAACAAAATTTATCGGCCGATATTGTGCGCTTTGAAATTTACAACCCGCATATAGCGCAAAAGGCCAAAGCCGGCCAATTTGTAATTTTGAAACAGGGCGAGTACGGCGAAAGAGTGCCCGTAACATTAGTAGACTGGGACGCTAAAAAAGGCACTATAGTAGTAATTATACAGGCCATAGGCAAATCTACCGCTTTGTTTAACTCTCTTAACGAGGGCGACTGCTTTACCGCTGTTTTGGGCCCCTTAGGCATGCCTGTTGAAATTAAAAACTACGGCACTGTCGCCGTTATAGGCGGCGGCGTAGGCATAGCCGAGGTTTACCCCATTGCCAAAGCGCTTAAAGAGGCGGGCAATGAGGTAATTTCTATTTTAGGCGCCAGAAGCAAAGGTCTTTTAATTTTAGAGCAGGAAATGCAGAACACCTGTTCCGAAACCGTTTGCAGTACAGACGACGGTACGCATGGTGAAAAAGGTTTGGTAACAGACGTTATTAAAAAGCTTGTGCAAAGCGGCAAAAAAATTGACGCCGGTTTTGTAATAGGCCCCATACCTATGATGAAATTTAGCTGTTTGTTAATGACTGAGCTTGGCATAAAACCCTATGCCAGCCTTAACCCCATTATTTTAGACGGCACAGGCATGTGCGGCTGCTGCCGCGTAACAGTAGGCGGCGAGACAAAGTTTGCCTGCGTGGACGGCCCTATGTTTGAGGGCGACAAAGTTGACTTTAACGAGCTTGGCCGCCGCACCGCCGAGTACAAAGCGCAGGAAGCCGACAGCCTTGCCAGACATAAAGAAGAAGGTCACGTTTGCAAAGTTGGGCTGCACTAATGACGGCGGCCGAGCGCAAACTAAATACTTTGCTTAAAAAAACAGGCAGAACCTTGCAGCTTAGCGCCGCGGTTCTGCCTGAAAGCATTAGGTGGGTATTTACGGTTGCGTACCTGTTTTGCCGCTGCGCCGATACTGTGGCCGATACTGACCTTATTAATAAAGAAAGAAAAGAATTTTGGATAGAAAGCTTCCCGCAGTTATTTAAAAACTCTGACATTAGCGCGCTTAAAGAGCTGGCGCTTGAGGTAAACTCCGCCTCTTTACATAAAGACGAAAGGGCGCTGCTGGAGCATATTGATATTTGTGTGGACGTGTTTAATACTTTCACGGCAGAAGATAAAGAACTTGTAATAGGCATAGTAAAAAAAGTATGTGAAGGCATGTTGTTTGATTTAAACAAATTCGGCGCAGAACTTACCACGCTTAAAACAGTGGACGAGCTGGAATATTACTGCGACACCATGGGCGGCGCGCCGGGCGTATTTTGGAGCAGGCTTATTTTGAAATGTACCGCTGTTAATATGGAAGACAAGGCTTTTGTAAACAAAGGCCGCAATATAGGCCGCGCGTTACAAATAGTAAATATTTTACGTGATTTTACGCATGACCTTAACATTGGCAGAGTATATTTCCCGCAGGAAGATTTAGAAAAATTTGATTTAAGCATAACAGATATTTGCGCCGGCAAAAGCGTAAAAAATATGTTTTTTAAATGGATAAACTGGGGCGTTAACCATATTGAGGCCGCGCCTGAGTTTTACAGCGCCATGGGGCGCGTGAACTGGCGGCTTAGAGTGTCTGTAGCGTGGCCGGTTATATGGACGCTGGATAATTTTATTTTACTTTCCTGCACAAACCCGCTTAAGCAAAAATTAAGGATAAATAAAAAAGATATTTATAAAACTATGTTTTTGAGCCCGTTGTATTTAATATCTAACAGCGTTTTTAAGAGTATGGTTGATAGAAGAATAAAAAAGATAAGAGATATTACAAAATAAAGCCCGCTTAAGTTTTAGCGGGCTTTAAAATTTATTTTTGATTTACCTTTAACTTCATTACAATCTTACCTAAAGAAGCCCGTTTTGAAGAACTTTCCATAACGGCGAAATACACCAGTGTCAGTATACTGCCAGTGTAAAACCCGACGTTTTGTATAGTAGTCATGGTTTCAATGTCTATTATCTCAGCCCCGCTGGAAGCCAGCATAAGCCCCGCTATAAACGCTATTATAAAAGAACTTATAAAAACTATTACAAACATTACCGCAGCGTCAATTAAGTACGCTAAAAATATTTTCCAAAACCCCGGTTTCATAATATACCCCCTTTTTAATAATCTAACTGTAAAAGCAGATAAATCAACCGTTAGCTTGGCATTCTGCCGGCCATAAGCTCGGCTATAGGTTTGGTGAGTTCAAATTTGCTCATAACAACTTGTATAGCCGCGGTCATAGGCACCGCTAAAAACGCGCCCGCCACGCCCCATATGAGCGACCAAAATACAAGCACGCATATAACAGTTACCGGGTGCATGTCAGTGCCGCTGCCCATAATCTTAGGTTCTAATATATTGCCTATTATAAACTGTGTGGCTATGCATAGCGACATAATTACCACAAACTTAGGCCCCAGCCCGTACTGCAGAAAAATAACAGGTATGGGCAGCATTACCGCCACTATAGAGCCTACGTTAGGAATATAGTTAAGCAAAAAGGTTATTACGCCAAACATAAACGCCATTTCTACCTTAAAAGCAGCCAGTATTATCCATACCACTATGCCTGTGCCCAAAGAGACAATAGTTTTTGCGGTTATATAAAAGGAAATTTTTGACTGTATTTCCTGCGCGGATTTATGGGCCTCTTTAGGCTGCTCAGCTTCTTTTTCAGAAGAGGAATTATTGCCCACAAAGAAAAACAACAATATTATTATTACTAAAAATGTTTTTACCGTAAGCGATAACAGCGTGCCGCCCACTCCTTTTACAAAGTTAAATACAGGCAAGTTGGCCAGGGTTTCCATAATAGAGGCGCTGTTAACATGAATATCATAAGTTGCCATAAGCTGCGTAACCCAGTTGGTAAGAGAGAGCAGTTTTTCTTTATAAGCGTCTATTCCGCTTATAAAACTGCCTATTGAGTTTGATATAAAAATAACCACAAAGGTAAGTACGGTGGTTATAAGTAAAAACGTAACCCCCAGCACCAGGAGCCTGGGCAATTTGGTTTTTTTGGTGGCGTATCTTAAAAAAGGCGCCATAACAGTGTAGATAAGCACCGATATTACAAACGGTATAGCTACAGAGCGTGTGAATATAAGCGTATATGCCACCGCGACGGAGGCCAGTATAATAAGACAAACGGTGTTAACCTGCGAAGAGGTTACGCTTCTTCTTGCCATTTCTTTTACAGTTTCTTTTGTGGTTTGTTCCATACTTTTTAGTAGCGTCTGCTACTCCCCTTTGTTTCTAAAGTTTTGCTAAGCTCTCTTGCCATAAAAAGTATTTTGCTGGCAAGCTTGTCTAAATTTAACGAGGCCGCTTCCAGTAGCCATATGTTTAATTTTAAAGGCGACGCTTTTACCACGGGGTACAGGTAGCCGAACTGTGTCGCAACCTCATCTATAGCGCGGGTAATAACGCGGGCTTTTATGTTAAGCGTTTTCACTTCCAGGCCGTATTCTTCGGCTATTTCTTTTTTATTAAACTGTCTTAATTTGTCGCGTGTAGTTGTCCAAAATTCTTCCATATTATTGGAAAAATCAAAAAAATCTTTAGCCATGGTGTTAAAATCCAACTCCAGCGTTTCATCGCGCACGGGTATATTTTTTTTAATTTGCGCGGACACCATTTCCAGGCGCGGCGACATGTTGGACATTTGTTGTGATATCGCGCCAATGGTGTTTCTCATATCGTCCAGGCGGGCAAGAGTCGCTTCAAAAAATTTATAAATTTCTGTCATATTAATTAGGCAGGGTTAAAGAAAATACGGAGCCTAACCCCACGTCGCTTACTACGCTGATGGACGCTTCGTGCAGGTCCATAACTCTTTTAACAAAAGGCAGGCCAAGGCCCCAGCCTTCCACCTGTCCGGTAAAAAATTCGTCCACCTGGTAAAATCTGTCAAAAATTCTGCTGACTTCACCGGGGCGTATGCCGGAGCCGTTGTCTTTAACGGATATCGAAATATTGCTGCTGTGTTTAAGGCAGTAGATTTTGGTAATTTTTTCAACGTTTTTATTGAATTTTACGGCGTTTAAAACCAATTCTCTTAAGGCGGATTTTAACAGCGTTTCATTACCCATAACGGTAATATCGGAGGGACAGTTTATTTCTATTCTTATATTTCCAAAAATTATGTGGTCGCCTTTTATAAGCAGCGTGGTCTCGGCCGGCGCGTCTTCAAGCGTTAACGCGCTTTTAGCCGCGTCAAAAATAATTTCTCTTACGTTAAGCGGGGTTTTTGTTATGTCTTGCGCTTTCATGTCATCGGCTTTGCCAAACATGAGCAGGCGGTCTATAAGGTCGGCCAGGTTTTTGCCCTGCTTATTTATTTCCTCAATAGCCTTGGCGGTAAACGGGGACAACTTTTCCTTGTCTTTTTGAAACAAAACAGCGTCCGAGTACCCGTTTATAATAGACAGCGGGGTACGCAGTTTGTGTGATATCAAAGATATTATCCTTGCGCCTATATCCTCTTTTTTATCGTTAAGCATATATCCTCTAGAACGCGGCGCTTAAAGATATTCTAAAAATATCTCTCTTGCTGCCGCCTCTGCAAATAATATGGTTATAACCTATGTCGCCTTTAAATCTTTTGCCTATGGGGAAGTCATTTCCTACTAAAATAGAATGTTCCGGCCTGGTTGTATAGTACTCAATAAATGAATATGACAGGTAAATATTGGCGCCTTTTTCAAGCATGCGGGTGAATGTTGTGCCAACCGAGTATTTGGGCAGCTGGTTAATAAAATCAAAGGTGTTGATATTTGCTATCTGGTTTTGGTCTAAAATACTTTTTACTTTGTTAACGCCGCTTATTCCGTTGGTATACTGGTAGGCGCTGCCGTTAACGCCAAAAAAGAACGCGTTAAAAAAGTTTTTTCTAAGAGCGAGGTAGTAACCTATTTCGCCCATATTCTTTCTTTTATCGCCGGAGTCGGTGGAAATGTCGGCCTTTTGGTTTGCGTAAGAAACAGCCAGGTGCGCCTGAGTGTATTTATCGTCAACAACATTGTTTTCCATAGCCAAAAGCAAATGGGCCGACGCGCCAAAAGCGTACAGGTCATCAGCTTTTGTTGTTGCAAAAGGGCTTAATGTAATTTGCATCCAGTCGTCCGTATGCACCAGCGGCGCGGAGAACATAAGTATTTTGTCTTTAATATCGTCATGGTCTATATAAGACGCTTCCAGCCCCATAGCAAAGCGTGTGGTAATGGGGGCTACTACCGACAAATCATTTCTCATAAAGTCAGAATTTATAAAAAACGAGTCGCTAACTTTAAGCGCGTGCAAATTAGCGGCGGCTAAAAATAAAGAAAGTATAACTGTTAATTTTTTCATATATAAATAGATTAGCAAATTTTATAGTAAAATAAGAATATGAAAAAAATAATTATACCCGTTTTTCTGTTAATTTCCCTTAATCTTGCAGCGGCGCAGATTGTGCGCGGCCCGTATGTGGAAAACCCTACCCTTACCTCCGCCACCGTAAAATGGACTACGGACGCGCCGGCCGTTTCGTGGTTGGAATACGGCCCCGCCCCCAAGTGTGACCAAATTATGGCGATTTCCCCGGAAGGCACAGACCATAAAATAGAATTGTTCGGTTTGGTTGCAAATAAAGATTTTTGCTACAAAGTTTACGCTCAAAACAATGAAGGCGCAGGCGTGCAAACCCCGGTATCAGGCACGTTTAAAACATTATACAGCCCTGAACGCAAGATTGTTAAGTTTGTAATTTTCGGCAATACTGCGGGCGGCGAGGTGCTGGCGCCGGCTTTGGTAGAAAAACTACAAAAGCATAATCCCGATTTTTATATTCATACGGGTGATTTGATTTCCACGGGCTCCGCGTCGGACGCGGATAAAGAATTTTTTGCCCCGTATGCTGAGCTCTTTAGAAAAGCGCCCATGTTTATAGCCGTTGGCGAGAAGGAATACGGCCCTGAAAGGGACAAAAAAGAGGCCCGCCTGTTTTTCCGCCAAAATTATACCAAACTGCACACAATGACATGGAGCAAAGGCACCCCCAATTATTATTATTTTGACACGGCAAACGCGCGTTTTTTCTTTTTAGACACATCTTTTGCCAACGGGGCGGTTAACGCGCCCGCTATAGACAAAGACAGCGCGCAATACGCCTGGCTCAGAACCTCGTTAGCCTCTACCGAGGCGGGTAAATGGAAAATAGCCGTTATGCACGCCCCCGCTTACTCCTCTGGCGCCAAAGGTTCTAACTTGGCTGTAAGAGACACATTTTCAACTTTATTTGAATATTATGGGGTAAAGGTGGTATTTCAGGGGGATGAGTTTAACTATGAACGTGTTTTCCCTGTTAAAAACGGTGTTGAGCATATTAATGGCGTGCCCTATATCACATTTGGCACAGGCGCCGCGCCCGAACTTACCAAACGTGAATTTAAAGAACCTTGGACGGCCCGTTTCCTTTCTTCCCAAGTTTACGGCGTGGGTGAAATTGTTGACCGCAAACTTACTTTAACAGTTTATAATTTAGAAGATAAAGTTATAGAAACTGTCGAAATTTACCTCTAAGCTTCACAAAAACACTTAAAAAATGGTAAAATTAGTTATAGTTAGTTCAGTTTTACACAATTTTATTTCGGGATGGTGAAATGGTATCACAGGCGCCTCTGGAGCGCTTATTCTAGGTTCGAATCCTAGTCCCGAAACCATATTTAAAACAAACACCCGCACAAAAGTGCGGGTGTTTGTTTTAAATATGGTTTCGGGACTTTGCGCTTCGCGGTCCTTGCAGGACGGCTTTCGCTTCGCGTCCCGGGCAGTCGCTCTCTGCGTTCGCTCAGTTTTCATCAGCGGTTTAAATTTTCTTCAGATTTTGGCGGATTTTTTATTTTTCTACTTCCACCACACCCACCGTGTTCCCGCACCAAGTGTGGTGGAAGTAGAAAAATAAAAAATCCACTCAAACTCTTGTGAAAATTTTCTTCTATAACGGCACTTATATTAATATTTATTAATACTGCCGTTTATTTGATTATTATGATAAAATAAATTTATGCTTAACTTCCTCTCTAAACTGTTAAAAGAACGTGTGGATATTGTTATTATGCCGCGCACTATGGGGTCGCATAAAATAAAGACCAGGTTTTCTACCATAATCATAGTTCTTTTAGTATGGGCGGTAAGCGTTATAGGTTCTTGCGTAATTTTAGTTAAAAGTTACGACTACAGCCTTACCCGCGCGGATAACCAGCTTTTAAAAGCCAAGCTGGCCATTATAGGGGAAGAACTTGAACGCGGGCGTAAACTGCTTAAACAGACGGAAGACTCTGACCGCCAAATAAGGCAAATGATAGGCATGCCCCCGGGTAAAGCAATACCATTACCGGGCTCAGAAGAGGAAAAGCTTAATTTTGAAAAGATTTTCGCACGCGGCAGCGGCGACATTAACGAAGACGAATACAAAGAATACCTTGAGGGTATAGAAACAGCTGCTGCGGCGCGTATAGCAAGTTATACGGAAATTGTGTGGTATTACGCTAATAAGAAAAATACCATTAACGCCACCCCGTCAATCAGGCCTTCAAAAGGCAGAATTACTTCGGGTTACGGGTACCGTATGTCACCGTTTGGCGCCCCAACAGGCGCGCAGCATAAAGGTTTAGACTTTGCCGATAAGCCCGACAGCCCCATTGTGGTAACAGCTGACGGCGTGGTAAGGCACACGGGCTGGGCCAGCGGTTTTGGCCAGGCGGTACTGGTTGACCATGGGTTTGGCTACTCTACGCTTTACGGCCACGTTACGGGTATTACCGTAAAGGCCGGCGACGTTGTAAAACGCGGCGATAAAATTGCTACTATGGGCACCACGGGCCGTTCAACCGGCGTGCATTTACATTATGAAGTATGGTTAAACGGCAACCCTGTTGACCCTAAAAAATATCTTGACTAAATAATAAAGAAGGCGGAGGATGTTAATATGAGTTTTCTTAAAAAAAATACAGATTTTACTTCCGGGGAGCATATCTCCATAATCAGTGCGGAATGTTACTTTCAGGGCACACTTAATGTGCAGGGCTCGCTTCGTGTGGACGGGCGTTTAAACGGTTCCGTTGATAACGCCAGGCACATTGTTGTGGGCGCCGAAGGCAGCGTAGAGGGCGACCTTAGCGCGGCGGCCATAATAGTAAGCGGCAAAGTAAAAGGCAATATTTGCGCCGACGAGTTGGACGTTTTAAGCACCGCCGATATTAAAGGCGATATACGCGCCGGAAAAATTATTGTGGAAGAGGGCGCCACATTAAACGGCATGGTAGTAGTAGCCCCCATAGAAGCAAAAGAAGAAACCAAAATTAAAAAATAGAGGACCACATGATATCTTTACTCGGCAAATACAAAAAAATAATTTTAGTAGTTGTAATATCTTGTTTTTTAGGCAGTATTTTTTACTTAGGTTACGGCGCGGTGTCCGGCAGCGTTAACGCCAACTCAACGGTAGCTATTGTAGGGACGGAAAATATTCCCGCTTACCAGTATAACCGCTTATTAAGAGCGCAGGAAATGCAGTTTAGAAGCCTGGGTATTGACATGGAAGAGAATACACTCAACTTCTTAAAACAGCGCGTTTTACAAACACTTCTTTTTGAAAGCGCCATGGTGCAGACCGCGGCCAAATACGGTTTGTTTGTGTCTGACTATGAACTTGCCTCTACCATACATTCTTCACCGTCGTTTAACTTTAATGGTCTTTTTGACAAAAAAGCTTATGTGTGGACGGTGCGCAACCAGCTTGGCATGACGACCGAAGAGTACGAAAACCAAGAACGCAGAAATATTCTTATGAACAGAATGGGGCAGATGGTTGTGTCGGCATTTAAAACAACTCCGCAGGAACTTAAATATAATTTTAAATCACAGTACGGTTCGGTAAAAGATTTTGACAAAAAAGCGGCGGAATTTACGCCCACGGTAATGGAAACAAAAGCACTTGCCGCGCAAAACTTTTTTCTCTCAGATTATAATTCTAACAATAACGTCAAAGTTTTATTACAGGAGTAACCGTGCAACACGTTTTAGTAGTGGGCGTTATAGGCTTTGATTCTATTACCAACTGCCGCGGCCGCGTAGAGCAGGTTTTGGGCGGCTCCGCGCCGTATTCGGCGGTGTCCTCAAGCTACTTTTCCAAAACGCATCTTGTAGGCGTGGTGGGGGATGATTTTAAAGATGAGCACCGCAGTCATTTTAAAAAACGCGGCGTTGATATAGACGGCGTGCAAACAGTAGACGGCAAGACATTTTTTTGGGCTGCAGAGTATGACAAAGACTTTAAAAACGCTTTTACCAAAGTTACCGACCTTAACGTATACGCGGGCTTCAAGCCTGTAGTAATCCCGCAGTATAAACACATTAAACACGCTTTTTTGGCCAACCTTGACCCTGAAATGCAGCTAAGCCTTATTAAGCAAATGCCTAAGCGCGAGCTTATTACCTGCGACACTATGAACTATTGGATAAACTCCAATCTGCCGGCGGTAAAAAAGGTTATTAAACAAACCGATATTTTGTTTGTAAGCGAGTCTGAGGCAAGGTTACTTACGGGTGAGTACAATTTAATTAAAGCCGGTAAAGACATTTTAAAAATGGGCGCTAAGCACGTTATTATTAAGCTGGGCCCCAACGGCGCTATGCTGGTAAGCCCTCTTGGTTTGGCGCAGTTGCCGCCGGTACTGGTTGAGGATATTTACGATACCACCGGCGCGGGGGACACCTTTGGCGGCGCTTTCACAGGTTTTTTAGCTAATAAGAAAAATTGGAATAATCTTACCGCAATCAAATCCGCCATGGCGGTAGGCACGGTTATGGCCAGTTTTGCTATAGAAAGCTTTAGCATAGACCGCTTGGCGCACCTTAAACAAGGCGAGATTAACAAGCGTCTTACAAGTTATATTAAAGCGCAGTGTAATTTTAAGTTTTAATAAGTAATACTGACTTAACGGGCAAACAAAGGTTACTGCGTTTGCCCGTTTTTTAATGCAATAAAAATTAAATTTAAGCGTTGTATTGGTGTAAGGGTTTTAAACCCGCACCCAAGGGGTCATGACCATGGATGACAAAACAGATATAGAACTGCTGGAGATGTATAAAAAAGGCGACGTTGGCGCTCTTGGGCTGATAATAGAAAAGTACAAAGGCCCGTTGTATGCCTATATACTTTCAATAGTAAAAGCGGAAGCGGCGGCGGAAGACATTTTTCAGGAAGTATTTTTGAAAATAGTAAAAAACCCACACAGCTATAAAGAGCAGGGCAACTTTAAATCCTGGCTTTTTACTGTAACAAGAAATAAGTGTATGGACTATTTTCGCGGCGCGGGCAACGATATTTCGCTGGACCAAGAAACAGAAGACGAAATGACTTTGCATGACATTATACAGTCTGATGAAAAAGACCCTTTAGACATACTTCTTAATACTGAGGATGGTACGGCCATAAACGAAGTTTTGTCTATGTTACCCCAAGAGCAGCGCGAGGTAATAATATTAAGAACAACAATGAGTTTTAAAGAAATTGCGGCCGCGCTTAACTGCCCCATAGGCACAGTTTTAGCAAGAGCCAGCAGAGGATACAAAAAAATGCAGTCAGAATTAACAAATAAATTTGCAGTGGAGGAGGCCTACAATGCAGGATAATAAAGAGCTTTTTGATTATCTTAACATTAAAGCGGGCGGCGCTAGAGCTAAAAATATAGACGCCATAAGCGCGGCGGTAAAAAGCGCGGCGTACGCGGGCGGGCCCTCACAAAAAGTGATAGACAACATTATGACCGCCGCCTATAAAGAAAAGAGTTCTGCAATAAAAAATGTGTTTGCGGCGTTTAACTATAAGACAGTGCTTGCGGGAACTTTAATATTAGCTTTAGCGGTAGGAGTGCCTTTAAAGATGTTGAGTTACGAGGCTGTTGGTACAGAAATTTATTCATCGGCAGTTGACGCTAATTTTGAATTGCTGGATGCAGACCTGGAAGAAATTTTATCCGGTCTTGACAGTATTACGGAGGTAGGAGTATGAAAAAATTAGGTTTAATAATGGCAGCGGTACTAGCCTGCGGTGTTTTAGCTAACGCCCAGCCCGCCCAGAAAGAAGTAAAGAAAGAAGACGGCAAAGCCAAAACGGAATTTGCCCAGAAAAGAGAAGACAGACGCGGCGCGATGAGAGACCATTTCAAAGCCAAAATGGAAGAAGAAAAGGGCTTGCATGATAAATACGCGGCCGCCAAAACAGACGCTGAGAAAGCCGCTGTTGAAAAGGAAATCAACGCCAAAGTATCTGCCGACACAGACAGAGAAATAAAGATGTTTGAGGACCGTTTAAAAGAATCTAAAAAGCAGGTAGAAGCTGCCGAAAAGAGATTTAAAGATATAAAGAAAGACAAGAAAAATATTAACACTAAAAAAGCGGAAGCCATAAAAGAAGGCAAATTTGGCCCCCGCGCTATGAAAGAAAACTGTGACGACGGCAAGTGCCCCTTTATGCCCAAAGACGGCAAAAGAGGCGAATTTAAAGGCCGCAAGGGTGAAGGATTTGGCCACAAAGGCCCCAGAGGTGAAGGCCGCATGATGCCACCGCCGCCGTCAGATAATGCAGAAGCTAAATAAGTAGCTTTACAAAATAAAATCCCCGCTTGGTTAGCGGGGATTTTTGTTTGTCATTAGTGGGGGGTAGCATGCATATATCAAGTATGTAGAGGAAGTGAGCTTGCGAGCAGGTGAGGGGAAAAGTGTTTTTATAAAAAAGATACTTAACTAATTTCTCCCTTTTGCAAAGGGAGAAAACTTTATTTTATAAAATGACCTTCTGGCTAAGTAAATAAATTGAAAAAACTTTCTATACAGCGTGGGGGAGGATAAAAAACACTTCCCAGATTAATCTGGGAAGTGTTTTATAATTTTTGTTATTTCAGTTGTTTAATTAAGCGCTGTGATATCCGCTATTTTAGTTAATATTGCCGATGCGTTAAACAGCAGGTTTAGGCGGTTTAGCCTGACTTCTTTATTTTCAGCGTTTACCATAACTGCGTCGAAGAAGTTGGCAAGCTCCGCTTTAAGCGTGGCAAGCAGCGCAAATATTTTTTCCGCGTCGGCTGTGGTTAATGCTTTATTTTCATAAGCTTTAATTTCAGCAGATATCGCGCCAAGTTTGGCGTGTAACGCTTTTTCGGCGTCGTGCTCAAAGTATTTTGTGTTAACTTCGGCCGTCTCAAATTCCGCTTTTTTAAGAATGTTAAGCACACGTTTGGCGTTTTGGCTTACCGCCGCCAGCTCTTCGTTATGTCTTAAATTTTTAAGCGCTAAAGCTACGTTAACAATTTCTTTTACAGGCCTGTCCAGGCGGTAGGAAACCGCGCTCATAACATTTTTTTCCATGTCGTAAGCTTCTAAAATATTTTCCACACGCACTTTAAAGAATGTTACCAAGTCTTCTTTAGATGTTGTAAATTTATCGCCGTAAAGGCTGGCGGAATGCTCTATTAAATCATGCAGGCTGACAGGCAGGTCAAGCTCAGCAAGCATTCTTACAATACCTATGGCCTGGCGGCGCAGGGCAAAAGGGTCCTCGCTGCCGGTAGGTATTTGCCCGACGGCAAAGTTGCCCGCTATGGTGTCCATTTTACCAGCTATTGAAAGCACCGCGCCCTCAATATTTGACGGTAATTGTGAGGCTGAAGTAAGCGGATAATAAAACTCTTCAATAGCTTTTGCCACTTCTTTGCCAAACCCTTCTTTAGCCGCGTATACGCCGCCCATATAGCCTTGTAATTCCGGAAATTCATATACAACGCCAGACGTTAAATCAGCATAAGCATAGTCAGCCGCCTGGCTTACTGCGGTTTTGTCTGCGCCGCATTTCTCGGCCAGCCAAACAGCTAAGGTTTTTGTTCTTTCCGTTTTATCAAGCATGGTGCCTATGCCGTCAATAAACTGTACGGCGGAAAGCTTGTCGCGGAAAGTTTTAAGGCCTTTTTTAATGTCCTGGTTATAAAAGAACACCGCGTCACTAAGACGGGCGGACATAACCTTTTTAAAGCCTTTCATAACTTCATTTTGGTTTACAGACATGCCGTCACGCACGGCTATAAAGTAAGGTTCTATATCGCCTTTAGCGTTAACCATATGGAACATTTTAATCTGTTTTTTAAGCACGGTTATTATAAGCTCTTTAGGCAAAGTTAAAAACCTTATTTCAAAGTCCCCGGGGACAACTACCGGGTGCTCCGTCATAAAAACGGTTTCGGTCAACAGATCTTCATCAATAACGGCTGTTAAGTTACGTAGAGCGCCCTCTTTGGTAATAGCTTTAACAAGAACTTCTTTTCTGTCCTGCGGTTCTATTAAAATAGGCTGGGCTTGGTTACGCAGTGTTTCGGTGTAAGTATCAGCATTTTGTATTTTAATGCCTTTGGTGCCAAATGAGGACAACGGCCACGTTACTCTGCCGGACTCTACTTCCGCCACGTTAAATTTGATAAGCGCGTCGCCATATAGGCCAATCAGCGTGCGCAGCGGGCGGCCAAAGCGCAATCCGCTTTGTTCCCAAGTCATTGTTTTTGGGAACTGCAGGCCGCGTACTATGTTTGTAAAAATTTGCGGTAAAAGTTTTTTAACGGCTTCGCCTTTAATTTTAACTTTGGCGTAAATAAACGGGCCGTTAGGCGTGTCAACAACAGTCAGTTTCTCAGGCTTAATACCATTTTTCTGCGCGAAGCCGGCGCTTTGCGGCGTGTAGTTGCCCGCAGCGTCTTTAAGTAATTTAGCGGGGGGACCTTTGACTTCTTTTACTATGTCTTGCGCTTTGGGCTCTACGCCGTCTATTACTAAAGCTAATTTTCTAAAAGAACCAAACGCGCGGACGGATGTAAAAACAATATTATGTTCCGCCATTTGCGCCTTGGCTAAAGCTTCCATTTGGGCAAGTGTTCCGGGTACAAAGCGGGCGGGTAAATGTTCTACGCCTATTTCTAAGAAGGCTTTTTGTGATGTCATATTATTTCTCCTCCTTAGGTTCAACCGCTTTTATGTAGGCAGAGGCGCAAAGTTTAGCAAGCGTGCGTATTTTGGTAATAATATTGGTGCGGTCAGACACGCTGATAGCGCCGCGCGCCTCAAGCATGTTAAAGTAGTGTGATACGCGCATAGCGGCGTCGTACGCCGGCAGGTAAAGGCCTTTGGCGCACAGCGCTTTGCACTCTTCTTCACTTTCCAAAATATAACGCCTTAAATTGTCTATGTTAGACTCTTCAAAATAGTAATGTGAAAACTGCCTTTCAGATTCTAAAATAAGGTCTTTAAAAGACTGTGTGTTATTCCACATAAGGTCAAAAATGCTGTCTTTGTTTTGTGAGTACATGGCAATACGTTCAAGGCCGTATGTAATCTCCGCGGTAATTGGGTAGAGCGGGTAGCCCGCCATGTTTTGAAAGTAGGTAAACTGTGTTATTTCCATGCCGTCCAGCCAAACTTCCCAGCCCACGCCGCTGGCGCCTAAAGTTGGGGACTGCCAGTCATCCTCTACCCAGCGCACGTCATGCTCGCGCGGGTCAAGGCCGATGGCTTTGAGTGAGTTTAAATAAAGTTCCTGCACGTTAACTGGCGCGGGTTTTAAGATAACCTGAAATTGGTAATACTTGCCAAGCCTGTTAGGGTTTTCGCCATATCTGCCATCGGCGGGGCGGCGGCAAGGTTCCACATATGCCACACTGGTGGGTTTTGTAGTAAGAGAGCCAAAAAACGTAGCGGGGTTAAAAGTGCCCGCGCCTTTTTCCAAATCATACGGCTGTACAATAATACAGCCCTGCTTTTTCCAGTAATCCTGGAGGTTAGAAATTATATCTTGAAAGTTCATATTCTTATTTTACAATTTTTGAATTGCTTTTGTTTTTTCCTCTCCCTCTTACGGGAGAGAGTGATGTATACAAAGATTTAGTGACGCTAACTATAAAACAAGTCATGTTGAGGAGCGCCGCCAAAGGCGCGACGGAGACGTCTGATTTAGACTGCTTTGGTAAATGCGGGCGGAGACAAGCTCCGCCCCTACGCAAAAATTATGGTTGATTTTTTAGGCTACAACAGCTTCCGGCTCAAGGTCGGAGGTGTTTTGCGGGTAGTCAAATTGCGGGTCAGGCAGTACGTCTTCTTTAAGTGTATTAAGCGGGTAGGCCAAATATCTGTTTAAAAACCTGCGGCAGATGTATGCGGCCTTATTTACGTTTAAAATATCTTCCTGCGTGGTAAAGTTAAGCTCGTTAAGCGGCGTATTGTGCATGTGTTCCCAAAAAGCGGGGGATATGCCAAGCGCGGGTTTATCCATACCAAAACCCGCCAACGTCATAAGGCGCAGTATAAAAGCGGGGCTTATAGCGGGGGTAACGGGCGCGGACTGCAACTCGCGCAGGCTGGTTAAAAGGAAGTCAAATTTTTCTTCGCTGGGCTGGTTTTCGGGGGTAAGGCGGAACATAAGCTCGCAAAAGTGCAGGGCAAGTTTGGTGCGGGCGGTGTCCATGCGTATAGCCGGGAAAACGGTGTTTAACTTGCCGCCGGTTACGCAGCCTATAGTCGCGCCTTTTTTAAAATAAACACGGTAGTTGGCGTGGACAAAGGGCTCGCTCAGGGCTTTCATTTTGCCCAGCGCTTTGTTTACGCTTGGGAATCTCAGGTTTATTCTGCCGTGCTCACGGGTGAACAGGCAAACCATACGGTCCGCCTCCCTAAAATTCTGGCGTATTAAAATAATACCTTCGTCTGTAAGTATCATAATTACCTATGATATAACAATTATTATAAATAAAGCTAAAAATAAAGCCGCTAAAAGTAATTTAGCAATACCTAAGTTCTTTTTAAAGAAAGTGTTAACTTTGTCTGATTTGTAGCCCATAATGGTAGCTGCAAAAACAATAAGCAAAGGCATAATAAACATTAAATTATAAAGAACAAGGTAGGTTGTGGCCCTTACCCTAAAGTGCGGCTCCTTCATAATTAACACTATTGTAGGTATGTAAACCTGGCCTGTGCAGGCCGCTTCAATGACGGATACTACAAGCCCTACGGCAAAAGCCGCCAAAGTAAGTTTTATTATACCCGCATTATTATTGCCGCGCATAAAAAACCCTATAACTTTGTTTATTTTAAGTTTAAGATTTTTGGAAAGCTGCAGCACCATAGCGTCGGATTTTTTGGTTTTTGTATATACAATAAAGTCATACATACTGAGTATAAAAAACACAAAACACACCGCCGCCGTAATATAATAAAACGCCAGCGTTACATACCTAAACCCGCTAAAAGCGTGTATAAACTGGAACAGCCCAAAGCCAAGCAGGAAGTAAGTTAAAAACACTGCCAGGCAGTACGCCGCCCCTACAAAAATAACTTCTTTGCCTTTATAGCCGTAAACGGCAAGGAACGATACAAAAAATACTATAACGGCAAAAGCGCACGGGTTAATGCCGTCAATAAGCCCGGCAGAAACTATTGCGATAAGCGTCATTTTTTTAAATTCTTCGTCTGATTTTACCTCTTTAATGTTTACTTTGGTAACCTCGTCATTTTCAATGGCTTTTTGTATAGCTGCGTCGGCGTATAGGCCAATAGGGCGGGGGTAGCCCATCATGTATGTCTCACCAATGGCCACTGCCGGCACATAAGGCGGCTGGTTATAGGCCTCGGACGTTTCTTTAAAAATTATGCTGCCCTCAGCGTCGGAGGTATCTATCTCTATGATATCCACTTTGCCTTTATAATCTTTTTTAAATTTGGGCATAAATTCCGCGTTCATTTGATGGCAATGCCCGCAAGTGGGGGATGTAAAAACAACAACTTTCAGTTTTTCAGCCGCAAAAGATACCGCGGGTAAAAGTAAAGCAAATGCTAATAACAATGTAAGTTTTTTCATTATTTTATTTTCCTAAAAATGTGGCCACGCCGCCCATTATCATGTTTACTGACATAAGCACCAGAATCATGCCGGTAAGCCTTTCTACCGCCACAATGCCGCGCTTGCCAAGAAAATCACTTATGGGGAATGACAACAGTAATATTATAAAGTTTATTGCGGACGCCGTTAACACCGCCGCTAAAATTAACATTTTGCTGGGGCTTTGCGCCGCCAAAATAAGCGTTACGCTCAGCGCCGCCGGGCCCGCAACCATTGGTATGGCTAAAGGCACTATAAAAGGTTCGTCGTCTTTGGGGTTGGATTTGGGCTCTTCCTCATTGCCGCCAAACACAAGCTTAAACGCTATCATTATAAGCATAAGGCCGCCAGCTATACTTAGCGAATATTCCTTTATGCCCAAAATTGATAAAAACTGTTTACCCAAAAACATGAAGGCCACCATTAAAAACATGGCTATGCAAAGCTCTCTTATTAAAACTGTTTTTCTGCGTTCGGCCGGTACGCGCCTGAGTACGGATATAAATATAGGAATATTGCCAAAAGGGTCCATAACCAAAAAAAGTGTGAATACTGCTGAAAAGAAAAATTCCATAAGGTTAACCTCTTTATGACATAATAATATAGTATAGCAAAGAATTGGGAGGCGTG
The DNA here is from genome assembly GCF_049639735.1 of Elusimicrobium simillimum. Taxonomy (NCBI): domain Bacteria; kingdom Pseudomonadati; phylum Elusimicrobiota; class Elusimicrobia; order Elusimicrobiales; family Elusimicrobiaceae; genus Elusimicrobium; species Elusimicrobium simillimum. The sequence goes on from NZ_JBEVVA010000003.1 coordinate 368,969, forward strand.
TTAACACCCCCTAAATGCAATAAAACCGGTTTATTTTCTGTTATAAAATAGTAATATAAAATAGAAGTAAACATAAATACGGGAGTTATTATATGAAAAAAGTATTACTACTTATATTATCTATGGCAGTGCTTTTTGCCTGTTCAACCAAAGTAGAAAGAATGGACGCCGACACAACCAAAGACCTCAGCGGCAGATGGAATGACACAGATTCCCGCTTAGTGGCCGAAGAAATGATAGCGGACTGCCTTAGCAGGCCGTGGTACACCAAATTTATGGCCCAAAAAGGCAAAGAACCTGTAGTAATAGTGGGTACGGTAGACAACCAGAGCATGGAACACATTAACACCGGTACGTTTATTGAAAACATGCAGCGCGCCCTTATTAACTCCGGCAAAGTAGAGTTTGTCGCCAGTAAAAATGAACGCGGCGAAGTAAGAACAGAACGTTTGGAGCAGGACGAGTTTGCCTCAGAAGCGTCGCGCAAAGCTTTTGGTAAAGAAGTAGGCGCTGACTTTATGCTCAGCGGCGTGCTTAACTCTATAGTAGACCAAGAAGGCAAAAAGGCTGTTGTCTATTACCAGACAAACCTTAAGCTTATTAACATTGAAACAAACCAGATTGTCTGGAACGGGGAAAAGAAACTTAAAAAATACGTGCTTAAGCGCGGATCCAGCTTCTAGGTTTTGAGAGAATAATTATGAAAAGGACCCTCACTTTACTTGTGGTAGCGTGCGCTATTACCTGCGGGTGCGGGTCCTCTTTAGCTTACAGGAAAGATGTAATTAAGGATGTGACGGACGGCAAGTATGCCGCCGCTGCTTCTAAAATAGAATTAAATAAAAACAAGATGTATAAAGACAGAGACTCTTTGCTTTATTATCTTGACCTGGGCCTGGTGCAGCACGAGGGCGGCAAAGCTGTTGACAGTGACATTAACTTCGCGGCCGCACAGGACAGAATAGACGAGCTTTTTACCGTCAGCGTTACCAAAACAATTGGAACCGTGGTACAGAGCGAGCTGGACTCTTCCTACAAAGGCCAGGAATACGAAAGATCTTTGACATATTTTTACAGAGCCATGAACTTTCTGGACAGGAAAGATTTGCAAGGCGCTTTGGTAGAAGCCAGAAAAGCGGTTTTCTACCTGGATAACTTACGCAGAAATAAAGCCAAAGGCTATAATGACGACCCGTTTGTACAGTATTTTGCCAGTTTGCTTTTTGAGAGCGGCGGCAACTTATCCTCCGCCAGAATTTCGCGCACAAACGCTGTTAACGCTTACGGCAAATACGGCTTTGACGCGCCTAATTTTACCGTGCCCGCCAACGCTAACCAGATGGGGGAAATCATTTTCTTGCATTATAACGGGCATATACCGTTGCTTACATCGCGTTCCATACAAGTTGCGTGGAACGACGCTCTAATTTCAATAAACGGTACCGACGAGCTGGCTAATGCGGACGCCTCCGTACAAAACGCCATTATGGCCGGTATAACAGGCAACGCCGTTACGGTGGCTTACCCTGTGTTTACAGATGTGCCGTATTCTGTAAGAGGTTCTATAGTGGCGGTTGGCGATATTTACCAAAACACGGTTTTAGTGCATGATATAGGTATGGCCGCCAAAGCAAGCTTGGCAGAGCGCATGCCGGGTATTTACGCAAGGCTTGTCGCGCGCGCGGTAATAAAGCAAATTTTAAACGTACAGGCGCGCCACGCGGTTACAAAGGCTACGGATAATGAAAACTGGGGTATGTTGGCAGGCATGCTGATGGCGGGTTTTAACGCCGCTATAGAGAAGGCGGACACAAGAATGTGGTTTACCCTGCCTGACCAAATAAGAATGACGCGTATGTTTGTGCCGCCGGGTACGCATACTATAAGGTTTGCCGCTACCGACGATTTTGGCACTGTGCTTGATACAAAAAATTTTGAGAATGTAGAAGTAAAGGCGGGCGGCAGGGTATACCTGCACCACCGCACAGGTAAATGATTGTAATATATTAAAGAGAGGTGTATTATGAAAAAAATATTAGCGCTGCTATTGGCTGTGGCCGTTATGGGCGCATGCTCAACAGTAAATAAAAATACTTTAAGCTACAGGCTTAGCAAAGTTAACGGCGAAAAGTTTATAACAGGCGTTGGCAACGGCGCCACAAAGGCCGAGGCGGAACAAAAAGCCAAAGAAGATATTAAAAAAATATTTGACGGTTCTAACGCCGCCGACATGCCCGTGGTGGCCGACATTTACAACCACGCTTTTATAGAAAAAACGTGGAAAGATAAAAAGACTAAAACCTATTATTCTATAGCCGCGCTTGAACGCCAGGTTGCTAAAGATATGCTTAAAAACAGTTTAACCTCTTTAGACCTGCAGATATCGGGCTTGGTTTCTAAATACAAACTTACGCAGGATAAATTTGCCAAAATCAAAACTTCTTTAAAAATACAGCCTTTAATTATAAGAAGAAACGCTTTGGAAGATTTGCATGAAAAAATTGACTACAACGGCCAAGGCTATGACCCGCAAAATTTTGCCTCGCTCAAAAACATTGTTTATGAAAGCATGAATGAGGTTAAAATATCACTCAACGTGCTTGGAAAAAACAGTGAGATTTTGCACACGCATATCATAAACTCGCTTAACCAAATGGGGCTTAGTGTGGCTATTAACGAAGCCGCCGATATCGCCGTGGACGTTAACAGCGAAATTACGGAATATCCGTCTAAAAAAGTAGAGGGTTTAATGTGGTGCAGCGCGACTGCGACAGTGGGCCTTAAAGACGTTGCCACCGGCGGCGTATTTGCAAGGTTTAGCATAAGCGGCCGTCAGGGCTCCTCCAGGTCAGAAGAAGCTGTTAAGAGGACTATGGACGACATAGGCAAATCATCGGCCGAAGAAATTTCAAAAAGAATGTACGACTACTTGGAAAGGAGATAGTAATGAAAAAATTATTTTTAGCGCTTAGTTTAGTTATGCTGCCATTCGCGCTTTTCGCGCAGGAAGCGGCTGCGGAAACCGCCGCCGAAGACCCGGCTTTAAAAGAGATTAGAGAAAAAGCGCAAACGCTTTACTCTCTCGGTTACCTGCTTGGCGAAAACCTTAAAACCCAGCTTGTCATAGAGGGCGAAGAAGAGTTTAAGTATATCATGCAGGGCATGCACAACAGCATTGACGGCAAACCCTCACAAACAAATATTGAGGAGTATAAAGCGTTAATTATAAAACGCTATGAAGCCGACGCCAAAAAAATAGCGGAAAAACGCCGCCAGGAACAAGCCAAATATATTGTAGCTGCCAGGAAAGAAAGAAATACCGAGGAAATTAAAGACGGCGGTATTTTGGTGCAGACAATAACTAAAGGTAAAGGCGCCACGCCTAACGCCGCCAGCACAGTTAAAGTGCATTACCAGGGCACATTAATTGACGGCACCGTGTTTGACAGCTCAATAGCGCGCGGCGAACCTATTGAGTTCCCGCTTACGGGCGTTATCCCGTGCTGGACCAAAGGTTTACAGAAAATGAAAGTAGGCGGCAAAGCCAAACTGGTTTGCCCCGCCGAAACAGCCTACGGCAACCGCCAGATTGGCGCGATACCGGCAAACTCAGTCTTAGTCTTCGAAGTAGAACTCTTAGACGTAAAATAATTAAAATAAAACAGGCCGCCGCAAACAACTGTGCCGGCCTGTTTTATCCCCAAATCTTTGGCACATTTTGGGTTTTATTTGAACTCAACACACCCCGTCCGCCCTTTGGGCTCCTCGCGCAAGTGTGCTGAGCTCAAATAAAACCCAAACTGCGCTCAAATCTTCGGGGCCCCGTTAGGGTTATAGGAATTTTTAATGTTATAATTAAAAAATTAAATTAGTAAAAGGAGAAAAAATGAAAAAAGGTTTTACATTAATTGAACTTTTGGTAGTTGTTTTAATCATAGGCATATTAGCAGCCATAGCTTTACCGCAATATACAAAAGCGGTTGAACGTTCCCGCTTTGCCGAGGCGCAGCTTACGGCTAAAAATATTACAGATTCTTTACAACGCTATATACTTGCCAATGGTTTTCCGGCGGCTGCGGTTATGGGTGAAGATGTTTTAGACATTGATCTTACCGGCGGAACATGGGACAACACCTATGGGTCGTATGTTACAAAAAATTTTGTATACAATGATATAAAGTGTCTTCCATCAAGCTGTTATTTCACGGCAGAGAGGGTTAAGGCTGGTGATACAATGTATATTTTGAGCATAAACTTAAGTGCTAATGGAACAGAAAGCTTTACATGTACAACGCAATTAACAGATTTGGGAAAAAGTATTTGTAAGCAAGCCACAGGTTACGAATATATTGATGGTGAAATTTAATTTAAATAAATTTAATTGCTATAAATAAACCCCCTTGCCCAAGCGGGCAAGGGGGTTTTTATTTGTAAAAATATTGCTTATTCTTTTGCTTCTCTAAGTTCTTTAAACCAGCCGCGTTCGTTGGCTTTTAATACAATTTCCTGCCAATCTTCCGCTGTAAGCTGCTTTTCCTGCATGACTTTGGCCGTTACTATGTTAGCCGTGTTTCTGTCATTAGGGTGGCTGGCAAGATATTCTTTTTCCACTTCAACGTATCTTTTGATAACGTCAAAGTCAAAGGCGTCCTGCTCTGCCTGCTGCCTTTTAATAAGCTCTTCCTGGTCAGATAAAGTATCTTGCGGTATTGTTACCGTTTTGCCCTCACCTTCTGGGTGTACATAAATATACTGGCCGTTTTCATCAACCTGCGGTTGCGGCTCGCCGCCGTCTTTAGGCGCGGGCGTCATTGCAGGCGGCGCTGGCGCCGGCTTAGGTTCTAATTTAGCCGGTGAAACGTGCCTGTTAATATCTGTTATGGACGGGTCGTCCGCCATATTGCCTGTCATCATATTGTCGCAGGCATGCGGGTAAACTATGAAAAATATACAGAGTATTATGATTACAAGTATAGCCGCTTTCATTATCATAATAAGGAAAGAATTAAACGACTGGTTTGGGTTGCTCATATTATCACCTGATTATTATTAATATATATACAAAGTATATAATAAAATTTGGCAAAAATATTAATTTTTGTTATTTACCTGTAACTCTTTTGTTAAAGCCGCTACCTCAGGGTCCGATATCATTTGCTGTAAAAGCAGTAAAAACTGCGGGTCTTGCGAGTATTTTAACAGCACGGTCTGCAGCTGCGGGTTTTGCTGGAGGATAGTAGGAAAGTCCCCGCCGGCCAGCTTGGTAAAATCTATATTTTTTACGCCGGCCTTCTGCAGATCTTGGTTAAAAGACTTTATTAAAGGGTTGGTTGAATATTTGGCGTATACTTTTTCCGCCCTGTTTTGCAGTTCTTGGTTTTTTGTTATTACGGGCAATGCGGAGGGCTGTTCTATTACATTATCTTTATATGACGGGGGTACAACACCAACGGCGTAGTCCTGTGCTGCGGTTTGCGCTTGGCTGCCCGGCATAACGGCGGCCATGGTGCTGTAGGGCTGCGTTGCGCCGTCCGGTGAAGTGTCGGCGTTTACTACTGAAAATAAAGGCGCATTGTCGCGCGACGCGTTAGCTTTCTCTGTATAAGCGGCGTAATACTGCCAGCCGCGGTACGCTCCCATGGCCGCTATCCATATAACTAAAACAGTAAAAAGAAAGTAACTAAGTTTAGACATAAATTTATTTTAGCATACAAATAAATAAAAAAGTTCTGCGCTTTTTGCGCAAAACTTTTTTATTATCCCCAAATCTTCGGGGCCCCTAACGACAAAAAACGCCCCGAACAAAAGTTCGGGGCGTTTTTAAAGATTTTATTTAGAGCTGTTAACAGCTTTAGCAAGTTTGCTTTTCTTTCTGGCAGCTGTTTTCCAGTGTATAACACCTTTTTTAGCTGCTTTGTCAGCGGCGGATGAGGCTGCTTTTAAAGCTTCTTCAGCTTTGCCATCTTTAGCTTTTACTGAAGCCTGGACAGCTTTTGTTGTTAAACGAACGGTTTTTGTTAAACCTTTGTTTCTTGAAGTTCTTTTTTCGGCTTGACGCTGTGCTTTAAGTGCGCTTGTGTGTCTGCCGGTTTTTAATTTTGCCATATGTTTTATCTTACCTCTATAGTAACTTATGCTATATTTTACTCTTTTATGCGCAAGCGGTCAACTTATTTTTTATAATAGATACATGACCCTTAATATTAATATTTTACCAAAAAGCCCGGGTGTTTACATAATGCGCTCAAATTTGGGTGAGGTGCTTTATGTTGGTAAAGCCAAAAATATATCAAACAGAGTGCGCCAGTACTTTCAAGGGTCCGCGCGGCTTAGCCGCGGGTGGAAGCTGCCCAGCCTGCTGCCGCTTATAGCGCGTATAGACTACATTGTCGCCGCCAGCGAGCGTGACGCCCTTGTATTGGAAGACCGCCTAATTAAAAAATACAAGCCATTTTTTAACTCTGACGGTAAAGACGACAAGTCTTATCCATACGTAAAAATTACCGATGAAGACTTCCCCCGCGCCATGCTTGTGCGCAGTAAAAAAATGACAGGCAAATATTACGGCCCGTACCCGCATGCCGGTGCCGTAAAAAACCTTTTACGCTTTTTGTGGAAGAGCGGCTACGCCCCGCTGCGCCCGTGCAAGTGGAGTTTTAGCCGTACCAAACCTTTAGACGCGCGTAAAATAAATACCTGCGTATATTTCCACACAGGCCAGTGCCCCGCGCCGTGCGCAGGCAAAATATCCTACGCCAAATATAACCAAATTGTAGACCGTTTTGAAAAAATTGTAGACGGCGGCTACGCGCAAATAAAGCGGGAGTTCAGCCGCGCCATGCGTGCCGCCAGCAAAAATATGCAGTACGAGCGTGCCGCTCAAATGCGTAACTTTTTAGACTCGCTTGACCATATGTCAGAGCGTATTATAGTAAGCCAATACAAAGACGATAAAATCGTGCAGGCTATGGACGCCAGCGTCAAGCTTAAACGCCTGGCCGAGGTGCTTGGCCTAAAACGTGTGCCGCAGCATATAGAAGCTTTTGACAACTCCGGCCTGTACGGCCGCGCGGCTGTGGGCAGTATGGTATGCTTTATTAATGGTAAAAAGCATCATTCACATTACCGTAAATTTAAGATAAAATCAACTTTACCCGGTACCGGTAACGACGATTACCTGATGATGCGCGAAGTTGTAGGCCGCCGCTTAACAGCGCTTAAACGCGCAGGGGAGCCTATGCCCGACCTTATGCTTATAGACGGCGGCAAAGGCCAGCTAAGCATGGCAATGGCAGCCGCAGAAGACACCGGCGTTAAAATGAATTTTATAGCACTGGCCGAGCGTGAGGAAGAAATTTTTGTGCCCGGCAAAAGCGAGAGCATCCGCCTGCCCATTGGCGACCCCGCGCTTAACCTGCTTATGGAAATGCGTGATGAAGTGCACCGCTTTGCAGTCACATTCCACCGCAGTCTGCGTGATAAGGATTTGCTTAGGAAAGATTAATTTATATGACAGATATTAAATTTTTAAAAGGCGTCGGCCCCGCTAAGGCCGCCATGTTTAACAGGCTTGAGGTTAACACCGTTCATGACCTGCTGCACTACTACCCGCGCACTTATCAAGACCGCCGCCCCGGCAGCCTGACTAAATTTGGCGACGGCAACCAGGTTGTTTTCCTGGGCCGTGTTATGCGTACGGAATATATACCCGCCAAAGCCGTGCTTATTTTTAAAGCGTATCTTGAAAACGAACAGGGCGAGCAGGTTGAGTGCGTGTGGTTTAAAAAACGCCCGTTTTTTAAAGCCCGTTTTGACCCTATGGCCCAGCTTAAAAAAGATTTTAAACTTAATTCTTGGGTGTGGGTAGTTGGCAGACGCGAGGATAAGGGCAGTTTTATTTCCAACAAAATATCGGCCGATGAGTATTACCCGGCGGACTCGCAGGAAGCGTTGCTGCACGTTAACCGCCTTACGCCAATTTACTCTTTAACGCAAGGTTTAACCAACAAGTTTTTCCGCCAGGTTGTGCACATGGCGCTGGAAACTAAACTAAAAGAAGAACCTGAAGTTTTGCCGCTTACGCTTGTGCAAAAGCGCAGCCTTTTAGGTGCGTCACAGGCTTTACGCGCTATACACTTTCCGTCAAATACGGCTGAGCTGGACGCCGCGCGCAGGCGTATGGTGTATGAAGAGTTTTTGCTTTTAACCACTGCCTGGGGTATTAAAAAGCAGCAAAAAGTTGCTGTTAAAGACCATAAATATGAAGTCAAAACCACCCTGCTCACACCGTTTAAAGAAAACTTAGGTTTTGAGCTTACGGCCTCCCAAAAAAAAGTTATTAACGAGATTTTTAGAGACATGCAAGCCTCCGTCCCCATGACGCGCCTTTTACAGGGCGACGTAGGCAGCGGTAAAACTATAGTGGCGTTAAGCGCCATGCTTTTGGCAGTTGAAAACGGCTACCAGGCCGTGCTTATGGCGCCGACGGAAATTTTGGCCGAACAGCATTTTCTTACAATAAATAATTTTCTTAAAAAACTTAAAGTTAAAACAGTTTTGCTTACATCAAGCGTAAAAGGTAAGGCCAAAACAAAAGCGCTTGAAGATATAGCAAACGGGGATGTGGATATTGTTATAGGCACGCATTCCGTTATAGAAGACAATGTTGTTTTTAAAAATTTAAAACTTGTGGTGATAGATGAGCAGCACCGTTTTGGCGTGCGCCAGCGCACCAAGCTGCGTGAAAAGGCCAAAAATATAGACATGCTTACCATGACGGCCACGCCTATACCGCGTACCTTGGCATTAGCTTTTTACGGTGACCTGGAAGTGTCCGCCATAACCGAGTTGCCGCCCGGGCGTAAGCCTGTTACCACGCTGCACGTTGGCGAGAACGAGGCATACGGCAAAGCGCTTGAAGAACTTTCCAAAGGCCGCCAGGTGTATATAGTTTACCCGCTTATTGAAGAGTCCGAAAAACTTACGGTAAAAGCGGTTAAAGAAGATTTTGAAAAAATACAGCAAATGTTTCCGTCCTTTAAGGCCGCTATGTTACACGGCGGCATGAACAGGAAGGACAAAGAAAAAACCATGGCCGATTTTAAAGCCAAAAAAATTGACATTTTGGTAGCCACACCTGTTATTGAAGTAGGTATAGACGTTAAAAACGCCACGGTTATGATAATACAAAGCGCTGAGCGCTTTGGTTTAGCCAGCTTGCACCAGTTACGCGGGCGCGTTGGCAGGGGGAGGCCGAGAGCTTTTGCCTTTTAGTGCCCCAGCATTTAAGTACAATAAGTAAAGAGCGTATAGATATTTTATGCAAAACGGCCGACGGTTTTAAAATTGGCGAGCGTGACATGGCGCTGCGCGGCCCCGGCGAAATTTTAGGCACCCGCCAAAGCGGCGAGTTCGAGTTTAAAGCCGGAGATATTTTTAAAGACCAGGACGTACTGCGCTGGGCATTGGAAGACAGAGACGAACTGCTAAAAACGGACGCCAGGCTAGTGCTTAACGAACACCAAGCCTTTAAAGCCCGTTTAATAGACTTATACCAAAACCAGTGGCACTTAATAGATCTAAGTTAATTTACTGCCGGAGGAGTTATGAAAGAAATTAAAGTTGCCGTTCTTGGCTGCGGTTTTATGGGCAAGGCACATATTTACGGATACCAGACTATTCCTCTTTATTATGACCCGGACTTTAAAATAAAACTGGTTGGCGTTTATAACAGAACATTGGCCAAAGCGCAGCATTTTAAAGATTTATATAACTTTGAATTTGCTACTGATAATGAGGATGATATTTTTTCCCGTGCGGATATAGATGTAATAAATATTTGCACCCCTAACACATTGCACAAGCAGGAAATAATAAAAGCTTTAAACAGTAAAAAACATGTTTATTGTGAAAAACCCGCCGTTTCTTCTTACGCCGACATGCAAGAAGTGCTGGGGCACCCTAATTTAGAAAAAGTAACAACGCAAACGGTGTTTCATAACAGGTTTTACCCGGCGGTAAAAAGGGCTAAAGAACTTATAGAAAACGGCGTGCTTGGGCAGGTGCTTTCTTTTCGCGGGAATATGCTGCATGACAGCAATTCTCTAAGTGCCAAGGCGGCCAGTTGGCGCAATTCAGGCGGCGGCAATGGCGGTGTGGTATATGATTTGGGCTCACATATATGTGATATGATTTACTATTTACTTGGAGATTTTGACAGCGTTGTAACCAAAAACCAAATAGCTTATCCTACGCGTCCCGGCTCGGACGGCGCTCCGGTTAAAATAGACGCGGAGGACGCCTCCTACTCTTTAGTAAAGCTTAAAAACGGCGCTTACGGCACTATAGAAGTTACCAAAATAGCCACAGGCAAGCCCGGCAATCCTAAGCTGGAAATTCACGGTGAAAAGGGTGCTATAATAATAGACCTTATTAACCCTAACTTTGTTCAGTGTTATGACAATACGGCGCCCAAAGGGCCACACGGCGGCATGGCGGGCTTTACACAAATACAAACAATACAGCATTATGAGGAGGATGGCTCAACCTTTCCCCCGGGGAACCATACTCTTGGCTTTTTACGCGCGCATGCTGACTGTTTATACAGCTTTCTCTCATGCGTATCAAGAGGTAAGCAGGCGTCGCCGTCACTTAAAGACAGCCTGTATGTGCAAAGCGTTTTAGAGGCTATGTATAAGTCCGCCAGAAGCGGCGCGGAAGAGCGGGTTTAACTCTGGTTTAGGTTAGTTAAATAAACTATAATAGGATAATATGACAGAAATTAATTTCCAAGACATTGATAAAAAACAACAAAAGATATGGGACGACGCCAACCTGTTTGTAACCCCGCGCGTACCTGTTAAACCTAAGTTTTACTGCTTAGATATGTTCCCTTACCCCAGCGGCCAGGGCCTGCACGTCGGCCACCCGGAGGGCTACACAGCGTCCGACATACTTGTAAGATATAAAATGATGAACGGCTTTGACGTTATACACCCCATGGGTTGGGACGCTTTTGGCCTGCCCGCCGAAAACTACGCCATAGCCACAGGCGTGCACCCGGCCGTTACAACCAAAAATAATATAGACACTTTCCGCCGCCAAATTAAATCACTCGGCCTCAGCTATGACTGGACCCGTGAGATTGACACTACGGACCCCGGCTACTACAAATGGACACAGTGGATATTTTTACAATTATTTAAAAAAGGTTTAGCTTATGAAAGCAGCCTGCCCATTAACTGGTGCCCGTCCTGCAAAACAGGTTTGGCTAACGAGGAAGTTTTTAACGGCAAATGTGAACGCTGCCAGTCTGTTATTGAAAAAAAGAACATCCGCCAATGGGTGCTTAAAATTACAGAATATGCCGAAAGACTGCTGGAAGATTTAGAAGGCCTTGATTGGCCCGAAAGCACGCTCGCCATGCAGCGCAACTGGATAGGCAAAAGCACAGGCGCGGAAGTTACCTTTAAATTAGACGGCCATAAAGAAGAACTTACAGTTTTTACCACCCGCCCGGACACGCTTTTTGGCGCTACCTATATGGTAGTATCGCCGGAGCATCCCATACTTAAAACAATTGTAACGGAAGATCAAAAAGCCGCGGTAGACGCTTACGTTGCCCAGGCCGCCGCCAAGACAGATTTTGAACGCGGTGACGCCGCCAAAAAAACAGGCGTGTTTACAGGCGCGTACGCAATTAACCCCGTAAACGGCGAAAAAATACCTGTCTGGACGTCAGACTACGTGCTTATGGGTTACGGCACAGGCGCAATTATGGCAGTGCCCGCGCATGACGAGCGCGACTATGAATTTGCCAAAAAATTCGGCCTTAAAATAATAGAAGTTATTTCAAGTGAACAAGGCGTAGAGACCGAGGCTTACACAGGCGACGGTAAACTTGTAAACTCAGGCTTTTTAGACGGTAAAAATGTTGAAGAAGCTAAAAAACTGATGATAGAGTCTTTAGAATCTGAAGGCATCGGCGCCGCCAAAGTAACTTACCGCCTGCGTGACTGGGTGTTTAGCCGCCAGCGTTACTGGGGCGAGCCTATACCTTTAGTCCACTGCCCAAAATGCGGTGTTGTAGCTGTGCCGGAAAGTGAACTTCCCGTAAAATTACCCGAAGTAAAAAATTATGAACCCAGCGGCACAGGGGAATCCCCTTTAGCAAATGTGCCTGAATGGGTTAATACAGTTTGCCCGCAATGTTCCGGTCCCGCCAAGCGCGAGACCAACACCATGCCCCAATGGGCAGGCAGCTGTTGGTATTATTTAAGGTATCTTGACCCTAAAAACGACAAAGTTTTTGTAGACCCTGAAATAGAAAAAGAATGCGCCCCCGTAGATTGTTATATAGGCGGCGCGGAGCACGCGGTGCTGCACCTTTTATATTCAAGGTTCTGGCATAAAGTATTGTTTGATTTGGGCCACGTCAGCCGTAACGAGCCTTACGCCAAACTACGCCACCAAGGCATGATTTTAGCTTATTCTTATAGGGGCGAAGACGGCGTGTACCACGGCTATGATGAAGTGGACTACAGCGATCCTGCCAACCCCAAACTTAAAGCCACAGGCGCAAAGCTTAACAGCATTGTGGAAAAGATGTCAAAGTCTAAAAAGAACGTTATTAACCCGGACGACATTTTGCGCGAATACGGCGCCGACGCTTTTAGAATGTACGAGATGTTTATGGGCCCGTTTGAGGCCAGCAAACCTTGGGACATGAAAGGCATTGAGGGTATAAGCAGGTTTTTAAAACGTGTTTATACCTGGGGCACAAATGTCGCGGTGGATGATTCCTTTACCACTAACAAAGACCTGGAAGTGCTTAAAAACAAATCCATTCTTAAAGTAAGCGACGATATTGAAAAACTTAACTTTAACACAGCAATTTCCGCCCTCATGATTTACTTTAACGAGATAGGTAAGCTTGACAAAATAAACACTGGCAGTTTTAAAGTGTTTATGCAATTACTGCACCCGTTTGCCCCGCATATTACCGAAGAACTGTGGGCGCAAAAAGGTATAAAAGGTTTTATAGTTAAAACCGCCTGGCCTGTGGCCGACAAAGCTTTACTGGCGGCCGAGGATCTTAGCTTAGGCGTGCAGGTTAACGGCAAAGCGCGCGGCAGCATAACAGTAGCGGCGGACGCTGGTGAGGATACAATAAAAACGCTTGCCCTTACCCAGGATAATGTTAAAAAGCATATTGAGGGTAAAGAGGTAGTTAAAATTATTATTGTACCCAAGAGAATGGTAAACATAGTAGTAAAATAATTTGGTTTAAAGGAGCAGGTATGAGATTAACCTTAGCGCTTTTGTGTGTTGCCGTAATTTTCCTTGCCGGATGTACGGAGTCAACCTACAAGCCTTACCCCCAGGTAATGCCGCAGCATATAAGCAAAGTGGCCGTGCGCCCGTTTATTAACAGGACACAGGTGTTCGCGCTGGAGGATAAACTTACGCTTGCCGTGTCGGACGAGTTCCTTAAAAACGGTTACTACCAGTTAGTGACAGAGGCCAACTCAGACGGTGTTATCATCGGCCAAATCACACGCTACCTTATGGTGCCGCTGCAGTATGACACTCAGCTTATCCCCACCACATACCGTATGGAAGTGTGGCTCAATATAAAGTTTTTAGATAAAAAGACGGATGTTGTAATTTGGGAAGAGCCCGCTTTAATGTCCACTTATATTTACTCCGCCTCCACCATGGCCGGCGGCATGACGGAAGAGCAGGCCAGAGAGCAAATATGGGACCGTCTGGCGCGTGATATTGTTAAAAGAACTACAGACGGCTTTGGCTCAGTATGGAGCGAGAGTAAAAAACGCACGCAGGAAAATAACGAGTACACCACAATCACACAGTAGGTAAATATGGCTGTATCTGATATCAGTACACTATCCAAAAATTTGGCAGAAGGCACATTTTCACCCGTATATCTTTTTACGGGTGAAGATGTTTACCGTAAAAATGCGATACTTGCCAAAATAATAGCAAAGGTGGGCGCCGACGAGTTTAACGTAACTAAAGAGGACGCCGCCAAAACAGATTTTGGTGAAATCATCGCCCTTGCAAATACCGCGCCGGTATTTTCCGTCAACCGTATAATATTTTTAAATAATATTGATAAACTTAAAAAGCCGCAGGCGGCCGCGCTTATAGAATATTTAGAATTGCCTTTACAGTCCACAATTTTAGTGCTGTTCCACAACGACGCCAAAAAATTAAAGACGGACGCCACCGTCAAAAAAGCGGCTGAGGCCGTAGGCATGGTAATAGACTTTCCGGAGCTTAAAGGCGCCGGCCTGTCCACCTGGATTAACAATAAACTTAAAGAAAAAAACTTAAAACCCGATATGGAAGTTTCTGAGTTATTGGCCGAGACCGTCGGCGGCGACCTTTCCGCCCTGGAGCAGGAAGTGGAAAAGCTTTCGCTTTACAAAGGCGAAGGCGGCGAGGTGTGCGCGGCGGACGTGCTGGCCTGTGTAGGCTTTAGTAAAGAAGAAAACCCTTTCGCGTTGTCCAACGCCATACTTAATTGCGACAGAAAAACCGCTATCACTTTGGCGGGTAAATTGCTGGAAGAGGGGGAGTCCCCCGTCAGCGTACTTAGTAAAGTGGCGCAGTGCGTGCTTAAAATGACACGTATTAAAAGGCTGGTTAACGCAGGTTATTCCTCGCAGGAAATAGTGTCAAAGGCTGGCCTTATGTTTTGGGAATCGCGCCTGGTTGCCAGCGCGCGTATTTTCCCCAGCGAAGCCGTGCTGCTCAAAACCTTAAATAAAGTAATAGACGCCGACATGCAGTTCAAATCCTCCTCCGGCGTAGACCCGCAGGTTACAATCAAAGGTATTTTACTAACAATGTTTTCTAAATAACTTCTAAGCTTTGCCGCTTCTAATTTGGTAAAATATATATAGTAGTTTTATAACCGTTTTATGCCTCCTTCGTCTATCGGTTAGGACATCGGATTCTCAATCCGAGAAGAGGAGTTCGATTCTCCTAGGAGGCGCCAATTTAGAAACCCGCACAGCAATGTGCGGGTTTTTTGTATACTATGGATATGAAAAAAAGCATAATTTTATTTTCTTTTGCTTTGTTAGCATTTGCTTGCACAAAGGCAGAGCAGCAGGAAACGAAGCCTCTTCAAAGCAACACATATCCTTGTGGAATGAGCTTTTCCCATTTTGCCCCGCTTGAGCCTCAGAAACATGGAAACACAGGTGATTTTATTGTGCATTTTGCCAATGAAAAAGATTACACGATGATATACATGTGCAATAAGGAAATTTCCCCATTAATTCAGTCTCAAATGCAAGACTCTAAAAACGCACAGTATAAAAAAAATATTAAAGGTAGGAATTGTTTTAAGACAGATTGGGAGCATTCCGAGGGGAAAAATAATTTTTATACAAACCGTGTTTTATGCGACAACAACGGGGTTCAGGAAAGTTTGAAAATAGAAATTCCTCTTTGGAAAGACAATGTAAAAGAAACAAAAAAATTATCTGAGACAATTCTCTCTACAATTAGTTTTCAATAAAACTTGTTGCATGCTTTCCATAATTTAGATAGAAGTCCAATACCTCAGCATAACACAAAGTTCTAATCGTATCTACCAAGGGGCGTATATTTAAAATACCCGGCAATTTGTGCCGGGTATTTTAAATATACGCCTCCTAGGTTTGAATCTAACCCTAGCCCCTTCAAGGGGCGGCCGGAGCAAAGCGCAGGCGGGGTACCAAAAAGAGGGCAAAACAGCCGTTTTGAGCAAAGCGAAAAGTTTTGCCCGCCTTTGCCTTAGGCAAAGGCGATTCTCCTGGGAGGCGTCAATATAAAAAAGACCACCTTTCGACAGGTGGTCTTTTTTATATAATTACGATTTAGAAGTTGCTATTTAAAAGGAAGTGCAATTATAGGCAATACCTGTTACAGAGTGAGAAGGCTCCACGCCTAAAAGACCTCCGGAGGCATTGCTATTTAAAATATAAACGGCATTCCCGCCCATCTTATATGTTTTATTTTTCAAATCATTCATTGCTCCGCGCGCAACAGTATTGGCGGTATGCTGAATGGCGCCGGTTTGTTTGCCTGTTATATCGCCCAAATATTTACACTGGTTTGCTTGCGGAGCTACAGGTAAAATTCGTACAACTTCTGCACCTGATTTCAGATTTTTAGCACCACAAGCAGCCAATAGCATAATTGCGGGTAGTAGTATTAATAATTTTTTCATTTCAAATCTCCTTTTTAAATATATTTTCAAGACCAAAATCACCTTGTGCAAATATTGCTAAAAATTAATGCCGCTTTTTAAGGTTTCATTATATAAAAGTATATACGTTCTATGAAAATAGAGGCTATATAGTTGTTCTTGCCCATTTTTAACGGTTTTTATTTCAGTTGAAAACAAAGTATTAGGTACGCTTATTTTTATATCATCGCATTCCTGTTCTTTTACACGTATTTCCTGAAGTAAAACTTTTTCAACAACATCTTTAGTGAGCTTATTCATACCGCCATCAAAATCAGATACCGTATATGCAGCTTCAAATTCAAACTTGCACGAGGCCCCGTAAACACTGCTTATCTTTTTTTTGTACTCTTTGGTATTAGACGCTCTTTTTTTACCATCGATACTCCATGCGCTGTCATCTGTTTTGGAAAAAGTTATCAATGGTCTTTGCCTGACTTCTGTAACTGTTTGTTGCGGGCGCGCCGCTCCGCGCGCAGGAATAGATTTTAAAATGCCTGCTTGCTCTAGAACATACTCCAAATAATACTCCGGAAATACTACCTGTATTGGTTTTTTAGCGCCTGTAAATGTGACTACAAGCTTTGCTTCATTAGTGTTTACATATTTACTTTTTTCGCGTTTCTCTGACATTTTGTTCTTTTCGTAAGCATAAATCAATTCATCCACAGTTAAAACTGCATATTGGGTTTTATACCCCAGAAAACCTTTTTTATACACAAAATCAAGCTTGCTACCTTCTATATCCGCACCGCTGTAGATATCATCACTAAGTATGTGCACGGAAAATAATGCTTTCTCTGCGGGATTAGGGTCAAAAGCCTTTTTTTTCGTTTTTTTGTACTGCATATGATAAATAACAGGTTCAAGTTTGGAGATATTTTTATCAGAAAAATCCATTAAGTTAATTTTTGAAAATATCATAGTTTCGCCGGAAGTAGTAACTCCCATTTCATTTTTGGATTGCGGGTTATCAGACGCAGCATACAACTGCGAAAACATTAACATATACATTAAACTCAATAAGAATAATTTTTTCATGATTTAAATTTCCTCTCTTCAGTCTTTTATATAACGGAATTAGTTGGAATTTTATTGCCTAACAACTCTTCTCTAATTATATATGATTTTATCCTAAACTCATTTATATAGTTTTTGTTAAAGGAGTATTCCGTTTTGTTTTTTTGCCTGTTGGGTTTGCAGTTATACTCTGAAATGCGCCAATTGCCCTGTCTGCCCGCTAGCCATGAAGCCCTGAATATTTTAAATATACGCCCCTAGCTTTGAATCTAACCCTAGCCCCTTCAAGGGGCGGCCGGAGCAAAGCGCAGGCGGGGTACTAAAAAGAGGGCAAAACAGCCGTTTTGAGCAAAGCGAAAAGTTTTGCCCGCCTTTGCCTTAGGCAAAGGCGATTCTCCTGGGAGGCGAAATTTCATGGAGTTGAAATAAAAGGTTAAACCCAATACCCAGTTAGCTTTTTGTATAATTAAATATAGTGTAGATTGTAAAAATAGAAGATATACATTTTTTTGTACGCAAGCATTATTGTTTATTCTACGCGTTTATTAAAATACCTTTAACACAAAATATAAAATGTGTCTGCTGCAGGATAGTAATTTGAAACCCTGGGGCGGAAGTTTTATTTAAAAATAATTATCGGAGTCAAACGAAATGGAAATAGGAATAGTAGGTTTACCAAACGTAGGAAAATCCACCCTTTTTAACGCTTTAACATGCGCCGGGGCCGAGGCCAGCAATTACCCCTTTTGCACAATTGAGCCTAACGTAGGCATCGTGGCCATACCGGACAGACGTTTGGACCGCTTACAAGTTGTTTTTGGTCCGCCTAAAAAAACACCCGCCGCAATTAAATTTGTGGACATCGCCGGCATTGTAGAAGGCGCCAGCAAAGGCGAAGGCCTGGGCAATAAATTTTTAGCAAACATACGTGAAGTGGACGCTATTATTCATGTAGTAAGGCTTTTTGACGATGAGAACGTGACTCACGTTATGAACTCGGTCGACCCGCTGCGCGACGTGGAAATTATAGAAACGGAACTTATGCTTGCGGACCTTGAGTCCGTTGAGCGCATGCTGCCCCGCTTAGAGTCCGCCGCCAGGGGGAATAAAAAAGAAGCTATCCTCCAGCTGGAAACGCTTAAAAAAGTTAAAAAATGTCTTGAAGACGGCAACCAGGTTGCCTCACTGGGGCTTAGCGAAGAAGAGCTTAAGGAATTTCAGTTTTTAACCGCCAAACCTATGCTTTACGTTGGCAATAACTCAGAAAAACCCAACAAAGAAAACGCCGAAAAACTTGCCGCCTACGCCAAAAAGAACAACGCGGGCTTTGTAGAGCTTTGCGTAAAGTTTGAGTCTGACATAGCGGAGCTTTCAGATGAAGAAAAACAGGCTTTCTTGGCCGATATTGGCAGCGAATATACGGGCCTTGAGAAAATTGTGCGTGAGGGTCTTAAACTGCTTAACCTGTGCACATATTTTACGGCGGGTACGGAAGTTGAAGTACGCAGCTGGCTTATCCCCGTAGGCTGCGCCGCGCCGCAGGCGGCCGGCAAAATTCATACTGATTTTGAAAAGGGCTTTATCCGCGCGGACGTGTACAGCTTTGAAGACATAGACAAATGGGAATCAGAAAAAGTGCTCAAAGAAAAGGGCCTCATACGCTCCGAGGGTAAAGACTACATAGTAAAAGACGGCGACGTCTGCCTATTTAAGGTAAACCCGTAACAATAGTCGTATTTCCAATTGTTTTCCTCTCCCTCTTAGGGGAGAGGAGTAAGGTGAGGGTATTGAACACAAAATGTACACAACAATACGCCGTACAGCAAGCCTAACTCTCTCAAGTAACGCGATATTAAAAATATAAGGTAATAAATGACACACAAAATTTGTAAACATTTTGGTTTTTGCGGCGGGTGCCAGACTATGGACCAGCCATATGAACAGCAGGTAACTGTTAAAAATGGCGAGCTTAAAACACTCTTGGCCCCCTATTGGGATAAAGAGATCTTAGTTCATCATTCCCCCACCATAGAGTATTACCGCAACAAAATTGAAATAGGTTTTTGCCGCCAGGTTTTGTGGAAGCACCCTTTTGATAAAAAAGTTAAACGTGATAAAACAGAACCGCTTGACTTTGAAAACGCCGTCGGTTTTAAAGTAAAAGGCCGCTGGGATAGAGCGGTGGATATACAAGACTGTCTAATTTTTGAGCCGTACCTTATACCGCTGCTTAACGCTGTGCGTGCCTGGGCCAAAGAACAAAATTTAGATTATTATGACCAGCGCAAACATACGGGCACACTGCGCAATATCATGATGCGCCAAGGCAAAAATACCGATGAGCAAATGATAGTGCTTATAGCGGCCAATGACAACTTTGATACGGCGGGGTTCGCACGCGCGGTAGAGTCGGTGTTGCCAGCCGCCAACATTCTTTTAGCCGTAAATGACGGCGTGGCCGACGTGGTAAAAATGCAGGACGCCAAAGTACTTAAAGGCGCCGGCACTATTAAAGAAACAATAAAACTGGAAGACGTCGCCCCGGTGTTCACATTATCCGCCCAATCGTTTTTTCAAACCAATACACTGGCGGCGCAGCTTATGTATCAGCGTGTGCGCGATATTGTAAAAAAATTAAGCCCCAAAACCATTTATGATTTTTACGGCGGCGCGGGCAGCTTTAGTTTAACCTGCGCGGACCTGGTAGAAAAAAGTTTTTGTATAGAGTCCGTGCCCGAGGCGGTTGTTGACGGCGCGGCAAACGCCAAGCTTAACAATATAGAAAACGTATCTTTTGTTTGCGACAAAGTGGAAGATTACGTGAAGAAAAACAAACTCAGCGCAAATAACTCGCTTATTATTATAGACCCCCCCAGGTCCGGCATGCACCCGGCGGCATGTGCTGCAATAGCGGGCGCGGGTGCGCCGAACATTGCGTATATTTCCTGCAACCCGGTAACATTGGCCAAAGATTTAGAAGAGCTTACAAAGTATTACGAAGTAAAAAATGTTGAAGCGTTTGACTTCTTTCCAAACACAAAGCATATTGAAACATTAGTAGAATTAAAACTTAAATAGTTTTACAGGAGGGTAAAATGAACCTGGTAATTATACTGTTAGCTTACTTTTTTCTGTTTTCTGTAGTTTACGCGGTGGCGTCATTTTTGCTTTTAACTTATGAAAAAGACTATTCCCGCTCTAAAATAAAGCTTTTGTTTTTTTTAAATACACTTACCGCAATCGCGTGGACGGCTGTGTTGGCTTTCCCGGCGGAGAATCAAAGGCTTGTTTTTACTTTTATATTTATTCCGTCTGTCATAATAAAAGCTGCGTGGTATAGCTATAAGGAAACCTCTTTAAGTTTCAACGCTATGCTAGGCGTATTTTTACTGATAGAAGTTTTTGTTATGATTACAGTTGGAATTTTGGACATGTTAATTAGAATATGAGTTTAGAACATCTTACACACAGCCTTAACCCGGCGCAGAAGGAAGCTGTTGAATATAACGGCGGGCCGTGCCTTATTATAGCCGGCGCGGGCACGGGCAAAACCAAAACCCTAACTACCAAAATTGCGGGGCTTATAGAGAGCGGCGTTAACCCCAGCCGCATTCTTGCCGTAACATTTACCAACAAAGCCGCGCAGCAAATGCGCGAGCGTGTAGAGGCGCTTATGCCCGGTACCGGCGGCAGAGTGTGGATACACACGTTCCACAGTTTTGGCGTGCGCCTGCTCAGGCAAAACGCGGCGGCCCTAAAACTTACTAAAGATTTTGTTATTTACGACGATTCCGAACAGAAAAAAATAATAACCATGATACTGGAAGAGATGGGCCAGAAAGACGCTAAAAAAGAAATTAACCAGTATATTTCCATGATTTCCCGTGCTAAAGACGATATGATTGACCCGGAGTCTTTTGCTATTTCCGCCTTAGCCTCCAACTTAGATTTTAAAATAAAAGCGGCCGAGATTTATAAACGTTACCAGGCTAAGCTTAACGCCGCCGGCGCGCTGGACTTTGGCGACCTTTTGGTAAAAACGGCCGAGTTACTTAAAAATCACGAGGAAATAAGAGAGTACTACCAAAACTTTTTTCAATACGTTCTGGTTGACGAGTACCAGGACACCAACCACACACAGTACATGATTACCCGCACGCTTGCCTATAAACACCGCAACCTTTGTGTAGTGGGCGACCCTGATCAGAGTATTTACTCCTGGCGTGGCGCGAATATAAGAAATATTTTAGAGTTTGAAAAGGACTTCCCGGACGCCAAGGTTATCACGCTGGAGCAAAACTATCGCTCTACCCAAATTATTTTAGACAGCGCCAATAAACTTATTAAGAAAAATAAAAAACGTAAAGATAAAAGTTTATTTTCGCATAAAACCTCCGGCGAGCCTATTGAAGTGCGCGAGCTGCTGACAGAGGGCGAGGAAGCCCGCTGGACAGCGCAAAATATAGCAAACCTTATTGAAGAGGGCGCCAGCCTAAACGACATCGCCGTCTTCTACCGCACCAACGCGCAAAGCAGAAACTTTGAAGACAACTTCCGCCGTTACCAATTGCCATACCGCTTAATAGGCGCGGTGCGCTTCTATGACAGAAAAGAAGTTAAAGACGTGCTGGCATATTCCCGCGTGCTGGTTAACCCGGCCGATACCGTCAGCTTACTGCGTATTTTAAACACGCCACGCCGCGGCCTTGGCAAAACGGCCGAGGATAAATTTTTAGATTATTCTAACCAAAACCACATCACGCTTTATGCCGCTTTACAGCGCAACGCTTTTGTAGAGGGGCTTACGCCTACGGCACGCCGCGCGGCGCAGGAATTTATTAACCTTATGGATACCTTGCGCCTGGAATTAACCGTAGTAGGGCCCACGGATATTATTAATAAAATTTTAACGCTGTCAGGCTATTGGAAGAGTATTGAAGACGAGGTGGAAAAAGATATTGAGGCCGGCGCCCGCCTGGACAACTTGCAGGAACTTGTAAACGCCGTAAAAGAATACGAGGAACGCTGCGGCCGTATGGATAAAGAAGCGTCACTTTCAGAATTTGTGCAGGAAATATCTTTAATAACCGGGGCCGACCAGTCCGAAGACCAAAGCGCCGGCGCGGTTACTCTTATGACGGTGCACTTGGCAAAAGGGTTGGAGTTCCCTAATGTATTTGTGTCGGGCTTGGAAGAGGGTTTATTCCCGCTGTCCAGTAAAGATGACGATGATTTGGAAGAAGAACGCCGCCTTTGTTACGTGGCCATGACACGCGCCAAAGACCGCCTGCTTATGACCTACGCCAGCACACGCAGAATATTTGGCAAAATGTATACCAATTTACCCTCACGCTTTTTATTTGAAAGCGGTTTACTTACAGAGGAAGCCATGGGCCCGCTTGTGCGCCAGGAACAGCCTAAATATACAGATTATAAAACAAAATACGGCGGAAGCTTTGGCCAAAACAAGCCGCAGTTTAAACCCTCTTTTGGCGCTAAGAAAAAAGAAAAAGACTATGACGTGCACGGCTATGAAATAGAAGACAGTGAAGATTACAGCGCGCCAATAGGACGCAGCGCAAGCTCTGACATGGGCGGGGAAACTCCGGCAGTTCACGTTTCCGCCGCTGGCCCCAAAGTGGGCGGCAGAGTGCGCCACGGCGTATTTGGCGAGGGCAAAATAGCGTCTATCGCGGGTTCAGGCGAGGCTGCCAAAATTACCGTTATATTTTCCAACGGTGTGCGCCGCACATTTATGCTCAAATACGCTCCACTTCAATTATTATAATTTTTGCTAAAATAATAAGACCTAAAAAAGGAGGACTTATGAAAAATTTACAATCGCGCCGTAGCACCTTAGGCCGCGTCGTAGCGCAGCGAAGACGGGTAGTGAAGGCGGAGGGTTTTACATTAATTGAACTTTTAGTAGTAGTTTTAATCATAGGCATACTTGCCGCAATCGCGCTGCCGCAGTATACAAAAGCGGTAGAAAAATCCCGCGCGACAGAGGCGCTTGTTAACGGCAAAAATATTTCTGACGCCGTGCAAAGGGCCATGCTGCAAAGCGGTCCGGAAATTTGGCAGCCGCCTTATAAAGACCTTATAGATATAGACCTTAGCGGCGGCACTTGGAATAGTGATGGCGGCTTTTATATTACAAAACACTTTGTTTATAGAATAGAAGATTGGGATTTTGTTAACATTTATAGAGTGAATAACGGTACCGAGGTGGACTTTTATGACAACACTATGTACGAGCTTACATTCTATCAGCCCGGCGAAGGCTATACCGACCTGAGAACATGCACCGTTTATAATGAAAAGTACAGGTCTATGTGTAAAACTCTTGAAGGCCAAGGCTTTAAAACAGTAAATTAATATTTAAAAATAAAACACCCCCGTAATTTACGGGGGTGTTTTATTTTATATGCGCCTAATTTAATTTTAAGGTGTATAATATCAAAAAGGGGGATATTTTATGAAAAAAATTGTACTTTTAAGGCACGGCGAAAGCACGTGGAATAAAGAAAACCGCTTTACCGGTTGGACCGACGTAGATTTGACCGAAAAAGGCGTGATGGAAGCATATAAAGCGGGGGATTTGCTGCAAGGGGAAAAAATAGTATTTGATAAAGCGTACACGTCTTACCTTAAGCGCGCCGTAAAAACGCTAAACTGCGTGCTTGACCGCCTGGACCAAGACTGGATACCCGTGGAAAAAGACTGGCGCCTTAACGAAAAAAGCTACGGCGTATTACAAGGTTTAAATAAGACTGAGACGGCCGAGAAATACGGCGCGGAGCAGGTGCAAATATGGCGCAGAAGCTACGACGTTGCGCCGGACGCTATACCTGGGGACGACCCGCGTAACCCGCGCCTTGATGTGCGTTATAAAGACGTGGCGGACGCTGAGCTGCCCAGGACAGAATCTCTCAAAGACACTATAGAGCGCATTTTGCCCTACTGGAAGGAAACTATATTTCCTAACTTAAAAACCGCCGACAACCTGCTTGTTGTAGCGCATGGCAACAGCCTTCGCGGTATAATAAAATATTTAAAAAATATTTCAGACGATGAAATAACGCATCTTAACCTGGCCACTGGCATACCGTACGTGTTTGAGTTTGATGATAGTTTTAAACTTACGCACGACTATTTTTTAGGCGACCAAGACGAAATTAGAAAGCGTATTGACGCCGTGGCCAACCAGGCTAAAAAGAAATAGAAATATTTGTATAAAAAACAAAACCCCCGTCATAAAACGGGGGTTTTAAAAATTAGGCCGGCTTATTTGGCGTTAACCATTTTAGCTCTTGAAACGTCACCTTTCTTGTCTAAGAAATAGAGGTAACCTTTTTCTTTTTTAATGCCTGTTTTTTCAACTTTCTTTGCTTTACCGCCTTTTTTGCCGCCGCGTGCCATTTGTACTTTAGCAACGTCGCCGTCTTTGTCGATAAAATAAAGGAAGCCGTCTTCGCGTGCTACACCTACTTTAAGAACTTTTTCTGCCATAATATTTTCCTCCTGGGAAATTACTTCTAAATTACCTTACGACAAAAGTGTAATAAATATTATAAAACTTTGCAACAGGTATTTTCCTCTAAGAAAAAAGGGCTTTGCGTCTGAGCGGTTTTTTAGCATAAATATGATAAAATGGAACTAACTTAACATTTTGAGGAAAAATATGAAAAAATTTCAATCGCGCCCTATAGCCGCTAAGGCGGCCGGGTTCACTCTTATAGAACTGCTGGTTGTAGTCTTAATTATAGGCATACTGTCCGCCATAGCGTTGCCGCAGTATACCAAAGCGGTAGAAAAGTCCAGAGTGGCGGAGGCCTTGCTGGTGGCCAACGCTTTAAATAAAGAGGTACAGGTAGCATTTGCCGACAGGGGCAGAAACATGAGCTGCAGAAATTTTGAAGCCTTTGCCAATATGCAGGATGACCCTGACAGGCCAGGCGGGTATATTACCAAAAACTTTGAATACCGCATAAATGACTGCGGCAGCACAATAGTGGAACTGCATATAAAAAGAATAGGCAGTAAATATGAGCTGGAAATGATTTCCAGGCGTGGCGGAACAATGGACAAAACCTGCCATACTAATGAAAATCCTTTAGGTGAGACCATATGCAATGGTTTGCGTTCTGACGGGTTCGCTTATAACGACGGTTCTTTATAATAAATAGTTTTATATAAAATACCCCCCTGCTTACATTAGCAGGGGGGTATTTTTATTTCTCAAAGGTCCAGGCGCCGCTGCCTATAGAGTTTTCTATATGTTCAACCAATGCCTTATGCAGTATTATTGTGTGGCGGCTGCGCAGTGTATAGGGCGGCTGGCTCTCATCCTCGGCGGGAATGTTGAAATAGACTTCTGTTATGCCTTTGCCGCGCTCGAGTAGGGTGTTTAATATACGTAGGTTTGCCTCTGAATAGTCTTTAGGCAGGCTTATGGTTACCTTGGTGGCGCTTTGCGCTATTACGTTGACTATGGTGGAAATATTGCTTACCATAAGCTCCGTCCTGGCGCTTTCCGCGTCTGTCTTTACGTCCGCCAGCAGTACCACAATGGCGTTATTTTCTATTTTGTCTGAAATCTCGGCATATACTCTGGAGTAGGCGTTGGCCGTCATTTGGCCAGTCTGGTCTTCCAGTATAAACTGCGCCCAGTCTTCTTTACGTTTATTCTGGCGTTTTTTAACACGGGTAATAATACCCAGTATGCTTACGGGGCCCTGTATATTTTTTTCAAAAATATCATTTATGGTTACCAGCTTCATTTTCCCAACATGGTCTTTATATTTAGCCAGCGGGTGGCCGGACAGGTAAAAGCCCAAAACTTCTTTTTCAAACTCTAACAGTTGGTCTTGCGTAAGCGGGCGCACTTTGTGCGGCTTAAATTCCTTTTTAACGCTTACTATGGCGGACATGTCGTCGCCAAATAAACTGCCTATGGAGGACTCTTTTTCTTCTTTTATTTTGGCGGTTATGCTTAATAACTCTTCCATTTCGTCCAGCATTTGCGCTCTGGCGGCGTTGGGTTTTACTTCGGGCATCAGGCAGTCCATAGCGCCTGCTTTTATTAAACTTTCTATAGTTTTTTTGTTGGCGGCCTTAAGGTCTATGCGTTCCAACATGTCCTGGAAAGATTTAAACGGTTCTTTGCCTCTGGCTTCCACTATGGTGGCGGCGGCCTCGGTGCCTACGTTCTTTACGGCTTCTAAACCAAAGCGTATAACTTCTTTGCCGTCTATTTCTTCTACCGAGAAGTTGGACCTTGAGTGGTTAACATCAGGCGCTAAGGTGGCGTAGCCCATTCTCTTGGCTTCTTCTATATAGGTAACAATTTTATTTTCTTTATCGTCGGACCCTATAGCGTTGTGCCCAATCTCGTTAGTAAGGGTGGCGCACATAAATTCCACGGGGTAATTAGCCTTAAGGTACGCCGTTTGGTAAGACACCAACGCGTAAGCTACGGAGTGAGACTTGTTAAAACCATACCCGGCGAACTTACTCATTTGCTCAAAAATCTTGTCGGCCATTTTGGCGTTAATCTTATTAACGGCGCAGCCCGCCACAAAGCTGGCTCTGGCCTTTTCCATTTCGTCCACTTTCTTTTTACCCATGGATTTACGCAGGCTGTCGGCCTGGCCGGGGGTAAACCCGCCAAGAGATTTGGAAAGTTCCATAATCTGTTCCTGGTAAACCATGGTGCCGTAAGTTTCTTTAAGTATAGGCTCCATTAAAGGCGAGTCATACACCACCTTTTCCAGCCCCGCCTTACGGCGGACAAAGCTTTCTAACATGCCTGATTCCATAGGGCCCGGGCGGTACAGGGCGACAAGGGCGGAAATATCGCTAAACTGGCTGGGGTTAAGCCTTTTTACCAGGTCACGCATGCCGCCGCTTTCTAACTGGAATATGCCAAGCGTCCTGGCTGAGGACAACAGTTCATAAGTTTTTTTATCGTCCAGCGGTATATGGTCTATGTCTAAATCTATGTTGCGCAGTTCTTTAAGTAGTTTTACGGTGCCCTCAATAATTGTTAGGGTGCGCAGGCCTAAAAAGTCTATCTTCAAGAGTCCCAGGTCATCGGCTAAAATTGTGCCTTCGTATTGTGTGGTAATAGCTTCGCGCGATCCCCTTGCCAGCGGGGTGTAGTTAGACACTTCTTCACGGGTTACCACTATACCGGCGGCGTGTATGCCGGCGTGGCGTTTAAGGCCCTCTAATTTTTTGGCAAATTCAAAAAGTTTGGCGGTTTGCTGGTTATTGTTTATTTCCTGCTTTAACTCTTTTACGTCTTCTATGGCGGAGTCTATTGTGGTGCCAAGGTCATTGGGTATCATTTTGGTTATACGGTTAGAGTCCGCCACGCTTATACCCATAGCGCGCGCCACGTCTTTTACGGCCATTTTGGCTTTCATGGTGCCAAATGTAATAATCTGCGCCACGTTTGTCTGCCCGTATTTATTGCGCACGTATTCTATAACCTGCTCACGGCCGGAATCTGAAAAGTCGATATCCAGGTCAGGCATGCTTAAGCGGTCTGGGTTAAGAAAACGCTCAAACAGCAGCCCGTTTGTAATAGGATCTACCTTAGTAATGTTTAAACTGTACGCCACTATAGAGCCCGCGCCCGAACCTCTGCCCGGGCCGACAGGTATATCCTGCGTTCTTGCGTAGTCTATAAAGTCCGCAACGATTAAAAAGTAGCTGGAAAAGCCCATCTTGTTAATAACGCCAAGTTCGTAGTCCAAACGGTCCTGGTAGTTTTGCGGTATTGTGCCGCCAAGCTTTTTGGCCAGGCCTTCGGTGCATAAATGTGTGAAATAGGTTTCCATATCCGTATAAGACGGCGGTATATCAAAAACGGGCAAAACAAAGCCTGATTTGGGCATGACCAGGTTGCACTTTTCGGCCACTTCAAGGGTGTTTTTTATGGCTTCTGGCGTGTGGGAGAATAGCTCAGTCATTTCCTCCGCGCTTTTAAAATACAACTCGTGCGTTGTCATTTTCATGCGGGTAGGGTCTTCTAAGGTTTTGCCTGTGGATATGCACAGGTGTATGTCGTGCGCCTGCCAGTCTTCTTTTTTCTCGTAGTGGCAGTCATTGGTGGCCACCATGGGTATGCCTGTGATTTTGGATACTTCTATAAGTTTGGGCAGTACCAGGGTTTCTTCTTCAATACCATGGTCCATCAACTCTATATAATAATTGCCTTTGCCAAGGATAGATTCATACGTTTTGGCCATATCGCAGGCGGCGCCTATGGTGGAGTTAAGGCAGGCCTGCGCAACTTCGCCCTTTAAACAGCCGGACAGGCCTAAAATACCATCGTGGTACTGTGCTAAAAGTTCTTTGTCTATACGGGGGTGGTAGTAAAAGCCGTCTACCCACGCCTTGGACACCAGCTTCATTAAATTCTGGTAACCTTGAAAATCTTTAGCAAGCAGGGTTAAATGGTGGGTTTTATCAATGCCTTTTTCTTTATTTGTATGCTTACCGCTGGAAATGTAGACTTCACAGCCCACAATAGGCTTAATGCCTGCGGCTGTTGCGCTTTTGTAAAAGTCTATGGCGCCGTACATATTGCCATGGTCTGTTAAAGCCATGGCCTTAAACCCGTCCGCCGCTACTGACTTTAAAAAGCGTGAGGGGCCCTTTTCAGACAGTCTAAGCATGCCGTCTAAAAGGGAATATTCGCTATGGTTATGTAAATGTACAAATTCTGCCATGGGTTCCTTGGTTTTCTTATTAAACTATATATAAAAAGGGGGGTTAAAATGTATAATATAAATAATATTTGCTATATATATTAATTTTAAAACTATGCCTAAACATTATAATAAATTAAAAGAAGTTAAGCTTTCCGGCAAACCTATTTTCCGTGGTGTAGTGGGTTTTAACCTTGATACGGTAAAACTTATTAACGGCACCACCGCCACGCGCGAGTATATGGTACACCCGGGCGCCAGTGCCGTTTTACCTATAACCAATGACGGCAAAGTAGTGCTTGTGCAGCAATACCGCTACCCCGTAAAGTCAACCACCTGGGAAATACCTGCCGGTAAAGCCAAAAAGGGCCAAAGCCCGTTAGCCTGCGCCAAGGCGGAACTTAAAGAGGAAACCGGGTATTCGGGCAAAGTAAAAAAACTTATCTCCTTTCACCCGTGCTGTGCCTTTTCTGACGAGCTTTTGCATGTTTTTATAGCCACTGACCTTAAGGCCGGCAAAACCAACCCCGATGAGGACGAGTTTTTAAACGTGCGCCTGTTCCCCTTTAAAACAGCTTTAAAAATGATAGAAAAAGGCGAAATTAAAGACGCCAAAACTATAATAGCCCTAACAATGTATAAAAATATGGAGAAGTAATGAGAGACCCCAGCACGCTTACCCCTTTAATGCGCCAGTATTATGATATAAAAGAAAAGAACCCCGGCATAATAATATTCTTCCGCCTGGGCGATTTTTACGAAATGTTTGACGATGACGCGCGTGAAGCCAGCAAAATTATGGGTATAGCTTTAACCGCCCGCGGCGGCGTGCCCATGTGCGGCGTACCGTACCATGCCGGGGCAAATTACATAAGCAAAATTATTAAAGCGGGCAAAAAAGTAGGTATTTGCGAACAAGTTGGCACGGGTGAGGGTAAAAGCAAGCTTTTTGAGCGCAAAATAGTGCGTGTCATTACCCCCGGTACCGTTATAGAAGATAATATGCTTGAAAGTAATATAAGCAATTATCTCGTTTCGGTTTTTGTGCATAAAAAAGGGTGGGGCGCTGCCGCGATAGACGTGTCTACCGGAGAATTTTGGGTAACGCAAGACGATGACGATATTTTACTTAACAATCTTTCCTGCATGCTTGCGGCGCTTAATCCCGCCGAAATACTTTTAGATAATGAAACGCTGGACGCTATTAACACCAGCATGATACTGCCCGGCACCGTGGCAACAACAATAGTTTATAGAGAAGATTCCAAACAAATCCCCGCCAACTGGCCGGCGCAGGCGATGTGGGCGCAAAAATCAACCGCTCTTGCAGCAGCGCTCACCGCCATAAAATATATTAATGTTAACGAGCCTGGGTTTAAAGACATTCTTATTCCTTTTTACAAAGAAATTTCCAACTATTTATCTTTAGACGAAAACGCCGTGCGCACGCTCGAGTTAGTACAGGGCAGCGCGGGCGGGCGCAAAGGCAGTTTGTGGGACCATTTAGATTTTACCGCCACCCCCATGGGCAGCCGCAAGTTAAAAAACTGGATTTTAAACCCGCTTATGGACGGTAATGAAATACTTGCCAGGCAAACCTGCGTAGCCAATTTTTTTGAAAATGAAACAGCCGCCATTGAGCTGGAAACAATTTTAAAAGACATAAGCGACATTGAACGCATAATGAGCCGTGTTGGCACAGGCAATGCCAGCCCCCGTGATTTGGCGGGCCTTTCGCGCTCTATAGCCGTACACAACAGGCTTAAAATTTGGTTTGACACTTATGGCGACGCAGTGCCCGCTGTTAGAAACAGTATTCTTAAAAATATTGTAACTATAGAAAGTTTGTCAGATTTACTGCAGCAAGCTATTGAGGAAACCCCGTCTATAAAAATATCGGACGGCGGCATAATAAAACCGGGTTTTAACTCTGAACTGGACGAATTAAGGGCCATACAATCAGGCGGCAATAAAACCTTGGCAGAGCTTTGCGAACGTGAAAAAGAAAAAACGGGGATTCCTACACTAAAAGTGGGGTATAACTCTGTTTTTGGTTATTATATTGAGGTAAGTAAGGGGCAAGTTAATAAAGTACCTTACAATTACACCCGTAAACAAACGCTTGCCAACGCCGAACGTTTTATAACAGAAGAACTTAAACAGATTGAAGATAAAATTTTACATTCGCAGGAGCGCATACTGCGCCTGGAAACAAGCTTATTTGACGAGGTGCGCAAGCATTTAGCCGCGCATATAGAAATTTTGCGTGCTTTCGCCTCCGCCGTGGCGGAGCTGGACGTTTACAGAACGCTAGCCCACGCCGCCAAAATATATAAATTTACAAAACCCGTTATTACAAACACGGACATATTTTTTGCCCGCGATGTACGCCACCCTGTTGTGGAGGGCAGTTTGCCGCCGGGCAGTTTTGTGCCAAATGATATTAACCTGGGCACTGATACTCAAATAGCCATTATCACAGGCCCCAACATGGGCGGTAAAAGCGTTTACCTTAAGCAAAGCGCCATACTTGTGATACTGGCGCAAATGGGCGGCTTTGTGCCCGCAAGCGAGGCGCAGGTTGGCATAATTGACAAAATTATGACGCGCATTGGCGCGCAGGACGCTATCAGCCGCGGTCAAAGTACTTTTATGGTGGAGATGAAAGAAACTTCACATATACTGGCCTCAGCCACGCCAAAAAGTTTGATACTCTTGGACGAGGTTGGCAGAGGCACGTCTACATTTGACGGTATTTCCATAGCATGGGCTATAACGGAATTTCTGTATAAAAAATCCGGCGGGCCAAAAGTGCTTTTTGCCACGCATTATTTTGAACTGACGGACCTGGAAAATAAATACCAGGGCATTAAAAATTACCACGCCGAAGTGCAGGAATATAAAGACGCGCAGGGGCAAAGTAAAATAGCTTTCCTCTATAAAATAAAAGAAGGCGCCGGCGATAAATCCTACGGTATACACGTGGCGGAACTGGCGGGCTTACCCGCTTCCACCATAGTACGCGCTAAAAAAGTTTTAAAAGATTTAGAGTCTAAGCAAGGCGCGTCCGTTTCTAAAAAGGAGCAGGATATGGTGGTAGATTTATTTTCCAGCCCGATAGTGGAAGAAATTAAATTGGCCGACCCGGCCGCCATGACGCCGCTGGAAGCCCTGCAAATGATAACCGAGTGGAAAAAGAGAATAGATAATGACTAAAATTCAAATTTTAACAGAGTCAGTAGCGGCGCGTATAGCGGCGGGGGAAGTGATAGAACGCCCGGCAGGCGTGCTTAAAGAACTTTTAGAAAACGCCATAGACGCCGGCGCAACCACAATTAATATTGATATTGAAAACGCGGGCAAAACTTTAATACGCGTTAACGATAACGGCGCGGGTATGAATAAAGAAGACCTGTCGCTTTCAGTTCTGCGCCACTCAACAAGTAAAATAAAAGATTATGAAGATTTAGACAGTTTAGACACTTTTGGTTTTAGGGGGGAGGCGTTGTACTCCGTCGCGTCAATTTCCCGCCTGACAATTAGCAGCGCGACTGACGGCGGGCAAGGCAATAAAATTATTGTGGACGGCGGCAAGGTTGTTGAACAGTCGCCCGCGCCAAATATTAAAGGCACGACGGTAGAAGTGCGTGATTTATTTTTTAATACGCCCGCCCGTTTAAAATTTTTAAAGTCAGACGCTTATGAGCGGGGGCTGCTGCTTAAGGTAGTGGAAGAATCCGCCCTGGCTAACCTTAACGTGGCGTATAACGTACGCACGGACGGTAAAGCCGTTTACGCTTTGCCCTCTGGCACGGAAGACTTTGACAAAGCTGTTATAAAACGCGCACAGGCAATTTTGGGCGAAGAGGTTGCCGCTAATTTAATAACAATTAAAAATGAAAATTATGATTTTAAAGCGTTTCTCACACCCGCCAGCAGTTTGGTTTCACTGCGTGATTTACAGTTTTTCTTTTTAAACCGCAGGCCGCTCACCAGCAAAACTTTACAGCAGGCAGTGTATAAGGCGTACCAAGGTTCCCGCGCCAGAGACAAGCACCCGGCGTTTATAATTTATATGCAAATGCCCGCCACGGATTTTGACGTTAATATACACCCGCAAAAGCGCGACGTTAAATTTTTAAAAGAAAACGCGATTTTTGGTTTTATAATGAACACAATTGAACGCCATTTGTTTGGTGCGGCTGTGCCGCCGCAGGTTAGCGTTACGCCAACGGCCGCGCCCGTGCAAATGGAGTTCCCCGTTAAACCGCCGCCGATGGAGTCCGCCTATAAACCGCTAAGCGCTGCTGCGGAAAGCGTGTTCTCGGGTGCGCCGCTTAAAAAAGATTTTATAGTAAAAGATTTTGAAGAGCCTGTGACCTATAACCCCAACCCGCAGCCGCAGCAGGACGAAGAAGACTCTTCCGTTTTGCAGACCGCCGCCCCCGCTAAAATGCCCAGCTGGTGGCAGGGCCCGTATAGATATTTAGGCGCGGTACACAAAAGTTATTTGATTTACGAGACTGAACCAGGCATGATAATAATGGACCAGCACGCCGCGCGTGAAAGAGTGCTGTATGAAGCGTACATGAGAGAAATGGAAACTAACACGCTTGGCGTACAGCCGCTTATGTTCCCCGTGCATGTTGACCTGCCCGCCAGCAATATTGAAACGCTGGTATTGTGGGCGGATTGGCTGAAAACGGCCGGCTTTGAATTATCACAGTTTTCTCCCCGTACAATTTTGGTAAGCACGGTGCCAAATATTTTTAGGTTTAAAGAAGACAACCTGCGTGAGTTTATAATAAGCCTGGCGCAAATTGTGGGCGACCCTTTAAAAAGCACGGACGAACTTAAAAAGAAAACAGTTGCCATGCTGGCGTGCAAAAAATCTATAAAAGCTAAAGAAGACATAAGCACAGCTGAGGCCGACCGTCTGATTATAGACCTGTCTATGTGTGAGGACGGCATGCACTGCCCGCACGGCAGGCCCGTTATGATTGCTATTACAGGCGCGGAGTTAGGTAAAAAATTAGGAAGATAAAATTGATAAAAATTAAATTTGAAGTTTTAGTTTGTTCCCCCGGCTTGCCGGGGGATTTTTTACGGGGTTAAAAGTTTAATGGCCGCCTTAGCGTCTGTTTGGGGTGTTAAATTGCGTGTTGCTATATCTAAAGCAAGTTCGCCGTTTTCATCTTTTACGCGGGTATCCGCGCCGTTAGATATTAGCAGGCCTATAGCCGCCGGGCCCTCGCGCGAGCCAACCATCTGCGCCGCCAAATGCAGCGGCGTGCGGCGGCGGGTTGTTTGGGCATTTGGGTTAGCGCCATATTCTAAAAGCAATTTAATTTTACCGCTGTCGGCGTTAGAGGCGGCCTCGTGTAGCGGCGTAAAACCGTAAGCGTCCGCCACTTCAATAGTTGCACCTGCTTGCAGCAAAATTTCTATTATATTTAGTTCTTCTTTATTATTACCGTTCCAGCCCGCGGCTGCGTGCAGCGGGGTTATTTTATTTTGCCCGTAAACCAGGTTAACTTCGGCGTTTGCACTCAGCAATTCTTTTACTATTTCAATATTTCCTTGTTGTATGGCCACGTCCAGCGGCGGGTTGCCGCAGGCGTCGGGCGTGTTTATAGATTTTAAAGTTTTTTGGTTTTTTAACAGTTCTGCTAAAGTATTTAAATCATTGTCATATACGGCATGTGCCAAGGGGGAGTTGGGGCAATAGTCCGGAAACTCCTTCCATTCCGCAGTTATAAAAAATAGTGCGGCGCCCAAAAATATGGCAATGCCCGCGGCTGCCGCCAAAAATATAAAAAATATTTTTTTCATTAAAATTATTACTCCTGTTTGTTCTTTTTTCTAAAAGATGCCACAGGTTTATTGTCCTGGGGGGCATATGTTTTATTTATATCCTTATTTTTTATTTGTTATTTGGGCGGGGTAGCCGACTGGGTGGTTAAGCAGCATTTGCTGGCCTTCTTTAAGATTTAATATTTTTCTAAATTCTTGCTGCGGCATTGACATTCTAGGTACTGTGGCCAGGCCCATGCCTGCGGCGAATAAAGAAATATTTTGCGATACTATACCCGCGTCTATGGCGGCGTATTGTTCGCCCTCTTTAGCATTGGCCACAAGTATTAAAGTAAGAACGTTAAACTGCCTGCAGTTGCTCTTAGACACGGGGACAAGTTTATGCTCGTGCGCATTGTAAAAGTAGGCGCCGTCATCACGGCAGACATAAACGTCTATTTCCTGCCTGTTCATGGCGCTGGGCGCGGTGCGTTTGCCGTCGTCACGGTTAACACCGTTGGCGGCCCAGAGCAGGTTGGAAAGCGTTTGCAGGTCAAGCTGTTTGGCTGAAAATTCTCTTACAGATTTTCTGTTGGAAAAGGCTTTCATTATATTGTCGCCTTTTGTTAACTGCGGTTTGTTTAATTTTATTTCCTGCAAGTCCGCGGCGGCAAGCGGCACTGCGGCCCAAGCCAGTATTACTGCTGTTTTTATAATATTTTTCATTTTATCCCCCATAGAGTAATTGTATATAAAAACCTATAAATAAGTATAATAAAATATTAGATTGCACAGGAGAAAGCAATGAATAAAATGTTACCCCTTTTAGCTTTAGCGTTTTTTATGCTGGCGTGTGCCAGCGCACAAGATTACGGCACCGTTATCAGGACATCGCAAACACAGCACACAATAACTTCTAAAAGCGATAGCGAGTCAGGCGCGTTATCTAAAGCTTTAAAAGCGTCTAAACTGGCTTGTAAAGAGGCGGGTTATAAAAGCGGCGCCTATATAGTCAACAGCCAGGAGGCAAAATACACAGGCATGTTTGGCAGCGGCGCACAGCAAAAAACAGTTTCTACCGTGCTTGGCGTGGCCAGTTCTATATTTGATAAGCCGGCAAATAAAGGTGTTTCAGTATCGGGCGTTAAACATGACCTTACTGATGACACGCATGAAGTAAAACTGGTTATTACCTGCCAGCAGTAATTTATTTTAGATTTAATTAAAAACGCTCCCTTGCGGGAGCGTTTTTTTATTTTTGTTGTGAAATTATTTCAACTTGCAGCGGGTTTTTAAGATTGTTAGTATAACGTTCTACATAGTTAAACCAGTCCTGGTCTGACGGAAAGCCCCACCTGCTCCAGCCGCCGCCAAAGTAGTAGGTAAAGTCCTCACCGGTTTTATAGTCCGCCAAAGCGAGCACGTGCGCGTCTTTCTGTAAGGTTGATTTTAGGCCGGGGACCACAACAGCCACATAGTTTCTGCCTACGGGTACGCCCGCGTCTGACACGGCGTTTTCCGCGTAAGCGGCGTAACCGGCTTTTTTATCTGTTTTAACATTATCCACTTTGTCGTGCAGGTAAATGCCCGGCGCCAGCTGCATTGAGGCTATCGGGCCGTCATAGCGTACAACGGCCTTGTTCATATTTGAGTAAGCGTCTAGCGATATTGTGATAACTTGTTTAAGCGTTTTATTATCTACCGCCACATTGTTGTAGGTAAGTTCGAACGTTGTGCGCAAGGGTCCGTTTTCAAGCACTTTAAAAGTGTCATAATGGTTGCCCACCCAAAGTTTATTTTTGTAATACGGCGCTACGCCGCCAGCGCCAAGCGTGTGGCCCACTTTGTAGCAGTCCAGCCCCTGGCCGCGGTCTATATGGTAGGAAAGGCCGTCTTCAAGTTCCTCTTTATAAAATTTGTTTACAATTAATTTTTCTGTTCTTTTAAGCCAGAGGTCCACGCCGTTGCTGGGGTTTTCGCCGGCAAGCGCGGGGCCGTACATGCGGTAGGCGGCTTTATCGTTTTCCCAGGCAAAGTCGTCTTTGCGTTCGGGAATGTGGCGGCCGAATGTTTGCGCGTCAAAGGTGTGCGGGGTACCGTTGGTTAAAGTATACAGAGAGGACTGCTTTTGTCCTACGTAGGCCGGGAATATAACCGCCTGCGGGCCTTTATCGGTAATCCGCGTAAATTGGTACGGCACTTGCATACCTTTGGCGTCTGTTATAACGATATTTTTGGGTTTTAAGCCTGT
Source organism: Elusimicrobium simillimum (assembly GCF_049639735.1). Lineage (NCBI taxonomy): Bacteria > Pseudomonadati > Elusimicrobiota > Elusimicrobia > Elusimicrobiales > Elusimicrobiaceae > Elusimicrobium > Elusimicrobium simillimum. Next base: position 406,014 of record NZ_JBEVVA010000003.1, read on the forward strand.
TTTGGTAAGGTCAAGCTCAACTATTTCATTGATTCTGGTATTATCGGCGGGGTTAGTCACTTTTACTTGCACGGTTTTAGACGCGCACGCGCCAAGCGCGCAGCATACGGCGGTAAACAGTAATATTTTTTTAATCATATTATCCTCTTATATATTTTATCCTATGGTAAAAATTATACTAAAGAAAAAGCGTGTTTACGGGGCGGTATATAAAAAGCCCCGGTAATACTTACCGGGGCTTTTTATATTATTGGTTAATCATTTGTTTTTGTGTGGTTTCCATATATTTAAGCGAGCCGCGCTTAGCGCCAAACAGGTCTTCTATAAATGACGTATAAGCCTTAAATTTACGAGGAAAGTCTTTTTTAGGCCAGGGTAATATGTGCCCTTCAAATAAAAATTGTGAAAGTAAAAGCATAAGTTCCATTGCCTCATAAGGGTAGTCTGTCTTAAAAGACCCCTCTTTTATGCCTTGTTCCAGCACCTTTGTCATTACGGGGGTTATGCGCATAATAGCCACAACAAGCGTTTTTTGAAACATTTGCGTATTGTCAACTTTTTGTATTTCCGCTATGGCCCTGCGTTTGGGGTGGATTTATGGTATTTGAAAGTGGTAACTTTATGCAGTTTTTGCTCGGCGGTAAGTTTAGGGTCGTCCGCGATAGACTGGATTATCTTCACGCCTACATCCATAAAACGCATGATAATAGCGTCTAACAGTTCTTCTTTAGATTTGAAATAATGGTAAAAAGTGCCCTTGGCTATGACGGCGGTATTTATTATGTTTTCTACTGTGGTTTTCTCATAACCTTTGGTTGTGAAAAGATTTTCGGCTATGTCCAAAATCTCATTTTTGCGTTTGTCGTGTTTTATGGTAGTTTTAGTTTGTTTCATAGCGCCTCTGGGGTTTTGCGTATTTAAAGTATAAGACATTTGCTTCTATATTTCAAGTAAGCGGATATAAAAAAAGGTCTTGATTTTTTGGAAAACAATTGTTATATTTTATTAGACCGACGGTCGGTCTAATTGTATGGTAAGGGTTAAAATACCGCGTGTTTATGGCGGTATACCGTGTATAGGTTGGGGTAAAAGGTGTTTTGAAATCACGGTAACGGGGGAAAGGGCGGCGCGGGCGTTGCCAAGCGTCCGCGCCGCAAATGGCCAGGCCGGATTAATTTTAGGGGTAAAACTAGTCCGGCCTTCATCGGGCGGCAGGAAGGCGTAAGTGTTTTTGAAGATGTTTCGTCGAGGTGGGTTGAAGGATACACAAAAAGGTCCGCGTAAGCGGACCTTTCTTTTGTTGCCAGATAAAGATTAATCTACTTTTTTTGCGCTATTATTCCGATGGTGTCAAAGTATTTGCCGCCCTCGGCCTTCATCATGTCCACGTCTCTTACGGCGTAAGGGTTGCTTGATTTCAGCCAGTCTTGCCAAGCTTCAGCGTGTGTTTTGAGGGAGAACGCTTCTTTAACCTCGGCCCCTTTAGCTTTTTGCCAAAGTTCGTTCCACCACTGTACGGAGTAAAAGAACATGTCGTCCTGCCAATAGGGCTGCATTTCCGACGGTACGCCGTTGTCAAAGTTTTTTTGCAGGCCGGGTATTGCTATGCCTACTATGCCGCCCGGTTTAAGCAAGGGTAAAATGTGCGTTTGCAGGTAATCTTGGCCGGAACCAAAGTAGTGGTAAGAGTCTACGCTTATCACCGCGTCAAAGTAATTGTCCGCGAAGGGCAGCGGTTTAGACGCGTCTACGCTAAGGGGGATAATTTGGTTTTCAAACCCCATTTCCTTAAAACGTTCGTAGTTTTCCGTAGGGGTAATCCACAGGTCCGCGGCAAATATTTGCGCACCTGTAAGTTTAGCCAGAGCCAGTGACGTCAAACCTTTGCCGCAGCCTAAATCTAAAATGCGCATATCTTTATTTAATTTTATTTTACCCAATAATTCTTCAAGTAAAAGTACGGCGTTGGGGCCCATCATATTGTCCAGCATAAACTGCGTGTTTTTATTTTTGTCTTCAAAAAAGTTCATATATTATCCTTATTTATTATTTATTTCTTTTATAACAGCGGCTAAATCATCCGCATACCAAAAAACATAGTTATGATTACCTTTGTTATATGTAAAACGCATGATAGCAGGGTTTCGCCTTACAAGCTTTTCAGACATATAATACGGCGCAATAGTATCGTCTTTTGAGTGAAACATATAAAACGGCGTTTTAACTTTGGCTACCTTAGCGGCCGAGTTCATTTTATGTTTAAGCGGCAAAAGCGCAAGCATGCTGAGCGCGGGTTTTTCTATACTTTGGTATCTTTGTACGTCGCGTATAGAAGAAAACGTGCTGCCCACTATAAGCGCTTTGTAGGCATTTTTAGAGGCCGCGTCTATAGCTACCGCGCCGCCCATTGAGTGTCCCATCAGAATAATGTCTTTATCAGTTAAATTAAACTGTTTTTTTACCGCGTTTATAACAGACTGTAAATCTTGGTAAATAGCTTTTTCCGACGGTTTGCCCGTACTTTTACCGTAACCGCTGTAGCTGTACGCAACCAGCGTGTTGCCTTGCCCGCGTAAAATGCCTATTAAAGGTAAAAGAGTAAAGTCATACGCGCTGCGGCCGTGGCTTAGTATTATTACAGGTTTTTTAGGGTCTCCTTTATAAAACCAGGACACAATTTCCTGCCCGTCTTCGGTTTTTATAATCTGCTCAATTCCGCCGGATTTTTCTATAAAACTTTCCAGCGGGGCCGAGGGGTTAAAAACCAAAGTGTCTTCTAAACCCGAAATACGTATAGCGGCAAAAAGTATAAGCCATATAACAACGCAAATTAAAAAATATTTTAATGTTTTCATAAGGGTATTATACTAAACCCCGTCTGAAATATGGCGTATATGTTTTGCCCTTTACTGTAAAAATTTTACCAGTTATATTTGGCCGCGCCTACCTACTTTATAATTATTAAATAAAAAAGCGGTACGGGCATTTTGCCCGTACCGTGTGTGCTATCTGTTATATTTTATCTTAGCAATAATCTTGTATACCGCTTTGTCAGACAGAAAGTATTGTTGTGATAACTTTTCTACACTTACGCCTTTTTGATAACTGCGAAAGATTTCTTTATTTCTTTCTTCCGTTAGTATTTTACTTTTAGTAATTGCGCCCCAAGGTTTTTTAGAACCTGTTTTTAAGGGGATGTATAAGTACTGTCCTTCAATATGGTTTTGCAGTTCCCGCAGTAATTTGGCGGGTAAGATATTTTTTGCTTTTACATAGCTCATTATGCTCTCCTAAATTTGAACTTTAAGACGAGCAAAGGCTACTTAATAAATTATCATTTATGGCAGCCTTTGCTACGCATAATGACCGATTCCTTATAAATGTTAGTCTTGATAAGACATCTCCTTAGTTAAAATACTTACTTAAATTATAACGCTTTTAACACGCAGCGTCAAATAAAGCGGAGCTTTTAATTTCTATTTATATTCGCCGTCATTAAATTTTAATGAGGAAGTATTTTTTGTTATTACCGGTTTTACTTCTGGGCAGGTTTGCCCGTCTTCTATAAAAGCATTGTCAAATATTTTTTTTGTTACAGCTTTTACAGTAAGGTTTTTATAAGAATTAGTTTCTTTGTTTGAAACAATAAGCGTTTTTACTGTTTTTGTAAAATAATCTTCGCATGTGCCGCCGTACATGCCCTCCGTTTCTAATACCGGTAAATCTTTTAGAATACGTACAATTTTGCCGTTTTCATATGTGAAAAGAGAAAGGGTTTCTTCTGTAATAGGGTTTGCTCTGCTCTGGCCAGTGTAGGTAATTCTTACGCCGAAAGCCCGGCTGTCTTTTTTTATATCATAGGCCGCGGTGTCTATGGAAACCCCGGTAAGGGGCATTGTATCGGTTGCGGCGCTCAAATCTCCGTCAAATGTTGCGGCAATTTTACCTGTTTCGTTGTCTATAAGATACAAATATAACTGGTGTTCCTGCGCTTCCCAGCTATCTTCCTGCGGTATAATTTGGGCTAATATTAATATAGAAAGAGCGGGAGTGTATGGCCATGTTTTTTTCGCTGTTAGATCGGGAGAGTATTGGGTACTGTCAATATGTAACTGATTAAGAATAATATCTTCTTTCCCAGCAAAAATACCGCTGTGGACATGTGTCAAAAAAGTAAAAGAAATAAATAATAGTAGTAATTTTTTCATATGATTATTATATAAATTGACAATAATATTTCCAAGTGATATAGTAACTTTGTATTGTACAGTTAACGGGGGGTTGTATGGCAGTTAAACAAAAAGCAGAAAAAGAAATTTTTTATACTATGGACTACTCTTCACCCATAGGCGCTTTGCTTATGGCAAGCGACGGTAAAAATATTACCGGGCTTTGGATGAAAGGACAAAAGTATTATGCCGCCACGCTGCCCGCGGGCGCGGTAAAAAATGCGGATTTGCCTGTTTTTAAAACCGCCGCCAAGTGGTTGGATAAATATTTCGCGGGTAAAAACCCGCCTCTTTCAGATTTGCGTCTGGCGCCAAAGGGCAGCGACTTCCGCGCCGAAGTGTGGAAGATTCTTTGCGAAATACCCTACGGCAAGGTTATCACCTATGGCGATATAGCTAAAAAGATTGCTAAAAAAAGCGGTAAAAAAACAATGTCCGGCCAGGCTGTCGGCGGGGCTGTGGGGCATAACCCAATTTCTATTATAATACCGTGCCACCGTGTTGTGGGGGCAAACGGCAGCTTGACAGGCTTTGCCGGCGGCGTGGGTAAAAAGGTTAAACTGCTGGGGCTTGAAGGCGTTGATATGAGCGGGCTTACGGTTCCCAAAAAAGGCACCGCTGTTTAAACTACTTATAATATCTTCCCCAACTCCGTGCCCATGGTAACGGGAACGTTTTGTTTTAGAGAGTCGCCCAGTACAACTTTATTTTTAGGAAAAATACAGATAACCGTGCTGCCTAAAAAGAACATTCCCAGTTCGGCGCCTTTTTTTAGAAAAATATTTTCCGCAGTATAGTCAAAGGTTTTTCTTTCGCCGCTTTTTGCAGATAGCGTCTCACCGGTAACAACTAAAGATATGCCCGATACTACCGCCGCGCCCACAAGCACAACGGTGAATTTGCCCAGTTTGTCATTACTAAAAAAACATACCGCACGCTCATTACGCGCGAAAAGGCTGTCTACTTTTTTTGCCACCAGCGGGTTAACTGAGAACAAACAGCCGGGTATATATATAACTTTTTCCAGCTTGCCGTCGCACGGCATGTGAACGCGGTGGTAGTTGCTGGGCGCTAAATAAGTGGTGGCGAAGATGCCGTTTTCAAATGGTTTGCTGTCTTGCTCATTTCCGCCAAGCAAGGTGTTTAAACTGTAATAGCGGTTTTTAGCTTGTAAAAGTAAGTCTTTATCTATATTACCAAACTCGCTAAGCGTGCCGTCGGCAGTGTGGATAATGGCATGAGGCTCTTGGGCTATAGGGCGCGCGCCGTCTTGCAACTTTCTTACAAAAAAATCATTAAAACATTTAAATTGTTTTACATCTTGTACTATAACTTCAGTCATGTCCACATTATAGTGTTTGATAAATATTTTTATAACAAAAGTGGTAAGCGCCCCCAGGTCCGCCTTGGCAAAAGCGCCTATAACTATTGAAATAAATTTTTTAGGTATTAAATATTGTATTGCTATTTTAATATTGTCAGTTAATGAAGACATTGTTTCCCTCTATGTTATGTAAATTTGGCGCGGCAAGTTTATATTATAAATTATTAAAAGTTTATAGCGGTAAATAAAATATAGTTGACAAACTGATAAGGTACCTGTACAATATAATCAGGTACCTTTCTAATTGTATTATTAGAAAATCCAACCGGGGCCGACGGGCCCTGCGGTTTTTACCGCGAAGGAGCAGTATATGACAGAAAGAGAAATAAGTTTAATGGAGAAGTTTGTGCGTGCCGGCGCGCTTATGCACAGGATGCACCACCATATGCATCATATGGCGGGCGGGCCTTTTGCTAACGCGCACAGGGGGCAGGGCAGAGTGCTTGCGCTACTCAAAATACAACCTAATATAAGCCAGAAAGATCTTGCCTATCTTTTAGATTTAAGAGCGCAGTCACTTAGCGAGCTTTTAGCTAAACTTGAAAAAAACGGACTTGTACAGCGCAGCGCCTCTGAAACAGACAGGCGCTCTATGAATATCAGCCTTACCCCCGCTGGGGAAGAGGCCGCGTTGCAAGGAGAGGAAACGTCAAAAGAAGACTTTTTTTCTTTTTTAAGCGATGAAGAAAAAACTAATCTTTCAAACATGCTTGATAAAATTATTGAAGGATTTGGGGATAGAATATCCGAAGGAGAAGAACATGGCGGGCACAGACATCATTTTTCACATTTTCACAGACATTGTGGAGGTTTTGAGAGAGAAGACCACGGCGGCGGCCACGGAGAAGGCTGTGAGCGCGGCCAGCATCATGAAGGTATGACGGGACATTTTAGAAGAGGCCCCGGCCGCAGGAGATAAGATAAATTGTGTTAAAACTCCGCTGTTAAATATAACAGCGGAGTTTTTATATGAGCAAAGAAATATATTTTAATTTAACAACTTTTGCCACCAAGACGCCGGCTCAGGGTTGTTTTCCGCTTTAATAACTTCCGCCGCCAGGCCTATTGTGTCAAAATATTTGCCGCTGTCCGCCTTCATCATTTCAATATCGTGTTTAACAAAAGAATGCCCGCTGGCCAGCCAGTCTTGCCAGGCCTGCTCGTGGCATTGCATGGAAAATGCTGCGGTAATTTCTATATTTTTTGATTTTTGCCAAAGGTCTTTCCACCATTGCAATGAATGAAAGTTCTTTTCCCCTTGCAGGTAAGGTTCCATTTTTGCCGCCAATTCAGCGTCGTTTTCATCTTTGCGGCCGGGTATGCCAATGGCTATAACACCGCCTTTTTTAACCAGCGGGACAATGTTTTTATCAAGGTAGCCCGCCGCTGTTCCAAAGTAGTAATAAGCGTCTATAGAGATAACGGCGTCAAAAAAGTCCTCGGCAAACGGCATGGGCTTGGCCGCGTCAATCTGCAGGGGAAAAATCTGTTTTTCCAGGCCAAGCTGCGTGAAACGTTTAAGGTTATCTGTGGCGGATATCCACAGGTCGGCGGCAAAAATTTGCGCGCCCGTTTCTTTTGCCAGGCAGACAGATGTCAGGCCTGTGCCGCAGCCTAAGTCTAAAATGCGCATATTTTTGTTTAATTTAAGCTTGTCCAGTAGTTCCTTAAGTATTATAAGCGCGTTGGGGCCCATAAGGTTGTTTTTTATAAATTGTGTGTTTTTTGCCTCATCTTCAAAAAATTTCATAATATTCTCCTGGAAGTTTTCTTCTAGTTAAATTTTATAACTTAAAACCCGGGAGCAGCACCTACTTCTTATTTATCAAAAAAGAAAGCGAGGTAATAAATCCCCCCCTTTCAAATAATTTGAAAGGGGGGGGGGAAGATAATTTCTATTTTCTGCGTTCGTAGTTTAACGCGCCGTATTTATTGTTGTACATGGTAAGCGCTTCCTGCAAAATCTCTATGGCGGTTTTTTTGTCAAACATCTTTTCCACCACAACTGTTTTATTTTCAAGCTTTTTATAGTCTTCAAAAAAGCTCATAATTTCGCTTGTAAGATAGGCGGGCAGGTCCGCGATATCGTCAAAATGGCTTACGCTGGGGTCGCCTTTGGCAACGGCTATAATTTTATCATCGGCCTCCCCGCCGTCAAGCATCCGCATAACGCCTATTATACGCGCGGGCACAATGCACATAGGCACTACAGACTCCTGCGAAAGTATCAGTATGTCCAGCGGGTCCTTGTCGGCGCCGTATGTGCGCGGGATAAAGCCGTAGTTGGCCGGATAATAGACGGATGTGTAAAGCACTCTGTCCAGCTTAAGCAGGCCGCTTTCTTTATCAAGCTCGTACTTGGCGCGGGTGCCGCGGGGTATTTCTATAATACCGTTAACTACTTCCGGCAGAGTATCCTGTGTGCCGGGTAAAACGTGGTGCCACGGGTTAAAGCCGTGTATATTTAATCTTTCTCTCATAAGTTAATTTTATTATAGCAATTAAAACGCGTTTTCCGCCGGGGTATAGACGGGTTGCGTTAGTTTGTTTTAACAACTTGTGTGAAATAGGTTTTTTTTCTATACTATAAATATGAAAAAAGGTTTTACTTTAATAGAACTTTTGGTTGTTGTGTTAATCATCGGCATATTAGCCGCTATAGCTTTGCCGCAGTACCAGAAAGCGGTGGCAAAGGCCAGAGTGGCGGAGGCCATGATAGTTCTGCGCAATCTTGTAGACGCGCAGGAAAGGTATTATCTTGAGCACGACGAATATGCCGGCAATATAGATGACTTGGATATTACTATTCCTGACGGCAGACAGTGGCAGAATATGACTGCGGAACAAAAAGCCAAAGTATACCACTATATCTGCAGCAACCAAGCCTGCGAAGCTAATACGGACGCAGTTTCTTTCCCGCAGCTTGAATACTACCTACCTCGCGGTTCCAATACCGGCTGGCAGGGCAGACGCTGGTGTAAAGCCAATACCGAAAATTCAGCCGCTATGTCTGTATGTAAATCTTATTCCGAAAGAGTAGACTGGACTGACGGCGGCAGAGGCATAACTTATTTTATAATGAAGTAACACCGCCTTTAATTTTACATAAAAACCCCGCTCACAATATTGTGAGCGGGGTTTCTACTATATAATGTTCTTGTTATTGTCCGGATATATAACGCAGATAATCCGCCGCCGGGATAAGTTCTTCTTCCAGCCCTTTGGCTGTAGCGGGGGAGATTTTATTTTCTTTAGCCATCTCAGCCCCGGCTTGTTTAACGTAAGAAAGATAGTTTTGTACTTTTTCTTGCAGTTTTGAGTTTTGCGTTTGCAGCAGCATGCCGCAGTTGCGATATATTTCTAAAATGGGGGTGGCCGTTTTCATAACTTCTTTCATGGTGGCAAAGTTGTTGTCGCCCGGGAAGCCCGCGTTGGATAGAATCATTACGTCCGGCATTTTTACGGCGTTGGCCATATCGTACTTGCCGTTATTTTCTACCGCCGCCGGGTTTTTTATGGGTATTAAACGGTCTAAAAAGTTTTTCATGCACGCCGTCATATTCCACAAATAAACAGGCGTGGCAAAGCATACTAAGTCTGATGACTTGTACAGGTTAAGCAACTGCGCCATGTCGTCATTGTGCACACATTTGCCTGGTGTCTTAAACCAACAGCTAAAGCAGCCCATGCAATGGTTTATTTTCTTATCAATTAAAAAAATATTTTCTGTTTGCGCGCCCGCCTGGGCCGCGCCCTCTAAAAAAGCTTTTGCTATAACGTTGGTATTACTTTTTGCCCCTTTGGGGCTGCCGTTAAAAACTGTTATTTTCATATATCAATTATACAAAACCCTTGGACTTAATCGTCCAAGGGTCATTGTGTTCTAAAACCTACCGAAACAGTGCAGAGCTTTGGAACGATGTAGCCAAAGACTTAAAACGAATCCGGCCATTGTTAGATATGATAGAGTGCTTTACCCTTACCTAAGTATGTCTAAAAAATGATATTCTTAATTTATATTTAAAGGTTGTATAAGGAGGAGATAAATGGGGATATGTAAAGTTTTTTTAATAATGATTTTAATTTTAGTTTTTTCTTATGCATTATTTGTTTATGGGTTTTATCGTTCTCTAAAGGACCCTTCTTCTAAGGCTCAGCTGTATGACGGGCCCATTATCGCAGATGAAAAACAAAAGACTTTGGACTCTGTTTTCAACCACAAAACAAAAGCTAAGGATGTAGTCAAAGGGTTGGATTTAACGGGTAAAAACATTGTTATTACCGCCGGGCATACGGGTACTGGTCTTGAGACTGTAAAAGCGTTGGCAAGCGCGGGCGCTCAAATAACTGTTTTAGCGCGTAAAAATGAAAATGCCGAAAAAAACTTAAAGGGTATACACAATGTACAAATAGAGTATTTTGATTTAACAGACCCGCAAACTATTGACGCTTTTGCTAAAAAATATATAACGTCCGGCAAACCGCTGCATGTTTTAATTAACAGCGCAGCTGTAATGGATATTCCGTTGGAAAGAGATTCAAGAGGTTATGAAAGGCATTTTGCAACAAATGTTTTGGGGCATTTCCAGCTGACGGCCCGTTTATATCCTGCTTTAGAGAAGGCGAACGGAGCGCGGATAATAAATTTATCTTCCCGAGGACACAGAGCGGGAGGCGTTATATTTGATGATATAAATTTTGAAAAAACAGAATACTCAGGTATGCGTGCTTACGCGCAAACTAAAACTGCGCTTGCACTTTTATCCGTAAAAGAGGATGAAATGCTAAAGAAAAAGAATATAAGGGCATATGCCGTACATCCCGGTCCCGTGCCCTCCACGGATCTTTTTGTGGGCGGCAAGATAGGCTACGCGCCAAAATATAAAATTTTTCTAGGCAGATTATCTGCTAAAGCTGCCAGAACCCTTAAAGTTACAGAAGTGTTAAATTTTATCAGAAGGCCCAAAAACACAGGGGATTTATATAAAAATGTAGAGCAGGGCGCTGCTACTACTACATGGGCTGCTTCAAGCCCGGAGTTGGAAGGGAAAGGCGGTATTTATCTGGAGGACTGCAATATTGCCCCTATAGTACCCGACGGCAGCCCCGCCCCTTTTGGCGTAAGACCATGGGCATTAAATAAAGAATATGCCGATAAGCTCTGGAAAATTTGTGAGGAAATGACAAATATAAAATTTGAAATATAAACGCCTTAAAGGCTATTTTGAATAAATTAAAGGCGCTTCATATAAAGCGCCTTTAATTGTTTTAATTTCTACCAAAAAGTAGATACCTTGCTAACAGCCGAGTATAAAACAGCACTTATTCAAGTGGCAACAGAAATAAAAAATGCCTATTAAACTATGGCTTTAAATTTTCAAGTATGTGCGGAAAGAAAAGGCAAACAATGCCTAGTACCCCACAGCCAATAATCATTATAATAAAATATAGCGGAAGGGCAAATGCATACTCCCCTGCAACGCTCGGTTTTGATAAATCTGACGGATGGACTTTAATTTTTATTTGTTTGCCTATTTTTGGCCTTCGGGTTCTTTTATAGGGCATGTAATAAGTAAACTCTTCCTGTCCGATAAAATATTTTATTTGCGGGCGATAGTAAGTTGTATAAACGGAAGGCCCTTCTGATGAGGATTCCAACTCTTTACTTTCACTGAAAGAGATTATTGTGGCATTTAAGGAGATGCTGTCTTTTTTAAAAGACGGGCTGTTTTTTATATGTTTAAAAAATAGAAAAGCACATATCACGCCAATGGATAAGAAAACAATCCCATAAATATTGTTAGCAGTAAAAATAGTATTGAACATATCCATTTTATTTTTGCTTAATCCACGCGTTCAAAGCAACCGCTCGCCTTTCCCCATTGCCCGGAAGGAGCTTTTGAGGAGGCTTCATAACAAAGATTATCTTTTATCATAAAATTAACTTCATTGTGTGGACATTCAAAGCATTTAACATATAGTTGCATAGCCCCGTCCTGGGGATTACCTTGATTAGCGGTATTTTTAGCCACCAAGATATTGGCAATGGTTTTAACGTGTCCTTTATCATTAGTGTACTGAATCCGTATAATTTGGCCGCCTTTTGTTATCCAATTTTTTATTTTAGGATGATGGTAATAGTTTTTAGAATTTGTAAGCGTATAATTTTGATTGGCATTGATTGCAAGCCAGGGTGCGCCTTTAACGCCATAAGCTAAAAGCATGGCTGGAAATAAAAACAATGATATTAGTATATATATTTTTTTCATAAAATCTCCTTTTTTAAATTTTATCATAAAATGTAAGTTCGCAATGGTAGTTAGATTTCCCACTTTGGGTTGTGTGGCTTTCTAACTTGGTTTTGCAGGGTAAAAAGGTTAACTTTACCTATACAAAACCCTTCGACTTGTTTGTCGAAGGGTTTAAGTGTCCCATATTCTACCCCCGGCTAATGACACTTTGGAACGAGAGTGTTGAAGAATTGGCACAAATGAGTCCGATTTTAGACTTGGTGGAAGCTTTTTCTAGGAATAATTTAGTATTATAAAATTATGAAAAAACTAATATCAATATTTTTTGCTTTGGTCATAACGCCAATAGTTTTTGCCTCCGACACTTACGATTGGGAGAGCACCCCGCTTACCTATCAATCTTTTGCTAAATATTGTAATGAAACACAATCCGCGTATCAATATGTTTTTAATGGATACATGAATGAGAACGGAAAAGAAGTCCCTATGTACGATTTGGAAGGAATAATAAACACTATAAAAATATTAGACGAAGATAATAAAGAAAAAAAGACTATTTTGGAAACAGCATTGTTAAAAAAAGATATTACAACTATGAAGTGTTTAAGCGGAGCCAGCTCTACGATAAATCTCACGCCCATCCTTTCAAACGGCAAAGCCACACTGGATTATGTTTTTGAATCAAAAGACAAGGAACTTATAAAAATTTATCATACCTTGGGCTATTATAACCCTAAGCATGAAACATTAAAAGAACCTTTTATTACCGCCATTAAGGACAAAAACAAACCTGAATTTGAAAAACTGCTGGCACAAGGTGCCGATATTGAGTTTCCTGTTTATCATAAAGATACGGGAAGTTGTCCTTATGATATGCTTCGCGCAAATTATACCGCTCTGTCGGACGCTGTACAAAACGGAGACAAAGCATGGGCAAAATATCTAATATCTAAGGGCGCTGATAAAGTTATAGGAACCAAATCTTGGCGAACAAAAATTGATGCAAATTGCTCTTATTGGACAGTAAACATATCTCCAATTTATACTGCAATACAAAACAATAATTTAGAAATGCTTAGAATATTAGTTGATAAAGACAATGTTAATACGCCGCTTTATCATGGCGTGAAAGACTATAAACTATCGGTTTTTACTCCGCTGGCAATAGCTGTGCAGGAAAATAATAAAGTGGCAGCAGAATATCTTGTGTCTGTGGGGGCAGATGTTAATGGCAGTTCCCAAAAAGAATTTGAAAGAGAGATTATACAGCCTATCAAGATGGCGGTAATGACTGATAATTTGGAAATGGTGAAATTTTTGGGAGAGCTGGGTGCCCATGATAGTGCAACATGTTCAGGCTATGATTCAGGTGGTTTTGAGTGCAGCTCTACGCTAGATACTGGCAATGTAGAAATTATCAGATACCTAATATCCAAAGGTTTTAAGCCTAATGATAGAGAAGATCTCTTCTCCGCAGTGCGGCGCGGCAATGTGGAAATTGTCGATATGTTTATAAAAGCAGGGGCAGATATTAAGGCAAGATATTGCGATGATGGAGGCTGCTATATCTTAATATTATCCGCTGTAGAAGATGGTAATATAAAAATGCTTCAATTTCTAGTAGATAGCGGCGCAGAGGTTTATTATGAGCATGATGAAGTGTTTGAAGGGGTATGGGGCCAGCCGATATGCAGAGTTTTTTACAGAGATAACAGTATTGACAAGACTCGCAGAGAAATATTGAAAATTCTCATTAAAAACGGGGCTAATCTAACACCAAAATGTTATTCTAATACTGCTAACGATAGTGAACAAACTATTACATCTTTCTTTTTAGAAAAATATCCGCAAGAAAAAGAAATAATAGATTTGCTAAAGTCTAAAAATGCTCCTGAGTAAATACAAAAAATTCGAAAAGTGTATAAAAAGGACGGTAGGAGCGAAGGCTCCTACCGTCTATGTTTTAAAGTGGTACCGGGAGTGGGAATCGAACCCGCACGGCCTTGCGGCCAATGGTTTTTGAGACCATCCTGTCTACCAGTTCCAGCATCCCGGCGTAAATTGTGTTTTGCCCTGTTTTGTTAATAAATAATAGTTTTATATCAAGGCTTGTATCTTCATTTTATCAAATTAATTAAGGTTAGTTAACTTTAATTTATGTTGATTTACCCGAATGAGAATATCAAAGTTAAATATAATATCAGTCTAGTTGTACTAATTAGCCTTTGCTATGCAAAGAAAAATAGCCTAAGCGGGAGGTGTTCACACAGCCGCGTTGGCGCGGCTGCTCAACATGACGGACAATTTTCTTTTCATGTAAAACTAAAATCTTATTTCTTTTTTATCTTTACGGCGGCTTTTTTAACGGTAAGCTTTTTGCCTTTGTTTTTGGGTTTTACTGGCGGCTCAGGCTTGACGCCGTAGAACCCAAGTATCCCCTCATATATAGCTTTAACAAAGGCAGCGCGGGTATCAGCATTGCGTACCATATCTTCCTGCTCTGGGAACATTAAGAAAGCGTTTTCCGTCAGTACAGAAGGAAACTGCGGCGCACGCACCGTGGAAAAGTCCCCAACTTGCGTACCGTTGTTGGGCAGCTTTACATTGGCGGCAAAAGCGTCGTTTAAGCTTAGCGCAAGCGGTTTGCTGTGCTCGTTAAAATAATAGATAACAAAACCGCGTTTTCTGGCAAAAGGGCTTACGCTTACGGGCAAGGCATTGTGGTGTATACTTACAAAAATATGGGCGCCCTCTTTAATAGCGCGTTGTGTGCGTGTTGCCAGCGAGGTTTGCTCCTTTTCGTTCTTGCTCATAAGCACGCTTGCGCCAGTTTTCTCAAGCAGAGCGGCAACCTCTTTGGCGGTTGCCATATTTACCTCATATTCCAACAGCCCCGTGGGGCCTACCGCGCCGTCATAGTTGGGGCGGCGTTTGGGGGAGTGGCCGGGGTCCAGCATAATTTTAGCGCCTTTAAGCGGTTTGCCGGGTATTGGCGTGAGTATAGGTTTGTGTATTAATTCAAGTACAAAATTACCGTTTTCAAAAGCGTAATCATAGCCCCACAGAGGCTGGCCCTCATGGTAATTGATTTTAAACTTCATGGTGTTTGCCGCAGCTATTTCAAAGGAGATGCTGGCTACCAACGCGCTGGCGGGCGCTTCAACCACAGGCAAATACTCTTCTGTGTTAAACATGGTAACTTCAAAGGCTTCAGTCGTGCTTGTTGTAAGCAGCGGCGCTTTGCGTGTACCGTAAAAGATTATTCTTGTTTTTGTGTCCAAATTTTCAGATGTCACGGTTTCCACTTTGTTTAATTCCAGCGGTTTTTTTGTGAACTTTATTTTGGCGGCTTCTATCCAGCCTGTATCGGTATCTGTCAACTTTACGCGGTACATATTATTGGCCAAGCCAGTTATATTTACATTGCCAAACATACGGTAAAACGGATAGAGAAAACCCTGTGTAACGGCCTGGGTTCTTATGCGGGTGTTTTCAAGTTTGACTTCGGCGGACAGCGGTTCTTTAGCGTCTAAAATTTTTATTTTACCGCCTGCTGTAATTTTATTTTTGGTTTTAGAGGCGGGGTGGTTTATTTTATAGTTTACTTTGGCCGCCTTAGCTTTGTCATTTTCCTGCATGGTGTATGCGGCCTTATAAAGACCGGGTTCCGTTTCTGTAAACGCTATATCTTTAGCGTCTTTTATGCCAGTTATTGTCGCGGTAACTTCCGCCCCGGGCACGGCGTAGGCGGCCAATTCTATTTTGTCGCCGGGCAGCGCCCAAACGTCTGTCTTGGGTAAAATGCTTTTAGGGTCAAACTGCGCTGTGGTAAAAACTTTTGTATCGGTGCCTTTTACTTTTACGGTTCTGGTGGCTTGGGTAACGGTTTCGCCATTGGTTGTTTGCAGTAAAAATGTAAAATCGCCCACTTCTACAGGTAAAAATGTTAAAAAACCGCCGTTTGAATATACCGGCACTTCCACGCCGTTAATTGTAAGATTGGCCTTAGGGTCAGCCACGGAGCCGAACAAAAAAATAGATTTCGCGCCCGCGTCTATAGCCATATTTTCATGCGGAAATTCCACTGAAATAGGGTAAACTGTTTTTGGGTTAGCCTCACGCAGCGGCAAATTGGCGGCAACGGGCACATCTGCGGCGTGAATTGTCGCGCAAAAAATGAGCAAAAAGGCTAAAAAAACGGTTCTCTTCATAGTAATAAAATGATAGCATAAAGTTATGATCACACGCGACAACATAATTAATTATATTAACGGCTATTTAAATTCCGCCAATGTTAAAGATTCTTCCCAAAACGGTTTGCAGGTTGAGGGGAAAGAAAAAATTAACAAAATAGTTTTTGGCGTGTCGGCCAATATGGAACTGTTTAAAAAAGCCAAAGCCGCCGGCGCGGATATGGTGGTGGTGCACCACGGTTTGTTTTGGTCGCACGGGCCGCTTATAACGGGGCTTTTTAAACGCAGGGTAGAATTTTTAATTAAGAATGACCTTAACCTTGCCGCCTGGCACCTGCCGCTGGACATGCACCCGGTTGTGGGTAACAACGCGCAAATAGCAAAAGCGCTGGGCCTTAAAAAAATTACGCCTTACGGCAATTACCACGGCACCGATATCGGCGTATACGGCACACTGGCCAAGCTCAAAACACTTGCTGAAATTGAAAAAACGCTAGGCTTAAAAGCCAATACAAAACTTGCTTTCGGCAAGGCTAAAATAAGTACGGTAGGTATAGTATCGGGCGGCGGCTACAGCATGTTTGAGCAGTTTGCCAACCGCGGGGCAGATTTATTTATTACAGGCAGCAGCGAAGAATACGTGCAAGAAATCTCAAGAGAATGTAAAATAAATTATATGGCAGTAGGGCACTATAACTCAGAAACCTACGGCGTCAAAGCGCTTATGAAAGAAGTCGCGCGTAAATTTGGCGTTAAGGTTGAGTTTATAGACGTCTCAAATCCGCTGTAAAAGGAGTAGTTATGAGTATGAAAGATGTTTTTAAGAAAATTGACGGGTACAAAAATTTTGTTATAGAACTGCAGTCCGGTTTAACAGCGGCTCCTGCCCTTTCCCCAACCTTAGAGGGCGGCCTGGGTGAATTTGACAAAGCCGCGTTCATAGAATCAGTACTTAAAAAAATGAAATTTGACGAAGTCTACCACCTTGACGCGCCGGACAAAAAGGCCAAAAACGGCAAACGCCCCAACATTGTAGCCAAATACTACGGTAAAGATAAAACCAAAAACTTTTGGGTAATGGCGCACATGGACGTGGTTTCCCCCGGCGACATGTCACTGTGGAAGACAGACCCCTTTAAAGCAGTTGTAAAAGGCGACCTTATTTACGGCCGCGGCACCGAAGACAACCAGCAGGGCTTAGTTTCAGGCCTGCTTACCGTTAAGGCGCTTATGGACCTGGGTATCAGGCCTAACGTAAACTATTGTTTGCTTTTCAACGCCGACGAAGAAACCGGCAGCGAATACGGTATAGATTACATAGTTAAAAAACACCCCAAAACATTTGGTAAAAACGACTGTGTTATGGTACCGGACAGCGGTAGCGCAAAAGGCGACGAAATTGAAATAGCCGAAAAGCTTATCTTATGGGCCAAGTTTACGGTTAAGGGCAAACAGACGCACGCCTCTATGCCTGACCACGGCGTAAACGCTTACAGAGCCGGCGCGGCTTTAATATCAGAGTTAGACAGTGCGCTGCACAAAAAGTTTAATAAAAAGGATAATAAATTCAGCCCGTCTATCAGCACGTTTGAGCCGACTAAGAAAGACGCTAACGTAGCCTCTATAAATATTTTGCCGGGCGAGGATATTTTTTACTTTGACTGCCGCATACTGCCCGTTTACACAATAGCGGCTGTTAAAAAAGAAATGATGGCCGTCATAAAAAAGATTGAAAAGAAATTTAAAGTTAAAGTAATATTTGAAGCGGTGCAGGAAACGTCCTCCATACCTACAGACGCCAAACAACCTTTAGTGCAGGCAACTGTGGCGGCGGTAAAAGACGTTTACAAAGTTAAACCTAAAGTTATCGGCATAGGCGGCGGCACGGTGGCGGCGTTCCTTAGGAACAAAGGCATACCTTGCGTGGTGTATTCCAGGCTGCTTGGCACTTTGCACGGGCCTAACGAATATTCCAGCATCAAGCATACAATCGGCGACGCTAAAATATTCGCGCATATCGCCCTAAACTTAAAATAAACAGTTGGAGTTTGTATGAAGTTAAATTTCTTGCGTAAGACCATGGCAAACAACCGTGGTCTTACCAAAAAAGAAGTTTTTATAGCAGTAATTCTTATAGCGGTGCTTGGGTCGCTCAGCGCGGTAAAGTTTGTTGATATCAACAATAAATGCAAAGAGGGCAGCACCAAATATAACCTGTCGCGCGTAAGAAGCGCGATAGCCGCTTACTACGGCGATCACCAGGGCACTTATCCTACAGATAACTTGTCCTCACTGGTGCCGCAGTATATAGAGGTTATGCCGCACGCCCCCGCGGTAGGTAAAAAACCCAGCAATAAAGTTCATGTAATAGGTGACAATATACAAGAAGAAGGCGGGTGGATTTATAATAATGACCCTAAGAGTGAAGGCTGGGGCGATATTTACGTAAACAGCGCGGGTACGGATTCTTCGGGCAAAAACTGGAAGGAGAACTAGGTGGAAATTTTTATTATTGCCGTGGCGGTTGCGTTCGGACTCATTATAGGAAGCTTTTTAAATGTGTGTATTTACAGAATACCGCTTAACCAGAGCGTGGCTTTCCCGGCGTCGCATTGCATGAAGTGTAATACCAAAATTAAGTGGTATGACAATGTGCCGGTGCTTTCTTATTTAATTTTACGCGGCAAGTGCCGCAGCTGCGGTGATAAAATTTCTTTCCAGTACCCGCTGGTGGAGTTGGTGACAGGCATTTTGACGGGGTTTTTTGTGTGGAGATACGGCCTTACCGTTTGGACGGGCGTTGTGCTGGTGGCGGTGTACAGCCTGATAATACTATCTGTAATAGATATGAAGATAATGATTATCCCGGACAGGTTTTCTTTAGGGCTTATAATATGGGGTCTGGCATTTTGCTGGTGTAACCCTAACTTTAGCGGGACGTATTTGCAGACATTGTGGCAGAGTTTTTTAGGCGGGTTAGTAGGCTTTGGCGGTTTGTTTGCCATAGCTGTGCTGGGGCTGCTGCTGTTTAAAAAGGAGTCTATGGGCGGCGGCGATATTAAACTGATGGGCGGTGTAGGCGCGCTGCTTGGCTGGCAAGGCGTGATAACCACGGTTGTTATAGCCAGTGCGGCGGGCTTGGTTTATTCCGTTTATCTTTTAATAAGAAAGAAGGCGGGCAGAGAGTCAGCCATACCGTTCGGCCCGTTTTTAAGTTTTGGCGCGCTGGTAAATTTATTTTATTTACTGCCGCCTACTATATTTTTAATTAATCCTTAGGAGAATGTTATGAAAAAGATACTTGCGGCGCTGCTGCTTTGTATGACATTTACATTTGCCCACGCGGCAAATTATTATGACGATATTGACGACGGTTACTATCAAAGACTTACCGACCCGTACTACATGCAAGGACTTGGTGTAATTGTTTTAGACACAACGGGCTGGATAGAGCAGAGCATACACGGCCCCAAAGATAAAGTGTACGCCGCCAACGAAACCATGACAATAGGTTTTACGCCGTGGTTAGTTATGGGTGCGGGCATATCATATGTAAAATATGACGCTACGGACGAAAAAGATTTTCTTAACCCATACGCCGTAGCAAGAATAAGATTTTTAGACAGATTGTTTAAAATTGACGTTATAGGCAAAGTTACCTTTGACGCTTTTGACACGGTGGCCGAGGGCGGCATAGAGTCCGGCACGCAAAAATACGACGGCACGCTTATTGTTGGCCCCAGGTTCAGCTGGATAAGCTTTGGCGCGAAAGGTTTTTACCAGTATTGGAGAAAGGGTACCGAAATTATTAACCCGGACAGAGAGTATATGTCTAACATTGGCGGCGCGGGCTTTGTAAGTATAAGGCCGCTTAGCTTTTTTGATTTTGGCGGCGAAGCCGGCTATATAGTGTATGACGCCATTAAAACAAAAGATGAGAAACTTTTTTATTTTGACCTTAACGCCAACTTTCAGGTTTATAAAGATAATATAGCCTTGGGCGCTTTCTATTATTACAATAATTACAGCGAAAGCGAAGACAGGCACGCCCTGGGCGCCAGGTTAAAACTAGCGTTTTAGTTTAATTAAATAAATAAAATAAAAAGATAAAGCGTTGCGCTTTATCTTTTTATTTTGATTAACGGAGGATGTAAATGTTTAAAAAAGTATTAGCAGTAACCGCCATTTTGGCGCTGGCATGCGGCGCGTACGCGGCCGACGCGGACAAAAGAGGATGGGAGCTGGACCTTAAAAAAATATCGCTTAATATAACCAGCACAGAAGTAAAAAACGCCGATAAATACGCCGACTTTTCCGACGCCAGGCTGCACTCTGACAGCCAAACCTTAATACAAGGTTATCTTAATATGACAGGCAACTATTACGCCCAAAAATATGTATGGGCCAATACGCTGCTGGCCGAATACGGCCGCACAAAAGTGCGCCCGGCCGACGGCACCGAAACAACCACTAACGAAAACGTTGACCGCATTGTTTTAACAACAGACTACACACTTAGAATGTGGAATGTGGAAAACTTTTTGGGCGGGTTTGAAGCGGGCCCGTTTGCCAATATTGAGTATGATACAGAATTTACCAAAAGCGGCGGCAATAATAGAAAGCAGGTTGTAAGCGCGGGCGCGAAAATATTTGAGGGTAAATATATTAAAAGCTTATACGCCGCAGGTGTGGGTGAATATGATTTTACCTATAACCCCGAGTCAACTAAGTTTGCCTGGGAAGTAGGGTTTAATGTTGAGCAGCCTATAAGAGAGGGCGTAAAAGCCGTGTACTCAGGCTACTTTAGAGATTATGTGCATTCATCAGAAAAGAGAAATACTGACGTTGATTATGAAATGGAGTTAGACGCGCGTATGGACGTATTGGTATATAAAACACTCAGCATAGCGCCGTTTGTTACCTATTATTTAGCACAGGCCGAACACTTTAGCGGGCTTGGGCAAAATGTATATGTAGGGGTTTCCTTCTCATTTAGCCACTTATTTATAAAGGCCAAAGGTGCTTAGGAAATAGAAGTCCTAAATATTTAACAGGGTGCGCAAGGTTGTGATGGCGTTTTTGCGCTTCGCGTTCCCGGTAGTTCGCTCTCTGCGCTCGCTTAGGTTTCAATCAGCGGAATAAAATTTCTTCGGCTTTTGGCAAAATTTGGACGTTCTCCTTTCCAACACACCCACCGTGTTGCCCGCACCAAGTGTGCTGGAAAGGAGAACGTCCAAATTTTACTCAAAATCCTGTGAAATTCACTTTTACTACTACACTAATAACGGCATAAAAAATATTTAGCGCTTAAGAACCGTAGCGTATAGCTTCTATCGGTTTGATTCTTGAGGCTCTTAATGCAGGATATAGGGCAGTTACGAAACATAAAACGTAACTGCCTATTATTACGCTTACAACATCGGTAAACATAATTTTGACAGGTACGCGGCTAAGTGAGTATACATCGGCCGGAAGGTCCACAATATTAAATGTGGATACCACATAGCACAGCACCAGAGACAGCAGTATCCCGCATATTATACCGGCGGTGCACACCATCATGCCTTCCCAAATAAAAATTTTGCTTATGCTGCGCTGGTTTGCGCCTATTGAGCGCATTATGCCTATTTCTTTTAGCCTTTCTTTGCCCATTAAAATAAGGTTAGACGCTATATTAAGCGCCGCCACAAGTATGATTAACGACAGTATTATAAACATGCCCAGCTTCTGCAAACGCAGCGACGCGTAGAAAGTGCCGTTTATGTCCTCATATGTACGCACGCTAAAGCCCTGGCCAAGCGTAAGGTAAAGTTTGTCTACCACTGTTTGCAGGTCGCTCAGGTTATGCAGTCTTACGGCAAAACTGTTTGCACCGTTCTTCATGTCAAAAAACTCGCCGGCTGTTTTTAAATCTGTATAGGCCACGTTGTTATCATAATCATAATAACCTGTTTTTAAAACGCCCGTTAGTTTAAACTTTTTCATCTTTGGCATGGCGCCCGCTGTTGTTTTGACGGAGTTTTGGGATATAAAAATAACGTCGTTGCCCACGCTAAGTCCCATTTTTTCTGCTATGGCGTAGCCAAGCACTACGGCTGGGGTTTTATCCGCGGTATTTTCAAAGCAGCCTTCTGTGATAGAGGCTGTTAAACTGGTAACTTTACTTTCTTTTTGCGGGTCTATGCCGCGTATCATAATGCCGTTTGATTTGCCGTCTTTAGTAATAATGGCGTGGTTGTAAAGGTTGGCCGCGTAGGCGCTTATTTCAGGTATTTTATCAAGTTTTGCTTCTGCTGTTTTAAGGGCGGGTTCTGTCATGTAGCCAAGTATTATTATGTGGCTTTGCGCGCCAAGCACTTTGTCTTTAAGTTCGGTTTCAAAGCCTGTTATTATAGCCATAGCCGTAATAAGCGTGGCCACGCCTATAGATACGCCTGCTATTGCTATAACCGTGGTCAGCATAGAAAACAGGCCCTTTCTCTTGGCGTTAAGGTAACGCAGCGCTACTGAAAACTCAAAACTCATTTAATCCCCTTAAAAGTATATAAGTAATTTTAACATATTTGTTTTATAGTATTTTTAGGGTATAATGATGGCAGATACTATTTTCTATCTCAAAGGAGATATATATGTCAAAAGGGTTTACTCTTATAGAGTTATTGGTGGTAGTTTTGATTATAGGCATACTTTCAGCTATCGCCCTGCCGCAGTATACAAAAGCTGTGGCCAAGTCCCGCGCGTCAGAGGCTTATTTGCTTGGTAAAGCGTTTTTACAGGCGGAACAAATATATTTTCTTTCTAATAACGTTTATACAAGTAACGCGGAGGACTTGGATATTGAAATGTCCGGCGCGACTTCAACGGCGGGCGATGACAGCAGCGGTACTTACGGGAAGGTAACGTTAAAGAATTTTAGTATTTCACTAAGACCGTTGGAAGACGGTGTTGTTGTAGTACAAAGTGTCGGCGGAACAAAACCACAGTCTTTTGAATATGAAATAGTTTATGATAAAAGCAGCAAGATGTTTTGCCGCGCGCCGGCGGCGGACACAAAATCACAAGGCATGTGCACTGCGCTGGGCGCTAAAAGCACCGGAAGAGGCACTACCTGGCTGGAGTTTACTTTTTAATTTTATATGTTAATCTAACAAAAACGGGCAGGCCGTTTAGACCTGCCCGTTTTTATATTATGAAAATTAACGCATAATTAACTCTTTAGCGTCTGAAAACATGAAATCCCTTTTTATCAGCAGCATAATGTCCGCGGGGCGCATATTATAAAGCGCTTTATTTTTTGTGCCGGGCGGAATAATATTTAAAACCACGTGGGTGTCATTTGTAATATATTCGCTAAATATAAAAAAACCTTTATAGTAAACTCTTTTATACGGGTTGGGTTGTTCTTCTTTTTCAAAACGGCCTGTCATAAGTGACGGCGGCCAATATTCGCTTTCGGCCTGTCCGCCTGTGTTATATACGGAAATTATTTTATGTTTGGGGAATATTTTAAGCGCTAGGTCCGGCAGAGACGGGTTTTTGTGCGGGTCGCCGTATACCATATGCATTGCGCCGCCAAACGCGGCAACTTTACCGCCGCCGGCTAAGGAGGCTTCCATATGGGCTATGGTGTGTAAATTTCTTAACTTCATACCTTCTTTATCTGTCATGCCTATGTCAGTATCTTTTATATAACTGTCATTATTTTTATAATCTTTAGGTGTGTCCGCGCAAATTACTTCCACGCCCTTTGCAAGCAGCCTGCATGTTTGCGCCAGCAGCAGGTCTGAGTTTTGATAAGCTTCGTCCGCCATTGCTCTGCATACGTCCAGCTTCTCTTCAAGAGAGTTAGCTTTATTCTGCCGTGCTTTCACATTGTTTAGCACTCTTTCGTAATTTTGGCTGCGTTCCCACAAAACATGCGTAACAGGTTTAAGGCCGTTTAACTTGGCATATTCATTATATTCTTCAATATAATTCATGGTTACAATATGCGGCAGCGCGTATACGTGCATTTCCCCAAAGAACAAAATGTCGTTGTCCGCGAAAAGATTTATATAAAAATCTTTAGTTTCTTGGGAATTCATTTTTTTTACGTTGGCGTCGTAATAATCAAACTGGCGGCGCGGGCCCTGCATATACCAAAGGTAGTTGTTTTGCAGCTTGTTTGCATTTGCAAGGTCTACTGCGGCTGTTTGCAAAGCGTAACGGTCTTTAATCTCATTAATTGTGATATTAAAGGGCTTAAGAGCCTGGGCGTTAGCGCATACGGACAGTATTAAAATAATTTTCGTAAATATGATTTTTGTTTTCATGGGTTGTATTCCTGTCGAAGTATTCTTGCTTTAATTTTAACTCTCGCATAAGATAGTTCTCATCTATTTGCGTCGGAAAATATAAAATAATGTCTGCGGGCCTGTGTTTATATTCTTTGCTGACGGTGCTGTACTGCGGCGGTATTATGTTAACCACACCATAGAAGTTATGCGGCTTTTTGTCGAAAATTGTTTGGAAAGCGATGTCGCCTCTTGAACGTTGTTCAAGATCTCTTAGTTTTTTCTTACAATTGTCACAAAAGAAATCCCACTCTTCATTAGGCCCGCCGTGTACAATAACGGAGATTATGTTTTTTTGGGGATAGCGTGTTTTAAGTAAGTCCGGTATGTTTATGCTGTTTTTTTCATCAAAAAAACCGTATGTTGTGTGCGCCGCGCCATTGTGGAAAACGATTTTGCCCTTTAAGTTGGTTTTTTCTACTGTGTCCAGCATTTTGTAGTTTCTTAGGTTTATTCCTTCTACAGACAACGGGCTGATTTGGGTGTCGTTAATAGTCATGTTAAAATAAGCGCAGCAATCTTTTTCATCACCTTTATCCGCATCAAAATTAAAATCCGCGTAATGTATATTTACACCCTTAAACATAAGTTTGCAGAGAACCTGTTTTTCAAAAGTTTCTATTATACTGTGTCTTATGTCTGAAGATATGTAGGTATAATAGCCCGGACATACTTCGTTTTCTTCGCGTCCTATTGCTATCATTTGTTTAATATATTCAGTATTATCTTTTCTTTCTTCGCTTTCCAGCACGACGTCTGTTATTTTGTTGTCCGCGGTAAGGTTGTATTTATAAATTTCCCACAAAACAAAAGATTTAGAAAAAATGTCTGTATGTTTTTCCCCAAACAGGATTACGTCGTTTTTATCAAAAATATTTTTAATCAGGGCGTCTTTGCCTGCTGTGGAAAGTTTGCGTTCGTGGGTGGTTATGTATTGGTTAATAACCGCTTTGTCTTGCATAAACCATGCTGAGTTATCGGCAGGCAGCCTGTGTATTTCGCTTAGCGCATGCTTGGTGTCTGCGGCGTACTTTTGCCTTAGTTCTGCTATTGTTTTATTATAATCAACACCTTGCGCAGACAGTTGGCAGGCGGTTAAAAAAACGGTGGTTATTAATAAAATTTTTCTCATATATAAATATTAAATAATACGTATATAAATAACATGGGCCCAAAGACCTAATTTCAAATAGGTCTTTGGGCCCAATGCAAATTAATTGTTTATGGTAATACGGAAGATATTATATTGCCGCTAACCTCCGCTACGAGCCCACCGGTTTAGAGATATTTTTAATGGAGTGAGGTATATCGTGAGCCCCCGGAGTGGTGCGAATATCCGAATGGAGTTAAAAAACAAAAATTCGCCAAAATCTGAAGAAAAAACGGAGAGGGAGGGATTCGAACCCTCGATACCTTTTGGGTATACAGTCTTTCCAGGACTGCGCCTTAAACCACTCGGCCACCTCTCCTAAATTCAAATACTATTATAGCAAATCTTGCTAACGGCGTAAAAAAAGAGACTATTTTCTAACGGAAACATCAAAATATAAAACCTAAAAATAACTTACTTTAATGCGTTTGCCCATTTTTCTAAGGCAGTCGGCCAGTTCTTCAACAAGTCTCATTTTAATGTTAAAGTTTATTGGCAAGTCCGGGTTTTGGTGGGCGGGGTTAACCGCGCGGCCTACGTAAAAATTAATATCTGTAGCTTCCTCAAACAATAGCCTGGCTATTTGCGAGGCGCCGTCTTTTTTGTGGCTCCATTGTGAATATGTTTCGTTGTCTTTCAGGTAATCTTTGGCGTATGTTAAAACTTTGTTTATGGTTACCACGCCCTCTGTCACCATGTCAACGCCCTCGATAGTAGCCATTGGCGGAACGTCCGGGTCATGAAAGTCCAAGCCTTGCACAATTTCTTTACCCAAATATTTTGCCGCTATGGACGATGTTGTGCCGCCGCACACAATGTGCTTGCCTTCTTTTGAGAAGAACAGCGACATCATTTTATCGCAGTCGCTGCGGTTAGACGGCGGACCTATTACCAGGTTCATAGGTTCGCGCTTGGCTATTTTTACTGTGCATACGGTGGTGTCGTCGCCGGGTTGTCCGCCGTACAGGCGGTAGCATTCGTCCAGTAAAATTTTGGTAAGTGTTTTAGCGGTGAAGCCTGTGTAGTAAAAGGCTTTCATGTACTCTATAATATCTTTTCTTTCCCAGCCAAAGTTAAGCTCCGGCCCGATGCCGGCGTGTATGGCGCCGTCGCTCATGGCTATAAAAATGTCGTTTTCTTGCAGGATAATATTGGAGCGGTAGATTTTTTTGCCGTTAATATCCATAAGCGTGGTTGGCATAGGGTACGGCTCGCCGCCGCGCAGCATTATAACCTGCGGGTTGTCGTACTGTATAACTTCCATTTCTCTATTGTTTATCACACGCATGATGGTAAATGTGGAGTAGGCCATACCACGTACGGAGCATACAGGCAAAGTGGCAGTAATAGTTTGCACGCATTCCTCTATATTCATGTTTTGGGAAATCATTGTGGAAATAATTTTAGAGGTTAACGTAGATAAAATATTAGCCTTAACCCCGCTGCCCAGCCCGTCCGCCAGTACAATTACGGACGAATAGTCGCCCTGCGCGGCCATGTCAATATGGTCCCCGCAAAGGTACTCGCCGTATTTATTAAGGCTTTGGTATCCTATGTCAGCGTAAAGATCATTCATCGGAAATGGATTCCTTAAGTTTGGTTAAAGCTATTTTAGTTTCGGCCGCGGTCTCACCCAGCAGTGACGCTATTTCCTGCACAATACGCATTTGTTTATCTACCACTTTGTCGGCGGTTTGTATTGTTTGGTAGCGCATATCTTCTTTCTTTTTGGCCTGCTCTTCTTCTTCTGTAATGTCACGCATTACGTAGATAATTACGCGGTTGGCGCGGTCGTAAATAACGGTTTCTTCAACGTATTTGTTGTACTCAGGCAAATAGGCGCGGCGGTTGCGCAGCGGCTTACCGCTGGCGCGTACTTCCATAAAAACTTTAGGGTCTAATATTCTTACAACAGGTTCGCCAAGTATGTCTGATGTCTGGCGTATGTTAAGTATAGCTCTGGCGGCCTTGTTGATTTGCTGTACTTCAAGGTTCTCATTAACCACAACAATGCCGTTGGGCGTGTTGTGTATGATGATGTCGGAAAATGTTTCGGCCTTGTCTTTTAAAAACGGCAGGCACATAGAAAGGTTAGCTTTACCCTGGTGCACGGCAACCGCTTTGTCGCGGCAGGTATTGTATCCGCAGGACCCGCAGTTTAGCTCATCCTCCGGTTTATTTTTGCCCATTTTTTTAAGTATGTCTTGCAGTTGTTCGTCAGTAGGCATGCTTTTTTTAATTTGTATGGGCAGGAAACGCTGGTAGAGGAAGTCTTTTACAGGCTCCGCCACTTTAAAATCTTTTTTGCCGGCGTAGTCGGCCACTTCCATATAATCACGCAGGGGGGAATGGTTGTACTTTTCCATAACCGGCCCGCCTATGCAAGAGCCCGCGCAGGCGGACATTTCCACAAAACATTTGGAGACATTACCCTTCTTAATGTCTTCAAGCGTTTCTATACACTTTTCCATGCCGTCTATGGCAATGTATTTGTAATCTTCGTTACTGCAGTCCATAGTTTTTAAAATACCGCCGCTGGTGGGGAAGAAGCGCGCTTTGCTTTCTTCTTTCTTTTCTTTTTTTTGCTCCAGCGTTATGCCCTCGGCCTCCAGCCATTTGCTAAGCTCGTCAAAGGTAAGCACATAGTCAACTATGCCTGTAAGGCGCTGGGCTTCGTCTTTTTTAGAAATGCAGGGGCCTATAAAAACTGTTTTGGCGTTTGGGTGCCTTTTTTTAATATCAAGGCAATGCGCCTGCATGGGGGAAACTACGTCGGCTAAATATTTCAAATTTTCAGGAAAATATTTTTGTATAAGTAAGTTAATAGAATGGCAGCAGGAGGATATTACAATATCTTTGTCGCCTTTTTTAAGCATGTTTTCGTACTCTTTTTTCACCATCGTAGCGCCAATTGCGGTTTCTTCCGCGCTGTGAAAACCAAGTTTTTTAAGCGCCGCTTCAAGAGCCTCAATACCTACGTTGTCAAAGTTGGCCACAAATGACGGCGCTACGCTGGCTATCACGGGGTCGCCCCCGTAAAGAAGTACTTTTACATTTTCTACGTCTTCTACAATTTTTTTGGCGTCTTGAGGGCATACCACAAAGCACTGCCCGCATAATATACACTCTATATCAATGATGTGCGCCTGGTTGCCGGAAAACCTGATAGATTTTACCGGGCAGTGTCTTATGCATTTGTAGCAGTTTTTGCAGTCTGTTTTATTAAGCTTTAATATTTCCCTCATACACGCTCCGCTTTTTAAGCTTTAACAAGAATCTCTTTTTCAAAAAACTCTTTGGCGTCCTGCGCGTGTACAGAGTGTACCGCGCCGTCTATTGTAACGCAAACGCCTTTTTGGCAGCTGCCCATGCAGAAAGTTCCGCTAAGGTCCACCTTGTCATTTAGTTTATGCTCCTTAATGAGATACTGCAGCTGTTCCACAACCTGGCGCGATCCCTTTAAGTGGCAGGAACTTCCTATGCAAACCGTAATCTTCATACTAAGTTCTCCTTGTTATTCAAAATCCACTACATTAATAAAGTGCATTAAAAACTCACGTTCGGCCGCTTTGCCTTTAACGGATTGAGAGGCTGCTACTATCGGTATCCATGACTGGATATATTTTTTCTCTGTATTGCTTTTTTTGCAGAACAGGTCTAAATATTTTTCCGCGCCGCTAATGTTACCGTCAAGGTTAAACAGTAAATATGTTCTGGCCACGTCGGCAGAGGCGTTGCCTTGCGTGGCGTGGGACCAGTCTAGTATATACGGCGTGCCCTCGGGCGTTACTATAATATTGCTGGGGTTAAAGTCACCGTGGCAGACTTTATTATGTTTAGGCATGCCTTCTAAGCGTGTGTGTAACTCGTAGCGGGTGGCGTTGTCAATGTCGGCCTCAGATATTTTGCGGTTCATTTTATCTTTAAGTTTGCTGAGCAGCGGCGCTTTTTTAGAGTGCACTTCCATTTGCAGGTCAACAAACATATTTAAATATTCGTCAAACTTATCCGGGTTTTGGGCCATAAGCTCGGCCAGTGTTTTGCCTTTAATAAATTCTGACACTATTGCCCATTTGCCGTCTACTTTTGTTACCTCAATAACTTTGGGTATATTAAGGCCTGTTTCCTCAACGCGGGCCTGGTTTAAGGCTTCGTTAAGTACGTCGGCTTTGGAGTAGTCTTCATTAAAAACTTTAATGGCTTTGTCGCCGTCTTTGTATATTGTTTTGGCTGTTCTTACGGCTATAATTTTGTCTAAGTTCATAATTATATTCCTCCTTTTTTGCCGTAGTAGGCGTTAAGGTACATTTGTTTAAGTTCGGCAATTAACGGGTAGCGCGGGTTGGCGCCGGTGCACTGGTCGTCAAAGGCTTGTTCTGTCATTTCGTCAAGGCGGGCTAAGAAATCTTTTTCATCAATATTGTAATCTTTGATAGTTTCTTTTATGCCGATGGCGGCTTTAAGCTCGTCAATTTTCTTGATAAGCGCTTCCACTTTGTCTGCGTCCGTTTTACCTTTGCAGCCAAGGTATTCGGCTACTTCGGCGTAGCGGGCAATGGCCTGCGGGTAAGCGTACTGTGAGAATGTGCCCATTTTTGTGGGGGATTCTGTAGCGTTAAAGCGGATAACCTCGTCAATCATTAAAGCGTTAGCCACGCCGTGCGGCAAGTGGTGGAACGCGCCCAGCTTGTGCGCTAATGAGTGGCACACACCTAAGAAAGCGTTGGCAAATGCCATGCCGGCCATTGTAGCGGCGTTAGCCATTTTTTCTCTGGCTACGGCGTCCTGCGGGCCGTTGTCATAGGCTTTAGGCAGGTACTCAAATATTATTTTAAGTGAGCGAAGGGCCAGTGAGTCTGTGTAGTCTGTAGCCATGACTGAAGCGTACGCTTCTAAGGCGTGTGTAACAGCGTCTATGCCGGAGGCGGCGGTTAAACCTTTAGGCGCGTTCATCATCATGTCAGCGTCCACTATAGCCATGTTGGGCAGCAGTTCATAGTCGGCCAGAGGGTATTTAACGCCTGTTTTTTCGTCCGTAATAACGGCAAACGGCGTAACTTCCGAGCCTGTGCCCGCTGTTGTGGGTACGGCAATAAAGTAGGCTTTTTCACCCATTTTTGGGAATGGGGAGACGCGTTTACGTATGTCCATAAATCTCATGGCCATGTCCATAAAATCAGCTTCCGGGTGTTCGTATAATACCCACATAATTTTGGCCGCGTCCATCGCGCTGCCGCCGCCAAGGGCGATAATGCAGTCCGGCTTAAAGGATATCATCTGTGCCGCGCCCTCTTTAGCGCAGGCAAGCGTCGGGTCCGGTTCCACGTTGTAGAATGTGGTGTGTACTACGCCCATTTCGTCTAACTTGTCGGTTACTGATTTTGTGTAGCCGTTGTTAAATAGGAAAGAGTCCGTAACGATAAAAGCTCTCTTTTTGCCGAGCACGTTTTTAATCTCGTCAAGCGCTACGGGCAGGCAGCCTTTTTTAATATAAATTTTTTGCGGTGTTCTGAACCAAAGCATATTTTCTCTCCTTTCAGCTACTGTTTTTACGTTTAACAGATGTTTAACCCCTACGTTTTCCGCCACGGAGTTACCGCCCCATGAGCCGCAGCCAAGCGTGAGTGAGGGGGCAAGTTTGAAGTTGTACAAATCACCTATGCCGCCGTGTGAGGACGGTGTGTTTATGAGAATGCGGCAGGTTTTCATTCTGTCGCCAAAGGCGGCAACTTTTTCTTTGCCTGTAATCTCGTTAACATATAAAGATGACGTGTGGCCGTAACCGCCGTCCGCTATAAGGTGTTCGGCCTTGGCAAGAGCGTCCTCAAAGTTTTTGGATTTATACATGGCAAGCACGGGGGAGAGTTTTTCATGCGCGAACTCTTCCGACAGGTCTACAGATTCTACCTCGCCTATTAATATTTTAGTTTTAGGGTCTACTTCCACGCCGGCTAACTGTGCTATTTTGTAGGCGGACTGGCCGACTATTTTGGCGTTAAGCGCGCCGTTGATGATAATGGTTTTTCTAACTTTTTCCGTTTCTTCTTTGGTCAGCACATAGCAGCCGCGTTTTACAAATTCTTCTTTTACTTCTTTGTAAATTTTGTCGGCTATAATTACAGATTGTTCAGACGCGCATATCATGCCGTTGTCAAATGTTTTGGAAAGGATTATCGAGCTGACCGCTAACTGAATATCCGCGCTGTCGTCAATAATAGCGGGCGTGTTGCCCGCGCCTACGCCTATAGCGGGCTTGCCGCTGGAGTAGGCTGATTTAACCATGCCGGGGCCGCCGGTGGCTAAAATAATGTCGGCCTCTTTCATTACTGTGTTTGTCATGTCCAGGCTGGGGGCGTCTATCCAAGATATTATGCCTTTAGGCGCACCGGCCGCTACCGCGGCTTCTAGTACTAACTTAGCTGCGGCTATTGTGCTGTTTTTGGCCCTAGGGTGGGGGCTGATGATAATACCGTTTCTTGTTTTAAGGGCTATTAGAGTTTTGAAGATGGCTGTGGATGTAGGGTTGGTTGTGGGGATAACCGCGGCTATTACGCCTATAGGGTCGGCCACTTTTTTAATGCCGAAGGCTTTGTCTTCTTCAATAACGCCTACTGTTTTGGTGTTTTTGTAAGCGTTGTAAATATATTCTGCAGCGTAGTTGTTTTTAATAACTTTATCTTCCACTACGCCCATGCCGGTTTCTTCCACGGCCATTTTGGCAAGAGGTAACCTGGCTTTGCCGGCGGCGAGAGCGCCGGCTAAAAATATTTTATCTACCTGCTCTTGCGTATAAGTGGCAAAAACCTGCTGCGCCGCTCTTACAGATTCAATGGCGGCCTTTAGCTTTTCCACACTGTCCACAATTTCGTACTTTTGTTTCTTGTCCATACAAGGTCTCCTTAGGATTTTTTTCTTTTGCTGGTTAATTGTTTTTTAAGATGGTTAGAGAGCAGCGCGAGAGATACCGCCATGTTCTCATTATGCAGCAGGATGTTTTGCGGCACGCTGAGGTGCACGGGGGCAAAATTCCATATTGCAAGAATGCCGTTTTGCGTAAGCACATCACACACTTCCTGCGCGGTCTCGGCGGGGACGGTGATGATACCTATTTTTATGTTTAGCCTTTTGCACAAATTGCCAAGTTTGCTAAGCGGGAATATTTTGCGCTCTTCTTTGGCGTTTTTGTCCAGGTCAAACGCGGCTACTATATTAAGGCCGTATTGCTTAAAGCCGGAATAGTTAAGTAAAGCTCTGCCCATTTTACCGGCGCCTATAAGCACGGCGTCTTTTGTGTTGTTATAACCTAAAAAAGTTTCCAGGTCTCTTGCCAGGTCGCAGACGCAGTAGCCCGTTTTGGGTTTGCCGCCGCCGCTTACGCTGGCCAGGTCTTTACGCACCTGCACCTCGCCCATGCCAAGCGCTTGCGCTATGGCTGTGGCCGATATATTGCCTGTGCTGCCCAACGTCTTAAGATAGTTAAGATAAACAGGCAGCCTTTGTAAGGTGGATTTGGAAATTTCTTTATGAGTCATACATATATTTTAGAAATTAGGAAACCTAAAGTGAAATGTAAAAAAAGCATATCGATATACTTTTATCGATATATCTTTACTGATTATATATTTATAATTCTGAAAAGTAGTGTCAAAAAACTTTCCCTCTCCCTTGTTGGATGGGAGAGGGAAGCGAGCATAGCGAGCAGGGTGAGGGTGAATATGAGTGCAATATCTACTTATAAAACTTCTGTTTAAATTTACGGCAAATATTGTGAATATATTGGCTGGGGATATAAAAATAAATATTATTTGCCAAATAACACTCATATTCACCCTCACCTGTTTTTGTTTAACCTTGCGGCTAAACAAAAACTTCCTCTCCCATCAAAGAAGGGAGAGGATATTTGTGTATTTAGAAATTGTTCCAGATAGGTTTTATTAAAAAGTGCTTTTGGCTTTGTTTAGCTGGGTTATGAATTTGTTGTCCAGGTCTGTAAAGCGGTAGTTCTTTCTGTATACAAGTACGTCTTTGTAGGTTTTTTTGTTTACCAGGCACGGCTTTTGCACCAGGCCGTATTGTTTAAGCATTCTGGCAGGCAACGGCGACGCCCACATAAATGTGCCAGGCACATTGCTAAGCAAATCAAACTGGCTGCCGCGCTCAAATACAAAAATATGTTTGTCCACAAATTCCGAAAGTTCGGCCTTTTTTACGTCTATTTGCGGTAGTGATGGTACGTACGGGTCCGCGTGTGCTATTTCTATATATTTACTTAAATCTGCGGGTTCTATTTTTTTCTGTTTAGCAAGCGGGTGGTTTTTGTCCATGAGTACTAAATAAGAAAACTCGCGCACCAGTTCAGATGTAAGGCCTTTTTCGTAAAGCATGGTTTTAAAGTAGGGCTCAAATATTTTTTGGTAGCGTATTATGGCCAGCTTATAGTCCGCCTGTAAAATATTGCTTATGGCACGCATGGAGTTGGTTTCTTTATAAAAAATCTCGGCCGGTTTGGTGGTGTCTATAGTTTTGGCAAATTGGGTGAATGCGTCGGCAATATAGCTGGCGCGGGGTACGGATATTGAAAACTGCTGTTTATCGCTTTTGCCTTTGCTGTACAGCGCTTTAACCTCGTCCACCTGGGAAATAATTTTTTTGGCGTACTGCAAAAATTCCTCCCCTTGCGGTGTGGGGGAAATGCCTTTAGAAGTGCGCTTAAACAGCGTTATGCCTAAAATCTTTTCCAGCTCTTTTATGGCGCGGCTAAGGTTAGGCTGGCCCATGTACAGGTTTTCGGCCGCTTTGCTTATGGAGCGCGTCTTTTCTACTTCTATAATATATTTAAGGTGTGAGAGATTCATATTTTATACCTTTATATAGTATATATAATAAACAGCCCGCCCGCCCCCAAAATGATAAAATTAAAATAATATGATTTACGTTAAACTTGCAGTAGCAATATTTTTTTGGGGTCTTACATTTTTATTTACAAAAATGGCGCTTACCGATGTCAGCATAACCACGCTGGTACTTGTCAGGAGTACGCTGGGCCTTGGCGTGGTGGCTTTGTTTTTGCGTGAGTTTGCGTGGATTAAGCAGGTATCGGCGTCTGACTGGTGTAAATTCGCGTTCCTGGCTATGATAGGCATACTTATACAACAGCATGTGCAGGGGTACGCCATTTTACATACCAGCACCAACCATGCCGGCTGGTTAAACGCTTTCAGCCCGGTTGTGGTGGCGTTTATAATGGTGGTGTTTTTTAAAGAGCATTTACCTATAAACAGGGCTACGGGGTTTTTGGTTTGTATGCTGGGGGTAGTTTTAATTTTCTTTTCAAAACAGGCTTTTGTAGACGGCAGCGCTATGCCGACGTCTAAGGGCGATATTATTATTGTACTTACCGCTATTAACTGGGCTTTTTATGTTATACCTATGAGTATTTGGTTTAAAAATATGCCAA
Organism: Elusimicrobium simillimum; assembly: GCF_049639735.1. NCBI lineage: Bacteria > Pseudomonadati > Elusimicrobiota > Elusimicrobia > Elusimicrobiales > Elusimicrobiaceae > Elusimicrobium > Elusimicrobium simillimum. Next base: position 441,011 of record NZ_JBEVVA010000003.1, read on the forward strand.
ACCTGCGTGTTACGTTTTGCATACTTATGGTGGTGGTACTGGTGCTTTTACCTTTAGAGTTTATTGGCGGGTTTTATAAAGATTTTACGCATATCAGCCCCAAGGCGCTGTGGAGCATGGTATACCTTGGTATATGCTGCAGCGGTTTTGCGCTGTTATTTTATAATGAGGGCGTTGAAAAGATAGGCGCGTCCAAAGCCAGCGCGTTTTTATACGTGCAGCCTTTAATAACAACCGCTTTTGGTTACCTTGTACTTGGCGAGAAAATTAATAAAGAGGCCGTTATCGGCGGCGTGTTAATAATGGTTGGTTTATATTTAATTAATGTGCGCCGCCAGCATGTTAAAAAATTCTACATCACACTTATACGGTATTTTAGGGTTTAACAGGCTATTTGAAACGGCGGATCTGAAAGTCGCTGCTTACAATGCCCAGCGCTTTTAATATAAGTATAGGTAAAAATAACATAATAAAAACTATCGCTATAATTAAGGACAGTAAAAAGCCGCCAACTAATATCGCTATGGCTTTTAAAACAGTGGCTAGTCCCCTGGCAACTGGCGGCGGGGTGCTTTTTGGGGGCTCGTTAAGCGGGCGGCCGTGCTCGTCCAGCACTTCCACTTCTATAACTTCAGTTTCCACTATATCTTTGTTATCCATATACTAATATTATAAAATATATAGTAATGCAGTACCACACTTACCGTGTGCCCTTTATCTTGGAGGAATTACAAATGTTGCCTAAAGCATATGAACCTAAAGAAGTAGAAAAAAAATTAGCAGACGCCTGGCAGGCCGCGCAGCTTTTTGCCGCACAGGTAGATAACGCTAAGGAACCTTTTGTAATAGTAATTCCTCCGCCTAACATCACAGGCGCTCTTCACATGGGCCACGCGCTTAACTGTACTTTGCAGGACGCTCTTATAAGAACTGCCCGCATGCAAGGTAAAGAAGCCTACTGGGTGCCTGGCACAGACCACGGCGGCATTGCCACGCAAAACGTGCTGGAAAAGAAGCTTGCCAAAGAACGCGGCGTTACCCGCCACGACCTTGGGCGTGAAAAATTTTTAGAAGAAATGTGGCAGTGGTACGAGGAATGCGGCGGCGCAATATTAAACCAATTTGAGCGCATGGGCTTTGCCTTAGATTTATCTAAAAACAATGTGCGCTTTACCATGGACGACCAGCGTGCCAAAGCCGTGTACGAATGCTTTAAACAATGGTGGGATAAAAAGTATGTTTACCGCGGCAAACGCATGATAAACTGGTGCGTGCGCTGCAACACCGCTCTATCTGACATTGAAGTAGAGCACGAGCAACACAAAGGCAAGCTTTACCACCTGCATTATAAGGCCGAAGACGGCGGGCAAGGTATAATAATTGCCACCACCAGACCCGAAACTATTTTTGCAGACGCCGCCATAGCCGTTAACCCTAAGGACGACAACTACACAGGCCTGGTTGGCAAAAAAGTAAGAATACCGCTTACAGACCGTGTTATACCTATAATAGCGGACGAAGACGTTGAAATAGGCTTTGGCTCCGGCGCGCTTAAAATTACGCCGGCGCATGACCCGGTGGATTATGTAATAGGCCAGCGCCACAATTTGCCGGTGCTTGTTGTAATATCAGACAAAGGCAAAATGATTAACTGCCCCGAAAAATACGTAGGCATGGACAGAGAGCTTGCCCGTAAAGAAGTGGTAAAAGATTTAGAAGCGCAGGAATTTTTAGTAAAAGAAGAAAAGCACGATAACGCGGTAGGCACCTGCTACCGCTGCGGCAGCGTGATAGAGCCTTATCTCAGCGAGCAATGGTTTGTAAAAATGAAAGACCTTTGCGCGCCCGTCATAAAAGCGGCCGAAACTGAAGAAGTTAAGTTTCACCCCATTAACTGGAAAACGCCTTACCTTAACTGGCTTAATAATATACAGGACTGGTGTATCTCACGCCAAATATGGTGGGGGCACAGAATACCCGTTTGGTACTGCACCTCATGCAGCAAAGGCGGCTTAGTATATGCCGACACAAAACAAGGCGGCAGAGAAATAAGCAAAGTTTCTTTTGAAGACGGCGCTAAACCTATAGTATCTTTTGATAAACCGCACAGCTGCCCGGACTGCGGCGGCAATGATTTTGTGCAGGACCCCGACGTGCTGGACACATGGTTTTCATCCGCCTTATGGCCGTTGTCAGTATTTGGCTGGCCGGACAAAACTAAAGAGCTGGACTTTTTCTACCCCACATCCACCATGGTTACTGGTTATGAAATATTGTACCTGTGGGTTGCCCGCATGGTTATGACGGGTATTGATTTTACGGGCAAAGTACCGTTTAAAGACGTGTTTATCAACGGTATTGTCAGAGATAAAACAGGCAAAAAAATGTCCAAGTCACTAGGCAACGTTATTGACCCGCTGGACATGACGGCCAAGTACGGTACCGACGCTGTGCGCTTCTCGCTCCTCATGCAGGCCGTGCTGGGCAAAGATATTCCGTACGCGGAAGAGTCTATATTTGGCGCGCGTAACTTTTGTAATAAAATTTACAATGCCTCGCGCTTTATACTCATGAACATGGGCGACTTAAAAGGCCCGTTAACCATGCCCGCGGAAATGAAGGAACTGGCCGACGCCTGGTTGGTTGACCGTTACAATACAGCCGTAAGAGTAGCTAAGGAACAGACCGAAAAGTATAACTTTGCCGGCGCCGCTAACGCGCTGTATCACTTTTTGTGGGGTGATTTTTGTGACTGGTACGTAGAACTTGCCAAAGCAAGGTTTGAGACGGACAGAGAATATGTTATGAGCATTATGGTTAATGTGCTTTACGGTACGCTTAAAGCGTTACACCCCATGATGCCCTTTATTACCGAGGAAATTGCGAACGTGTTAAAACCGTACACCGGTTCTGATAAAGAATTTTTATTGCAAGATTCTTACCCGCTTTGCAACGGCGCCCAGCTTAACCCCGCCGCGGTTGAAAAAATGGAACTGCTAAAAGGTTTAATCTCAGCCATACGTACCGTGCGCTCTGAGTTTAACGTGCCGCCGGGACAAAAGCTTAATGTAAGCGTAAAAGTGTCTGACGCCGGGGAACTTGCCGTTATAAACGAGTACGTTAACTACATTACTCTTATGTGCAGGCTGGACAGTTTTACAGCGGGCGCGGATACCGCAAAAAAAGCCAAAACAGCCACAGCTATTTACTCTACAGCCGCCGCTTATATTGACCTGGAAGGTATTATTGACCTGGAAAAAGAAAAGGCCAGACTTTCCAAAAACATAGCCGCCGGCAAAGCCAATGTGGAAAACCGCCGCGCCAGGCTGGCCGATGAGCGTTTTGTAAACAACGCGCCGCAGGAGCAGGTGGATAAAGTAAAGGCGGAGTTAGCGGCTGAGGAGCTTAAGCTTGCCAGCGCCGAGGCCTCTTTAGCTGATTTAGCTTAAAATAAAGTTTTACATCCCCCGCTGTTTAACCGGCGGGGGATGTTTTATTTATAGGCCAAAAGACCTATATTAAGTTAGGTCTTTTGACCCTGGTCACGTAAGTAATATAAAGATATATTTTTAAATAGTTAAAAAATTTGGAGATATTATGTATAAAACAAAAATCATGGCCTTGGTATTATCCTGCTTAATGTTAATGAGCAGTGTTTCTTACGCGGGTGACGGTGTAATGACAGCTAAACAATATGTAAACCGCGCTAAAGCTGACAAAGAAGTTGTTTTTGATAAATACGGCAAATATATACAAACCGCAGGTTATACTGACAGCCCTATATTTTGGGTATGGGTTGGCGGTATTGCTCTTATAGCTTTTCCGTGGTGGGTAGACATTGTCGGCTATCCTATAGAACTTGCGTTTAGAGGCGCCTACGCAGGCAAAGACGCTGTTAAGCGTAAAATGGACTTAAGCAAAGCGCGTAAAAATAAAATTTTAAAAGAATTTCAAGAATATATTAAAACTAATACCCACGCGGATTTAGCGCCGCTTGTAAAAATTACCAACCCTGAGGAGCTTACTGTAGCGCTTGAAAAGTGGGAGCTTGAAAAAAATATTAATACAGTTTCCAAAAGCGCCAATAACTCCCGCGCCGCCGCAGGTGAGCTTAAAGCACTTGCCGAGGAAATAAAAAACGCCAAAACATCTTTACCTAAAGATTATTATCTTAGAAAATCTAAAATATACACAAATCTTGGCGCCAATGAATTTGTGCCGTTAAAAGGCGTTGAAAAACTTAACCTTATAAGAATAGAAGAAGAACTTCTGCTTACAGGTAAAGATTTTTCTACCAAAAACATGTTAAAAACTTGGGCAAGAACGTCAGAAATGTCAGAATTTTACGGCGTGGTTAAAAACTACAAAGCAAAAATGCCCGTAGCCGCCGGCAGAAAGGTAAGTTATTTAAAACGCTTCGCGGCTGTTGCTGTGCTGGTGGTAGTGGCTGATTCGTATTTAAGTGAATTACAGGCAAAAAATAACGCTTTGGCAAAAATTTATGAAACCCCCGGCCTGGCAGTTTACGCTGATGACGCTACGCTTGCAGAAGTTGACAAAACCCCGCTTGTTTTGGGCAAGGTAGCTTTAATGTCTGACGCTATGCACTACCTGGCAAACACGCCGTATGAAGAAGGGATAGCGTTTTTAGAAGCCGGAGAGGAAAACGCGACACAAAAAGCGAAAACAATAGACTTTTCCGCTAAAAAAAGTTCCTCTGAAGTCCGTAAAAAAATACAATCCAAATACGGTAAAGTAGGCAGATAAAAATTATTTTTAAAACATCCCCGGGCTTAACCCGGGGATGTTTTTTAGGTCTTAGGGCCCATACAGGCCTGGGTCCTTAAAACGTATTGGCGTAGGTCTTTAGGCCCTGGTTAGGCTCTACGTTAGCATATATCATTTATATATGAACATGCTTAATAAAATAATTTCTTTAATCATTTCTATATCAATTATACACGGTGCGGCCGCGCCTTCGTTCGCGCAGGCGGCCAAAAAAGGCGCGCTAAACTTTACCACGCAAGCTCAGATAGAAAAAAATTACCAAATTTTAAATAATAAAACAAAAAGTATGTTCTTGACGGATGAAGAGTACGCCAAGGCGCAGCAGACGGCCGCGCTCAGGCAGTATAACTCCAATCTTCTGCCGCACGCGGCTTACCAAAAGCGTAACCCAAAACTCACCTTAACAACCTGGGCGGAAAATACCACCGAATACGAAACGGACGTGGAAGCGCTTATAACAATTTTGGCGGACAAAAAATATCTAATGTCAGACAATGTTTATACGGACGGCTCTTGTGTTAGCGGCTACGAGGGTCCGCTGGCGTGTGAGATAGGCGTGCTCAACGGCATATTGCCTTATATTAAGTTTGATAGTAGCGACGCCGCTCTTATAGTAGATTTTATAGCCTTGCAACTTAAACACGCCTACAGCGCTAATGATAAAGAATGGGAAGCCTACAATAGATATGCCATAATATCAGCCTACCTGCTTGCCAATGACCGCACCTCCAAAATCATGCTGGACAGGCTGCTTGACACCATTTGCGGCGCCGGTAACACCATAAACAAAGTTTGGGCCGCCCGCGCATTGGCCGAGGTGGTTTATTTAAGGCCCCACATGCAGGAAATAGCCATAAAAGAACTGGAAGCTTTGTTACAGCGTTACAGTGATTATCTTAAGTATAAAGATGTTGAAAAACATCACATGAATTTAAAAATAACCAACCAGGCTATGGCTAAAAAAGTTTTTATGTACGTAGTATCATTCTTCGCGCAAAAACATGATGACGGTATGATAAAAGGCATGCTTACAGACAGACTTGTGGTTGATGAGTCGCATTTGTTCCAAAACCCGCTGCCAGGCAGAGATATACACGGCAACTTTCACGCCAGTGACCTTGGTTACCGTCATAACATAGCGCACCACGCCATAGCTGCGTTATTTAAAATATACGCCATGGGCCAAAAGTATGACGCCATGAATAACTTTGTTATTAAATATTCCAAACTCAGAGCGGATAAAAAAGATTTTCAGCACTATGTACTATTTGCTATGGAAGGGCTGGATATGTCCTTTGCTATTAAAGACGGCCTGGATATAGACGGCTGGACAGACCAGTACAACTCTTTTATGGCCGCCATGGGCACGGCGCTTTGGGACATGCACCCGGTAATAAAAAGCGTTGTTAATACGCAGGGCGCGCTGGAGTCCGCGGCGCAGTTTGTCGCGGTTATTTTGCTGTTTGACGGCGCTGTAGCTGGCGCTAAATATGTGGGCGGCGCGGTTATAAGGTTTGCTTTATCCGCCAACGCTATTAAATTTGGCAAAACATTTTTAGGCAAAGCCACATCTGCCAAAGTACGGGGCAAAGTAAGCAAAATACTTGCCACCAGTTTTGTGGGCGCAACTTTGATAAGCGACACGCCTCAGCCCAAAAAGACAAAAATAAAAGAAGTAAAATTAAGTAAAGAAACAATTTTAAAAAGAATGGGTAATTAATTGCTATAAATAAATTTGAAAACCCCGCCATTAGCTGGCGGGGTTTTTGTAGGTCTAAAGGCCTATGTTTGCCTGGGCCTTTAGGGTCCCGCCGGTTGGGCCTTTTGACCCTGGTTGTACTGGCGTAAAGCTGGTATCCTGTTAGTATGAAGATACTAAATAAATTTCTTTCTATAATTATTGCCGCAGCAATTTTAACCGCGTCTTACGGCGACGTTTTCGCGCAGACCACCCGCTATTCCAAAAAAACGCAGACTAAACAATTGCCCAAGGCCGCCCCGCGCGCAAAAGCGCTGCCAATGCGAACGGCACGCCAAATTATTCCGCCCAATTTAAAAAAGATTTAAACAATATTTTGTATGACAACAAAACCAACAGTTTGCCGCCGTTAAATTTACCTGGTATTGCAAACGCGCAACCGTTAAATCAAAACCAAAAAATAAATATTCCGCTTTATAACGAAAACATGCCCGCGCGTAAGGCAAACCAGACCATAATCTCATGGGTTATGAACCTTACTGAAAATGATAATAATCTTTATGAGCTTTTTATAATTTTGTCAGACGTAAAATACATGGGGTCAGACACTGTGTATACGGAGGACTCCTGCGTTGACGGTTACTCCGGCGAACTTCAGTGCGAACTAAAACTGCTTACCAAGGTTTTGCCTGAGTTACATTTTAGCGCTTCCGAGTCCGCCGCTTTTGTAGATCTTATTAATAAAAAAATGCTTAGGGCTTATAACAGCCAGGACCCGCAGTGGGAAGTTTATTACAGGTACTCCATTATAGCGGCGTCTCTGCTGGGTAACTCATTTACAGGGCGTGCAATGTTAAACGCTTTGCTGGATAATATTAAGAAACCCGGCGATGCTAAGTATAAAGTATGGTCAGCCTACGCATTGTCAGAAGTTGTTTACCTTAGGCCCAATTTACAGGGTATAGCCATAAAAGAAATTAATGATATTTTGTTCTCTCTGAGCAACCAGCTTAAGCACGCTTATGTGGAAAACCACCACATGGGTCTTAAGATAACGAACCAAGCCATGGCTAAAAAAGATTTTATGTATGTGGTGTCATTCTTCGCGCAAAAACACGATGACGGCATGATAAAAGGCATGCTTACGGACAGGATTGTCACAGAGCAGTCTCACTATTTTCAAACACCCCTTCCGGGTCAGGATAAAAACGGAGATTTCTTTAATACCGAGCTTGGGCGCAAACACAATATTTCCTACAGGCTTGTTACAGCGTTATTCCAGGTTTATAAAATGGGTAAGAAATTTGATGAGATGAATAAGTTTATACTAAAATATTCCAGATTAAGACATGATAAAAGTGATTTTCAGGACTATTTCCTCTTTGCTATGTACGCGCTGGACCAGTCTATGGATATTAAAGAAAACTTATCGCTTGACGGATGGGATGAGCAATACAACACTTTTTTGGCCGCTATGAGCACCGTGCTTTGGGATTTGCACCCGGTAATAAAAAGCTGTGTAAACACGCAGGGCGTGGCGGAGTGTTCGGCACAGGTAGTGGGTGTATTTCTGGCGTTTGAAGTTGTACTTGGCGCGCTTGGTTTTGGCGCCAGTAAAGGCGCGCAGGCAGCGGGAAGAGCGCTTACTTCCAGAACCGCTATCAGAATTCTTGGCCCTAAAACTGTTCGTAATACTCTGCGCTGCGCTAAATGGACTTCCTCCACAACAAAAACGGCTTATAGGCACGCCAAATATATGTTGCCGTCATTTTTAGTGGGCGCTATTATGAAGCAAGACACATCAGAGCCAATAGAAATTATGTATCAAGAAAAAGAACTTTCCAAAGACGCTATTCTTAACGCTATGGGATATTAAGAGGTATTTATGAAAATAACATTTAAAAAGTTTTTATCAGTTTTTACGGCGGGCGTTTTAGTTTTTAGCGCCAGCGCCCCGGCAGTCGCGCAAAAAAACAACGCGCAACGCCCGCGGGCTGTTCCTAATTTAGAAACCATTAAAAAAATGGCAAACGGTAAGGCGGATAAAGAAGAAAATTCTTTAAACAAACTTTTTGCAGGCGCACAGCAAAAGCGTAAAGACACAGAAACTCTGTCCCGCTGGGCACGTAAAGCTAACAATACCAACACCTACGCCCATGAGCTTGCGGCTATTTTGGAGGATGCCGGCTACATAGCTTCAGAAGATGTGTATGACGAGAATTTTGAAGCCCAGTCCATTGTTTTTGAGGATGAAGACGGCGTTCATTTAATTACGGTTGAGACTGAAATGGGTATTTTTATACCTAAAGCGCAGGAAATTAAATTTAGCGCGGCCGACGCGCAAATGCTGGTTGCCGTTGTGGCGGAAAAACTTAAAACAGATTCCTTAAAAAACGATTCTTTAAGCATACGTTACGCTTTTATAGCGGCGGCCTTTTTGCATAATAGAACTACCGGCCGCGCCATGTTTGACGCAGCTGTAAATATTTTAAAGTCAAATATTCCCGTCGGCTGTAAAACGGGCGCGCTAAAAACTCTTACCACATTAGAAACACTTACCGCTCACCAAAAAAGAACTCTGGCAAAGGAAATCCCGGTAATTTTAAATACCTTGGGGCATGAGCTTAAAAAACTTCCTAATGATAACTACAATAAGCCCATACCTATAAACAACCAGGTGGTAGCTGCTAAAATAGGCAATAATATGGTGTCGCAGTTTAAGCAGCGGCTTGCCACGCTGTCAGGCTATCTTTTAGGGCGCAAGCTTACTTTGTGGCCCGGTGAAGACGGGCAAGGCGTTTTTTATAATACAGAAATGGGCGTCAGCCATAAACTGGCGTTTGTACTTACCAAAATGCTGTTTGCTATATACAAGAGTGATAATAATAAGGCTGCCATGTTTGCTTTTATGCACAAATATCTTAAGCTTAGCTATACGGGCAAACAGTTTGATAACTACCTTTTATTTTCTCTTTACGGGTTTCAGGCTTTTCTGGGTGTGATAGAAAACGAGGCCGAACTTGTTCTTTATGAAAAAGAAGCTTTAGAGTATTTGCATGCGCTTGAGACGACCTTGGATAAAGTGGCGCCGGGTATAGGTATAGCCCCAATGTTTTAATTTTTTAAAAGGCGCCCTAACAGGCGCCTTTTTTTATATACTACCGCCGTAAAATTATTTTGTAGAAGTATATTTCTACTTTTCCGCCTAAAATACGCCCGAAAACGGTTGAGAGTCTGCTCAAAACCTTGTACAATTAAGAAAATGCATAATATTTTAGAATTTGATGAACTAAATTCCACCAATACCTATGTAAAAGAAAACGCCGCGGCACTTAGCGATAAAACAGCCGTAGTCGCTCTCAGGCAATATTCCGGGCGCGGCAGGTTTGACAGAACGTGGGTTTCTGACGAGGGCGGACTTTATTTTACCTTGGTTTTAAAACCTGCTAAAACAGATTTTTTGCATAACTTAACACAGCTTATGTGCGTAAGCGTGTGTACGGCGGTAAACGCTTACGGTCTTAAAAGTTATATTAAATGGCCTAATGACGTGCATATTAATAAACAAAAAATTTGCGGCATTTTAAGCGAGGCCGTTATAAAAGACGGCAAGTTTTACGCCTTGGCGCTGGGCACCGGCATTAACGTGGGGCAGGCGGCCGTAAACGGCGTTAACCAAAGCGCGACGTCGCTAAAAGAGCAGGGCGTGGAGGTAGGCAGGCAAGACATTTTAAACGCAGTGCTTAACAATTTTTTTAGTTTATATGAAGATGTTATAAACAACGGTTTTGCAGCAATTAGTGAGCAGTACAGGCAGTTGTTCCCGTTTTTAGGAACGCAGGTCACATTATCCGCGCAAGGTAATATTACAGGTTTGGCCGCGGGCATAAGTGACCTGGGGGAACTTATACTTTTAACCCCCGAAGGAAAAGAAATAAAAGTTTTAACAGGAGAGATTATATGAATGAATCGGGCATATTAATGCAGGGCGTCATGGTTACGGCTATAGGCATGAGCTTTGTGTTTATATTTTTAACGTTCATGATTGGCGCTATGAACGTGCTTAAATACGCTGTGGCCGCACTCGACAAAGTTTTACCGCTGCCGCAGGAAGCAAAACACACCGCCAAGGCGGACCACGGCAAAATAGCATTGGCAATTGCCGCGGCAAGAAAGTTCGCTGGTAAGTAGTTTTAAGTTTTAAAGGAGAATAGCAGAAATGAAAAAGATTAATTTTATGGTAACAGCGTTTAGAGACGGGTTTCAGTCTGTCTACGGCGCGCGTGTTTTCGCAAAGGACTATATGCCGGCTGTTGAAGCGGCAAAAAACGCGGGTATCACACATTTTGAAGCGGGCGGCGGGGCTATGTTCCAGTCACCGTTTTTTTATTCTAACGAAAATTCCTTCGACAACATGGACCTCTTTAGAAAAACAGCCGGTAAAGACGCTAACCTGCAAACCTTAGCGCGCGGCGTTAACGTGGTAGGCCTTGAATCACAAAGCAGCGACATTATCAAATTACACGCCGACCTTTTTAAAAAACACGGCATGACCACAATTAGAAACTTTGACGCCTTGAACGACGTTAACAACCTTATTTACAGCGGCAAATGTATTAAAGACGCCGGGCTTAAGCACGAGGTCTGCGTTTCCATGATGTCACTTGCCCCGGGCTGGGATAAAGAAGGCAAAACACATACGCCTGAGTTCTACTCCAAAATTTTAAAACAGATTTTAGACGCGGGCATCGTGTTTGACAGCGTTTGTTTTAAAGACGCTTCCGGCACATCAACCCCCACAACCGTGCACCAGACAATAGCCTTAGCGCGTAAAATGCTGCCCGAAGGCACAAAAATAGTTTTCCACACGCACGAAACAGCCGGCAACTCCATTGCCTGCTACCTAGAAGCTATCCGCGCGGGCGCGGACTCTATAGACCTGTCGCTTTCACCCGTATCGGGCGGCACCTGCTCACCTGACGTGGCCACCATGTGGCACGCGCTTAGAGGTTCAGAGTATACATTAGATATTGATATCAATAAAGTTATGGAAGCGGAAAAAGTATTTGAAGACTGCATGAAAGATTACTTTTTACCGCCCGAATCAAAAGCTGTCGACCCAAGAATCCCCTTTGCCCCTATGCCGGGCGGCGCTTTAACAGCCAATACACAAATGATGAGAGACAACGGCATTTTGGACAAATATAATGAAGTTATTGACAACATGGGCGAATGCGTAAGACGCGGCGGCTTCGGCACGTCAGTCACACCGGTTTCCCAGTTCTACTTCCAACAGGCTTTTAACAACACAATGTTCGGCCCCTGGAAAAAGTTTGCAGATGGCTACGGTAAAATGGTGCTTGGCTATTTCGGCAAAACACCCGTCGCACCGGACCCGGAGATTGTTAAACTGGCCGCCAAAGAGCTTGGCCTTGAACCTACAACAAAACCTGTTTTAGAAATTAACGACGCCAACCCCAAAAAAGGCATTAAGCCCGCTACAGAAAAACTGCAGGCTAACAACCTGCCCGTAACGGACGAAAACATCTTTATTACAGCCGCTTGCGGTGATAAAGGTATAGACTTCCTTAAAGGCACGGCCAAAGTAAGCGTACGCAAAGGCGCCGCAGCCGCTAAATCGGCCGAAGGTTCCAACGCCTGCGCTGTTACCATTGACGGTACGGTTTATAACGTACAATTAGACGGCGATAAAGCCACAGTTAACGGCAAAGCTTATAATGTAAGCGTAGCCGAGGGCAAAGCCGACGCTTCCAAACCCGCTGCCGCCGCAGGCGGCGCCGCTAAAGAAATGAAAGCCCCACTCCCGGGCGCTGTCATGAGGCTTAGCGTAAACGAGGGCGACCATGTTTCCGAAGGCCAAACCATACTTGTTATGGAAGCCATGAAAATGGAAACAGAAGTTAAGGCCATATCTTCCGGCGCTGTACACTTTAAAGTAAAAGCCGGCGACAGAGTAGCCACAGGCGACGCTCTGGCCGAAATCAAATAAGGAACGGTATAAAAATGGAATTAACAGAAGCTTTAATAGGTTTGTGGCAATCAACCGGTCTTTATAACCTTGCTTGGCAGCAGGGGGTAATGATTTTGGTTTGTATGGTGCTGCTTTGGCTTGGTATAGCCAAACAGTTTGAGCCTTTGCTCTTAATCCCCATAGCTTTCGGCGGTGTGCTGGCAAATATTCCGGTGGCGGAAATTGCCGGGCCGGCCGGCTTTTTGGGCATTATTTATAACTTTGGTATAAACTCAGGTTTATTTCCGCTGTTTATATTTATAGGCGTTGGCGCTATGACGGACTTTGGCCCGCTTATAGCCAACCCTAAAATGGCGCTCTTGGGCGGCGCGGCGCAGTTTGGTATATTTACCACGCTGCTTGGCGCGCTTTTGCTTACCCATTTCGGTATTTTGGACTTTAGCATACAAGACGCCGGCGCTATAGGCATTATCGGCGGCGCGGACGGCCCTACGGCTATATTTTTAGCCAGCCGTTTGGCTCCTGAGTTGTTGGGTGCTATAGCCGTGGCGGCGTATTCTTATATGGCTTTGGTGCCTATAATACAGCCCCCTATTATGCGCGCTTTAACAACTGCTGAAGAGCGCAAAATAGAAATGAAACAAATGCGCCACGTAACCAAAAGGGAAAAGATTTTATTCCCCATAATGGTATTGTTGCTTTGCGGTCTTTTACTGCCAGACGCCGCGCCGTTGCTTGGCGCGATAACATTTGGTAACCTGCTTACCGAGTGCGGCGTAACGGACAGACTGTCCAAAACAGCGCAGAATGAGTTTATTAACATTGTTACCATAATGTTAGGCTTGGCGGTAGGTTCTAAGCTGTCTGCAGAACAGTTCCTGGTAGGCAAGACTTTAGGCATTTTAGTGCTGGGTGTTGTTGCGTTTGGCGTGGGTACGGCTTCAGGTGTACTGCTTGCCAAGCTTATGAACGTATTCAGCAAAGATAAAATTAACCCGCTTATTGGTTCCGCAGGCGTGTCCGCCGTTCCTATGGCGGCCCGTGTTTCCAACAAGGTGGGGCAAGAGTCTAACCCGCACAACTTTCTGCTCATGCACGCCATGGGGCCTAACGTATCAGGCGTTATAGGCAGCGCGGTTGTGGCTGGTATACTGCTGTCACTGCTTGGTAAATAAGTAAAGTTTTTAGGTTTTATAACAATAAAACGCCCCTCTTTTCTACCGGGAAAGGGGGGCATTTGTATAGGTAAAAGGTTAATATTCCTTGAAATATAAAGTAAAACTATTATAGAATAGATAAGTAGCAATTATCACTTAAGGAGAAATTAAATGAAAAAAGTATTAGCATTAGCAGCTGTAGTAGTTATGCTCGCAGCCTGCACATCACCTGCCTCCTACCTCGGCGGCGCTTTAATCAGCGAAACAGTTGAACCTACAATGGTAACCGGCAACACCGGTACAAAAACAGGCAAAGCTTGCGGCAAAAACTACTTATCAATCTTTGCTTCTGGCGATATGTCAATTGAAGCCGCCAAAAAAGCCGGCAACATCAGAACAGTAACATCAGTTGACAGAGAAGTCAAAAACTTCATCTTAGTCGCCGATGTCTGCACAATCGTTACAGGCAACTAATTAAGATTTAGAATCTTAAAAAACCCTGCCTTAGGGCAGGGTTTTTTGTTTCCTCCTGCGGAGGAAACACCCCAAATCTTTGGCGGATTTTTAAGTTTCGCCCGTTTGGACACACACTTCACTCGCAAGCTCGCTGCGGACAAGTGTGCCTGAAACGGGCGAAACTTAAAAATCCACTCAAATCTTCGGGGGCCTGGACTTTATTTTATAGATGCTTTTATTATTCCTCGCCCCTTTGGTGGATAGCGTAGCATGCATATATCCGGTATGTAGAGGAAGTTTTGCCGCGTTGTTTAGCGCAAAGCGCTTGCGGCAAAGCAGGTGAGGTGGCATGTGAGCTTGTAGCTCGTGGGTATAATGCGTTGTGTTTACAAATAAGATAAAATATATATATGAGCAAAATATTTACCATCAGCCTTGGCTGCAGCAAAAATCTTACTGATACAGAAGAAATTTTAGGCAACCTCCTCCATAAGCGCCACACCTTAGTGGCCAGTGAGGCGGACGCCGATACCATTATCATAAACACCTGCGCCTTCATAAAACCCGCCAGACAGGAGGCCGACCGCGAGATTAAACGCGCAAGCCGCTTAAAGGCCAAAGGCAAAGTAAAAACGCTCATAGTAGCAGGCTGTCTCACACATAAAGAGGGCAAAACTCTACCCGCTAAATACCCGTTGGTGGACGCTTTTATAGGCCTTAACGAGATAGAAAAAGTAGACAAAGTGCTAAAAACCCCAAAACACAGTTTTAACTGCGCCCCAACCATGATTGCCGCGCCCAAATTTAAACTGCAGTTAACCGTGCCCCATAGCGCCTACCTAAAAGTGGCCGACGGCTGTAATAATTGCTGCGCCTACTGCACAATACCGTCAATAAGGGGTCGTTTCCGCTCCAAAACAGTGGACGAAATAGTGACGGAGGCCAAAGCCATGGCCGCCAATGGCGTTAAAGAAATTTCGCTCATAGCGCAGGACACAACCGCCTACGGCCAGGATATATACGGCAAACCGTCTTTAGTTAAATTACTGCGTAAACTGGTAAAAATAAAGGGTGTGGAATGGTACAGAATAATGTACGCCTACCCCGAAACAGTTACTGAAGAACTTTTAAAGTTTATAGCGGAAAACCCCAAAATTTGCCGCTACATTGATATGCCGCTGCAACATATTGCCGACCCTGTGCTAAAAGCCATGCGCCGCAGAAGCGGCTCGGCCGAAATAAAAGAAAAAATAAAGATGATACGCAAATATGTGCCCGAAATGGCCTTGCGCACCAACTTTATAGCGGGGTTCCCGGGGGAAACAGATGGGGATTTTGGGGAACTTAAGAAATTTGTAAAAGACACAAAATTTGATAATGTAGGCGTATTTGCCTACAGCAAAGAGGACGGCACCGCCGCCGCCATAATGAAAAACCAAATACCAAAGGCAGTTAAAAACGCCAGAGCGGAAGAGCTGGTAACTGCCCAAAGCCGCGTGGTAGACGCCAATAATAAAAAACTAAAAGGCAAAATAATAACCGTACTTTTGGACTCCCCCAACAGTGGCCGCAGCCAGGCCGACTCGCCCGACATCGACGGCAGAGTATACATAGAGGGCAAAAGCAAATACAAGGCGGGCGACTTTGTAAAAGTAAAAATCACCCGCGCCCAGGGCTACAACAGGTTTGGTAAGATTGTTTAAATCAAATAAAAGTATGAACTAAAAAGGCCGCCCAATAGGGCGGCCGTATTAATAAGTTAGATTTTGATATGTTGTAATTTTGATGAAATCAAA
This sequence comes from Elusimicrobium simillimum, assembly GCF_049639735.1. Taxonomy (NCBI): domain Bacteria; kingdom Pseudomonadati; phylum Elusimicrobiota; class Elusimicrobia; order Elusimicrobiales; family Elusimicrobiaceae; genus Elusimicrobium; species Elusimicrobium simillimum. Next base: position 456,899 of record NZ_JBEVVA010000003.1, read on the forward strand.
ATAATCAAAATCGCTTTTTGCATAGCAAAAAGGCCGCCCAATAGGGCGGCCGTATTAATAAGTTAGATTTTATTTAAATCTTACCGCCTATCAGCAGTGTTCCGGGGGTGATTTCTTCTCCTTTTTTGCCTATGGCAGGGTGTAGGAATATATCATTATTTTTAAGAGAAAAGCCTATAAAAGCAATGTCAATGTTTTTAGCTTTTAACTTGGTTTTTATATAAACTTTATTGCCGTCAATTTTGTAACACAGGTTTATTTTACCTTTCCAGTCTTCTGATTCTATAGCGTAAGAGGAAGTTTTGCCAAATACTTTTACGGCGCTGTCCAGCGTTAAAACAAAATATTGGGTTTTTTTAGTGATATCAAGGTTAACTTGTTGGTTAAGAGTGATTGGGGTGTACTTTTTATTATCTTTTGCCGTTAATATAGCCGGGGCAATTAACAGGGCCAAAATTAATGCTGTAAGTTTTTTCATAAGCGTCTCCAAGTTTTTTATCTTTAATTAGTATAACAAAAAAGCCCCGCTTTGGCGGGGCTTTTTTTTGTGTGTTAAATCTAAATTATCTGGCAGCTGTTCTAAAGAAGTTGCCTCTGGTGGAAGCCATTTTAGGCTTGCCTGTCATTTTGTCAGCGTCTATAACAATATCTTTAGAGTTGTTAGCGTACATGCCGTTTGCGGAGCCAAATATATCGCCCGCTTTTAATACGCCAAGGTTGCCGTGGCTGTTGATTTGCACGTCAAGCTTAACATTGCCCTCAATCTCACCCACCAGCATGTCAGCGGGGGTAATTTTAAACTCAAGGGGGAATGTGGGGTTAATAACTCTTTTAATAGCCACCGGAACATCCGCTTCATTTTTTACAATGATAGAGCAGGTGTTGTTCTGCGCTTGGGCGTGCTTAAGTATTCTCGTGTCAGACACTGTTACCGTGCCGGACAAAGAAAATTTGTCTTCCTCTTGCTTATTATAAAAGGAATAAGCACAGAAAACTAAGGCGCCAAGTACTATTAATGTTATAAAGTTCTTCATATCTATATTTTACCAAAGAAAAACTAATTTGTTACCGGCTATTTAGCGGCTTTGGCCCTGGGGCCCCAAAGGTTGGCGCCGTATACCCAGCCTGTGCAAACGCCTTCCGCTTTGTTGGCCGGTTCGTCCGACACTTGGTACCAGCCGCCTTTTTTACCTAAATATTTAAGAGCGTAGCCCTTTTCAATTGTGCAGGCAAGTGCGCCGCTGGAGCTGGCGGTTTTGCGTACGTTTAAATCACTGGTGGCAGAAAGGCCCATTTGCGTGCTGAGCAGTGTATAGTAAATCCAGCCTGTGTGGCCCTCAAAATCTTTTACTTGTACCCATTTTTTATCTTTGGTTACGGAAATCATATCAAGCGGCGTGTACTTCCACGCTTTCCATTTTACGGAACATTTTGTGCCGGCGCAGCTGCGGATATTGGCCTCGTACGAACCTACGGTTGCGTACCTGGCGGCAAGCGCGGGGGCCGCGGCAAAACTTACTATAAGAGCCATGACTAATAATTTCTTCATTTTGTTCACCTTACAATTAAGATTAATACACAATTACAATATATCAAAATATAGCAAATTTTAGCAATATTTAATAATTAAATATATTATACAAAGTTAAGTCCTTACTAAAATATTATAATATAAACATAAATTAATACAAGGCGGTAAGTTATGAAAGACAAAGTTCAAGCGGTAATTGAAACCATAAGACCCATTTTACAAGGCGACGGCGGCGACCTGGAACTTGTAAAAGTAGACGAAAACACAGGCATAGTATATGTGGCGCTTAAAGGGCGCTGCGGTGGCTGCCCGGCCTCACAAATGACTTTAAAAGCGGTTGTGGAAAGAAAGCTTATGCAGGAAGTGCCCGAAGTTAAAGGCGTTGAAAGAGTATAATGCCCATTATAGACCTGCACACACATTCTAAATATTCAGACGGCACTTCAAGGCCGTCTGAAACTGTTGTGCAGTGCGCTAAAAAAGGCGTACGCCTTTACGCTCTTACAGACCACGATACAGTTGAAGGCGTGGCGCAGGCGGGGGAAAAGTGCGCTAAGTATAATATTAAATTTTTAACAGGCGTTGAGGTCAGCACCCGTGAGGACGAGCACCTGCATTTTTTGGGTTTTGGGGTAGATGTTGAGAATGAAGGATTAAAAACCTTTCTAAAAGAAAACGTAGAAAAAAGAGTTTTAAGAATTAAAAAAATAATACAGCAGTTAGCTGAGCACGGGCTGCCGATAACAGAGGAAGACGTATTTTCCCGCGCTAAAAACGTAGTGTCGCGCGCGCACGTGGCTGACGCTATTAAAGCCAAGGGCATTGTGCCCACCAGGCAAGAGGGGTTTAGAAAATATTTAGTACCCGGCGCGCCCGGCTACGTGCAATCAATGGGCGTAAGCGTGGTAGAGGCCATAGGTCACATTAAAGCCGCAGGCGGCAAGGCCGTTATAGCGCACCCCGGGTTAGTTAAGCCCAAGTGGGATTTTAAAAAGTGGACGGACGCGGGTTTAGACGGGATAGAAGTTTTTTACCCTTCACATAATACCGTTATGATACAAGAACTTTTGTATATAGCCAGAGAGTATAATTTGTTTGCCACCGGCGGTTCAGACAACCACGGCCCGGGCAGCGGGCGCACGCCCAAAGTAGGTATGGAGATACCGCAGCAGTATTATGACAAGTTACTGGAGGCGTTTGGGTTATGAAGATAATAGGGCACCGCGGCGCACCGTTTTTTGCGGCGGAAAACACGCTGGATTCTTTTCGTGTTGCCGGCAGCCTTGGGCTGAATATTTTTGAAACAGACGTTCACCTTACCAAAGACGGTGTGGTGATTGTATGTCATGACGAAGATTTAAAACGCACCTTTGGCGTTAGCCTTAAAATAAAAGATTCCAACTACAACGCGCTTGCCAAGTATAATGTGCCAACGCTTGCCGCCCTGATGCAAACGCTTAGCGGCGGCGTTACCTTAAATATAGAAATAAAAACTGATGTGGTAGATTACCCGGGTATAGAAGCCAAAGTGCTTAAAGCAATTGCCGGGTGGAATGGTAATATTATAATTTCCAGTTTTAATTATGAAACACTTAAACGTGTAAGAATTTTAGACAAGAACATTAAACTTGGTTATCTTACCCGTGAGTTTAGCCCCACCCGGGCCAAAGAAATTAGCGCCGCTACAGTTAATATGAGCTCTAAAAGAATTACTAAAAATATTGTGGAAGTTGCACGCAAACTTGGTATGGAAGTGTGGATATATACGGTAAATGAATATGAAGAGTTTTTAAGAATGCGGGAATTAGGCGCGGACGCCGTGTTTACAGATAACCCGTATGTTGACCAGCCTGGGTTTGATAAAATAGGCGGCGTAGAATAAAGACTTTTTCGCTTCGCGTCTTCCAGCCTGCGCTCCCTGCGTTCGCTCGGGTTTCATCATCAGTTTAAATTTTCTTCGGATTTTGGTGGATTTTTGTTTTTCTTTGTACTCACCGTACGCTTCGCTCTTAAGTACTTATTCGCACAAAGAAAAACAAAAATCCACTCAAACTCCTGTGAAAATTTTCTTCTATTACAGCATTTATAACAACATTTACAACACAAAAATAAAGCCCCCGGTTAGCGGGGGCTTTTAAATTTATTCTACATCGTATTCGTTATATCTTGTGCCGGAGTCTGTGTCTGTGGCGCCGGGGTAGGTGCCGGGCATATAACGCTTGGGGCGCTTCCAAAGTCTGCTTTCTTTATAATCAGATACGGATTTTAAGCCGTCATCTAAGGGCATGTTTTTTTCGTCATAATAAAAAGTTTCTTTGGGCAGTACTCTAAAAATGTAGTTAGATTCTACCACAGGCGGGGCGGCGCGGCGCTCGCTCTGCGCTTCTTGCTCTATCTGCGATTCATACTCCCCTTCTTCTATATACAAAGTTCTGTTTTCTTTTTTGGAAGATGAACACGCCGCCAAAAATAAAGCGCACGCGCAAACCAAAAATAAAGAAAATAAATTTTTCATATTTACTCCAATTAAGCTATATATCTGATAATATAAATTTTTTATTTAAAAGTGCAACTATATATATAATACAAAAAAAGCTGGCTTTTTTTTAAATAATAATAGTACAATGATTTTATTATAATGATATTTATTACATTACATCAAATCCAAGCTTTAAAGTAGGTTTTATGAACAAAGGTTTTACATTAATAGAATTGTTGGTGGTTGTGCTTATTATAGGTATATTATCAGCCATGGCGCTGCCGCAGTACACAAAAGCTGTGGAAAAGTCCCGCTCTGCCGAGGCGTTCCTTAACCTCAAATCTATGACGGACTCTATGGAGCGCACCCGCTTAAATGACGGTTATTACCCCTCTGACTTTGACGTGCTGGACCTTACGTTTCCTTTTGAGGAAGACGCGTCTATTAAAGACGAAAACGATGTTACTAACCCTATAAAAACCAAAAACTTCGCTTTTCATATGAAGGCGGACTGCGTTACAGCCCAGCGCTTGCCGGGTGAAACTAACTATGCCTTAAGGTACTACCTTATAAATGGTGAAAACGCCAGAAAAGGCAGCAGAGTTTGCATAGGATATAGTGACAAGGGTGAACAGGTTTGCCTGACTATGGGCGGTGAGGTCAGCGGTACTGAAGGTACGGCTATTATGTATAATTTGCCGGACTAAACTTTGGTTAAATAAAAAGCCCCGCTTAAACAAGCGGGGCTTTTTTATGTAAATTTTATAGCAGCGGGCGCAGGACGCGCTCGAATATGCCGTTGCAAAACGCTATAGCCATGCCGTAGTTTGATATTGCTACACCGGCGTCCATGGCGTTATTAATGCGGTTTTGTAATTGTTTGTCCGTTATCATACATCCGCCACATTGTATGGCGAGAGCGTAGGAAGATAAGTCCTCCGGCAGCGCTTCCAGCCCGGCCACAACCGTAAACTCCAGCTTTTTGCCTGTAAATTTTTGCAGCAGGTTGGGCAGTTTTGTGCGGCCTATATCCACACAGTGGTTTACCGTGTGGGTGCAGGACTCCAGTATTAAAACTTTATTGCCGTCTTTAAGGTTGGGTATAGTTTTGGTGCCTTTTACCATGGCTTTAAAATTGCCTTTGGTGCGGGCCAAAAGTATGCTAAAACTTGTCAGCGGTATAGAGGGCGGTATTTTTTGTGAAACATATGCAAACACCTGCGAGTCCGTCACCGCCAAAGCTATATTTGGTTTTTTTGCCAGCACCTCTTCAACTTCCGCGGGCTGTACGCATATTGATACGGCATTAAGGTCAAGCGCCGCCCTTAAGGTTTGCATCTGCGGCAGTATCATGCGCCCTGCGGGCGCAGACGCGTCTATAGGTGTTATTAAAAGCACAGTATCGCCCTTTTTTACCATTCCGTCCAAAAGGCCTTTGGGTACCGATGAAGCCTTTTCCAAATGTTTTTTTATCATGGCGAAAAGCGGCCCGGTTTCGGGCTTTTTGGCGGAAAAATCAAGTATATCAGCCCCGGTTACTTCTATTTTAAGGGGGTTTTGGTCGCTTTTGTTATGTATTAAAAAGAAAGGTATTTTTTTAGATACAAAGCTTGCCATTAAGCTTTGTTCATAATCCGTAAAAACATTGCCCGCAAAAACTAAAATGGCTAAATCCACATGGTCCAGCATATTTTTGGACTGCTTTACCCTTCTTTCCCCCAATTTACTGGCGTTATCATCCAGCCCGCCGGTATCTATAAGTACAATGGGGCCCAGGCCCTCAATTTCCATTACTTTTTTAATTGGGTCTGTGGTGGTGCCGGGGGTATCGTCTACTATAACAGTCTCTTGCCCCGCAAGAGCGTTAAAGATAGAACTTTTGCCCACATTCATACGGCCGAATATACCAATATGTGGTTTGTTTATCGCCATAATGATATAATACATTTATTGGAACTCTTAGTCCATGCCAAGGAGATAATATGAGCCATTTTGAAAAGTATCTTAAACAAAAAGCCGCGGTTGTAGAAAAAGGCTTATCTAAATATATATCTAAAGTAACCAACTCCCCACAAGTTTTAGTAGACGCTATGGACTATTCTTTACAGGCCGGCGGCAAACGTGTGCGCCCCGTGCTTGTTATGGCGGCGGCGGAAGCCTTTGGCAAAAAAGGCGCCGACGTATTGGCGGCTGCCTGCGGCGTTGAAATGGTGCACACCTACTCTCTTATACACGACGACCTGCCCAGCATGGACAATGACAGTTTAAGGCGCGGCAAACCCACCAACCATAAAGTATTTGGCGAAGATACGGCGCTTTTAGCTGGCGACGCTATGCTTACATACGCCTTTGAAGTTTTTGCCCAAAACGGTGAGGTTAAGTCTATAGGCGCGGCAAATACGCTTAAAGCGCTTAAAGTTTTTGCCAACGGCGCCGGGGCACAAGGCATGGTAGGCGGCCAGGTGACGGACGTTTTTGCCGAAGGCCTGGTAATAAACAAACTTAAACGTATTGACCGTGTTAAAAAAGAAAGTAAAACGCTTGCCAAGAAGGGCCTTAACTATTTTCTTCTTCCCGCTAAAATTAAAGAGATCAGCACAGAAACCGTGCTCTCCTATATACACGCCAACAAAACCGGCGCGCTTATCAGGCTTAGCGTAGAGTGCGGCGCGACCTTGGCGGGAGCGTCTGACAAAGACATTGAAAACATGCGTAAATACGGCGCGGCCATGGGCCTTGCTTTCCAGATAGTGGACGATATTTTAGACGTTACCGTAAGCGCCAAAAAACTTGGCAAGTCTAACAGCGACGCTGTAAACGGCAAGCTTACCTTTGTTTCATTATACGGTTTAGAAACCAGCCGCAAATACGCGCAGGCGGTTATAGAAGAGGCCGTAGGCGCTTTAAATAAAGTAAAAGGCCTTAAAAAAGCGCAGGCTAAACCGCTTTACGATATGGCCGAGTTCTTTTTAAAGAGGAGCATGTAATGAAGATTTTACCCGGCATACGCAGCCCGCAGGATTTAAGAAATATCAACCCAAAGCTGCTGCCCGAACTTTGCGAAGAAATAAGAAAAACTATTTTAAGCACCGTCAGCAAAAATGGCGGGCACCTAGGTTCCAGCTTGGGCGCGGTGGAGCTTATTACCGCGTTGCACTACATGTATAACACCCCCCAAGATAAACTGGTTTTTGACACAGGCCACCAGGCTTACGCGCACAAAATCTTAACAGGCCGCTTTAAAGATTTTCAAAATATCAGAACAAAAGGCGGTATAAGCGGGTTCCCCAAACGCAGTGAATCTGAGTACGACACCTTTGGCGTGGGCCACGCTTCCACCTCGCTTTCAGCGGCGCTGGGTATGGCCATAGCCAGAGATTTAAAAAAAGAAAACAGTAAAGTTGTATGCGTAGCGTCCGACGGCTCTTTAACGGGCGGTATGGCGTATGAGGCGCTGCAAAACGCCGGCCAGTTAAATACCGACATGCTTGTGATACTTAACGATAACCAAATGTTTATCTCACAGCGCGTAGGTTCTTTAGGTAAATTTTTAACAAAACTTGTAACCAAAAAATATGTACAAATGGCTGAAGAAAAGGCCACAAAATTTCTTAAAAGCATGAGTTCCTTAGGTAACGACGCCGCAAAACTGGCCAAACGCGCCAGGGCAATTTTGTTTCCGGGTACGATATTTGAGGAAATGGGGTTTAGATATTTTGGCCCTATCAACGGCAATGATATTAATGAGCTTATTACTGTACTTACAGATATTAAAGACACCAAAGGCCCCGTAATTTTACACGTAGTTACCAAAAAGGGCAAGGGCTATACCCCCGCCGAAGAAAAGCCCACAGACTTTCACGGCCTTGGTATTTTTGATTTAGAAACAGGCAAATCTTCAGGCGGTAAAGTCGCGGTGCCTACGTTTACAAAAGTATTTTCTAATACCATTGTTAAGCTGGCGGAAGAAGATGAAAAGATTGTCGCCATTACCGCCGCTATGCCCGAGGGTACGGGGCTGGACGTTTTTAGGGATAAATACCCGCACAGATATTTTGACGTAGGCATAGCCGAAGAGCACGGCGCTACCTTTGCCGCAGGTTTAGCGGCTGAGGGCATGAAGCCTGTTTTTGTATTATATTCTTCTTTCGCGCAAAGGTGCTATGACCAAATTTTGCATGACGTCTGCTTGCAAAACCTGCCCGTCGTTTTCGCTTTAGACAGAGCGGGTGTTGTAGGTGAAGACGGTCCCACGCACCATGGTGTTTTTGACATGAGCTTTTTGCGCAATATTCCAAACCTTACCATTTGCGCCCCGGCTGATGAAAACGAACTTCAGCATGCTTTGCATACGGCTTTTGAATCGGGCAAACCTTTTGTTGTGCGCTACCCAAGAGGCACGGGCTTTGGCGTGGAAATGGACAAAAAGCTTACCACACTTGAAATAGGCAAGGCTAAAGCGGACCATTTTGGTAAAGACTTTAACATTTTAGCCATAGGCAACCGCTACCACCCCGCGCTTAAAGCGGCGGAAATGTTAAAAGAGCAAGGTATAGACTGCGGCGTTGTTAATATGCGCTATGTCAAACCTTTAGACGGCGCGATGGTGGACAAGGCGCTTAAAAAATCTAAAAATATTGTTACGGTGGAAGATAATATGCTGGCCTGCGGCTTTGGTTCGGCCGTGGCTGAATATCTGGCGGACAAGCAGGAAAAGTTTACGTTGCTGCGTCTTGGCATTGGCGACGAGTTTGTGGAACACGCCAAACCCGCCCAGCTATATGAAATGCTTGGCATAACGCCCGAACAAATTTGTGACAAAGTAAAGAAGTTTATCAAATAAACAACTGAGGACATTATGAAGAAAAAGAAACTTACAGTAAATTCTTACACAAAAGCTTATGAGGACATACCGTTTTTAAAACGCGGCGCCATGAGGCCCATAAGACTGCAGCTGGAACTTCAAAAGCCGGAAATAATTTTACAAGAAAATAAAATTAACGAAACTATAGTCTGCTTTGGCAGCGCCAGAGTGCAGCCCGCCGCGCAAATGAAAAAAGAAATTGCCGCGACGGAAAAAAAGCTTAAATCTAACCCAAAAAATAAAGTTTTACTTGAAAAACTTACAGAACAAAAAGGCCTTTTAGAACTTGCCCCTTATTATGACGAAGCCGTTAAATTTGGCGGCATGGTAGTTAAAAAAGGCAAAGGCAGATTTGCAATTGCCACCGGCGGCGGGCCGGGCCTGATGGAAGCGTCCAACAAAGGCGCGTATGAAGCGGGCGGCAAAAGCATAGGTTTTAATATCACCTTGCCTATGGAACAGGAACCTAACCCGTATATTTCCAAGAACTTAGCTTTCTTATTTCACTATTTCGCTATAAGAAAAATGCATTTGGTTATGCGTTCTAAAGCCTTAGTGGTATTCCCCGGCGGTTTTGGCACGTTTGATGAAATGTTTGAAACCTTAACGCTTGTCCAGACAGGTAAAAAAGACAGAACGCCTATCATTTGGGTGGGCAAAAAATTCTGGAACGAAGTTGTTAACGTTAAAGCCCTTGCCCATTACGGCGTGATATCCACTGATAATTTAAAGATGTACACAATAGTAGACACCGCCGAAGAAGCCTGGGAAGCAATAGCAAAATTCTACAAAATCAAATAAAAAAAGCCCGGCCAAATGGCCGGGCTTTTTTTTGCGCTTCGCGTCCCGGCTATCTCTCTCTGCGTTCGCTTGGGTTTCATCAGCGGTTTAAATTTTCTTCAGATTTTGGCGGATTTTTTATTTTTTTATTTTCACCACACCCACCGTGTTCCCGCACCAAGTGTGCCGAAAATAAAAAAATAAAAAATCCACTCAAACTCTTATGAAAATTTTCTTCTATAACGGCACTTATAATAAAAAATCCTCCCCCTTTTACGGGGGAGGGTGCTTTACACAAATATTCTGTCGTAAAGTTTTTATTTCGCTTTTTCTAGTAAATCAAATAGGTTTACATAACCGCGTTCTACCGCATGCTGGGCGGCGGTTTTGCCCTGCTTATCTTTATATTTATTGGAAGCGCCGTTTTGCACTAATAGCTTGGCAATATTATAATTGCCGCGTTTAGCGGCGGTTATTAACGGTGTTGCACCCGCTTTAGTTTGTACGTTGACCTTGGCGCCGGCCTCAATAAGTTTTTTTGTCATTTCATAATTTGATGTTTGCACGGCCATTTGTAACGCTGTGTTGCCGTCATCAGCTGTGGCGTTAACATCCGCCGAGTAATTATTTATAAAAATATTTGCGGCCGCAATATCTTTTTTTGCTATGGCAAGCATAAGCGGGGTTACACCTTTAGCGTCCTGCATATTTACAAGCGCGCCGCTTTGTAAAAGATAGCCTATTGTCTTATTGTTTTTTTTCTGGCCAATGGCATAGTAAATAGTGGTTCTGCCGTTTGCATCTTTGGCGTTTATGTCCGCACCTTTAATAGCCATTTCTTGTACTAGCCCGTCGTTTGCCGTAGCTGCCGCCAGATGTATAGGCATAACGCCGTCTTTAAGGGGGGTATTGTAATCTAACCCTATTGTTTGCGTTAAAAAATTTATAGTGGACATATCGCCATTGCTTATCGCTTGTTTAAAGTTTGGCAAAATAGCGCTAATATCTATTTGGTTTTTTTGCGCGTAATTATATAAAAATTTAGCCAGTTCATAATTTCTGTTTGTTAGGGCGCGTGTTAAAGGGTTGTTTTTATCGGCAGGGTTTATTTCTATTTTAAGCCCTTTATCGGCAAGTAGTTTTACTGTGTTAACGCGGGCGGCCAGTAAGGCTGTTTCCATAAGGTCCTGCCCGTTGGGCCCGGTTACGTTTATATCAGCGTTTTTTTCTACAAGATATTTTGCCAACGGTTCATTGCCCGAGGCAACGGCTATAAACATAAGTGTCCAGCCGTCGGTATTAGGCCGCATGTATTTGGCCAGAGAGCCTTTAACTGTGGATATAAACAGAGGATAGTTAGCAATTTCCGCTGAGCTTATGGTAAAGTTCGGGTTTATGTGTTTGTCTAGAATAGCAATTACTTCTTTAGTTTGGGAGGTGGAAGCTTTTTCAAATAGTTCCAATTTTTGCTCAGGCGTGGCGTCTGTTATTACTATTGGTTCCGCTTCGGCCTCTTGTGAAACAGGCTGTTGCGCATTGTATTTTACTTTTTTCTTTTTAGCTTTTTCTTCAGCCAAAATACGCTGTTGCGCCGCTTTACGTTCCGCCTGGTATGACGTGTATTTGCTAAATACAAAATAACCCACTGCGAGTATTAAAATAATAGTTACTAATTTTCTCATGTTTCCCCTATACGGACGGTAATTTATATAAAGTATTTATGTTATAATTGTATCATACAAAATATCAGCCGGGGGAGTATACCGATGAATAATAAAAAGAACGCAATCTTTTTTTCGTGCAACCAACGCTTTATTTTTACTTTATGCATAGCTCTTATGAGCCTTAAAAAGAATTCACCTAAAGTGCTGGAAAACACGGACATCTTGGTGTATTACCAAGGTTTTACGGAAGAAGACAAAAACTTTATTAACAGGATATTGCCATGTAAATTTACAGAATATAAATTCGCCGTTGAGACGGACTTTGAAAACATTAACTTCAAACATTTTACGCAGCTTACATTCGCGCGTTATGACGTGTTTGACCTGCTGGTAGACACCTACAAAAAGGTGCTCTACATTGACGTTGATGTTATGATTGGCGGAGAACTATCTTATATTTTTGATAATTATGGCGACAAATCAGGCGTGGCTATGTGTACCGATACACAAAAAGGCCTTACGCTTATTACAAAAAACTTTGTGAGCCCCTTGCCGCAGTATGATATGACAGTGCCCAACTACAACGCGGGCGTAACTTTATTCTGTGATAATATGACAGATATGGAAACGCTGAAAACGCTGCGTATGTGGTGCTACGAAAAAACAGCCGAGTGGCTGGAAAATCTTGTCTGCCCTGACCAGGGCGTAGTTAACGTTATGTACCAGCAGTTTGGTATTAAGGTAGAGGTATTGCCGGATATTTGTAACTGCCTGCCCTCTAACCCCAAATACCTGGACAAAACAAGACATGATATTCTTATATATCACTGTGCCGGCGGCGGGGTGCGCTTTTGGACTTATACGTACAATAAACCCTGGCAGGTTTTCTACCAAGAATATTTGGCCATGGGCGGTACGCCGCACCCGGATAAAGAACATGCCTGGCTTAAGTTTATTAAAAAATATAAGCTTGAAAAGTTTGACTTTTTCGACCGTTCTCCAGACCCGCAGATGCACCCAATGCGGTTTCTTAAATACCTGGTTAAGTACCCTTACTACTACTTTTTCCAAAAAGGGAAATAGCTTAACCGTCCTCACAAGGAGGACGTATGCACAAACCAATTAACCTTAAAAATCTATCACTTTCTTTTAACGGGAAGGTTTTGTTCGCGGAGTTTTCCGCGCAAATCCAGCCCGGCGACCGTATTGCCATTATAGGCCGTAACGGTACAGGCAAAACAACTTTGCTTAAAATAATAAACGGCGTTGTGGCGCCAAGTGAGGGCGAGGTTGTTAAAGACAAAGACACCGTATTCGCCTATGTCCCGCAAGTTGTGCAGGACTATAATGAGTACAGCGGCGGCGAGCGTTTTAACAAAGCGCTTACTACTGCGCTGGCCCAGAACCCCGATGTACTTTTACTCGACGAACCGACCAACCACTTAGACGCGCGTAACCGCCGCTCTCTCATGCAGATGCTGCGCTACTTCCCGGGCACGCTGATAGTGGTGTCGCACGATAAAGAACTTTTAAACAGTTCCGTTAATACGCTGTGGCATATAAATAACGGCACAATAAATACCTTTACGGGTAATTATGACGATTATTTTGACCAAATGGCGTTAGAGCGTGAAATGCTGGAAGGGCGTTTAGATAACCTGTCAAAAGAAAAAAAAGAGATTCATAAAAACCTGATGAAGGAGCAAAAACGCGCTAAATCAAGGAGTGAGCACGGCGCAAATTTGGCTAAAGCGGGCCGTTGGGCGCCTATAGTGGCGGGCGGCAAAAAACGCCAGGCCCAAAACACCGCGGGCGCCAAAGCGGCGGATATAAACGCCAGGCGTGATGACGTGTCTTCCAGGTTGTCGTTATTATATATTCCAGAGGTTATAGTGCCTAAGTTTTCTATTGGCGCGGCGGACGTGGAACAAGGTACAATAGTTATTGTTACCGACGGAAGTGTAGGTTATGACACTGTGCTGCTGCGTGATATTAACTTCTCGCTCACAGGCACCGACCGCATGGCTATTGTTGGCGACAACGCTTCTGGCAAAACAACAATACTCAAGGCGCTTCTCGGTGTACCCGGCGTTACGCGCGGCGGTAGTTGGACAACGCCAAAGCATGATGACATCGGCTATATTGACCAGCACTACAGCAATTTGGATTATTCTAAAACCGTATTAGAAAATATTTCGGCCGTTATGCCCGGCAAAAAGCATGAGGAAGTGCGTGATTTTCTTAATGACTTTTTATTTAGAAAACAGGAAGAGGTCAACAAGCCCGCCAGCGTACTTTCCGGCGGGGAAAAGGCCCGCTTAAGCCTTGCGTTGGTAGCGGCTAAAACGCCAAAACTGCTTATCTTAGACGAAATTACAAATAACGTGGACCTTGAGACCAAGGACCATATAGTGCAGGTCTTACGTGAATATCCAGCCGCGCTTATAGCTGTATCGCACGAGGCCGCGTTCTTAGATGAAATAGGAATTATAAGAAAATACGACGTAACAAAATTGAAATAGAAATAAAAACAGCCCCGCCGTTTTGGCGGGGCTGTTTTTGTTTTATTTATTCGTTGCCAAATACTGTATTTAACTGCCTGTTAACACGGTAGAAGGTGGCGCATTTTGGCATGTCTTTTATGCGTTTTGCGCCGATGTAAGTCATAGCGCTTCTTACGCCGCCTAAAATAGCCAAGATTGTTTTTTCAATCTCGCCGCGGTAAGGTATTTCTACCAGTTTGCCCTCGCTGGCGCGGTATTTTTTCATGCCGCCGTAAAACATGTCTTGGGCGTATTCGGAGCTCATGCCGTAAAACTTTTTAAACAGTTTTTCGTCCACAACATATTCGTAGTGTTCGTTGTCGTCTGTTTCCACTTCGCTGGTAATGTAAAGCCTTTTTATAAGTTCGCCTGCGCTTTCATTGTGCCCGGCCAGCATGCCGCCCAGCATAATAAAGTCAGCGCCCGCGGCAAAGCTTTTGCATACGTCGCCGGGTACGGTGGCGCCGCCGTCGGCGCATATCATGCCGCCCACGCCGTGGGCAGCGTCCGCGCATTCTATTACTGTGGAAAACTGCGGTCTGCCTACACCCGTCAGCTTGCGCGTTGTGCAGACGGAACCAGGACCTATGCCTACTTTTACAATGTCCGCGCCGTTAAGCAGCAAGTCTTCGGTCATGTCACCCGTTACCACGTTGCCGGCCATAATAAGGGCCTTGGGGTATGCTTTGCGTACTTTTTTAATGTACTCGACTAAGTAGGGGGAATAGCCGTTGGCTACGTCTATGCAAATATTGTTAATTAGCTTGGTTTTCATTATTTTTTGCAGTTTTTTAAAGTCAGCCTCAGACACGCCGGAACTTATAAAAATATAGTTGTTATTTTTAAATTTCTTTTTATTCGCGGTAAGAAAATTTACAAGTTCTTTGTCTGTATAATGTTTGTGCAAGGCGGTAAAAAGTTTATGTTCCTGCATTTTGGCGGCAATTTCAAAGGTGCCTGTTGTGGACATGTTGGCCGCTATAATGCCTGTGCCTTTAATTACGCTTGGGCACCATTTAAAGGTGTAGTCACGCGTAATTTCCACCTCAGAGCGTGAGGCCAGGCGCGAGCGTTTTGGGCGCAGCAGCACGTCACAGTAATCTAACTGTATATCGTCATAAATTCTCATACTTATACTTCCTTTATTTTATTTAGGTTTGGTAAACCCTTACAATGATAGCAAAATTAATATAATAAATGTAATGAATACCTATGACATAGCCATAATAGGCCTGGGCCCGGCCGGCTCAACCTTAGCAAGATTATTAAACACCAAATTTAAAGTTGCCGCTATAGATAAAAAAGCCGCTTCAGGCGGCTGGGGCAAACCGTGCGGCGGCCTGCTGGCGCACGACGCGCAAAAGGCTTTGGCCTCTTTCGGCCTTACTTTACCTAAAGAAGTGCTTGTAGACCCGCAGATTTTTGCCGTGCGCACGCTTGACCTGGGCAGCGGGCTTACCCGCCACTACCAGCGTTTTTACTTAAATTTAGACAGGCATAAATTTGATATGTGGCTGCGCTCCTTGGTGCCGACGTCAGTTAATATTTTTGAGGACAGCGTTTGTCAAAGTATAGAGTGCACGGACGGCGGTTTTAAAATAAAATTTAAAACCGGCGTGGAAGAAAAAGAAATTTTTGCCAAGCACATTGTAGGCGCAGACGGCGCGGACTCTGTAGTGCGCCGCACATTTTACCCTAATTTTAAAGTAAGAAAGTATACATCTATACAGCAATGGTTTAAAGAGGAGCACTCCACCCCGTTTTATTCTTGTGTGTTTGACGCGCACAATACGGACTGTTACTCTTGGTCAATATCAAAAGACGGCTACTTTATTTTTGGCGGCGCGTATCCCGCAGAAAACAGCCGGGCCCGTTTTGACGCGCAAAAAGAAAGTTTGGCCGCCCATGGTTTTAAATTTGGCGAGGTTGTAAAGACAGAGGCCTGCCAGGTGCTGCGCCCCGCCGGCTGGGGGCAGTTTTGCTTTGGCGGCGAGAACGTGTTTTTGGCTGGCGAAGCGGCGGGGTTTATCAGCCCTAGCTCTCTTGAGGGCATTAGCAGCGCGGTGCTTAGTGCGGTAAAATTAGCTAAAGTTTTTAACTTTGGTAAAAAAGATAAAAACCGCGCGTACTCTTTGGCCGTACTGCCGCTGCGTATAAAAATATTTCTAAAACTTTTAAAATGCCCGTTTATGTATACTCCGTGGCTTCGCAAGCTGGTTATGAAGACAGGTATTAACAGCATCAAAATAATTAAGTAATATAAATATATGAAAATAAATAAAAAAGGTTTTACATTAATAGAATTGCTGGTGGTTGTTTTGATTATAGGCATACTGGCCGCTATCGGTTTGCCGCAGTATACAAAAGCGGTGGAAAAATCCCGCGCGGCCGAAGGGTTCCAAAACATACAAACATTAAGGCGCGCACATGATATTTACCATATGCAAACTGGCACTTGGCCCTCTTCGCTTGAAGATTTGGATGTGGAAATGCCGGCGAGTAATAAAAGATTTACATATGCTCTTACAAGCGTTTCCCGTATAAACAATAATAAAACATTATACTCTTTTGGTTATGTAAACCCGGAGGTTGTTTCACATTTAGCAGGTAATACAACGTGCACATGGTATAAATCAAACGGTGATTATAACCCGTGTAAAGATTATCCCGGTTATAAACTAAGCGATACCGGCAGCAGTAGCACCGGCGACTACGAAAGATATATTTATAAATAATTTTAAGCCCCGCGTTTACGGGGCTTTTATTTAAAACAGGAGAACACTATGACAACAGAAGAAGTTTTGAAGATTTTTAAAGATTGTGGCGCTTTGTTGGAAGGGCACTTTAAACTTTCCAGCGGGCTGCACAGCTCTAAATATTTACAGTGCGCCAAAGTTTTGCAATACCCGCAAATAGCAGAAGCAATGTGCAAAGAACTTGCCGCCAAACTTAAAGATATTAAAATAGACGTTGTCATAGGCCCCGCCATGGGCGGCGTGGTAATAGCGTACGAGCTTGCCCGCCAAATAGGTGTAAGAGGTATTTTTACCGAACGTGTTGACGGCAAAGTCACACTTAGAAGAGGCTTTGACCTTAAACCCGGCGAACTCTGCTTAATAGCGGAAGACGTTGTAACCACAGGCAAAAGCACCAAGGAAGTTATAGATGTTATTAACGAAATGGGCGCCCAGGTAGTGGCGTGCGCCTCTTTAATAGACCGCAGCGGCGGCACAGTTGATTTTGGCGTACCGTTAGCCAGCATGGCGGCGGTTGAAGTGGAAACCTATGAAGAAGCGGATTGCCCGATGTGTAAAAAAGGCGACCCGGTAGTTAAACCCGGCTCAAGAGTATAAATATTTAGTGTTAAACAGCCCCCGCAAACGCGGGGGCTGTTTGTGCGTATATAGCAATTAGTTTGTTATAATCAATCATACGGAGGGGATATGAAAAAAATACTTCTATTTACACTGATTTCACTTTTAGGCGCAGGCGCGTTGCCCGCGCAAAACTATGTGACCGAAGAGCAAAAAGACGCTTTTGTGGATTTTCTTTATGACGTTAAAAGCTGTAATATAAGAAATGTTAAAGCGGCCATAGATTCCGGCCAGCCTATAAATATGAACACGGCAGACCAGGAATATAACCCGCCGTTAGTTATAGCTATTAAAAATGACTGCCTTGATACCGCCGTACTCCTTTATACAAACGGCGCCAGGCCGAACTTCCCAAACAGAAAAGACAAAATAAGCGCGCTTAATTTGGTTATGGAACGCTCCCGCACGGGCAGTAGCCCGGACTGGACGGATATGGCCGTATGGTTTTTGGAAGATAACGGCCTGCCCAACTTTACTAATAAAGACGGTGAGCATTCTCTTATAATAGCCACCAAAAAAGGGCACCCGTATTATGTAAAAATTTTGCTGGAATCAGGTGAAGTCAGCCTGGACAAGCAGGATAATAACGGTATGAACGCCCTTATGTGGGCCGCTGCCGTTAACGATACTGAAATTATGGAAATGCTGTTAAACGCGGGCGCCAGCGTAAAAAAGAGAAATATAGACGGACAGACCGCCATGGATATAGCCAATTATTACCGCTATACACAAGCGCAAAACCTGCTTAAAAAATTTACTGACTAACAAATTAATTTAAGTGCGGGTAATGCCCGCACTTTTTTATTTTATGATTAAAAAACTACTTATAATATTTGGTCTGGTTTTAATACTGGACGCGCTTATAATAACATTTGTAACAGGGCCGCGTATTGCCAACTTTTTAACCTTAACGGCGGGGGCTTGTTTTATTGTTCCGGCGTGGTTTTGGGGCGCGGAGTCACGCTTGCTGCGCACATTTGTAAATATGTGCGGGTTGTTTTTACTTTATTTTGCCGTTATGTGTATATTTATACTTTTTACCGGCCGTACAACTGCCGCCTATACTGAAAACGCTGTAATAATACTGGGCGCGGGAATAAAAGGGGAAACGGTCTTGCCCGGGCTTAAAAGCAGGCTTGATACCGCTCTTAAATATATAGAAAAGAATCCAAACGCCATTATAGTTGTAAGCGGCGGGCAGGGCCCCGGGGAAAGCATATCAGAGGCCAATGCCATGCAAAGGTATTTAATTGCCGCAGGTATAGCGCGTGAGCGTATTTTGCTGGAAAATAAATCAAGAAATACACAACAAAATTTAAGTTATTCAAAATATGTGCTGGGCGAATACTTTGGCCAGGATAAAAAATATAAAGTTACCGTTATAAGCAGCAGGTACCACCTATACAGGGCGGCCCGTTTGACGGGCAAAGAGGGGTTGGATTTTACGCTTTTAGGCGCCCCTACGCCGTTGTATTTATGTCCGCCCGCCTATATGCGCGAGGCGCTGTCTATCCCCTACGCTTTATTTAAAGAAAAATTTAACAAAAACTAGTCAATAAATTATAAAATATATAACTAAGGCCTTTTGAAATTAAGGGCCTTAGTTTTTATTTGAGAGCAAAGGAGAAAGAAGACAGGAAATGGAGAAGTTTAAACTTAATACATTCACCATAATATTGGCTATCATAGCCATGGTGGCTATACTTACATGGATAGTTCCCAGCGGTAAATACCAAACCGTGCAAAAAGACGGCAGAACAATGGTTGTTGCCGGCTCATATGAGAAAGTTCCGTCTAACCCCCAAGGGTTATTTGACGTGCTTACAGCGCCTGTGGAAGGGTTTATAAGCGCGGCGGAAATTATAGTATTTTTACTTATCATCAGCGGCGTATTCGCCGTGGTTGAAAAAACAGGCGCTATTACGGCGGGCATAAAAAGGGCCAGCCTTATATTTGCCTCCAACCCAAAATTAAAACGCTTTTTTATTCCTGTTACTATGCTTATATTCTCGCTAGGCGGCGCCACGTTTGGCATGTGCGAGGAAACGCTGATATTTATACCCGTATTCATTGCGCTTTGTCTCTCTTTAGGTTACGATTCTACGCTTGGCGTTTGCATACCGTACTTAGGCGCGGCGGCCGGCTTTGCGGGCGCATTTGCTAACCCGTTTACGCTTGGCATAGCGCAAGGTATCGCGGGTGTGCCGTTATATTCCGGTCTTGGTTACAGGCTTATTGTGTGGGCTATATCAACAGTTGTTGTTATAGCGTTTGTTATGATTTACGCCGCCAGAATACAAAAGGACCCCAAGAAAAGTCTTACCTATGAATTTGATATAGAAAAAAGAAAAGAACTTGCTTCTTTTGACCAAGATAAAGACGGTAAAATAAGAACGTCGGAAATTTTGGTTTTGGTGACATTTGTGCTGGGCATGTTCCTACTTGTTGGCGGCGTGCTTAAACCGCAGATTAACGATGTTTCCGTAAGACTGCTGGGTTTTGATTTTATTAAAACATTCGGCCTGGCGCCGGACGGTTGGTATATTATAGAAATTTCAGGCTTATTCTTAGGCGTGGCCGCGCTGTGCGCTGTGTTTGGCAGACTGTCTATTAAAGACGCTTCGGACAGTTTTTTTGACGGCGTAAGAGGCATGGCAGAGATTGCCATACTGCTGGCGTTTGCCAAGGCTATCGTAATTATCGCTAACAACGGTTATATTCTAGACACCATACTTAACTTTATGGCCGCCGGTATTTCCAAATTACACCCCGTGCTGGCAAGCTGGGCGGCGTTTTTGGTGCAGGCGGTTATTAACTTTTTTATACCGTCAGGCTCCAGCAAAGCCGTGCTTACCATGCCTATTATGACGCCGCTGGCGGACCTTATCGGCATAACCAGACAGACAATGGTGCTGGCGTTTCAGTTTGGCGATGGTTGGACAAATATTTGTATCCCCACCAGCCCCGTTACCATTGCCGCTATCGGTTTAGCGGGTATACCGTTTGGTAAATGGTTTAAGTGGATATTGCCGCTGATGGTGGTGTTGTTCATAATGTCAATGATACTATTAGTACCCCCGGTACTAACAAACTGGCAGTAAAATGAGTTTAAATCCCCGCCGTTTCGGCGGGGATTTTCTTTTTACTTCGTAAAAAGAGATTTTGAATATTTTGGCTTTGCCAAAATAACTGCTTTCAAAATCCCCTTATTAATACGGCCGTCCGGTTGGGCGGCCTTTTATTTTTTCTATTCCTTATTCCATGGCGCTCCAGGCTTCCAATTTTGAGCGCTTTTTTATTTTCCCGGCCTTGCCGTACGCTCCGCTTTTAAGTATTGTCTGCGGCCGGGAAAATAAAAAAGAAACTCAAAATTGAAAGCGATGTATAAATGAGGTTTCTACACACTTCCGTTGTGGTTTTTATTTTTTTAAAACACTTTTTTAAAAATATGCTATAGTTTTTGCATGAAGCAGAATATTATCCTTAACAATGCAATGATGATGGGTATGATGAGCATGATGTGCTTGTCACGTTGCCTTGCGGATAATTAATTAGATAAATAAATTTACAAATTAAAATAACCCGTTAGGCAACCGCCTGACGGGTTATTTTTTTAGTTTGTCTACAGGAGATAATATGACCAAACAAAATATAGAAACTATAGCCGTATCTTACGGTTTTGATATAGACGCCACCGGCGCCACCAACCCGCCGCTGTATCTTTCCAACGCCTACCAGTTTAACAGCGCGGCGCACGCCAAAGACCTGTTTGACCTTAAAGACGCCGGCTATATTTACACCCGCTTAAACAACCCCACCAACTCAGTTTTAGAAGAAAGAATAAACGCGCTTGAGGGCGGCGCGGGGGCATTGGTTTCCTCCTCCGGGCACAGCGCGGAGTTTATGACAATTTGCGCTTTAGCCCAGAGTGGAGATGAAATTATCTCCTCATCGGCACTCTACGGCGGCACGTTTAACATGTTTTCGCACACGCTCAGGCGTCTTGGCATAACCGTAAAGTTTGCCGATGTAAGAAAGCCTGAGGAATTTGAAAGTTTGGTCACAGACAAAACAAAAGCTATTTTTGTGGAATCCATCAGCAACCCGGGCTGTGAAATACCTGATTTTGACAAAATCTCCGCCATCGCCAAAAAACACAAAATACCTTTTATAGTTGATAACACCTGCATGACGCCATACCTTTTTAAACCCAAAGAATACGGCGCCGACATTGTCATACACTCCACAACCAAATTTTTGTGCGGCCACGCCGGTGTAATGGGCGGCGCGGTGGTAGACTGCGGTACATTTGACTGGACCAGCGGCCGCTTTCCCTCGTTCTGCCAGCCGGATCCCAGTTACCACGGCATAACCTATGCCAAAGACTTCCCGCAAAACGCCTTTATAATAAAACTGCGCACGCAAGTACTGCGCGACATAGGCGCGTGCCAAAGCCCGTTTAACTCTTACCTTACTTTGCAAGGTTTACAAACATTGCATGTTAGGATGGACAGGCATATTGAAAACACTCTTAAACTGGTGGACTTCCTTGAGCATCACCCAAGAGTAGCGTGGGTAAAATATCCGTCAGTTAACGGCAATGAATTTGGCGAGCCAGCTAAAAAATATTTTAAAAAAGGTTTTGGCTCTGTCCTTAGTTTTGGCGTAAAGGGCGGTTATGAAGAGGGCAAAAAATTAATAGAAAATGTAAAACTTTGCATTCACGCTACTAACCTTGGCGACGTACGCACAATAGTCACCCACCCCGCCAGCACCACGCACAGCCAGCTGACAGCGGCGGAAAAGCAGAGTACGGGTATAACGGACGATCTTATAAGAATATCAGTAGGTATAGAAAATATAGAAGATATTAAAGCTGATATTGAGGCGGCGCTTAAATGATAAAAGCGTGCATACTTAACCTTATGCCCACCAAGCAGGCCACGGAGCGCCACCTTACGGCCGCGCTTACGCGCGGCGGGCACAGTGTGGATATTACCTGGCTAAAAACGGCTACGCATAAAAGCAAAAATACCGGCGATGATGTGTTGGCGAAATATAAAACTTTACAGGATATTAAAGACAGCAAGTTTGATATTTTTATCATTACAGGCGCCCCGGTAGAGCACCTGGCCTTTGGCGAGGTTGACTACTGGGCGGAGCTGGAATACGTGCTGGAGTACACACGTAAAAACAGCTTGTTTAATATCTATATATGCTGGGCCGCGCAGGCCGCGCTAAGTAAATTTTATGGTATAGAAAAGAGTCCGCTTAGCGAAAAATGTTTTGGCATTTTTGAGCAGAGTTTTAACGCCGCATCGCCGTTTTTTAGCGGTTTTAACGGGCTGTTTAATATGCCGCATTCCAGGCACACAACACTGGATATTGACACCGTGCGTGCTAATCCCAACCTAAACTTGGAAGCCTGGTTTGGCGAGGAAGTGAGCATAGTATCGTGCAAAGATGGCAAAAACTTATTTGTCACAGGCCACCCGGAGTACGAGGCCGATACCTTGCACCTGGAATACACCCGTGACAAAGCGGCAGGCAAAGAAATCGCCGCCCCCGTTAATTACTACCGTGACGGCATACCGGTGAACACCTGGCAAGACGGCGCCACGCAGTTTTACAACAACATCATCAAACACGTTTTAAATTTAAAGGAGAAACAAAATGAAAACTTTTAATATAGCAATAATAGGCTGCGGCAATGTGGGCGGCGGCACGGCAAAAATTATAACTGAGACAGCGGCCGAACTTAAAAAACGCGCCAATGGGGCGGACATAAAAATAAAAAAGATTGTTACCTTGCACCCCGTGCGCTCGGCTAAAAAATATGATTTGCCCTTAGATATTTTTTGCACCAAAAAAGAAGAAATAACCAAAGACAGAAGCGACGAA
The DNA here is from genome assembly GCF_049639735.1 of Elusimicrobium simillimum. Classification (NCBI taxonomy): domain Bacteria; kingdom Pseudomonadati; phylum Elusimicrobiota; class Elusimicrobia; order Elusimicrobiales; family Elusimicrobiaceae; genus Elusimicrobium; species Elusimicrobium simillimum. Next base: position 480,035 of record NZ_JBEVVA010000003.1, read on the forward strand.
TACGTAAAAGAAGTTTTGGCGGACCCGGAGATAGATTTAGTTATAGAAACAATAGGCGGCAGCAGCGCTTATATCCACAAGCTGCACAAAAGTATACTTAAAAGCGGCAAGCATTTGGTAACCGCCAACAAGGCTATTTTGGCCAAGCACGGGCACGATATTTTTGACTACGCCAAAAAAGAAAATAAAGCCGTAGGTTACGAGGGCGCGGTATGCGGCGCTATCCCGTTAATTAAAGTAGTGCAAGACAGCTTTACCGGCGACATGATAGACAGCATTACAGGCATAGTAAACGGTACCAGCAACTTTATTTTAAGCAGAATGAACGACAAGGGCAGCACCTTTGACGACGCGCTTAAGCTGGCGCAAAAACTTGGTTACGCCGAGCTGGACCCCACCATGGATATTAACGGTATGGACGCCGCCAATAAACTTAAAATACTTGTGCAGCTTATTTACGGCATAGAGGCCACGGCGCAGGAGTTCCCCGTCAAAGGCATAACTAATGTAAGTAAAGAAGATTTTATGGTAGCCAAAAGTATTAACAGCACCATAAAGTTAATCGCGTTTGCCATTAAAGAGGGCAAAAAAGTTTACGCCTGCGTGCAGCCGGCCGTAATATCCAACCAAGATTATTTGTACAGCGTTAACGGGGCTACAAACGCCGTTAAAATAAATGCCAAATATTCCGGCGAGCACCTGTTTGTAGGCCAAGGCGCCGGCGCTATAGAAACAGGCAGCGCGGTAGTGTCCGACGTAGTTTTTATAGCCAAACACGGCTATATTAAAGATTTTAAAGAGTCCGCCAACCCCGTCAAACATACATTAGCAAACTTTAATGATTACCCTATGAGCTATCTTTTAATCATAAAAACCACCGACCAGCCGGGCGTAATAGGCACCGTTGGCAGCGCCATTGGTGACGTGGGCATAAATATAGAAAACATAGCGCAAAGCATAATATCGGGCGATGACTGGTATTTACCTGTTGAGGTAAGCAAGTGTACTTCTAAACATTTGGACAAAGCTATAGCTCTAATAAAAAAGCGCAAACCAAAACTTATAAAAGAGTATAAATATATACCGATATTTAAGTAAATAAAGTTTTTTCCTCTCCCTCTTAGGGGATAGCGTAGCATGCATATATCAAGTATGTAGAGGAGGCCAACGCCGTAGGCGGGCTTGGTGAGGGTGATATACACAAATATACTTCTTTTATGAAATAAGTGCTCTTATAATAACAACAGAAATACCCTCACCTGCTTTGCCACATTTTGCTTCGCAAAAAACGACGCGGCAAAACTTCCTCCCCCCTAAGAGGGGGAGGATATTGCTTCTTTTTCTTAGCTTTAGACGTTATATCTTGCCAATTTGTTAAATTAATTTTTATTTGATATTATAAAGCTATGATACTTGAAGGCAAAACCCTCTCTAAAGAGATTCGAGACGGCCTAAAAACCAGAGTCCAAACTTGCCAAAGTAAGCTTAACCGCCCGTTAAAACTTGTCGGTATAGGCTGGCAAGGGGGATACGCTTCCTATCTTTACCTGCAAAAAGAAATTGAAGCCGCAGCAAAACTTGGCATTCAAGGCCAAATAATAGAACTTACAGACACTACCACTGTAGAAGAACTTCTTAAAATACTTAAAGATTTATCAGCAGACACAAATGTCGACGCAATTTTAATACCCAAACCTTTACCTAAACATTTAGACACGCCCGCCGTATGGGAAGCGCTTGACGCCGAGAAAGATATAGACGGCGCGGCGGTATTTAACATGGGCAGGCTGTTTTTATGCAAAACCTATAAAGAGATAGACGCAATGAAAGGCTTTGCCCCGTGCACGGCCAAGGCTGTCATGCTGCTGCTGGATTATCACAAAGTTGACCTTAACGGTACAGAAGTGGCCGTCATAGGCAGAAGCACTACAGTAGGCAAACCGCTGGCGCAAATGTTAATGGCTAAAAACGCCACTGTAAAAGTGTGCCACTCAAGAACCAAAGATATCAAAGCCTCCCTTTCCAACTCAGACGTAGTAGTATGCGCCATAGGCGCGGCCAGATTTTTGCGTGCCGATATGATTAAGCCCGGCGCCGTAGTAGTGGACGTCGGCACCAACCAGGACGACAAAGGCGTTTACTGCGGCGACGTTGACTATGATGAAGTGGTTAAAGTAGCAAGCGCAGTCAGCCCGGTACCCGGCGGCGTAGGGCCGCTTACGCTTACGTGCTTACTTGAAAATATAGTAATCTCCGCGGAAAGGAAAATCAAATGACAAACCTAAACTTACCTTTACTCAGAAAAGGCAAAGTGCGCGATGTATATGATTTGGGCGATAAACTTTTAATAATAGCTTCAGACAGGGTTTCCACATTCGACCATGTTTTACCCACACCTATCGATGGCAAAGGCCGCATACTCAGCCAAATCAGCAACTTTTGGTTTTCCAAAACGCAGGATATTGTGCCCAACCACTTAATATCCGCCGATATTAAAGAAATAAACACTTTTTTACCCGCAGATTCACAATTAACTGACCCTTACTACGACGGCCGCACGGTACTTGTTAAAAAAGCCCAGCGTATAGACTTTGAATGTGTGGTACGCGGTTATATAGTAGGCTCCGCCTGGGCGGAGTATCAAGCGTCCGGTAGTGTATGCGGCGTAAAAATGCCTGAGGGTTTACAACTGGCGCAGAAATTGCCGCAGCCTATATTTACCCCGGCCGCCAAAGCCGACACGGGGCACGACGAAAACGTTTCTTTTGAATATATGGAGTCTAAATTAGGCGCGGACTTGGCCGGCCAACTTAAAGATTTATCCATAGCGCTCTATAACTATGGCGAGCAGTACCTTAAAAAATGCGGTATGATACTGGCCGATACTAAATTTGAATTTGGCCTTTTGGACGGCAAAGTTATACTTATAGACGAGGCGCTCACGCCCGACTCTTCCAGATTTTGGGACGCCGCGCATTATAAAGTAGGCTCCAACCCCGCCAGCTTTGACAAGCAATTTATACGTGATTATATGGAACAAACCGGCTGGGACAAAAACTCTACGCCGCCCGCTATCAGCAAAGACATTGTAGACGGCGCGGTGTCTAAATATAAAGAAGCTTTAGACAGAATATTAAAAGGCAGCCTATAAAGGGCTGTCTTTTTTTTAGTGTTCTTTAAAAGATTTTTGCGCTTCGCGTTCCGGCTGTGTCGCTCACTATGTTCGCTTGGGTTTCATCAGCGGTTTGGAATTTCTTCGGTCTTTGGCAAAATTTGAATTTTTTTCTTTTCAACACACCCACCGTGTTCCCGCACCAAGTGTGCTGAAAAGAAAGAAAATCCAAATTTTACTCAAAGCCCTGTGAAATTCAGTAACACGACGGCACTAATTAATTGGATTTTTACTGGACTTTACTTTTGCTTTCAAGGAGATTATATGGAAAGTTTTGTGGAAGTTTTTTACAAAGGCAGTTATGGCGACAAAAAAGTTGCCTCTATTAAAAAACGCCTGGAGCGCGTAGGCCTTAAAAACGTGAAAGAAGTTATCCCCAGCACGGCCTACAAAATCAACGGTGTTTATAACAAAGAACAGGTTAAAGACATCGCGCAAAACTTACTTACAGACCCTGTGCTTGAAACCTGTCGCACCACACTCTCCTCACCCAAAGGTTATTATAAAGTTGAAGTTTGGATAAGAGACTCCTCTACCGACGTTATAGGCGAGTCCGTTCGTGACGCCATTACCGCCATGGGTTTTGAAAAACCGCAAAGCGTAAGGGTAGGCAACTGTTTCGCAATCAAAGGTACTTTTACTAAATCAGCCTTAGAGGCCGCCGTTAAAAAAACCTTTGTTAACGAAGTTTTAAATAAATTTACTATAGAGGGCCGCTAATATGGAAAAACTGCTTGAAAACTTTAATAATCTTTGTGCCAATGACCTTTGCGTTTTGCAGGACAAAGCCTGCTGGAGCTTAAAAGAGGCCGAAATGCTGGCCGCGCAGAAATATTTTAAGACCCTCGGCCGCATACCTACCCAGGCGGAAATGGAAACTATAGCGCAAACATGGTCAGAACACTGCAAACATAAAACTTTTAATGACCCGGTTGAGTTTAAGCACAACAATAAAACAGAAGTTATTAAAGAAGGCCTTTTTAAACACACCGTGCACAAAGCCACCAAAAAGCTTAATAAAAAATGGTGCCTGTCCGTATTTAAAGATAACGCCGGCGTAATAGAATTTGGCCAAAATAAAAATGGGCGCTGGCATTCAAGGCCGAAACGCACAACCACCCTTGCGCGGTTGAACCTTACGGCGGTGCCGAGACAGGCGTAGGCGGCGTGGTGCGCGATATTCTTGGCGTGGGCCTTGGCGCAAAACCCGTGGTTAATACAGACATTTTTTGTTTTGCGAACCCTAAGTATAATAAAGATTTACCACCCGCAGCTCTTGCCCCCAGCCGTATTATCACAGGCGTAATTGAGGGAGTTAGAGACTACGGCAACCGCCTTGGTATACCTACGGCGGCGGGCGCGGTTTGGTTTGACGATAACTACGCTTTAAACCCGCTGGTTTTTGTAGGTACCATTGGTATTATGCCTACATGGGCTGTAGATAAAAAGGTGCACGTGGGCGACCTGGTTGTAGCCATAGGCGGACGCACGGGGCGTGACGGCCTGCACGGCGCCACATTTTCCAGCGCCAATATTGAGGACGCCAGCGAAGTATCGGCCGTACAAATAGGCCACGCCATTAACGAGAAAAAAGTTTTAGACGCTATGATGAAACTGCGTGACAAGCGCCTTTACCGCGGCGGCACAGACTGCGGCGCCGGCGGGTTTTCCTCAGCCATAGGCGAGCTTGGCAGCGAAACCGGCGTACGTGTTGACCTTAGCAAAGCCTTGCTTAAAGAAAGCAAAATTAAACCGTGGGAAATATGGGTATCAGAGTCACAAGAAAGAATGATACTTTGCGTAGAACCCAAAAACTTAAAAGCGGTGGAACAAATTTTAAAATCAGAAGACTGCGAGTACTGTGTACTGGGCGAGTTTACAAATACCAACAAACTTGAAGTATATTTCGGCAAAGAAAAAATAGTTGATATGGACAACTCTTTCCTGCACATGGGCGTACCTAAAATTACCCGTAAAGCAGAGTGGAAAGATGTTAAGTTTAAAAAGACCAACCTTAAACTTGCCGCCAAAAACTACGGCAAAGTTTTGCACAAAGCTCTGTCAGATTTAAACACCTGCTCACGTGAATCTATTATCAGACAATACGATCACGAGGTGCAGGGCAACACCGTGGTAAAACCGCTGCAAGGCATAACGCACGACGGCCCGGGCAACTCCAGCGTAATCTGGCCTGTAAGCGTAACGGGCGATACTAAAGACTACAACGGCTTTGCCGTATCACACGGCCTTAACCCCGCCATAGGCAAAACCAACCCGTACCAAATGGCGCTTAACTGCTGCGACGAGGCCGTGCGCAACCTGCTTTGCGTAGGCGCCGACATTACAAAAACAGCGTTTTTAGATAACTTCTGCTGGGGCAGCCCGGAGAACAAAACTCTTATGGGTTCATTAGTGCTTACTGCCAAGGGCTGTTATGACGGCGCCATGGCATATGGTGCGCCGTTTATATCGGGCAAAGACTCCTTTTATAACCAAAGTAAAGACGCCAAAGGGCGTGATGTTGCCGTACCCGGCACTATATTAATATCCGCCACCGCGCCTGTGTATGACGTGCGCAAGTCCGTCACCATGGACCTTAAAGAGGCCGGCAACGATATCTATATAGTCGGCATAACCAAAGACGAATTCGGCGGCAGTGTGGCCGAGGGTATTTTGGGTATAAAAAATTCTTTCACACCTACGGTTGACACAGCGTCAGCCATGGCTGCCTACAAAAAGATTTACAGCGCGATGCAAAAAGGCATTGTACGCGCGGCGCATGACTTAAGCCAAGGCGGCTTAGCCGCCGGTCTGGCCGAGATGTGCTTTAGCGGCGGCCTGGGCGCGGATATTAATCTTAAAAAAATACCGTCCGCCAAACTTAACGACGCGCAAAAGTTATTTAGCGAGTCCGCCAGCCGCATAATTTTAGAAGTGCCCGCTAAAGACGCCAAAGCGTTTGCCAAAATTATGGCTGGCGTAAAATTTGCCAAAATTGGCAAAGTAACCGCCGGCAAAAACCTGCAAATCACAACAGACGGCAAGAAGGTTGTACTTAGCGAGAGCCTGGCCAAACTAAAAAACAGCTGGCAAAAAACCTTAAAGGATTTAATGTAGAGGATTATATGAAAAAAGTTAAAGCGCTTGTAGTACGTACGGCAGGTATAAACTGCGATATAGAAACCAAACACGCACTTGACGCCAGCGGCGCAACGGCCGAGCTGGTGCACACTAACGAAATTACCTCGGGCAAAACAAAAATATTAGATTATGACGTACTAGTTTTCCCGGGAGGGTTTTCTTACGGCGACGATATTGCCGGCGGTAAAATATGGTCCGTACATATGAACAAAGTTTACGCTGATATTAAAAAGTTTATTGATTCGGGCCGCCCGGTAATGGGCATATGTAACGGGTTCCAGGTGCTTACCAAGCTGGGCTTTTTACCCGAGGGTAAAGAAAAAGCGCAAACAGCCAGCCTTACGTTTAACGATTCCGGCATTTTTAAAGCGCAGTGGGAAAAACTGAAAGTTAACAAAAACTCGCCCTGTATATTTACTAAAAACCTGGGTGACATCATAGAGCTGCCCATAGCGCACGGCGAGGGTAAAATTGTTATTAACGACAAAGCGGTTTTAGCCGCGCTGCAAAAAAATAACACAATACCTTTAACCTATGTTAACAACCCCAACGGCAGCGTGTTAGATATTGCGGCCTTATGCAACACAAAGGGTAACTGCTTTGGCCTTATGCCGCACCCCGAAAGGTACTTTAACGCGCTACACCATCCGGCCTGGACGCGTAAAGAAATGGAGAACGCAAAAGCTGTAGGCCTGCAGATTTTCAAAAACGTAGTTGATTACATTTAAATTAACTTTTTAGAGGAGAGTTTATGGGCGGTGTAATAGGAGTGCAAGGCAGTGACAAGGCGGCTGAGTTAACACATGTCGGTTTATTTTCAGTACAGCACAGGGGCCAGGAATCTTGCGGTATAGCGGCTTATGATGATGAATTAAAAAACTTCCGCCTGCACCGCAGCGGCGGCCTGGTAATGGGCGGGTTTTCAACCGAGGACTTGATGCATTTACAGGGCTACAGCGCAATCGGCCATGTGCGCTACCCTACGTCAGGCATAAAAACAGGCGTGCAAGACGCGCAGCCCTTTGTGTTCCGCACCGCGCTTGGCGATGTGGCCATCGCGCTCAGCGGCAATATTATTAATACTGAACCTCTTATTAAAAAAATGCGCAACTCAGGTGCTATCTTGCAGCATTATTCAGAAACAGAACTTATAATACATTTACTCGCCCAACAAAAAGGCAGTTTAGAAAACGCGCTCAAAAAAACACTTTCACAGATTGAGGGCGGCTATGCCGCCGTTATGCTGCTGGGCAGCAAGCTTATAGCGTTCCGTGACCCGTACGGTCTGCGTCCGCTGGTGCTTGGCAAACTGGGCAAAACTTATATAGTAGCGTCGGAAACGTCGGCAATAGAGGTTATGGGCGGCAAATATCTGCGCGATATTGAACCTGCCGAGCTTCTTATAATAAACAACGGCAAGCTTACCACCACGCACTTTACCAAACCCAAAGCGCAAAAAAACTGTATTTTTGAACAAGTCTATCTCTCCAGGCCGGACTCTGTTATAAGGGGCCACAGCGTGGCCAATGCCCGTATGGAAATGGGAAAAAGATTAGCCCGCCAAATGAAGGGCATTAAGGCAGACATTGTTATGCCGGTGCCGGATTCGGGCTTTTTCGCGGCGCTTGGCTTTGCTAAAGAATCAGGCTTGCCTTTTGAAATGGGCCTTGTAAGAAACCATTATATGGGCCGCTCTTTTATTAAATCCGCGCAGAATATAAGAGAGATGGTTGTGCGCCTTAAACTACTGCCTATTGAAGATATTGTAAGAGGCAAAAGCATAGTTTTGGTGGACGACTCACTCGTGCGCGGCACAACGTCTAAAAAACTTATTAAAATACTGCGTGAGCACGGGGCTAAGCACATACATTTTGCTTTAACCAGCCCGCCAATTGTAGCGCCATGTTTTTACGGTATTAATACGCCAAATAAAAAAGAGCTTATAGCCTGCACGCATACCCATGAGCAAATTAAGAGCGAGCTTGGCGCGGACAGCCTTACCTTTATTACTAAGGCCAACGCGGCGGCCGCCTGCGGCGGTATAGAGGGCAGCGGCGGATATTGCGACTGTTGCTTTACAGGCAAATATTTAACTAAAATTTCTAAAAGCACGTTGGAGAAGAGATGAACATTTTAATAGTAGGCGGCGGCGGGCGTGAGCACGCGCTTGCTTGGAAAATAGCTGAGAGCAAACTGGCAAGCATTGTGTACTCCAGCGTCGCGGCAGCTGAGGGCGGAAAAATAAAATTTAACTTTGCCGATATGAGCACGAATGAAAATGTTGTCGCTTTCTGCAAAACTAACGCCGTAGATTTAGTAGTAGTAGGGCCCGAGGCCCCGCTGGCGGCGGGTTTGGCAGACGCGCTTAGGGCGGCAAACATAAAAGTATTCGGTACGGTTAAGGCCGGGGCAAAGCTGGAATACTCTAAAGAATATTCCAAAGAGTTTATGCAAAAGTACAATATCCCCACCGCCGCCTACGCAAGTTTTACTGATCTCAAACCCGCGCAGGATTACGTACAAAACGCCGCGCTGCCTATAGTTGTAAAAGCGGACGGCCTGGCGGCGGGCAAAGGCGTAAGAGTGTGCCTGACTAAAGAAGAAGCCATGCAAGCGTTAACAGATTTTATGGCGGACAGCGTGCTTGGCGCCAGCGGGCATAAAGTGGTGGTAGAAGAATTTTTAGACGGTAAAGAAGCCAGCATAATGGCGTTTGTGGACGGCGATTCTTACAAAGTGCTGCCCGTAAGCCGTGACCACAAAAGGCTTTTAGACGGCGACAAAGGGCCCAATACCGGCGGCATGGGTGTGTATACCCCGGTGGCCGATATTACAGCGGCGGATATCGAATTTGTAAAAACAAATGTATTTGACAATGTAATAAAAGGCCTTAAGGCCGAGGGCATTGATTACTGCGGCATAATTTACGCGGGTATAATGAAGGGCAGCCAGGGCACAAATGTACTGGAGTTTAACTGCCGCTTTGGCGACCCGGAAACCCAAACAGTTTTGCCCGTACTTAAAGAAGATTTGCTAGAAATTATTTTAGCGTGCTGTGATAAAAAATTAAACAGCGTTGCTGACTTTGCTAATACGGAAGCGTCAGTCTGCGTAATTTTAGCGGGGGGTGATTACCCCGCCGCGCCGTCCAAAGGCATAGAAATTACAGGCCTTGAAAACGTTAAAGCGCAAGTATTTCACAGTGGTACCAAAAAAGAAAACGGCAAGTTTTACACCAACGGCGGCCGCGTGTTGGCCGTAGCGGCAACCGCCGCCACAATGGCCGAGGCCAGAGAAAAAGTTTACACAGAAATACAAAAAATAAATTTTAAAGGCATGCAATTTAGGCGTGATATAGGAGCGTAACATGACACAAGTACTTATACTTATGGGCAGCGTGAGCGACAAGCCTGTAATGGAAAAAGCGCAGGAAGTTTTAAATGAATTTGGCGTTAAGTGGGAGACCAAAGTCTGTTCCGCCCACCGCTCGCCAGACTATTTGCACCAGCTTATGCAGGAATATAAAGACGCTAAAGTTTTTATAGCAGGCGCGGGTTTAGCCGCCCACTTGGCGGGGGTAGTATGCAGCTTAACTGTAAGGCCCGTTATAGGCGTGCCGCTTGCGGCCGGGCCACTTAACGGTGTGGACGCGCTGCTTAGCACAGCGCAAATGCCGCCGGGTATGCCTGTGGCCACCATGGGCATAGATAACGCTAGAAACGCGGCTATGTTTGCCGTACAAATTTTAGCGTTACAAGACGCGGAGCTTGAACGTAAGCTTCTCACGTTCCGTGAAAAAACACAACAAAATATTATTGATAAAAATAAATAGGAGAGCGTAATGTCTACATATAAAAAAGCGGGCGTTGATATTGTAAAAGGGGATAAATTTGCTGATTTTATAGCAACCAAAGCCAAAGGTATAGGCGGCTTTGCGGGCCTTATGAAAGACCCTGCTAACAAAGACTACAGCATGGTTGCCAGCACAGACGGTGTAGGCACCAAGCTTAAGTTGGCGTTCATACTTGGCAAGCACGACACTATCGGCATAGACCTGGTGGCAATGTGCGTAAACGACCTTATTGTTTGCGGCGCAAAACCGCTGTTCTTTTTAGACTATTACGCCACCGGCAAGTTAGATTTAAAAACCTCTAAACAAATTATCACAGGCATTTTGGACGGATGCAACCAGTCAGGCTGCGCTCTGTTAGGCGGCGAAACGGCCGAGATGCCGGGTTTTTATAAAGACGGCGAATATGACCTGGCCGGCTTTTCAGTCGGCATGGTAAAAAACTCTGATATTATTGACGGCGGAAAAGTGCGCGCGGGTGACGTATTGCTGGGCCTGCCATCAAGCGGCTTTCACTCCAACGGCTACTCACTTGTCAGACATATTTTTGGTAAAGAACTTAAAAAGTACGCCAAACAGCTTTTAACGCCAACCAAAATTTATGTAAAAGATATTTTAAAACTGCGTGACGGTCTGGCTAAGCAAAAAAAGAATATTTTGGGCATGGCGCATATCACAGGCTCGGGCTTACCGGGTAACGTGTGCAGGTTTTTACCTAAAAATCTAGACGCTTACATAGATACCAATTCTTTCAAAGTACCAGCCATTATGAAGACGCTTCAGAAAAAGGGCAAAGTGTCTGACAAAGAAATGTTTGATACCTTTAACATGGGCATAGGCATGGTAGTATGCTTAAAAAAAGAAGACGTTAAAGCGGCCAAAAAACTTTTACCCGCCCTTATAGAAATAGGCTGGACGGCCAAAGGCAAAGGTGAGGTTGTCTTATGCCAAGAGCTAAAAAAATAGTAGTTTTTGCCAGCGGCGGCGGCAGCAATTTTGAAGCGCTGGCTAACGCTGTTAAAAACGGCGGGATCAATGGTGAAATTGTGCTGCTGGTGGCGTCCAAGCCAGGCATTGGCGCGGTGGAAAAAGCCAAGCGTTTTAATGTACCCGTATTTATTGAAGGCGGCAGCGGTTTGGCAGAAGAATTAAAAAAAATTAATCCAGATTTAATTTGTTTAGCCGGTTACCTTAAAATGGTGCCGCAGGAAATTTTAAATATTTGCCCCGCCATCAACATTCACCCCGCTCTCCTGCCCGCCTACGGCGGCAAAGGCATGTACGGCGGTAATGTGCACAAAGCGGTACTTGCGGCGGGTGAGGTTAAAAGCGGCGCCACGGTGCACTATGTAAACGCCAAGTATGACGAAGGCGGCATAATTATGCAGCGTGAAGTGCCCGTGTTACCAAACGACACTCCGGTAACCTTAGCGGCAAGAGTTTTAGAGCAGGAACATATTTTATACCCGGCAGCGGTAAAATTATTTTGTGAGGATAAACTTAATGGAAAGCAGAATTAAAAGAGCGTTAATCTCAGTATCAGACAAAACAGGCTTGGCAGATTTTGCCAAAGGGTTAAGTGCGCTTGGCGTAGAAATTGTATCAACCAGCGGCACGGCCAAGTTTTTAACCGAGGCCGGCATTAAAGTACGTGATTTAAGCTCGCTCACTAATTTTCCGGAGATTTTAGAAGGCAGAGTAAAAACTTTGCACCCGCATGTGCACGGTGGCATTTTGTTTAAAAGAGACAGCGCCGAGCATGTTGCAAAAGTAAAAGAGCTTGGTATAGAACCTATAGACATGCTGGTAGTTAACCTCTACCCTTTTAGAGAAACAGCGGCCAAAGCCTCACACTCTTTCGCGCCGGAAGTTATAGAAAATATAGATATAGGCGGCCCCAGCATGGTGCGCAGCGCGGCCAAAAATTTTAAAGACGTCGCCATTATCTGCCGTCCGCAGGACTACACCGAAGTATTAAAAGAATTACAGGACACCGGCGATTTAACGTACGAAACCCGCCAAAAACTTTGCGTGGAAGCGTTCACTCATACCGCAGCCTATGACGCCGCTATCTCAGAAGAATTTAAAAAAGGCCTCGGCCAAAAATACCCGGACACAAAAATAGTAGTGCTAGAAAAACTGCAAAGCCTGCGCTACGGCGAAAACCCGCACCAGTCAGCCGCGCTTTATACGCAAGGTAAAGAATTTTCTTTTGAGCAATTACACGGCAAAGAACTTTCTTACAATAATATATTAGACGCCTTTGGCACCTGGGACAATGTGCATGAGTTTGACGTGCCCGCCTGCGTTATTTTTAAACATATTACGCCGTGCGGCATAGGCACCGGCGACACTCTTACACAAGCGTTTGAACGCGCCTGGCAGTGCGACCCAAAATCAGCCTACGGCGGTATAATAGCGTTTAACCGCGCGGTGGATAAAGAGATAGCGCAGTTTATCTCAACATTTTTTGTAGAGGCCGTTTGTGCGCCTGATTACAATGCGGACGCATTGGAAATTTTAAAACAAAAAAAGAATTTACGCATACTAAAACGCACCACGCCGCTTAGCGCGCGCCCGCTGCTTAAGTCAGTAGGAGAAGAGGTTTTACTGCAAGACCCGGACCAAATTTTATTTAACGGCGAACTCACTTGCCCCACCAAACGTAAGCCTACTAAAGAGGAAGAGACAGCACTCAAGTTTGCCTGGGCGGCGGTAAAGCACGTTAAATCCAATGCCATAGTTTTGGCGGGAGAATGCCAAACAGTAGGTATTGGCGCGGGGCAAATGAGCCGTGTTGACGCCGTAAAAATGGCCTCAACAAAATACGCCGAATATTTAGAATCTAACGCTAAGCCCAAAGTGCTTGTGCTGGGGTCAGACGCGTTTTTCCCGTTCCGTGACGCCGTAGATATGGCGGCGGCCGAGGGTGTGACGGCTATTATACAACCAGGCGGTTCTATAAGAGACGAGGAAGCCGTTGCCGCCTGTGACCAGCACGGCATCGCAATGTTGCTAACAGGTATAAGACATTTTAGACATTAGAGGTTTTATGACAAAATTATTAAAAAATTCAGCCGATATGGAAAAGACTCTTCAAAGAATGATTTACGAAATGCTTGAACGCCACGAGACTTATGAAGACATTGTTTTTGTAGGTATCCGCACGCGCGGCGTATTTTTGGCGCAGCGTTTAAAAGACAAGTTTGAAGCGGCCGCCAAAACCAAAGTAATGTACGGTGAGCTGGATATTACTCTTTACCGCGACGACCTTAGCCAAGTGGCCGACTACCCGGTAATTAAAGGCACTAATATTAACTTTGATATTACTGATAAAACAATAATTTTAGTTGACGACGTTTTGTACACCGGGCGCACCATACGTGCCGCGTTAAGCGAACTGGCTGATTTAGGCCGCCCCGGTAAAGTAGAACTTGCCGTACTTATTGACCGCGGCCACCGCGAGGTGCCCATCAGCGCAGACTATGCCGGTAAAATTGTACCCACTTCAAAAAAAGAAGTTATACACGTAAGACTTGCCGAACATGACGGCGTGGACGAGGTTGTATTGGGGGTAAAAGATGCCAAATAAATTTGTATGGACCAAAAAAGATTTGCTTGGGTTAGAACATTTGTCCGCCCAAGAAATAGAACATATTTTAAACACGGCGGCTTCTTTTAAAGAGGTCTCCACCCGCGATATTAAAAAGGTGCCCGCGCTGCGCGGCAAAACAGCCGTTAACCTTTTTTACGAGGCCTCCACCCGCACCCGCGTAAGTTTTGAAGTGGCCGAAAAAAGGCTTTCTTGCGACGTTATTAATATGGACATGAAAGCCAGCAGCGTACTAAAAGGTGAAACTCTTGCCGACACAGGGCGCAACCTTGAATCTTTAAAGGTAGATATTTTTGTAATACGCCACTCAAGCCCCGGCGCGGCAAATGTGCTAAGCCGCTTTGTTAAAGGCAGCGTGATAAACGCCGGCGACGGCAAGCATGAGCACCCCACGCAGGCGCTTTTAGACATGTACACGCTTAAAGAAAAGTTTGGCACGCTTAAAGGCCTTAATGTTGTGATAGTGGGCGATATTTCACACTCCCGCGTGGCCCGCTCCAACATATGGGGGCTTACAAAATTAGGCGCCAATGTTACGCTGTGCGCGCCTGAAATTATTTTGCCTAAATACGCAGAAGAGTTTGGCGTAAAAGTTACATCTGATATTGACGCCGCTTTGCGTGACGCGCACGCTGTAAACGTATTGCGTATGCAGTTTGAGCGTGATAACGCAGCCGCTTTCCCAAGCCCGGCGCAGTACTATAAACAGTACGGTATTACACGCGCGCACCTAAAAAAATGCAGGCCTGACATTGTTGTCATGCACCCCGGCCCCATGAACAGAGGCATTGAAATAAGCTCAGACGTGGCCGACGGCCCCAACTCAGTTATACTTGAACAAGTTACCAACGGCATAGCGGTACGCATGGCCGTATTATTCTTAACAACAACCGCCAAAAGAGGATAAATAATTTATGAAATATTTAATAAAAGGCGCCCACATAATAGACCCCGCAAACAACTTTGACGCCGTGGCCGATATTCTTGTGGAAGACGGCCGCATAGCAAAAGTAGAAAAAAATATTAAGACGGACGCTGAGGTTATAGACGCAAACGGCTTAACCTGCGTGCCGGGCCTTATAGATTTGCACGTGCACTTGCGCGAGCCTGGTTACGAAGGTAAAGAAACTATTTCCACCGGCAGCATGAGCGCGGCCAAGGGCGGTTTTACAACAGTATGCATGATGCCCAATACCAACCCCGCTATGGATACTAAAGAGCACGTTGAACAGGCTAATGAAATTATAAAAACCGACGCTTTAGTAAACGTAAAAGTAATTGGCGCTATTACAAAAGAAAGAAAAGGCGGCGAGATTACAGATTTTAAAGAACTTAAAGCCGCCGGCGCGGTGGCGTTATCTGACGACGGTTCGCCTGTGTGGGACCTGGACGTTATGAAGGCGGCTTTAAAATACGCCTACAACTTTGGCCTGCCTATTACCTCACACGCGGAAGATTTGGAACTTGCCAAAAACGGCGTAATGAACGACGGCTTTATCAGCAGCAAGCTTGGCCTTACAGGCATATCCAACGCCAGCGAGTACGAGGCTGTAAAGCGTGAAATAGATTTGGTAAGAGAGACCGCTACGGCGCTGCACTTCTCGCACATTTCAACTAAAGAATCATGTGAACTTATAGCGGCCGCTAAAAAAGAAGGGCTGCGTATTACGGCCGAGGCCACGCCGCACCATTTTACACTTACGGAAAAAGAATGTGAATCCTTTAGTGGCAATACCAAAATGAACCCGCCGCTGCGTACTGCCACAGATGTTGAGGCAGTAAAAAAAGCTTTAGCCGACGGCACGCTTGACGCCATAGCTACAGACCACGCCCCCCATGCCCCGCATGAAAAAGAAGTTGAGTTTGACCTTGCTATGTTTGGCATAATAGGGCTGGAAACATCTTTCGCGCTGAGTTACGAAACTTTAGTTTTATCAGGTCTTATAGATTTAAAAAAGTTAGTGGAACTTATGAGCGTAAACCCCGCCAGTATTTTTAAACTTAACGGCGGCAGTTTAGCGGTTGGTCAAGTTGCAGACATAACTTTGATAGACTTAAATAAAAAATGGGTTTATACCAAAGAGGAAATTTTATCCTCCAGTTCCAACACGCCTTATATCGGCCGTGAGCTTACCGGCTGTGTGGAGCACGTGCTTGTTGGCGGTAAACATATTTTTGCGGAAGGGAAAATAAATGAATAATTTTGACGCTGAAGTTATTTCTAACACTGAAGTAGCTAAAGATATTTTTAACCTTAAATTTATGTGCGCTGATTTAGCCGCAGCCGCACGCCCCGGGCAGTTTGTTGAGGTTTTGTGCGAGGGTGCTGGCGCGCCGTTTTTAAGGCGGCCTTTTGGCGTTTACCGCGCGGGGGCTGGAGGCGACTGTGAAATACTTTTTAAGCGCGTTGGTAAAGGTACTGATATTTTAAGCGGTTTAACAAAAGGCCAAAAAATTAATGTCACAGGCCCGCTAGGCAACGGGTTTACCATAGAAAAGGGCAAAACGCATTTGATAGCCGGGGGCGGTATGGGCGTGGCGCCGCTTATGTTTTTAGCCGAGACTATTTTTAATGCGGGCGAAAAGCCGCAGATATTTTTAGCCGCCAAAACGGCCGAACAAATTGCGGGCATAGAGCTTTTTAAAAAATTTGGAGAAGTTATAATTTCAACAGAAGACGGCTCTTTAGGTGAAAAATGTTTGATAGACACACCGCTTGAACGCACGCTTAAAACCGCAAAAAACGCCGTCATATATTCCTGCGGCCCGCACGGCATGCTGCGCTGCGTGGCTGACTTAGGTGCTAAATATAATACGCCTGTGCAGGTATCTTTAGAAGAAAAAATGGCCTGCGGCCTGGGTGTGTGCCAGGGCTGCCCGGTGAAACTTAAAAACAAAGACACCAAATATAAAATGGTTTGCAAAGACGGGCCTGTTTTTGACGGGGGGGACGTGGTATGGTAAAAACAAAACTTGGTAATTTAGAACTTAAAAACCCCGTGATGAGCGCCAGCGGCACCTTTGGTTACGGCAAAGAATTTGCCGAGTTTTTTGACCTTAGCGTAATGGGCGCGGTGCTTTGTAAAACCATTACGCTAAACCAGCGCGAGGGCAACAAGCCGCCCAGAATTGCCGATACCCCGTACGGCATGCTTAATTCTATAGGTTTGGAAAATAAAGGCGTGGAATATTTTATTAATACCGCCTTACCGTTTTTAGCAAAGTATGACACAAAGGTTATCGCAAGCATAGCGGGCAATGACGCGGCAGAGTACGGTGAGCTTGCCAAAATTTTAGACGTGGCAAAGCTGGACGCTATTGAGGTTAACCTATCGTGCCCCAACGTATCGCACGGCAAAAGTAAAGGTTTGTTTAGCCAATGCGCGGACACAAGCGCCGCCATTATTACCGCTGTACGCGCGGGCACGCACAAACCTATTTTTGCCAAACTTTCCGCGCAGGTTACTGATATTAAAGTAATAGCTAAAGCGTGCGAGAACGCCGGCGCGGACGGCCTTACTCTTATCAATACTTTACCCGCCATGATGGTGGACCTTAAAACCAGGCGGCCTATGCTTGGCAATATTTTTGGCGGCCTTAGCGGCGGCGCAATAAAACCCGTAGCGTTAAAAGCCGTGTATGAAGTTTACAAAGAAGTCAGCATACCTATAATAGGCAGCGGCGGCATTATGAACGCTGAAGATGCGCTGGAGTTTATACTCTGCGGCGCGAGCGCGGTGCAGGTTGGCAGCGTAAACTTTGTTAACCCGCGCGCCTGTGAAGAAATTGTGCGCGGCATAGAAGCTTATTTTAAAGAAAATAATTTTAAAGATATTACAGAACTTAAAGGACAGGTGAAAATATGAAGCCAAGTGACAGAATAATAGTAGCTTTAGACGTAGAAACCGAGGCCCGCGCCTTGGCGCTGGTTAAAAAACTTAAAGGTAAAGTTGGCGTATTTAAAGTAGGTAAAGAACTTTTTACCGCCTGCGGCCCAAGCATAATTAAAAAAATACATAAACTTGGTGGCAAAGTATTTTTAGATTTAAAGTTTCACGACATACCAAACACCGTAGCCAAAGCGGTAGCACAGGCAACCAAGCTTGGCGTGTACATGATGACCATACACACCAGCGGCGGTACTGAAATGATGCAAGCCGCCGCCACCGCCGCCAAAGAAAACAGCAAAAAAGGCAAAACGCCAATTGTACTGGGCGTAACAATTTTAACCAGCCTTGACGATAAAGAACTTAAAAAACTGGGTTTTAAAGACGGCGCGGAAAAAATGGTAGTTAAACTTGCCAAAATGGCAAAGGAAGCTGGCCTTGGCGGCATAGTATCCTCCCCCAAAGAAGTAAAAAAATTACGCAAGGCGCTTGGCCCCGGCGTGGCGCTGGTAACCCCCGGCATACGCCCACTCTGGAGCGTAGCGGGCGACCAAAAAAGGATTATGACGCCAAAAGGCGCCATAAAAGCCGGCGCGGATTATATGGTAATAGGCCGTCCGATTACAGGTCACAAAAACCCGGTTGAAGCGGCAGAGTTAATAGCTAAGGAAATTTAGTACAAAAGCCCCGCCATACGGCGGGGCTTTTACTTATGTAATTGGTTGCTTATTGCAGTGCAGATGGCTTTCAGATTTGACTAAATTTCAATTTTTTGAAGCTCACCGTAGCTACGCTACTTGAATGTCGCTTAAAGAAAATTGAAATTTAGCCAAATCTGAAAGCGATGTATAAATGAAGTGCGGCACACTTCTTTCAGTGTTGCAATATTAAAGGCACTTATTTTTAAAACGGCTTTGGGTGGATTGATATAAATGTTTCCTGGCCGAAAACTTCTTTCAGTTTTTCTCTTATCTCGCACATTTTTACAAACACTTCTTTGAAAGACGTATCTTTATCAAACATTACGTGCATGTCTATGGATATGCGGTAGCCTATCTTTCTGGTTTTTATGTGGTGCGGGTTGCTTGTGCCGTCAACGCTTAGGCAGATATTATAAATTTCTTCCACTTTCTTTTTTGGCAGCGCTTTGTCCAGCAGTTCTTCTATAGAATTTTTTGCAATTTCAAGGCCTACTATAAGTATGAACACGCTTACAAGCATGGCGGCAATGGGGTCAAGTATAGTCCACTTGCTGCCCAGCGCAATTGCCCCGCCTATGCCTATAAATGTGGCTACCGATGAAAACGCGTCGCTGCGGTGATGCCAGGCGTTTGATATCACTGCCATGCTGTCTATCTTTTTACCCACCGCCAGGCTGTAGCGGTACATGGCCTCTTTTGAGATTATAGATATCAACGCCATTACAAGCGCTATCATACCGGGCTTAGCCAAAGTGCCGCCGCCAAGCACGTTATATACTGCTTTTGCCCCGCTCATAAATATGCCCGCAGCGGCCGCTATAAGCACGGCTGAAATTATAAGCGCGGTAAAAGTTTCTATCCTGCCGTGGCCATATGGGTGGTCTTCATCGGCGGGGCGGCTGCCCAGGCGCACGCCAAAAAGTAAAACAATATCAGTAAAAATGTCTGAGAAAGAGTGCATAGCGTCCGCCACCATGGCGGCGCTGGCGCCAAGTATACCGGCGGCAAACTTAAAAATGGTCAACAGTATATTGCCGCCCATACAAATGAAAGTTACTATGTTAGTTTGTCTTACTCTTTCTTCCGCGCTTATAGTCATAATAGGTTATCCTTTTATTAATATATAAAAAGGATAGCAAAAAAATATTATCCTGCGTAGACTTGGGACACTAAAAAAAGTATAATAATAAAAAGCGTTACAGGAGAGAAAATGGAAGACAAGTTCTCAAAAGAAGCCTTAACCTTCGACGACGTGCTCTTAATACCGCAACATTCTGAAGTGTTGCCCAAAGATGTAAAACTGCAAACAAACCTTACAAAAAAAATTAAGCTTAATATCCCCTTAGTCAGCGCCGGTATGGATACGGTGACGGAATCCAAAATGGCCATAGCCATAGCGCGTGAGGGCGGTATCGGCATAATACATAAAAACATGTCTATAGCCGCGCAAACGGCAGAGGTTGACCGTGTTAAACGCAGCGATAACGGCGTTATTTATGACCCGTTTTCACTTAGCCCAAGTAATACTTTAGCCGACGCTAAAGAGCTTACGGCCAGATACAAAATTTCAGGCGTGCCGATAGTGGACGCCAAAGGTAAGCTGGTAGGCATTATTACTAACAGAGATATGCGTTTTGAAACAGACAACGCAAAACTAATTTCTAAAATAATGACCAAGACCAACCTTGTAACAGCTAAAGTAGGCACATCTCTTAAAGAAGCTAAAGAAATTTTAAGAGGCAAAAAAATAGAAAAACTGCCGCTTGTAGACGCTAAAGGCATTTTAAAAGGCCTTATTACAATTAAAGATATAGAAAAGGGTGTGTTGTACCCCAACTCCGCCAAAGACGAAAAGGGCCGCCTTTTGGTAGGCGCCGCCATCGGCATTACCAAAGACGTGCTTGCAAGGGCGGAGTCTCTGCTTAACGCTAATGTTGACGTGCTGGTTTTAGACACAGCCCACGGCCACAGTAAAGGCGTGGTGGAAGCGCTTAGCAAACTTAAAAAAACTTTTCCCGAAGCGCAAATAATAGCCGGCAACGTTGCCACAGCAGCAGCGGCCGAGGACCTGATTAAAGCAGGCGCAGACGCTGTTAAAGTAGGCATTGGCCCCGGCGCTATTTGCACGACCAGAGTAATAGCCGGCATAGGCATGCCGCAGGTTACCGCCATTTATGACTGCGCCCAAGTAGGCGCAAAATACGGCGTGCCTGTAATAGCTGACGGCGGTATTAAATTTTCCGGCGACATAGCCAAGGCTATAGCCGCGGGGGCAAGCGTGTGTATGATGGGCTCGCTCTTTGCGGGCACCAATGAGTCACCGGGTGAAAATATTATTTACAACGGCCGCGCTTTTAAAGCGTACCGCGGTATGGGGTCTGCCGGGGCTATGTGCTCGGGCAGCAGCGACAGATACTTTCAGGAAGGCTCAAAAAAACTTGTGCCCGAGGGCGTAGAAGGCCGCGTGCCTTATAGGGGCGCAGTGGCGGACGTAGTGTACCAGCTTGTAGGCGGTCTTAGGGCGGCTATGGGTTACTGCGGCGTTAAAACTATCGACGAGCTTATAAAAAATGGCAAATTTGTAAAAATAACATCTGCCGGGCTTAAAGAATCGCACCCGCATGATATTTTTATAACTAAAGAAGAAAGCAACTACAGTTCAGGCAATTTCTAAAATCAAATAAACAACAAAATCCCTCCGGGACATTACGGGGGGAATTTTGTTGTTATTCTAAATTAATACAAGGTGCAATTAATATATGAAAAACTGGTCAGGCAAGTTGACAACGTCCAAAATATTCGAGATGTTTATCAACTTTATAATCGTAGTAAACTGTATTTTAATAGGCGTGGAAACATACCATAAAACGCCTGCTATACACATGGTGCAGCAGTTATGCGTAATGATATTTGTGGTGGAAATCACGCTGCGTTATATCGCCGCTGACAGCATGAAAGAATTTTTTAAAAACGGTTGGAACGTGTTTGACCTTACGCTTGTTTTAATAAGTTTGGTGCCGGAATCACTCATAGGCCACAGCGCGGCGGTAACATCGCTGAGAATATTTAGAGTGTTTAGAGTTTTACGTTTAATGAGAACCAGCAATGAGGTTAAACTTATTGTAAGCGTGTTGGTGCGCTCGCTCAAAGCTTTAACTTATAACGCGTTTTTCTTTTTCATATTTTTATATTTGTTTGCCATAATAGGCGTAACAATATTTAAAATGCCTACGGCCGAGGCCGGCGGTGCGGAAATGGCGGCTAAACTGCAGGCGCATTACGCCGTAGCGCCCAACAGCCCCGAGATATCGCCCGACCCGTACGGTACTTTGCATGAGTCTATGTTCACGCTTTTCAGGGTTACCACAGGTGAAGACTGGACTGATATCCGCTACAATCTTATAGAAGCCAGCCGCAGCGGGCTTATACATGTGCCGGCTACCATAGTTACGCTGTTTCATGTTTTTTGGTTTTGTATATCCGCGTTTTTACTGCTTAACTTACTTGTAGGCGCGGTGGTAAATAACTACCAAATAATCATGAACGAAATGCGCGAAGCCGAAGAAGCCGCTTTGTAATAAAAAAGGCCCCGGTAAAACTGGGGCCTTTTGCTTGATGGGGTTGGGCATTTGTGTTATAATAAAACTTCGGAGGATGTATTATGAAGAAAGGGTTTACGCTGATTGAGTTGTTGGTTGTAGTTTTAATTATTGGTATTTTGGCGGCTATTTCTTTGCCGCAATATACCAAAGCGGTAGAGAAATCCCGCTTAGCTGAAGCTAATATAGTCATGAAAAATATTTATGATTCTTTAGTAAGATGCTCTTTAGCAAACGGAAGTTTGGAAGGAGAGGGAGTGTGCTTCTGGGATGAGTTGGATATAGACCTTGCACTGCCCGAAGCAGACGGTACTTTGGCAAGACAGTCAAAAAATTTTTGGTATTCCTTGGAAACAAGAGGCCACGAGTTGTTTGCTTGCAGAGGTCAGTTTGACCAAACAGCGGAATATGATTATTGTCTGAATTGGACATATGAAGACGGGCATCCGGACCAGGACCTTAAAAGAGTTTGCGAGGCAAGAACAGATAAAGGTAAAAGTGTTTGCGCTTCTGTAGGAAAACTTGAAAGTGATGACAATTACGTCTATTAAAATTTAACATTTAAAAACCGTCTCATGTTTAAACATGAGACGGTTTTTTTGTTATATAGTAAACAGCTCTTACTGTTGGGTATAAAATAAATTGCGGGCGGGTTTTATGCCGCATTTTTGGTATTTGTTATATGCCTGCGCTACCGCTTCGTGCGTTTGTACAGCTGTTTTATTTTCAGCCCAGGCATTGGCCAGGGCGAGTAAATTGTAAGCCTCCGGCGCCATAAGGCCTGTGGTTAATACTAACGGGCGTATACCTGTTTTACCCAGCGGCGTGCCAAAGTATTGTTTGCTCTTGCAGGCAAATACAGCTGCGTCGCGCTTAGTGTTTTGTTTGGGCTCTTTGGCCTCTGCGGTCGTTATCGCGCCGTCCATAAAAGCGTCGTGCCCTACAAACACTACCAGGCCTGCCCCGCCGCCGGCCTCAAGCGTAACTTCCTTAACTTTAATAGCTTCTTTTTTATTAGCGGCAGCGTACTCAAAAAAATCTTTTACGGTGGTTGTTATATGTTTGCCGTCGTAAGCGTCGGCCACTATATATACGTCTTTTGTGGCGTGTTTAAAAATTACTCTTTCTAAAATTTTGTCTTTAGGGTTTTTCTGCGTTGAGACAAGCTTCCAATTTTCCTGCCTGTTGATATAGCTTTTTACGCCGTACATAGCGCCCCAGTAAAGGTTGTTTTTGGGGTCTTGACCGTTGCCAAGAGTTGCGGGCACGGGTACTATGCCCTGGTATTTGTTATCGCATAAAGCAACCAGTGTGTGTATGACACGGGGCTCCGCGCGCAATATGGCACAGCAGGTAAGCAGGGTAAATATAATTAAAAGTTTTTTCATACTTATTTATAGCATATTTTTACGATTCTCCGACGGTATAAATCGCGCGGTTTTTTATACCTTACTATGTTATAATGGGGGTGTAGTTAACCCCTTAAAGGAAAATCTATGACAGAAAATACTAAAAAATCCCAACCGGGCGCATTATACATGCTGTCCGGCGTTGAGTTGTGTGAAAGGTTTTGTTTTTACGGCGCGCGCACAATACTTGTACTGTTTATGATAAGCCCCGCTTTAGGCTTTGGCGATCAGCCTGCGCTTAGAATATTCGGTTTGTTTATGGCTTTTGTTTATCTTACACCGGTATTTGGCGGCATAGCGGCAGACCATTTTTTAAGTAAAAAAGCCTGCGTTATTATAGGCGCACTGCTTATGATACTGGGGCAGTTTACAATAGCCTCCTACGACATTTTGCCCGCCAAAGCGGCTTTTACTATTGGCGTGGTGCTGCTTATTTGCGGTGTGGGGTTTATTAAACCTAATTTAACTTCTTTGGTGGGCGATTTATACGGGGATAACGACCACCGCCGTGACGCCGGGTTTACAATATTTTATATGGCCATAAACATAGGCGCGTTTCTCTCGCCGCTTGTGTGCAGTTACCTGGGTGAGAGGATAGCTTTTAAATACGGTTTTATGGCGGCGGGTGTGGGTATGGCCATAGGTTTAGCGTGGTTCCTTTTTATAAAAAATACGCACCTGCGCCACATAGGTGACCGCGCGGTTAAAACCGCCGGGGCCGCCGCATCAAAAGAACCGCTTACCCAGCAGGAAAAAGACAGAATTAAGGCCATATTTATTTTTGCTTTTTTTACCATTTTCTTTTGGGCGTTTTACGAGCAGTCGGGCTCGTCACTTACTCTGTTTGCGGAGAGGGCCACAAACAAATCTTTGTTCGGCTTTAACATAACCACAGGTTCTTTACAGGCATTGCCGCCGTTGTTTGTTATTATTTTGGCGCCCGTATTCGCGTGGTTGTGGAACAAGCTTGGCGTGCGGGAGCCGTCTACACCAATTAAATTTGCCTGGGGGCTGGGGCTGCTGGGCGCGTCATTTTTAATAATAGTTTTAGGCGCTTATATTTATCAAAAGACAGGAGCGGTTATAAGCGTGTTTTGGCTGGCTGGCCTTTACTTTGTGTCTGTATTGGGCGAGCTTTGCTTATCGCCCGTAGGGCTGTCTATGATAACCAAACTGGCGCCCGCCAGGTATGGCGTTATGTTTATGGGCATTTGGTTTACGGGCAACTTTTTGGGCGGGCTTTTGGGCGGCGTGTACGCCGGGTTTTATAACGAGGCTAAGCTGGCGAAGTTTTTTAGCGTGCCGGCGCTATGCGCGATTGGCTGCGCTTTTATAATATGGCTGATATCGGGCAGACTTACTAAATGGATGCACGGTGTCAAATAGCATTTTTATATAATAAATAAAACTATTAGGAGGATTTATGAAAAAAATCACATTACTGCTTGTGGCGGCTTTACTTATGCCCGCTATGGCGTTTGCCAAAAAAGAAAATAACGCGCAAAAATTTTTTAACGAGCTTAAAAAACACTGCGGCAACACGTATGAGGGTGTTGCGGTTGCGGGCGGGGACGAAGCGCCTTTTAAAGACGCAAAACTTGTAATGAACGTGCTTTCCTGCAAGAAAAATGAAATCAGAATACCGTTTTTTGTAGACGAAGATAAATCAAGAACATGGGTACTGACGTTAAAGGGCGACAAAATACTGTTAAAGCATGACCACAGGCATAAAGACGGCACATCGGACGATGTAACAATGTACGGCGGCATAACAAGCAACGCGGGCAGCCCGACAATGCAGGTGTTCCCGGCCGACCAGGAAACTACAGATATGATAGCCTACGCCGCGCCAAACGTGTGGTGGATAACCGTTGACGGCACATCTTTTACCTACAACCTGCGCCGCATGGGCACAGAAAGATTTTTTAGCGTAAAATTCGATTTAACAAAACCTGTTAAGGCGCACCCCGGCTATCCCTGGGGCTGGAAGGAATAATGGCTGAAATTACAGATTTGCTTGGGTTAGATATACGAGTAGGCGTGATTACAAAGGTAGAGTTTTTTGAAGGAGCAAGAGTACCCGCTTACAAACTGGAGATTGACTTTGGCCCTTGCGGTACAAGGGTAACGTCCGCCCAGCTTACGCGCAGGTATAACGAGGAAAAACTGCTTAACCGCCGTATAGTAGCCGTGCTTGGCCTGCCGCCTAAAAGGATAGCCGGTTTTAAAAGCGAGTGCCTTGTGCTTGGCGCGGTGGACGGCGAGGGGGATGTTGTATTGCTGGACCCCGGGCAAGATACGCCCATAGGCCGCCAGATTATGTAAAAAAGTCAGTTGGGACAAAAATTTAAGATTGATATGTATGTTTTGTTTTTTGCGCTTCGCGTCCCAACTGCTTCGCTCTCTGCGCTCGCTGAGGTTTCAAGAAAAGGAATATAATTTCTTCGGCTTTTGGCGGATTATGAATTTTTTCTTTTTACCACACCCACCGTGTTCCCGCACCAAGTGTGCCAAAAAGAAAGAAAATTCATAATCTACTCAAAATCCTGTGAAATTCACTAACACAACTGCACTAATAACTACATTTTTTATTTAAGCAATTCTTTTAATGTTGGCATGTCTTTTACTTCATAGCGTTTTGTAAACGCGTCTATTTGCTCTTTAGAAAACTTGTCAGAATCCAGTTCCATTTTTTCAGCGGGGAAAGGGCGTTTGTTTTCCAGTTTAATATCTATTACTACGGGGACAGTGGCGGCTTTGGCTTCGTCAAATACTTTTGCCAACTGTTCATACTTTGTAACGGTGTAGCCTTTGGCACCCATGGCCTCGCCTATTTTGGCGTAGTCCGCGCCCAGCAGGTCCACACCGTATTTTGGTTGTTTGGTATCTTCTTGTTCAGCGTCAATAAAACCAAGCGAATCATTAGAAAACACCACGTTAATTACCGGCAGTTTATATTTAACCTGTGTAATAATATCCTGCATAACCATGGCAAAAGCGCCGTCGCCGCTAAGCGTAAAAACCTGGCGGTTTGGGTAGCTGAGTTTAGCGGCTATCCCGCCCGGCACGCCGTAGCCCATAGTGGCAAACAGGCCGGAAGTTGTAAACTGTTGTTTGCCGTTCATGTCCAAAAACCTTACGGCAAATATTGTGCAGTTGCCAACGTCGGTTATAAAAATAGCGTCGGCCTCCGCTATGCGGTTAATTTCTTTAAACACAGGCTCCGGGCGCACCGGTACGTCTGTCCTATTATCAAAGCTGTGCATCCACTTGAGCCAATTTTGGCGGTTGGTTAAATTGGCTTGATACCATTTTGTAGGCTCTTTCTTTTTGCCGCCTGAGACAAGCTGCTTCATAGTTTCTTTAGCGTCGCCAAGTATGGCTACGTCTGTTGTATGGCGTTTGCCAAGCTTGGAGGAGTCTATGTCTATCTGTATAAACTTAGCTGATTTTGGGAAGAAATATTTTGCAAACGGAAAGTCGCTGCCTATAAAAACTATAAGGTCGGAGTTTAACAGCGCCTCATTAGCGGGCTTGGTAGACAAGCGGCCCGCCATGCCCATAAAGCTTGGCGTGTTATCAGGCACTATGCCTTTAGCCAAAACGGAGTGCACTATAGGCATGCTGTAATATTCTGAAAGTTTTATAACTTCATCAGCCGCGCCGCGTGTACCTTGGCCAGCGTAAAGCACGGGGCGCTCTGCCGCTTCAATAAGCTTAACGGCGGCGGCTACGTCTTTTGGGTCCGGCATAGGTAAACCCGTACGGTGGTTTTTGGCGGTGGAAACTTGTTCATCTTCAATATCCATATAACCGTAGTCTACGGGTACTGTTACCACGGCTACGCCTTTGCGCTCATAGGCGCGGCGGATGGCCTCGTCAATAACATGCGGTAAACTTTGCGGCGTCATTACTGTGCGGTTGTAAACGCTGACATCGGTAAACATTGGGTTTTCGTTAAGTTCTTGAAACGCGTCGTAGTTCATAGCGGTTGAGGCCACCTGGCCTATAATGGCAAGCACGGGTACATTATCCATCTGCGCGTCATATAGGCCGTTAAATAAATGTGTCGCGCCCGGGCCTGCGGAGCCGAAACACACGCCTATTTTGCCTGTAAGCTTAGCGTCGGTCGCGGCGGCCATGGCGCCAACTTCCTCGTGGCGTACCTGTATATATTTTACTTTGGAACGGCCTTCATATAAGGCGTTCATAATAGAGTTGATAGAACCGCCGGGTATACCGTAAATGTGGTCCACTCCCCAGTCTTCCAATACCTTTAACATTGCTGTGCCTGACTTAATCATACTTCACCCCTTGTAGTAAAAATTAGTTACACCACCAGTGTATTGCTTATATAAGGTGTTGTCAAGGAGACAGGTTTATTACTACCATAAATATATGGAGGATATTATGAAAAAATATATAGCTGTTATTATGATGTTGTTTGTTTGCGCCGGCGTAGTGTGCGCTAAAGAAGATAAGCAGATTTTCAGCGTAAACGCTGACGCCGAGGTGCGTATAAAACCCAACAGAGTGGCCTTAACCTTTGGCGTTTATGAGCGCGTGTCTAAGCTTAACCAGGGTAAAGAGAATATGAGAAAAACTATTGCCGACGCGATAGCTTTTGTCAAGAAAAACGGCGTGGCTGATAAATATATTCAGATGCAAAATATAAACATAAGCCCCATATATAGAAGCAAGTACAGTTCCTCGGTTTCTAAAAACAGCGGGGATATTGTTGAATATGATTTTAGCCAGACAATAACTATAACGTTGGAAGACTTATCTAAATACGACACTATACTTTACGGTCTTTTAGATTTGGGTATAAATAAAGTGGAGAATATTAATTTCTATTCAACCGAAATGCGTAAATACCGCGACGAGGCCCGCCTGCTTGCCATAAAGCACGCGCAGGAAAAAGCCGCGCTTTTAACCAAAGCGGCAGGTATTAAACTGGGCAAAGTTGTAAACATGAGCGAGAATAGTTACGGCGGCTACTATGGCGCGCGCATGATGAGCAATGTGTCGCAGAACATGACGCAAAATTACGACGGCGGCGGTGATAACGGTGATTTGGCCGCGGGCATGGTAAACATAAAAGCGGCTGTTACTTTAAATTATGAAGTTGATTAAATAAACTAAATTTAAAAGGCCGCCTAATGGGCGGCCTTTTTGTTTTGCAAAACGGGTAAACAATCTTTTTACTTATCCTTATAAACGTAGTAACTCATCTTGGGCTCTTTGGCGGCGCTGAACTGTTGTGATAATAATGTTATTGAAGCCTTGCGCCCCTTTACGCTGCCGGAGGCATACGGCACGCTTGCTTTAAAAGTAGAACTCCACTGCATTTTCTTTTTACCGTAGATCATAACAATATGGCCGTTTGCCGCTGTCCCCGTATTATAAGTGGCAAGCACGGTTTTGCCTTTTCTGGCTTCCTCATATGCGGAGGCGTGGTTTAGCTTGCCGTTTTGCAGGCGGGTTATGCGGTACCATTTAGGCGATGTTTGCAAATATTTGTCTATGCCGTTAGCGGTGGTGTTAGGCAAATATATGCCGCGCTGTTTCATTAAATCTATAACATGCAGGTTACAGTGCAAACTTTTTGACCCGCATGCGTAAAGCGTTAATATAAAAGGTAATATAAGAAGCAGTTTAATTTGGCGCATATTTTAATTATAGCCTAAATTGACAGTACAATTAATAAACATTATAATTTTAAGGCAAAATGCATTAAAGGAGATCTTAATGAACAAAAATTGTTTAAAAGTTTTTTTTGCTTTCTTAGCCTTGACAGGCCTTGCCGCCGCCGCGTGCGCCGCGCCGCTTACCTGGAGCATGGCTGAGGAAATAAGAACGCATATTAAAGAACCGGTTTTCCCGGACTACTGCGTAAATATTAAAGATTTCGGCGCTGTACCCGGCGACGGCAAGCTGGATACCGCCGCCATACAAAACGCTATTAAAGCCGTGCATGAAAAGGGCGGCGGCACGGTAATAGTGCCTAAGGGCGATTTTGATACAGGCGCCATAACACTGCTTTCCAATGTTAACTTGCATCTTGAAGACGCTGACTCTAAACTGCTTTTTACCAAAGAAATTAATGAGAAAAACTACCCCATAGTTTACACCCATTGGGAAGCTACCCCCATATATAACTACAGCCCTCTTATTTACGCCAACGGCGCCACAAACATAGGTTTGACAGGTAAAGGCGTGTTGGACGGCCAGGCTAATTATAAAGATACTTGGTGGAACTGGCGAAACAAAATACCCGTGCCCGGCACCGACAAAAAGACCGAACTTCAAACCCCCGGTATGGAGAAAACCCGTCAGCAAAATAACGACGGTGTGCCTGTAAAAGACCGTATTTACGGTGATGGGTGGTACCTGCGCCCCAACTTTATACAGGTAATTAACTGTAAAAACGTACTGCTTGAGGGCGTTACTTTAACCCGTTCGCCCATGTGGCAGGTAAACCCCGTTTTGTCAGAAAATATTATAGTGCGCCGTATGACGCTTAACTCCTACGGCACCAACACAGACGGTGTTGACCCCGAAAGCTGCAACTACGTTTTAATTGAAGAAAACTATTTTGACAGCGGTGACGACTGCATAGCCATTAAATCCGGCCGTGACAGAGACGGGCGCGAAATTAATGTGCCCAGCCAAAATATTTTAATTTTAAATAATGAAATGAAAGCCGGCCACGGCGGCATTGCAATAGGGTCAGAAATGAGCGGCGGCGTAAGAAACGTATTTGCCGACGGCAACCATTTTGACAGCCTTGATTTAACCTTCCCGCTGCGCCTTAAAACAAACGCAAAACGCGGCGGCACTATTGAAAATATTTATTTAAGAAACTCTGTAATAGAAAACGTAAACGCATCTGTCATACACGGCACTATGCTTTACTCCGAGGGCCGCAACGGCGCTTTTACGCCTGAGTTTAAAAATATTGTTATTGAAAACGTTAAATCAAAGGGCGGCACATACGGCATTTTCTTAGAAGCCTTTGAGGAATCCCCCATAACAGGCCTTGTACTGCGTAACCTTGAAATAAGCGGTGTTAAACACCCCGTGCGCGCTATGAACTGGGCCAAAGACGCCGTGATGGAAAATGTTACAATCAACGGCGTTGCATACCCGTCGCCTACAGAGGTGCGCGTGCTTGGCATTACCGCGCCCGGGCAAAAAGTTACGGCGGACGCGCTGTTAATAGCGGGTAAAGCGTCGCAGCTTAAATACAACTGGTTTATGGCTGATAAAAAAGACGGACTTTATTTACAGGCCGCCAAAGGCAAAACGTTTAAAGTGCCAGCTGCAGCAGCAGGTAAATATATTGTGCTTAGCGCGACTGATAAAAACGGAAGAATGAATAAATCTATTCCTTACAAAATAATTTCTTCTGCAAATACCAACGGTATTACGGGTAATGAAACGGCCGCGCTGCAAGCGGCAAGGCTGGCGTCTAAGGATATTATTGATGAAACCATGCCCATTAACCTTAACGCTGATATCACGCGTGTGGAACTTGCCAGAATGCTGGCCCGTTTATGGGATTTAAAGGAGCCTAAAAAAGCGGTAAAAATAGCGGACATAGACGCTTCTTCCCCGGACTACAAACTTGTAGGCGCGGTAATTGAAGAGGAAATGATGAGCCTGGACGCTAAAGGCAATTTTTACCCCGCAAACACTATTAAACGTGAGGAAATGGGCAATATCGCCATGGATTCCTGCGGTGTATCATACCAAAACAACGCCACCACCTGCGACACCACATACAAAGACGGCGGCGAGATTGACTGCGCCACGCTTACTAAAATAGAGCTTGGTACTACGCTTGGCCTGTGGAAGCACGAAGGGTATTTTAAACCCAAACAAAATATGACTTGGGCGATGGCGTTAGAGTCGCTTAACCGCATTTCAGACTTTGCTGGTAAGTAGCGCGGGTACTAAGAAAAATTAAAATGCTATAATATATTAAACGAGCGGTGAAAATCACGTAAGACCAGTTGATTTTCACCGCTCGTTTATTTTTATGGGAGAGTGTTATAAAATATGCCGCAAAATAAGTTTGAAGGATTAGTTTTCGCTTTAATAATGGTTTTTGTAATGGTGTACTGTATGACTTTATACAACGCCATTTTAAAAAACGGTTTTGATTATTTTATTTTTATAAAAGCCGCGCTTACCATGTGGCCGGAGGCCGCGGGGGCGTTTTTTATACAAAGATATTTTGGCGGGCCGCTGGCGCTTATGCTGCTGCCGCGCGTTATAGACGTTAAAAAAGAAAAGAAGGCCTTCATAGCCGCCGCCATGGGGTTATGCACCGTGCTGATTATGGCGCCAACAATGACTTTATATGTTAGCGTCATGCACCATGGCGTAAGCTGGCAGCTGCCTATGCAGTGGCTGGAATGCCTGGCGCGTAATTTTGCCTTTGCTTTATGTTTGCAAATTTTTTGCGCGGGGCCGCTGGTGCGTTTTTCTTTTAGCAGAATATTTAGAAGGCAAACCGCTTAGCTTGGGGAAATAAAATTAACGTTTGTTTTTAACGGCCTTTTGGTACAGCGCGCCCCATTGGGCCAGGCTGTCAAATATGGGGCGCATTTGGGCGCCTATTTTAGTAAGGCTGTATTCTACCCTTGGCGGTACCTCAGCGTAGGCGGTGCGGGTTACTATGCCGCAGTCTGTCATTTCTTTAAGGTTTTCCGTAAGTACCTTTTGGCTGATGGGGGAAATGCTTTTACGCAGTTCATTGTAGCGCTTGGTGCCGCTCATTAAATCACGCAGTATCATCAGCTTCCATTTGCTGCCTATTACCTTTACCGCGCTGGCGGACGGGCAGGCGGGTAAATCACTTTTATCAAACATAAAAACTCCTTTCAATTCTTACTTTTAGGTACCTACACTACTTTAAGGTGCCTACTTTACAAAAGAAACCAATACAACTATTATATACCTAATAACGCAGTAACGCAACACTGCTTTTAATAAACGGAGGAGTATTATGAAAGAACTTAAAGTACAAAATTATAAAGATATTAAAGGGGTGGAAATGGGGCAAGACGGCAATAAATTTACCTATAAAGCGCTTTTCCCCCGTGAAGAGGCCGGGCAGTGCACCGCCGGCTTTGTGGAGGTGGAACCGGGCAGCTTTGCCTTTGGCTACCATTACCATGAGCTTAATGAGGAGATTTTCTATATAATCAGCGGCACCGGCATTGTCAGAACAATTGACGGTGATGTTGCCGTAAAAGCCGGCGACGCCGTTACCTTCCCAACAGGCGAGAAGGGCGCGCACGTTATACGCAACGCCTCTGACACTGAAAAGCTGGTATACCTTGATTTTGATACTAATAACCCGCTTGAAGTGGCCCACTTCCCTGACGCCAAAAAGATTATGGTTGTAGGCCCCCATACCAACGGTATGTATGATGTAAAGTAATGCTAATGCAAAGCCCCGCGTCCGCAGGCGGACGCGGGGCTTGCTATTGTAAGATTTGTTAGAATGGTATTATAATACTGCTTAAGTAACGTAAATTTTATAAACGGAAAATTTAAAAATATATGAACCAAACAAAAGATACAAACAGAATTTTATGGCTGGATATTTTGCGTGTGGCGTCGGCCTTGGCCATAGTGTTTATACACACCGCCTCCTATATTATGGGCGGTTTAAAATATGGCGGCGTTAACTGGTTTGCGGCGGACATATATATAGCGGCGGCCCGCTACGCCGTGCCGGTGTTTGTTATGATAAGCGGCATATTTTTTCTTTCTCCGGCTAAAAATATAACCATAAAAAGTATTTATACAAAATATATATTTAGGATATTAACCGTGCTTATTGGCTGGGCTTTAATAAGAACGCTTGTTGTGGACGCGTGGCTGGGCGGCGTGCCGGCGGCTAAACTGGCGGCGTCTTTTTGGGTTTCTGTAAAGATGTATTGGTTTTTGCCCATGATTATAGGCCTGTATATTATTACCCCCGTGTTTAGGGCAATTACGGCGCAGAATAATAAAAAACTGCTGGAATACTTTATGCTTATTTCTTTTGTTTTCGCTTTGTGTCTGCCCGTTGCCCAGGCTGTTTGGCCAACGGCGTTACTGGCGGATTTTATTACGCTTATTAAACTGCCTATGCTTATATTCGGCGCGCATTTTGTGTTTGGTTATTACGTTTATAACTACGGTGTAAGCAAAAATGTAAAGTATGTGTTATATGTTTTGGCGGCGCTGTCACTATTGTTTATGGCGTGGGGGACATACGCTTATTATAATGAGCAAAACTCAAGAGTGTTTTATTACGCTATGCACGGGTCCGCTGTGTCGCCCTTCGCGTTTCTGCTGGGGGCCGGGGTATTTGTGCTTTGTAAAGATGTTTTTGAAAATTTTAAGCCCGGCGCTGCCTTTATTTCCTACACGCATAAACTTGCATACTGCAGTCTTGGCATTTATATGCTGCACATTATTATTGTGGAGGCGGCGGCAAGGTTTGGTTTGTTTAAAATATTAAATTTTTGTTCTGTTATTACTATCGCGCTGGCCTCGGCAGCTATATTCTTGCTGTCGGGTCTCATAATATCCCTGATGTATAAAGTTAACCCGCTTAAAAAGTATCTTTTATAATAAAACCCCCGGCTGCGCCGGGGGTTATTTGTTTTGTTAATATTACGTGCGGAAGCTTAGTAGCAAATATCGCCGCCGGTATAACACGGGCCAGCCGGCCTGCCGGAAGACAAACCTAAAGACTTGCATATTTTACCAACAGGTTCCTCATACGGCCCGCCGTTACAGCCATGGCACGAACAGTAAATTGTGCCGTCTTTTAACCGTGCGAGCTTTAGCGAATTTTTATTGCTTATAGCAAAAACTGTTCCGGTAAAATAATGTATGCTTGTAGAAGAGTTTATGCAGTAAAGGAAATTTTTTGTATCAGAGCAGCCGTTTGCTTTAGTATCATAATCACCGCCAAACGTTTTGGTAACAACTGTGCCGGGTACGGTAATACTTAAGTCCTCCACCGAGGTGGGGTTCTCGCCATTTTCCATAAAAAATATGTCTACGGCGTCTTGCATGCTTTTTAAAACAACCAAAGCTTCCGCCGCGCGGGATTTTTCTACCGCTTTGGTATATTGCGGCAAAGCAATTGCCGCAAGTATGCCTATAATAAGCACCACCACAAGAAGTTCAATTAAAGTGAACCCTCCCATCTTTGCTGCGCTGCGGCGCGATTGAAAATCTTTCATAAATATATCCTTTTTAGTATTAGTTTATTAATGCTGTAAAAACAAATATTTTTATACCCAATTACTAATTTATAAACTATACAATATTTTTATTATCTAATATATATTGTAAATAAAAATTATATTTTAGTGTAATAACTGAATGTAATTAGATTTTTTGCAGTTTGGCGCGGAAGGATATTACGCGGGGTGTGCCGATGTTTTCAAACTCTACAACATAGGCGGCCTTTTCCAAATCAACCGCTGTAACTGTGCCGGGGCCGAAAACGGCGTGCAGCACACGCTGGCCTTTGGCAAAAATAGGGTTTTTAAGCTCTTGGGCCAAATAGCGGGAGCTAAACGCTATCATATCTTTAGCCTCGGCAATTAAACCTTCTTTAGGTTTATGCGTGTAGGTAAGCAAATCCTGGTCAATATCAAGCACAAAGCGCGACGGGTAGCGGAAAGAACCGTCAAAGTTGCGGCCCTCGGCCTCAGACAAATATAAAGCTTTTTTTGCCCTTGTCACCGCCACAAATGCCAAGCGGCGTTCCTCCTCCATACCTTCAAGCGTAGCGGTTTTTCTGGTGGGGAAAACGCCCTCGTTCATAGCGCATAAAAATACGTGCGGGAACTCCAGCCCTTTGGCGGAATGCACCGTCATCATTTTTACTTTGTCTCGGTTATCATCGGCGTCTTGGTTGGTAAACATGGCCACGTGCGTAAGGTAATGCTCAAGCGTGGCCTCTTCCCCGCAGGAGGTTTCGTATTCATAAACGGATTGTTTAAGCTCAGCCAAATTGTCCAGGCGGTCTTGCCCGCCCTCGGTGCGGAGCATTTTTTCGTACCCGCTTTCATCAAGTATGGCTGAAAGTACCTCTGATATAGGGCGGTGGGCATAAGCGGCGGCAAAAGATTCTATTAATTTAATAAAAGCGGCCGCTTTGGTGCCTTTTAAATTTTCATCCTCCGTATTTGCCACAAGCGCGTTATAAAGCGAGCAATTATTTGCGGCGGCGTAATCCTGCAAAAATTTTATGCGGCGCTGGCCAAGATTGCGCTTAGGCGTATTGGCAATGCGCAGGAAAGACAGGTCATCCTTATAAACTATTATACGCAGGTAGGACAGCGCGTCTTTAATTTCCATACGGCCAAAAAACTGCACGCCGCTGTAAATAGTGTAGGGTATTTTTTCTTTCAAAAACACTTCTTCAATCGTGCGGGTAATATAGTGCGCACGGTAAAGTAACGTGATATCACGGTAAGGCACGCCGGTTTTGTGAAGTTCTTTAATTTGGGTAACTATCCACTGTGCCTCGGCCTCGGCCGTTTCGCCGTGGTGGCACAGTATGGGTGTGCCGCCGGGTAATGTGGGGATAAGGTCCTTTTTAATACGGTGGATGTTTTTATCTATTAAAGAGTTTGCCGCCGCCAGTATTTGCGGGGCGGAACGGTAGTTGTGCGTCATGATAATTGTTTTAACGCCCGGGAAAACTTTGTCAAAGTCCAGCAGGTAACGCACGTTTGCGCCGCGCCAGGTGTAAATAGTTTGGTCCGGGTCGCCCACTATAAATAAGTTTTTATGGTGCGCGCACAGCACTTCCATAAGCTGGTACTGCAGCTTGTCTATGTCTTGAAACTCGTCAATCATAATGTACTCAAGCCGCTTTTGCCATTTTAGTTTAATAGCTTCGTTCTGTTCAAAAATATATAGGGAAAACTTGATTAAATCATTATAATCCAGCCCAAAACACTTTTTTTCTTGGTAGAGGTAGCCGTAGAATATAATATCATCGGCGTCGGTGGCGTTTTGGTATTTTTCTTTAAGAGTGTCTAAAGACATTGTAATCATGTCCAGGTAATACTGCGGCTCTTTAAAAAGTTTGCGTATTTCTATCATGTCGCGCGCCTGGCTGAACGTTTTGTTGCGCAGTGTAAGACCGCGTTCTTCATAGATAATTTTAAGCATTGAGTCTATGTCGGAATTATCCAGTACTAAAAAACTTTTGGGGTACTGCACAGCGTGGCTGTCCTCCTGCAGGACCGATACGCAAAAACCGTGAAATGTATTAATATAACCTGTGTCATTGTCGCCGGTAAGGTTGTGGATGCGACGCCGCATTTCATTGGCGGATTTGTTAGTAAAAGTAACGCATAAAATATTGCCCGGCAGTATGCCAAGTTCATTAACCAGGTAGGCAAAGCGGCGCGAGAGTGCCCTGGTTTTGCCGGAACCGGCCCCGGCTATTACCCGCACAAAGCCCTCCGTAGTGGTAACGGCTGCCAACTGGGCTTGATTTAGCCCTTTTAATATATCGGGGGTAGCCCCGGCGTTTTTGTTAGTCATTTGTATGGGATTATGTGTTGGGTTAATATATATATTGTATACAAAATATAAATCAAATAGGGGTACGTGTATATAAACTGCAATTTGCTTTTTTCAGAACATGTTAAAATAAAAAATGTGCTGTTTTATTATATGTGGTTGCATATAAAAGTAGATAAAGATAGATGATTATATAATTAATCATATCAGATATAGAAATGCTGGAAACCGCTATGATTATAGCAAATCTTCATCTTTCTATATCTACCATCCGATTTTTTTTGTTATAAAAGTTGTAATTATTCCTATTATAATGGTGAGTATTACTCCAAAAAAAATATAATTTATTATCTTTTGCTTTTTGTCAAAGTACACCCTTTCGTCTCCCCAATAAAAAGTTGAAGAAGAAAAAAATTTCAACCCTTTTGAAATTGGTGAGAATACCAAAAAAGAAAAAGGGATAATCCCAAGCAGAGTTCCTGCAAAAATTGAAAACTTGTTGGTAGGTTTAAATGGGGCGGTCGCTCTTATTAAATAATCTATTTTATCTTCTAATGGCAAGTTGAAAATATTTTCAGGTATGCTTATCATAGCGTTAGAAATTGCCAATGCTATAATTAGTGCTGTTAGTAAAAAAAATGCAAGCACATCAATCGCTCCAAAAATTGTTCCTGAAAAGTGAAAAGAATTCTTTAAAGTTCGTTTGATTTGAGTGTCCAAATCATCCAGCAATATAAAACACCACTGCTTATTTGAATATTCCACATCTAACAGAATAGGAATTTCTCTCCTTTTTCCAAAAGAGAGCGCAAGAATATTTGTTTCGTTTTTTTCTTCTTTTTTGGGTTCCGTTATATATAAATATATTGAAATTTTTCTAATTTTTTTTGAAAGAGTGTTATCATCTGAAAGGAGCTCATCAAGGCTTTCGCTTTCATAGAAGGAGTCATTATCTCTAAAAACTTTGTATTGAATACGAAATGGCGTATTTAATTTTTTAGTGTGATCTGTTATTACATCAATTATTTTTCTTAATTTTTGTTCATTTAAAAAGAAATTTTGTGGGTATTCTTTAGAAAAACCTGCTTTATTCATAAAAATCTCCTGAAAAATTAATATTGATAAGAACTATCTATAATATAAAACATAGATAAAATATACTAAATTTTAAATATAATATGATTAAATTTTTTTTATAATATAGATTAAAATTTTGGTTAATATTAAAAAAATACCGCCTGTGGCTAACGCCTCAGACGGTAAAAGTTGTATTATAAATCAAAAGGGTCAAAACTCTTTGCTAATTCAAACCCTAACCGCCGAATTTAGACTTGTATTGGGGATAAGAGAGTTTGTAATACCCTTACTGGAGAATCAAGGTCAAATTTTATCTATAGAACAGACTCCATAACTTTATTTAAACTATATGGATATAACTAGTCAATCAGTAATACCGACAATCTTTTTATAAAGTTATATAATAACTATGCAGTAGATAACTTTATAAAAGTGGTATTATAAATGGCTAAATTAATAATTGTAGAAGATGATAAGAGTTTGAATGTTTTGACAGGACTATTTTTTAAAGGATTGCAATCCTGCAATATCAACTTTCTTTTGGGGGCAGGATGTTCTGTTAAAGCAATTCCATATAATAGTGAGACAGAAAAGAAACTTACCGAATTGTTAAAAAACGAAAATCAGGAAGAAGCTCAAAAACAACAATATGCTTTTTTAAAGGATATTATTAGTGTTAACGAAGAGTTGTATAAGGGGAAAATAGCTGATACTACAAAAGAGGTTTTAGGACATTATAAATCGTTTATTAACGTTGTAAACAGAGTTTTATTTGAGAGAAAAACCAACATTATGCATAAGCAAGCCAATATTTTTTCTACTAATTATGACCTCTTTATTGAACAAGCAGCAGCAGAGTTAGGGGATATATATTTGAATGATGGTTTCCATAGAAACACGAGTTTAAAGAAAGAATATATTTTTTCAAACAAAGAATTTTTTAATTATACTTGCCATAGTGGAAGTTTTTTTGATTTCAAAGTAGATATTCCTTCAATAAATTTAATCAAGCTTCATGGCTCATTGTCGTGGAGGTTAATTCCCGATAATAATGGTGATAATAAAATTATTTTTTCTACAGATTTTAAAACTCTTTCTCCCGAAGAGCAAGATAATATTGAAAGAATAAAAGAATTCAATAGTCAGGTTTCAGTTGTTTTTCCCGATACAATAAAATATCAAGACACAGTATTAAATCATAATTATTATGATTTAATCAGAATTTTTTCGCATGAGTTAGAAAAAGAAAATACGGTATTGTTTATTTGCGGATTCGGTTTTAATGACACGCATTTGGAAGAGGTACTAAAAAGAGCTTTGGGAAATCCGACATTACATGTTTTTCTATTTGCTTATTGCGAAGAAGATATTATCAAATTTCAGAGAATATTTGAGAAATCCAGCAATGTCAATATAATTTCTCTAAAAGATAAGCCTTTAGGCTTTGATATGGCAACAAAAATAATAGATTCTTCGCTATAGGATTTTGATATGAAAAGACTAGAAAAGGAAGCAATTCTAAAAATTGGCGAAGTTTATGAGGTAGAGGGGCGGAGAGTATTTGTTGAAGTTTCCAAAAAGAAAAACTCATCTGACATATTTTTTGATGGCGAGATTATAAAGAATGTGGCTGTTAATAGTTTTATAGAAATACGAAAAGGATTTTTAAGCATAATAGGTAAGATTGAAGGAGAACGTATAGAGAACACTTCCTATATTAATCAAAATGGAAAAGAATATGAATTGCTAGATAAAAATAAACGAGTTCTCATAGTCTCTCTTTTTGGATATATCGGTAAAGATAAAAAATTTATTGGCGGTACAAAAGAACTTCCTTTAGTTGGTAATGAAGCGTATATTTTAACCAGAGAAAAACTCCTTCTTATCCATTCTTTTTTAAAACCTGGAGAAGCCTCTATCTTAATCGCAAAAAGTGATTCCGATGATTTGCCTGTTGATATACCTATAGACGGCCTCTTTAATACACACATCGCAATATTTGGAAATACTGGGAGTGGGAAATCAAATACTTTGGCTTCTTTATATCAGGCTCTTACAACCTCTTTGGCTACAAAAAATTATGATGATTTTACAGGTAATACCCGATTTGCGTTATTTGACTTTAATGGCGAATATAAAAAACCCAATTGTATCATTCACACAAAGAAAGTCTATAATCTTTCTACTAGAAATGAGGCTGGGGGAGACAAAATACCCATTTTAGAAAAAGATATTTTGGACTTGGAGCTTTTATCAATATTATCAGATGCAACTGACAAAACTCAGAAACCATTTCTTGCTAGAGCTATTAAATTTATAGGCAGTGTTCTCGCAGAGGAGAATAGTCGGCAGAATGCTTATTTCCAGAATATATTGAAAAAGGATTTGAAGCAGATATTATTAATGTCGGATAAGGTCAAGATAGACCTGTTATTGGATTATTTTGACTCAATCTATACCTCATTTGGCATAAATATATCTGACGCAAGACGTGAGCTTTACTGGCATGCGGGTAATAACAATTCTTATTATGTAAACAACACAAAAGGAGAGAGGGTATATTTTAATGGACATCCGGAAGCAATAGATTCCTCTAGCCTGTATTTACAGATAAACAACTTGCTCTTTAATAATATGGATATAGTCCAGAAGGTAATTATTTTTCTTTATATCCAACTAATAAGAGATTTACTTGACGGGAGAGTGCAGAACGAACATATATATCCTGTAATAAATAGATTTAGAAGACACTATCAGGGGCTAGTTAAAATATTTTCTTTTACGAATGTTAATGTTTGGGGAGATTCAAATTTTATTGTTTTTAATTTGAATGATGTTAATTTGGATATGAAAAAGATATTACCACTCTTATTATCAAAAAAACTCTATTCTGAACATAAAAAAGAAAGCAATTCTAAGTCTTTAACATTAATAATTGATGAGGCACACAATATATTGTCAAAAGAGTCCGTAAGAGAGACGGAAAGTTGGAAAGACTATCGTCTTGAAACTTTTGAAGAAATCATAAAGGAAGGAAGAAAGTTTGGAGTTTTTTTGACGATAGCCAGCCAGAGACCGAATGACATTTCGGAGACTATAATTTCTCAGGCTCATAACTATTTTATACATCGTTTAGTAAACCAAAAAGATTTAATGATGATAGAAAATGCGGTGTCTTATATTGATAGAATCACGAAAGAATCTATTCCTACTCTTCCGATAGGAACTTGTATTTTTAGTGGAACGGCAACACAATTACCAATAAAGCTGAATATTTCAGAGCTAACTGATGATAAGAAGCCCGAGAGTAATACTCTGCAATATAAAACATTGGTGAAAGAACGGCCGAAATAATAATTCCCTCGTTTTTATATAATAAAATAGAAGTGAGGTAAAAATAACAGAATAGCAGTAAAAAATTTAGACTGAGTTTTTAGAGCCGGTAGGACCGGCACAGACTTGTTAAGAAATTAACAGGTCGGTATCCAAGCTGAAAATGAAGTCGCCATTTGCCATATCCTTTAGGGGATATGGCGGGCGATTTTCATTTGAGTGTTTGGATACCCTCAATATGATTATCGCCTTTTTTTGTGGAAAAATCACGAGATAAGGCGAAAACGAAGAGGATAAAATGAAAAAGTTATGGCGTTACATTAAAATCTTTTTATTGGCGTATTTTGGGATTTGCTTAGTGTGGGGCGTTTTTGCCTTCTTGAGCAGATTTGAAAATGGGAAAGTTTGGTTTATGGCAATCGGGATAGTGGCGGGGGTAATAATTTTAAAAAAAATACTGAAAAAGAGAAAAGAAAAACAAATAAAAGAGGAGCATGAAAAATTAAATGCAGAAGCCCTTTTAGCAATAGTGGAATATGAAAAAGGTAATATCCCAACCATAAGTGTTGAAGGCTTTATAGCAGAAAAAGGAGAAGCTGTTTATTTTGACCTTAAAGGCGTTTTATATCTAAATATACACGGCAAAGTTGAAACTATTGGACACTTTATACTGACTAACAAAAGAATTATTTTTACAGCACAAAGTAGAACGCATCAATATAAATATAACGAGTTAATGTTATATAAGGGCTTTGACGATGGGTTACAAGTACAGTCTAAGAAAGACAAAAGTGCAAGGTTATATCGCATGTCTAATAGGTATGAGTTTAGAAAATTTTATTTCTTGTTTATAGTCTTTCTAGAAGAAAGTAAAAAGGGTAATAACAGTGAATCTAAAGGTGGTATGAGTGTTGATGTAAAAGACCTACTAAAAATGTTAGAAAAATAAAATTGATAGTTAAGGAGATAAAAATGAGAAAAATAGTGGTAATATTACTCGCTTGTTTATTTATGGGGGCTTGTGGAGAACCAAAACTTGATGCGACGAATGAAAATACATTAAAAGCCTCTACTGAAAAAATACAGCAATCACTTAAAGGCGAGCAGAGAAAGCAGTTTGATGAGGCTTTTGAGGGTATTGTTGGAATAGTTACAGCAGCGCAATTGATGAATGCTTTTAGCGGCAAGGCACTTTCAGAAAAAGAAATGTTTGCTGAAATGGGCAAACGCCTTGACAAAAAAACAGCAAAGCAGATAATTGCGGAATTTGAGCAAATAAAAAAAGAGCAACTTGAGAAAGAAAAACAAGAGGCTTTAGAAAGAATAACAGTTTTAGAAGCCAAAAAAGAAACCGCTGATAACGCCCGTGAGGAGCTGAAAAAGATAATTATAACTAATGCAAAGTTCGCTAAAGATACTAGCAACCCTTATATGGCTCAACCCACAATAAAGTTTGATATGGAAAATAAGACGGATAAAACTATTGCTAGATTTTTTGCAAAAGGCATTATAAAAGACCCTAAAAGAGAAGTTCCATATTTTGAGGAAAATTTTAATTTTGAAATATCTGGCGGACTACAAAAAGGAGAAAAAAAGTCTATGGCTTTAGGCCCAAACGCCTTTGGCCCATGGGGAAGTGCAAATAACCCTAAAGGAGCTGTATTTTATGTGTTCGCAGTAAAAGCCGAAGGACCTGGAAAAAAAGTTTTATGGGATGCGGAATTTAGCAAAGAAGAGGCAGAGGAATTAGCTGATTTAAAAGCAAAATATTCAAATTAAAAAATTAACAAATAGATAGCTTGTTTAAAAAGGCAGGGGAAAGAATAAAAAATCCTTTGCCTTTATTTTTTGCAAAAATACCGATATTTACTTCGTAGAGAGGGGGGATAGGGAGATGGCCTTGAAATAGTGTAAAAGTCGCAAATAACGCCGTTTTTGCGCAAAATATCGTCATTTTTACGACGCAGAAAGTATTATGAATCGCCCATGATTATTAAAAATAAGTGAAATTCTAGGTTTTGCAATAGCTTTTAAGACAGAAAAAGGTAGCTTTGTTATTGTAGAAATAACTGCCTTTTCTGTAAAAAATAACATTAAAAAATTAAAAGCCCAAAAATTCGTGTGCGGACAAAGCGCAAAAATGTTGTGCGGAGTCGTGCTGATTGACGGAGAGAAGGGCTGACCATGCTTTAATTTTCCTGCAAAAATATTAAACAAATCCACATAGAAAAAGGATAATTAACGCATTATTGTCTCATGTTTGGTAAAAAAGTTATTATAATTTGAATAGACGTAGGAAAATAACATTAAAAATTAAATCCCGAAAAATGCGTGTGGACAAAGCGAAAAAATAGAGTGCGGAATCGTGCGGATTAGCGGAAAAGGATTAATAAAGGGCGTGCTGTAAAAAGCAAAAATGACAGGATAAAAAGACAGTATATTCTA
The DNA here is from genome assembly GCF_049639735.1 of Elusimicrobium simillimum. Classification (NCBI taxonomy): domain Bacteria; kingdom Pseudomonadati; phylum Elusimicrobiota; class Elusimicrobia; order Elusimicrobiales; family Elusimicrobiaceae; genus Elusimicrobium; species Elusimicrobium simillimum. The sequence continues at coordinate 523,825 of NZ_JBEVVA010000003.1, forward strand.
GGCCACTATTGCGTGGACTGGGCTTTTAACCATTTCTTGATTATTCACGAGGAGAAATAAATTTTTAGACACGGTTTTTTAAAGGTCATAACGAGATTTTCAAACCTAATGCTTTGTATTTTAGATATATGCAGGAAAATATATATCCAAAGGTACAAGGCATTTGCACATCTACACAAAGCACTCCCCTTTCAAAAGAACAGAGGGAGAGTTTAGATGAGCAATTTATGCAATTAGCCGAGATTGCCGTTGCGGAATATATAAGTAGGAAGACAAGTGAGAAAGGAAAATGCGTATGTATAAAAACGAAAAAACATCTAATAAGGCGGTAATTTACTGTAGAGTTTCAACAGAAGAGCAGGTTAAGGGAGAGAGCTTGGATGGACAAGCACGACAATGTAGGGGTTTTGCGGAACGAAATTCTTTTCTAATATCTAAAGAGTTCATAGAAAAAGGCGAAAGCGGAAGAACGACAAATAGGACTGCCCTAAAAAATTTAATGGGCTTTTGCTTTGACAAAAGGAATGATATCTCCGCTGTTATATGCCTAAAACAAGACAGAATGTTTAGAAATGTTTTAGACGAACACCAATTAGAAAAAGCCTTTAATAAAATAGGCATTAGAATATTATATGTTAATGGGAACAACGATAACAATGCAGCTGCTAGATTGCAAAGAAATATTCATAGTTCTTTTAACCAGTTTGAAAGTGAGTTGAATGGTGAAAGAACCAAGGCTGGAAATACCCAAGCTTTTTTAAGCGGAAGATATTTTAGAAGACTAAAGGGATATGACCGGAAACCTAATACAATGGGTAAAAAACAAATATACCCTAATGAAGATGCGAAATATATTGTTAAAGCGTTTGAATTAATGAGCAAAGGCGTTTATAAGCAGAGGGAGGTCTTAAGGATGTTGCAGGCAGAGGGGTTCAAAAGCTACCCACAGGCGTTTAATAAACTACTTAACAATCCAATTTATTGCGGAATATTACCCGATAGACAAGGTGTTAACAGCGGCCAATCTATCAAAGGTACACATATACCTTTGATAAGCGAGGAGTTGTTTAATAAAGTTCAAGATATTTTACATGGCAAGCGTCCAAACGCAATTCCTAGAAAAAGAAATAATCCTCTCTTTCCTCTTAGACGTTATGTGAGGTGTTTAAGTTGTGGAGAATATATGACAGCTAGTTCTGCTACGGGCAAAGGTAATGGTCGTCCGAAAGTTCCCTATTATCATTGCAGCAAATGTCGCTCTTCTAAGCAAAGCAGGGTATTAAAAAAAGTTTTAGAGCCTGCATTTTCAGAATATTTAAAAAGCCTTGAAATAAGTGCGGATAAAATAAATTACTTTGAAAAATTTGTTATCACGGCTTATAAAAACCAAACAGCGGACATTCAAGCAGTAGAAAATGCAGTAAAAAAGGAAGTCAATACATTAGAGGACGAGATGAGCCGTTTAATAAGATTAGCTGCCAAAGGAACAGTAAAAGAGGATTATATAAACAGAGAAATTGAAAAGATAGAACTAAAAATAAATGAAAAGAAGCTTTTAATATCAGAAGCAGAGGACGGACCAAACCTAGAGGAAGGTTGGGCTTTCGTTAAAGAATTTGTAAATAACCTTGCAGAAATATGGGATAAGGCTGATTTAGACCTTAGACAGAGAGTACAGGGTTTGATTACACCGGAAGGATTCTATTTTGAAGAAAATTTAATCAAACCCCAAAAAAACCCTTGTTTTATAAGCATTTTCAGCTCTAAAACAAGGGAATTTAAGACTATGGGTGGCTGAGGGGACTCGAACCCCCGGCCCTCGGCTCCACAAACCGATGCTCTAACCAACTGAGCTACAGCCACCATAAATCTTTTAGCAAAATAGGCTCTGCATGCATGTTACCGCGTCTAAATGCTTCAAACATACCCATTTGCAAGTTGCCGCTACATCTTACTATATCTTAACTTATCACACTTGTAAAAAACTGGCGCACTTGCAAATTACTTTGCTTAACTTTATATATTATAGAATATTTTAAGCAAACTTCACAATATAAGTTGGTTTTATCGTTGAAAATATAGTTTTATTTTGCCCAGGTAAGTACATTGGCCGCTGGTGCCGGTCTATGCGCACATTTATGGTTAACATAAATTTACTTTTTAGCGTAATTTTATTATGATAAATAATAGTCTTACAAATACCCTTATGAAAAATATTTTTATACCCGTTTTACTTTTACTTGCCGCTCCCCTAGCCGCTATGTCTCATATAGAAATAGCGGAGGAGTACTCTCCCGCCGTTGTCACCATAAACGTGGCCAACAGCAAGGGCGGCACATTTAACGGTACGGGCTTTATCGTCAGCAGCGACGGGCTGATAGCCACCAGCAGGCACGTGGTAGACGGCGCCATTTACATGAACGTTACCTTTAATACAGGCCTTGTGTCGGACGAGGCGCAGCTTGTTGCAGTGTCCAAGGCTGTTGACCTTGCGCTTATCAAAATTAACGCGCGTGACTTACCTACAGTTGTTTTGGGTGATTCTGACTACGCCCTTCCCGGCGCCATTATCACAGTCATCGGCAACCCGCGCAGATTGCAAAATACAGTTACCAGCGGCCTTATCTCACAGGTCAGGTTAATTAGGGAGGGCGTTGTCTGGCACCAAATAAGCGCGCCTATCTCGCCCAGCAGCAGCGGCAGCCCGGTGTTTGACGCCAAGGGGCAGGTAGTATCCGTAGCGTTTTCCACTTATAAAGGGGAAGAAAACCAGAACCTCAACTTTGCCATACCGTCTAACTATCTTAAAACTCTTATGCTGGACAACGGCTACCACCCGCCCGTACCCGCCCAAAAAAGGAAGGGCACCGGTATAGGCGCCTACCTGCAAAAGTGCTGGCACAGCCTAACCGCGCTATTTGGCGGGTAGTACTTTTTATCACTTGTTTTTTACCCATACACGCATTAATATATTAATATATATGTAGCCTATCCAGGGACCTGGTTCCGTTGGAAGCTGCACATTATTTATTTTTATTTTAATTAATAACTGTTTGTACCAGTGGTGGAGGTTATTATGACCAAAGAAGAAAAGAAAGAAGAAACCAAAAAAACTAAAGTAAGCAAAAAGAAAATTATAATTTTAACAGGCCTTTTGGCCGTAGCGTTATTTTTACTGTTACCCGTGCTTGACGGCAGCTTAAGGCGCAGCAGCACGCCCTCCGGCAAAAAGGCCACGCCGCAAATTGCCAGCTCTAACCCGCTTACAAAGGCCATGCAATTTTTAGCGTCTATGTTAGGCCTCGGCAAAAGTAATGCCACGGCCGACGCGCTTGCCTCCGCCCGCCCGGGGTATAAGGCCCAGCCGGAAAATCTTACCGCAGCCCAGCGCGCCTCTTTAGGTTTAGAGGGCGGCCCAACAGGCGGCATACCTTTAACCACCGGCGATTATTCAGAAGACGGCGTCCGTCTGCCGTCTGGCGACTACGGCACGGCCGAGGTTATGGATAAAGACGGCAACTGGGTGCTTATCAAGCAGGAGGCCCCGCTCGTCCACACCCGCGGCATGTATGACTCCGACATGCAGGCAGACCCGGCCTCACTAGTCACAGGCCGCCGCATATCTGACGAAATTGCGTCCCGTAATGCCGACGGCTTGTATGCCGGTATCCCGTTTTTCAAAACCGTTGCTAAAGGCGTAGAGGCAGGCTACAACCTGGCCTCCGCCAGACAAGGCGGCAGTAGCGCCGCATCAACCGCTTTTAATTCTTTAAGCCCAGAGGCCTTTAACAATGCCGAGTTACTCAGCTACGTTTACAACGGCGGCAACTTGGACGACTTAGCGGGTACCAAAGCTGGCGCCGACATGCAAAAAATCTTTAACGATTTAAAAGCGCAAATGGCTGCCGAGGGCGAAATGCTAAAAGCCGACGGCACCAAAATGACCGAAAAAGACAAAATGGACGCTTTTATCTCGCAAGCACAGGCAGAAAGGGCAGATAGAATTGTAAGATCTTTTGGCATGATGCAAGACCGCGCGTTGGAACGCCTTGAACGTAATGCCAAAGGCGAAGTTGAGTTCATGGATAAAGAAGAGTATGACGAACAAAAATGTCAAAAGGAGCCTTGTAAAAAGCCAGAGGATTTTACACCTAACAGTCTGAAAGATGCTTATGCAATCAGAATGGACTCTATAGATAGAATGTTGACTATGTGGGTACCTGGATATGCAAAAACTGAAGATAAACAATTAAAAGAAGAGATAAGGTCTCAGTATAATAATAACCAATATAAAAATGATGAGGATAGTAAGTCTAATAAGGAAGATCCTAATTCTAAAAATCTAGAGAAAGACCCTTTCTTCTTCAGACCTAAGATGATTTTTACTATTCTTGAGGGCAGCAAAGAGGCTGAAAGTATAGAATCAGAGGTTGTGGATGGAGAAAAAAAACCTAAGGCTGAAACACCCAAATGTCCTGAAGGGGAAAAGTGTTATTGGGTAGCATATTCAAACCATAACTTAAGTCCATATTACGAAAGAGCCAGTATGGCAGGCGGCAGAATGGCCGATGTCGATAAATTAGGCGTAACCCCTTTAGGTAATACAGCGGTAGACAATGAGCATTGGATACTTGTAAAACAGGCTGATATTAAAAATATAGCAGATAAGACCAGAGTTAATATAGAAGACAAAAGCACTCTTGGTAATATCTCTTACTTCTGGGTTACCACAACTAATAATGCGGTAGAACTTAATAAAGAGGTTGGAATAGAACCCACTAAATTCTTGGATATATCAAAAACTGAACTCATAACATTTGATGTTAATACAGATGAAAATAAAAATTTAACTTCAACTGTTGAAGATTCTGTAAAAAGTATAAAAGGAGATCTTGAAACTATTTACGGCCCAATGGCAAGAAGATCTTTAAGAAATGACAAGGTTCTCCAACAGAGAGGTGAGGCTATCATGAATCAAGGGGAACAGGCTTTGAAAGTGAATAGTGTGTCTCCCGCAGGTAAATAGCTACCCTATTAATTTAAGAATTTATTCCACTTGGAATTAGCGAATAGAATTAAATATAAAAGGACTTAGTTTCACTAAGTCCTTTTTGTTTGCAATTGATATCACAAAAGTGTTGCTTTATATTTTTAAATATATTAATCTAATTAAATAGACATAATAATTTTAATTAGGAGATTGAATATGAAAAAAATGTTTCTATTCGCAGCTTGCCTACTTATTTTCGCAAGCTATGCTTTCACTCAAGAGCGTGTTTTTTCGCGCGGTAGATCAAATGCCTGAACTACCTAAAGATTACATTAGTTGGATGAAAGACAACATGGCAGATTGTGATTCTTTAGATATTGATTGGGATAATAAGCAAATGCCATCGTATGTTGTGGAGTTTGTTGTAACGAAAGAAGGGAAAATAAAAGATGTAAGATTTCGAAGAAAGGGGGTAGATTACCCTAAACTAGAGTCTGAAATTATACGACTTCTTGAGTCTTTACCAGGAGTCACTCCTGGAATGCAAGGAGGATCTCCTGTAAATGTAGAGTATACGATACCCTTGGTGTGGCCAGATTTATTTGACAGGCGAAAAGCAGAGTATCCTGCAGGAGCGCAAGGTATTGTTGATTATTTAAATGAAGAGTTTGTTGATAAGGAAAGTATATCAGGATTGCTGGTTTTTGTTTGGTTTGGGATTGATGAATTCGGCACATTATCTGATATTTCTCTTTCTGCTCACAAAGGGAAAGATTTGCCAACAGTTGGAGCAGGGCAAAGTTGGATACGTGACGGTTTCGATTTTCCCAGATATGCAAACAAGGAACTTTATAATGTAATAAAAAAAATGCCTGGTTGGAAACCTACAAATATGTGTGGGCATAATACTGAAACATTTTATAAAGAGAAGAGAGCTTTTGTTATTATATTAGACGAAAAAAATCAGATCAAAATGCATGAGGACTTTAAAGAGGGCAGAAGCATTACTGTGTGGCGCTAGATAAAAAAGTCAAATTTAAAAGTATAAATATTCTGAAGATTAGAACAGAAATATTGTTTTAACCTTTCTGTAAATCTTACAAATAGCAGGCGCTTTATTTCGCGCCTGCTATTTTACAACTGGCGTTTACTATGCAAAATTACTGCTATCAACTCCCAAACAAAAAAAGTTTGTCATGCTGAGGCGCAGCACAAGGCTGCGCCGTAGGCATCTACCGCTTAGGCCGTTTTGCTTTGCGTAGCAAAGGCTATCAGTTTTACCCTTTAACACCCCGCTTATTTTTAGTAGACTTTAGCTATGAGCACACCTAATAAAAATAACACAAAACTAAACGTAGATTTATCTAATTTAGACTCTTTTTTTGCCGCGCTGGCCCCCGCCGCGGCCGCCAAAGCCAAAACAATTTTTTATAAAAAACTCAGCCTTAAAACACACGCTCTCTACGGCGGCAAGATAGCAACAATGCCCAAGGTGCCCGTGCCGGGCCCAGCCTGGTTAAACGCGTGGTACACCCCTGGTGTTTCCGCCGTATCCACCGCCATACGTGACAACAACGCGCAGTCTTTCACGCTCAGCAACCGCGCCAACTTAGTAGCCGTAGTGTCGGACTCTACCCGCGTACTTGGCGACGGCGACTGCACGCCCCCCGGCGGCCTTGGCGTAATGGAGGGCAAGGCGTTACTCATGAAGATACTCGGCGGCGTAGACGCGCACGCTTTATGCATAGACTCACGTGACGCATCCGGCAAACCGTCTGCCCAAAAAATAATAGATTTTGTACTAATGTGCCAGCCAAGCTATGGCGCAATCAACCTGGAAGACATCAGCCAGCCAAACTGTTACAAAGTACTGGACGAACTTAGAAAGCGCGCGCAAATACCCGTCTGGCACGACGACGCGCAAGGCACCGCAACCATAACAGTAGCCGGCCTTATAAACGCGCTTGAACTGGTGGGCAAAAAAATAGAAGCCGCCAAAATAGTATTTTTCGGCGCCGGCGCGTCTAACACCATGACGGCCAGTCTGGTAATGCAGCTGGGCGCCCAACCGGCCAATATAATTATGATAGACCACCTAGGCCCGCTTAACAAAAACCGCAAAGATATTGAAGATGACAAAGGTTTCTACAAACAATGGCACCTCTGCCAAACCACTAACCCGGCAAACATAAACACCATAGAAGAAAGTTTTAAAAACGCCGACGTGGTAATAGCATTTTCCAAACCAGGGCCGGACACTATTAAATCACAGTGGATATCCTCCATGGCCGCAAAACCAATAGTATTTACCTGCGCCAACCCCGTGCCCGAAATTTACCCCAGCGAGGCACACAAAGCCGGCGCATTCATCACCGCAACCGGCAGGGGGGACTTTGCCAACCAGCTTAACAACTCGGTCTGTTTCCCGGGCATACTTAAAGGTACTTTACTGTGCGAGGCCGCCACAATTACAGACGGCATGGCGCTTGCCGCCGCCCGCGCTATAGCCGCCTTTGCTAAGCAGCGCGGCATTACGCCTGACAACATAGCCCCGTTCATGAGCGAGGCTGACATTTACCCCACCGTCGCCCGCGCCGTGGCAGAGCAAGCCGCCAAAGAAGGCATAGCCAAGGCCAACATCACAGGAGAGCAGGTTTACCAAAGGGCCAAGGCGGATATTGAAGTAACGCAAAAACTTTTTGACCATATGCAGCAGTCCGGCATTATCCCCCAGCCGCCGCAGGAAATTTTAGACCAAGTACTAAAAGAAACGCTGGAGGAAATTTGAAAACAATTACCGCCGCCGCAATTACCAAAGCAGTAGAGGCACTCTCGGCCAAAGCAAACATAATTTTGCCAAACGACACACTGGCCTGCTTTGCCGCCTGCGCCAAACGCGAGGCTAAAGAAGCCAAAAATATTTTTGACCTTTACCAACAAAACGCCGCTATCGCCAAGCGCGAACGCCTGCCCATTTGTCAAGACACTGGTGTGGCAGTGGTATTTGTGGAAATAGGCAACGAAGTCAAAATCTCAGGTGACCTGCAAGCCGCCATTAACAAAGGCATCAGCCTTGGCTATAAAAAAAACTATCTCCGCGCGTCTGTAGTGGCCGACCCTGTGTTTGAACGTAAAAACACAGGCGACAACACGCCCGCCGTAATCCACATAAATTTAACAAAAGGCAATAAGCTCAAAATAACATTACTGCCCAAAGGCGCCGGGGCAGAAAATATGAGCAAGCTTGCCATGCTCACCCCTGCTGAGGGGGAGGAAGGGGTAAAAGATTTTGTAATAAACACTGTACGCGCCGCGGGCGCCAACCCGTGCCCGCCAATAGTAGTAGGCGTTGGCATAGGCAGCACATTTGAGGGCTGCGCTTTACTGGCTAAAAAAGCTTTAGCCCGCAAACTCGGCCAAAAAAATAAAAATAAAAAATACGCCAAACTGGAAGAAGAACTTTTACGACAAATAAATAAACTTGGCATAGGCCCGCAGGGTTTTGGCGGCGTAAGCACGGCGATGGCTGTTAATATTGAGTACGCCCCCTGCCACATGGCCAGCATGCCCGTTGCCGTTAATATAGGCTGCCATGTACACAGGCACGCGGAGGTTGTTTTATGAAAAAATTAAACACGCCGCTAACACTTGAAGCTTTAAAAAAATTAAAAACGGGCGACGATGTTTTGTTAACCGGCACCATCTATACGGCGCGTGATAAAGCGCACGCAAAATTACTTGAAGATAAACAAAAATATCCTTTTTTACGCGGCGCGGTAATATATTACTGCGGCCCGGCGCCAACGCCTAAGGGTAAAATTGTGGGTAGTATGGGCCCGACAACCAGCGGTAGGATGGACAAATTTACGCCCAAACTTACCCAAAAAAACGGTATAATTGCTACTATAGGTAAGGGGCCGCGCGGTGAGGGCGTAAAAACCGCTATAAAAGGCCGGGCAGTTTACTTTGCCGCGCTTGGCGGCGCGGGTGCGTTGTTAGCGTCTAAGGTAACAAAAGCAGAATGTGTTTTATACCCGGAGTTAGGCGCGGAAGCTGTGTATAAGCTGGAAGTGTGTGATATGCCCCTTAAAGTAGCTTTAGATTTAGACGGTAACGATATTTACGGGAGGTAACATGAAATTACTAAGTAAATTTACAATTTGTTTATTTTTAGCCGCCGCCTTGGGTGCGTGCGTTTCACAAAATAAGGACGAAGAACCTTACAACCGCACAGGCAGCAAGCAGGAAGTTGAAAACATTTTCAGAAACAAAGTTATGGCGCCCTACAGCGGCGACGGCAGGTTTTTTGCCACCTACTACCTTGCCAAACTTAAAAAAGATATTAACGACAAAGGTTATTACACCGTTGAATATTTAAACGGCCCCGGCAAAGGCGAAACACAGGAAGTTAAAAACATTGTTCTTAAAACAGAGCCTGTGGATGTAAACGAACTTAAAAAAGGCGATGTGGTTATCTACGACCTTAACAATACTAAAGATTTAACTAAAAGTTCGGTTGACCGCTGGGCGCAAGGCGTAGTGCATGACGTAAGCCAAATTTCTAAAGGGGTGGTAGTGTTAGAAATCCCGCGCGACCGCAATGACTTTATACCGGGTAAAGAAACAATAAACGTAGAGTCTATGAGATTAATTACAAAACCCGCGGTTAAAGACCCCAGAATATTTATCAGATAACGGAGAGTGTGATGAGGAAATTTTTATTTGTATTAGCAGCTTTTATTTTTGCCTGCGGCGCGTACGCGCAGGATTTACACAAAGACAATATTTTAATAGACGTGCCCACGGCCGAAACTTTGGACCATTACTCCACCATGCTTAACACCAGGTTTTATACGGAGAACAGCGTTATGGCCAGCGTGGATTTTGGCATATACCCCAGGCTTAATATCGGGTTCTCAATAGCGGCGCAAAACTTGCTGGGCAATGAAACGCCTATAAAAGTTTTAACGCCTGACTTTCAGGTTAAATACAAAATTTACGACGGCTCTTTATACTTGCCCGCAATAGCCATAGGTTACGACGGCAGAAGATACCTTTATGACAGAGACGAAGACGACTATAAACATGACAGAAAAGGCGCTTACTTAGTGCTCAGCCGCGAAGTGTTTATACCTAACTTGCAACTGCACGCGGGTGTTAACGTGTCTGACTTTGACAGTTCTGACGTATTTGGTTTTGGCAGCGCTAATTTTAATATTGAAGATAAAGTTAACCTTATGTTTGAGTGGGACAATGTGCATACTATTGACGATTCCCGTTTAAACGCCGGCATAAGAATTTATCTTTCAGACTCTGTCGACCTGGACTTAATAGCGCGCGACATGACGCACAAAAGCACCTTTGAAAGAGTATTGCAGGTAAGATACAAGGCAAACTTTTAATTTTAAGGCGGTAATTTATGGCAGAGACAAACAACCAACCCCAGCCGCAGGCAGGGCAGCCACCCAAGCAGTACCCAAAATTTAAAAGAAGCATTCTTTTTATTAAAAGAGATTTGCAGCTTAAATATATTTTGCTTCTTGTTATAAGCGTGGTTATAGGGCTGTCGCTTATGGCGTTTGAAGTGCTTACAACCATGCAGGGTATTTATTCAGAGTATCCTATGATGCTGCAGCCGTTGTATGATAAATTTGTGCCTATAACAATAGGTATTTTGCTTAAAATAGCAATTTACTTAGTAATAGTCGTGCTTGTGGCGGCTATGCTGTCGCATAAGCTGGCGGGGCCTATTTACAGGTTTGAAGTTACATGTAAAGATATTGCGGGCGGTAACTTTGCCAAAAGAGTGCACCTGCGCGAGGGCGATAATTTTACAGATTTACAGCGTGAGTTTAACCGCATGATGGATGTTATGGAAGCGGAAATAAATAAAAATAAAAAAGACTTGCCCGCTGACAATAAAGAGGGGTAGTATGAAGAAATTGGTTTTGCCTGTTATTTTATGCTTGTGCTGCGCTTACGCGCCCGCGCAGGAGTATTACAGCCGCTTTAGTCCTTCGGCCGATATTACTCTGGAGCAGGCCATCAGGCTTGGCTTGGAAAACAACACAAAACTGCTTAGCAGCGAGCAAAGCATTTTAATAGCCAACCAGCGTGTAAGAGAAGCCAATTTTATGCGCTTGCCGCAGTTTGACCTGCTGGCTACGGCCACACATTATGATTTAGAGTACCCCGTAGTTTTGCCCGACGCAATGGGGCTTAGAATAATAGGCCCGCAATCCGTTGATAAAAGCGGCGACAGTTTTTACGGCGCCACGGTGTCGGCGGTATTATATTTATATTCCGGCGGCAGAATATCAGGCACAATTAAACTTGCCAAAGCGCAGCTTAAAGAAGAACAAAGCAAATACGAGACGGAAAAAAACAATGTTATTTTAAGCGTTAAGCTTGCTTTTTACCGCATGCTTTACGCGCAAAAAAGACTTGAACTTACCGAGGCCGGCTACAACCGCGCCAAAGAATATTCTAAAAAACAATCCAACAAAGGCTGGCAGGGCGTAAGCGTCGCGTCTATGGTTGAAAAGTTTAGGATAGAATATAATAACGCCAAACACGAATACTCCCAAGCGCATTTGCAAATGATAAAGGGCCTTAATAAAGAACTTAACAGCGAGATTAAAATAAAAGGCGACTTCCGCCCTGTTAAATACACAAACGAACTTCCTAAAATGACTTTATGGGCCATGCAGTTCAGGCCGGAACTCAGAACGGCTTTATATGAAGTTGAGATGTACGACATTTCCACAAACATTACCTTGGGGCAAAAGTACCCCGATATTATTGTGGGCGGCACCTATGAGCAGGTGGGCGCGGATTCTTTGGACGAAACTAATAAACAGGTCAGCCTTGCCGTCAGGCTGCCGCTTTCTTACGGCTTTTTAACCCAGCCCAAACAAAAGAAGGCGCAGCAAAAACAAAGCGCTCTTCGCCGTGCGGACCTGGAAGACACCATAAGGCTGCAGGTGTCAGGCAACTACGAAGCTTTTGTATTTTGGCAGGACGAGGTAGCGCATAGGGAAGAAGCGCTGGACGCTTTGACCAAAGAAATTAAGAGGCTTGAGGGCAGGGGGGAATACTCTTTAGACTCTTTAAACGCTTTAGACGCTTATCAAAAAACATCTTATTCTTACCTGGAGGCGGTGAGGGAGAACCTTATGTCTAAGTCCAGGTTAGAATGGGCCATAGGCCAGGATTTATAGTCTTAGCAAACCCCCTATTTTATTATGAAAAAATACTTCACACTACTGTTTGCGCTGCTGTTGGCGGTACCCGCGCTGTCTATGGACATAGACATGCAGGACCAGCTGCTGCGCGAATTTTTGTGGGAAGAATTTACCCTTAAACCCAAAGAAGAAAGAACAAAGGTGGGGCTTTCTCTTTCGGCGGGGGGTACGCGCGCGTTTGCGCATATCGGCGTGATTACAGTGCTTAAAGACGCAAATACCCCTATAGACATGCTTACAGGCACGTCAATGGGCTCTGTGGTAGGGTCCGCATACGCGGCGGGTATTCCTGTGGAAGACGTGTGGGCTATGGGTGAAACCATGACACTGCAAAACGTCACTACAGATCTTAGTTTTACGGGTCTTTTCAGGCTTATATTCGGCAGCAAATTACCCACGTCCCAAAAATTTGAAGAGTTTTTAGAAGATAAACTTGGCAATAAAACATTTGAGGATCTTGTCATCCCCTTTGCCTGCCCCGCTATGGATATTAAAACTGGGGAGAAAATAATGTTTACCTCCGGCCCCGTGGCGTTAGCCGTGCGCGCCAGCATGAATTTGCCGGGCGTGTTTGAACCGGTGGAATACCGCCAGCGCCAGCTTGTTGACGGCGGCGTGGTGGATTATCTGCCCATAGACGCTGTGAGGGACTTGGGGGCGGAATATGTGATAGCGTCGCTGCCTTTACAGGATTACAGCGGTGTTGTGCCCAAGACAATAGCGGCTTATTTGCTTAGAATTGGCGATATCAGGGGCGCTATTTTAACGGAAGAATCTTTAGCCAAGGCGGACTTTGCGGTAAGAACAAAGGCCGCGAATATACCTGTTTTAGAGTTTGACATGCTGTCCGTTGCGGGCGAGCTTGGCGTAAGAGAAATGTACAAAAACCTGCCCGCGCTGCAGGAAGATTTGATACTTTTTAACATGAGACAATATGAAGAATAAAATCAGTTTGCTGATGGCGTTTATTTTTATTTTTCAGGCGGTATCGGTACAGGCCGCCATATGGCCGTTTGCCAAAAAAGAAAAAAAGAAACTGACCGAGGCCCGCGCGGAGTACGCCGTGCAAAACTATCATGGCGCCATAAGCAAACTTAAAGAATTTTTAGTAGAGGGCACCGTTAAAAGACGTGAGGTGCGCGCCTATATTTTGCTGGGGGATTGTTATGAGAAAATAGGGGCCTTAGACTCCGCTCTTAACACATATTTGGAAGCCGTTGAAATGCACCCCAAAAATAAGCAGCTGCTTTTAAAATTGGGCGCTTTGTACCAGCGGACGGACCTTATACAAAACAGCACTCAAATATACCAGCGCGTTTTGGAGATAGCGCCGGAAAATGAGGAGGCTCTTTTAGGCCTGGCCAGGGCGTATATGAGTGAGGGCTTTTTTTCTAAGGCTGAGGAATTTTACCAGAAGTATTTTAGGACAAACGCTAAAAATAAGACAAAAATTTACCAGGAGTACGCCTTTTGTTACTACAGGCAGCGCAATTATAACGCGGCGCTTTTGTATGTGGCGTTGTTTATGGAAAAGGAAGGAGAGTCTTTTGACGGATTATTTTTAGCGGCGGCCATAAGCAGGCAAATGGGGCATAAGGCCGAAGCCTACGAGTTTATAGATAAAGCCATTGCTTTGCAGGGCAAGCCGCAGGGCACCGTGGTAAAAGCGCTTTGGAACGTGCAGGACGGGGAGTATAGCCTGGCGCTTAGCTTGGCGCAAGAGGCGTTTAAAGAAGACTCCGACAACCAGCTTGCCCTTTATATTCAATATCTTTGTTACAAGGGGTTGGGAAAGCCCAGAGAGGCTAAAAAACAGCTGGAGGCTATAGCGGCTTTTGAGCAGGAAAACTTTATCAGCCGGGTGGCGGCTTTAAAGCTAAACCAGCTATAGCTTTAAAGGTTTTAAAATAGTAAAATTATATTATGGAAAACAATAAGAGCGTAATTTATGATATGCCCCTAACAGTTGCTTTGGCTAAGGATAAAAAAGACCTTTCCAAGCATGTTTGTGAGGATTGCTATGAGCTTGTTTACATGCTTATGGCCGATAATAAATACGCTTTTATATTTGGTGACGGCGCCGACGGTAAACCGCTTGATGTGGACGTTAACGGGCCCGTGCACGAAAAGTATCATAAAGACGCTATAGCCGGCCATAAAGTTGTTTATGAGTGGAGCTTGAACACAAAAGGCGGCGTTAAATATTACCAAAGCACCCTTTTACCTCTTATACATGAAGAGGGCAAGCCCAACGTTTTAGGTATAGTTAAAGACCTTTCCCCGGCGGCGTATAATATATCACAAAGTATGGTGCGTGATTACGGCGCAAAAACTTTCGCGCAGATTTTAATTAAAACCAGAGAAGACGAAAAAAAGAAAATCGCCAGCGCGCTGCATGATGAAATAGGCTCTACCGCTGTTATTTTAACTTCTATTCTTAGTATTTTACAAGAAGACCTTAAAGAAAATAAAACAGAAGACGCCATTAAAAGGGCCGGTGAGCTGGACGCTAAGATTAAAGAATGTATAGACAGGGTAAAAAACCTGGTTGTCACCATGCGCCCGCCAAGCATAGACGCTGTTGGCTTAGACGGCGCGGTTAAAGAATTGGTGGAAAACATTTCTAAATTTGCTAATGTTAAGGTAGTGTATAACTATAGGGAAGAGGACAACGGCAATATAGATGATGAAGTTAAAATAATGTTATACCGCGTGGTGCAGGAAAGTTTGAATAACGCGCTAAAGCACGCCAAGGCTTCCCGGATAACGGTTTCGTTACAAAATCTTGAAAATATTGTTAAAATAGAAGTAGAAGACGATGGCATAGGGTTTAAGAAAGGCAAGCAGAAAAAGCTTAGTCAAATAGGGTTACTGGGTATGGAAGAGAGTGTGAAGTACCTGGGCGGTAAGTTTGATGTGCAGACAGCTTTAGGTAAAGGGACAAAGATTTCCGTCTCTTGCCCTAAAGTAATATATAAGGTGGAAATATGATAAAAATACTTCTGGCTGATGACCATGCCCTGGTCCGCGACGGGATTAAATCCGTTTTAGAAAGAAAAAGCAAGAATATATCTGTTGTGGCTGAAGTTGGCAACGGTAAAGACATGTTGGAAATAGCGGCCAAAAATAAAGATATTGATGTGTTTGTGGTGGATATAGCAATGCCGCTTTTAAACGGCATTGAAGCGACACAGAAACTTACAAGAACCAACCCCGACGCTAAAGTTATTATCTTAAGCATGTATGATGACAGAGCGTCTGTGGAAAAGGCTTTTAAAGCCGGCGCAAGGGGCTTTGTGGTAAAAGTCTCCACGGCTGATGAGATTATAGACGCTATTAAAGAAGTTAACGCCGGCAGGTTCTACCTGTGCTCCAAGGTGTCAAAGTATGTTGTACAGGGCTTCCTGGGTAAAGCGGCCCCGTCTAAAAAAGACCCCAGCGGCCTTACGCCCAAAGAAAAGCAGATTTTACAGCTTATCGCCGAAGGGTACAGCAGCAAAGAAATAGCCAAAGAGTTTGGCCTTTCGCTTAACACAATTCACGTGCACCGTAACAACATAATGAGAAAGCTTGACATACACAAACAGGCTGAGCTTGTGCGTTACGCTATTAAAGAAGGCATTGCACACTTATAACTCTTACCATAACAACTGGCAGAGGCAATCTCTGCCAGTTGTTTTTATGAATGAGCGTGAAACACTCCGAGCGTCAGCTCGTGAGATGAAAAGCCTCTGCCGCGCTTAAAAATTCGGCATCGCTGCCGCCAAATTTTTGCATAGTTTGTTGTTTGCGCGGCGCAAAGCAAAGCTTTGAAACAGAATGAAACCCCAGGCGTAAGCCTGTGGGAGTCTCATAAAGAGATATAAAGGCATTTTTATTTTTTCCTCTCCCTTTTAGGGGAGAGGAAGCGAGTGTATACGAGCAGGTGAGGGTGCTATACACAATATATATAGGTATAAATTAAGTGTTTTTATATTAATCGCGTTAAGCACAAGGCGAGTTAGTCGGGCTGGGGAAGGCACATATTTGTGTATATTTTGTGTTTATCACCCTCACCCTTGCCCTCTCCCCTAAGAGGTAGAGGGAATAAAATTTGAAATGAGGCTACAGATATGCGTATTATAGCTGGCACCGCTAAGGGCCGTAAAATATTTTCAGTATCCAAAAATTTGCCGGTGGTACCTATATCGGACAGAATAAAACAGTCTGTCTTTGATATTATACGCCCCAAAATACCGGCCGCATACTTTTTAGATTTATTCGCGGGTACAGGCAACGTGTCTTTGGAAGCTTTGTCCAGAGGCGCGCTTAAAGCCGTTATGGTAGACAAAGAAGTTGCCTGCGTTAAAAATATTAAACGCAACCTTGAGCACCTTGGTTTTACAGACCGTGCGCAAGTTATCCGCGGCGACGTGCTGAAAGACCTGGATTTTTTAAACGCCTACGCGCCTGAGGGCTATGACATTATTTTTATGGGCCCGCCTTACCGTGATATTAAAGAGCGCCCGCTCTCACTTTCAGGCCCGGCTTTAGCGCAGGTGGCCAAGTATAATTTGCTTGCGCCGGCCGGCTTTATAGTTTTGCAGCATCACCGCAACGAAACCTTTGAAGTGCCCGCCATGTTCAAAATTTACCGTGAAGAAAAGTACGGTGACACGCTTGTGCACCTGCTGCACCATAACAAAGCCAAAGACCCTAAACCCAGCAGAAGCGAAGATTTTGAAGGCACCGTCGCCCTCAAAAAACCTAACGAGAAAAAATAATGCAATTTGAACACAAAGTTTATGAGCTTAACTACTCTAAGGTAAAAACATACCTGGAGTGCCCGCTTTTATACAAGTATAAATATGTCGAGGGTAAGCGCGACGGGCTGGTGCCGGCGTCATCACTTGGCGTGTCCATACACAGAACTTTGGAAGAGTACCATAAACGCTCTAACGACCCGTCTGAAATTATAAGGTATTACAATAACTGCTGGCTTGGCGCCGGGTATTCCAGCGCGGCCGAGCAAATGGAATATTACCTTAAAGGCAAAAAAATGCTTGAGGCCTATGAACAGGCGGAGTATGAACGTAAGACGGTGGTAGACTCTACCGAGCGTGAATTTATATTTGAACACGGCAGATGGACCTTTAGGGGCAAAATAGACCGCACAGACCTTTGGCCTGACGGTTCGTGGGAAGTTATAGACTATAAAACAGGGCCGGAGTTTGACGAGAATTATGATGTGCGCTCGTCATTGCAAATGGGTATTTACGCCGTGGGCGCGCGCCGCGCGTGGAATATGAAAAAAGGCAAAGCCTCTATTTACCATGTTGCCGTGGGCAAAGTGCAAAGCGCTGATTTTGACGCTTTTAACGAGGAAGAAATTTTAAAAACTTTTATAGAAGTGGGTAAAAAGATAGAGATGGTGTCGTTTGAGCCAAACACAAACCATTGCGAGCACTGTGCGTTTAACACCCGTTGCCCAAAATCCGCCTTTACTCCCGCGCGGTAAAATGTTGTAATATTTAGTATAAACCATATGACTATTATATTGGAGGGTTTATGAATAATAAAAAAGGTTTTACATTAGTAGAATTACTTGTAGTGGTGCTTATTATAGGCATACTTTCAGCAATAGCGTTACCCCAGTACACAAAATCTGTGGAAAAGGCCCGCGCGGCTGAGGCGCAAATAATGTTTGGCGCTCTTTCACAGTCCGCCACCAGGCACGCCTTGGAAACAGGCAATATTTACACAACAATGAATTTTGACATTGACTTTCCCGAAGGCTGCGCTACAAACTCCGCCACCAAGCCTACACAATGCCAGAATAAATATTTTATTTTTGGCTATAATATTGACGCCGGGCAGCTTGGCACCCGTGTGCCCACCAAATATGTGGGCGTATGCAGAACCTATAACGCCAGCGGTGATGACTCTGGCTATGACGGGGACTGCGGCGGCGCTATATACCACTTTATTTATGACCTTGGCACAAAGAAAAAATATTGTTATTATGACGCGGATGATTCAGATGCGGTTACCGTGTGCGAGGGGACAAGGTCTCTTAACTTTAACGTAGAGGCGTATTAATTATGCTAAACAAAAAAGGTTTTACTTTGGTAGAACTGCTGGTGGTGGTGCTGATTATAGGAATACTCGCCACCATAGGTTTGCCGCAATATACAAGAAGTGTGGAAAAGTCCCGCTCAAGCGAGGCTGTGCTTAACCTTAAAAACGTGGCCGACGCCATGATAAGATATTACACTATTAAAGGCATGTGGGATAAAAATGATAATATCAAATCAATGTTTGATATTGAACTTAACGGCGGCACATGGTCAACAGGTGAAAACCTAAATAAATATACCACGCCAAACTTTAGGTATGAGTTTGACTGCACGTCTTCTTCAACATGCGTTTTAGACGCTCTTAGAGAGAACGTTGAAGAGAAGGAAAAGCTGTACGGCCTGCGTTACACATTAACCAACGGTAAAGTCACCGCCAGAGAATGTTATAACCAAAAATACGATATCGGCCGCACTATTTGCACCAGTATGGAAAGCTTTGGTTACACGCAACAGGAAGCGGTTTTATTTTAAGTTTTAGAAGTTAAATAAATAAGGCTCCGGTAAAAAAGGAGCCTTATTTATATTATGGGGGAAAGGATATGCTGGGTATAAAAAGGGCTTACGCTGCGCCAGACAAAGCGGACGGATACAGAATATTGGTGGACCGTCTTTGGCCTAGGGGTATGTCTAAAGAAAAAGAACATTTGAACCTGTGGGACAAAGACATCGCGCCCACAACCGCGCTTAGAAAAGAGTTTGGGCATATGGCGGAAAAGTTTGCCTGGTTTAAAAAAGAATATATTAAAGAGCTTAACGCCAACCCGCACACGCCTGAATTTACGCGGGAAGTTAAAACCCGCCTGGCCAAAGGCAACGTTACATTTATATACGGCGCCAAAGACCCTGGAATTAACCACGCAATAGTACTTAAAGAATATATAAGTAAAAAGATTAAATAAATATCCCCCGGCACTGGCCGGGGGTTTTATTTGTAGTGTTTGAGAGTTTTTAATAAAACCTGTTATACAGAAAGTCCGGCGTTACGCACATTACTAACGCCACCAGTATCCAGCGTTTGGTTATAAAAACATTTTTGCGGCCTCTTTCTATGGCGGCTATCATTTGCTGGGCGGCTTTACCCACAGGCGCCATCCAAAATCTTTTGTCTTTGCCTACGCTTTCGGCAAGCTCGGTGTCTATCCAGCCGGGGATGATGGTGGTAATTTGAACTGGCACCGCGTCTTTTACCGTTTTCTTTCTAAGGCCCTGCAGGTAGCTTCTTACATATGCTTTGCTGGCGTGGTATGCCGGGGCGGTGTCTGACCCTCTGAAAGAGGCTATGCTGCATAGGCCCGCCATTTGGCCTTTAAGGCCGTTTTCTTTAAAACGTTTTTCAAGGTATTTGTAAGTTGTGTCTGCCCAGTCGGTAAAACCGGTTACATTGGTCTGTGTGGTATTTACTTCCCAGTCATTATTAAGAGTGGTATTAGCGCGGCCTACGCCGGCGCAAAGTATTATGGTATCAATGTCGCCCAGGTCACGCGCTATTTGCGGCAGCAGCTCGGCTGATTTAGAGTCGCGTACATCGTTAGTATAAGTAAAAACATTGTCCGGGTATTCACGCCTAAGGCTGTCCAGTTTATCTGTACTGCGCCCTGTAACGGCCACAATGCAGTCCTTTGCTATATATTGTTTGGCCAGTTCGCGCCCTATACCAGTTGTGCCGCCAATTATTAATACATTTTTTGCTTGCATACTACCCCCGTTACTCTATACTAAACTTATACCATAAAAAAGCCCCTCTTACGAGTGGCTTCCCCAAATCTTTGGCAAACTTTTTATTTTAATTATTTACCACACACGCCGCCCGCCTTTCAGGCTCCCCGCATAAGTGTGCTGAAAATAATTAAAATAAAAATTTTACTCAAATCTTCGGGGCCCCTTTGTAATCTTGTATAATAAAAAGCCCCTCTTACGAGGGGCTTTTAAATCTTTACCTTCTTAATTTGCTTATGTCAAAGCGTAAGGTAAACCAAACATCAAAGCGCTAAACTTATTCGTCCGAATAGTCTTTTAGCATTTTGGTTCTGCTTGGGTGGCGCAGCTTGCGTATGGCTTTGGCTTCAATCTGCCTCACACGCTCACGCGTAACGTTAAACATTTTGCCCACTTCTTCAAGCGTTCTTGGGTAGCCGGAATCTATACCAAAGCGCAGGCGTATAATTTTAGCCTCACGTTCTGACAGTGTGTTAAGCACGTCGGCCACTTCCTGCTTTCTTAGGAAATCAGAAGCTGTTGTGGTCGGGTTAGCCCCGTTTTTATCTTCAATAAAATCTTCCAGGTTAGAGTCCTCGTCCTCGCCCACAGGTGTGGAAAGAGAAATAGGGTCCTGCATAATTTTAAGCACGCCTTTCACCTTTTCCATAGATAAACGCAGTGACTTGGAATAATCTTCCAAACTAGGCTCTCTGCCGTGCTCTTGGCGGAACTTGTTGGTAACTTTGGTAAGCTTGGACACAAGCTCTTTCATATGCACAGGTATGCGGATGGTGTTAGCCTGGTCTGCAATAGCGCGGTTGATGGACTGGCGTATCCACCATGTGGCGTAGGTGGAAAACTTAAAGCCCCTTTTGTATTCAAACTTTTCTACCGCTTTCATCAGCCCCAGGCCGCCCTCTTGAATTAAGTCTGACAGTTCCAGGTTAGAGTTAACGTGCTTTTTAGCGATGGACACAACCAAACGCAGGTTAGCTTTAATAAGTTTAAGCTTGTCCTGTAAAATCATGTCTTCAAAGAATATTATGCGGTCATTAAAAGCAATAAACTCTTTTTCGCTCATAGGCAGTGTGTTTACCAGTTTTTCATGTCTGTTACGCACGCCGTCTATGTTTTCAATTGCTTTTTCAAGTTCCTCAAAGGTAAAGCCTGTTTGCTTTTTAAGCTCGGCCTTGGTTATTTTACCTTTGGCCGCTTGTGTGAAAGCTTTTTTTACTTTATCGTAAGGGCCAAAGTAGTCGTCAAACCTGTTTATATCGCCCCTGGTTTCGGTAATTCTTTGGGCTAAGCCTTTAATTCTGTTGGTAAGACGTTTGATTTTATTTTGGTTAAGGTTCAGCTTAATAATGCTTTCAACCACTTCTTTCTGTTTTTTCTCAAGCGCTTCAGTATATTTGTTAAGCAGTTTGTCGTTTATCTTAGGGTCGCGCAGTTTCTTCATGAGTTCTGTAATTTCACCCTCGCGCTTAGCTATAAACTTGGCCGCCTCTTTAAGTTTTTTGCGCATGTTGTTAAGTTCGCGCGTGGTTCTTTTACCGCGGGGCATTAACTCCTTGGTGGTCATTTCTTCCTGGTCAACAAGTTCTTCCCAGTTGCAAATTTCGCGCATGGTAATGGGGGATTCTAAGACCAACTTTCTAAGTTCCTTCTCACGCTCTCTTACGTTACGCGCTAAAGTTATTTCCTCGTCGCGTGAGAGCAGCGGCACTTTACCCATTTCGGAAAGATACATGCGTATAGAGTTAGATATGTCGGGGTTAGACATAAACTCTTCGGTATAGGCTTCTTTTTCCGCCATTGCCACGGCTTTATATTTTTTGCGGTCTACAACCTGTATGCCCAAGTCTTCCAACGTGCCCATCAGACCGTCTATGTCTTCCGCGCTCATGGAAGATGATGTTAACGAGCGGTTAATCTCATCTAAAGTTAAAAAACCGTTTTCTTTACCTACTTCTACTAAGTCTTTAAACGCTTTGTTCGCAACGTTTGCCATTGTTAATACCTCTTTTATTAAAGGGAAAAATCCCAGTAACTACTTTTTAATCTGTTTTTGAAGCTCGCTCTGCGCTCTGAGTAAAGCCTCAGGCACATTGCCTACGCCCATTTTTTTAATCTCAGCTTTTATAGCCGCCAGCCTTTTTGCAAGGTAAGACTTTTCTATTTTATTTACACATTCTTTAATGTCTCTGCCCGGGTTAAAATCCTTAGGGCGCGGCTGCATAGAGAGCCTGAGAATCAAGTCTTTCTGCTCTGGCAGGGCGTCCAGTACAATTTGCGTAATATTGTCTGTAGACGGGTGCCGGCTGACAGCGTCTGCTACAGTGGCCACTATTTGGTAAATGTTGTGGCTTGTAAACTTAGCTTCATTTAAGTCATGCGCCTCGCTAATATATGCGGGGTACATGAGCGTCCAGGCGGCCAAATCACGCTCTTCCACGGGGATATTGCTTTTTCGTGTTTCTCCTGTCTTTGCAGGACTGTTTTTTGCCCCTGTGTTTTTTGGGAAAAGTAAAGACTGCTGTATGTCCAATTTTTCCGCCACGGTTTTGGTCCATTCCGCTTTAACAATAGGGTCCGGCTGCTTGGAGATAATCTCCATTAGCTGCGCCGCAATATTTGTTTTGGTTTGCGCGCTTAAAGGGTGCCCGCCGTATTGTTTAATAAGAACGTCCGCCTGAAAATCTACTATATCTACCGCGTTTGCGGTAACACTTTCAAATTTTTCTTTGCCGTATTTGTTTATAAATTCATCCGGGTCCAGCCCTTCGGCCCCTAAACTTGCCACGCGTACAAAAACGCCCTGCGCTATCAGTATAAGCGCTGTTCTAAGGCTGGCTTTGATGCCGGCGGCGTCCGGGTCAAACAGTATTACCGCAGAGTCCGCGTATCTTTTAAGCAGTTTGGCGTGCTCTTCGTTAAAACTGGTTCCCAACGGAGCCACACAGTTGCCAATGCCTGCCGCCATTACGCCAATTACGTCCATGTACCCTTCAAGTAACAACGCGAAACCGGCCTTTCTTATTTCAGGCCCGGCAAAGTTAAGGCCGTACAAAACACGGCTTTTTGAAAATAAAACAGTTTCCGGGCTGTTAAGGTACTTTGGTTCGCCCTCGCCAAAAATACGCCCGCCAAAGCCAACCGTCTCACCCCTGTGGTTAATAATGGGGAACATTACGCGCGAGCGGAAGTAATCCCTTTGCCCATACTGCCCCTGGGCGGCAAGGCCTACGGCCCTTATTTCCTCGGGCTTAAAACCTTTGGCCAGCATATCTTTAACTAAACCGTCAAAACCCTGCGGCGTAAACCCCAGTTCAAACTTTTGCACGGTTTCTTTAGTAAGGCCGCGCTGTTTAAGGTAATCCCGTGCGGGGGTGCCCTGCGCGCTTAAAAGCGTTTTATGGTAAAAATCTTTAGCCGCCGCCATTAACTTTCTAAGAGTAACTTTGTTCCTGTCCTCGGGCGACATGCTTTCTTCTTTTTTCCACTCTAAGCCCGCGCGCTCGGCCAGTTTTTTTGCCGCTTCAGAAAAAGACAGGTTTTCTATCTTCATCAAAAACGCAAAAGCGTCCCCGCCCGTCTGGCAGCCGAAACAATAAAACAAACCTTTGTCCGGGCTGACCGTGAATGAGGGGGTTTTCTCCTGGTGAAAGGGACAACAGCCCTTGTAAGTTCTGCCAGCTCTCTTCAAAGAGGGAACATATTCCCTTACAAGCTCAGCTATGTCTACCTTATCACGTATAGCTTCTATGATATCATCTGACATTTAATGCCCTGGGGTAGATTAGTGAAAAAGAAACAATAGCCCCCCGCGTGCGGGGAACTATTGTTTCCATATAATACTTATTAAAAGCGTTTACGCTTTGTGCGTCTCATTCTTCTCTGCGCTTCCTGAGACTTGATTTTTCTTTTTACGCTTGGCGGCATGTAGGTTTCACGTCTTTTGATTTCTTTAAGAATGCCGTTTTTCTCACAATCTCTTTTGAATCTTTTAAGCGCTTCTTCCAAATGCTCTGCGTCTCTAACTTTTACAAAGACCATTAATTTCTCACCACCTTTTTCACTTAGTAAATATAATGCTTCCCCCTAAAAAAACAAGGGGTAATCTTTTAACGTTACTTTTTGTACCGGCAAAAAGTAACCAAAAACCTCGGTTCCGGGGCTCGTATTGCGGTAATTTTATAAGGGTTTTGAATAACTCATATAAAAATTGTATAGGTAATAAAACTCTTATTCAATTTTTATATTCAGACAAATTCAAAACTATGTCCTTATAAAATTGCCTCCATAAACACTCGCAAAATGGAACCATTAAAAAACTAAAAAACGAAAAGAACAAGATTTGTATCAACCGGGCGGCCATAACATGCGTCTGCCCGAGAGTAAATGATAGTGCAAATGCTCCACACTCTGCCCCGCGCCTTTGCCGTTGTTTGTAACTAAACGGTAGTCTTTAAGGCCGAGGTCTTTTGCTATTTTTGCCGCCGCGTACTGCACCTGCCCCAAAAGGTTAATATCTTGCTCCGCCGCGTCGGCAAGACATGAAAGGTGTTTCTTGGGTATTATCAAAATATGCGTAGGCGCCTGGGGGTTTAAATCTTTAAAAGCGAGGACGTCGTCATCCTCATAAATGATTCTGGTTTCCACTTCGCCTGTTACTATGTTGCAAAAGATACATTTTGACATATATTTATTATATCATTTTAGGCTTAGTATATCCAGCCGGGTTTATAGGGTGCGCAGGCTGCCTATATAGTATACAAAAATGGCCTGCACTCAGGGCGTAAAAGTTAATATAATAGGGTATGAGCGAAATTGAAACAACTTTATCAGATATAAGATTATTCTTACAGTCACTAAAAACAGACCTGCCCGAGGTTTTTGCCAAAGACGCCCCGGCCGCTGACCAGCAGGGCAAAATACTCTACATGGGTGACTTTTACGACGCCGACATAACGGTAGACGCCGAGGCCGAGCCTAGCGTTAAGTATGACGCCGACACTTATAAATTTCTCGTAACCATAAAAAATGAAGATGACGACGCCAGCGACATGGTGGAAACCTGGCTGCGTGAAGAGGCCGGCCGCGTGCTAAAAGAGCGCAGCGCCGCCTGGGCCGCTAAAATGGGCGTAGAGTTTAACACAATTTTTATTAAAGACCAGCGCACCATGTGGGGCAGTTGCTCGGAAAATAAAAATATCAATTTTTCCTACCGTATTATCAAAATGCCTAATGTAATAATAGACTATCTTATAGTGCATGAACTGGCCCATTTGGTGCATATGAACCACGCGCAGGAATATTGGGCCCTGGTTGAGCAGCATTGCCCGGACTATGACTCGCACCGTAAATGGCTTAACAGCAACCGCGCGCATATCATGGCCAACACCAAAATAACTTATGTAAAACCGCAGGAAAATACCGCTGAGCAGCCTAGTGCCGCCGCAGAAGAACCGCAAGCAGCCGCGGAAGGGGAAGAACATGAGGTTAAACCTGAAACCGTTTAAACTTTTGTGCGTATTGGCGCTGGCTTGTGTCTGTCTGCCCGCCAACGCCGAAACCCAAAAAGAGCCTTTTACCCAGCGTGTTATAACAGACGGCAATGAGACTGCTTTTATGAATTTTCCGTCAAAACACGTAGCCGCCAGGCATGTGCGCTTTGTGCTGCCGGAGGGGTATACAGCCTCGGTTAAAAGATACCCCGTAGTTTATGTGCTTGGGGAAAGCGACCATAAAAATATAGTAAAACCCGCAGACGCTGTTTTTGTTTTTATCACCCCGCATGAAACCGATAAAAATATTTCCGATTTTGTTAAATTCTTGCAAGAAGACCTTATGCCCTACACCGATGTAAACTACCGCACTATTGACGAGCCCAGGTACCGCATGCTGGCCGCACGCGGGGCAGCGGGGGCGTATTTGCTGGAAGTGTATTCGGCGCAGAGGCAAATTAATAATTTAGCTTTTATTGACGCTAAATCTGTGCCGCTGCCGTCTTTAAAAGCCAAAGGCAGAGTGTGGCTAAGCGGCGCTAAGGCGGACGTGGGCGCTATTGTATGGCAGCTGCCGGCAAGAGGTTATGTTTACGGCGCAAATATGCTTTACAGTTTTGATACAGGTAATACTTTTGCCTCTATCCCCGTTAAACAAATTTTTACACTGAACGCTGACTATTTAAGTGATTTTAAACTGTCTTTAACCGCCGATTTTAAAGCTATTCCTATGTCTTATGAAGAGGGTGTGGAACTTACCGCGAATCTTAAAACTAAAAACGGCCTGAATGTTAATTGTCTGCTTACAAAAGCTAATATTAGCTACGCGCCGCAGCTGGAAATACCCGCGCTGGTTTTTGATGAGGCCAGCCAAGCAGTTTTTGTCAACAGCTACTATGTAATAAACACCCCTAAAAAGCGTTCTGTAACACTAAAAGCGCAGGTTATGGGCAAAAACGCTAAAACTAAGCTGAAATTGTATTAAAAAGTCAGTTTTTTGCTGTTTTTTAAGGAAAATATCAACAAAAATTTAAGTTTGTCAACAGTTTTTTTTGATAATTTTTAATTAGGACAGGCGGACCTTGTAACAGAAGATGTTCTGACGAGGATTTTTACCTTATCAACAGCATTTTACCTATAGAAACAGGGTGTTTAGGGCAAAGTTATCCACAGTTTTGGCCAGTTATCCACAGTTATTAAAGCGGTTCCCAAAAATATGCTTAACTAAGCAACCTTTTTCTACTCTGGGGGACAGTTAAATATAGGGTTATCAACAAGTTATCAACAGCCTGTTGATAGATGTGGACAACTTAAAAATCTTGCCTATTTTAGAGTCTGCCGGCACTACTAATGCACTTGCGTTGGCACAAATTTTATTTATTTTGAATTTTGTTTTGCGTGTGGGTATAGCAAAAGCTATATCCCAGCAAAAAAAATACAAAATAAATAAAATTTGTGCCAACCCTTTGGGCCGCGACAGCTTTTTGGTAACTTTTAATTTTTTTATTCCTTACATAGCTTTAGCTATGCTCGTCATAAAAAAATTAAAAATTACTCAAAAAATCTAAGCGGCGCAAGTGTATTAGTAGTGCCGGCAGATTCTACTAGTTTTTTGTATAATTAAAATAGTTAGATTCTCAAATATTAACGCGGGGAAAATATGAAACACATTAAACTTTTAGCATTGCTGGCCCTAATATTTACCTTTGCCGCCTGTTCCAGCGGTAATAAAGAGCAGGACGCCGCCGACCCTGTTATAGCCAAAGAAAAAAAGAAAAACGAACGTTTGGCTAAACAGACGTCAAAAGAGATGCTGGCCTCCAGGCAGATACCCAGCGTGGATTTTGAGTTTGACTCTACCCGCTTAGACACAACCGCCTATGACACGCTTGATAAAATAGCCGAGTTTATGGCGCCCAATAAGCAAATAAAACTTATTGTAGAGGGGCACACAGACAGCGTTGGCTCGCACGAATATAACGACTGGCTTAGCAAAGCGCGCGCCATGGCTATTAAAAGTTATATAGTAAGCCGCGGCGTTCACCCGGATTCTATTAAAGTTTACGGCTACGGCAAAAGACGCCCGCTTACATTAGATAATACGCCCGAAGGCAGGGCGACAAACCGCCGAGTGGTATTTATAGTAACAGACCGCCACTGGGAAGCCGTATATTGATTTAAAAAAAGAGAGCCAAAATCGGCTCTCTTTTTTTGTATCTGTTGAAAACCACCCGCTTGCGGGTGGTTCTGTATAGGTTTCACCGATGAACAAAAAAAGATGTGTGGGGTATCAAATAGTAGAAACAAGCTATCTTTAAATAGAGAGCTTGTTGTGGATCCCTCGCCCCAGCGGGGGATAGCGTAGCATGCATATATTCGGTATGCGGAGGGTATGGTGAGGGTGAGGTTGCAGTAAGGCTAAAGTGGAAGATATTTTTATTTAATAACAGCACATTCCCCCTCACCTGTTCGCTACGCTCACTTCCTCTACATACCGGATATATGCATGCTACGCTATCCCCAAGATGGGCGAGGAATGCAAATGGCAGTTTGTTAAGGCACATTACATGCGCAGCCAGTATCCTGGGGCAGGACCCCAATGTGAAAAACCCCCGGCTACGCCGGGGGATATTTATTTTACGGATATTTTAAATTTTTATTTTAACAGGCAGTAGTTAAACCCTTGTTCTGTTTTTAGTTCCCCGCATAGGGATTTGCAAAACTCTCTGCCTTTGTTAAAAGGGGCTGTTGTACCATTAGTCAGCACAGCGCAAAACCTGTTACCTTTTTTAAAAATATCTGTCCTTTTTTCACCAAACCCAACCCCAAGGTCATAACTAATAGAAGAGGAAGATTTTCTTATTGAAAAATAGTTTGGCAGCATGTTTAAAAACACATTCCTGTCATGAATGCTTTTATACCGTAATTTGATATCAATATCTAACTCATTGCTAACAACGTCGTCTGCGGGATATTGTACAAATGTAGGGTATGCGCCGTGTTCTAAATAGTATCTTTCTAATGCTTGCGTTACGGCGGCAAGCTGTACAGTCATTTCAGCCGAGCGTGACTTTTCTACCGCTTTGTTATATTGCGGCAGCGCAATGGCTGCTAATATACCTATTATTAAAACAACAACTAAAAGTTCAATTAATGTAAACCCGTAAGAATTATTATTCTTCATAATTTCTATATCCTCATGTAAAAACAGAAAATAAATTATACAAAATATATATTTTACTTGGCGGCTATTTGTGTGGCAAGCGCGTTGTAGGGGCGTACCTGGGCGTTGTTTGTTACCAGCCACTGGCCGCAGGCTATAGGGTAATCTTTTAACGATGTTGTGCTTTTACCCCTTTTAGATTTTGACGTGCAGGTTACCAAAGTAGCGTCTTGCACGGTTTTTGTATGCCATTCTTTATCGCCCGATATCAGCACATAGCCGGATTTTCTTTGTTCTAGGTCCAGCTTGTAAAGGTAATTGTCTATGTCAAAACCGTAAAATCTTTTAACGTACGCTACCGCCTGCTTTTGCTCATACTGCGCGGTAAGGGCGGCTACCTCAGCCGTGTCTTTGGCTTTGGCCTCTGCCGCGCGGATTTGGTTGATGTAGGCGGCCGCGGCGGCGGACTCGCTTTTGGCCATGGCCGTCTGACTTACGGCTTCTAAAACCGCGAAATCATTTTCTTCTTTATATTTAAGTTTAACGGTGCCGTCACGCTTTATAGCGCCTGAGGGTGCGGCGCTGGCCGTGCTTAATTCCAGCAAAGAAGAATACTTTACTTTTATTGTTATTTTTTCCGGCGTATATTTTCGGGCAACGCCTTTGGTTTTGAGTTCCTGCTCCAGTCCTTCGTTCAGGTTAAGGGTAACTTCGTCCACATCGCTTAGCCAGCAGCAGCGGGTTATACAGTTGCGGTCGTTAGCCACTCTGTTTTTGGCGTCTTCGGGCAAAAATTTAAGGTTAAACTTATAGCACATGTCATACTGTTTGCCCTCCCAATCTTTTTTGCCGCTGACAACTTCCAGCCATTCTTTATTGGAAGCGTAGGCGGAGTCCAGCGTAAGGGGGTTATGGCAGGCCTGTATAGGTAAAATAAGTAATATAAAAAATAGTTTTTTCATAGCTTGATTATATAATATAATACTGGTATGCAACTACTACTTAAACTGTTTGTTTTCTTAAGCGTGCCTGAAGCGTACGCTTTAATTATCGCCAAACTTATCAGCATAGCTGTGTTTGGTTTTTTTGTTTGGTTTGTGGGCTATCTCTGCCGCAAACTGTCTGAGAAATACCTTATAGATAAGATTTTTAAGGGCCGCTTTAACAGTTGGCATAACGCGCTTAAAAACGCTAACTTTTTTGCCGCGCTGGGTTATGTTTTTGCAGGTATAATAGGCCAGCTGTGTATTAACTTTTTCTTCCCCGCCGAGTTTGAAAGGTTTAACGCCTTTGGCGTAAAGCTTATTAACCTCTACTTTCAGGTTTGCATACTTATAATAATTAACAAGATTTTAAGCCTTATCAACTCTTTCTACGGACACAACCCTAATGTGCCGGTAAAAGGTATTGTACAGGCGGTTAAGATACTTGTTAACTTTATGGGTATACTTATTATCTTGGCCCTTATACTGGGTAAAGAGCCTACGGTGCTGATAGCATCGTTAGGTGTGTTTGCCTCAGTAGCAATGTTAGTTTTTAAAGACCCTATTTTAGGTTTAACCGCCAGCTTCCAGCTGTCTCTTAACAATATGTTACGCATAGGCGATTGGATAGAAATGCCCAAACACGGCGCGGACGGCGACGTTATAGACATTTCGCTTACATCTGTGCGCGTGCAAAACTGGGACAAAACTATTGTAAGCATACCTGCCTATGATTTAATTTCATCTTCCTTTAAAAACTGGCGCGGCATGAGCGACGCCGGCGGCAGACGCATTAAAAGGGCTATTAATATAGACGTGCAGACAATTAAGTTTATAGACGCGGCTATGCTGCAAAAGCTTAAAAAAATTGAACTGCTTAAAGATTATATTGAAAGAAAAGAAAAAGAAATCGCCCAATATAACGAGACACATAATATTACGGACAGCCTGCTTAATGGACGCAATTTAACAAACGTAGGCACATTCCGTGCTTATTGCGAGGCTTACATAAGAAGCCGTGATTATATACACAAAACTTTTACCAGTATGATACGCCAGCTTGAGCCCGGGCCGCAAGGCTTACCGCTGGAAGTGTACTGCTTTACCGCCACAACAGAGTGGCTGGCGTATGAAGCGTACCAGAGCGACCTTTTTGACCACTTGTTCGCCGTCATGAAAGATTTTGATCTTAAGCCTTTCCAAAACCCCAGCAGCGGCGATATAAGCGGCCTGGCGGGTAAGATGGTAAGATAATCTTATAATATAAGGTATTAAGCCCCGTGCTATACGCACGGGGCTTTTTTTACTTCGTAAAAAAATTTTGAATATTTTAGCTTTGCTAAAATAACGACTTTCAAAATATCATTATTAATACGGCCGTCCGGTTGGGCGGCCTTTTGATGATTTTTCTATTACTTATTCCACGGCACAGCATGCTTTCATATTTGGTTCTTTTTATTTTTCCGCCCTTGCCGTACGCTTCGCCTTAAGTACTTATTTGCGCAAAGAAAAAGGAAAAGCCGCTCAAACTTCTGTGAAAATTTTCTTCTACAACGGCACTAATTACACGGCTTTAAAAATTAAGCTCGGCACACTTCCGTTGTGGTTGCTATGATAATGGCATAAAAAAACCCGCGTTAGTTTGCGGGTTTTCTATTTAAATCTAATATTATTTACATTTTTAAAGCTAAGCTTTGCGGTGCCGGGGCTGGCTTGGGTATTTCATTGTTTATTATGAAGTACACCATTACCGTAACATTGTCTGAAATATATTTTACGTCGTATGTTACAACCATGTCTGAGTAGCTGGGTAAAGCGCCTGCCAGTTTTTCTCTGTCTGTTTTAGAACCTCTTTTGGCAATGGTGTTAAGCACTTCCATATGGTTGGTTCTGTTTAAGGTTGCTATTACGGGGTCTTTAGAGTCGCTCTTGTAGGCCACGGTAATTTTACGCGCTTTTGTGTTTAAGTTGTTGCATAAAAACGTGTTTGTTGAGTACGTGTCAAAAGATTTGGTCGCGTTTAAAAACCTGTAGGTGTTAGGTGTAATAATTTTTAATCTTGTATCGGTAAAATTGTAATTTTTAGCGTGATACGCGCCTAAAGACTCTAAGCTTTGCGGTTTTATTTCGGGGAATAAAAATTGTATTTTTACGGGGTTAACTCTTTCGGGTATGTGCTTAACCTGGAATATTTCCTGGCGTGATTTTACTATTTCGCCCTTATCGTTCATCTCTGTTGTTACTACGGCGTTGTTACCTTCAAAAACAGGGTCTACCGACGCTATCAGCGGCTCTCTTGACGCTAAAATATTTAAAGGTAAATTGAATGAATAGAGGGGGGAAACGTCCACAAGTATTTCTTTGCCGGTATTATCAGACAATGGCGTGCCCGACAAATCAACCTTTACGCCGCTAAACCTGGCCATAGCCTGCGCAAGCACATTCTCGACGTTGTTTGCCGATGCGCTAATAAATAAAAACAAAGTTAAAATTGATAATGTTAGCCTTTTCATAATTACTCCATAACCTATGATAGGTAAAAAAGAAACTTGTAACAAGGGCCAAAAGACCTATTTTGCACGTAGGACCTTTTTATAATATAGGTTAGGAACAGTATAATATATTTGTGTTAAAATGCCTTTAAATAAATATCCATAATGATATTATATATAAAGATATTATAATAAATCTGCTAAAATATAAATATATACATTCTATTTTTATGCTCCCCTAGCTCAATTGGATAGAGCGACTGTCTTCGGAACAGTAGGCTGTGGGTTCGAGTCCCTCGGGGAGTATTCGTCTTCTCTACGCTACGACGCAATTTTAGCGGAGCTCTTATTTTACAAAAGGCAAAAAGCATTGCAATTTTAAAAAAGTTGAAGACGAATACCGCGTCGTAGCACAGCGAAGACGGGTATAAATAAGATAATCTACACCTTCGCGAATTCGCGCCACAGCAAAATAACGGTGTATAGAGTGAAGACAGATATAAATAGGTTCTTTATGAAATACGTATACATACTAGAAAGCATAAATTTCAAAGAAACGTACTATATAGGAATTACGTCTGATTTAAAGAAACGCTTTAAAGAGCATAACCTGAAAAATGGAAACCATTCTGAAAAGTTTCAACCATGGAAATTAAAATGCTATTTTGCTTTTGATAACCCAGAAAAAGCTAATGCTTTTGAAAAATATCTAAAAACATCTTCCGGTAGGTCTTTTTGTAAAAGACATTTTTAAATCATACTCAAAATATGGCACAATATTAAATAGTATAATTTCACATTAACCCCAATTTTAAACTAATTATCCCCGTTGCTTTGCAACATGTAAGGAGACGTACTTATGGCAGACAATATTTTAGAAAAACTACCCCCGCAGGCGCTTGACGCCGAAATGGCCGTTTTAGGCTCTATGCTTATAGACGCGCAGGCTGTTGAACGCGCCTTTGACACGCTTAAACCCGAGCATTTTTATAAAGACGCCCACAAAAAGATTTTTACCGCCATGCGTAACGTGTCCGACAAAAACCAGGCCGTCGACATGATTACCATAACCGAAGAGCTTAAAAACAGCAAACACCTTGCCCAGGTAGGCGGCGAGGTTTACCTGTCTGAACTTATAGACAAGGTGTCCACCTCCGCCCACGTGGAGCATTACGCCGAGATTGTGTACAAAAAGTTTTTAGTGCGTGATTTAATAAGAATATCCACAAACGTCGTACAGGAATGTTTTAAACAGGAAGATGAACCTGAAAAACTTATTGACCTGGCGCAGGAACAAATTTTTAAAATCAGCCAAAAGCAGGATATTAAAGGCTTTGTCGCCGCTAAGGATATGGTGGAAGACGTTATGCACGCCATTGAGCGCGCCCGTTTGGACAAAAACCCCGTCAAAGGCGTACCCACAGGCTTTACGGAGTTTGACTATAAAACAGGCGGTTTTAGAAAGTCTGACCTTATTATTATAGGCGCCCGCCCGTCACAGGGTAAAACGGCTTTGGCGCTTAACATGGCGCACTACGCAAGCGTGGTTAAAAATATTCCCGTGGCATTGTTCTCCTTAGAAATGGGCAAGAATTCTATTTTCGAGCGTATGTTATGTTCGGCCGCTATGGCCGACGTGCACCAGGTACGCAGCGGTATTTTTAAAATGGAAAAATGGCGCGACTTAACGCGCGAGGCCACCCGCCTTGCCAACGCCCCTTTCTTTATAGACGACACCCCGGGCATTACTATTACAGACATTCGCATGCGTGCCCGCCGTTTAGCAAGCGAGCTTGAGAAAGAGGGCAAACAGCTTGGTATGATAATGATAGACTATTTACAGCTTATCAGAAGCACGGGCCGTTTTGAAAGCAGGCAGCAGGAAGTGTCCGAAATTTCAAGAATGTTAAAGGAACTGGCCAGGATTTTAAACGTGCCTGTAATAGCGCTTTCACAGCTCAGCCGTAAAAATGAGGACAGGAGCCGTGTTGATAATAAACCGCAGCTCTCTGACCTCAGGGAGTCCGGCTCTATCGAGCAGGACGCCGACGTTGTCGCCTTAATCCACCGTGACGGCTACTACAAACGTGACGACGAATCTTTAAAACGCAAGGCTACCTTAATTATTGCCAAACAGCGTAACGGGCCTGTGGGCGACGTGCCGCTTAACTTTATCAGCGAACATACTTTATTTACCAACCCCGCGCCTGAAGATATACCTGTGGGTGACTACGGGCAGGAAGTTGGGGTGCCGTTATAATGGATAAGATTTTAAGGCCAACCTGGGCGGAAGTCAGCCTTAGCGCCGTGCGTTATAATTTAAATCACGTGCGCGGCTTGCTTAACCCAAAAACCAAAATACTTTTTGTGCTAAAGGCTAACGCTTACGGGCACGGCGCGGTTGCGCTGGGCAAATTTGCGCAGGCGGAAAACTTGTGCGATATGCTTGGCACAGCTTCTATAGAAGAGGGCCTGCAGCTTAGGGACGCCGGCATTACCATGCCTATACTTGTGCTGGGCAGTATATATCCTTTTGAAGCTTTTGAGTACGCTATCAAGGGCAACCTTGCCATAACCGTGGCCAGCTTAAGCGCCGCCAAAGCTGTGCGTGAAATAGCGGACAGGTTGGGTATGACGGCATATTGCCACGTTAAGCAAGACACCGGCATGGGGCGCATAGGCACCAGGCGCACAGGCGTAGCCAAAATTTTAGCCGAACTTAAACAGAGTAAAAATATTGTTATAGCTGGTTTGTACACTCACCTCTCCTGCGCTGATAGTGATGAGGTTTTTACCTCACAGCAGTTGGGTTATTTTGAGCAGGCCGCGCTGGAAGCTAAAACAAACGGCGTTGATATTCAGGCTTACCACACGGCGGCCACAATGGGCACATTACACGCTGCGCGCGGCAGGTTTGATATAGTGCGCATAGGTCTGGGCGCTTACGGCACAGTAAAGGGGGATAATAATTTTACGCCCGCTTTAACTTTAAAATCAAGAATAGTTTTTATTAAAGACGTTAAAAAAGGTTTTGCCTTAAGTTATAACCGCAGTTTTATAGCCCCGCGCGATATGCACGTGGCCACAATACCTGTAGGATATGGCGACGGATATTTAAGAAACATGAGCGGCAAGGCTGAGGTTTTAATTGCTGGCGTGCGCTGTAAAGTTATAGGTAATATAACCATGGACATGCTGATGGTGGATATTACGGATTTACCGTCCGCCAATATTGGCGACGAGGTTGTGCTGATAGGCGCACAGGACGGCGCAGAAATAACTGCTTGGGACCTGGCCGAGTGGGCAGGCACAATAGCCTACGAAATTACTACGCTAATTACCGCAAGAGTACCAAGAATTTATAAATAAGGAGTTTTTATGAAAAAAATTATTGTTTTATTTTTCTTCTTTGGTCTGTGCCTCACAACCTTTACTTTTGCTAAAGAAAATAAACCTGCTGATAATAAAAAAACTTCTTTTGCCAATTATCTACCCCGTATAAAAACCTATACAATGCCAATCACATTTTGGGATTCTTTTGTGTTTCAAACCGATGAAACGCCGGAGCCTGTAGGTATAAGCAACCCGCAAAAAGAGATTTTCGTATCTAATGAAGATTTTGTGTCTGTTTTTAAAAATGATTTGCCGTTTATAAAAAAATCTTCCAGGTTTAAGGTTTTTATTGTGGGGCAAGTTAAAATGTTTCCTAATGTTTACACTCTAATATTTAGGATAGAAAATGGCGAGAGCACCAAAGCGGTCTTGCTTGCCAACTATTCTGCCAAGTACGAATTTTTGGGTATGGAATATGTGTACCCTTCAGCGGTGCTTGACTGCTCTGAGTCAAAAACATATGAGGAGGGCGGCTCTCTAACAGAAACATTAACCAGCAGTTGCTCGTCCAGCGGGGTTACTGAAGTTCTTACAGGTACGCTCAACTCTTCTTTTAATCTTATTGATATTCAAGCATACAGACCCAGCGACTGGGACTCTGAAACTGACATCTAAAAAGCCCCTTAATTTAGTAAAACTCATCTTCCTATAAAAATTTTAAAAGCGTAAACACCGCCTAAATATTCCCCTGAACGGGGGAATATTTTATAGAATCTTATATATACATTTAAGAGGGCGGCAAGTGTTTAAACTTATAGGAACATACCTGATAATGTTTTTTGATGAATGCGGCAAAGCGGCAAATATGCTGCGCGCAAGCGCGTTCTGGCTGTACCGCGCGCCCTTTGAATGGGGCCAGGCTATGTCGCAGTCTGTCAAGCTTGGCATAGACTCTCTTACCGTTACCACCCTTACCAGCGTTTTTACCGGCATGGTGCTGGCCTTGCAGGGCGGCAATACCATTAATAATATTTTAAACGAGCCTATGTTTGTGGGCACATTAGTCAGCTTTTCTTTAATACGTGAGCTGGGCCCTGTGCTGACGGCGGTGGTTATTATAGGCCGCGCGGGCGCGTCTGTCACCGCTGAGATTGGCACTATGGAAGTGACAGAACAGGTTGACGCGCTTTACACCCTTGGCACCAACCCGCACAGGCAGCTTGTGTTGCCGCGCATGTTTGCCTTTATGTTTACTGTGCCTATACTTACGCTGTTTGCAAATTTCTCGGGTATATTTGGCGGTTATTTGGTGGCGGTGCATGGGTTAAACGTGCCCGCTTTTACTTATATGAACGATATTACCGCCTATATGGGCGTGGCGGATTTTATGCACGGCTTTATAAAATCTTTTGTGTTCGCTTTTATGATTGGCACGGTTGCGTGCTATAAAGGTTTAGACACAAAAGGCGGCGCGGAGGGCGTGGGCCGCTCTACCACGGTGGCCGTGGTTACCAGCATGGTGCTGGTGTTGGTGCTGGACTACTTTTTAACTGCGATACTTACGTCGCTGGGGATATAAAATGATAGTGGTAAAAGGTTTAAGAAAATCTTTTGGCGCCAAGCATGTGCTTGACGGTATAGACCTTACTATTAAAGACGGTGAAATACTGTCTGTAATAGGCGGCTCTGGCACGGGTAAAAGCACGTTTATTAAATGCGTTATGCGCCTGATTGAACCAACGGCCGGCAAAATTTTAATTGATAATAAAGACATAGCTTTTGTTAACGACGAATATAAGCTGGCCGCCGTCAGGCGCAGCATGGGTTATTTGTTCCAGGAAGGCGCGCTGTTTGACTCTCTTAGCGTAGGGGAAAACGTTGCGTTTGGCCTAAAATATTTAACGGATGAAAAAAAGGCGGACTACAAAAAAATAGTAAAAGAAAAGCTTGCGCTGGTTGGCCTAAAAGACGTGGAAGACATGCGCCCGAGCGAACTTTCCGGCGGTATGAAAAAGCGCGTTGCGCTTGCCCGCGTGCTGGCCGTAAGCCCCAAATATTTACTATATGACGAGCCTACCAGCGGCCTTGACCCTATTATGTCTGACATCATCAGCGATTTAATTTTAGAAATGAAGCAAAAGCTTAACATGACTTCGGTTGTTATTACGCATGACATGAAGTCCGCTTACAAAATATCTGACAAAATAGTATTTTTATATAACGGTAAAATACTTATGGAGGGCACGCCGGACGATTTTAGAAAAACGGACAACCCCTACGTCAGGCAGTTTATAGACGGTAAGGCCCAGGGCCCTATACAGATGAAATTAACCAGAGATTAAGGTAGAATATAAATATGAAAGCAGAAACAAAAGTAGGTTTATTTGCGGTGTGCGGCGTAGTGCTGTTTGGCGTGGCTGTTTACATGCTGGGCAATATTTCCGTTGGCGGGGAGTATAAAATTAACGTAAGGTTTCACGATGTTTCGGGCCTGCCCAGCAAATCCGTAATTAAACTTAACGGCGTTGAAATAGGCAAAGTACGCGCCATAAAAATGGACGGCGACGGCGTGATAGTGGTGCTTGGCGTTAAAAAGAATGTACCTGTTTATAAAGATTCTGTTTTCAAAATTATGGCCACCAGCATAATAGGCTCAAAATATTTAGGCGTAGAGCAGGGCCGCCCGGCCGCGGGCGTTTTTAACGACGGCGACAGCGTAAACGGCTACAATGAACTTGCCATGGACCAAATGCTTAACGAGACTATGGCCAGCGTAAAACAATTTGTAGACAGCGTTAATAATAACGGCGCCTTCGGCGCGGATTTAAACGCCACTTTAGTAAACCTGCGCCAGCTTTCTAATAACATAAGCGAGCTTGTTTCCACCCTCAGGCCTTACCTTGAGCATTCTATGGAAGACATAAGCGACGTTACCGTCAGCCTTAAAGACCTTATGGCCCGCGCGGACGTAATTACCCGCCAAATTCAAGACAGCGAGGGCGTGATAGGTTCATTAATTAACGACCCTGAAATGAAAGACGATTTAAAGGCCTCCGTGTCTGACCTTAGAGCCACTATGGTTGACGCCAGAGAGTTTGTGGGTAAAATGAGCAAGTTTAGAGTGTTTTGGATGTTTGACGGCTATTATAATACCGACGCTGAGGCGTTTAACACAAACATAGCGCTTAAAATTTACCCCAGCAATGATTATATGTACTACAGAGTTGGCTACAATAATATCGGCAATGAAGACGACTCTTTGGGCTCCAAAGATTATGTTGAAAAGAATAAAATTGAAGCCAGGCTTGGTTTTTATAATAATTACTTTGACCTTTCCGCAGGTTATATACGCGGTGGCGGCGGGGCCGAGCTGCTGCTTATGCCGTTTTATGACCGCAAGTTTCTTAACCGCGTTTCTTTCCAAACCGCTGTAACTGATTTTGGCAGAGACAGGACGATAAACGGCCGCCACTTTAATAAGCCTAACCTTTTGTACGGCGTAAACTTTGATATTAATAAATACTTCAGCGTAGGCGCGGGCATGACCGACGCGCTGGAAGTTAACCAGCCTTACCTTAAGACAACAATTAAGTTCCAGGATAAAGACATAGCTTCTTTCTTCGGGCTGGCCACACTGGCAAGTTAAAAGGGATTTATATGAAGGTTTTAAAAACGGATGTTTTGGTAATAGGTTCCGGTTTAGCGGGCGCTACTTACGCGCTTAGCGCGGCGCGGCTGGGGTTAAAAGTTATTATGATTTCCGGCGGTGAACCGGAAGATACCAACAGCGATTTAGCGCAAGGCGGCGTGGTGTATGAAGCGCCCAAAGGCATAAACGCGCTTGTTAAAGACGTGCAAAACGCCGGCTGCGGCCTGTGCAACGAGCCTGCGGTAAAAGAAATTTGCACAAACGGCTACAAAGTTTTAAACGACCTTTTTGTAAAAGAATTAAAAGTGCCTTTTGATGTTGACGCTAAAGGCAAACTGCTGCTTACCCGTGAGGGCGCGCACACAAGCAGGCGCATTATTTACGCTAAAGATACCACGGGCCACGCCATGCTGTCCGGCTTGCTCAAAGCTGTTAAAAAAGAAAAAAACATAAAAGTGCTGGCGCAAAATACCGCGGTAGATTTACTTACCCTTTCACATAACTCAGAAAATACCTTAGACCGTTATTACCCGCTTACATGTTTTGGAGCGTACGTGCTAAACAATAAAACGGGCGAGGTTTACGGCGTAACCGCTAAAAAAACAGTGCTTGCCACAGGCGGCGTTGGGCAAATATACCGCCATACAACTAACTCACAATTTTCCTTCGGCCACGGCATTGCTATGGCTTACCGTGTGGGCGCGAGGGTAATGAATATGGAGTTTGTGCAGTTCCACCCGACGGTGTTTGGCAAAGGTAAAACATTTTTAATATCAGAGGCCGTGCGCGGCGAGGGCGGCGTGCTGGTAAACAGCAAAGGCAAAGAGTTTATGAAAAAGTATCACCCCATGGGGTCCTTAGCGCCCCGTGACGTGGTGGCAAGAGCTATTGAAGAGCAGCGTTTACACGGCGACAAAGTGTTTTTAGATTTATCTGCAATTAAGCCTGAACATATTAAAGAAAGGTTCCCCAATATTTACCGCAAGTGCCTTGAGTACGGCGTGGACATAACTAAAGAAAGAATACCCGTTGTACCCGCGGCGCATTACTTTTGCGGCGGCGTTTACGCTACGCCAAGCGGGCGTACTAATATAGAAAATTTAAATGTAATAGGTGAGTGCGCCTGCACCGGCCTGCACGGGGCTAACCGCCTGGCCAGCACATCGCTTTTAGAAACGCTTTCCATGGGCGACGCATGTGCCCGCGCAGATAAGCAGGACATAGCTAAAAATAAATTTCACATACCTGCCCCAAGACCGTGGCGCAGCCCCGTAAAAGCGGCTGACCTTAACTTGGTTAAGCAGGATATCGCCACATTGCAAAGCACAATGTGGAACTATGTTGGCCTTATAAGAAGTAAAACCCACCTTGCCCGCGCCGAAAAAATATTAAGGCATATGCATAATGAAATAAGCGTTTTCTACCGCGACGTGCAGCTTACGCCCGAACTTATTGACCTGCGTAACGGCACGCAAACCGGCCTGCTTATAACCTACGCCGCGCTTAAAAATAACAAAAATATAGGCTGCCACTATTTGTCATAATAAGTTTGTACAAACAGGAGGGGATTATGAAAAAAGCAAAGACGTTTCTGGTAGTAGCGGGGATAATATATGTTTTAGTGGGGATGCTTGTAATGTTATTTCCCGGTGTAACTTTGGCCACGCTTTCTGTTATGCTTGGCGTGGGTATATTGGTGGCTGGTATTTTTAACCTTATCAGCTATTTTAATGATAAAGAAATGCTTAAAAGCCCGGGCTGGACTTTGACGGCGGGTATTTTAGACATAGTTATAGGTTTAATACTGCTTGGCAATATAGGCGCTACGGCTATGGCCATACCGTTGGTGGTTGGCTTTTGGGCCATATTTGGCAGCATAGCCAGAATAGCGGCGTCCATCACATTTAAAAACTTAGGTTTTAATAAATGGTGGGTGG
Source organism: Elusimicrobium simillimum (assembly GCF_049639735.1). Taxonomy (NCBI): domain Bacteria; kingdom Pseudomonadati; phylum Elusimicrobiota; class Elusimicrobia; order Elusimicrobiales; family Elusimicrobiaceae; genus Elusimicrobium; species Elusimicrobium simillimum. Next base: position 564,937 of record NZ_JBEVVA010000003.1, read on the forward strand.
CCATGGTTGCCGGTATAATAGGCTTGGTGCTGGCTTATTTTATTATTGTTAACCCGGCGTTTGGCGCTATATTTGTAACCACATATATAGGAATATATTTTGTGTTTGTAGGTATGATGGCATTGGCCGAAGCAATGGTAGTAAAAAAATAAAACTATTAAATAAAATCACCCCGGGTAAATCCCGGGGTGATTTTTTATTTATTATGAACGTTTCATGTATTTGCGCATCATGGCCATAACCTCGTTAATGTTAAAAGGTTTGCCTATGTGCGCGTTCATGCCGCTGGCTATACTGCGTTCTATATCTTCCTTAAAAACGTTTGCCGTCATGGCAATGATGGGCACTGTTTTGGCTTCAGGCGCGTTAAGCGCGCGTATCTGCCTGGTGGCTTCATAACCGTCCATCTCCGGCATTTGTACGTCCATAAAAATAATATCGTACCTGTCAGGGTTTGCGCGCATCATTTCAACAGCCTCTTTACCGTTAACGGCCATATCAATGGCGACGCCCGTGGGTTCCAGCAGGGAAAATACTATTTCTCTATTAATGTCCACGTCTTCCGCCAATAATATTGTGCGGCCCGCAAAGATATTTTTAAAATCTTCCTGTGTTTGGGCGGATGGCAAAACATCGTCACTGTCTTGCAAAGACATCATTACCAAATCTGAAATCATGGAGGGGAACAGCGGCTTTTGCAAAAATCTTTCCACGCCCGCGGCTTTGGCGTCTTTCTCAATAACGTTCCATTCTACCGACGAAATCATAGCAACTACAAAGGGGGAATTGTTTATTTCTTTAATACGCCCGGCAAGTTCAATACCGTTCATGCCCGGCATTTTCCAGTCTATAAGGTAAATATCATAGGAGCCTTTTTCTTTAATCATTTGCAGCGCTTCTTCGCCGCTGCCTGCAACGTCAAATTTAAGGCCCAGCCTGGCGAATATACCTGAAAGTTGTTCTCTTATATGCGCGTCGTCATCCACGCCCAGCACACGCACGCTGTTCCATTTAAGCCCGGGGTTAAGCAAGGCTTTTTTTTCTTTTTCACTATTGCACAGCCATACATTAAAATAAAAAGTGGAGCCTTTGCCCTCTTCAGACTCTACGCCTATTTCGCCGCCCATAAGCTCTACTATGCGCTTGGAAATAGCCAGGCCCAGGCCCGTGCCGCCAAATTTACGCGAGGTGCCGCTCTCCGCTTGTGAAAAAGATGTAAATAAACGGCCTTGCTGCTCTTTGCTTATGCCTATGCCGGTGTCCGTCACTTCCACGCGTATACCGTGCATAGTGTCTTTGTTGCCAAGATAATGTGTTTTAAGGTGTATTTCACCGTGTTCCGGAGTAAATTTAACGGCGTTAGAAAGAAGGTTGGTTACAACCTGCTTTAAACGCTGGTCATCGCCCAGCAGCATGGCGGGGATATCAGGGTCAAGCGATACTTGCAGCAGCTGCTTTTTCTCATCCACGCGGAAGTTGATTACGCTAACCACTTTTTGCAGCATGCGCTCAAAATTAAAATCAACTAAAGAAAGTTCCAGTTTATTGGCCTCAATTTTTGACATGTCTAAAATATCATTGATAACGCCAAGCAGGTGTGAAGAGGCGTCTTTTATTTTGCCGAAAGCGTAGTCTTTGCGGTCAATATCTTTAGCGGATTGGCCTATAGAGGTCATGCCTATAATGGCGTTCATAGGGGTGCGTATTTCGTGGCTCATATTGGCCAAAAAGTCAGACTTGGCGCGCGAGGCTTGTTCAGCGGTTTCTCTGGCGGCTTCTATATCAGTAATATCGTGAAATAAAATTAAAACGCCTTCTATATCGCCGCCGTCGTTTAACATGGGGATAAAGTTGATATTATAACGCGCGGTTTTACCTTTGCCCGCAAAGTCTATACTGCGTGATGATGTTTTACTTTTTTTATGGAACATTACTTCATCTATAATAAAAGAAATGTCTTTAGCCCAGGCCGCCCCTTTAAAAAGGTCTTGCAGTAAATACCCGCCTATTTCTATGGTAGACTTAAAGCCGGATTGTTTTAAAAAGTTGTTTGTGCAAAAAACAATGCGTTTCTGCCCGTCTAAAAACAGCATGATGTTGGTGCTGTTGGCAAGCATGAGTTCAAGGTAGCGGTCACGCTCGCGCTGGGCTAGGGTTTGCGCGGCAAATTGGTTTATTTTAACCTGTGAAATTAGTTTTTCCTGAGTGAGCTGGCGTTGTAAATGCAAAATCTCGCGCCTAAGCAACCTTTCTTCTTTTTCAAGTTTGGCTACTTTGGCGTTAAGCTGGGTGAGGTGATCGTTCAAATCACCCGTATCAGTTTGTGGGTTGATAACGTCGTCGCTCATGTTAATTCCTTATCCGCGCTGTTGTTGTTAAAAAACTACAGATGAAAACGTATAGTTATGAAACCTGTTGCGCAGCTTGCCGCTGTCATCACGCACGGGGCAAATTTCCCCGCCGGAATATGACAGAACGTAAGGTATATTTTTGTTTGCCAGCATGCTGGTAACTAATTTCATTTCACCCTCTTGGTCAGGCGCTTGCATGATGTAGCGCGTTACGCACGGACACATACAAATACCGTTTGTCTTACCGGTGGCTAATATGCGCTCAATACTTGTTTTGGCGGTTTCTAAAATACCCTCGGTGTCAATTTGGCTAAGCACAAGTTTTGTGCCAACCGGCACCGGTATGCCAAATAATGCGCCGCCGTCGTCAAACACTCTGTAAATGCCTATGGCCACAGGTTCTTTAGTGCCCTGGTAATGTACCATAAAAGGCAGCGTGGTGCAGTTTTGGTTATTAATTTCAATACCAATTTGCTTTAAATAATCTATAAAAGGCATGTCGTTAATCTCTCTAAGTATGCAACCCTCGGATTTTGTAACAATACCGCCGCTGTCTCTCATATTTCTTTCCGGTATAGAGGTAATAATAAAATCAGGTTTAACATCGCCATGAAACAAAACTAAAGCCATAGAATATTGTTCCAGACGGTCCTGGTAAGCTGTGCTGCACTGTTCGTACACCATGCCTACGCCGCTGGCCAAGCTGCCCCAGCAGGGTATGCCGCCGACGGCCTCATCTAAGGCGGAGGTCATGTCGTGGCCGGATAAATCAGGCATATACGGGGCAAAGGTCATAATAAACCCCGGGTCTCCCGGCAGTTTAGCGCGGGCGGCTTGGTAAGTGTCAGCAATGGCGGTTTTATAATTTTGCGCTGTTAAAGGCACGGACATGCCGGCTGAAAATTGGACGTCATCACTTGTTAAAACAGTTAAAAATAAAGAATATACGCCTATGTGGCCCGGGGACTGCGCGCCCGCCATAGTGGTCATGCCTACTATTTCAAAGGGCAGCTTTTTGCTAAGTTCCTCAAGCACGCCTGTTTTGCCAAAGTCATAATGGAATGTGACAAGGCCTATGGTGTTTTTTAAAAGTTTTGAAGTGTCAATCTGGCTGGTAAGTTCTTGCAGCGCTATTTGGGCGTCATCTACTTCTTGGGTGTGGGCGGTATACATTTTTAACATAATAATGACTCCTTTTGTATCAATGCGGCAATAAAATAAACCGTATTATATATAAATATATATATTTAAATTATAACAAATCAATCAATTAAAAAGGCCGCCCTCCGCGTAATTACGGAGGGCGGCCTTTTTAAGCAAAAATTACAGTATTACCTGAAATGTGGACCCTGTGGAAAAGAGTACCGTTTTAACACGCTTATCTTTAAGCTCAGGCATATTCATAGCCTCAAGTTTGGATATCATGTCTTTATCGTATACAGACGGCATACCCGGCACGCCAAAAGTATGGTACCCAACATTTTTAGGAAGGTTTGGCTCTACATACTTTTTAACAAAAGGGTAAAAGTCGTACAGGAAAGAAAGACCTGTTGATTCCTGCTCTTTCACCATTTTCACCACGGAGGCCGCAAACTCTTTAATCTCACGTTCTTCCTGCGGGGTAAGTGTCGGCTTTTTAATAAGTTTGTTTATATCAGACGAAAAGCCTCTGTTCTCATCGTTAAGCGCAACTTGAAAATACATATAAAAAAGTGTATTCCAGCCGGCTTGGCTAAACTTTTTCATCTGTGGGCTGAGCAGTGTGTTTTCCAAAAGTACTTTGCCTTTAATGTTATATTTAGCGTCAAGTTTGTTTAATGTTTGAAGCACATTGTCAATATCTTTTTCTTCCAACATTTTCATGTCTAACCATATACGGCTGAGTTTTTCCTGCGGGATTTGCGCCAAATATTCTTCCAGCGTTATATCATAAATATGCTGGGGGCCGTGGCCTATTTTGATGGCGCCGTCCACTACGGAAACGTTTACCTCAATACCTTTTAAACCTTGCTCCGCCGCTTCTATAGCTGAACCTACTGAATCCATAGCCACAGACAAAAAGTCCGCGCTGTACAGGTTGTTTAACTTGCGTATATTTTCTGTTTTTATAAACAGCGGGTCAGCCGACAGCGGCATGGCGTCTGTTTTAGAATAAAGCTGTTTTTGGAATCCCTCGTCAGTATAAAGTGTAACAGCTTTGTCCCAGGTTAAAGAATAGTCTTTGCAAGACAGGTCTTCGGAGCAGTTCTCCATGTTACTGTTAATGCCAGCCAGACCAAGCATAAGCTCAAAAAATAAGTCCAGCGTAAACACACGCGCGCTATTGTTTTTAAGAGCGGTTATTTTGCCTGGGTAACGCTGCGCGTACACGTCAGAAAACAGCATAAAGAACGGCACGCGGGCCATGTCGTAGGTAAATATAGAAGCGTTATGAAACTTTTCGTTAAACACGTCTTCCCCATGGTCAGGCATATAGATAAACGCGCTTAAATCGGGCGTTTTTGTTTTAAAAAAATTATAAATATTTTTCAGGTTGTCATCAGAGTATCTTATGGATAAATCATACGGGTTTAACAAAGTTTGCATAAACTCTTTATTTAAAGCCGCGTTGCCAATATACTCTATGCCTTGCTGCGGGAAATCAACCTTAAAATCTTGCGGTACGCGCGCGTCATAGGGCGCGTGAGAGCCCATTATATTAACAAAAACAAGGTTGTTACCTTCGGGGTCTAAGTCTTTAAAATTATCTTCCAATAGCGGCAGCAGTTTTTCGTCGTGCTCCATCCTGGGCGTAAATTTTACCACATCCGCCTGTTCGGCTATGGCGGCAAGCGGGTTGTCCACCAGGCCAAGCTTATTTTGGCTGCTAAACCAGTAAACTTTAAAACCCGCTTTTTGCGCCACTTCAATTAAAGACGGCTCCACAAAATCATTGCCTTTATTATATTGGTTTGCCGCAGTAAGCACTTTTAAAAGCGACGGTACCGTGTGCACAAAACTGGCGTAAGCATTTTCTAAAAACACTGCGTTAGAATTGCCTCTGAAAGACTTAAGCCACGGGGTTGTATCTCTAAAATAACCATAAGCGCTGAGGTGGCGTTTGTTGGCGCTTTCGCCGATAACCACTACGTAAGTTTCGCCTTTTTCTTTTTTTAGCGCCGTTATGTCATTGTTTTGCGAGCGTAGCTTTTGGTAATGTTTAAGATCATTAATTTGTTTTTTATATTGCTGGGCGGTTATAACAAAAGGGGTATAAATACTTTGCCCGGCGCCGGCAAAATATATAAAAAAAGCCATAACCATAAACAGCACCCCGCCAAAATATAATTTTTTCTTTGCCAAACGCATTTTGTTGTGAAGTACAAAATAGAATAATATACCTATAGCCAAGCAGCACGCTGCCAAAACGGCCAGCTCCGCCGAAGTAAAGAAAGAGGTAAGAAAACCATTAGCCTCCTTAAAGTTAGTTTGAAATATGGCCAGCAGCTCCTCTCTAAAGAGGGTTTTGGTTTTAAGTTTACTTAAATACCCGGCGCCTATAACAAGCACTGACATTGACAGCGTGGCGCAAACTGTCGCCGTAACCGCGCCAACTTTGGCCCAAACTCCCGGCAATTTAGAAATAAGCAGTTTAAGAATGAAAACAGCAAAGAACATTGTAAATATATTAGACGCGACGCCCATAAAAGAAACATTAATATAATAAGACTTAAGCATGGTAAGCACGGCGGCAAGTAAAAGCACTTTTAAAAAGTCCCCGGCCTGTATTTTCTGCCACACAAACCATAACGCCAAAAGGCCTATAATAAAACATTCTATGTAAAGTATTTTGTAATAAGCCAAAGCGGCAAAGGCATATTTATAAAATATATAATAAGCCGCGGCCAACAACACCGCGCCCGCAAGGTACCGCGCGTACCCTTTCCAGCCGGAAGGCGGCAGTGTTTTAGCGTATGCCAAAACCGCTTTAAAAGAAATCTTTTTAACTTTAATAACCAGGCCCGTTATAAGTAAAAGCAATACCTGTACAAAAACGGTATAAAAATGGCGTTCAACCTCATTATCTTTATACACTCTTACTTTAAAGTTTTTTACCTCGCCGCCAAAGGGCCTCATCTTAGAAAATCCTGTACCGGCGGCTATATTGTTGACGGCAAAATCGGGCTGGGCAAGGGTTGTTCTGGCAAGCAGTGTGCCGTCCAGATAAACTTCTATTTTGTTTTCAAGCGTTTTTATTTTAATTTTATGCCACGCGTTTAACTTTGGCCAAAAGAAGGGGCCAACCACCTGTAAGGCGCCCGCATCTTTGCCGGGCGCGACTATACCCCAAGAACCTGTTAGATTTGTAGAAAATTCCGCCCTTAAACCGTCGTTAGCGTCAGCGGTTTGGAACAAATTTTCATACTGCGCTTTAGGCGTGGCAAAATAAAAGTCCGCCGTTATTTCAACCGCGCGTCTAAAACCTTTGGTTTTAACATTTGCCGTGGTTGAGGCAACCGGGTCATATACCCCGCGCTGGTTTGCTATGCGTATATTTGTCATATACTTTGTATATTGTAAAAACACCAGAGCGGCCCCCAATACAAGCAGCGCAAGCAGAGCATATTTAAAAATATTTTTCTCTTCTTGGGTGGCGCGGGCAAACCTGGCTTTGCCCCAAAATGTGGCTTGCGCAAGCAGTATTATGCCAAACACAGCAGATAACAGCCCAAAAATGACTTTAAGAACCGTAAATATTAAAGGGTTTCTCTTGCCTATAACATTATAATTTAGAGAAAAATTTTCTATTGCGCCGTTAAACACGCGTTCGTTATTAAAACCGCGGCCGACAACAACTTTATTAACCTCAAAAATATTTTGGTTATATTTTGTGTCCGTAACAACGCCGTTTACCCACACTTTTACCGCTTGTCCGGCGGCTTTTTGTATTTTTACGGTGTAAAAAACACCCGGTTGAAAAATACCCAAATGGGCGCCCACCAGGCCTGCCTGGGCGTCTTTAAATACAAGCCCGCCGCCGCCTGCGGTGTTAAATTCCATCCTTATACCGTTGTTTGCGTCCGCCGTTTGGAACAGGTTGTCCCACTGCGCGACGCGGTCAATCTTAAACTTAAAATCTATATCTATGGTTTTAATTTCATTTTCTTTAGGAGTGTATTTTACGGTAAATTCTTTGGGAGTTGAGAGTTGTTTATCTGCGGAGCTGCTGTCATAATTTACGCCGCTTATGCTTTGGGAATATTTTGTGTGGTAGGCCATTTTGCCGCTAAGCATGTGGACTGCGCCTAAAAATATTAAGGCCGCGGCAAATAAAACTGCTGTTTTTTTCATAAATCACTCTCTATATGTAAGGTTGGAATGTAGCCTTTAACAGTGCAACAAGGGGTGTTATTTAAAGACTAAAATATATCTTTTATATTATGCCTTAATAGCCCAATCCAGTCAACAAAGCATTATTTGGCGCTTGGTATGCGGTGCTGTATGGATAAATGATTATAATTTTATATGATGTAGATATATATACATCTTTCATGCTGGAGACCCGTCATGCATCACAATACCCCGCAAGATAATAGTTTTTCTTTAAAATTTTTAGCTGTATTTTTGCTTTCAGTAGCGTTGCTGATTTGCACGGCTATTTTTACTTTTGTATTTTCCGTGTATATAACGCCTGACGCGGCGTTAATGCTAAAAGCCTCTTTATTGTTTTTTGTAATATCCGCCTTTATGGGCATTGTGGCGGTGCTTTTAATAAGACATTTCGCCGCCAAACCCGCCGAGGAAAAAAAGACGCAGCAGGCCATAGCCAGCTTTCAAACTATTTTAAACAGTATAGACTCTCTTATCTATGTCTCCGACCCGGACACCGACGAAGTTTTGTTTATTAATGACAAAATGCGTCAGGCGTTTAACCTTAAAGAAGGGGAAGGTGTTGGCAGCGTATGCTGGAAAACATTTCAAAAAGATTTCACGGAAAGATGTGCCTTCTGCCCTAACACAAAGCTTAAAGAGCACCCCGACCAGACTTTGGTATGGGAAGAGGAAAACACCGTAACAGCCAAGCATTACAGAAATACCGATACTCTTATCCCCTGGCCTGACGGGCGTATGGTGCATTTACAAAACTCCATGGATATCACAAACTTAAAGACTGAGGAAGATGCCCTAAAACAGCGCCTGGCGCAGCAAAAATTTATTATTGATGTTTCCAGAAATTTTCTTACAAAAGAGGAGACTTCACAACAAATTTCTACCGCGTTAAAACTTACGGGCGAGTTTCTCAAAGTAGGCAACGTAAACCTATATAAATGTGACAGAGAAACCCACACCATGCGCCATCTGGCCAAATGGCTGGGGCCGGAAGCTACAAAAGTGTTGGAAAAAGACACTACTTTTTCTTTTAAAGAAGGCGACGTTATGTACGACGCTTTTGTCACCGCTTGTTCCACGGGTATTTTTATGGAGGATACCTCGGTTGACCCTGTTAAATACAAACATGAAATTGAGGACCTTAGTCTAAAAGCTTTTATGGTTTTCCCGCTTATTATAGCGGATGAGGTTTGGGGCACTCTGGCTTTGGACTCTACCAGTGTGCGCCGCTGGACTGACGGCGACAAATATATAGGCCGCCTGGTGGCGGGTATGCTTTCTGGCGTTATGGCCAGGCAGGAAGTGGAAAAGACTCTTGTAAAAATGTCGCGTATAGCGGGCAGAACTTCACAGTATGTGGCGAGTTTTGATAAAAACGGTATGTTTTCATATTATAACCCCGCCACGCTTGCCATAACAGGCTACAGCGCGCAGGAGCTTGAAAAGGGCGGCGCGTCTATACTTTACGATAACGCCACCAGCGACAAATGGGACAGTGATTTTATACCCAATATTCTTAAATACGGCGATTATGAGTTTGAAGCGCCGCTTATTACCAAAACCGGCGAAAAGAAAATAATGTCCTTTGTAGCGTTCACAATAGGCGAGGGCGACGATATGGAAATGGGCAGCATAGCCACAGACATTACCAAAGCCAAACAAATGGAAGAAGAACTTAGAAAAGCCAAAGAAACGGCCGAACAGGCAAGTTCGGCCAAAGGGGATTTTCTCTCACGCATGAGCCATGAGATCCGCACGCCGATAAACGCGGTTATGGGTATGTCCAGCATAGCAAAGGCTTCTAAGGATATAGAAAAGAAAGACTATTGCCTTGAGAAAATAGACACCGCCTCCACACATTTGCTTGGTATTATTAACGACATTTTAGACGTGTCAAAAATTGAAGCAAACAAACTGGAACTTTCTAATGAGGAATTTGATATTGAAAAGATGCTTTTTGACGTTACCAACGTGGTCAACTTCCGCATAGACGAGAAAAAACAAAACTTTGTGTTAAGAATAGACCGCAGCGTGCCGCAGACAATTATCAGCGACGAAATGCGTCTTAAACAAGTTGTGCTTAATTTACTTACCAACGCGTCCAAATTTACTCCTGAAAACGGCAGTATTGAGCTTAATGTAAGAAAAATAGCGGACGAAGATAACAAGATTACATTGCAGGTATCAGTTAAAGATTCCGGCATAGGCCTTACGCCGGAGCAAAGCGCCAAGCTGTTCCGCTCGTTTGAGCAGGCGGACGGCAGCATATCGCGCAAATTTGGCGGCACTGGTTTAGGGCTGGTAATTTCTAAACGCATTGTTGAGCTTATGGACGGCAATATTGAGGTGCGTTCAGAGTATGCAAAAGGTTCTGAATTTATTTTTACAATTAAAGCCGGCAAAGGCAAAAGCCACGCCGTAGCTAAGTTAAACGAGGATATTAATATTGACAACCTGCGCATACTGGCGGTGGACGACGCTGAGGAAATAAGAGAATATTTTACCAATATAATGGAGCTTTTTTCTATTAAGTGCGACGTCGCGGCCAGCGGCGCCGAGGCGCTTGAACTTATAGAGAAAAACAAAAGCACTCCATACAACATAATATTTGTAGATTGGATGATGCCCGGCATGGACGGCATAGAACTTACCAAAAAAATAAAAGATCTTGAGGATGAAAACAAGCCTGTCGTTATCATGATATCAATGTCGGCCTGGAGTGAGATTGAAGAACAAGCCAAAAAGGCCGGTGTGGCTGGCTTTGTGCCCAAGCCGCTGTTCCCCTCCGCGCTTATTAACGCTATTAATGAGCGTCTTTCTGGCATTGTTAAAGATTCACATAAAAAAGCGGCCGACACCGCGCAGCAAGCGCCCGACCTTACCGGCGTGCGCCTGCTTATAGCCGAAGACGTGGACATTAACAGGGAAATTATAGAAGCGCTGCTAGAGGAAACGCACGTTAAAATAGACTTTGCCGTAAACGGCGTGGAAGCGGTGGAAATGTTTACCGATGCGCCGGCTAAATATGACGCTATTATTATGGATATTCAAATGCCTGAGATGGATGGTTTTACCGCCACTAGAATAATACGTTCTTTAAGCGTGCCTGAGGCCGGTACTATACCCATAATAGCCATGACGGCAAACGTATTTGTGGAAGATATAGAAAAGTGTATCGCCGCCGGTATGAACGACCACCTGGGTAAACCCATAAATATAGAGGCTATGTTTGAAAAGCTTAATAAATATTTAGTGGAAAAGAAAACAGTTTAAAAATAAAAGCCTCCTAAAAAGAGGCTTTTATTTTGCCCATATTTTCTAAAGCTTTTAGCACGCTTAACGCCAGGTCGGTGCCCATCATAAAAATTATAAATGTGCTCACACCGGGACCGAATTTTGCGTAAAGCGCGTTAACCGCCGCCGCAACCTTTGGGTGGATAAATTTAACAATTATCACGCAGCACACGCCCCAAAAAGTGGAAACGGGCAGGCATACCAACCCGTCTATATTTAAAAAATACCTGCTGTAATCCCACAGCCTTAAATGAAAAAATTTCTCCAGCCCCCAGCCGGTATAATATTCCAACACGCTGACTATAAAAGCGGAAAGTAAAAATAAAACAAAGACATTTTTGGTTACATAAGGCTGTAAAAAATATAGCACCGACAATACTCCAACCCCGTACACAGGGCAATACGGTCCGTATAAAAAACCGCGGAAAACAAACTGCCCGTCACTCATTGAGCAGTACACCGTTTCCCACAGCCAGCCTATTATTGAGTACATAAAAAAATAAAGCACCATGTGTGAAACCGTCGGCACAATTTTTTTAAATAACTCCCGTCTGTTTTTACCCATTATAATCCCCCTACGTCTATTATATTCATTTTTGCTAAAATTAATTATAAATTTAATTAAAGGAATTTCTATGAAAAAGAAAGCAGCCGTTGTGGGCCTGGGTAATACAGGCAAATATACAGTGCGCGCGTTACAACAGTCTACGGATTTTGAATGCGTGGGTATTATAAGGAGAGAGGCGGCGGGGGATTTTGAGGGCGTTAAACAATATGCCGGCCTTGAACAGTTGCCCGTTAAGCCCGATGTGGTCATTTTATGCGTACCTTCTAAAATAATGCCTGAAACCGCCAAGTTTTATCTTGAGCGTGGCATAAGCGTGGCGGACAGTTTTGATATACATGACCAGATTGCGGACGCTGTGGAAATGCTGGACCCTGTAGCAAAATCAAACAACGCGGCTTGCGTTGTTTCTGCCGGGTGGGACCCCGGGTCAGATAGTATGATTCGCACGATATTTACAGCTTTAAACCCAAGGGCAAAGATTTACACCAGCTTTGGCCCGGGCATGTCCATGGGGCACAGCGTTGTAGCGCGCGGCGTTAAAGGCGTGGCGGACGCGGTTTCCATTACCTTGCCGCTTGGCATGGGTAAGCATAAGCGCCATGTTTATGTTGTGCTGGACGGTACGCAAACAAAAGAACAAGTTTACACAAATATGAAAGCGGACAAATACTTTGCCCATGATGAGCTGGAAGTTGAAGTTGTAGAGGATATTGCCCCGTATAAAAACGCCAACCACGGCGGCATGGTGGAAATGGAAGAGGGGGACACAAAAGCCAAGTTTGTTATGACGGTAAATAACCCGCAGACCACAGCTTATGTTATGGTTGCCTGCGCGCGCGCCGCGCTGCGCATGCCCCCGGGCGCCTACACCGTTATAGACCTGCCGCTTGTAACTTTGCTTGAGGGTGACAGAATAGAAAACATAAAAAAATTAGTTTAGCAATATAAAATAAAAATCCCCCGGTTATGCCGGGGGATTTTTTCACATAAAAGAATTTTGAATATTTTTACTTTATTAAAATAACTACTTTCAAAATTCATCTTATTAATGCGGCCGTACGGCTGGGCGGCATTATTAAAACGCCGCTATTCTTTTGCCGTATTCTTGACATTTAGCCATACCGTCGCCGTCCGGCGTCATGTTGATGGTAAGCCCGTCTTCCATAAGTGTTGCCCCGGCGGCCTTAATTCTGTCCTGCCAGTCTCTCATCCACTGTCCGTCACCCCAGTCATAAGAGCCAAACAACGCTACTTTTTTACCTGCTAAATTAGGCTCCAGCATAGCCATAAAGGGTTCCATCTCACTTTCTTCCAGCACCTCGGACCCCATGGACGGGCAGCCGAGTACAATAACGTCACTTGTAATAAAGTCAGGCGCCGCGTCGGCTACCTTAGAAATTTTTACATCGGCCCCGGCTTGTTTGGCGCCCTCGGCAATGCTGTTTGCCATAATTTCCGTATTACCCGTGCCGCTCCAATATATAATTGATACTTTACTCATGTAAGCTCTCCTTGTTTGCAAAAACACTTATTTAGATGTACAATGTTAGTATTGTCTAACAATATTAACTATACCTAAATATCTTTTAATTTGCAAATTATATTGGTGTTAAAGGGCTGCGGGTAAATATAAGTATAGACACTTTTTCTAGTTTTATATACTATATAAATATGAGAAAAGGTTTTACATTAATAGAATTGTTGGTAGTTGTTCTGATTATAGGCATTTTAGCCGCTATAGCGCTGCCGCAGTACCAGCGCGTGGTGGCCAAGTCAAGGGCGGCGGAAGCCGTTACAATGCTAAAGGCCATAGTTGACGCCCAGGAAAGGTACTATCTTGCCAATGATGAATACACGGATAATTTGGAAGATTTGGATATAACCATACCTGAAAACAGGTTATGGGAACACATGAGCGACGCGCAGAAAGCTAAAAATTACCGCTACCGCTGCGGCGGACAAAGAACATGCCACGCCGAGATAAGCAACTCTTCCTGGCCGGAGTTTGAGTTCCATCTGCGTTCACAGGAATTTCAGGGTTTCAGTAATAAACAATGGTGCGTGGCGCACCCTCAAACAAATAAGATGGGCACGTCTGTCTGTAAAACATTCAGCAGCAACATAGATTTTACCGGCGGCGACGGCAAAGTGTATTACATAATGAATTAGTACCGTTTAATACTAACTTACATAAATAAAAAATCCCCGGCGGACAATTTGTTCGCCGGGGATTTTTGTAAAAAGTGAATAGCGTTTTAAATCTGGCGGTGTGCGTAGTTATGACAGCAATATTCTATGAATACTTTTTCACAGGATTTTGAGATGGATTTGAATTTTTCCCGGAGTGAGGTATATCGTGAGCGGCGGGAGCCCGAATATCCGAGCGTAGGGAAAAATTCAAAGACGCTCAAAATCCGAAGAAAAAACGGAGAGAGTGGGATTCGAACCCACGGTAGAGTCTCCCCTACACTTGTTTTCAAGACAAGCGCCTTAAACCACTCGGCCATCTCTCCAAAAATTGTGTTATTTTTACTGCGATAATATATTTTACTAAATTCTGTCTCTTTATACAAAATAGCCCCCGGGACCATAGGGCCCAGCGCCAATATAGGTCTTATGGCCCTGGCATTATGGGTTACTTTGCGTTAATATAGCAAGTATATGAAACACTTTGTGGGCATATTAGCTATTTTGTTTGGGGCGGCGTCACTGTGCCAGGCCCAAAACCTGGACGATATTGTTAAACAAAAAATATCGGCCGCGTCAGCCGCGCCCGCCGCCGTGCCAATTGCCATCCCGGCCAGTGCGCAGCCATGGTATTTTGGCGCTGAGGACGAGGTGAAAAATTATTTTGACGCTAACGCCGTGCATGTTGATTTAGCGCAGGAAGCAAAGTTTTATATTAACCTTATAGAACAGCACGACCTTATCTTTTTTGGCGAAGACCACTCTTTTAAGGCCGGCCCCTACGCCGCCATGCTGCATATAAAAATGTACAACCGCTGGGCGGAGAAAAACAAAAAACCCAAAGTCACCCACATATTTTACGAGTTTGACAAAACAGAAAATAAAGAAGCTTTAGATAATATGGAAGAAATGCTTGACCTCGCTTTTAGCGACGCTCAGCGTGAGCGCATTTGCCGCCGTTATATTGAAAAAAAGATGGGCAAAAACGAGGCCATGGGCTTTATAATATGCGACCTGATGAGTGACGGTGTTATAGTAAAAGCCGTTGACCTTGGCGTTACTGAAAAAAAGATTAACGGCAAACTTACCAGATGTGTCGCGGGGACCGATTTTTGCACTACCTCCCCAGAAGGTATGACGATAAGAAATAAAGCAATTTTTAAAGAAATAAAATCTAAAATGCCTAAAAAGAGTAAAGCGGTATTTTTTGGCGGGGCCATGCATGTGGCGTACGGCAACGTAGTGTCTTCCGTCACTCTTACCGATATTGCCGCCGCTTTTATGCCTGATAAAAAAATTGTAAGCGTTATTAACCACGGCGGCAAGTGGTATAACCGTAAGACCGATAAAGAAGTGGATATATCGGTAGCGCCGCCCAGACATTTTGTAAGTGAGGAAGATAATTCTAAAACGCTGTATTTTGAAAATTACCTTTACAATAAATATACAACAGATAAAACCGCTGTGTTAAAAATAGTACCGCAAGGGCAAGGCGGCGCCGGCGCATATGCCAACCGCCCCGCAGATTACCTGGTGTTTCAGCCCAACAATGTAGGCAGTGACGATATTATAAAACTGTGGTTGGAAATAAGTAAACAACTTAAAGAAATTAAATAACTACTCAAAGTCTATCCCCGCTTTTTTGGCCTGTATATGTTCCAGCTTTTTGGGGATAGTATAAGTCTTGCCGTCTTTTAAAAAGGATGTTCCCGTCTGCCTAAAACCAAAAGGTATGCCCGCGTCCACACACTGCTGCCTTATATCCAGCACCCATTCAAAATTACATGTTCTGGCCCTTTTGCCGGACTCTCCGCCTACGGATACTTCCTCCAGCCAGTCGCCCAAATACGGGCGCAGGTCTATGGGGCCCAGCAGCGGCGCGCATACAAGCACCTTTGTTTTTATGGGGGCGGCCCGGTATATGGGAATGCGGTAGTCGGCCATTTGTTGGTTTTCTACGGTGCAGGCTATTGTTACATTGTCGTAGCCATCGCCCCAGTCGGCCGGCAGGTTAACGTGCAGGCGGTCTATGCGTTTGGTTATCATAAAGAATTGAAGGTCACGTCTTATTTTTATCATTTCCCACGCTTCTTTACGCCACTGGTCCGCCTGCGGCAAAAAAAAGTCTGACGTGAAACAGGTGTATACCAGGGTCCCCGACAGCACTTTATACTCGCGTGAGCGTGTTCTTTTTACCGGCAGGTTAAACATTTGGGTTTTGGCCACTACGGAGGCATCTTTACCGTGGTACGCGTCTATACGGTAAACATAACAGTTTTTACAGCCTTCGCTAAGCTTTTGGCAGCCGTGCCATGGGTTCCAGGTGGTCATGTGATAAACGCCTCTTATTTTGTATCATAGATTATAACATAACGGAGAGTCAGCAATGAGCGCACAGGACAACAAATTCAGATTAGATTTTTTAAAATTACAGGGCTTTATGGAGTCTTCGGGCCGCAACTCGCGCCTGATAAGGGCGGCGGTGCGTGCCAGCAAAGCCCGTAAAGATTTTAAAAATAAATTTAAACAATTTACCTGGGGTCTTAAGGCCAAAGCGCCGCAGTTTGGCCCGCAGCTGCGTGCGCTTGTACACGTGCGCGGGGGAATAGGCGACGTTATAATGTCGCGCATTTTTGTGGCTGCGCTGCGCAACGCCGTGCCATCCGCCCATATAACTTACGCGCATGAACATATAGGTGTAGCGCAAATGGTTTATGGCGGTGATAAACTTGTTGACGAGATAATAGGCAGAAAATACATTCTTAAACACTACGATGTTGTTATAAGCGGCTGTTATACATTTAACTACGACTATTATAATTTAGAAAGAATAAAAGCCGTCGCGCCGGAGTTTGAGACAATTTTAAACAAAGGCCTTGCCGCGCAAAAAGTGCTGGAACCTGTTGTAATAAACACCCCGTACTTAGACGGTGCTATGGCCCGCTGGTGCGTGAGCATGGGTATGGATAGGTTTGGCTCTATGGGGCTGAGCACGGGGCTGGACGTAAGCCAGGCTAACCCGTCGCCCATAACCTTAAAAGAAGAAAATTTTGAAATACTTAAAAGCGTAGGCCTTGAGGGCAAAAAATATATCACAATACACGACGGTATGAATACGGACACCGTTATGATGGGCCGCCCGTCCAGAATGTGGCCGCGCGAGCATTGGCGTGAATTTGTAAAAATGTTTAAGGCCGAGTTCCCGGATATTTTAGTAGTACAAATAGGCGGCGGCAACAGCGTAAAATATGATTTTGTGGATGTATCTTTAGTTAACCAAACCAAAGTGGCTGACCTGCCTTATATTTTAGCCAAAAGTATGCTGCACGTAGACAGCGAGAGCGGCATTGTGCACATAGCGTTTAACGTAGGCACAAAAGCCGTGGTAATGTTTGGCCCAACAACAATTGAGTACTGGGGTTATAAAACAAACATAAATATAAAGTCAGAAGTTTGCGGCGATTGCGTGTGGAGCAAAAAAACCTGGATGCAAACCTGCCCGCTTGAGCTGGGTGATAAGGACTGTATGTCGTCTATACTTCCGCAAACAACATTTAATAAAGTTAAAGAGTATTTGGGGGGCCAAAATGCCTAAAATAGATTTAGAAATAGTAATACCCACCTACAACCGCGCTAAATATTTAGAAGAAACTTTGGAATACATAGTAAACGGCCCCGAGGGCGTGCGCGATATTTACGTAACAATTTTAGACAATGCCAGCAAAGATTCTACCCCGGAAGTTTGCAAAAAATACGCGGACAAATATCCCAACATCAAATACATAAGAAACACCCGCAACATTGGCGGTAACGGCAATATTGCCAGGTCTTTTGAGGTTGGCACGCACGAGTACCTGTGGGTACTGGCGGACGATGATAAATATGACTGGACGTCTTGGCCGCAGTTGGAAGAGGCGTGTGCGGACGGGGCGGACCTTATAGTAGCGGGGGACGACTTTAAGTTTGCCGATGACCTGCCAAATTTAATGCACAATACCGTTTTCCTGCCGGTTAATATCTACAAGCGCTCGCATATTAACGAAGAGGTGCTGTGCAATATTTTAGCGCATATTGGCAGCATATTCCCGCATATGGGCGCCTTTGCCGCGGTTATTAACCATAAAGGTAAAATAGTGGTGCTTGATAAACCTCTTATTAAAAGGGGGGATGATAATTTAATCAGCGACGTGTGCCGCCGCAGTTCAGATGTTTCCATACCGCGCTGCAGCACGCACTGGCTGGGCGGTTATATGCAAAGCATAATGCTGATAAACGATAAGAAATTAAGACGTGAGTTTATTGACAAGCTTTCCTACACCGGCGGTTCTTTCTACCACCAAATCAGCGGGGAACTTAAAAAAAGCCGCTTTGGCCTGGGCTTTTATCCGCCAACAATCGGCAGTATGTTTTTAATGTTTAACTGGCGCCAAAAGATAGTTATGCTTACAGCGCTTATACGCATAGAGATAGCGCGTCTGTTTAGAAGAAAACATTACGAAAAGAAGTACAACTGCTATAAAGAAAATTAAAAATTAATCCTTTCCTTTTCTATTACCAGCGGGCGTTTAAGCACCTGTGTCAGTATCATGCCCACATATTCGCCTATAATACCTAAGAACAGCAGCTGCAGTGACCCCAGGAAGAACACTCCTATAAGTATAGGCGCTGTGCCCGCGGGGAATATATCCCACCACAGTATTTTGACTACCAAATAAATGCACCCTATAACAAAGCTGAACCCCGCCAGCGCAAACCCGAGAAACACCGCCAATCTTAACGGTACCTTGGAGTGGTTGATAAAGCCTATCATGGCGTTATCGTAAAGCGTGTAAAAATTATTTTTGGTAAAACCGCGTTTTCTAAGCGGCTGTTTAAAGGGGATAAGCGCTTTTTGGTAACCAAACTCGCCCACCAAACCCCTGGCATATGGGTAAGGGTCTTCGATATCGCGGAATTTTTGTATTACTATTTTGTCGTATAATCCAAAACCTGTGCAGTTTTTGGTAAGCTCCGCGCCGGAGTCATTAAGCATGTTTAAAAGTTTATAGTAAAGTTTTCGCACCTTGGAGAAGAAAAAGCCCTCTTCGCTCTCTGTTTTTTGCGCCAGCACTATTTTGTTGCCTTGCTCCCACTTTTCTATAAACTGGGGTATAAGTTCGGGCGGGTCCTGCAGGTCAGACACCATATAAATAACAGCGTCGCCGCTGCCTTGCAGTATGGCGTAAAAAGGTGAACGTATGTGTCCGAAGTTTCTTGTGTTTAAAATAACTTTAAAGTTTTTGTCTTTGGCGGCTATTTCACGCAGTTTGTCAGCCGTGCCGTCTGTAGAGGCGTTATCAACCACAATTTGCTCATATTCGTACTTGCCGAGTTTATCAAACTGTTCCTTTACTCTTTGGTAAAGTTCCTCAACGTTCTCTTCCTCATTATAAGCGCTGCTTACTACAGATATTTTCATTTTTTCCTCTTTCAAAAACAAAGAATTTATTTAGAGTAAACGACAGTAAAGCCAAAGGTATTACAAGTACGAGGCCGTTAATATACATGTTTTGAAAACCTTGTAATTTAAGAAGTTTCAAGCAAAACACGTTTATAGCGTATATTAAACCGTAAACGGCAAAAAACCTGAATATCAAACGGTTGTCCCCGTTTTTAAATACTAATACGCCGATAGTCTTAAAGTTAAACAGTATTCCTAAAAAAGTGGAACACAATACCGCCAGCGTGTAATGCATGCCCAAAAATATGAACAGCGCGTACATACCGTAGCCAAACATTGTGTTAAGCACGCCTACGCACATGAACCTGAAAAACTTAAATTTAGTTAACGCAAGAATCTTTTTTCTCATATACCGTTAACAGGGTGCTGCTTTCCACCGGGGTGTAGCAGGCCGTTACCTTTTTAAACAGTTTTTTCATTTGGTTAAGGCGCTGCACTCTCCACATGGACTCCTCATTAAAAGCGCCAAAAGGTGATTCTGCGTGCACGGCGTCGTACTCAAAACGCCTGAAAGCAAAGTCTTTGTCGGCAAAAACATATTTGGGGTTTGCTTTATTTATGGCGTCTTCCACGTCTTTCATATCCTGCGGGGTTATTAAATACCACTGCAGGTCAATAACAGGCAGCGCGCTGTAGCGGCCTGATATCAGCGGGATAAAGTTGTCATATTTAGACACTATATAAATGCCTTTTTCATTAGGAGTATACTTTTGTATAAGTTTGGCCGAGTCCTCAAAATAAGCCGGGTTCATGGTTGAAATAAAGTTTGTGCCCGGCAAAGTCCATTCGTAAGTTACGTTGTTTTTAATAACCCTGTTAAACGCGCGCATAGTCTTAGTATAGTCGTAAATAGAAGACACAAAAGTGATAATAGTAAGCACGGTAACGGCGAAAAGCGCTTTTGTCTCATGCCTTGGATATTTGTCAAAAAACGCTTTTACCGCTATTACAAAGAGTATCATATAAATCATGATAAACGGCATAGCGTGGTAAGGCGCGTAACTTCTAAACCAGAATATCAAAAGCCCTTGCGTATAAAGCAGTACCAGCAGGAACAAATGCGCCAGCGCTTTATCTTGTTTTTTTATAAACATAAATATAAAGTACGCGGCGAATATGGTTATTATAGACGCTATAATCACAGGCGCGGGTATGGGGAATGCTAATAAGCCGGACAAAAAGCCCATGGTTATTTTGACCGAGCCGTACTGCAGCACCACGACCAGGGCGGCTATCAATATAAATGTTGCCAAAGCGCACGTTGTCTCAAAATTAAAAATTTTTGTACGGAAGTTTTTAACATTGTTGGCAAACACGCTGCCCATAAGCGCGATTGTCAGCATAAGCCCAAATTCCGTATTATTAAGCACCGCCACCACGCATAGCAGCAGCGACGTTATAAAAAATGATTTTTTGCCCGTTTGTATATACTTATACCAGGTAAAGAAAAGCGGTAAATCAAACAGCCTTCTAACGGGGTTAAGGCCGGGGCCTAAATAAAAATATTGGTACGTAAGCATGTTGAACCCGGTGAGCGACACCATCATAGCTATAGCCGGGTATTGTATTTTACGCGTGATATACCAAATAAGCGCCAGAAACATGGCAAAGTAAACTATATAAAAGCTGTACAGTATTCTGTGGTAGGTGCCGTAGTTAAGTGAGTTGGCGGCGGACATAACCTTTTCAAATAAAACCGCGTTGAGCAGTCCGTACTGCATAAAAATATCTTTTATAGGCCTGCCCAGGTGCAGCTCATTAACGGCGCCTAAAAGATGGTTGTGGTGGTGTATATACCAACGGTTTAAAATTTGCTGTTGAAACTGAAGGCCGTTGTTTCTTATAAACTTAAACTGCGGCGTTTTTCGGAAGATTTCCTTCCTTTCCAGCGCGACCGAGGCGTTGGCTATGTCAAGCCTGAGGAAATGCTTTTCCAAATGTGTGGCGGGGTAGAACAACGATACAAGCATGTCTCTGTCATACTGCGCCGGCGGGAAAGCAAAACATAGGCCTTTGCCGTCCTCATAGGCAAAAGTGGTAAACATCTTATCTCTTTCCGCCAAAAACTCAATATATTTTTCAACTTCAGGTGTTTTGGGTACGTCTAAGCAATGTCCTTTGTAGTTGTCTATGGGGTTAAGAATGTCGTACTTTTTATGAAATGTAAGCAGTTTGTATTTGTTAACTATATCGTTAGAATTTAAACTGCTGTTTTTAGGCGTTGTGGGTATGTCCCAGTATTCGTTCATCAGCACAAGCTTGTTGTATATAAACGGCTTTAACATCCAGCCCAAATAAAGTATTGAGCAAACCAAAACTATAACGTAAAGCGTTTTCTTGGCGAATTTACTTTTAAGAAAATCAAACTCCAAGTCTAAATGCGTGCCAAATATAACCGGTGTAAGATAGGCAAATAGCCATATAAGAACAATAAAACCCCAGCCAATCTCCGTAGCTATGTTAAAGCGCAGTATAAAAATGTTTATTATAAACATAGCTATAATAAACAAAGACATAAAATGCGTTCTTCTCAGCCTTCTGAAAAACGCCTCTACTTTGCCCCACAGTACCGTGCGGTACGCCAGGCCTGATAGCGCGTAAGCAAATATAAAAGGCACCGATATTATGTACCAAAACAAATGCTTTCTTGTATCAGGTATATAATAAATTACACCCTCTAACACTTTCATGCTGGATGTTTTTACAAATAACATCGCCGCGTCTTGCAGTATTGATAGCAAACTTATAAAGAACAGCAAAAATAAAGTCAAAGCGACTTTATTGTTGCTCCTCATAAACTTTTTAGAAAGTGTAAGCAGTTTTCTCATAATTATTTTAAAATATTCTCCTCAAATTCCTCTCTGTCCAAGAAGGGGAACATATCTTCAAGAGTAGGGGAAACCATGGTGCCGTCCGGCAGTTTTTTGGCGGAAAGTTTGGGTACAAATATATAGTCGCGTTCTGTTATAACATCAATAACCATGGGGCCCTTGGCGTTAAGCGCGGCCTTAATCTGGCTGGCCATACCAGTCTTAGAACTTATTTTCATTGACGGCAGGGCAAAGGCTTTGGCCACTTTGCTAAAGTCCGGCGTGGTTACGCCGCTGTTTGGGCAGGCGCCCGTAAGATGGCCGTTAAAAAAGTTTTTCTGCGTTTGCTTTATTGAACTGTAGCCGGAGTTGTTTATAATAAATATTTTTATAGGCAAATTATAATGGCGTATTGTTTGCAGTTCCTGCAAGTTCATCATAATACTGCCGTCACCGGACAGGCACACTGTTTCCTTGCGCCCGTTAGCTATGCACGCGCCTATGGCCGCCGGCAGGTCATAACCCATAGAGGCGTTGCCTGAGTTATAAAATATTCTCTGCCCTTTTTTTACAACCGCGCTTTGCAGCGGCGTCACGCACGCGGTGCCGTTTGCGGTTACCATCGGTACGTTTGCTTTAAGTTGTGAGGTTAACTCATGCACAAAAAAATACGGGTTTATGGTTTTGGCTTTGTCCGTATGGTCCGTATAGGAGCCAAATGCATATTTACGTTTAAGGTTGGCGCACCACTTTAGCCACTTTCCGGCGTCAATTTTCTTTTTTGTTTTTAGCAGGGCAGTTATAAAATCCCCGGCGTCTGCGTTTATTTTTATGTCCGGTTTTACCGTGGGTTTGTCCAGTTCCGCCTTATCTATGTCTACAGCTATTTTAAATGCGTTCTTTGCAAAGTTTTCCCAGTTGTAACTGACTTGCCTTATATTATTGCGCGTGCCTAAAAATAAAATAACGTCGGCGTTTTGCAGCGTAAAGTTGCCCGCGCGCTGGCCAATGGTACCTATGCGGCCTATATAGTTTTTGTTATCGTCGCTCAGTATGTCCATGCCGTTAAAAGACGTGAGCACGGGAATATTGATTTGGGTAAGAAGTTTTAAAAATTTCTCTTCCGCTTTTGCCAGCCTTATGCCGTGGCCGGCAACTATAACAGGGCGCTTGGCGGCAGAAAGCTTTTTAATGGTGTCCGCTACCGCTTTTTTGGTTACGGGCAGCTTTACTTCGTCTTCTTTCGGGTTGTAGGATTTTAGTTTTTTCTCGTCAATCATTGCCGCCTGCACGTTCATGGGTATGTCCAGCCATACGGGGCCCTTGCGTCCGTGCGTGGCAAGGTATACTGCCTTGTCCAGGTGGTACTTGATTGTGTTAGGGTCTGTTACCATAACAGCGTACTTGGTAAGCGGTTTAACTACACTTATAATGTCCACTTCCTGGTCACCAAGCTGCCTTAAAGGTATGCTTGGGCAAGAGGCTATGGTAGTTTCAAACTTTACCTGGCCTGATATAAAGAGTATGGGCGCGCTGTCCGTCCACGCGCCAAAAACGCCGTTAAGCGCGTTAAGCCCGCCGGGGCCTGTGGTAACGTTTGCTACCGCAAGGTCTTGGTTAAGGCGGGCGTAACCCTCTGCTGCTATAGCTGTGGCCTGCTCATTATGGTTAGTGTAATATGTAATACCTTTCTGCTGTCCAAACGCGTTGTTAAGGTGCATGGCGCCGCCGCCGGATATTAAAAACACATCCTTAACGTGGTGCTGGTTACGCAGTCTTGCGGCAATGTAGTCAGAAAGTTTAATCATATTATAACGCTGTTATACAGCCAGGCCTCTTTTATAAATTTTTTCTTTTAATTTCTCGTCGTAAGCATAGGGGGAGTCTATGCCGTCTATTTTTATAGGAGCGTCTTTAGCTATGGGGGCTATAACCTTTTCGCCAAAGATAAGCTCTCTGCAGGAAATCTGGCCCTGCTGCAGCGGTATGGCAAGATAAATTTCATCCTCGGTAATAACGTCGCCGGGTTGTAAATCTCTCTTAGCGTAAACGCCGCGTACAAGCGCGTCTAAATACTCAACTTCCTGCTTAGGCGGGTTGCGCTTAGTATCGCCGGAGCTGCCGCATATGGCAACCGCTTTGTGGTACGCTTTTACCCACCTGTCAAAGTCAGAGGGGGTAGAGCAGTACGGGGACGGCTTTTCGCCGTTGTACTCAATGTCTACGTGGCGTTCAAATGTTCTGGCGCCTTTGGCGTAGGCCATAAGCATGGGGGATTCTATATCGTCATTATATTCGTGTGTAGAGAATCCGATAACCAACTCAGGGTAGCGGTTTTTAAGGAAGTCAATCTGGTTAAGTTCCAGGTCAGATTTTTCAGATGGGTAGAGCGATACGCAGTGGTTAACGGCCAACGGTATTTCGCGCTTGGTAAAAAACTTTACCAGGTCATCAATGTCTTTAAGCGATGAGCCGCCGGTGGAAACAATAACAGGCTTTCTTGTTTTTGCAATTTTTTCGATAAGCACCCAGTCGTTAATGTCAGAGCTGGCTATTTTTATAATTTCTACGCCTAAATTTACGCATAAATCAACGGAGGCTTCATCAAACGGGGTGGACATTGTTACGCAGCCGGATTTTTTAACTACGTCTACTAAGGCGGCGTAGTTGTCACAGCTCATTTTGGTTTTCATGGTTTTGCTGATGTAGCGTATGTCGTCGCGGTTTTTAAAATCTTTATGTATAAAGGTGTCCACATCTCTAAACTGCATCTTTATGGCCGCGCGGATATTATTGAACTTAACTATCTGGGCGAAAGATGTAATAATTTTTACGGCGCGGTCGTAATCTCCCCAATGGTTGTTGGCTATCTCTAACACAAACAAATCTTGGAAAATATTGTTTTTCATTGTAAAACTCTCCTTTGTTATTATTTGGGGTTGTTACCCAATGCCAGCCTCTGTAAACCGCAAAACGTCTCGTCATACTTACAGTTTGCCTGGCGGACAGCGTAATTTGTAATCATCTGCAAATACTCTGCCACAACAGGCAGTTTGGCGGACACTCCGCCGCTTAATATTATCTTGTTAAATTGTTTACCCGGTTGCATGCGGTCTATAGCCGTTTTGTATTGCGTTACGTAACTTTTAAGTATAGACGCAAACCAGTTTTTTAGGCTGCCCTGCGGCACGGTAATTTGTACCGGGCCAGTGTAACCCCAGGCGGACTCAAACACCGCTAAATTAATGTCTGTGTCGGCATTTTTTATGTCTTCAAGCGTAACGGCGGTTATCCCCGCCCAAAAGTCTTCGCCCGGTCTGGCGGCGTCAAACGCTTCTTTATAGGCGTTAAGCGCACGGCCGGACGGAATATGCGTTATAACAGACAGCAGCTCGTCGTTAAAAAACGGACGCTTTTGCACCGCTTTATTATCCAACCCCAGCATAGATACCTGCGAACCTGTACCAAGGTTAACCGATATTGAAGTATCGTCAACCCCCGCGCCTAACAGCGCGCACTGGTGGTCGCCCACGCCGGTGTAAATTGCAATTTGTTTGCCGTTAAGTTCTATATAACCGCCGGGCACTATATCATGCGATACTTTGTTGAAACTGAGTTCAGCATTGCCCGCCGCATTAATTAAATCCGCGTCAAAGGACTTTGTGTAAATATTGTAAAACCCCAGGCCGGCGCTCATGGTATCATGCGCTATATTAAGACTGCTGCCGCCGCATGCGCACAGCCATTCGGGCAGTGATACAACCTTGGCCTTTTTAATTTCGCCCCGTTTTACCATGGCGTTTATATTAAACAACGGGTAACACGGGCGGGGCTGCATGCCTGTTTTTTCAAAAAAACTATTGCCTAGCTCAGCTTTTAAAACTTCAAAACTGTTATCTTCCAAAGAGCGTTCATCTTTCCAGCTTATATATTCAGATAGCGGTTTATTGTTGTCATCCAAAAGGGCAAAGCCGTGCATTTCTGAGCATATATAAACACTGTCAAAAGTAGTAACCGCGTAATAATATTCTTTAACTATGGCTAAAAAAGTATTTTTAACTTTTTCAAGGCTGGTTTCAAAGCGTTTTCCGGCGTTAACTTTTGGCGTTACAGACGGATAACTGTTTACACGGGTAACCACACCGTTAAGCAGTAAAGCGGCCTTTATCCTGGATGCGCCAAAATCTATAAGCAATGCCGGCTTTGGCATTAAAACTCCTTTTGTATAGCTTCTGAAATCTCGTTAAATAAATTTTCGTCTAACGGTAATTTTAAAAACTGCGTGTCGCCCAGTTTTGAAATTATTACAAAATTTACCAGGTTACCCTCGGTCTTTTTATCTTTTTTAAGCAACTTGTTAAGGCCGTCTAAAGATACCTGTTTTACCAGCGACGGCCCCAAAAGCTCTTTAGATAAACGCTGAGTAAGTTCATAGTCAGCGTCATTTAAAATATTGCGGTTTTTAGAAAGTTTGTTCACAATTACCATGCCTATAATAACAGCCTGGCCGTGCGGTATTTCGTAATTTGACAGCACTTCTATAGCGTGGCCAACGGTGTGCCCGTAGTTAAGGCTGCGCCTGTGGTTAAGTTCAAACTCGTCCTCTTCCACCACGGCCCTTTTGACGGCCAAAGAGCTCATGATAAGCGTTTTGTAAGCGTCAAAGGTTTTAGCTTTGCCGTTTTCCACGCTATCAATATAAACCTGCAGCGGTTTTGCGCCGCCGGTTACTAAAAGTTTTAAAATCTCGCCCATGCCGGATTTTATGTGGTAATCCGTAAGGGTTTTGAGGAAGGCGGTGTTAATAATAACTTCAGCCGGGGCCGAGAATAACGCCAGCTGGTTTTTAGCTTTGTTATGGTTAATGCCAGTTTTGCCGCCTATGCAGGAGTCGCACATAGAAAGCAAGGTGGTTGGGTAGTAAACCCATTTTATGCCGCGTTTATACACAGCGCCCACAAAAGCGCCTACGTCCTCTATAATGCCGCCGCCTATTACGTAAAGCTTTTCGGTTTTGGTAAAGTCATTTTCTTCTAAAAACGCTATTACTTTGGTTACACCGTCTAAAGTCTTAAATTCTTCCGTGGCGTCAGCAATAAAAATTCTTTTAGCGTCTACTTTTAAGTCTTTGTAGTAAAGGTTATAAACGTTGGCGTCTATAAGCAGGAGATTATTTTTGTTGGCGTCCATTAAAGCTTGCAGTTCTTTAACCGGGGCGCCGTCATACTTTATGCTTACGTTATAAGGGCGGGGCACGGAGTTAACGGTAAAAGTGTCCAGCGCGTTAAAGTTGTCCGGCATTTTAAATGTTTTACCTTCTATTAAAAAATCTACACTCATTAGTTCTGCCCTCCCTCGGCCATAAAGCCGCCGTCTACAATAATGTTCTGCCCGGAAATATAACTGTTGTTATCAGAGCAGAGGTAAAAAGCTGTGTTTGCTATATCTTCCACACTGGCCATGCGGCCAAGCGGTATTTTTTTGGTAAGCTGGGCTATACGCTCTGGCGTATTATTCTTTCTTGTCATCACGGTGTCTACAAAGCCCGGTGACAGCGCGTTAACCAAAATATTATGCGGCGCAAGCTCGCACGACAGCGTTCTTACCGCGCCGTTTAAGGCGTGCTTAGAGGTGCTGTAGGGTAGCCTGCCGCTGCGTGATATTGTGCCGTAAAGTGATGATATTGCCAAAATTCTGCCGTATTTTTTAGCGCTCATGTATGGCGCAAGCGCTTTAACAATTTCTACAAAAGAAATGTAGTTTATCTTCGCTGTTTTTAGCATATCCCCGGCGGTAACGTCGCTCACTTCTTTGGGCGTATTAAAGCCCGCGCAGTGCACAAAAATGTCGGCCTCAATAGTATTTTGTGTAAAATATTTTGTTACGCCTTCTAAATCTTCCAGGTTAAGCTCCGCGCTGGATGGCGCCAGTACGGTATAACCCGCCGCCTCAAACTGCGCTTTTATAGCTGCGCCTATGTCGCCCCTGCCGCCTGTTAAAAAAACAGTTTTCATGTTTATTTATCCTCTTTAAGGGCGTTAGTATTAATAATGCCCTCGTTAGATTTATAAAAATTGTAAAGCTTTGCCACGGCGTCACGCATAGGCGTAAATTTAAGGCCGGGTATTTCTTTTTTAATTCTGTCATTGTTACCCGTGTAATCCAGGCCGTAACCGGGCGCGGCTACTTTTATTTCTATATTGCCGCCTGCAAGTTCTTTTACCGCCTGGGCTAAAGCTAAAAGCTCGGCCTTTTCGTCCGGCACAATGTTATAAGAGTTGTACTTTGCTTTGTTTTCAATTAAAAACTCTAGTACAGGTATTAAATCTTCTACAAATAAATAGCTGAACCTGCGGTTTTGGCGCAAAGTTATGGGCAAGCCTTTAATAGCTTTGCACACGGCGTTGGATATAAACCTGATGGCGTAGTCCTCATGTTTGCCAAATATGCCAAAGATGTTCAAGTCAATAAAGTTATCCAGCTTTTCTATTTGCTTTGCCACTACATACTTACAAAAGCCGTGTTCGTCTTTAGGCATTTTGTTAAAAATGCTTTCTTCTCTAGCGTCAGTAATATTTGTTGATACGTCGTACACCGCGCCGGAGCCAAAATTAATTAACTTGCCAAAGTGCGCTTTGTTCCTTTCCAAATTTTCAAACATACGTACGTTTGTGTAAAAAAGGTTAGACAAATCTTTAGCGTTGCGGTGCCCGGGCTTGGTGGCGCTGTGCAGTACAACGTCAAATTGTTTATCTTTAAAAAAATTATCAGCCGCTTCTGTGTCGGCCAAATTAAGCTCAAAACTGCGCGGGGCGGTAATGTCATATTTAGCGGCCAAATGGCTTTCTAAAATGTTTTTACCTATAAAACCGTTGCCGCCGGTAAGCAGTATTTTTGTCTTCATTACGCGTCTATAAACTCTTTAAATTTGGCTACTATATATTCCAGCTGGTCACGGCGCAGGCCGGGCCACACGCCTATCCAAAAAGTGGCGTTCATAACGGTGTCCGTATTAGGCAGCTGGGCATAGTGCGTGTCGTTAAGCTCGTTAGAGTTAAGAATGCCTGAGTTGCGTATTCTTATCTTAAAAGAATTGTCCACAAATACTGGCTGGCGCAGCAAGTTTCCGGCAAATAACTGCCTGGTGCCTATATTGTTGTCTTCTAAGAATTTAACCAGGTCAATTTTGTTAAATTTATCGTTAGGCAAAACGGTTATGGTAAAGCCAAACCATGAGGGGGTAACTTTGTCGGACAGTTTTGGCAGCATTAAATACTTAGAAAACTGCGAAAGTTCTTTGTAAAGGTAATTAAAGTTCTCGTTTCTCTTGTCAATAAAACCTGTCAGCCTTTCTAACTGCGCTACGCCGACTGCAGCCTGCCAGTCTGTAATTTTAAGGTTGTAGCCCAGGTGTGAGTATGTGTATTTATGGTCATAACCAAAGGGTAAATTGCCTAACTGCATGTTAAAGCGGTTTTTGCAGGTGTCGTCTTTACCCGGCGGGCACCAACAGTCTCTGCCCCAATCTCTAAAGGACATTATTATGCGGTAAAGCGCAGGGTCGCTGGTGCAGACGGCGCCGCCCTCGCCCATAGTAATATGGTGCGCGGGGTAAAAGCTGAACGTACCTATGTGCCCCACCGTACCCGTAAATTTGCCGTTATATTTGGAGCCTAAAGCGTCGCAAGAGTCCTCAATAAGCCAAAGGTTGTGCTTGTCGCAAAGCGCTTTTAGCTGGTCTAAATCAAAAACATTGCCAAGAGTGTGCGCAACAAAAACTGCCTTTGTTCTGGGGGAGAGAGCCTCTTCTATCTGGTTAACGGCTATGTTGTAGTCGCCAAGTTCTACGTCTACAAATACGGGTATAAGCCCGTTTTGGATAATAGGGTTAACCGTTGTGGGAAAGCCAGCCGCTACGGTTATAACTTCGTCGCCGGGTTTAAGCCTGCGTTCGCCAAGTTTATGTGATGTTAAGGCTGACATAGCCAATAAGTTGGCGCTGGAGCCTGAGTTGGTAGATAGCGCGTATTTTGCGCCCAAGAAGGCGGCAAAGTCACGTTCAAATTTATCGTTAAACCTGCCTGTGGTAAGCCACATATCTAAAGAGGCGTCCAGCATATTTTTAAGTTCCTGCTTGCCCAGCACCTTGCCGGAAACGGCCACATACTTGCCTGTTTTAACGTCTGGCTTGGCTAAACTGTAGTAAAGGCCGCCTAAAGATTTAATTGTGCTTCTTAAAGTAGATATAAGTAGTTTTTTCATATTAAAGTTTGTCTGAGTATTCCTTAAGTTGTTTATGTGTAAGTGCTAAAACGTCTTTGCCCTCGTACCAGCCTTTGTACCACTCTATAGTGGCGGCAATGGCTTGCTGGGCTGTGTAAACGGGGTGCCAGTCAAGCTGGGTTTCCGCCTTGGTAATGTCCAGCTTTAAAAGCGTGGCCTCGTGCGGGTGTGCGTTTTTGTCTATACTGTAAGAGCCTTGGCCGTAATCTTTAATAGCTTCTTTTACCACTTCTTCAACAGTTAAAATACTGCTGTCATAGGGGCCAAAGTTCCAGCCGCTTGCTAAATTTATATCGCCGTTAAACAGCCTTGCGCCCAGCACTAAATAACCGGAAAGCGGCTCCAGTACAAACTGCCACGGGCGGGTGGCCTTGGGGCTTCTTATAAAAATGTCTTGGTTTGCGCGTATGGCCTTAATAAAATCAGGCAGTAATCTGTCGGCCGAGTAATCGCCGCCGCCAATTACATTGCCCGCGCGGGCGGAGGCCAAGGCTGTGTTGTGTTTGGCGCCGTAATCCTGCGGGTTAAAATAGGAGTTTCTATAACAGGCTGTAACCAGTTCGGAGCAGCCTTTGGAATTGCTGTACGGGTCGTACCCGCCAAAAGGGTCGGTTTCTTTATAGGCGTAATCTGTTTCTTTGTTCTCATAGCACTTGTCTGTTGTTACGTTTACTATGGACTTGATGCCGCCGTGCTGTCTGCATGCTTCAAGTAAATTTACTGTGCCCATTACGTTGGTTTGGTAAGTTAAAACGGGTTCTTTATATGAAAGTTTAACTAGCGGCTGTGCAGCCAGGTGCAGCACAATATCGGGGGAAAAAGCTTTAATTTCTTTGGTAAGGCGTTCAAGGTCGCGTACGTCTGCAATAATGTGTTTGATATCTTTTGCCAGGCCAAGCTGGTTAAATAAAGCGGGGTCTGTGTCTGGCTCCAAAGAATAGCCGCACACGTCAGCCCCAAGCTCTTTAAGCCACATTGTCAGCCAAGAGCCTTTAAAACCCGTATGGCCCGTGACAAAAACTTTCTTATTTTTATAAGTTTCTAATATTGTCTTCATAGTATAACTTACTTCCAAATTTTCCATGGCGGGTTGCCGCTGTCCCACAGCGCCTCAAGGTCTTTTTTGTCCCTAAGAGCGTCCATAGGGCGCCAGAAGCCGTGGTGTTTGTAGGCCGTAAGCTGGCCCTTTGCGGCTATAGACTCCAACGGTTCTCTTTCAAGTATGGTGGTATCGCCCGCTATATAGTCAAAAACTTCGGGCTGTAAAACAAAAAAGCCGCCGTTTATCCAGTTACCGTCGCCAACGGGCTTTTCCATAAAAGAAGTTACAGTGTTATCGTCCGTTATATTTAACGCGCCAAACCTGCCCATGGGCTGTACGGCGGTAACGGTGGCAAGTTTTTTGCTGGACTTATGGTGTTCAAGCAGTTTGTTTATGTCAATATCGGCCACGCCGTCGCCGTAGGTAAGCATAAAAGGCTCGTTGCCTATATAGTCCTGCGCTCTTTTTACACGGCCGCCTGTCATGGTGTTAAGGCCTGTGTCTAAAACTGTTATTTTCCATTTCTCGGCGTTGCAGTTGTGATATTTTACCGAGTTATTGTTCATGTCTATAGTAAAATCTGACTGGTGCATGAAATAGTTGCTAAAGTATTCTTTAATGATATAGCTTTTGTAGCCGCACAGTACAATAAACTCGTTAAAACCGTATTGAGAATAGATTTTCATTATATGCCATAAGACGGGTTTGCCGCCTATTTCTATCATAGGTTTTGGTTTTAATTCAGACTCTTCGCTTATCCTTGTGCCAAAGCCGCCTGCAAGAAGTACTATTTTCATCAGTATTCACTCCAAATTGTAATTATGACATATGTATATACATATCATTATACATAATAGCATAAGTGCGTGGGTATAAGTAAAAACGGCTGTTATATTTGAGCTAATTGACCTAACCCAAGCAGTAACAGCCGTGGTTTCCCGCACAAGGCGGGAAACACTCGGCGCAAAACACCAAGGGGATCAGCCAAGATATTTCGCGCCTAAAACGACTGCTTTTGGTGGTCAATTACGCCTTTGTTTTAACAAAAGCTTGCCTTACTTTTATGTAAGACTCCAAAAACAGGTTCAAATTTGTATAAACAACTAATTGCTAACATAGCCAATTAATTAAAGTATACTAAAATATATATATTTTTTTACATGTTTATTTTAATTAGTTGGTGGGAGGGTATATGAAAAAAAGAAAAGTTGCTAAACTTGTCACGGGTACCGCCACGCAGGACGGGGCGGGTGTTAAACTTACCAGGGTGCTCAGCAGGCCTGATGTTAAGGATTTTGACCCGTTTTTAATGCTGGACGCTTTTGACTCTAAAAACCCGGATGACTATACAAAAGGTTTTCCGTGGCACCCGCACAGGGGTATAGAAACCGTTACCTATCTTGTAGAGGGGGATATTGAACACGGCGACTCTATGGGCAACAAAGGCAGTATTAACGACGGCTGCTGCCAATGGATGACGGCCGGCAGCGGCATAATACACCAAGAAATGCCCAAGCCCGCGCCGCATATGCTGGGCCTGCAGTTATGGATAAATTTGCCTAAAAAAGACAAAATGACCGCACCCGCTTACCGCGATATCAGAAGCGAAATGATACCCGTAATTAAAGAAGACGGCGCGGTAATAAGAGTAATAGCGGGTGAATACAAAGGTAAAAAAGGCGCGACAAAAGGCGATTATGTTAAAGCCACGTATCTTGACGTTAAACTTGAGTCAAACGCCCTTTGGGAAATTGACACAAACCCTGATGAGACAGTATTTGTCTATCTTTTACAGGGCGACGCTGTGTTTGAGGAGGAATCTTCTACCCAATACATCCCCGCCAAAACCGCCGTTTTAATGACGTATGGCGATAATATGTATGTAAAAGCGGGCGACAAAGGCGCCAGGTTTGTACTGCTGGCGGCCAAACCGCTTAAAGAAGATGTTGCCTGGGGCGGCCCGATAGTTATGAACACCCGTGAAGAGCTGCAAAACGCTTTTGAGGAGCTGGATAACGGCACGTTCATCAAAAATAACCACCCTAAGAATATA
Organism: Elusimicrobium simillimum; assembly: GCF_049639735.1. Lineage (NCBI taxonomy): Bacteria > Pseudomonadati > Elusimicrobiota > Elusimicrobia > Elusimicrobiales > Elusimicrobiaceae > Elusimicrobium > Elusimicrobium simillimum. The sequence continues at coordinate 598,395 of NZ_JBEVVA010000003.1, forward strand.
GCTCTTAAATAAAAAAACCCCCGGTTAAACCGGGGGTTTTTTTATTTCAAAACTTTTACAACCTTTATATATATATATATTAAATATTTTTAACCATAGTACAAAACACTGCCAAACAGTACCGCAAAAAAGTGCATTATGGTGCCTGCCAGCACAAACAGGTGCCAGATGCCGTGGAAAAACGCTTTGTCTTTTCTCACGTAAAAGTAGACCCCGCCGGAATATAGCAGGCCGCCTATTACTATAAACACCAGCCCCACCGTGGGAATATTTTGAATAAAAGGTTTTATGGCGAATAACGCTATCCACCCCATGCCCAGGTAAATAGCTACGGAAAGCTTTTTATACTTGCCCGTTAAAAACAGCTTCATTATAGTGCCGCCAAACGCCAGCGCCCACACAATGCCAAACATAACCCACCCGGCGGTGCCGCGCAGGTTAACAAGTAAAAACGGAGTGTATGTACCCGCTATTAATATGTAAATGGAAACATGGTCAAATATTTTCAGCCTGGCTTTTGCCACGGGGCTTACCGCCGCGTGATATAGGGTAGAGGCTACGTAAAGCGTTATCATAGAAGCGGAAAATATGGATACGGACGTTATTTTCCACGGGTCGCCCGTTATAGCGGCCAGCGTAATCAGACACCCGGCCCCAAGGCTTACAAAAATAGTGCCTATCCAGTGGGTTAGGGTGTGCATTAACTCTTCTTTGGGAGAGTAAGGGTTATGGGATATAATATTGCTGTGCATACTTAATTATAACAGTTAAAACGCGTTTTTTTGCCGCTTTTTGTGTTTGTGACGGTTTTTATACTATAATCTTAGAGTAAAGAAATATAAATAGAAACTTGCGCGTTAAATGTAATTAATCGCGCGGTTAATTAGTTGCTAAACAGGAGTTGTACAATGGCAAAGAAAATAATGAAAAAAGCAACAAAAACAGTTGCTAAAAAATCAACAAAAAACGTTTACTACTTTGGCGGCGGCAAAGCTGACGGCAAAGGCACAATGAAAGATCTTTTAGGCGGTAAAGGCGCTAACCTGGCTGAGATGGCCGGTCTTATGAAGCTGCCCGTGCCCCCGGGTTTTACTATTACTACAGAAGTTTGCACCTATTATTGGGATAACAAAAAATCCTACCCCAAAACCTTAAAAGCTGAAGTTGAAGCCAATCTTAAAAAAGTTGAAAAAGAAACAAAAAAAGTTTTTGGTTCAGTTGATAACCCGCTTCTTCTTTCAGTACGCTCCGGCGCCAAGGCCTCTATGCCCGGCATGATGGAAACAATTTTAAACATTGGTCTGACGGAAAAAACAATTCCCGGCATGATCAAAAAAACCAATAACGAAAGGTTTGTGTACGACGCTTACAGACGTCTTATTATGATGTACTCAGACGTTGTTATGGAAAAGGCCGCCGGCATTGAACCTAAAGACGACAAAGGCATACGCAAAGTTTTAGACGGCCAATTGCATGACCTTAAAGCTAAAAAAGGCGTAAAAGACGACACAGCCTTAACAGCCGCTGACTTAAAAAAGCTTTGCGCCGATTTTAAAGTAACAGTTAAAAAAGTTTTAGGCAAAGAGTTCCCCGATAACCCGATGGAACAGATGTGGGGCGCGGTAGGCGCGGTATTTGCCAGCTGGAACGGTAAAAGAGCCATAGCTTACAGAAATATTGAAAAAATCCCGCACGATTGGGGCACAGCCGTTAACGTGCAGGCCATGGTATTTGGCAACATGGGCGACGATTGCGCCACAGGCGTAGCTTTCTCCAGAAACCCTGGCAACGGTGATTCACACTTTTACGGCGAATACCTTGTAAACGCCCAGGGTGAAGACGTTGTGGCCGGTATCAGAACACCCAGCCCCATGAACAAATGGTCCAAAAATACCCATTCAGAACATCTTCCTACCTTAGAACAGATTATGCCCAAAGCTTATAAAGAGCTTGACGCTATACAAAAACGCCTTGAAAAACATTTCAGAGACATGTTAGACATAGAGTTCACCATTGAAAAGGGCAGACTGTGGATGTTGCAATGCCGCGTAGGCAAACGCAACGGTACAGCCGCCGTGCAGATGGCCTTAGACATGTTAAAAGAAAAACTTATCAGCCAGACAGAAGCCGTGCTCAGAGTATCGCCTATCCAGTTAGACGAACTTCTGCACCCCTCTATCGACCCTAAGGCCGAAGCCTCAGCCAAAGTAATAGGCAAAGGTTTGCCGGCCGGCCCTGGCGGCGCCACAGGTAAAGTAGTGTTTACCTCAGAAGAAGCCATGGAATATAGAGACAAAGGCATTAAAACAATATTAGTAAGAGAAGAAACCAACCCCGAAGACGTTGAAGGTATGAGAGCGGCCGAAGCTATTTTAACACAGCGCGGCGGTATGACCTCGCACGCGGCGTTGGTAGCCCGCGGCTGGGGCAAATGCTGCATAGTAGGCTGCGGCGAGCTTCATATTGATATGAAAAATAAAACAGCCACCCTTGGCGGCGTAACATTTAAAAAAGGTGACGATATTACACTTAACGGCACCAAAGGTTACGTATACCAGGGCGCGTTGGCCATGTTAGCCGCCGGCGAGGGTAATAAGAACCTTGACGCCTTCCTCACGCTCTGCGACAAAATAAAACGCCTTGACGTCCGCACAAACGCCGACACACCCGAAGACGCCGCTAAAGCCAGAAAGTTTGGCGCTAAAGGTATAGGCCTGTTCCGTATAGAACACATGTTCTACGGTTCAAACGCGGAAAAGCCGTTGTTCATTTTAAGAAAAATGATAGTTTCCAAAACAACTGAGGAAAGAACAAAAGCCGTTAACGAACTTTTCCCTTTCATGAAAAAATCTATCAAAGGCACCATTAAAGCCATGGAAGGCTACGGCGTAACAATACGTCTTATGGACCCGCCGCTGCACGAGTTCATCCCCCAGCAGAAAGAAGTAAAAGAAACAGTTTGCAAAGCCATGAACATAACATTGGCGGAGTTTGACTCACGCGCGGCAGCCTTGCACGAAGTTAACCCGATGATGGGCCACCGCGGCGTGCGCCTTGGCGTAACATACCCGGAAATTACCGAGATGCAGGCCAGAGCTATTTTTGAGGCCTCTGCCGAACTTATAAAAGAAGGCGTAAAAGCTATGCCTGAGGTTATGGTCCCGGTTGTCTGCCATGAAAATGAGCTGATTGACCAGAGAGCTATTATTGAACGTGTTTACAAAGAAGTAGTTGCCAAAACAGGCGTTAAAAAACTGCCCCTTTCAGTAGGCACAATGATAGAAATTCCCCGTGCGGCGATTATGTCAGATAAAATTGCTGAGCACGCGGACTTCTTCTCCTTCGGCACCAATGACTTAACGCAGATGACCTTTGGCTTTTCACGCGACGACATAGGCGGTTTCATGGGCGCTTACCTTGATAAAGGTATTTTGAAGAACGACCCGTTCCAAACGCTTGACCAGGACGGCGTGGGCTTCTTAATTAAACACTCCGTTAAAGCGGGCAGAAGCGCCAAAACCAACCTTAAAATTGGTATTTGCGGCGAACACGGCGGCGACGCCCCCAGTGTTGAGTTCTGCCACAGAGAAGCGTTTAACTACGTTTCATGCTCACCGTTCAGAGTACCTGTAGCCAGACTTGCCGCGGCCCAAGCCGTAGCAAAACAAGCTAAAAAGAAGTAAATTTAAAAACAAAAACCACACGCCAAACGGCGTGTGGTTTTTTATTGCCAAAACATCTATTATTAGCGTGTAAAATGCGAGTGTTAAGAATATTAATAAAATGTATAATTAAAAAGTATTGTTTTAAGGGTATTATAGGAGAAAACATGAAAAAGGGTTTTACATTAATTGAGCTTTTAGTTGTAGTCTTAATCATCGGCATACTTGCCGCCATAGCTTTGCCGCAATACACCAAAGCGGTGGAAAAATCCCGCGTGGCGGAAGCTTTAATACTTCTTAGAAATATGAGAGACGCGCAGCAACGCTGCCATCTTGCTTACGGCGATTTAAACCAGTGTAATGAGCAAAGTTTGTTAGACGCTTGGGATATAGATATGCCCGGCGTAAAACAAACTGACAATTGCAACGGCGCCGTTTGTTATGACACAAAAAGCTTTAGCTACTTTTTTGACGGGCAGTACCTTGGCGCGGAAAGAAGAAAAGGGACGGAGAGTGTATATACCCTGCAAACATCCGCTGACCCTGACGCCGGTTTAGAAAATAGTATTTTATGTTCTTCCGACGATGCTAAAGTGTGCACCGGGCTTGGCGCTAAAAAAGCGGCGGACAACCAGTATTACTTTAATTAAATTGACACTACTTTGAGATATTGATATAATTTATATGTTCTTAAATTAGAACTTAGTAAAAGAAGATAAATGGCTAGATACGAAAAACAAGAAAAAAAAGATTTCGTTCGTAAAAACGAACAAATCAGAGTTCCCCAGGTAAGACTTATTGATTCCGACGGAACTATGCTGGGTGTAAAATCCGTTACGGAAGCCTTATACCTGGCAAGACAGCAAGAGCTTGATCTGGTGGAAATTTCACCAACCGCCGAGCCTCCTGTGTGTAAGATATTAGATTACAGCAAATATCTTTACGAGCAGGGCAAAAAACAGAAAGACGCTAAAAAGAAAGCGGCCAAAACCGAACTTAAAGAACTGAGAATCAAATCCAGAATTGCGTCCCACGACTTGGAAGTTAAGATTAAGCATATTGAAGACTTTCTTAAAAGGAAAGACATGGTCAGGCTTGTGGTGGTATTTCACGGGCGTGAAAACCAGCACAGAGACATAGGCGAGAAAATGTTGAAAGACGTTGCCGCGCAGTTGTCTGAGTTGGCCAATGTTGAGGGCGGCATACAAACCGCCGGCAACAGAATGTCTATGACATTTGTTCCTAAAAACTAATTGGTTATAGGGCGCAAAGGTTTCGTTTTAAGTTAAACTGCACTCCGGCATTGCCGGGCGGCGGTCAATTTATACATTAAAATATAAGAGGATAGTTATGCCAAAATTAAAAAACCATAGCGGCGCAAAAAAGAGATTTGCCAAAACCGCGACAGGTAAATATAAACGCAGAAAAGCAGGCAGAAAGCATTTGCTTACGCCCCAATCTGGTTCACGCAAAAGAGAAATGAGACAGACAGGTATTATTGTGCCTGAATCTGCCGAAGGCAAATTGCTTAAAAAATATTTACCGATGGACTAAGTCCCGGAGTTTGGAGATAAATTTATATGAGAATCAAATTTAGCGTCGCAAGACATGCAAGAAAGAAAAAAGTATTAAAAAGAGCCAGCGGTTATTATGGTGATAAATCACGCCGTTTAAGAATGGCTACCCAACAGGTAGATAAATCACTGGTACACGCTTACACAGGCAGAAAAGACAAAAAAACACAGTACAGGCAGCTCTGGATACAGCGCATTAACGCCGCTGTGCGTGAAGACGGCCTTAGCTATTCCAAGTTTATCAACGGTCTTAACAAAGCCAACATTACACTTAACAGAAAAATGTTGTCTGAGTTAGCTATCAATGACCCGTTGTCATTCAAAAAACTTGTTGACGTAGCAAAACAAGCCGTAGCATAAGACTCACTTTAAAACACCCCGGCAATTAATTGCCGGGGTGTTTTTTAATAGTTTTTTATCGCCCCAGACTATTGGGGCTAAATTAAAAAAGCCGCGCAACCACACGGCTGTATTAATAAGATAATTTTGGAATGTTGTAATTTTTATGAAATATAAAAAAGCCCGCGCATTATACGCGGGCTTTTGTGTTTTAAATTAATAGTCGCCGTCTTGGTATGTATAACCTTGTGACTCAAGTTGTTTACATATATTTTGGCCCCTTTCTGTCAGAGCTGTTGTACATGTTTTAGTTGTGGCTTTTTTGGTTATAACCACTTTAAACATAAATTCATAACCTTTGGCTGACTCCACCATAACATCACAGCTGCCGCCGGAACAGCCTATTGTGTAGTAAAAATATTTAGTTTCGTATTCTTTACCGTTTGTTGTCCATGTGCCGCCTGTAAGGTCTATGTTAAGGTCTGTTTGGGCCTTCATTGCAGATGGCACGTTCCAGCCGTTTTCTAACAGTTTAAGCTGCAAAGCGTCTGTTATATTTTTTACGTTAATCACGGCTTCTGACAATCTTGCTCTGTCAACCGCTTTAGTATATTGCGGCAAAGCAATGGCTGAAAGTATGCCTATAATTAAAACCACTACCAGCATTTCAATAAGAGTAAACCCTTTTTTCATATTAATCTCCTTTTAATCCAGTTAAAGTGAAACTTCATCTTCATAAATTTCTAAATTTTTTACGGCTTCACGCGCTTTTCCTACCAATATATCATAACCGGCGTCATCTTTTTGGGGTAATTGTTTTTCCAGGCTGTCTTTAAGCGCCCAAACTACCTTTTTATCAGCCTTATCTTCTAAATTAATTGAGTTGCCATCGGTTGTATTACGTAGCCACTCCAGCAGCACCAGCGCTTCGTTTTTATCTAACTTTATAATTATATCTTTATGCATAATACCCCCGTTAGAAACATAATACATAATTATTGCGGTTCTAGAAACCGCCGCCTAGCATGAAAGAAATGTTGTGCTCCCCGTCAACAGTATTTTTTGTATAGTTAATGCCCAGCGGGAACTGAAAACGCCAGAACATAAATGTAAGGTTAGCCCCCGCGCCGGTTTGGTTGTAGCGGGTGTGGTTGTCAAACAGGTAGGATGTTTCCACAAACGGTTCCAGCACCATTACGCCTGTTTTGTTTCTCATTAAGTATAGTGCCGCGCTTGCTCCCGCGCCCCAGCCCTTTTCGCCCCTGATTTCTTTGCCGTATTTGCCGCGGGTCATAAGGTCTTCAGACGCTGTCATATCATGAAACCCGCCCTCAAATGTTTGCGCCGCGTTAACACTGGCCGATAAAATATGCCTTTTTTTAAGTTCCAAACTTCCAAGCAATGAGGCCGACAGGCCCGATATCGTGTAGTCCGCCCCTGTGTGCGAGCCGCCGTTTTTGTATTCCAACTGCGCATAGTAGCCGGGTTTTACGTAAGGCAGATCCGCTATTTCTTCTTCTATGCTGGAGGTGCCCAGGCCGAATATTGAGCCAAACGCCCCCGCCATACCTTTAGACGGCTTTATATTTTTATAAGCCTTAATATCGGCAAAAACAATATTGTGCGAGCCTTCGTCCCCCGGTAATGCCGTGGTGTTTGCGCGGTTGCGGTACTTAACGTCATCAAAGGCGTAGCCTATGCCGAAAGAAAACCTTTCTTTAAAAGATTTACCGTACATAAGTACCAGCTTTTCTCTTTTTACTTTATATTCATTAACCAGGTTGTCGTCGTCGTCATCATCCGCGCTGAACAGGCCCGAGGAGTTGTAAGAACCGTTGTCATAACGTTTTTCGTCATAATCAAATTTGTTATACATTACGGTAAAAGAATTGTCTGACATTGATAAATTACCCACAGTCATAAATCCGTCGGAATTACCCGCCGCCAGCAGCATGGCAAGCTCGCCGTGTTTAAATGTGTTGGCCTCCAGCAGGCCGCCAGCCACGGTAGTTTTGCTGCCGCCCATGGCCAGCAGTATGGGGAATATATAGTGCCCGTCCTCTCCGTTAATGTTAACCTCCAGGTTGCCGTTGTCCAGTTCCTTAATATCGCAGTTAACTTTTTTAAACACTTTCATGTCGTGCAGGGCGCGCCTGGCGTAGTTAAAGTTGTTGTAGTAAAAAGTGTCGCCCTCTTTCATTAAAAATTTGTTTTTGACAATGTTTGGTTTAATGTGGGTGGTGGTAATATTTATGCGTTCAACGGTTTTACCGTTAAATTTGGAATAAAAGTCATAATCCTTTTTATCCTGGGCGCTAAGCGCGGTTGATGCCAAAAGCAGGGTTAATAATATAAATATTTTCTTCATATAAATATTGTACAAAATTTACCGCTCGGTAGGTTTTTAATTGTACAAGGTAATTCTAATTTAATAAAATATATGTATATGAGATTAAAAAACATTTTTTGGTTTACAATTTTAAATTATATTTTATGGTGCTTGTTAAGCCTTAAGTATTATACTACAAGCGGCTTTTTTGCTGATTTCTGGGGTCTTGCTTTTATGGCGGCCGCCATACCCGGCCACTTGGCTATGTTCGCGGCGGGGTTGTTGGCGCTTACATTTTTGGCGCGTGCTATTGGGCCGCGCGCCGCGCGCGCGGCTTGCGTTATATTTGGCACGCTGTTTACATTGTTTTTCATTATCGATATTTCGGTTTACTCTCAATACCGCTTTCATATAAGCATGGCTATGCTGGAGCTTTTCTTTGGCCCTGCCGGGGGGGAAATTTTTGTATTTCCCGCCAGTATGTACGCGGTTATGGGCGTATTTGGTTTACTCTTGGTAGCCGGGCAGTTTGGTTTAACTGTGCTGGCAAACCGTATTAACTGGGGTAAGAAAGCTGTTATCACGGTAAGCGTGCTTACTGTACTTGCCGTACTTTTATTTAACGGTATTTTTGCCTGGGGCAGGTTTATGGCGGTGCCGTCGGTTACGGGCCAGGTGTCGTACTTGCCGTGGGCCAACCCCGTCAGCCTTAACAGTAAACTGCGTAAAATGGGTATAGAACCTAAAGACAGGCCTTATGTTGTGCAGGAGTCTGGCACGCTTAACTACCCGCTTGCGCCGCTGACTTGCAAGAATACTAGCAATTTAAATGTGCTTTTAATTTTGGTAGATTCATTACGTTTTGACGTTTTTAATGAGAGTGTAATGCCAAATACCTTTAACAGGTTTGTTAAAGATAACGGCATATATTTTGCCAATAATTTAAGCGGCGGCAACGCCACGCAGGCGGGCGTGTTTTCACTCTTTTACGCTTTGCCGTCAACTTACTGGAACGAGTTTACCTCCGAACATAAACCGCCTGTATTAATGACTGAGTTTATGGCACAAGGTTATGACATGGCCATATATTCCAGCGGCAAGCTTAACAGCCCGGAATTTCATAAAAATATATTCTCTGATATTAAAAACTTAAGGATAGAATCACAAGGTCCTGACAAGTACGACAGAGACATTGATATGCAGCGTGACTTTACTAACTTTATTTTAAATAGAGACGGTAAAAAACCGTTCTTTGGCTTTTTATTTTATGATTCCGCCCACGGCTTTACCTATCCGCCGGGTTTTACCGAAAAGTTTATCCCGTCTAAAGATTTAAACTACCTTACTCTTACCGCGTCTACTGACCCAACGCCTTATATGAATAGGTACAAAAATTCCGTACACTTTATAGACAGTAAACTGGGCGAGCTTTTTGCCGCGCTTGAGGTTAAAGGTTTAGACAAAAACACAGTTATTATTATAACAGGCGACCATGGGCAGGAAATTAACGATACGGGCAACAGTTTTTGGGGCCATAACAGCAACTTTACCAAGTATCAGACCAAGACGCCGCTTGTCATTTTTTGGCCCGGCAAAAAAGGGGCCGAGGTAAGTTACAGAACTTCGCATTATGACATAGTGCCTACTATTATGCAGGATGCGCTGGGCTGTACTAACCCGGCGGGCGACTATAGTATAGGTATGAATTTATTTGACACTACTCCAAGGGGATATTCTTTAGTTATAAGTTATACAAATAAGGCGATTGTTGTGGATGACAAGGTGTCTGTACTTAATAATTACGGTTCTTTAGATTCTTATGATGATAACTATAAGAAGATAGACGGAACGGTTAACCCCAAAGCCATAGGCGAGGCCCTAAAAACAATGTCAAAGTTTTATAAGTAATTAATTCCTTATTCCAATTAATATTTCCTCTCCCTCTTAGGGGATAGCGTAGCATGCATATATCAAGTATGTAGCGGAAGTTTTTTTGCGTTGTTTGCCGCATAGCGGCTGCAAAAAAGCAGGTGAGGGTGAATATGATTGTTATTTGGGCAATTGTGTTTATTTTTATATCTCCGGTTAATATTTTTACAATATGTGCCGTAGAATTAAACAGAAGTTTTGCAAGTAGATATAGCACTCATATTCACCCTCACCCCGCTCACTCTGTTCGCCCCCTCTCCCATCAAAGAAGGGAGAGGGAATACTAATTAGTGCGTTTTGCAGGCTGCCACACTTTTAGGAGCGGCAAATTATAAAGTTTTAAGGGTATTTTTTGAATTCTGTTTGAATGAAAAATTTTATAAGTTGTTTTATTTCGGCAAAATTTTTTGTGAGTTATTCAAAAACCCTTAAAAACACCTTGCCGGGCTTTGTGTGGCGAGGTTTTTGGCTTCTTTTTGCCGGTACAAAAAGAAGCCCGCTCCCAAAGAGCGGAACTTTTTGTTGTTACTCAAGAATATACGAATATTATTTACAAGCCGGGAATAAAAAAAGCCGCCCTTAAGGGCGGCTTTTTACTTCTTAAAAAGCAATTTTAAACTTTTTGGCTTTGCCAAAAATACTACTTGTTTAAAATTTTTCTTATTGATACGCCCCGCCGTATAGCGGGGCTTTTTGTTTAAACTTATTTTACTCTGCCTGCGGAACCAAGCACTTTCTCATTTTTTTCTTTGTACATAGCAATGAGGTCTGTTCTGGCCGGGCCTAAGTATTTGCGCGGGTCAAACTCTTCGGGTTTGGTGGCGAATACTCTTCTGATAGCGGCTGTCATTACCAGTCTGCCGTCAGAGTCTACGTTGATTTTGCATACGGCTGATTTAGCGGCTTTTCTAAGCTGGTCTTCAGGTATGCCTACGGCGTTATCAAGCTTGCCGCCGTACTGGTTAATTGTGGCAACCGCGGCCTGGTCTACGCTGGAAGCGCCGTGTAAAACTATCGGGAAGCCGGGAAGTCTTTTGGAAACTTCGTCAAGAATGTCAAAGCGCAGCGGGGGAACAGATTCGCCCGGTTTTACTTTAAACTTGTAAGCGCCGTGGCTTGTGCCTATGGAGATGGCCAGTGAGTCAACGCCTGTTCTTTTTACAAAGTCTTCAACCTGTTCAGGGTCTGTATATGTGTGGTGTTCGGCTGAAACTTCGTCTTCAATACCTGCTAAAACGCCAAGCTCACCCTCTACGGTTACGCCGTGTTCGTGCGCGTAGTCTACTACTTTTTTGGTTACGGCTACGTTTTCTTCGTAAGGTAAGTGTGAACCGTCAATCATGACTGAGGAAAAGCCGGAATCAATGCAGTCTTTGCACAGTTCAAAGGAATCGCCGTGGTCTAAGTGTAAGGCTACCGGCACAGGTTTACCCAAATCTTTCATCATTTCCACCGCGCCGCGGCCCATCCAGCGCAGTAATGTTGCGTTGGCGTATTTGCGCGCGCCGCTTGATACCTGTAAAATTACCGGGGAACCTGATTCTACGCAGGCTGTAATAATGGCCTGTATCTGTTCCATATTGTTAAAGTTGTAGGCGGGTACAGCGTAACCTTCTTTCATAGCGTCTTTGAACATTTCGGTTGTGTTTACAAAACCGAGTTCTTTATAAGAAACTGTCATTTTAACTCCTCCAATTTATATATTATATCTGCCTACATTCTATCAATTTGCGAGGGTTTGTGTATATTTGTTTTTTATGATAGAATCAGGCATGGACTTCAAATTATTTAAGAAAATAGCGGAACTGCCGGGCGTTTCAGGCAGGGAAGAAGTTGTCAGGGCTGAACTTCTTAAACTCTTCAAGACATGCGCCGACGAAGTGCGTGTTGACACTATGGGCAGCATAATAGCTTACAAAAAAGGCAAAGGCGTAAGAAAACTGCTCCTTGCCGCCCATATGGACGAAATAGGCCTAATGGTTAATCATATAGACGACGGTGGGTTCCTGCGCTTTATAACAATAGGCGGCATAGACCCCAGGACGCTTATGGCCCAAAGGGTGACAGTCCACACAGCTAAAGGCCCCGTAACGGGCGTTATAGGCACCAAGCCCGTGCATTTGCTTGATGCCGGGGAAGCCGCCAAAGCTATCAGCCTTAAAAACCTTTTTATAGATATAGGCATGCCGGCCGATAAGGCCCGCGCCTTGGTATCAGTCGGCGACACGGTATCATTAGAGCGCGCCGCCGTAGAGTTTGGCGATGGCTTTATAAACTCCAAGTCCATAGACGACCGTGTAGGTGTTTACATATTATATGAAGCGCTTAACAGGGTTAAAAAATTTGACTGCGATATTTACGCCGCTATTAACGTGCAGGAAGAGGTGGGCCTCAGAGGGGCGGTAACATCCACCTATGGTATAGACCCTGACATCGGCCTGGTGGTAGACGCTACCGCCGCCAATGACCTGCCCGCCACACCCCCGCAGGAATTTAACTGCCAGGTTGGTAAAGGCGTAGCTATTACTATTATAGACTCTTCTACAATCGCCAACCCGCAAATAGTTAAAACGCTTACGGCCTTAGCTAAAAAAAGGGATATCAGGCACCAGTTTAAAATTTCCGCCAAGGGCGGCAACGACGCGGGCGCCATACATAAAACCAAAAGCGGCGTACCCACGGGCATACTTTCACTGCCGGCCCGCTACATTCATTCCAGTATAGAAACCTCCTCAAAGGCGGACATTGACGCGGCCATAGACCTTACGGTAGCGTTTATTGAGGAATGCTGCAAACACAGCTTTGATTTTTAATTAAATTGAGAGGACATTAAATGGAAAATCTAATTTTAGGCAAAAAAAGAGGCAAGTACTTTAACGCGGGCAGCGGTGACGTAACGGCAACCTACCAAATGCCCAAAGAAGAAAAAGCTAATTTTGAAAAGTTTGATGTCATGTACCGCAGCCTTTGCGCTATTTTATATAACTTCGCACCGCTCTCGGGTCACCCGGGGGGCAGTATATCATCAGGCAGGTTTGTGCAAAACCTTATATATAATGAACTTGCCTACACTCTCTCTCAGCCACATGATAATAAGGCTGATATAATTTCCTACGCCGCCGGGCACAAGGCGCTTGGCCTTTACGCCATGTGGGCGTTACGCAATGAGTGCGTTGCTCAGTCCAACCCCAAACTTTTAGCTAAAGAAATTAAAGACCAAATGAGGTTAGAAGACCTGCTTGGCTTTAGGCGTAACAAAATAACACCTACAAAATATTTTAAACAGTTTAACTCCAAACCGCTTGGCGGCCACCCGGAACCTTTGGTACCGTTTGTTAAAACCAGCACCGGCGCAAGCGGCGTGGGCATGGGCAGCGCTATAGGTATGGGCTTTGGCGCGGCGGACGCTTACCACAAAAATACCCCTATGGTACATATAGTTGAGGGGGAAGGAGGCTTGACGGCGGGCAGATGCAGTGAAGCTATTGCCATGGCGGCCACGGCTAATTTGGATAACGTGGTTGTCCACCTTGACTGGAACCAGGCTTCTATAGATTCCAACAACGTAACCTCAGACGGCAGCAAGCCAGGCGACTATGTACAGTGGACGCCTGTTGAACTTTTTTATATAAACGACTGGAACGTTGTTTTTGTGCCCGAGGGGCATAATTACGAGCAAATTTACGCAGCGCAAAAACTGGCCTTTAACATTAAAAACGGCCAGCCTACCGCCATCGTATACCGCACTGTAAAAGGGTGGAAGTACGGGTTGGAGGGTAAAAGCTCGCACGGATCGGGCCACAAGTTTTGCTCGCCTGAGTTTTACCATACATTGCAGGAATTTGAAACTGTTTTTGGCGTTAAAATGCCGCATTTCTGCGGTGAGCAAAACGCGCAGGGCGTGGAAGACTGTTTTTGGAACTGCTTAGAAGCTTTCCGCGCCGCGCTTAAAGCGCACCCGGACGTGGCCGAGTTTATTTCCGCTAAAGTGGCTGACGGCGCCGAGAGATTAAAACTTAAAAACCCCGTTGCCAGCCCGTGGCTTGGCAATGTTGAAAAAATTTATAAGTACGATTACAAAGCCCCGCCTAAAGAATTTGTGTTTGAGCCCGGCAAAGGCTATACATTAAGGGGGGCGCTTGGCGATGTGCTTGGCTACCTTAACAAAGATACCGGCGGCACAATTTTGGTAGGCTCGGCCGATTTGTACGGCTCAACCAACGCGGGCAACGTGTCCAAACCTTTCCCGGCTGGTTTTTACAGCAAAGTTTCTAACCCCGAAAGCAGAACGGTAGCGGACGGCGGTATTTGCGAGGACGCGCTTAACGCCGTAGCCACGGGTATTTCCGCCTATGGTTCGCACTTGGGTTTGGCCGCTTCCTACGCGGCGTTTGCCAGCTTTGGCCATGTGGCCATGCGCTTACACGCTATTGGGCAGGAATCTAAACACGACGCTTTTGGCGAACCGCTTAATACAGTCATCATGTTTAACGGCCACGCCGGTGTACCTACAGGTGAGGACGGGCCTACACATGCTGACCCGCAGTCTCTGCAGCTTTTACAGCAAAACTTCCCAAAAGGGTTGGCCATATGCCTGACGCCTTTTGAAGTGGACGAGGTTTGGCCGCTGGTTACCTACGCCCTTAACAAACGCCCGGCGGTATTGGCGCCGTTTGTTATAAGGCCCAGCGACAAGTTTATAGACCGCGCCGCGCTTAACTTTGGCCCCGCTGAATCGGCGGTGCAGGGTATTTATAAATTGTATGGCGACGGCAAAAAGTCTGACGGTGACATTATTATACAAGGTTCCGGCGTAGCAAGAATTTTTGTAGAAGGCGTACTGCCTAAGCTGCAAGAAAAAGGCCTTAAGGTAAACGTATACTATGTTACCAGCCGCGAGCTTTTTGATTTGCTTGACGACGCTAAAAAAGAGGAAATTTTACCTTTTGCCATTAGGCAGCGCGCCATGGCGATAACAGACTTTACTTTGCCGACTATTGCTGATCTGCTTTGCTCTGATATTGGCAAAAAGCACGCTATTTGGCCGCACAAAAACGGCAAGTACCTTGGCAGCGGCAAACCCGCTACGCTTTATAAAGAGGCGGGGCTTGACGCAGAGGGCCAAATATCTGCTATACTATCTTACATAAGTGAGATAAAATAGGACATTTTAAGAATAAAAACAACAGTAAGTGAGAGGTGTGAAATGGCTGAAGAAAAACCATATTTAACAGGCAGAACATATATTTTCAGGTTACCTAAAGGAAAAGATTTATTAGACTCTATTACTTCTTTTTGCCATGATAATCAAATAAAATGCGGTGTTATAAACGGCGTGGGCGCGGTAGAAAACGCTACGCTCAGCCACTATGACCAAGCCAAAAAGAAATACGACAAAGTAACCGTAAGCGAACCGTGCGAAATTATTTCTTTGGTAGGCAACGTCAGTATTAAAGATAACAGACCGTTTATCAACGCTAACATGCTTTTATCTGATAAAGCCGGCAACCTTAAAGGCGGCCGCCTTACCATAGGTACCAAAATCTTTACCGCCGAAATGTTTATACAAGAACTTGTAGGCGAACCAAAGGTAAGAAAAGAAGACAAAGTAACCAAATTACAACTTTGGGTGTAAACAAATATAAAAAAGCGGCCCTCGAAAATTCGAGGGCCGCTTTTTTATGCCCTTGTCTTTCAGACAAGGGCTCCCCAAGCTTTTGGGCGCTTTTTCATTTTTTGCTTTGCAAAAAATAATTTTAGACTTTTTTGACTTTGTCAAAAATACAACGTGTCTAAAATTACCTTATTAATACGTTCGCAAGGCTTTGCTCTCTTTTTATTTGACGCGCCCCGTCCGCCTACGGCTCCTCGCGCAAGTGCGCCAAACAAAATAAAAATGAAAAATCACTCCAAAATCTTGGGGCCCCTGTACGCAGCCTATCAAAACTAATCTCAAATCTTCGGGGCCCCTTTAAGCAGGTTTAAAAAAATCCTGTGAAATTCACTCTAAGGCACCTATCGTATTTCCTCTCTCTTGTTGGATGAAAAGAAAGGTAAGCCTGCCGAGCGTGTCAATAAATCCATCCTCTCCCTTGTTGGATGGGAGAGGAAGTTTTGCCACGCTGTTTGCTGCGTAGCTGCTGTGGCAAAGCAGGTGAGGGTGGCTAAAGTAGGGACAGTATGTAATACATTTACAAACGCTTTCTAATACTTTAAACTTCTGCTGTAAAGCTTGTCCCATATTTAATTATAATTGAATGGTTAACTATTTCCTAGTAAACATGTTATAATATTGGTATGAAAAAAATTATTGTTTTGTTGTTTGCGGCAAGCCTGTGCGCTTGCGCCGCGCCCGCCGTTAAAAAAGAAAACGCTGTTGTTGTTCCCGGCGGGACAAGCGTGGTGTGTTTCGGGGACTCTTTGACTTACGGCAAAGGCTCCTCCGAGGGTAATTCTTACCCTGATGTTTTAGCGGGTAAAATAGATTCCCCCGTAGTTAACCTTGGCGTTAACAGCGAGACTGCCGTCCAGGCATTAAAAAGGCTGGACAGCGTTTTTGAGCATAACCCATACATTGTAATAATAGAGTTTGGCGGCAATGACGTGTTGCAAGGCGTGCCGTTTAACGAAACGCTAAAAGCAATTCGAACCATGGTCACCGCCACCCAGCAGCACGGCGCGGTAGCGGTTGTGGTGGCTGTTGGCGACGCGCCGTTTATGCGTAAGTATAACGACGCCTACAAAAAAATAGCCAAAGAAACAGACTCCGTTTTTGTACCAGGTATATATGACGGCTTTTTTGACGATGACAGCCTGAAGGCGGATTATCTGCACCCCAACGACACCGGCTACGCCGTGTTCGCGCAAAGAATATTTTATACGGTGGATAAGCTAAAGCTTTGGCGTTAATTGATTAAATAACAGAGTTTGGCGGCCGTGATTTTTGTATTATGATGGTAAGGGGTAGTTACTGTTGTAAGGGGGGATTATGGCTGTTATACTTTTAGTTTTGCTTTTGGCGGGGCTTTACCTGGGGGTGCAGTTTGCCTGGCCGCCCGCCGTGGCCCGTTTGCTGGGGCACAAAGATATTATTAGCCGCAGCGCCGCTATGACGCTGCCGTTGGCTGTAGCATCATTTATACTATTCGCGCTGGCAAGCAAGCTGGTGCCATACGCAGGTCTGCTTATTGCCGGTATTTTGACGGCGGCGCTTATAGCGGGCGCGCATATGCTGGCCGTATATCTTTTTTGGCAAAGGGAAAAGAGAAAGCTTGGCTTTAAAACTTATTTAATTATTTTTACCGGGCCGCTTATTATTAATATATTTATATTTGCCATAATAATCCCGTCATTCTTCCCTGAAATGTTTATTTAAGATTAAAAATTATTTATGTTTTTAGCAGAGACGCAAGGCGCCTCTGCTTTGTTTTGTCTTTGTGTGTTACGTTTATGTGACATTTAATGTATAATTCTTATATATTAAATGCTTACAAAAAGTATCTTTTATGATACTTTAGGACAAAACAATGAAAAGCTTATCTAAACAAAAAATGCATATACCGCTTGGCTTATTTTTGAAAAAACATACCTGTGTTAATAAAAATAAAATGTTAATTATTTGGGATGATAATATAGGCGATGTTGTTGTTATAGCAGGGTTTATAAATTATTTAAAAAAGCATAACTATGATGTATGGCTTATTGTACGTGAGGAGTTGCGGGATGTGGGCGCGGTTTTAGCCGGGGCGCAGGTAATAGGCCTAAACCCCTATTTATACCGCAACACTATAAGGTACCGTCTAAATTTTCTAAATAAAATAAGAGAAATGGGTTTTGCGGTTGCGGTAAGTTCTATTTTGCATTCTTCTGTTAATATAGACATACTGGCAAATTGCGGGGCGCGGGTACGTTGGGCTTACAAACGCAATAACAGCTTTAAAGAAAAAATGCGTCTTAGAGCCGCTACAAATATTGTTAAATCTTTAGACTATAAAATAAACGAGCTTTTGTGCCGCAGTATTTTGGACCACTTGGCGCACTACCTTTCCGGCATTGCAGGTAAAACGGTAACAGAAGAAGAAATTATCCCCAAGCTTGATGTTCCTGCTGAAAAATATACTCCGCTTACCGAAATAAAATATTTGCTTTATTTGGCCGACGCTGGCGGGCCCTTGCGGGAATATCCGCCCCATTTGGCCTTACCCGTGCTTAAAAATTTTGCCGCGCAAAACAATCTTTCTCTGGTTGTTACCGCCGTGCGTTCAGTAGAGATTGAAGAGGATGAAAATATAATAAATCTTACAGGACGTACTGCATTAAAGGAGATGATCTCTATAATAAGCGGCGCGCAAGTGGTTGTGGGCAACGAGTCCGGCCTTACGCACCTTGCATGGATAATGGGCAAGGCGGTTATTATGTTTTACGGCGGGGGGCACAACGGCTGGTTCCGCCCGCAATGTATTACATTGTCTAAACAAATGCCTTGTTTTACATGTGATTGGAAGTGTAAGTATGATGCCTTGCCAGCGCCGTGCATTATGGTAAATTCCTCTGAAATTAAGGCGGCCTTGCATATGGCTTTGCCGGAAAAAGAAAGGTAGGCAAAGCATTTAAAGCGAGTGTTTTTATTTTAGTAAATGCTATAATTTAAAATATTAAAATAAAGAGAGCGTGCTTAATGCAAGAAACAAACTTTAAAAGCGGCTTTGCCGTAATGGCCGGGCTGCCCAATGCCGGGAAATCAACTTTACTTAACGCGTTTGCGGGCGGGCTGCTGTCCGCTATATCGCCCAAACCGCAAACCACCAGGCAAAATATTTTAGCCGTTAGCGAGGGCGAAAACTACCAAATTATTTTTGTGGACACCCCCGGATTTTTAGAGGCTAAATATAAATTACAGCATACTATGTCTAACGCGCTAAGGCAGGCTGTGGACGAAGACGCCGACATTATACTCTTTGTTTTTGACCCTACGCAAAACTATTCGCTGCACACAAAAGTAATAAACAAAATTAAAGACGCCGCGTGCCCGATACTCCTGGTTATAAACAAAATTGACACGCAAACCAAAGAAGCGCTGGCGGAATTTGAAGAAAAAATAAAAAAAGATTTGCCCGCGGTTAAGCAAACATTTTTTATCTCGGCCAAAAAGGCCGAGGGCGTAACCGAGCTTAAAAACACCGTAGTAGATTTGTTGCCCAACAACCCGCCATATTTTCCCGAGGGGCAGTGGACGGACAGGTGGGAAAGGTTTTACGTGGCCGAGTTTATTAGAGAGCAAATTTTTATGCTGTATGATAAAGAAGTGCCGTATTCAACATACGTTGAAGTGGAAAAGTTTACAGAAGACCTTGGCGACAAAAACTTTATACACGCCAAAATATATGTTGAGCGCGAGTCTCAAAAGCCCATTATAATAGGCAAAGGCGGCAAAGCTATCGGCGAACTGAGAAAAGCCGCGCAAGCCAGAATACAGGAATTTTTGGGCCGCAAATACCGCCTGGAGCTTGAAGTTGACGTGGCTGAAGGCTGGCGTGAAAACGGCAAGATGTTAAAGAAATTCGGCTACACCGACTAAATTTTGGACTATTCAGGCTGAGGCGGAAAGTAAACCTGCCTTACCACATTATTTTTAGCGTCCGCTATAAATAAATTACCATTGCTATCCACATTTATGCCCTGCGGGCCGTTAAGTTTAGCGGCAAGCGCTTTGCCGCCGTCGCCGCTGTAACCGGCGGTGCCGCTGCCTGCTATTGTGGCTACTTTACCGTCCGGCGACATTTTAAAAATACGGTTAGAGTAAGCGTCGGATATTAAAAGGTTACCGTTGTTATCCGCCGCCAGGTTGTATATGCCCTGTAGTTCTATGTCCCCCGTGTTTGCGCCTACGTAAGCTTCTTTCATTTTTTTATTATCTAAAATTGTTGTTATGGTATTATCATTGTTTATTCTTCTTATGGCTTGGTTGCCCAGGTCAGCCACCAGCAAAACGCCTGTTGTGGTAATGTCTATGCAGGCAGGGGCGTTAAACTGCGCCAGTGCCGCTTGCCCGCCGTCGCCGCTGTAACCCGGTTCGCCCGTTCCCGCCAGCGTGGATATAACGCCGTTTAGGGTAATTTTTCTTATCACATGATCTTTACGCTGGGAGACATAAATGTTGCCCTGGTTATCTATAGCCAGCCCGCTGGGTGCGCCTATGGCGGCGCTTGCGGCCTGTTTGCCGTCGCCCGCGCGGCCGTCTTTGCCGTTGCCGGCGTATACGGTAAGCGTGCGGGAGCGGTCTATTTTAAAAATTCTGTTATAACCCTCATCAGCCACGTAAATATTATTATTGTTATCGGCAACTATGGCGGAAACTTGTTTAAAGCTAAATCTTTCCGCCTGTATGTTTTGCATAAAAAAATCTTTTTTACCGTTGCCCGCTATTGTGGTGATGGTGCCGTCCGGGTAAACCCTGCGTACGCGGTTGTTGCCGCAGTCTAAAATGTTTATATTGCCCGCATGGTCCACCTTAACGGCGCATGGGTAGTTGAGTTGGGCTTGGTTGGCGTAGAGGCCGTCGTCACCGCTAAAACCCGGGCTGCCTATGCCGGCCACAGTGTTAATTATGCCGGGCCTTACTATTGTTTGGGGTAAGGTGCTTTGCTCGGGCTTATCTTCAGGCGGGATAAAAGAGGGCGTATTTTGCGGCGAATAGCTGCTTACTTTAAGCGCCGCGAAAATGACTAAAAAAATTACCGCCCAGATTATATGCTTTTTACTCATTGCTAACCTCTTTTATATACGTTAGAAAAATTCTAGCAAAAATAGACATAAAAAACCCGGGGCATTTGCCCCGGGTTAGTTTATACTGAATAATTATTTTTTAGCTGCGCCTTGTGTTGAAACAAGTTCTTTTACCGCGCCTACCGCGCCCAAAATACCTGTGGCTTCAAACGGCATGTAAACAAGTTTATTGTCTTTGCCTGAGGTCATTGTCTGCAACGCCTCAATATATTTTAAGCTGATAAGGTAGTTTGCCGGGTTAGTGTGGTTGGCCACTGTATCGCTGACGGTTTTAACGGCGGTGGCTTCGCCTTCCGCTACTTTTACGCGGGCCTGCGCTTGGCCGTCGGCCTCAAGTATTTGCGCCTGGCGTGAGCCTTCCGCACGTTTAATTTCGGACTCTTTAAAACCTTCCGCTTTTAAAATTTGCGCCTGCTTTAAACCTTCGGCTTCTAAGATGGCGGCGCGTTTGTCGCGTTCCGCTCTCATCTGCTTTTCCATGGCTTCTTTAATTTCCCTGGGGGGATAATATCCTGCAGTTCAACGCGGTTAACTTTTACGCCCCATTTGTTGGACGCGTCGTCCAAGATATGGCGCAGTTTAGAGTTAATTGTTTCGCGCGATGTTAAGGTTTCATCCAAAGAAAGCTCGCCTATAACGTTACGCAGTGTTGTCTGCGTCAGTTTTTCAATGGCTACGGGCAGAGAGGTAATCTCGTAAGTTACTCTAAGCGGGTCCATTACCTGAAAATAAATTAAGGCGTTAATTTCTATGCTGACGTTGTCGCTGGTGATAACGCTTTGGCGCGGAAAGTCATACACGGTTTCACGCAGGTCAATGCGTTCTAACATTTCCATGTAAGACACCTGCCTGCCGCCTATTTCCGTGCTGCGTTTCCATTCTATTTTTCTGGGATTATCAAAGAAAGGGATGATCAAGTTTACGCCTGAAGTAAGCGTAGTGTGATATTTACCCAAGCGTTCAATAACCATAACTTCCGCCTGTCGTACAATTTTAATACCCTTTGAAATCATGAAGATTACAAGAAGTATTAAACATATTGCTACATATATAAGACCCATTAGTGTGCCCTCCTATATTTTATTTACTGTTAAAATTATACCGTCAATTTTTGCTACCTTTACTTCCGCGCCTTTGGCTACTGTTTCAGATGAAACCGCTTTCCAAAAGTCACCGTCAATCTGTACGCGGCCGGTGCCGGCGGCTTCGTTGATTTCCTCTGTTACTACGCCTTTTCTGTCTATAAGCGCGTCCGCGCCTGTTTTTAATTTTGCGCCTTTGTTAAGGTATTTTAAGGCAAAAGGCCTGAGGGTAAAAAACAGCGTTACCGCCACCACCGCAAAACAAATAGCCTGCCAGAAAAATGACGCGCCAAAATACGCCGGTACCGCGGCAGCCAGAAAAGCTATGCCAAAGCACGAAAGCGCGAAATCTAAGGTAAAAATTTCGCCTATTATTAAAATGATACCTATAATTATCCACCAATAGTATATGGGCATGGACATAACTGCACCTCCTATATTTCAATTAAGTTTAAGTAATTTCTTAAATAAGAAAGCTTTTTTTCGTCCTTAATTTTCCTGTAAACAAAAATTAAGTTGGCAAGCGCGCGGCGCGTAATTGCGTGTGTGGAAAGGGGGCGCAAATAATTGTCGTTCCACTCTATATTACGCGCGGAAATAAACTCCATACACTCACGCAGCGTTATAAGCTTGCCTTTGTCAAAAGTATCTATAAAAAAGTGCGCGCCGGACACAGGGTCTTTAAACTGCACCAGCAGACGGCCGGCAAAATCTACAATGTCTACCTCTATATTAAAACGTTGCCCTATAACGCTGTATAAGGCCGCCATCATCAGGCCGGAACCTACGCGCGCGTTTAAAAATTTTTCAAAAGACATATAGTCCGGGCGCAGGTTGGCGGTGGCTACTTTAAATTTAAATGTGTCAAAAAATAATATTTGCATGGCCTCGGCCGCGTCGTACCCGTCGGCGCAGTTGATAATAAACGGGCGTAATTTTGCCACAATATCATCAATATGCGCCATTATATTGGCCGGGTTAGAAAGCGGGTTTACAATCTTTGAGCAAAGCTCCAGCGCTTCCTGCAAATCCGGGTTAATTTTACCGGCGAAAGATTTAAAACTGTTTTTAAGCCTGTTAAAAGCCATGTTTTCAAGAACGCCGCGTACAAAATCAGGCGTGCCGTCCTTAAAATCCGCCCTTAGAACATGCTTAAACGTAGCGGGGCTGCGCCCGATGATACCCGCAAGTTCACGTTTAAGAACTTCTGCGTTATCACCGTCTTCTGATTTGATTAAATTAATAAGCGCTTTAATTTGGCTTTCGTACATATTAAAACAATATAAAATAATACAATCATTTGCAATGAAGTTATTAATTTCTTATAATATTAATAGAAATTAAGATATTTTTGCGCTAAGGTATTTACTTTTGTTTTAAGCAACGGCAAAAAACTACCGTCTTAAAAAAATAAAAAAGTAGACACACAAAAAACTTTTTGCTAAAATATTTATGTCAGGGATGCCTGAGTTAATGTATCCCCTGATATTTTTTTGACAATAATTTTGGTTTAAGCGCCCTTAGCTCAGTGGTAGAGCATCCGCCTTTTAAGCGGGGGGCCGTGAGTTCGAGTCTCACAGGGCGCACTTTTTGCTTCGCAAAAAGTGGATTTTGAATATTTTGATTTCATCAAAATAACAACTTTTCAAAATCCTCCTTATTAATACGCGCGGCAGGTTTGCCACGCTTTGTTCTTCGGTCTTTGGCGGATTTTACGTTTTTTGCTTCGTTCGGATATGGCCGCGCTTCGCGCGTTCCTTACAGATATACCTCACTGCGCAAAAAACGCAAACTCCACTCAAACTCCAAAGAAAAAGACATTAGGCTTTAATAGTTGTTAAAAGCTTTTTGGGCAGACAAAATTTGATATAATATAAGTAATAGTTTTAAGCCCCCTTCGTCTATCGGTTAGGACGTCGGATTTTCAATCCGAAAAGAGGAGTTCGACTCTCCTAGGGGGCGAAAATATAATGACCTGGACTTTATGTCCGGGTCTTTTTATTTTAGCCTTTTAGGTTTGTGTTGAACTCTCCCGCCGCGCAACGAGCGGTAGCGAGGAAGCGGCATTAATAAGAGCAAAATCTGTCGTTTTTACGCAAAGCGTAATTTAGATTTTGCGCCTTTGCCTTGGCAAAGGTGCCTCTCCTAGGGGGCGCCATTTTAAAGACTTTCCAATGTGATTGGAAAGTCTTTTTGTTATAATTCCGTTATATAGTTATGGCGGGGGACACAATGAATATTGAAATTAAAAAGTTAAGCGCGGATTTGCTTGATGATTGGCTGTATTTTTTTGACAATACCGCCTTCCACGGTAATAACGAGTGGACGGGGTGTTATTGTATGGCGTCGCACTGGGGCGCGGAGTTGCAAAACGAAAAGGAATGGGAATACTCCGCCGATGGCGCAAAGCGCAACCGCAATCTCTCGCAAGAATTTATAAAAAAAGGAATAATGCAGGGGTACCTGGCGTATTATGAGGGTAAGGTTATAGGCTGGTGCAACGTCAATGACAAACAGGTTTACGACAGCGTATTTTTTACTTTGCCTTGGGAAGAATCTGAAAAGGGGAAAAAGATAAAATCTATAACATGTTTTTGCATAACTCCCGCTATGCAGGGCAAAGGTATAGCGACTCGCATTTTAGAAAAAGTATGCGCAGACGCGGCGGCTGACGGCTATGATTATGTTGAGGCCTACCCGTTTGTCCATGACAAAAATAAAGCATACACAGGCCCTACGGCTATGTATGAAAAAAACGGCTTTACGCTTTGTGATAACACAAATGGGTTTGTTGTTGTTTATAGGAAATATTTATAAAAATAAATATTTTTTAATACCGTGTCTTACCGGGCAGCGTATAAAAATGTATATAGAAAAGACTTTTCAATTTTTGAGAGGTCTTTTTTGTTATAATACCACTATGAAAAATTTGCAATCACGCCATAGCCATAGTAAGGTGAAAGGGTTTACTTTATAGAACTTTTGGTAGTTGTGTTAATCGTCGGCATTCTGGCGGCCATTGCGTTGCCGCAGTATAGAAAAATTGTCAGGAAGGCCAAAATACAGGAAGCGCTTGCCGTGGGCAACGCTTTAGGCGCGTCTATAGAAAGGCTTGTACAGCAAAAGGGCCCCTTTACTTACGCGGATTATATGTATGTGGACCAGGACGAGCTGGACATTACGCTCCCGCGCGGTTACCCGGCGGCAAACCACCCTTCGCCAATCATTTGCTTGGCGGGATTATCCTAAAATGGGGCGGAACCGAAAAATATAATATATTTGTTAACCCGCGGTATAAAGGTATTATGGGCATGCACCACCCCGGCTATATACGCTGCCCTGAAACACACCATAAGGAATATTGTGTTTTTTGCCTGGACAACAGCTTACAGGGCGGCGATACTATATGTAAAGACGCCGGCGGGAAATATGAATTAAGCGTTGACGGTTGGGATTAGTACGTATTAAATTAAATTTTTACGGGAGTATTATATATGAAAAGAATATTATTAATTTTAGCATTGGCCATTGCGGCGGGCTGCGCGACGGCTCCTGCGCCGCAGTCTAAAAATTTCAGCGCCGCTATCTCTGAGGGTAACCTGGAAAGCGTAAAATATTTTATGGCGCAGGAACAAATAGATTTATCTAAACCCGTGGGGAGATATTCTAATGATACGCCAATAATACAAGCGGCCAGAAACGGGCGGTTAAATGTGGTTAAGTATTTTGTAAAACAAGGCGTAAGCGTTAATGAGGAAAGTAAGTTTGATACCCCGCTCTCACTTGCCGCCAGAAACAAGCATTTAGACGTGGTAAAATATTTGGTAAAAAAAGGCGCGGATGTTAACAGTAAAAATGAAAACCCTTTGCGTGAGGCTATAGGCGGCGGCAGCCTTGAGGTTGTAAAATACTTGGTGGAGCATGGCGCGGACATGAATAAAACCAAGGATTTTGACTCTATGTCCGCGTTTACAAGCAGCGCTTGTATGAGCAATCACGCCAATAATCTGGAAATTGTAAAATATCTGGTTTCTAAGGGCGCTTTGGTAAATTTGGACCCACAATATAAACAATTGCCTATATTTAGCGCTATCATGGGGTCTAAGGTGGAAATGGTAGATTTTCTTATTAAAGCCGGCGCGGATGTTAACGCAAAAAATAACGCGGGGTATACCCCGGTATATATGGCCGCCAGATATGTTATATCCAGCGGCGGTAAAGAAAACCTTGAAAGACGGCTGGAAGTTTTTAAACTGTTAGTAGAAAACGGTGCCGGCGTAAGCATACCCACAAATGATAACGATTACGCCATTATAGCCGCCGCCAATAGGGGGGAGCTTGAGATTGTAAAATATTTGGTAGAAAACGGCGCGGATGTTAACGCGCGTAATGATGAGGGTTACACGCCGATTATAGTAACCAGAGATATAGATATAATTAAATATTTACTTGAAAAAGGCGCGGATATAAACGCTAAAACCACAGAGGGTGACAGCGCCTTATCACAAGCAAAACAAGTAAAAGAAATGGGCATGGGAAAAAATTATATAGATGATGTTATAAAATACCTACAAGCGCAAGGCGCAAAATAAACACTTGTATAGGATTTTGCTATGAAAAATTTACAATCGCGCCGCAACCTCATTAATACGGAAGGGTTTACTTTAAGGTAAACTTAAATATATTATTTTATTTTAAATTCCGCCCAGGCTACGTCAGGCGTGGCTGATACGCCGCCCAAACTTTTACACAAAGCGTTGCCTTTGGCCACGTCGTTAGACACGCATATTATACTGTCTTTTTTAACGCGTATTTCATAGTAGGGCGCCGGGTAGGATATTACAACCACCTGTGAGCCGTAATCTCTAAAAGACACTGTAAATTTTTGAAATGTTACAGACCTCTGCGCGTCACCTTCAAAAGCTTGGGATGATACTATAGGGTAACTTATGTCAAGGTTGTCCGGGTCTACGGTATAGCTGTCATTTTGCAGGAAGTAACGCTCCTCGGCGTTCATAAGTGTGGTGCCAAAGAGTATTGCCTCGGTAGCTCTGCTTTTTAATACGGCTTTCTGGTATTGCGGCAGCGCGATAGCGGCAAGAATGCCGATGATTAATACAACAACCAGCAGTTCTATTAAAGTAAACCCTTCCGCATTCGCTAAGCTTCGGCGCGATTGCAAATTTTTCATAAAACCTCTTTTAAATATATTTTTTAAAGTATAGCACATTGTAATAATTTAAAAAATGCCAAGCCGCCCTATTTTTGTTTTATATTCTATTTTGTTATACAATGTAGCTATGAACAATAAACAAGCTATAATTTTTGATTTAGACGGTACTATTACCAACACTTTTGACCTTGCGGTGCAAGGCTCTAAAGACGCTATTAAAGAAGTTTCCGGCATAGCGTACTCCTCAGAGGAGATTACCAAATATTTTGGCAAGACCGAAGAGGCCGTTTTTAAACAGTACTGCGGCGATAAATGGCAGCAGGGGGTTGACTGCTACGCAAAGTATTTTGAAGAACGCACAGACCGTGGCGTAGTGTTCCCGGGCATGATTGAAATTTTTGATTATCTTAAGGCTAACGGTATAAAAATGGCGCTTGTCACAGGCCGCGGCCCGGTGACCACGGAGATTATTTTAAGACGCACGGATATCAGAAAATATTTTGATTATGTTAAAACAGGTTCCGTGCTGGAAAGCATTAAAACAAAGTGTATGCAAGAGGTTCTTGCCGCTTGGGGCCAAAACCCGCGGGACACTTATTATATAGGCGATATCCCCCATGACGCAAAGGACTCTTTAGCCGCCGGCGTAAACCCGCTTGGCGCCAACTGGTATAAAAACGCCACCAGAGAAGAACTGCTTGCCGCAGGGGCTGTCAAGGTATTTTCCACGGTGGAGGAGTTTTCCGCCTGGGTAAAAGAAAACTAACTAACTTTTCTAAAGCCAAAATCCCTCCGTTTTATAAGCGGCGGGATTTTTTATTTTACCCCTTTTAAAATTTAAAAATAAATGTTATAGTGCTGGTCTACGGCATACGGGAGGACGCATTTATGAGAATGATAGACATTATTATAAAAAAGAGGAACGGGGCAGTTTTATCGCAGGAGGAATTTAATTTTGTAGCGCAGGGCGCGGCTAAGGGTACCGTGCCTGATTACCAACTTTCAGCTTTTCTTATGGCCGCTTTTTTAAACCCGCTTACAGACAAAGAAACCGCAATGTTTACCAAAGCCATGGCCGACTCCGGCGACCGTTTAGATTTTTCTTTTATAAAAATACCTAAGGTAGACAAACATTCCACAGGCGGCGTGGGCGACGGCGTGTCTATAGCTTTAGCGCCGCTGGTGGCGTGCGCGGGCGTGGCCGTGCCTATGATGTCTGGCAGAGGCCTCGGTCATACGGGCGGTACGCTTGATAAGCTGGAATCCATAAAAAACTTTGACGTCAGAACGCCTGTAAAAGATATTTACAAACAGGTTAAGGCCATAGGCGTATGCATGTTTGGCCAAACGGCCGACCTTGCTCCCGCCGATAAAAAGCTTTATTCACTGCGTGACGCCACGGGCACCGTAGAGTCCCGCCCGCTTATTACCGCCAGCATACTTTCCAAAAAATACGCCGAGGGCGTAAGCAGTTTACTTATGGACGTTAAGTACGGCTCGGGCGCGTTTATGCAAAAGTATGAAGACAGCAAAAAACTTGCCAAAACTATTGTAGCCACCGCCAAACTTATGGGCCTAAACTGCCGCGCTATGATTACCGATATGCGCCGCCCCCTTGGCCGTGCCATAGGCAACAGTAATGAAATGCTGCAAAGCATACTTATATTAAAGGGCGACAAAACTTTGGCGCCTGATTTTTATGAACTGCTTGTAGAAACAGGCGCGCAAATGCTTGTCATAAGCAAAAAAGCTAAAACCATAGAAGCCGCGCGTAAACTGCTGGAAGGCTTTATAACCGACGGCACCGCCGCCAAAAAGTTTAAAGAAATTATAAAGTGGCAGGGCGGCAACGCTGACGTGGTGGATAACCCGCAAAAATACCTTAAAAACGCCAAGCTGGAATATATTTTCAAGGCCGACAAAAACGGCTATATTGGCGAGATGGACGCTAAAACAGCGGGCCGCGCGGCGGTTATGTTAGGCGCGGGCAGAAACAAAATGGAAGATAAAATAGACTACGGCGCCGGCATATGGCTGGACAAAAAATACGGCGACGCCGTTAAAAAAGGCGACATAATAGCCCATATCTATTCGTCTGACAAAGCAAAACTTAAAGAAGGGGCGGCGCTGTTTATGTCCGCCGTTAAAGTGCAGGCCAAAGCGCCCGCCAAAGAGGGGATAGTAAGCGAAATTATAAAGTAGGGGTAAGCGTATGACAAAAATATTATCAGTGGGGGAAGTGCTTTTAGACATCTTCCCCGTGGGGGCCAAGCTTGGGGGCGCGCCCGCTAACTACGCGTGGTACTGCAGCCAGTACGGGTACGAGTCATATATAGTTTCCGCCGTGGGGAGTGATGACAACGGCGCAAGAATAATGCGTGAGCTTAAAGATATGGGTATGGGCACGTCTATGATACAGAAGCTGGACAAATACCCCACCGGCACGGTAAAAGTTACGCTTAACAGCAACCTTGGGCCCAGGTACGCCATAGCTGAAAATGTGGCGTGGGACCATATTGAGTTTACGCCCGAAGTGGCGGCATTGGCGGCGGAGGCCGATGTAATTTGTTTTGGCACGCTTGCCCAGCGCAGCCCTGTTACAAAGGCTACTATAGACTCTATATTGGCCGCGGCCAAAAAGGACGCTGTTAAAATATTTGATATTAACCTTAGGCAGAGCTTTTTTTCTAAAGGCATTATAGAGGATTCTTTAGCGCAGGCTAATATTTTAAAAATAAGTTCAGAAGAGCTGCCCGTAGTGGCCGACATGCTTGAAATGCAGGGGGAAGAGGTGGAACTTTGCCGCCAAATCCTGCAAAAGTATAATTTAGCCATAGTAATTCTCACCAAGTCTTACGACGGCAGTATTATAATAACACACGATACGGAGCACCGCCACGACGGCACTCTTGTGGACAACCTGGAAGATACTGTAGGCGCCGGCGACTCTTTTGCCGCTACGTTCTCGCACGGGTTTTTAAAAGGGGCGGACTTTGACCTTATAGGCGCAAGCGCCAACGAGGTCGCCTCATATGTATGCACCAGTAAGGGCGCTATGGTTAAACTGCCCGAGGCCCTCACCGCTATATTTAATTAGTATAGCGGCACTTAGAGTATAAACCTTAAGGGTGACTTATTCTATTAAATTTTTGTATAATGCAATCACTATGAATGAAGAAATAAAGTTTAGCACATCAGGTTTTAGGGCTGTCACAGCCGAGGGATTAACCGCTATAAACTTGCAAAGATTAGTTTATGGCATATGCGACCATATATTTGAAAATAACTATTATGGTTTTGAGGGCGAGGGCTACCAGCGTTCGCTTAAAGAAAAAGGCATAAAACACAAAAAACCTTTGGTAATTGTAGGCCACGACACAAGATTTTTATCCTCTCAGTTCGCCAAAATAGCGGCCAACGCTTTAAGCGCTAACGGCATTACGGTGCGCTTTGCCAAAAACACTTTACCCACGCCTGTGGCGGAATGGGCCGTTATTAAACACGGCGCCGTGGGCGCGGTGGTTATTACCGCCAGCGAGGCCGAGTACTACGTAAACGGCCTTAAGTGGATACCTTTCTACGGCAGTATCGCTAATAACGAGGTCACGGCCGATATTGAAAAACGCGTGCCGGGCGCGTCTTCTAACGCGCTTAAAATGTCCTCTACGGAATATGATTACCTTAACAGCGTAGTGTCCGAGTATAATTTCAAAGATGAGTACCTTGCGCATTTAGATGAAAACTTTGACACCAAAGCCATAAAAAAAGCCAAACTTAAAATAGGTATAGACCCGCTTTTTGGCACTGCTTCCAACTACTTTAGGGCGTTTCTTGAAAAGAATGGCGTACAGGTTTTTGCGCTGCATGAAGAGTGCGACCCGCTGTTTGGCGGCAAAACGCCAAACGCCGGCCCCGTGTCTTTACAGGAACTTAGCAAGCTGGTTGTGTCTAAAAAGCTTGACCTTGGCATCGCCTGTAACCCGGACTGCGACAAGTTTGGCATAATTGATGGCGAGGGCAACTGGGTTTCCCCCAACGAAATCGCCGCGCTGCTTTTAGAACATTTGGTTAAAAACAGAAATAAAGGCGGCCGCGTGGCGCGCAGCGTTATAACCTCCGCCCTTATAGACGAAGTGGCCAAGGCGCACAACCTGCTTGTGCGTGAAACGCCCGTCGGCTTTAAATACATTGCCGAACTTATGATGACAGGCCAGTACCTTATGGGCGCCGAAGAGTCCGGCGGCATAGCGTTTGCCGAGCATCTGCCCGATAAAGACGGCCTGCTTACCTGCTTTCTTATGGTAGAGCTGCTGGCTGTTGAGGGTAAAAATTTGAAAGCCCTATTTAAGGACTTTTATAAGAAGTATAATATGTATTATGACAAGAAGGTCAGCTTTCCAAAAACCGAACTTGAAATTAACACTATTTTAGAAAAATTGGATATCAACCCGCCTTTGTCAATAAACAAGACCTCTGTCTGGCGTATAGACCAGACGGACGGCTTTAAGTTTATATTAAGAGACGGCAGCTGGCTGGCTATAAGAGCGTCAAGCACAGAGCGTATTATAAGGTTATACGCCGAAAGTAAGAATGAAAAGGTGCCCGCCGCGCTTGTGGCCGAGGGTAAAAAAATCATAGATAGTATTACTGCATAGGAGTGGGTAAAGTATGTCAAAAATTAAAACAGTAGTAGCAAGAGAAATTTTAGATTCACGCGGGTTTCCTACCGTACAAGTTGACGTTACGCTCTCAAGCGGCGTTATGGGCCGCGGCTCGGTACCCAGCGGCGCGTCTACAGGCACGCACGAAGCGGTGGAACTTAGAGACGGCGGCAAAAGATACATGGGTAAAGGCGTTTTAAAAGCCGTAGCCAATGTCAGCAAAATAGCCAAGGCCATTACAGGCATGGAAGCCGACGATATCAGACTTATTGATGACACAATGATAGCGCTTGACGGCACCAAAAACAAAGGCAAACTTGGCGCTAACGCTATTTTGGCCGTTTCAATGGCTGTGCTCAGAGCGGGCGCTGAAGATAAAAAAATGCCGCTTTATGACTACCTGCGCAAAGTATACAATCTTAAAGAAAAGGGTTACATGCTGCCTGTGCCGATACTCAACATTATCAACGGCGGACAGCACGCCGATTCCGGCCTGGACGTGCAGGAATTTATGATTGTGCCCAATTATCAGAAAAGCTTTACCGTAGCGTTGCAGGAAGCGTCTGAAGTTTATCACACGCTTAAAAATATTTTAAAAAAGAAAGGCATGGTTACCTCAGTAGGCGACGAGGGCGGCTTTGCCCCGCATATTACTAAGCATGAAGACGTGCTTAAAACAATTATGAACGCCTGCAAAGTTGCCGGTTACAAAAACTTTAAGCTTGCCTTAGACTGCGCGGCGAGCGAGTTTTACAAAGGCGGTAAATATACCTTTGAAAAGAAAAAGCTTTCTAACAAAGACATGGTAAAAGTTTACGCCAAATGGGTAAGCAAATACCCCATAGTGTCTATAGAAGACCCGCTGCATGAAGACGACTGGGCCGGCTGGGAAGTAATGACAAAAGCTTTAGGCAAAAAAATAAGATTAGTAGGCGACGACCTTTTTGTAACCAACCCCGAAAGATTGGAAGAGGGTATTGAGAAGAAAGTGGCCAACGCAATCTTAATTAAACTTAACCAGATTGGCAGCGTGTCTGAAACAATAGACGTTATTAACATGGCCCACAAGGCCGGTTATAACTGCATTATTTCACACCGTTCGGGTGAAACTGAAGACGCCTTTATATCTGACCTTGCCGTAGCCACCAATGCCGGCGCCATTAAAACAGGCGCGCCTTGCAGAAGCGAACGCAACGCCAAATATAACAGACTTTTACAGATTGAGCAGGAACTTGGCAAAAAAGCGACGTACGCCAAAAACAAAGTCTTTAAATAAACTTGCAAGTTAATTATTTTAAAGGAGTGTTTGGCGACTTCTCCAAACACTCCTTTGAGGTTTAAGATGTTTAAAAAAATAACACAAAATATAAAACTGCCTTATCTTATAATTGCCGGTATGGTGCTGTTCGCGTTGTTTAACGGCAGTCTTTATAATTTAATACATAACCGTATGGAACTGTCCAAACTCAAAAAAAGAAATATTGAGCTGGACCAGGAATTTAAAAACCTAGAAGAAGAACTTAAAAAACTGCGCGGGGGGACCTTAAATATTTAGAAGACGTCGCCCGCACCAAATACCACCTAAGCAAACCCGGCGAAATAGAATTTAGAATAATAACGGAAGATAAAAAATGATAGTTAAAACCCTAGTCCTTGGCCCCATGGGCAACTGCACTTATATTATAGAGCAAAACGGCAACGCCGTTCTTGTAGACCCTTCTTGGGACATGGAGGAAATAGAAATGCACCTAAAAGGGCTGCACCTTAGCGCAATATTTTTTACCCACGGGCATTTTGACCATGTTAAAGACGTCGCCCCGTTTTTAAGAAGTTACGACATAAAGGCATATATAGAACAAAACGACGTGCAAGTCAGCCAATTACCTTTAGATATTTTACAGCCTTTTACAGGCGATAAAAACCTGCAAATAGACGGCTTTGATATAGAAGTGCTAAGCACGCCGGGCCACAGCGAGGGCAGCGTATGCGTTAAAATAGGCGGCAACCTCTTTACCGGCGACACCTTGTTCCCGGGCGCCTGCGGCCGTGTTGACCTGCCGCATTCTAACCCGCGCAAAATGAGGCAAAGCCTTTACCGTCTTTCCCAGCTTCCGCCCGAAACCAAAATTTACGCCGGGCACGGCTATGGCGAGGACGGCGGCTCTACCTCCATCATAGGTTACGAGCGCGAGCACAATATTTATATGGTTAATTCCATCAGAGACGCTCTTAGAAAATAAATCTCCACATTTGCTATCATTTAATTATGTACGCGATAATAACGGATTTTGACGGTACAATAACTACCTTTGACATGGCGCACCGCATTGTTGAGCATTACAGCGGCGCCCCCGCCCCCAACCCGTACGCCGACGGTGTAAAAGAGGACGGCAAAGAGTGGATGAGCCGCCAGATGAAAAGCGTTAAAGTAAGCCAAGAAGATTTTGAAAATTTTGTACTCAGCACCGCCGCCCCCAGAGAAGGGCTGCTTGACCTTGTTAAAGCGTGTTTTGAGTGTAACGTGCCTATAGAAATTGTCAGCGGCGGGGTAGACCTTTATATAAAGCCATTTTTGCTTAAGCAGGCGATAGCCGGTCTGCCGCTTTTTTGTGCTAAAGGTACTTTTACATCTGAGGGTATAGAGCTGGATTTTGAGGATTTTAACGGCCTTGACCTGGAAGACTTTAAAGCCGCGCACGTTATTAAGTTTAAAGAGCTTGGTTACACTGTTATTTTCTGCGGCGATGGGCACACGGATATACGCGCCGCCGCTGCCGCGGACATTGTGTTTGCCGCCGGGCATTTGCTGGAAAAATGCAGGCAGCAAGATATACCGGCAAGAGAACTTTTATCATTTAAAGAAGTAGAAAACATTATCAGGAGTTAATTAACTATGCACCCAGTACTTTTTGAGATAGGCGGTTTCAGCCTTTCAACCTTTGGCCTTATGAACATGATAGGCTATCTTTTGGCCATATTTTACCTTATACACTACCGTGAAAAAATAGGCATAGATAAAGACACTCTTTGGAACATGATGTTTATTTCCATACTGGCGGCCATGATAGGCGGCAAGCTGTTCCACCTAGTGGTAGAAGTGCCTTGGGCTGAGATGGGCGACACTCTTACAGAAAAAATTAAAAATGTTTTAAGCACATTTAGGTACGGCTTTACATTCTTTGGCGGGTTTTTAACGGGTATTACAGCCTTGATAATTTATCTTAAAAAGAAAAAGCTGCCTATTGTTAAAACGGGCGACTTTATTATACTGGGCATACCGCTGGGCCACGCCATAGGGCGCATAGGCTGCTTTTTGGTAGGCTGCTGCTACGGCAAACCGTGGGACGGCCCCTGGGCTGTACATTTTACGGATCCGCACAGTTTAGTGCCGCACCATTTGCACGGCGTTGGGCTGCACCCCACACAGCTTTATGAAGTGGTTGGCAACTTTATTATATTTGCCATAATGCACTTTGCCTACAGGCGCAAACATATTGACGGCGCCATAATTTCGCTTTACGCTTTGCTTTACGGCACGCTCAGGTTTATTGTAGAGTTTTTTAGAGCGGATGAACGCGGCGCGGGTATGCTGGGCCTGTCCCCTTCGCAGTTGGTTTCCATTGGTATAATTGTGGGCGCGGGTGTGTTTTATTATATTATGAGAAGAAGACAAAATGCCAAATAAACAAATTTTAACCTTTGAGGGTATTACAAGAAGGCTGGACGTTTACCTTACGGAAAACGCGCCCCAGTATTCCCGCGGTATTATACAAACGCTTATTAAGCAGGGTGACGTTACCGTAAACGGTAAAGTACGCAAGCCGGCCTGGCCGCTTGAAGAGGGCGACGAGGTCTCTATTGCCTGGCCCGCCGTGTCTAAAAAAACGGACCTTAAAGACTTAATAATTTTTGAAGATAAAAATGTTTTTGTGGTTAACAAACCCAGCGGCATGCTGGTGCACCCGCAAAGCCCCGTGTGGGAAGAAAACCCGCAGGCTGCTTTTGTGGGGGAAGAAACTTTGGTCTCGCTCATACTTGCCAACCCGCCTAAAAATTTTGAACAGGGCATTACCCGCGCGGGCCTGGTGCACAGGTTAGATAAAGACACCAGCGGCGTTATGGTAATAGCAAAAAACACAAAAATGCAAAACGCGCTTGTTGCTATGTTTCAAAACAGAGAAATTACCAAAACTTACAACGCCATTTGCTGCGGCGTAGTGGCGGACGATAAAGGTATAATAAATGTACCCATAGGCCGCATAACAGGCGGCAAAATAAAAGCAAGCGAGCTTGGGCGCGAGGCTATTACAGAATATAAAGTAATAAGCCGCAAAGAAAATTTTACATTAATGCAGCTGCACCCTATAACAGGCCGCACAAACCAGCTGCGCGTGCATATGAGCTGGCTGGGTTACCCTGTGTTGGGCGACTGGCTGTACAAGGGCGCCACGGCGCCGCGCCTTATGCTGCACGCCAAAAGCGCTAAATTTAAACACCCTTTTACGGGTAAAGTAGTTGAGTATAAAGTTTTGCCCCCGGCAGATTTTAAAAAAGCCTGGAGCGCGTGTAAATAGGAGGAAGCATGAGAAAGTTGATGAGGTCCCCACGGGAACTTTACAGGAAAATTTCCCTCAGGACGGCGCATAGTGGCAGCGCCGGTTTTACTCTTACTGAGATTATGGTAGTGGTTATTATAATAGGCATATTGGCGGCTATAGGCTTGCCGCAGTACGCTACGTCTGTTGAACGCTCTAAGGCTATAGAGGCTATGTCTATAGTGGGTGGTTACAGCAAGCTGCAAGACGCGCAGTACGCGGAGTTTTCTAACTGTAATAAAAATATAGACCAACTGCAAATGGATATTCCTTATGTCTTAAAGCAGGAGTCCGGCGGTAATGTTTTTCTATCCACAGAGTTTTTTACTTATTCCACTAATAAAAGCGGTTCTTGCTATATTCAGGCGGAAAGAAGATATGACGACGAACCTAACAAAGTTTACAGTATAGTTAAGTTTACAGATTCCGGCCCTATAAACCAGTCCTATTACGGCGCTATGTTTTGTGTAGCGCAAAAAACAGGCGCTGACGGCGGCCATAAATACTGCAGAATCATAACGGGGCGCGATACCGCTGTCACCTGCGCTTTTGACAATGATTACGACTGTTATAAAGTATAAACTATTCTAAATATATTAAATGGCGTAAAACATAAAGTTTTACGCCATTTTTTTGTCTTGCCGGGAATTCGAACGTACCAACCACTATTCCCTCGCCCCACCGGGGGAGAGGGTGTGAGCTAAGCGAGCGGGTGAGGGGGAATGTGCTGTAAAATCAAAGAGGATATTTTTGTTTATAGCGGCGTCACAAATTGATATCATGTATGTATATAAAGAAAATGGAGGAAGTATGTCTTTGGGTAAAAAATTTGCCAATATCCCCAGGTGGGTAGTATCTTACGTATCTTTCTTTGCCGCTTGCTGGGGCGCTATGTTTTTAATGCGTTTTCTATTTTTATTTGTTTACCGCGCGGGCATTACCGCGGAAGTTGTAAATAATTTGCCAAAGGCTTTTTACGTGGGCGCTAAGTTTGACGCCAGGCTGGCCATGTTTATAGCGGTGCCGCTGGGGCTATTTGTTTTCTTTAAAAGCATATTTCCCTCTATCCCCAAAATATGTAAAAAAATACTGGCCGGGTTTTACTCTATAGTACTCTCAGGCGTCGCGCTTACTTACGCCGGCGATTTTGGGCATTATTCTTACCTGTCCATACGTGTTAACGCTTCTTTATTTAAATACCTTGAAAACGCTTTAATCTCTATAGAAATGGTGTGGCAGACATACCCCGTGGTATGGGCCACAATAGGTTTGATTTTTGTATTTTTGCTGGCTTATAAATTTGCCATGTTCTTTATTAACATGGGCGAGCCCCGCAAAAAAGACGGCTGGAAAAAGAAGACAATTTGGTTTATGGTTTTGTTCGTGCTCAGCTTTGCCGCCGGTTACGGGCAGGTTAACCAGTACCCGCTGCGCTGGAGCAACGCTTATTTTAGCAGCAATAATTTTGTGTCTAACTTCACGCTTAATCCTATTTTAAATATTTTTGACACCTTTAAATTCGCTAAAGAAGAGTCTTTTAATATCGACGCCGTTAAAAAGTACTATCCCATAATGGCGGACTTTTTAGGCGTGGATAAACCAGATGTGGAAACACTTAACTTTGAGCGCACCGTAGCGCCTAAAAATTTAGGTAAAAAATACAATATAGTTGTAATTTATATGGAAAGCTTTGCCTGGAACAAAAGTTCTTTTTCAAATACAGGCAAGTTTGATACAACGCCTTTTGCCAAAAAACTGGCCGAAGAATCGGTATTATTTACACAGTTTTATACGCCCACCTCGGCCACCGCGCGCGCGGTGTTTGCCGGTGTGTCGGCCATACCTGACGTAACTTCTTTTAAAACCAGCTCCCGCAACCCGCTTATTGTTAACCAGCATCTTATAGCTAACGAGCTTGCCGGTTATGAAAAGTTCTTCTTTATAGGCGGCAGCGCAAGCTGGGGCAATATTAGGGGCATACTCTCGCATAATATAGACGGCTTGCATATGTATGAGGAGGAGGACTACGCCTCGCCCCGTACGGACGTTTGGGGCATATCAGACTGGGATTTATTTCATGAATCGGACAAAGTGCTGGCCAAGCAGGACAAACCTTTCTTTGCCGTTATACAGACGGCGGGTTACCACAGGCCTTACACAATACCTAAGAATAACGGCGGCTTTGTCCCGCTTAAAGATTTAACGCAGGAAGAAATGACGGACCACAGTTTTGGCGGGTTGGAAGACGTTAACTCACTGCGCTTTTCAGACTACGCGCTGGGCGAGTTTTTCAGGTTAGCCAAGCAAAGCCCGTATTATAAAGACACCGTGTTTATTATCTTTGGCGACCATGGCTTAAGCGCGCCAAAGTCAGTAAACATGCCGCGCGGATATGTGGAATATAATTTGATGAACCACCATGTGCCATTAATCATACACGCGCCCGCTTTGTTAAAACCCGCCGTTATAGACCGCACGGCAAGCCAGGTGGACATTATGCCCACGGCAGCCAGTTTGGTTGGCGCGGGTTACCGCACATCAGCCTTGGGACGTGATTTGTTTGACCCTAAATATTTTAATAAACAAGGTGCGCTTATATTTGGCTGGTCAGTATATCCGCCTACAATTTCTTATGTATCGGGCGACTATATGTACTACGACGCGTCCGGCGGGGAAAAAGGGCTTTACAAGTTTAAGGGGAATGACTATAATATAAACCTGGCAACCACAGACCCTAAACTTTTTACAAATATGCAAGATATGGCAATGGGCATATATGAAACGTCCAGATATATGCTGTACAACAACCCAAAGAGGGAGGTCAAAAAATGATAATAGCAGTAGCATTTTTAGTAGTAGTGCTTTTAGTTATGGTTTACGTAGCCACAACCTACAACGGTTTGGTAACGCTGCGCAACCGCGTTAAAGAGGCGTGGAGCGATATTGAAGTACAAATGAAAAGGCGCTATGACCTTATCCCCAACCTGGTGGAAACAGTTAAAGGCTATGCCAGCCATGAGAAAGAAACGCTTGATAACGTTATCAAAGCGCGTAACATGGCCATGACGGGCCCGCAGGATATAGAATCCATAGCTAAAAACGAAAATGTTTTATCCGGCACTCTTAAAAGTTTGTTTGCTTTAAAAGAAGCTTACCCTGACCTTAAGGCCAACCAAAACTTTTTAAAATTACAGGACGAGCTTAGAGATACCGAAGACCGCATACAGGCCGCCCGCAGGTTTTATAACGGCAATGTAATGAGCCTGAATACAAAAATCGAACACTTCCCCAGCAATATAATCGCGGGCATGTTTGGTTTTGTAAAAGAAAAATTCTTTGAACTTGCCGAGGGCGAAGCCGCGGCCAGGCAGGCAGTACAAGTTAAGTTTTAATGTTTTTAAACGCCCGCGGTTTTGCTGCTTTGCGCACGCAAAACCGCGGCGTTTTTATATAGGATAACCATGAGAACAAGTTACGATCATATAGACGAAAACAAAAAAAGGACCATTCTTATAATTCTTTTATTCCCGCTGAGCTTAACGGTGCTGGTGGGGATAACATTGTTTTTGCTTTACTTCTTTCAGTATTCAGGTACCGAAGTTACCACCGTGCAAATGGTGCAGGCCACCGCTTCCACCGCCATGTATGTGATGCCCGCTATTGCCGTGCTTGCCATACTGTGGGTAGTAATAAGTTATTTTACCGGCGACAAGCTGCTGCTTAACAGCGCGGACGCCATTGAAATAGACCGCCGCAGCCAGCCCGAAATTTTTAATATGGTAGACACACTTTGCATAGCCGCCGGTTTGCCCACGCCAAGAGTGTATTTGATAGAAGATAATTCTTTAAACGCTTTTGCCACGGGGCGGGACCCTGAGCACGCCTCCATCGCGCTTACCACAGGCATAGTAAAAGTGTTAAACCGCCAGGAGCTTGAGGGCGTTATAGCGCACGAGCTTTGCCACGTGCAAAACCGTGACATCAGGCTTATGCTTATAACGGTGGCGGGTATATCGTTTTTTACGCTTGCCGGGCAAATTGTGTTGCGTATGGCCAGCCGCTCTAAAAAGAAAGAGGGGCTTATATTTTTAGTATTAGGCCTTGTGCTTATGATTTACGGTTATTTTGTTGCGCCACTTATCAGGCTGGCGTTATCACGCAGGCGCGAATTTCAGGCAGACGCTACAGCGGCGCTGTTAACGCGTAACCCGCGCGGCCTTGCCAGCGCGCTTGAAAAGATTTCGGGCAACAGTAAAGTGGAAAGCCTTAAAAAGATGGACGCCATGGCGTCTATGTGTATAGAAAGCCCGCTGGAGCGTGACGGCTTGTTTAGTTCCTTAAGCGGCCTGACAGCCACCCACCCGCCGATAGCCGAGCGCATAGCCGCACTAAACGAAATGGACGGCAGAATATAGTTTTATTCCCTCGCCCCACCGGGAAAGCGAGCAACGCCTTGCGAGCGTATCAATAAGTATTCCCTCGCCCCACCGGGGGAGAGGGCGGGGTGAGGGGGAAGTTGTAGTAAAGCTAAAGCGGAAAATCTAATTTAATAACAGCACATTCCCCCTCGCCTGCCCATCTTCGCTACGCTACGAAGTGGCTTCCTCCGCATCGGATATATGCATGCTACGCTATCCCCCGGTGGGGCGAGGAATAAAAAACAGGCGTCTTGTTTGTAATACATATCAAAAAAAGCCCCGCTAAACAGCGGGGCTTTTTTTGTTTTTTATTTAATTTCAAGTTTGTTTGTAATGGCGGCTTCTATTATGTCATAGGCAAATTTCTTGTCAAAAAATAATGTTGCCTCGCCGTCTTTTATGTCGGCAACTGTCACGGGCATGTTTTTCCCTTTATAGGTTACCGTCGCTTGCGTGCCCTTGGTAAGGGGGGCGTCGGTACGTATAATGTAAGCCGCTTGTGACGGTAACAGACGGGCGTTTGCAGGCGCCTGGGCAATAGGTATTATCATACTTCTTGTAACCTGGTCGCCTTTGGGTATTGCCACGGCGGTAACGTAGTTGTTATCTATAGTTACCATATCTTCCGCTTTTATGGCGCCCGGCTCTGATAGAGTTATATTTTTACGTGTAAGCATGCCGTGTGTTATGGGCGTGTTTGCCGGAATGTCTGCTAGCGCCGCAACGACGTAAGTGTTTTTAAGCTGCTTGCTTTCCGGCGAGCCTTTGGGCATGGCAAATAAAAGTATGCCTACAATAACAGCAACGGCAACAACTATTAAAAATATTTTAAATGTTACTTCGCCTTTATTGTTTAAGATTTTATTTAGCATGGCTTGTCTCCAAAATAGGGGTTTTAAGTACCACTATATGCAGCGGCACGTGGTTTGCCTCCATAAAGTATAAATACTGCGCCTGGTCTGGGCGGACAGCCGCGATAAGGTAATATTTACCGCCGGCTTCTTTTTTGCCCGCTACGCGCGAATTCGCCAGTTCCATTATTCTCCCGCCGTAAAATACGTTTATGCTTAGAAAGTTGCCTTCTGCCGCCAGCTCATACATTTGCGCGTTTACTTCCAGCGCGTAGCCGCGCTGTCTTGGCGTAACGGTAATGTCCGCTTCATCATTTGCGGTAACAATATTTTTTGTTATCTGCGAGTTTTTTGGTATATCTATAAGCGCTTTGTATTTGATATCGATAAATTTTTTAGCGTCTTTAGACGTGTTAATAAAGGCGCCTTTTTGCATGTCGTTCTGTGGCATTTGTTCCACATTAACATTGGCTATAGTCTCGCCTTTTTTTATATCATGCGCCGCTTTAATTACGTATGCGGACTGCGCATAACAGGCCGCCGCGGCCAATAAAAATAAAACGGGTAATATTAATTTTTTCATTAGTTATTACCTCCTTCAAAAATTTTATTTGCCGTTATTGGTATGGGAATTATATATGTATCCGCATGATTACGTAAAGTAATTTTAATATCTTCTTTATCAATCAGTATCAAATACTGTGCGTCTCTAGGGTCAAGCGCTAATAAAATATAGTATTTACCGTCAGCTTCTACACGGTCAAGTACTTTTATTTTTTGCAACAGTGTAAATACAACGGTTTCTTCTTTTTGGGTTTGTTTAATTGTCGCTTTAATCTTGGCTAAAATATCCACCCAGCTTCCGGCGAACAGTATTTCAAAGGTAGCCGCGTCAGTTTCTAAGGCGTAACCGCGCCACATTGTGGGAACTGAAGTTGAAAACAGCTTCTCACCGCGGCGGTCGGGTCTTTTTACTGCGGCGGGCGTTTTGGGCAGAAAGTGGTTTTTGTAGAGAGTCTCGCCTTGCTTAATACTCTGCCTGGCGTATTTAGCGTTAAAGGCGCGTACGCAAAACGCGTCGCACATTTCCTCATCAGCGGGTTTGGCGGCGGAGTGTTCAATTTTTACCATATCCGCGCTAAACATTTCACCTTTTTCTATGTTTCTGGTTGCGGTTACTTTATCGTAAGCGTGGGTAAATAACGGCATAGCTATTAAAATAGTTATTAATAATATTTTTATATTTTTCATAATTTACTCAACTAAATAAATTGCTAAAAGACGCGCTGGGCAGCGCCGGTGTAATAACGTCATTTTCATTACGCAGGGTGAAATAAAACTTAAGATTATCTTTTTTAAATGTTTTAAGGGCGTCTATTGTTTTGGCGTCTAACAGAAGAGTAACAGTAGACGACTGAGCGTCATTTCTTTCCGCCTTTACCGCCCATATGTTTTGCAAAATTGTAGCGGCAATTTCCTGCCCGTCGTCATTAGTGTAACGGCACAGAATATCAACCTTGGCGGAATACTTTAAAAGCGCCGGCGCGGCAACGCCGTCAACCGTCAGGCTGTATTCTTGCAGTTCATTATCTTGAGCAAAGGCAGGCGCCAGCAGTAGTAACGCCGCTCCCGCGCACAACAGTTTTTTTAACATATTGTCTCCTATTTAGTACGAATATCCTGCAGTTTGGTGCCGGGGTAGTAGTGCAGTATTATATCGTCATAACTCTGCCCCGCTTCCGCGCGTCCGGCCGAGCCTGTCTGGCAAAATCCTACGCCATGCCCCCAGCCGCCGCCAAAAAATACAAATTCTTTTAACTCTTTTTTAATATAAACAGGCTGCACTATAAAGTACGCGCTGCGCAGCATACCAAGCGATAAATAACGCTTAATAGTATTTTCTTTATTTAACACAATGCTGCCCGTTTTACCCACTATTTTTACCTGGCTTACGTAGCCGCTTTCATGCCTGTCTATAGGTATTATAGAAACTATTTCGCCAATATCCTTTCTTTGTTTTTTTACTATCTCTCTAAGTTCTTTAGCGTCCACTACGCGCACCCAGCGGAAAGCGGCCTTGCTGACGTGTCTGTCATACTTGCCGTAAGCGTCTTGAGGGTGTTGCAAAAGTTCTTTAAACTGGTAAATTTGTAAATTGTCTAACTCTATATCTCTATAGTCAGTACGGGAAACTAAATAAGGGTGGTCAAACCAGCCCGCGCTTTTTGAGCTTTGCGTAAAGCCGCCGCAGTTTGACGAGAATACGGCCTCAATAGGTTTGCCGTTATAAGTTAAAGCCTGGCCCATGGTGGACTCCACGGCAGCGTTGCCCTTTTCAGTCTCGGCCGGTACGCCGCCGTAAACCTGGCAGTGCTGTGTGTCACACACGTCATAGCCCCACTTTTTATGGCGGCCGCGCTGTTTTAATGCGTAGGTGCGTGCCAAAATGGCTTGCGCTCTTAACGCGTCCAGCGGAAAATTGGTGGGCATTTCTGACGCTATTACGCCAAAAACATATTCTTCTATATTAACGTGGTTTATGGGTATTAAAGTTTTTAACTGCGTGTTATAAAGTATTTCTATGTCGCCGCGAAATTCTTTGTCGTCCTCGCTGGCCCAGGTCATGCCGGCGCCTGTCATAATTTTTTTAAGTATAGTGGTTTGCCCGGCCTCTATGGTGGCGTTTTGTTTTATGGTAACGCTGCCGCTAAATAATGTTCTTTTATTTTTTGGCGATACCACATA
Source organism: Elusimicrobium simillimum (assembly GCF_049639735.1). NCBI lineage: Bacteria > Pseudomonadati > Elusimicrobiota > Elusimicrobia > Elusimicrobiales > Elusimicrobiaceae > Elusimicrobium > Elusimicrobium simillimum. Next base: position 642,538 of record NZ_JBEVVA010000003.1, read on the forward strand.
TGTTTTGCCGTCTTTAATTTCCGCGCGCCAGGTTTCTTTGGCTTTGCCGTTGGCCACAAGGGCGTTTGTTTTGGTATTAACAATTCTAAAATCGTGGCTGGGTATGAAGGTGATGGAGTTTCTTATAGCGGGGCTGCCGTCGCCTTTTGCGCCAAGGCCTACTTTAAGTACAGGCAGCTGCCCGTCGGTAGAAATAACTTGTTTTACAAATGTGTGCCCGGCAAGCTCTTTGGGCGGCATAATTTCTTTTTTAGTTTTGGTAAGTTTGGGGGCCATTCTCTGCGCACCCTTTTCGGCGGCGGAATTGTTTTTCTCGGCTGAGTATACTATGCGGTACTGGCGCCAGGCTTCGTTATAATCTTTCAGTTTTTCAAGCGCTGTTGCGTAGTGCAGGCGTGCCTCAATAAATTGGTTGTCGTAATTTACCGCGCGTTCAAGGTGCAGGGCGGCGTTCTTCCAGTCTTTCCTATCCTCATAAAGCACGCCAAGCATATAGTTGGAGTAGGCAGTAAGAGACTCGCCCTGCGCGGCCATTTTAAAGTTTTCTTCGGCCAATTTATTTTCGCCCATGCCCATTTGCGCTCTGGCAAGGTTGATGTAAAATAAATCTTTTTTTTGGTTGTTGTCTAATAGAAGCGAAAATATTTTTTCGGCATTAATAAATTGCCCGTCGGCAAGGTAGGCCTCGCCCAAGAACTCCAGCACCAGCGGGTCGCCGGAGTGCGCCTTGAGAGCGGCGGTCATAATGTCCACGCTGTTTTTAGGTTTGCCCAGTTCCATAGCTATAAAGGCGGCGTTTAAAAAGGCGTCTTTGTTGGAATTATCTTTAGATATAGCGTTATAGGCGGTAAGCGCCTCTTCATGTTTGTTGGCAAAGTAAAGCTTTTTGGCGGCGTCAAGGCGTGTTTGAATAGTGTCCTGCGCGCCAAGCGCTAGGGGAGGGAGAGTAGTATAGTTATTAATATTTTTTTCATCGGCTTACCTATTTAATATAATTGTACTTAATATGAACACACAAGTCCCCCTTTGGTTAAAAAAAATGATCGGCGCCAGCAAAGCCGCGCTGCATAACGGCAGCACCGCCGCCGTAGACGCCACGCTTGACGGCGCACACCTGCACACTGTCTGCCACGAGGCCCGCTGCCCCAACCGGGGCGAATGCTTTAGCAAAGGCGAAACCACCATCATGATACTGGGCGACATTTGCACACGCGGCTGTAAATTTTGCGCCGTAGGCCGCGGTATTCCCGCACCTGTTGACGCGACGGAGCCCGCCCGTGTGGCCGCCAGCGTCAAACAAATGAATTTGAAATATGTAGTGCTTACTTCTCCCACCCGGGACGACCTGGAAGACGGCGGCGCGGCGCACTTTGCGGCCGTAATACGTGAGATTAAGGCCGTTAACCCCGGCGTAAAAGTGGAGCCGCTGGTGCCGGACTTTGGCGGAAATATTGAAGCATTAAAAACAGTTTTAGCCGCCGGGCCAGATGTGCTGGCGCATAATATAGAAACCGTGCCGTCGCTATACAGCACGGTAAGAGTAGGCGCGGACTACCAGAGAACTTTAAATTTAATTAAGCAGAGCAAAACCATTGCCCCGCACATTTTTACCAAAAGCGGTATTATGCTGGGCCTGGGGGAGACTGAGGACGAATTAAAAGCCACCATGCAAGATTTGATTGATAACGGCTGCGACCTTCTTACGCTGGGCCAGTATTTAGCCCCGTCAAACGCGCATAACCTGGTTAAGCGTTACCCGGAGCCTGACGAGTATAAAAGGCTGGAAGAATACGGCATGAGCATAGGCTTTAAGGGCATCGCCGCCGGGCCGCTTGTAAGAAGCTCTTATAAGGCCGGTGAGCTTTACAAAAGGGCCGCTATAATGGCGCTATAAATAATGTAAAATTTATATATATGAAAAAATTTACATTTATTTTCGCAGTATTAACAATTTTTGCAGGATGCACAGAAACACCGCCGCAATGGTGGGACCCAAGCGGTAAATACACCGGCGCAACAGCGCAGGACGCCGCGGCGGACACAACCACAGTAAAACCCGCGACAGAAACAAAAGGTGTTAATATTAAACTTGGCACAGAAGCAACAGATGGCCCGCAGGTAAGAGTGGAAGATACTTTTACCCCGATAAACGCAGTCCCCGTAGAAATTGAGGAACTGCCGTTGCCAAGCGTACTAAGCGAATAAATATTTTAAATAAAAAACTGCCCCCGGCGTAGCCGGGGGCAGTTTTTTACTTCGTAAAAAATAAAAAGTCTATTCACTTCGTTCAAAACAACTGACTTTTTTCTTATTAATACGGCCGAGGCGTTGCACGGCCTTTTTTGTATAGCTTACTCTGTAATTTTTATGTGAAGCTCTTTTAGCTGCGAGTCGTCCACTGTGTTGGGGGACTCTGTCAGCGGGCAATATGCCGCCGCTGTTTTGGGGAAGGCTATAACTTCTCTTATAGATTCCTCGCCGCAAATAAGCGCCGTCAGCCTGTCTAAGCCCATGCCAAAACCGCCGTGCGGCGGGGCGCCCGCTTCTAACGCGTTAAGTAACATTCCAAAACGCAAGGCGGATTGCTCTTTGCTGTGCTTCATGAGTGAAAGTATTTTTTCCTGCAAGTCACGCCTGTGGTTGCGTATGGAGCCTGACGCAAGTTCCACGCCGTTAAGCACCAGGTCAAACTGGTAGGAACGTATTTTGCCCGGGTCTGTGTCCAGCAGTGGGATGTCCTCTTCCAGCGGGGCTGTAAAGGGGTTGTGCGCGGCGTCCCAGCGGCCTTCTTCTTCAACATATTCAAGCAGCGGGAAGTGCTTTACCCACAAAAATTCCCACTTTTTGCACGGTTTAAGGTTAAGCAGTTTAATAAGTTCTTTTCTTAAAGCGCCAAGTACATTACATACAACCTTTTCTTTGTCTGAAGCGATAAATAGAATATCGTTTTCTTCCATAGAGGTTGATGAGGCTAAGGTTTGCAGTTCCTCTTCGCTAAAAAACTTTGCGCTGGGGCCTTCAAATTTACCGGCGTTATATTTAAGCCATACCAAACCTTTTGCGCCGTTTGCTTTGGCCATGTCCGTCAGTTTATCTATGGTTGAGCGTGTAAGCGCCGCGCCGCCAAAGCCTTTTATAGCGCGTACTACACCGCCTGCGGCAATATTGTCAGCGAACACTTTAAACGCGGTTTGTGTAAAAATATTGGTAACGTCCTGTATAAAAATATTATAGCGAAGGTCCGGCTTGTCAGAACCGTACTTGGCCATAACTTCATTAAATTCCATTTGCGCAAAAGGCGCGGTAAAATCTTCGCCCGCAACAGCAAAAACTTCTTTCATCATAGCTTCTGCGGTGGAAAATATATCCTGCAGGTTTACAAAAGACATTTCTATGTCAATCTGAGTATGTTCAGGCTGGCGGTCGCTGCGTAAGTCCTCATCTCTAAAGGCGCGGGCTATTTGAAAATATCTGTCTATGCCGCTGGCCATTAGTGTTTGTTTAAACATTTGGGGGGACTGCGGTAAAGCGTAAAAGCTGCCGTGGTGCACGCGTGAGGGCACCAAGTAGTCTCTTGCACCCTCTGGGGTGGAGCGGGTTAAAATAGGCGTTTCTACTTCTATAAAACCGTTTGTGTCAAAATATTTGCGCACTGTTTGCATGATGTGGTGACGTGTGGTAATGTTACGCACCATGCGTTTGCTTCTAAGGTCAATATAGCGGTATTTAAGGCGGGTTTCCTCGCTGATGTTTTTGTTTGTGTCGACCTCAAAGGGTAACGCAATACATGTGTTAAGAATTTCTATTTCTTTAGCGGCAATTTCAATCTCTCCGGAGGGGGTTTCTTTGTTTACATGCTCGGGCAGTCTGGCGCGTACCTCGCCTGTAATTTTAACCACATACTCACTGCGTAGTGTCTCGGCAATTTCAAAAGCGTTTTTGTTAGACGGGTCTACCACTATTTGCACTATGCCTGTTCTGTCTCTTAAATCTAAAAATAAAAGGCCGCCGTGGTTGCGGTAGCTGTGCACCCAGCCGCAAAGTATTTGTACTGTGCCGGCAAGGTCCTTTGTTACTTGCCCGCAATAATTTGTTCTCATCATTATATGTTACCAACCTCGATTAGTATGTCATCAAATTTAATTTCTTTCTGTGTGCCTGTGGCAAGGTCGCGCATGGTGGCTACGCCTTTAGCCAGCTCGTCGGTACCCAAGAGTATCGCGTGTGTGGACGCCGCTCTGTCGGCCTGTTTCATTTGCGCTTTTAGGTTTTTGTCAAACAACCCGCCGTCGCATATAAACTCCGCTTTGCGCAGTTCCGTCATAATTTCAAACGCTTTTGCGTTGCAGGTTTTGTCTAAAGAAACTACAAAAAACTTTTTAGGTTTATCTTCCGTCAGTTCGGACACTGCGGCTATAGTGCGTTCCACGCCCATGGCAAAACCTACGGCCGGCATGTCCGCCCCGCCCATAGATTTAACCAGGCTGTCATACCTGCCGCCGCCCGCTATCGCGTTTTGCGCGGAGTCGCCCGCCTGAAATTCAAACACCGTTCTTGTATAATAGTCCAAGCCTCTTACAAGGTTTTGGTCTATGACGTAATCGATACGGCCGTCTAAAAGTGATTTTACTTCGTCAAAATGTGTTTGGCACTCGCCGCAAAGTTTTTGTTTGGGTGCGTTCTCTTTAAATCTGGGGCCGTCAATTTTACAGTCTAATACTCTTAACGGGTTCTTTTCCAGGCGTTCTTTGCATTTGTCGCAAAGCGAGTCAAAATCTTTTTTAAGATATTCTATAAGCTCGGCTTTATACTGCGGTCTGCACTCGGGGCAGCCTAACGAGTTTATTTTCACGCTGTAGTTTTTTACGCCGAAAGCGGTTACGATATCTTTAATAATTAAAATAACTTCAGCGTCTGCCGCCGGGGCCGCGTTGCCTACGTATTCTAAACCTATTTGTTCAAATTCTCTGTAACGGCCGGCCTGGGGGCGTTCCGCGCGGAACATGTTGCCGATGTAAAAAAGTTTTTGCACGGGGGCTGTTTGCGCGAAGTTGTTTTCAATGTAAGCGCGTATAGTGCCGGGCGTGCCCTCGGGGCGCAGCGCGAGTGTGCGGCCGCCGGCGTCTTCAAAAGCGTACATTTCTTTTTGTACTATGTCTGTGGTATCGCCTGTGGCTTTTATAAAAAGTTCTTTGAGTTCTACCGTAGGTATGCGTATTTCTTTGGCGCCGGCTAAATTAAAAATAAAGCGGGCCGTGCGTTCAAGCTCGGTAAAATAATTTGACTGCGGGGTCAAAATGTCTCTAAATCCTCTAACTAATTTGGTCATATCTATATTTTATCTTATTTGGAGTAGTAGAGCTATGGGGATAACGTTAATATAAAAAACTGTAGGGGCGGAGCTTGTCTCCGCCCATGTAAAGCGGTAGATGTCTACAACATGACTTTATTGGTTGTTAAGGGGATTGGTGGACCTGTTTGTCTCCAATAGAAGCCTTTTGTAAACGGACATTTCAGCGGGGTAGTCCTGTTCTATCGTCTCTGGTGTGGATTTGAAGCGGAAAGACCAGTTTTGTTCAGACACCAACCCCGGCACGTTTATCCTGTCCACCGTTCCCGCTATATCCTGCACGGAAAGCATGACAATGGCGGAGCCTGAGTTAAGTATACGCCTAAGTACAATTTCCTGCACTTCGGGCGTAAAAGGCACAAGGCCGTTTGTTTTTTGTGTGGAAATCATTTCCCAAATATTAGAGCGCTCTTCTAAGGGCATTGTTTCCCACCAGTCTCTTAAGGTTTCGGTATCGTGGGTGGAAAGCGCGGCTACTGATATTTGCGGATAGTTTTTAGGTTCTCTGTAGTAACCGTCGTCCTCACGTTCCCAGCGCATAATTTTGTAGCCGGGTATCTGCAGTTCTGTCATAACTTCGCGGGTAAAGTTAGGTATAACGCCAAGGTCCTCACCAACGGGCTGCTTGTTGTTGGAAAGTGATTTGACTATGGTTAAAAAATCATGTCCGCGCTTACGCTGCGCGTCGTCGCCAATCCAATCAAAAAAACCGCGCGACTCAGGCGAGTCATAAACAAATGTTCTAAAAAATCCTACAAGATGGTCTAGGCGGAAAATATCGTACAACTCACACGCGCGGGTAACCTTTCTGCGCCAGTAATTAAAGTTGTTCTCATACATTTTTACCCAGTCATACTCGGGCAGGCCCCAGCGCTGGCCCTCGGTAGAAAACTGGTCCGGCGGCGCGCCTACTTCAAGCGCGGGGTTAAAGTTGTCTCTTTCTGCCCATACGTCGGCGCTGTCTAGGTTTATGCCAAATGGGATATCGCCAAATATTTTTACATTGTTTTGGGCGGAGAGCTGCGTGACGGTTTTAATTTGTTCGTCGCATATCCACTGCATGTATTTGTAAAAGAGTATGTTGACGGTGTATTTATCCGTAAATTCTTTTATGGCCTGCGGCTCTCTGTTTTTAAGGCCGTCTGGCCACTGTGTCCAGGTTTGCCATTTAAAATAATCTTTCAATGCTCTAAACAAGGCGTAGTTGTCCAGCCAGTGGGCGCTTCTTTCCTGGTAGTTTTTAAATTTTTCGGCGCGGGGGGTATTCTTTTGCACATGTTCTTTTAAGAAATAGTTAAAAGCCTGCCAAAGTGTTTTTAGTTTGGCGTCTCTTATGGTTACATAAAACACACGGTCAGATTTGTGCCACAGGTCTATAAGCGGCTGTATGCTGATAATAAAATCTTGCGCGGCTTGGCAGTTTTGCACGTCTTCCACTTCATGCACGGCTATGTAAACAGGGTCGATAGCGAAAGAGGTTAAGGCGTTATACGGGCAGTTTTGGCCGGGGGCCATCTCGTTAATAGGCAGTATTTGCACTACGCCGGTGCCTGTGGAGGCAAAATAATTGACCCAGTTTTGCAGTGAACTAAAATCGCCCACACCCCAGTCACGCGTGCTGCGCATGGCAAACATAGGCATGAGTACGCCGGCGGATTTTTTGTCTAAAATCTGGGTCATAAAATTATTTATAAGCGGTTACTTCTATCTCAATAAGCGCGCTCTTGGGCAGGCCGGTTACCTGCACGGTTGTTCTGGCGGGCGGGTTTTCTTTAAAAAACTGGCCGTAAACTTCGTTCATATCGGCAAAAAAAGTAAGATCAGTCATATAGACGGTGGTTTTTAACACGTGCTTAAGTTCCATTTTGGCGCCTTTAAGAATGTTTTCTATATTTCTAAGCACAACTTCTGTTTGGGTTTTTACATCGCCGCCTACAAGCTCGTTTGTAACGGGGTCTAACGGTACCGCGCCGGAGATAAAAACAAACCCTTTTGTTTCAACCGCTTGTGAATAAGGCCCTATAACTTTAGGCGCTAAGGGGGAGGTAATTATTTTTTTAGACATAAAATCAAACTCCTGTGAATATGTGTTGGAACTTACCAATTACAGTATATTAAATTATGAGCGGGGTGGCGTAGATAGAAAAAAATCTAATAATAAGTATTCTCCCTTTTGTAAAGGGAGTACCCGTAGGGGGGAGGGATTTTTGGTTGGTAAATTTTCTTTTATATGCATTCGTACCTCACGTGGTTAAATCCCTCCCCTGCTTTGCAGGTACTCCCTTTACAAAAGGGAGAAATTAAAATTGTCAAAATATTTTTTTGTATAACAAAAAAAGCCCCGCTTTCGCGGGGCTTTCAAACAATGCAAAATTACGGTTTGAATGTTGTAGGCGCTTCTGTTAAGCCAGAATCAGCAGAGAATGTTGTCGGATCGTCATCGTCGTTGAATTCTATGCAGATATCGTGCGCTTTTGTGTCAGCGGATTCGCCTGTGTAGCACCACGGTTTGCCTGTACCGGTAAAAGATTTACCAATAAAGTACGGGTAAGAACCGTTCATTCTTTCAGCCCAGATATGACCGGAAAGGTTGTCTGAAGCTGTGAAGAGCTTAACGGCAAAGCCGTTAGATGTCTTTGTGAGCAACAGGGATGTATCTGTTGAATCAACGCCCGGAGGAACTGTATCAAGTCTCTTCCAGTTTGTTGTGTACTTGCCTGTAGCCATAAAGTATCTCTGTTCAGCTAAGATAGCATTGCCGATAACTGTTTCAGCTTCAGCGGCTCTGGATTTTTCAACTGCTTTGAAGTATTGCGGCAACGCGATGGCGGCCAGAATACCAATAATGAGCACTACTACTAAGAGCTCAATTAATGTGAAACCTCTTTTATTCATAATATCCCCTCCTAAGGGTAATTAATGTTTGTGGTATATGCTACCACATAACTAGTGTAGTAATAAAAATAATAATTGTCAACATTAAAAAGTGTTAGATGGATTGCCTCGGAAGAGATAATATTTTTTTCGCTTTGCGTCTCAACTATAGCACTTATAAAGGTATAGATTAATTAATACTTGCCGCCCGCGCCAATGTAGTACTGCATAGCCTGGGTAAGGTTTTTTTGTATGTCGGCTATTCTTTTGGCGTCAGAAGGATGGGTGGACAAAAACTCTGTTGTTTTGCCTGATGACGCGGCGCTCATGCGTTGCCAAAAGTTTACCGCTTCTCTTGGGTCATACCCCGCCCTTGCCATAAGCATAAGGCCCATATAGTCGGCCTCGGACTCATGTTTGCGGCTGTAGGGCAGCAGCACGCCAAGGTTAACCGCCGCGCCGTAAGCTGATAAAATATTTGAGTTGCCCGTACCTATGCCAAGCAGCTGCCCGCCCATGTTTACAACAGAATTCTGGCTCATGCGTTCAGCCCCGTGGCGGGCTAAAGCGTGCGCTATCTCATGCCCCATAACCACGGCAAGGCCTGTGTCCGTCTGTGCTATGGGCAGTATTCCCGCGTATACGGCAACTTTGCCGCCGGGTAAACAAAACGCGTTTACGTCTGAGGCGTTAATAAGTATAAACTCCCAGTTGTAATTTACGCCTGCATGTTTGGCCAGGTTCTGCCCCACGCGCTTAACCTGCGCGGCTTGAGTGCCTGTGGTTATAATTTTAGATTTTGATTTGATTTCGTTAAAAGCCTGGGCGCCCATGGCGGCTTCTTCTGCGGCGGAGTACATCATAAACTGCCTGCGCCCGGTGCCCGGCACCGTCGCGCACGCCATAAGCATGGTTGTTAGTAGTAGTACGGCTGTAAGCTTCTTCATAATTACATTATAATGCAATAGTATGTTCAAAAGCCAGTATAATTTCCGCCACGTCGCGCCCTGTTTTGGCTTTTAGCAGGCGGGAGTGTACTGTTTTGTTGGATACGAAAGACGATATCTGCGCCAGCAGTTTTAGCTGTACGCCGTGGTCTTTAGCGGGGGAGAGTATTAAAAAGAAAAATTTTACGTTCTGCTTTTCATCGGCAAACGGCACGCCTTTGCGGCACAGGCCAAAGGAAATTACAGGTGTGTTGATAGACTTTAACCTTACATGCGGTATAGCCACGCCTTTACCTATATAATAGGTAAGCATGCGCTCACGGCTGAAAATAAGGTCACGTACTTCGCCTTTTTGAAATGTGGGCAGCACGCTGTGCATTTGCTCTATCATAGCGTCGTACACGGCAAATTTATCTTCGGCCTCTATATTGGTAAGGCAGGCGGCGGGCAGCAGTACATTGCCCAGCTGTATGTTTGGCGTGGCCTCGTTCTCGTCGCGTATTTCGCCTACAAGTTCCTCAAGCACGTCTTCCATGGTTAACAGGCCGACGACTACGTTTTCTTTATTTTTTACAAGCGCCTGGTGTATCCTGCGGTTTTGAAACTCGCGCAGCGCAACTTCTACGGGCGTGTCTTCTTTAAGCACTAAAAGCGGGTATTTATATTTTTCAATTTCAGGCCTGGCTGATTCTGTAAGAAAGTCCAGCGAAATTTCTTTTACCATTACATATTCTTTAGCGTCGTCTATAGAGTCATGTATTATAGGGTAGCGGGAGAACTTTCTTGATTTAATTACGGCAAATTTTTCAGCCCAGTTAGAATCTTCTTTAAGCGCCACAATGTTTTGGCGGGGCGTCATAATTTTTTTGGCGGTTTCGCCTTTAAAGTCAAACAGGTTTTCAAACATCAAGCTTCTGCTTAGCGAGAACTGCCCGCTGTCTTGCGACTCGTCAAAAATCATTCTTATTTCTTCTTCAGACGGGGTGTCCTCTTTTTTGCCGGGGTCTATGCCTATTAATTTAAGCACGGCATAAGCGCACCATACCAAAATATTTTTAAAAAAGTATGTAATTTTGTAAAAAATTGAAAGCGGGTATGCTGTAAACATAGCTATTTTGTCGGGGAATTTAACGGCGATAAGCTTGGGCACTTGCTCGCCAAAAATAACGTGTAATGATGTTATTATTGCAAACGCTATTGTAAAAGAAATACCGCTTTGCACCGTGGCCGGCAGTTTTGGGAAAATTGTGGGCAGCAAGTGGTCTAATATTCTGCCTACCGACGGCTCGCCCACCCAGCCAAGCGCGAGGCTGGTCATGGTAATGGCAAGCTGTATTGAAGAAAGGTAGTCGTCTATATGTTCACTGGCGTAAAGGGCTGTTTTGGCTTTGCCGTCGCCTTTTTCGGCCAGTTCTTTAAGGCGGGTTTTGCGTACTCTTATTAAAGAAAACTCCGCCGCGCTCATAAAAGCGTTAAATAAAATAAGCAGTAAAGCGATTAAAATAAAAATCAGGTTTGTTGTCATCATATATTGGTTATTATAATAAAAAAAGCTTGTGCCGGGAGAAAACTCCAAGAAGCACAAGCTTATAAGTAAAAATATGCGCAGAGAGGGACTCGAACCCTCAAGCCGTGAGGCATGCGCCCCTCAAACGCACGCGTATACCAGTTCCGCCACCTGCGCGTAAATCTTGTATTATTGCCGGTTAGCATAACCGGTAATAGAGGGAGTTTGCGACAAATTTTCAAATGCTACCGTATAATTCTATCAAAAAAAGATTCATGTTGCAATCTTACCGTCGTAATATAGGGAATTAATACTGCCTTAAATATTTTTCTATGCCTTTATATACACGGTCCGCCACTATTTTGTAGCCCTCGGCGTTGGGGTGTATTTGGTCGGCTTTCAGCTTTGGGTCGTTTAAAATATTTTTAAGTATGGCGGGTACAAAAACGGCGCCCTTTTCTTTAGCCAGTTTTTTGTAAGCTTTGGAATACTTGTTCATAAACAGGTTGCCGCCGGTGTCTACAACTACGGCAATAGCGCCGTGCTGCTGTACAATGTCTACCATTTGGCCTACGGCGGAAATGGTTTCTTCAAAGCTTGTTTGCTTCATAAAGTCATTGCCGCCAAACTCAATGAGCACCATGTAAGGGTCGTGCTCAAACACGCTATTAATCCTGCGCAGGCCGTCTGTACTTTTGTCGCCGTTTACGCCAAGGTTAACTACTTTTAAATCTACCTTTTTTGCCAGCAAATCCGGAAAGCTAGCCCCCTTGCCAGCCCCGTAACCATATGTAAGAGAGTCCCCCAAGCAAACTATACTTACGCCGTTGTTGTTCATGTTAACTATCTCCACGGCGCCCAGTTTGCCGTATAAAAAATATACTACCCCTAAAGCGCACAGCGCTATAATAATGTTTTTGGTGTTTAACATAAATAAACTTTATCATATATTGCTATATTAAGTTAAGGGGCAATAGTTTTGTAAAATAATAGTATATTATTTTATCCTCTCCCTTTTACGGGAGAGGGCAGGGTGAGGGTGCTATACACAAATATACTGCCTTTATAAAGTTGGAAATCCTATTAATAACAACTATAATACCCTCACCCGGACTCGCTACGCTCGTCTCGTCCTCTCCCGTAAAAGGGAGATGGGAAAACGGCACTGGCAATAATTGATGGCTAGGAGTATAATCTATGATTTTAACCTTAGATGTTGGCAATACACAAATTTTTGGCGGCGTTTTTGACGGGGAAGAAGTAAAACTGCGCTTTAGAAAAACCTCTGCCGGGGTTTTAACCTCGGACGAGCTTGGCATATTTTTAAAACAAGTCCTGCGTGAAAACGGCGTAAAACCAGAGGATATTAAAGACATTGGCATATCTTCGGTCGTGCCTGACCTGCTTAGAACAATTGTTAACTGCTGCGGCAAATATTTTAATATAGACCCTTTTATAATATCCTCCCAGACCGAAAAAACTTTGACCTACCAGGGCCGCCCGCTTGACGGCCTGGGGGCGGACCGTGTGGCCAACGCCGTGGGCGCAATGGCGTTACACCCCGGGGAAGACCTTATAATAATAGATTTTGGCACCGCCAATACCTACTGCGCTATCTCGGCCAAAGGTGAGTATTTGGGCGGGGCTATACAAATAGGTATAGCCACTTCGCTCAACGCTTTAACACAAAATACCGCCCAGCTTTCTAAGGTGGAAATTTTAAACCCGGGCGCCGCCGGGGGCTTAACAACCGCCACACAGTTACAATCAGGCATGTACTATGGTAACCTTGGCGCGATAAAAGAGTTTGTTGCCAGGCTGCAGAATGAATGTTTTAAAGGCGCCAAAGTAAAAGTGCTTGGTACGGGCGGCATGGCCAGGATGTATGAGGATGAAAAGATTTTTGACCAATACCTGCCGGACCTTGTAATTTACGGCATAAAAGTAGCGCTTGAACGCGCCAAAAAAGAGGCTAAATAATGACAACAATATTTTGGGTAATATTAGTAGTAGCTGTGGCCGCCGTATGCGGCGCGCTTGGCTACGTACTGGCGGACCGTAAAGGCGCGGCTAAAGTAGCGGTGCTGGAAACTAAACTGGAAGAGCAAACCAAAAACGAAGAGCGTGTGCTTACCACATTCAAAGCCATGTCTGCCGAGGCGTTAAATACCAACAATAAATCATTTTTAGAACTGGCCAAAGCCACACTTGAGAAGTACCAGGAGGGCGCCAAAGGCGACCTGGAAAAACGCCAACAGGCTATTAACAATATGGTAGAACCCGTTAAAGAAACTCTTGGCAAATTTGAAGTAAAGCTTGGCGAAATTGAAAAAGAAAGAAAAGGCGCCTACGAGGGCCTGCGTGAGCAAGTGCACATGCTTATGGGCACTACACAAACATTGTCTAACGCGTTAACATCATCTTCCGCCCGCGGCCGCTGGGGGGAAATACAGCTTAAAAAAATTGTAGAGCTTGCCGGCATGGTTAACTACGCCGATTTTACGGTGCAGGAATCCGTTAACACTGCCGACGGCCGCCTGCGCCCTGACCTTATTGTAAAGCTGCCCGGCGGCAGCAATATTGTGGTGGACAGTAAAGCCCCCGTCAGCAAATATATAGAAGCGGTGGAAATTAAAGACCCCGCGCTGCGTCAGGCAAAATTTAAAGAATTCGCCGGGCAGATAAAAGAACATATTAAAAGTTTAAGCAGCAAAAGCTATTGGGAGCAGTTTTCGCCCACGCCTGATTTTGTGGTATTGTTTATACCGGGCGAATCCTACTTTGCCGCCGCGCTTGAGGCTGAGCCGGCTTTGATAGAGCAGGCCGTGCGTGAGAAGGTTATTGTAGCCACGCCTACCACTTTAATAAGCTTGCTTAAGGCTGTAGCGTACGGCTGGCGCAATGTGGCTGTGGAAGAAAACGCCAAAGCCATTACCGCGCTTGGCAAAGAACTTTACGAACGCTTGGCTGTTATGACGGACCATTTTTATAAGGTTGGCGGCAGTTTAGAAACGGCGGTAAAAAACTATAACAACACTTTAAGCTCTTTTGAGTCGCGCGTACTGGTAAGCGCGCGCAGGTTTAACGAGTTAAAAGTATCTGACAAAGAAATAGCGCCGTCGCTGGAAAAATCCGTCAGCAGCATACCCAAAATTACGGAAGAATAAACAATTAAGTTGTAAGCTATTAATAAGTTTTGTAGGGGCGGAGCTAGTCTCCGCCCCTTGTTGTTTTTTGGCTTGGGACACTCACGCTCGTATCTCGCTTGGGAACGGGCGGAGACTAGCTCCGCCCCAACAAAGGTTAATAACAGTTCTCTTTTAAAACAAGTTTCCGCTCCAGGGCTTTTGAAGATTTGCATATAGTTTCCCCAAATGTATTAATTTCTCCCTTTTGTAAAGGGAGTACGGCGCAGCCGGGAGGGATTTAATGAGAGAGGTACGAACGCATTAATTAAGTGTTGTTATGATATTAGATATTCAACTTAAACTTTACAGTAGTATGAATTTATTCATCACTCTCACTCCTAAGAGGTAGATTGACAATAAAAAGCCCCGCCGTTTGGCGGGGCTTTTTGCTTAAAACTTATTTATACTCAAGTTTAACAAGTTTGTACTTTTTTACGCCTTTGGGCAGCGTGGCGTCAAACTCCTCACCCTCTTTTTTGCCAAGTACCGCGGCCGCCAGCGGTGACTGTACCGAAAGCAAACCCTTTTCCGGGTTAGACTCTAAAGAACCTACCAGCGTATAGGTAAAATCAAAATTTGCCGCTACGTCACGCAATGTGACGGTGGCGCCTATGCGGGCCTCGGTTTTGTCTACCTGCAGGTCGTCCGTTATTTCGGCGTGGCGCAGTTTAATTTCCAAATCTTGTATTTTAATAAGAGTTTCTTCTTGTCTGGATTTGGCGGCGGCGTACTCAGCGTTTTCTTTTAAATCCCCCTGCTGGGCGGCTTCGCCTATTTCCTGTGACAATTTGGCCTTAATTTCTTTTAAGGCGGCCAGGTCGTCTCTTAATTTTTCGTAATTTTTGCGGCTTAAATAATACTTCTCCATAACATCTCCTTCTGTACTGCTCTATATTTAAGACAGTATAGCAAATATTTAATTTTTCCCTAATTTTGGCAGCAGGTCTGCAATGCCTTCCGTCTGGGCTACGCTTACTCCGGCGGTTTTGGCCTCGTCTTTAGTAAGTGAGGACGTTATAACACGCTTAAAACCAAGTCTGGCGGCCTCGGCAATGCGCCTGTCCAGCAGCGGCACTTTAGCCAGCGGGCCCAGTATGCCAACCTCCGCCACAAAAACGTCTGTGTTGGACAGCGGTATATCTTTGGCCGAGCTTATTACAGCGGCGCACAACGCTAAATCTAAGGCAGGGTCTTTTATTTTCACGCCGCCGGCTAAACTTATGTAAACGTCTTTACTGTCCAGGCTTACGCCGGCGTTTTTTTCTATAGAGGCTAGCAGCACCTGGCATCTGTTAAAGTCCAACCCCGTAGCCACACGGCGGGGGAAGGGGTACCTGGTGGGCGTTACCAGCGCCTGCACTTCCACTAAAATCGGGCGCGTGCCTTCTAATGCTATAGAGTAAGCGCGGCCTATAAGCGGTTTACTGCGGGAACTTTCGGTAAAAAACGTACTGGCGTCTTCTACAGGCAACAGGCCCTTTTGCGTCATTTCAAACAAGCCTATTTCATGGGTAGAGCCAAACCTGTTTTTATGCGGGCGCAGCAGGCGTAAAATATTATCTTTTTCCGTGTCAAAATAAAGCACGGTGTCTACCATATGTTCCAGCACTTTTGGCCCCGCCAGTTCGCCGTCTTTTGTTACGTGGCCGAGTATAAAAAGGATGGTGCCCTTGGGTTTACACAGGCGCAGCAACTCAGCCGCACACTCGCGCACCTGGCCTATTGTGCCCGGTGACGATGAAAACGCCGGGTGGTAAACCGTTTGTATAGAGTCTATAATAAGCACTTCGGGCTCCACTTCTTTAAGCGCGGCAATAATATTTTCTATATTTGTTTCCGATAGTAAGAAGATATTTGTGCCGTCCAGGCCAAGCCTGTGCGCGCGGGAAGATATTTGGTTTAGGCTCTCTTCGCCCGATATATATAAAACTTTTTTACCCTTAGATATTGACGCCGCCGTTTGCAGCATTAAAGTTGATTTACCTATGCCCGGCGCGCCCGCCAGCAGTATAAGCTGGCCTTTTACCAGGCCGCCGCCAAGCAGCCTGTCCAGCTCAGCTATGCCTGAGAGTTCGCGCTCTTCTTTTAAATTTTGTGTGTCGGCCAGTTTTATAATTTCTGAGGAAAACTCCGTAAACGCGCGGGATTTTGACTTGGTTTTAGTCTCCTCCTGCACCACTTCTTCCACTAGAGAGTTCCACTCGGAACAATCCGGGCACTGCCCCATCCATTTAGGGGCTTTAAAGCCGCAGTTCTGGCACATGAAAACTGTTTTTAATTTCATAACTATATGACACCTTTACCGCCCGCATTACCGGGCGGTTATTAAATTTAAATTATTACTTTTCTATGGTAACTTTGGTCTGTCTGGAATCTTTAGCCACGGCGGTTATTTTGTATCTGTCTCTTGTGGCGCCCATTTTAAAACCTTTGCGGCGCAGGCTGCGCTGCATGTCGCGGTTAAACTGCACCGGGTCGCCGCTGATTAAGCCAAGGCGCACTATGTCTGAAGTATAGCCGCCATACTGCTTTTTGTGCACTTCTTGCAAGTACGCCAGTTTTGCTATTTGCCCCTCGGCCACGCGTACCTGTTGTTTGCTGTAGGGCGACGGCATTTTTACAGCGGCAAAAATAGAAAGTGAAAGTATGGCGCCTAAAAGTATTGCGGAAAGGAACATTATTACAATGGACTCGCCTTCCGTCTTTTCACGCGTGCTTATAACCATGCTACCGGCCATAAAATCATGCAAAGCGCGTTTGCGTTTGGTAACCGCCGCCAGCGCGAACCCCGCGAACCAGAAGAAAAACCCGGCATAATATCCTACAGCGCGTATAATGCCTTTTACAATATTTATATTGCCTTCTTTAGCGCTTACTACTTTAATGCCCATAAGCCATTTGCCAAGCGTTACTCTGCCGCCGGAGTTAAAAATTGCGGCGTAAAAAAAGAACAGCGCCAACGGCCCCAAAAATAGCAGTGATAATGTTGCGGATGTAAAAGCGTAAGAAGTAAAATTTGTAAGGAACAAAAACGTAAGCAGCGGCACAATATAAAAAGGAAAAATGTCTAAGACAAACGCCACTATACGCTCTGAGATAGGCGCTATGGTAACTTCTTGCTGGGCTGCGGCGGGCTGGGTTAGTTCTTGCATAAAAACTCCTGTATAAAATTATTTATAACAAAAAATAAATAAAACCACAATGGTTTCCTCTTAATTTCATATAATACTATTATAGTCAGTTAACTTAATCTTATCATATTTCTCAAATTGTGCTTTTTGAAAAATTTTAATTTTTTTGTTCCTTACATAACTTTGGCTATGCGCGTCACAAAGAAAATTAAAATTTTTCAAAAATCAAAACTGATAAACATAATAATATTAAGTTAACTGACTATATAGCAGGGCTTATGACGCATAAATCACCCTGTTAAGGATAGTATGACAATTAACGCAATCTCTTCAGTACAAGACGGTCTTGAAAAAGAACGTAATCCTTTCAAAGGTAAAAGCTTACAAGCGGTACTTTTTAAATTCTCTGCCCCGGCGGTTATAGGCATTTTGGTTAATGCCATGTATAACGTGGCTGACAGGGCGTTTATCGGGCACGCTTTGGGGCCGGACGGCATAGCGGGTATTACGGTGGGGTTCCCATTGACAATATTTGTTATGGCGTGCTCCATAATGTTTGGTGTGGGCGGCAGTGTTTTGTTTTCCATAAACCTGGGCAAAAAAGATTATAAAAAGGCCGAGCGTGTTATGGGTAACACCGTTATCGCGCTTATAGTTGTAATAAGCGCGCTGTCAATATTTTGGATTTTCACTATGGACTTTTTTCTCACTCTGCTTGGCGCGAGTGAGACGGTGCTGCCCTACGCCAGAGACTATATGAAAATACTGCTTATAGGCGCGCCGGTGCAGGCTATCGGCATGGGTATGAACAATTATTTACGCGCGACCGGCAACCCCAAAATGGCCATGGTTACCATGATTATAGGCGCCATAATTAACTGCATACTCGGGCCTTTATTTATATTTGTTTTTAAATGGGGTATGGAAGGCGCGGCGCTTGGCGTTATAATTTCGCAATTAGTTTCCGCGGTTTGGGTAATGGCGCATTTTGTCGGTAAAAAAGCGCAGTACCGTTTGCGCCTTAAATGCATGAAGCCGGACTTTAAAATTATTAAATCAATAATGTCCATAGGTTCGTCACAGTTTATTATGAACTCGGCCTCGTGCGTGTTAAACATCGTGCTTAACCTGACGCTGGTTGGTTACGGCGGTGATTTGGCAATATCGGCCATGGGTATAGTGACTAGTGTAAACACTCTTTTAATAATGCCTGTTATAGGCATAGCGCAAGGCGTGCAGCCTATTATAGGCTACTATTACGGCGCCAAATACTACGCGCGTATGCTGCAGTTTTTAAAAAAGGCAATAGTATGGTCCACCGCTATTACAACGGCGTCTTTTATTTTGATAATGTTGTTTTCCACCTATATTGTA
Source organism: Elusimicrobium simillimum (assembly GCF_049639735.1). Taxonomy (NCBI): domain Bacteria; kingdom Pseudomonadati; phylum Elusimicrobiota; class Elusimicrobia; order Elusimicrobiales; family Elusimicrobiaceae; genus Elusimicrobium; species Elusimicrobium simillimum. The sequence goes on from NZ_JBEVVA010000003.1 coordinate 660,909, forward strand.
AGAATATTTAATAATGACAACCAAGTGCTTTTGGACCTGTCGTCCTATGCTTTGCGCGTATTTAATATAGGCGTGCCTTTGGTGGGCTTTCAGGTTATAGCCAGTACGTTTTTTCAGGCTACGGCTAAACCGGTTAAAGCTATTATCTTAACTTTAGCCAGGCAAATATTAATACTGCTTCCTCTAATAATTGTGCTGCCTGCTTTTATGGGGCTTAACGGTATTTTTATAGCTTCGCCGGTGTCTGATATTACGGTATTTACTTTAGCCTTTTACTTTCTAAGGCGGGAAGTTAAAAAGTATATAAGAACAGTTTAAAAAAAAGAGGACATTATGTCCTCTTTTTTTGCGCTTATCAAAAGCTTGTGAAATTCACTTATACTACAGCACTTATGACAATATAAAAAACCCCTCAAGTTTAGCGAGGGGGTTTTAAATTTACTTATTTTCTTTTTCTTCGGTTTTTATTATCGCGGTGGCTTTTTTAAGCGCGGTGTCTATAGTTCTGCATACAAACTCTTTGCCTAGCGTAAATACAAAGTTGTATTGCTTTAATGTTTGGTAAGGCTGGTTTTGCACTTCTGATAGTATCAGTTGTATATTATCGTGTTTACATCTTAAGTATATTTTGTTTAAAGCGTGGTAGGCGGTAGCGTCCATAGCGGGTACGGCGCGCATGCGCAGGATTAATACTTTGCAGTCTTTAATCTGTTCAAGCGTTTCCAAAAATGTGTTTGTAGCGCCAAAAAAGAACGGGCCGTTAATTTCATATACGCGCACGTGGTCCGCGATTTTCTTTTTGTCTATGTCAGACTTATCTTTCATTTCAACTTCTAAATCCTCGCCGTCCATAAGTGAAACATTGTAAACGTCGCTCATACGTTTCATAAAGAGTATCGCGGCCAGCACCATGCCTACTTCAATGGCTATTACAAGGTCTTTAACCACGGTAAGAGTGAATGTGGTAAGCAAAACAAGTACGTCGCTTTTTGGCGCTTTGAATAAAGTTACAAAGCTTCTCCACTCACTCATGCGGTATGCAACGGCAAATAATATCGCCGCCAGCGTGGCCATGGGTACCAGGCTGATGTATGGCATAAACAACATCATAAATATAAAAATAAATATAGCGTGCGATATGCCGGCCACGGGTGTGCGGCCGCCGTTTTCCACGTTAGCCGTGGTGCGCGCGATAGCGCCTGTGGCGGGTAAGCCGCCAAAAAGGGCCGAGGCCGTGTTTGCCACGCCTTGCGCTATAAGCTCCACGTTAGAGTTGTGGCGTTTGCCTATCATGCCGTCGGACACAACGGCCGAAAGCAGCGATTCCACCGCCGCGAGTATAGCTATAATTATAGCCGGCTGTATTAAATTTTTAATCATTTCCCAGGAAAGTGATGGCAGCTGCGGGCGGGGTAAAGCGGCTTCTATCACGCCAAAGCGCGAGTAAATGGTTTCTACCTCCAACCCCGCGAATTTTACTATTAGTGTAGTTAGTAAAAGCGCGACCAAGGTGCCGGGCACGGCTTTCCATTTTTTAGGCCACAGCACTATTATGCCAAGCGCTAAAATACCTATGCCAAGCGTAGTAAGATTTACATTATGCAAATTGCTGAAGTAGACGGACCATTTTGCAAAAAAATCAGATGGAACACTGGCTAAATTAAGCCCTAAAAAATCATTAATCTGCGTGGAAAATAGTACAACCGCTATACCGCTGGTAAAACCGGTTGTAACCGGGTACGGTACATATTTAATAAAGGTGCCCAAACGCAGCAGCCCCATTATTATAAGTATTATGCCCGCCATTGCCGTAGCCGCTATAAGGCCGGCAGTGCCGTACTCTGCTATAATGCCCAGCACTATTATTACAAACGCCGCCGTAGGGCCGCCGATTTGCACCCTGCTGCCGCCCAGAAGCGAGATAAAAAAGCCCGCCACAACGGCAGTGACAAGCCCCTTTTCCGGCGTAACGCCGCTGGCTATGGCAAGCGCAATTGAAAGCGGCAGCGCTATAAACGCCACCACCAGGCCCGCGCTGATATCCTTTAGCAGGCGTTTGGGTTTAAATTCTTCCGGATTACTTTTAATAAGATTATAAAGTTTAGGTCTAAGCATATACTAAATTATAGTAAATAGGTACGTTTTATGCTTGGGGGTGGGGATAACCTGTTTTTGCGTTTCACATTCTTTCAAAATACTGTGAATTCTACGTTTACAACGCTGCTGACAAATGGTACTGATAGCAACAAAAAAGCCCGCGTATTACCGCGGGCTTTTTGGTTGTAAAATAAATTTACTTTGTGACGTTTTTCCAAGCGTCAGCTTCATTTTTTAAAGCTTTTTTTGTATCTTTGCCGGCTTTTTTAGCGTTTGCTTTAGCGTCTTTAGCTTTTTTTTCTGCTTCAGCTTTTTTAGCTTTGTTGGCGGCTTCTGTTTCTTTAGCTTTTTTGTCTGCGTCCGCTTTTTGCTGTTTTAATTTGGCTTTGGCGTCAGCGTCGGCTGTTTTGGCCTTTGCTTTCTGGGCGTCGGCTTTAGCTTTTAAATCTGCTTTAGCTTTATCAGCGTCGGCTTTTTGCTTGGCGGATTTAGCTTCAGATTCTTTTTTAGAAGCTTCCATTTTCTTTTTGGCCGCGTCTTTGTCGGCGGAGATTGATTTTCTTGTGTTCTCAGAGGAAGCTTTTATGCTGTCTGAAAGTGTTGTCTGGGCAGCGGCTACTGTGGCTACCGCTGTTACTAAAACTAATGCTGCGATTAATTTTTTCATGTACTATACCTCTCAATTTTAAAAGGGTCTAACCCCTTTTTTTATGATACTATTTATTAACGCAGTTGGATACATTTTTATTGCATGGGGTATTTATGGAAAGAAAGAAACCTCTTATAAGGGGTTGGTTTATTATAGCGCTTGTATTGGCGGCTGTGGCTTTGGTGCATTATAAAGTAGTGTCGCCGTGTAAAGACGGGCAGAGCTGTAACCTTATATGTTATGAGAACCTGGGCAAGCAAAATTACGAAAAAGCCGAAAAATACTGCAAACTTGCTATAAAAAAGGACCCTAAATTCACCTGGCCTTACAATAATATGTGTTCTATAAAAACCTCGCAGGGTAAAATGACGGAGGCTATGGAATACTGCCAAAAAGCAATAGAAATTAACCCAAACTATGTTAATGCCTACACAAACCTGGGGAACGCGCGGGAACATTTGGGGGATCATAGGGGGGCGATAGAGTCTTATAACCTGGCTTTGGACATTGACCCTAAGGACCAAAACGCGCTTTTTAACATTGGCGCGGCAAAGTCAAACAGCGGGGATTTTGACGGGGCCGTCGCCGCTTTTGAAAACCTGGCCCAAATAGCGCCAAAATACCGCAATTTGTACCGTTCTATGGGGAAAGCGCTGTATTATAGCGGGGACTACGCGGGGGCAATAATAAGTTTTAATAAAGAACTGGAACTTTACCCCAACCACACCGGCGCCGCCACTGACCTGGCTAATGTTTTTATGGCGGGCGGGGATTTTGAAGAGGCGTGCGAAATTTACAAAAAATACACCAAATATCCCTGTGATTTTCCCAATTATATGGCAAAAAGGGAGGGTGAATTACACAAAGAAATAGAAGAAAACAACAAAAAATACCTGCCTTTAGGTTTGCCATATTTTGAACTGGCGGATTTAAAATTTAGAATTAATGATTTTAGCGGTGTTATCAAAAATTTAGATGAAGCGTTAAAAATTACCAGAAACCACGAGTATTATAATAACCGCGCCTGGGCCAAAGTAAAAATGGGCCATTTTAAAGCCGCGCTTAAAGACGGGTTGATAGCCATCCAGCTTGCCCCCGCCGACGATAATATCGGCCATATATACGACACCGTCGCCGTGGCAAATTATGGCATGGGGGACTATAACACCGCGCTTACTTACCACGACAAAGCCCTGGCCGCCAACCCGGGCGACGCCGAAATTTTAAAAGCCCGCGCCGCCACCAGGGCCGCCATGGGCAATTATGATGGCGCGCAAGCCGATATCAGCAAAATTAACGACATGCGCAGCAGCGCCCAGCGCGGCCACAAACAACGCCGCCAGCAAGACTTCGCGCTGTTTTTAAGAAAACTTTTTACAGGCTTTTAACGTCTGAGAATTTTATTTTTTAAAAAATTGTTGTATAATATATAAGTAGTTTGAAGGGCCCGTAGCTCAGCTGGGAGAGCGCCTGCATGGCATGCAGGAGGTCATCGGTTCGATCCCGTTCGGGTCCACTTTTTTTTAATTTTAATTAGACAGATTAAGCCGCACCCTTGTGGTGCGGCTTTTATAATAATATATGTCACCTTATCTTTACGCTTTAGCGTCTAACTTTTGTTTTGGCCTGGGCGCCCAGGTTTTTACCAAGTTCTCCCGTATGATGTCGCCTGTATGGATGACAGTGTTTAAGGGCGCGGCGGCGTTTGTATTTTTTGGCGCGGCCATACTTTTAACGGGCGGATTCCACGCCATAGAACTGCGCTACATGCTTACCTTTATGCTCTCGGGCTTTTTGGCTTTTGGCTTTGGCGACATGCTTATGTTAAAGGCGTTTGCCGACATGGGCCCCGGCCGCACAATGATGTTGTTTGCCTTCCAGCCCCTTATACTTGGCGTTATGAGTTACTTTTTATTCGGGCAAACCGTAAACGCCGTTAAGTTTGTCAGCATAATATTTTTTATAATATGTATGTTTGTTTTCGCGCTGGAAAGCTACAGGAGACACGGGCACTGGAGTTTGCTTTCTATGTTAATAGCGTTCGGCGCTATGTTTATGGACGCTGTGGGCATTTTAATAACCCGCTACTCCTTTGACGGGTCCAACGCTTTACCCATGGAGGGTAACTTTTACCGCACGGCTGGCGCACTTGTAAGTTTTATTATTGTATGCAGTATTTTTAAAGTAAACTTTTTTAAGAAGTTAAAATCCATGACAGGCAAGCAGTTCAGTCTTGCCGGTGCAGGCTGCTTTGTAGGCACATTTTTATGCCTTTTATTTTATTTGACGGCTATTAAAACGGGGCATTTGGCGTCGTTATCATCCATAGCGTTAACAGGCGTTTTATTCGCCGCGTTTTTTGAATGTTTGTTCGAGCGCAAACTGCCGTCAAAATATTTTATGGTCGCCGCAGTGTTTTTTGCTATGGGAATGTATCTACTATTAGGATATAATTAAGTATGACTGAAAAAGACTACGGTGTTACGGTTGCCAAATCCGCCGGGTTCTGCCCGGGGGTTAAAAAGGCTATAGATAAAGTGCTTGAACTGGAAAGCTCCGGCAAAAAACCTATCTATACGCTCGGCCCGTTAATACACAATAAGCAGGTTATAGAAACACTTGAAGCCAAAGGCATAACATCTATAGACAAACTTACGGAAATCAAAGACCCCGCCGGTGTGCTTGTCATACGCGCGCACGGTATCACGCCAAAATTTCAGCAGGAAGTTGTGGCGACAGGCCACGAAGTGGTGGACGCCACCTGCCCGCTTGTAAAACACGTGCACAATATTATTTCTAAATACGCAGACCAGGGGTACACCACCGTTATTATAGGCGACGGCGGCCACGCCGAGGTTATAGGCCTGCAGGGTTACACCCAAGGCCGCGGCTACGTTGTAGCTAACGAGGCCGAGGCCAACGCCTTGCCGCAAATGGACAAGGTTAATATCGTTGCCCAAACCACTCAAAAGGAAGAATCTTTTTACAAAATAGCTGAAATTATTAAAACAAAAGCGGCTGAGGCCGTTGTGTCTAACACCATTTGCGAGCCTACCAAACAAAGACAAAACGAAACTATGGCCTTGGCCAAAAATGCTGATATGGTGATAGTGGTGGGGGGCAAAAACTCGGCCAATACGGCCCGCTTGGCTTTGCTGTGTTCTGAGCTGGCGCCAAAAGTTTTGCATGTTGAAACGCAAAAAGATTTAGAGGGTGAAGATATTATCAGCCCCAAAAAAATTTTTATTACAGCCGGCGCGTCTACGCCCAACTGGGTTATAGACAAAGTTACCGCCGCCGTAAAAGACGCCAGACGCAAACGCAGCGTTGTGGGCATACTTGGCACGCTGTGGGCGTTTGTTATTAACAGCTCTTTATATACCGCTTTTGCGGCGTTGGCGCTTACTTATGTTTGTATGAAATTGCAGGGCGTGCGCTTTAACCCCGCTTTGCTGGCTTTATCATGGCTGTTTGTTTTTAGTTTAACCGTTATTAACAGGGGCGTAAGCAAAGGTAAAGAAGTTGAAAAGAGGATGCCTGTTATAATTGGCGTAGCGGCCGGCGTAGCGGCCATGAGCATAGCTTTTACGCTTAGCATGCCTATATTTTGGGCTACATTATTTTTCTGGTTTTCCGGCATTGTTTACCCGTTCAGGTATATGTTACAGGTTAAACGTTTTACCTCTATCCCAGCCACTAAAGATATTTTTACCGCGCTTGGCTGGGCGTTTGTATGCGCCTATTTGCCCGCTGTTGTGCACGGTATAGCTTTTACCAAGGCCAACTATTTGGCGGTTTTTTACGCGGCTATGCTGGTGTTTATGCGTTCGGTTATACTTGGCATAGGCGCGGCGCATAAAGATATTATGATAGGGCGCGAGAGTTTTTACAAAGCGTTCGGCCTTAATATTACCAGAATCGCTATTACCGCCGTTATAGTAATTGTAAACGGTGTGCTTATATCGCTTATAGCAATGGGCTGGAAGGTTAAGCTTGTAAGCATGCTTCTTTTGAGTAATGTTTATATAATATGTATAGCGGTATATTATTACCGCCAACGCAAACCCAGAAACGTAATGGAGGAAACACTGGTAGACGGCCAATTTTTTATAATGGCTGTATTAAGTTTTTTAGCCAGGTTTATATAATATGACAAAAAAAATTAGAAAAATAGGTATTTTAACGGCAGGCGGGGACTGCCCTGGGCTTAACGCCGTTGTACGCGCGGTTTCTAAAAACGCCTTAAGAAACGGTATAGAAGTAGTAGGTTTTAAAAATGGTTTTGACGGGGTAGTAAAAAACGAAACCATGCCTATAGATAATGATATTGTGTCGGGCATATTAACGCTGGGCGGCACCATACTTGGCACCAGCAATATAGCCAACCCTTTTAACTATACGCTTGCGCCTTACGGTTCACCCGAGAAACCGGCCGATATGTCAAGCGTGGCCATGCATAACGTTGAAAAAAATAAAGTTGACGCCCTTGTAACCATTGGCGGCGACGGCACGCTCAGCATGTCACAGCGTTTTGTGGAAATGGGGCTGCCCGTAGTAGGCGTACCCAAAACTATTGATAACGACCTTTCCGCCACAGACCAGACTTTTGGTTTTGACTCCGCCCTAGCCATAGCTACCGAGGCAGTTGACAGAATACATACCACCGCCCAATCGCACCACCGTGTTATGATTATAGAGACCATGGGCCGCTACGCGGGCTGGTTAGCTTTGCGCGCGGGTATAGCGGGCGGCGGCGATATTATTTTAATACCTGAAATACCGTATAACATGGACGTTATTATAGAAGCTATTGAAGAAAGACGCTCAAGAGGCAGAAACTTTAGCATAATCGTAGCCTCCGAGGGAGCCAAAAATGAAAAAGGCGAAATGACTATAGCCAAAACTATAGCCGGCTCTACAGACGCTATAAGACTGGGCGGCGTAAGCCAGGTTATAAGCAATACTATTGAGGATATAACCAAAATAGAATCACGTGTTTGTATTTTGGGCCACGTACAGCGCGGCGGCACGCCCACGGCGTATGACCGCTGGTTGTCCACCAGGTACGGCGCAAAGGCGCTTGACCTTATTTTAGAAGGCAAACACGCTAACATGGTTTCATTACAAGGCACAGAAATTAAAGACGTACTTATTAAAGACGCGGTTTCCAAACTTAAATTGGTTGACCCGCGCGGGCAAGAAGTAACCGCCGCATTAGAAATAGGCACCAGCTTCGGCTCTACAGAAATAAAATAAATTAAGAGGTAATATAATGGCAGACAATTTGGAATTGGTATACGGCGTACACGCTGTAACAGAAGTTTTAAGAAGCAAAAAAAGGCGTGTTGTACAGGTTTACGTACTTGACGGCAAAGCCGGGCACAAGGGCGTGGAGCTGGCCATAGTTTTAGCCAAAAGGGCCAATGTAAAAATTGACCGTATGGACACCAAACAAATGGACGCCATTACCAAAAAAGCTAACCACCAGGGTATTATAGCCAGGGTAGAGCCCGTTAAAATTATGCGCCTGACCAGCGCCATATCAGAAGCGCGCGACAATAAAAAAGAACTTTGGCTGGCTATAGACGAAATGACCGACCCGCAGAACCTGGGCGCCATTATCCGCAGCGCGGCCTGCCTGGGCTTTAGCACAATTTTACTGCCCGCCAGGCGCACCGTTGGCCTTAACGCCACCGTATATAAAGTAGCCAGCGGCGCGGTTGAAAAGGTAAAAATAGTAGAAGTTGCCAACCTTAACACAGCTTTACTTGACCTGCAGGACGAAGGATTCTGGGTATACGGCGCCGATATGGAAGGAAAAGCGCTGCCTAAGGTTGACTATTCCTACCCCGCAGTGCTTGTTATAGGCGCGGAAGGTACGGGGTTAAGAGCGAAAACATTGGAGCACTGCGACGAGGTTGTAAGCATACCGCAGGCGGGTGACAGTGTGGACAGCTTAAACGCCGCCAGCGCGGCCTCTATCATAATGTATGATATGTTCTCCAAAGCGTATTTTAAAAAATAAATTTTTTACCTCTCCCTCTTAGGGGATAGCGTAGCATGCAGATATCAAGCTGTAGAGGTCGAGATGAGCGTAGCGAATCCGGGTGAGGGTGATATGGATTTTATTAATAAGGGCACTTGTTTTACAACAACTATATATTTGTGTATATCACCCTCACCCATCCTCTCCCCTAAGAGGGAGAGGGGAACAGCATATTTATTTGGACAAGACTAAATGTTATAATGAAATATATCCCATTTTAAGGACTTATATGTATTTAAAGGCTATTGAGATCATCGGTTTTAAATCTTTCGCGGACAGGCAGAGACTTGATTTTGAACAAGGCATAACTTGCGTAGTGGGCCCCAACGGCTGCGGTAAATCCAACGTGGTGGATTCCGTACGCTGGGCCATTGGCGAGATGAGCTGGAAAAGCCTGCGTTCTGCTTCGATGATTGACATTATCTTTAACGGCACCGCAAAACGCGCCCCTTTAAATATGGCCCAAGTTAACATGATTTTTGATAACGCAAGCCGTAAGCTTCCTTTAGATTTTAATGAGATTACGGTATCGCGCAAAATTTTCCGCTCAGGCGAGAGCGAATACTTTTTAAATAAAGTGCAGTGCCGCCTGCGCGACATTAGAGATTTATTTTTAGATACCGGCATCGGCGGCGAGGGTTACGCCATTATCGACCAAGGCGGCGTTGACACCGTGCTCAGCGCAAGCCCCGAGCAAAGGCGTGAGATGTTTGAAGAAGTCGCCGGCGTGTCCAAATATAAAGCCAAACGTGAAGAGGCTATAAGAAGGCTTGAACGTGTTGACCTTGACATAGCCAGACTCTCTGACACAGTCGCTCTCTTAGACGAGCAAATTAAAAAGCTGGACTCTGAAGCTAAAAAAGCCAGGCTCTATCAAAAATACAGAGAAGAACTTAAAGAAAGCGAGATAGCAATTTCTCTGCAATCCATAAATGAATTTGACTTTAGCATACAAAAAGACTCGGCAGAACTTGAGCCTTTGGTCACGCAGATTGAAGACCTGGGCAACAACGTATCCTCCGTAGAAGGCGCGGCCGCCGCGCTGGACCTTAACCTCACGCATAAGCAAAAGCAGCTTAGCGAGTTTAACGAGAAAATTTCCACCGTACGTTATCAAATAGGCGTGCTTGAGGGTGCGGTAAAAAACTGCGAGAACCTTACAACAGAGCTTTCCGCCCAGCTTAAATATTCCGCCGGCGAGGGGGAAAGAGGGCAAAGCAGACTTAAAGAACTTTCGCCCATAATAGAAAACCTTAAAGAAAAACTTAACGCCGTGGCCACAGAAATGCTGCCGCTGCAAAACGCTTATAATGAAAAGTATAACCTAGTCGCCGCCAACGAAGCCGCCATAAAAACCGCCGACGCCAACACGCAGCAGTTAAACTCCCGCTTAATGTCAGCCGTACAGGCGGAGATGGAGTGCTCTAACAAAATAGCGTTTGAGCAGTCCTCAGCCGCGCATGAGCAGGAAAACTTGGTCACGCTTGAAAAGAGCGGCCAGGGCAGCAATGCCAATTTAGATAATCTTAGAAACACGCTTATAACGATTACAGATAAAATTAACGCGGGCACAGCGGCGTTGGAATCTGTTAAATCACAGTTGGGTAACGCCGAAGAAAATATGCGTTCTCTTACCCGCAACAGGACTGTTTTGTCAGACGAACTTAGCGCCGCCAAGGCGCAGCGCGCCGCGCTTAACGCCCGCCTGGAAATGATACAAAGCCAAGGCCAGCAGGACCCGTACTGGGTAGGCGCCAAAACAGTGAGTGAAGCCGGCATCTCCGGCGTAAAAGGCACACTCAGAAAAAACATTAAATTTGACGCCAAAAACAACCTTCTTATAGAGGAAGCGTTTGGCAAATATTTAGATTCCGTAATATGCGACACCTTTGAAACCGCCGGCAAAGCGCTTGAAACGCTTAAAAACAAAGGCAATGCCAGAAGCAAGTTTATAGTGCTTAGCGCCGTACCGGCCGGGCAATCAACAGGTGGCCTGAAAGATTTAATTAAATACCCGGCCGAACTTGAAAATTTAATTTCACACCTTTGCAGCGGCGCGGACGTAAACGGTTCTACCGTTAAAGGTTCTTTCTGGATTTCCGGCGGGGCAGACAATATTAAAGCTCCCGAAGCGTACTGGGGCGAGGAAGAAACGGTAAAAGAAGAAATTGCCGCCGCCACTGAAAAGGAAACCGGCGTAACCGCCAAAATAACGCAAAACTCAACCGATATTACCAACGCGGAAAACACGCTTAAAAACCTGCGCACTAAGTTTCAGGAAGAAAGCATAGCGCTTAACTCTCTTAAAAACGATCTTGCGGCAAGACAGCGTGAAATTAAAAATATAGAAGACTCACTTAACGTAATTTCTAAAAATAAAGAAAACCTGCTAAGCAAAGTTGAACAGCGCAAAAATACCGAGCGTGAACTTAGAGAAAAGCTTGCCGAGATTAAAACCTCACAAGACAGTGTCAAAGCGGAAATAGAAACCGCCAAAAACGCCAGAATAAAACTGGTGTCTGAGGGCGAAGCTCTACGTAATGAAATAGGCTCTATCAACGCATCGCTCTACGAGGTCAAAATCAAGAAAAACAATATTGAGGTTGACCTTAAAGGCACGGAGATTGAGTACAACAACATTTTAGAAGCGGACAAAAAAAGGCAGGAGCAAATTACCGCGGGTAATGAAAGAATAAAAACCTTGGCCGAAGAAAAACTAAAATCCCAGGCCGAACTTTCCACCAACCGCGAGGCGCTTGCCGCGTTAGAAATTGACCAGACCAAACTTGCGGCGGAACTGCAGGTGCTCAAAAAAGATTTTGACGAAAAAACGGCCAAACTTAACGAGTATAAAAAGAAACATTCTGACTTGCAGATTAAAGTTAATAATCTTGAAAACTCTCTCACCAACTACAGGCGCCAGCGCACCACCATTGTTAACCATTTAATGGAATCCTGGAACATTACGCCCGAAGAGGCGGCCATGAAGTTTGAGGTAAAAGAGATAGACCAAGAACGCGTTAAAATGATGCGTAAGCGTATTGAAAACATGGGTGCCATTAACATGACCGCGCCCGAAGAGTACGACGCGCTTAACGAACGTAACACATTCCTCAAAAAACAAATTGAGGACCTTGACAATGCCAAGCGCGACCTTAAGGCGGCCATTGCCAAAATTAACGCCACAACAAAAGAAAACTTTAAATATACTTTTGACCATGTGCGCAGTCATTTTAAAAATATTTACCAAACGCTTTTTAGAGGCGGCGAGGCGGACCTTGTTCTTACAGATCCTGAAAACCTGCTTGAAACAGGTATAGAAATTTACGCCCAGCCCCCCGGTAAAAAACTGCTTAACATAAGTTCAATGTCCGGTGGTGAGAAGACGCTTACGGCGCTGTCGCTGCTGTTCTCTTTCTTCACGCATAACCCGTCGCCTTTCTGTATTATGGACGAGGCGGACGCCGCGCTGGACGAAGCTAATGTTGAACGCTTTGTTAACCTTATAAGAGAATTTTCCAAAACAACGCAATTCATTGTTGTCACCCATAACAAACGCACCATGGAGGCCGCCAAAATGTTGTACGGTATTACCATGGAGGAAAGCGGCGTTTCTAAAGTTATGTCCGTAAATTTTAAAGAAGAACAAGAAAAAATAGACGAGTTCGCAGCAGCTTAGTTATAAGGATAATATGAGATACGGTGTTTTTTCTGACCTGCACGCCAACTATCAGGCTTTGAGGGTGGTGCTGGATAAATTTAGAGAAGAAAATGTTGAAGGATACATTTTCTGCGGCGATCTTGTGGGCTACGGCCCCAGCCCGCAGGCATGTGTGCAAACTGTTAAAAAACTTCCTAATCTGGCCATAGTTATGGGCAACCATGACAAGGCGTTGACGGACCCTGCAATAATCACTTTTTTCACGCCGGATTCTATTATACCTATAATGCTGGCCAATAGAGAAATGACTTCTGAGAATTTTAAGTTTATGTCCACCTTGCCCGAGAAATATTTAGGCACGGAGTTCAGCATAGTACACGGCACATTTTTTGACCCTTACAAAGAATACCTTTTAACCCCGCGCCAGTTTAAAGACAATGCCGCCAAATGGCCCGGCAATGTTTGTTTTGTGGGGCACAGCCACATACCTTTTATTATGCGCTCACAAAACGGCGGCCCGGCTAAAATAGAGCTGTTTCCGTCTAACAGCGATACCGAGGTTCAGCTTTACGACGATTCCCGCTACATGATTAACCCTGGCTCCGTAGGCCAACCCAGGGACGAGAACCCGCGCGCCAGCGCCGGCATTTTTGACTCTGACAAAAACACTTTTAAGCTTATTAGGGCTGAGTATGACGTAAAAGAAACTCAGCGTAAAATGGCGGAAAAGAACTTTCCGCAGCGTCTTATAGACCGCATAGCTTTGGGTTTATAACAGGGTAATAATTTTGGAAGTAAAAGTATGACATCTCTTAAAACAAAATTGCAAGGTTCCGCGCGCGCTCTGTCATGGCTGGTTGCGGTATCTTTTTTTATGCAGATGCTGGACGGGACCATTCTTAATACCGCCCTGCCCGCCATAGCTGATTCTATGGGCGAGAACCCGCTGCGCATGCAGTCCGTAGTAATTTCCTACATGTTAACCGTCGCTTTCCTTATACCCATATCAGGCTGGCTGGCGGATTTTTTTGGCGCCAAACGCGTGTTTATAGGCGCCATTTTTATTTTTACTTTGGGTTCGCTTTTTTGCGCTCTGTCACAAACTTTGTGGCAGCTGGTTGCCGCGCGTATTGTGCAGGGCGTTGGCGGCGCGCTTATGGTGCCGGTGGGCCGCCTGGCCGTAATGCGTGTATACCCTAAAGACCAACTGGTTAAGGCTTTAAATTTTATTACTATCCCCGGTTTAATAGGCCCGGTTGTGGGCCCTACGCTGGGCGGTATAATTGTTTATTACGTGGGTTGGCACTGGATATTTCTTATCAATATTCCAATTGGTTTAATATGTATATTTTTTACATACTTTACCATGCCTAAGGTTAAGATTGACACCCGCCCGCGTTTTGACTGGATAGGGTATTTGCTTTTTAGCGGGGCAGTGGTATTAATATCGCTTTCTCTTGGCAGCGTGGAGGGGGCAAACGTGGGCCCGCAGACGGCGGCAATTATGTTTATAATAGGCGCGTTTTTTCTGCTTGCTTACGCGCGTAGCGCCATTGCCAACCCGTGGAAATCACTTTTTAAACCGAGGCTGTTTTTTGGCCGAAGCTTTACCGTTGGTATAATAGCTAACGTTTTTATACGCTTTGGCGGCGGGGCCATACCGTTTTTAATGCCGCTATTTTTTCAAACGGCGCTCGGCTATTCCGCCTTAAAGTCAGGCCTTACTTTAATACCCATGGGTATTACCTCAATACTGGCCAAAACTATTGTGGAACGCGCTTTAAACATGTTTGGCTACAAGCGTTTTATGATTTACAATACTTTTATTATAGGCTTTATCATATGCTCGTTTGCGCTTGTGGGCGGCGGTACGCCTTATGTTGTTATACTGCTGGCGCTGGCAGTGCTGGGCGTGTTTAACTCCATGCAGTTTACCGCGCTTAATACTCTTACGCTTATTACCGTGCCTAACCGCGACCTTAGCCAGGCTAACAGCCTGCTGTCTGCTGTAATGCAGGTGGCCATGAGCCTTGGCGTAGGGCTGGCAACGGCGGCTTTGGCGTTTTTCGGCGGGCATAACGCCGATATAGAGTCCAGCCATATAATGCACTCTTTTCACTGTACTTATTTATTTGTAGGCATAATTTCTATGTCGGGCAGTTTGCTTTTTATGATACCGTTTTCTAAAAATATTGTTGACCGCCCCAGCAGCCTAAAAAAGTAAATATTAAATTTAGTGAAAATCGTGCCGTAAAAAATGTAAAATATATTAAATAAACTTTTTAATAAAAAGAGGTTTCTGTTTTTATGAAAAAAACTAAAAAAAGCGCAGTTAAAAAAGCAGTAAAGAAACAAACCAAACCCGTTAAAACGGTAAAAACTGCCGCCAATGATTCCCCCATTCTTAAAGAAGTAAAACAGCTGTACGCGTTTATGCAGAACGAAAATTTAGGCACACTTTCTTATGAACAGAAAGGCGTGCAAATTAAAATAGTACGCGCGGCCCCTGCCCAAGTTGCGGTGCCCGTTGCGGTAGGCGGCCAGGCCACAGGCACGGCGCAGGCCTGCAGCGTAGCCACACCTGAATATAAACAGGTAATCAAATCCCCATTAATGGGTATATTTTTTAGAGGGTCAACCCCAAGCGCGGCGCCTTTTATAAGAGAAGGCCAGTCAGTTAAAGCAGGCGACGTTGTGTGCTTAATAGAAGCCATGAAAGTATTTAACGAAGTTAAGGCTGATTCTGACTGTGTAATCAAAAAAGTTTTGGTAGAAAACGGCAAGCCCATTAAAGCGGGCGACCCGCTGTTTGCCATAGAAAAGATTTAATTATGACAGAAAATATTAAAGAAAACGCGGCTAACATACTGTCTTTTGTAAAAGAAAGAGGCGCCGCCACGGCGTGGGATATTAAGCTGCATTTCCGTTTTTCAAGTTCTATGCTTTATTTAGCCTTAGGCGCTTTAGCGGCCGAGGGTAAAATAGATATTACCCAGCAAGGTTTGGATTACAAAATAACAGTTTTATAAGCTATTGCTTTTTATGTTTGTAAAGTTTACACTGAGTATATTACACAGGGAGGATGTTATGAAAAAATTTTTAGTATTAAGTGCGGCAGTTTTAGCTTTGGCAGCTTGTTCCGGCAGCAGCAGCGAGACGTCCTCCAACAACAATAAATACCAGCCTTTGGTGGTAGACCAGGAATTTGACAGGGTCGAAGCGCCTAAAATGGACTATGACACAGATGTAAGCTACGAAGCGCAGCTTAAGTCGTCGGGCACATTTGTAAAAGGTACCAAAGGCAAAACCACCAAAAAGAGCAAATAATGACAACCGAGGATATTAAAAAAGAATCAGACCGCCTGTACGGGGAACTGAAAAATATCTCTATACGCCCGGGCGTTAAATGGGCCGCGCAAGACTGCGCCGCCATTGCCCCGTACACCTTAGAAATTAACCGTCTTAAAAAAGAAACCAATTCCATCATTCTCGCTCATTCCTACACCAACCCCGAAATTATGTACGGCGTTGCCGATATTATTGGCGATTCTTACGCTTTAAGCATGGCGGCGGCCGAGGCTAAAGAAGATAATATTATCTTTGCGGGCGTCTGGTTCATGGCTGAAACCGCCAAAATTATCAGCCCCAATAAAAATGTTTTTATACCCGCCGGCCACGCCGGCTGCACACTGGCCGACGCTATGACTGGCGAAGACCTGGTAAAATTTAAAGCTGCGTACCCCGGCGTACCGGTAATGTGTTATATAAACAGCTCGGCCGATGTTAAGGCCGAGAGCGATGTCTGCGTAACCTCAGCCAATGTTTACGATATCGCGGCCAAAATGCCCGGCGATAAACTTATTTTTGTGCCCGACATGTTAATGGCGGAAAATTTACAGGCTGAGCTTAACCGCCGCGGCGTAAAAAAAGAAATTATTTCTACAGGCGGCTCTTGCTGTGTGCACGATAAATACACGGCCCAGCACGTTAAATATTTGCGTGACAATTACCCCGGCATAAAAGTAATGATACACCCCGAGGCCAAAATAGAAGTGTGTGAACTGTGCGACTATGTGGGCGGTACCGGCGGCATGCTAAAATATGTGGCAAACTCTGAGGATAAAGTTTTTGGCCTGCTTACGGAAGTTGGCCTGGTAAACAGGCTGGAGCATGACAACCCCGGTAAAACTTTTATATGGAACCAAGGCACCTGCGCTTATATGAAGAGGAACACGCTGGTAAACACGCTTACCGCGCTTAAGGCGCCCACCCCGCAGCAAATTGTGGAAGTGCCCGCCGACATTGCCAAAAAAGCGGCGGCCTGCATAGACAAAATGTTTGAAATGACAAAATAGAGGTTTTTATGATAGATAAACTTATAGTACTTGCCTTAGAAGAAGACTTAGGCCTAGGCGACATAACGTCAGACAATATTTTTACCGCTAACGACGAAGCGCTGGCTGAGATTATAGCTAAAGAAGACCTTGTGCTCTGCGGCATGGACGTAGCCAAAGACACATTTAATTATGTGGACCCAACCTTAAAATTTATCCCCTTAAAAAAAGACGGCGACCTTGTAAAAAAAGGCGAGCGCGTGCTGGAGCTGGACGGCAAAACGCTTAGCATACTTCGCGCGGAAAGAGTGGCGCTTAACTTTATGCAGCGCATGAGCGGCATTGCCACAGCGTCTAAAGAATTTGCGGGCATCGCAAAAAAATACAATGTTATGGTGGTGGATACCCGCAAAAGTTTGCCCGGTATGCGTAAGTTAGATAAGTACGCCGTACGCACAGGCGGCGCCAGAAACCACCGCATGAGCTTGTCTGACAGCGTGTTAATAAAAGATAACCACATAGCCGCCGCAGGTTCTATAACAGCGGCCGTTACCCGTATAAAAGACCGCATAGGCCACACCCCTAAAATAGAAGTGGAAACAACCAATTTAGATGAAGTAAAAGAAGCTTTGGCATGCAAAGCTGATATAATAATGTTAGACAACATGACCCCGGCGCAAATAACCGAGGCCGTTAAAGTAATAAACGGCGCGGCCATAGCGGAAGTTTCCGGCGGCGTTAACAGAACTAACTTAGAGGATTACTGCAAAGCGGGCGCCCCGGTAATATCAGTGGGTGCTCTCACACACTCTGTCCCCGCTAAAGACTTAAGCCTTAAAATTACAAAGTACAAATAACAGTAAATAGGAGGAGAAAGCATGAAAGACTATTCACACTTATACTCGGATGTGGTGAAACGCGCTAAAGCCTCTGTAATAAGAGAACTTTTAAAAATGACGGGCGACCCTGAAATAATTTCTTTTGCCGGCGGCCTGCCGGACCCTACCGCATTCCCCTATGAAAAAGTACAGGAAGTATTTTGCGAAGTTTTAAAAAACGACGGCAAACGCGCACTGCAATACGGCGCGACAGAGGGCAGCCACAAGCTTAAAGCGCAGCTGGTAAAATGGCTAAAAGCTGAAGAAGATATAGATTTAGAAGATAAAAATATTATTATAACCTCAGCCTCTCAGCAGGCGCTGGATATGGTGGGCCGCATATTTATTAACCCCGGCGACCATATTGTGGTAACCAACCCGTCTTACCTGGGCGCTTTGCAGGCGTTTAACTCCTGCGCCGCCGCTATGGTAGGCGCCGACACCGACGATGACGGCGTTATCCCCGAAAGTTTAGAGGCCTGCCTGGCCAAGTTAAAGGCGGAGGGGAAAGTATGTAAATTTGTTTACCTTATACCTGATTTTCAAAACCCAACCGGCACCACTATCGGGCAGGACCGCAGGGTAAAAATACTTGAGATTATTAAAAAGTATAACACCATTTTAATAGAAGACTCGCCCTACAGGCAGGTACGTTTTGAAGGGACCGCGCCGGACACTTTTTATAAACTTGATAAGGGTGAGGGCAATGTAATTACACTGTTTACATTCTCCAAAACATTTGTGCCGGGCTTTAGGCTTGGCTACGTTGCGGGCGATGAGAATGTGATAAGGCAGTTTACTATCTTAAAACAGTCTATGGACCTTTGCACGCCTGAAGTGCTGCAGCTTGCCACGGCAAAATATATGGAAAAGGGTTACCTTAAAACACACATAAATCACGTTGTTGCCATATATAAAGAAAAGTTGGGTATTATGCTGGGATGCCTTGAAGAATATATGCCAAAGGGTGTAAAGTGGACGCGCCCGCAGGGCGGGTTGTTTTTGTGGGTAGAAGTGCCCGCGAATATTGATACTGAAAAAATGTTTCCCACGGCCATTAAAAATAAGGTGGCATATGTGATAGGCTCGGCCTTTTACTACGACGGTAATGTTAAAAATAATATGCGCCTTAACTTCTCGTACGCCACGCATGATGAGATACGCGAGGGCATTAAACGCTTGGCCGCCACAATTAAAGACAGTATGTAATTTGAATGTAAATAAAAAGCCCCTTGGCCTATGCCAAGGGGCTTTTTTGTTAGCAAAATATTAATATTCATTATCGCTATATGTGTAACCTAAAGATTCCAATCCTTTGCATATAGATTGGCCTGTGGCGGTTTTTTGCGTATAGCAGTATCTTGTTGTGGTGCCGTTATTCATAGCAATAACAATACTGTAGTTTGAGGAGGTATTGTTTCTGTAAGTTTCAAGAATGCATTCATTACTGTTGTAGCAGGCTATCCAGTATTTAAAATTTTTTGTTACATAGTTGCCTTCCTCATCCGTTGTGCCGCCTGTAATTCCCACTACGTCAGTGCCTATTGTTTCTTCTGTAATATGTTGCGCCAGGTGCACCATTTGGAATGCTCTTTCTATAGCGGCGGCGTTGCTAAGCACCTCCGCGGAGCGTGATTTTTCCACCGCTTTAGTATATTGCGGCAGTGCTATAGCGGCCAAAATACCTATAATTAAGACCACTACCAGTAATTCAATTAATGTAAACCCCTGTTTCATAATAATCTCCTTTGTCATGTTATCTAAATTATAGCAATATAAAAGTGATTCTAAAGGGCGGTTTTGTCTTGCGGGGGCCTGGCCGCGTGTAAGGTTTTGACGGAGTCTTTATGCATAAGAATATAGCCAACTATTAACGGGGACACAGCGTAAATAATTAATATTACCAGCGGTATTTTACCAAAAAACACGGCGTATCCGTCGGTAATATATAAAATGGCAAGTATAATAAAGGCAAACAGTACAAATGATAACTGCACAAAAAACGTGCGGTTGCTTACAGCGGTATTTAAAAATAAAAAGAATTTACCAGCGTAGGCGTTATTGGTTTTATGGTAGAGGCTGTAAAGGAAAATAGGCAGCGAGGTAAAAGCTAATAGTGAAATAATAATTTCATTATCAAATATTTTAAGCTGTCTTAGAATTATGGCAACACTGTTAGTATAGGGGTTTATAACGGAGAAGATAAGTATTTTAACAATAGTTAATATTTTTTTAGTTATATTCATATATAAAAAAGAAAATCCAACCGGACGACCGTATTAATAAGTTAATTTTGAAAAAAATATTTTAATGTATTTATAACACGGTTTTTGCGAAGATTTTGAGTCATTTTTGCATTTTTCTGTTGCGAGGTATACTTGCAATGCAAAGCGCGTAGCGCTTTTCGTATCCGAGCATAAGGAAAAATGTAAAAATGGCCAAAATCTGACGCAAAAAAAGCCGAGGATGGGGGTCGAACCCACGACCTACGGTTTACAAAACCGTTGCTCTACCAGCTGAGCTACCTCGGCATAAAACTAAGTCATAAATTATAAAAAAACATTGCGGGGACAGGATTTGAACCTGTGGTCTCAAGGTTATGGGCCTTGCGAGATACCGGGCTTCTCTACCCCGCAATATTATTATAGCATAAATAGGACTTTTTGTTGTAAAAATAAGATTTCTCAGACGTGAAAAGCAATCCACGGCATTAAGTCTTTTTTAGGCCTTGACAGTATTGTTAAAGCGCTTATACTATAGTTACAGCTCCTAAGGAGCTAAAGACATAGGCGGTAACGCCTAAACTGAGTTCTATCTTAGCCGGTTGCCGTAAGTTTAGCGGATGCGCTAAATTATAGCATAAGACCCGTTAGGAAGAACAGTAAAAAACAAGATGGAGTCATAATGAGTACACTAATGAACTAAACCCCCGTTACAATACCGGGGGTTTATTTACTCCTATTTGAGAGGTTTTAACATGGACATAATGGTGCGCGGTGCGGAGTACGGCTTGGTTTTAGGTATAATAGGTTTTTTTATATATACATTGGTGCTTTTGCTTAAAAAGAGAACGCCGCAAGTTAAAAATGATATTAAACAGTCTTTATTTACAATTTTAATATTTATTGTTGTTTTGGTTGTGCTGCATATAATTTTCTAAACTAGATGTTTGGAGAGTTTTTTAAAAGGCGGGGGAGAAGAACCTCCGCTTTTTTTATGGCTTCGTTTTGGTTTGCGGCAATGGCCGATATTTCCTGCACATTATTTATGCCGTATTTTTTGTAGCCCGCCAGTTTGTTTTGCCCGCAGATAAACAGCACTTCTTTACCGTGCTTTTTTGCCAGCTTTACGGCAAGGCCGGGGGCTTTGCCCATAAATGTTTGCGCGTCCAGGCGGCCCTCCGTTATTATGACACGTTGCGCTTTTTTTATGGCGGCTTCTATATTTAATTTCTCAAAAATATACTCGGCGCCGCTTATAAACTTAGCGTTGAAAAATACCAACAGCCCCGTAGCTATAGCGCCGGCCGCGCCTGTGCCGGGGGTTTTGGCTATGTCCTGGCCCAAATCATTTTTTATTATTTTTACGTAGTTGGTAAGCGCTTTATCAATAACTGCTACCTGCGCTTTGGTTTTGCTTTTTTGCGGGCCGAATACGGCGGCGGAGCCATTGCGGCCAAGAATAGGGTTAGTTACATCAGTAAGAGCGTAAAACTTAAGCCCTTTTAAATTAAGCGCGGCCGGGTTAATACTGTTAAGCTTTAATAATGCGGCGGTTGTGTTGGGCAGAGGGTTATTTTTTTTATCTAAAAATTGTACGCCCATGGCGCTTGCCATGCCCGCGCCGCCGTCGTTGCACGCCACGCCGCCAAGGCCTATGTAAAAGTTTTTAACGCCTTTAGCGGCAAGAAGTTTTATCATCTCGCCAACGCCGTAAGATGTGGAAATCAAGGGGTTTAAATCTTTTTTTTCTATACTGCCCAAACCGCATATTTTGGCGGTTTCCACAATAGCTGTTTTGCCGCCCGGCAGTATAAACGCGGGGGCGGTGTGGTAAACGCCGTAGGCGTTTTGCACGCGGTGTTTAACTATTTTTGCTTTGGGGTACGCGGAGAAAAAAACTTCTATAATGCCGTCGCCGCCGTCGGCTATTAAACGCAGCCGCGCCGCGCCGTGGGTGTGGCGCTGTATAATTTTACCCGCTTTTAAAGCTGTTAAAGAGCCTTTAAAAGCGTTTGCCAAAATAAGGGTTTTCATTAAATTTTCCAGCTGAATTTTAGTAAAGCGGAGTAGAAGGTTTTGTTAGAGTCTTTAAGAGCGTCGCCGCGGCTGGCGTTGTGTACGCGTGCCTCCAGGCCTATGGCGGTGTCGCCAAACTTCCTCTCCACGCCTAAACCCAGTGAGCCTATAAAGCCTGAGGAAGATTCGCTCGATGTTGTGTGTATGGGTGATGACCCTGGAGCTACGTTAAAGTTATCTTTTTTAATATCTACAGATAAACTTTCATAACCCGCCGTGGCGGAAACATAGGTTTGAAATTTAGAGTTAGGCGTAAGATAATAATTTGCCATAAGGTTAAAATGAAATGCGTAACCGCTGGTTTCAATTTCAGTATTATCTACAGCGCGGAAGTCCAAAGTTTCTTTAGGTATTGTGGAAAGCGTGACGCTGGGGCCTAACCATAGGTTAGACTTTTTAATACGCCATAAATGCGTTATTGTAGCGCCTATGCCCATGCCGCCAATCTCTTCATCCATAAATTTTAATTTATTGTCTATGCCGCCGATGCCTACGTAGAAATAGCGTTTTGCCTGCTTTTCCTCAAGGTTTTGTTTTACGGGGGTTTTGATATTAAGGTACTCTTGTTCTTTTTTTCTTCTTTAGCCTTTTTTTCAGGATCTTCTTTTACCGCTTTAGCGGCGGCAGGCTGCGGGTTTTGAAATTCATCTTTCATTACAGGGGCTTTGTACACGTCTTGCGTGGACCCCGCCGTTATGGTTGCGGTGGACGCGGGGGTTGTTCTGTCGCGTACTATTGTATATTCAAGCGGGGCGGCGGCAGTGGCGGTTTTAGCGGCGAAGGATTTGTCCAGTTCTTCGTCAAAAACTAAGCCCGTCAGGTTTTGTTCTTTGGTTGAGCGGGTTTCCTGCTGCTGGGCCTGTTGAATCTGTTTTTCTACAAACTTTTTTTGTGTTTCGGCCTGTTCATAGTCGTACACTTCTATGGAGGATACGCGGGGCATGTCTATATTTACGTAAGCGTCGTCCGTTTTTACGCGCACGTTAAATTCGTCTATGTCTTCAATAGTGCCAACGACTTCGCCGCCGCCTTTTAAAACAACGCGGTGTTTGTCGGGCAAAATTTCCACAATTTCCCTTTGCGCTATAGTGATAACGCCGTATTTTGTTTGCAAATTAAGAGTGTATTGTGTTTGTTCTAATATTGAACCAGTTACAATAGTGCCGTTTCTCAGGCGTATGCCCTCTGCCCACGCGCTGGCGCTGAGAAGTGATAAAACGGTTATTATAATTAAGGTTCTTTTTTTCATATTAAATTAAATTGTATCGCCCGGGGCACTGTGCCCCGGGCATAATATAGTTATTTTTTGCTTTCGCAGCCGCAGCTGGCTTTAAGTATGTGTTTAATTTTAGCTAAAGCTTTTGTTACTTTGGCAAAAGTTAAAAAGAATACTGAGGAAAGGAAAGCTGATACCGTAAGCATAAGCACCGGCGGTACGTTGTCTGGGCTTACTAACCCTATTTTGGCGTATTTAACTACCGTAAATGACTGTACGCACATATATATGAAGCCAATTATGGCCGCGTAAAAAAGGATTGTAAAAAGTACGCTTAAACCTTTGAGTTTTAACCAGTTGTGGGGGAAAAACTTTTTAAATTTGCAACAGGCTTTGCCGTCTTTTGAGCAGCAGCAGCCTTTTTTATCTTTCTTTTCTTCTGACATAAAATCTCCTTTAATTTATATTGTTATTACTAAATTCTATAAGTTCCTGCGCGTGTTTAAACCCCGCGGAGTTTTTGCCGCTTGTACTACCTAACATTCTAGCAATTTCTGCGGTCTTTGCCTCGCCTTCTAAACGGGCTAAGATAACTTTGGTAGAGTTTTTGTCGCTCTTTTTAGTTACATTATAATGCGCCGCGCCGTATACCGCCACCTGCGCCAAATGTGTAACGCATAAAACCTGGCGGCCAAAGGCAACTTTTCTAAGCTTCTCACCTACTTTTAGGCCCGTATGCCCGCCGATGCCTGCGTCAATCTCGTCAAACACCATTGTTGGTATTTTCCCCGCCAACACTGTTTTAAGGCCAAGCATAACGCGGCTCATCTCGCCGCCGGAGGCTATGCTTTTAAGCGGCTTTAAACTCTGCCCCGGGTTGGGTGAAAATAAAAATTCCACGCTGTCAGCCCCTTTGGCGTTTAACGCTTCTTCTTCAAAAACAACGTCGGTTTCAAATTTAACTTCGTTAAAACCCAGCGGCATAAGCTCCGCCCTTATCATGGCGTCCATTTTTTTAGCCGCCAGTAAGCGTTTTTCGTGCAGCACCATGGCGCCGCGCATTAAAATTTCTTTTACTTCAGCCAGTTCTTTTTGTAAATCGTGTTCTTTTTCTTCAGAGGAGGACAAGCTGGCAATCTGGTCTTCCAGTTTTTCGCCGTTGGCTATAATATCTGTAATCTCGGGGCCGTATTTAAGCTTAAGTTTGTTTATTTTTTGCTGCCGGCCCAGCATATCGTCAAGCGTATCCGGGTCGGCGGCTATGTTTTCTTTATAATGGTAAATTGTTTGGGCGGCGTCCTCAAAGTTTCTTAAGGCGGATTCCAACTCTTCAAGCACCGGGTTAAGCGACACGTCGAGCTCGCTCATTTCGCCTAAATACTTGGCGGCTTTTGAGCCCAGGTCAACGGCGGCGGACTCGCTTTCGTATAAAAGTTCGTACACCTTTTCCGCCAGTTCTTTTAATTTGCCGGAGTGTTTAAGCTTGGGTAAATTTGCTTCCAGTTCTATATCTTCGCCTGGTTTAACGTTGGCTTCTGATATTTCTTTGTATTGAAAATTATATAAATCCAACAGTCTGTCTTTTTCCGCCTGGCTCAGGTGCAAGGCTTCTATCTTTGAAAGTATCGTCTGCATTTTGCCGTACAGCTCGGCCACGCCCGCAACGTCTTTATGCGTTTTGGCGTATTTGTCCAACAGGTCTAAATGTTCGGACGTTCGCAGTAATGTGTGGTGGTCGTGCTGGCCGTGAAAGTCAACCAAATAGCTGCCTATGTTTGCCAGCGCGCTGGCCGACACTGTAATATTATTTACAAAACCTTTGCTTTTGCCTTTAGAGTCTAACTCGCGCATAAGAGTAAAGGAATCTTTTTCTATGCCGTATTCCTGCAACACGGGTTTAGGTAAGGCGGAAGATTCAAACACCGCGCTTACACTCATCTTTTCCGCCCCTTCTTTAAGCAGGCTTAGCCCGCCGCGTGAACCTAATACAAAACCCAGCGCCTCTATAATAATAGATTTGCCCGCGCCTGTTTCGCCGCTAAACACGTTTAAGCCCGGGGCAAAGCTCAGGTTAATATCGTCTAAAATAGCAAAGTTGTGTATGGTTAAATTTTTAAGCATTAACGGTTGCCCCATTTAAACTTGTAGTTTAAAGTTTCAAAAAAATCGTAATTTTCGGCCTGCAGCAGCTTTATCTTATGCGTGCCGCCAGTTATAAGTACAGAATCGCCCGAGCCTATAATATAGGTTATCTGCCCGTCCAGATTGACGGTGGCGTAGTCTTCCTCGCGTTTAAAGTACGGCGTAAAAATCATTTTATATTTACCCGGTACCACTACCGGGCGCTGCGTGAGCGTGTGCGGGCAAACAGGGGTAAGCAGCATAACGTCAACCTCCGGCACCACAATAGGACCGCCCGCCGCCAGTGAATAAGCGGTAGAGCCCGTGGGCGTGGCTACTATAACGCCGTCGCCAAAATACTTTTGCACATGTTTGCCTGTGGACGTCATTTCCAGCGTAAACGCCCTCGCGCCGCCTGTTTTAATAACACAGTCGTTAAAGGCGGGGGCCTCTTTAAGTATATATTTGCCGTCTTTAAAAATGCTTACGGCAAGCAGGCTTAAGTCATGCCCGGTATATTTGCCGCGTATAATTTTGTATAAAATTTCTTTATAATTTTTTAAGTCCGCGCTGGTAAGAAAGCCAAGGTTGCCCGCGTTAATGCCAAATAGTTTTACCTTTTGGTGCGCTACCGCGCGCGCGCAGTGCAGCACCGTGCCGTCGCCGCCTATAGATATAATTACCTGTGTGCCCGCGTCCAGCTTGGTTGACTGTATGTCTTCATATATTTTAGTTTTTACGCCTTGTGACTCTAGGTAAGCGGCAACGTCTTTAGCTACTTTAAGGTTGTGCTGTTTTTCCCGGTTATAATACAAAGCGATGTTCTTAAATATAATCATATAGCAATTCTAGCAAATATTATTGAAAAACCCCAAAGGACCGGGGCTTTTCAATAACCCCAAATCTTTGGCGGATTTTGGAGTTTTCAGCGTTTGGACACACACTTCACTCGCATAGCTCGCTGCGGACAAGTGTGCCCGAAACGCTGAAAACTCCAAAATCCACTCAAATCTTCGGGGCCCCTTTTATAAAAACTTAACAGCACTAATTAATAAGTTCCGTTTTTTTGTAAAACTCTCGCCCTGTGGGGCGAGGAAAGTAAAAATAAATACCCCCGCTTTTGGCGGGGGGGTATTTACTTTTTTTAAAACAATTTGCCCGATGGCAGGTTTTCGTATTTTTTAATGCGGAACATTTTTAGTCTGTCCTCGTCTATGCCTGTGCGGCTGAAAAATACGTGTTCTATGGCGCTGGCGGGCATAATATAATTGCCGCGTTTTACGCCTTTAGGGTCGTTTTTAATATCCAGCCATACAAACAAGGTGTCCATATCGGTAAAATCTTTTACTTCCACCTCTGCGGCGGCGCGCTGTAATTTTTTCTGGTCGCCCTCTCCGCTAAGTATTACGGCGCTGTGGTAGCCGTTTTCTTTGGCGGCTAAAACGTCTTTATATGTATCGCCTATTATGTAAACATTTTCAGCGGGGAACTTGGTTTTAAAATCTTTCTCCGCCCTTTTTACGCCTGCGGCTAACATTTTGGCGCGGTCCGCGCCCGTCTCGCCAAAGCCGCCTGTTTTAAAGTGTTTGTCAAGTTTTGCGGGTTTAAGTTTTATGTAAGCGGCATCTTCAAAATTGCCTGTGCCAAGCGCAACGCAAACGTCTTTTTGCTTAGCAAGCGCGGTTAAAAACTTTTCTACACCTTTAACATTTTTATATGCTTTGCTTTTTACTTTTGCGGCTACTACGCCGGGTAAAACTTTTAAATATTCTTCTTTAAGTTTTTTAAGTTCGGCCGGTTTGATTTTGCGGCCCATGGTTTGCTCAAATACTATAGGAAAGTTTTTGCTGTCCGTATTGCCGCTGATTAGGGAAATGTCGTAGCTGGGCTTTTTGCCAAACAGGTTAAAAATGGCTTTGTCTAAGCCGTCTTTACCGCACATGCCGCTGCATACTAAGGTGCCGTCTAAATCAAACATTACTAATTTTTTCATTATCTTTTTCTCTCCTGACAATCATTGTAATCCATAAAGCTCCGCCAAATGCTAACGCCAAACCTACTGTTTGGTACAAATGTATTTTTTCCACGCCAAGCGCGGCGGATACTATTAAAGTGAGTATAGGGTAAGATAATATTATAGCAGTTGCTTTAGCTAAATCCATCCCCCTTATGGCCCTGTACCACAGCGGCTGCGTAACGCCGTAGTAAATAGTGCCGATAAAAAATAAAACTAAAAATGTTTTTGGCGCGGCGGTAAATTGCAAGCCGCCCTTTAAAGCAAAAAATATTAACAGCGGTATTATTGTTATGCCCGCGTAAATTACCCTGGCGCCCGCTATAAACACAGGGGAAATATCGGCCGGTAATTTTTTAGCCGCTATGTGGCTGACCTGGAACATCCACGGCGTAAGCAGTACTATAATGTCGCCTTTCCAGCGGGGGGAAAACTGCTCATTAAATAAAATTATCACTACGCCCGCTACCACTAATAAACTGCCGCCAAGTTGGCCGAGAGTAGGTTTTTCACGCAGGAAAATAAAGGCCAAAATTAATGAGTAAAGTATTTCCACCTGGTTAAGTATGGCGGCGTTGGCGGGCGTGGTATACTGCAAAGCTATAAACATTGTGGTAAATGGTAACGCCGTGCCAAATAAACCTACCACTAAGAGGTACGGCCAAAGTTTACGGTCAAAAAGTTTGCCCCAAAGTTTTTGTTTGGTAAACGCCGGGCCGTAATAAAGCATGGCAAACAGACAGGACAAAAACACCATAAGCACAGGCGTCATAAGTTTGCCGCCCTCGCCGCCCGCTATAGGCCAAAGGCCCGTGGCAAACCAGTTTGTCCAAAGCGCGGCTATGGGTGACATATGTTAGGCGACCTCGTCAGGCACGGAGGCTTTTTCATTCTGTTTTTTAACAACTTTGGTTACCCAGTACGCGCCGCCAAAAGTAAGTATAAGGCCGACAACCTGGTAAATGTGCGGAGTCTCAAACCCGAGTGCTACCGATAGTATAAAAGATAACGCGGGATAAGATAATATAATGGCTGTGACTTTGCTTAAATCTATGTTTCTAATTGCTATGTACCACAGTATCATGGCTATGCCGTATTTAAAGAAACCGGTAGCGGCTATAACGGCCGCGCTTTGTAAGTTAGGCGTAAAGTAAAGTTTGCCTGTGGGCAGTAAAACCAAAATAAGTATTATGGTAGCGGGTAAAGCCCAAAAGCTTCTTGCTGTGGCTATGAGCGTGTAGTCCAACCCTTTGGGCAGTTTTTTTGCCGCTATATGGCTGATTTGAAACAACCATACGCTGCCTATTACTATAAGGTCGCCCGTCCAGCGGGGGGTAAATTTTTCGTTTAAAAGTATCGCGCCTACGCCCAGTATTACCAGTAAACTGCCGCCAAGCTGGCCCAGCGTGGGGCGTTCTTTTAAAATGATTGATGTAAGAATAAGAGAATAAATAATTTCCGTCTGGTTAAGTATGGCTGCGTTGGCCGGCGTGGTGTAGTTAAGGGCAAACAGCATTACGGAAAACGGCAACGCTGTACCAAATGTACCCATAATAAGGTACGGCACAACAGTTTTTTTGTTAAAGAGCTCTTTCCAAAGGCCTTTTTTGGTCATGGACGGCGTAAAGTACGCCAAAGCGCAAATAATACCAAAAAGCACAAGTAAAACGGGGTGAATAACCGGCATTGCGTATTTGCCGATAATGGGTGAGAAAGCCGTTATCACCCAGCACAGCCATAAAGCGGCCAAAGGGTTCATTAGAACACTCCTTAAAATCAGTATAATAATATTATATCATTTAAAAAATTGATTGCTTTAGGAGTAGAACGTGAAAAAGTTTTTAATAGTTGTAGCGGCGGTTGCTGTAATGGCGGGGTTATTTATGATAGGTTTATACTCAATAAGCCCGGACAGAGAAGCCGTTGACAGAAGCCTGCCCGCAGCTATGGAACCCACCCTAAAACTGGCCAAAAAAGGCGGCGCCGACGCGCAGTACAAAATGGGTAAAGCCTATTTAAACGGCGAAGACGGCCTAAAGCATGATTATGAAAAAGGTTTGTACTGGACAAAAAAGGCCCTCAAACAAAATAATGCCGGCGCGCAGTACGAGATGGCGCTTGCCTACCAAAACGCCAAAGGCGTAACAAGAGATTTTAAAAAATATTCCGACTATATGACGCTTGCCGCTAACAACGGCAACCCCGCCGCCATGCTGCACCTGGCCAATTTTTATAAGGATATGAAAAAGACTTCCGCCGCGCAGGAATGGTTTTTAAAAGCGGCCGAGGCTGGCGAGCCCGAGGCCGTAAACTACCAGGTGCGCCTATACTGCGGCGCCCGGCCCGACAAAGACAATTGTTGGAAGTGGCTGCCAAAATCAGCCGAGGCAGGCGTATTAAGCTCAATTAAAAAAATGGCGGGCTACTATCTTAGTGGCGAGATAGGCCGCCAGTCTCACCCGCAGGCCGAACACTACTACACCATAGCGGCCGACAACGGCGACGTTGACTCTATGTTAATACTGGCCCGCTCCTACGCCGCCAAAAACGGTTTTACAAAAAATAATAAAGCTAAAGCATTTAAATACGCCCTTGCCGCCGCCCAGGAGGGAAATGTGCAGGCTATGAGCATGCTGTCTAACTCCTACAAAAGGGGTGTTTTTACAGAAGTCAGCCCCGCCAAGGCCGCGCAGTGGGACGCAAAACTAAAACAAACAGTTTTCAGCGCCGACCCTAAAGAAAAACAAGCCATTGACCCTATGTACGATTACTCCTCTACGGAGGAAGCGCCCAAGCCGCAGGCGGCGGTAAAAGCAGGCGTAACAATTTCACAGGTAAGAAATAACCTTGTAGGTTTTGTAGCCCGCTACCCTGACCCGGCCAACAGCCTGGACAATGCCAGGGCAACATTTAAAGGCACCTGCAAGCCGGAAAAATATAGCGAGTATGAATACGTAACCTACTTTCTGGCGGTTAAAAACACTGCCGGCACGCCTGTATGTAAAATAGCGGTAACACGCTCTTTTATAAACGACTATATTGAATGCAACAGCGCAAACGGCGTAAAAAATACCATAAGGGCAAACAAACTTATGGAGGGCTACGCCGGTAAATTTGAGGTGCTGGACCACCTTGAAAAAAACCTTAACGCGCACGGCGACGAAATTTCAGACTATAAAGAAAAAGACGCCAAAAAGCTGCCTTACTGCACTATCAAAAGGAGCGATGTTGATGTAGCGCTTGCCAGGCGCGGCAACGAGCAGTCTTCAGAAGGTTTAACAATATATTTAGGCCAGTCGGCCGGGCTCAAAATAAAAATAGACCAGGCGGACTATACCATAAATATGCCGTCGGAGCTATACGCTTTTAAGCCTTTTGAAAACGACAGACTGGCAGTTTTAGGTTACGCCCTGGCCCGAGACAACAACAACATTTTCCGTTATCTTAGGTAGGTAAATATTTCGCTAAAAGGAGCACTATGAAAAAGTTTTTAATAGTTGTAACAACGGCGGCGCTGGCTGCGGCGGCGCTGTTGGCGGCGTGGTTTTATGTTAATAACTTTAGCGTGGAGGCGGATAAAAATTTACCCGCCGCTATGGCGCCGATATTACAACTGGCAAAAGCGGGAGATTCTGACGCGCAGTATAAAATGGGTAAAGCCTATTTTTATGGAGAGACTGGCGTAACTAAAGATTATAAAAAAGGTTTTTACTGGATAGAAAAAGCTGTAGCGCAAAACCACTCCGACGCGCAGCATGAGCTAGCCATAGCATATAAAAACGCCAAGGGCGTTACAAAAAATTTGAAAAGATACGAAACCTATATGACTTTATCAGCAAATAATGGCAACGTTAAAGCCATGCTTGACCTTGCGCATTTTTATAAAGAACTTAAAAATATTGCAACGGCCAATGAGTGGTATGAAAAAGCGGCCGAGGAAGGCGAGTTGGAAGCTGTTAATTATCTTGTAAGTCTATTTTGTGGCGCAGATATAGACAAGGATAAGTGCTGGATATGGCTGCCCAAGTCAGCGCAAGCGGGAATATTGGATTCTATAGTGAAACTGGCAAAATTCTATCTTACGGGTGAAATTGGCCGGCAGTCTAATAAAGGGGCTGAATATTGGTTTACTATAGCTGCTGACAAGGGAGATATTTACTCCATGCTAGTGCTGGTGCAGTCTTTCGCGTCAAAAAACGGTTTTACAAAACAAGATAAAAGTAAAGCTTTTAAATACGCTTTGGCTGCCGCGCAAACAGGTAATGAACAGGCTATGCTTATGCTGTCGCGGTCATACAGAAAAGGAATATTTACTGATGTTGATTTAAACAAAGCTGCTCAGTGGGAAGCTAAATTTAAGGGAACGAATTTTATTGCTGAACCTGTAAAAAGTACTACTTTGGAGGAGTCAGCACGTTTGCCGGAGAAAGAAAAACAAAAGCCCGCTTCTGCAGACAGTGCGGCGGGGATAAATGTTTCACTCTTAAGAAATAATTTAGTAAGAGTGAAAGTGGATTAGCCTAATTCACATAAAGCGCTTGAAACAGCTAAAAAGAATTACAACGGCGTTTGTTTTGACCAAACTCAAAAATATTATGAATATGACTATATAGAAGCTTTTTTGTTGCGCTTTCAGGATAAAAACGGAAAAGATGTATGCAAAACACATTTTATACGTTCTATGGCCGATAGTTCTATGCATTGTGATAACAGCATTATATATGCCGATGTGGTTATGGAGGCTTATATAGGCTCATTTTCCTTTTTAGATTACATGGATAAAAACCTTACAATAAAGAGAACTCCGACATCAGCTTATTCTTCCGTTGATAAAGAAGCAAAGGAATGGGGGGACGGAATTCCTTTTTGTAATATTTCTAAAAATAATATTGAAGTAAAAATGGTAAATGTTCCTAATAGAAAACCGTATAATGTTACATTAATGCATGCCGGGCAATCCGCTCAAATTACAATTAAAATAGATGAGACAGGCTATACTTTTGCTGTACCATTATTGCCAGCTTCTGAACGATTGGATAAAAATCAAATAGAAAAGTATCGCGCTGCCAGGCGCTTTACCTTACAGGAAAATAATAATTTGGCATTGGATTTCTTAATTATTATAAATAGTTCAAATCTTTTCCGTTATCTTAGGTAGGTGATCGCAAACTTTTGCGGGGATATATGCTATAATTAGTTTACTGGTAAACTAATTGAGCGTGTGTTCCCGCTTTTATTATGATAAAATATATATAAGGATTTTTACCGCAAAGCGGTATATAAATAGGTAATAGTATAATGGAAAAACTTCTTAGGGCGGGCCTGGACATAGGTTCTACCACGGCAAAAATAGTTGTTATTGACGCTGGTAACAACATTTTACATTCAGATTATAAACGCCACCACCTTGAACTGGGCAAAACTATTTTAGCGCTGGTTAGCAAGGCCATGGCCAAATTTCCTGACGCTAAAGTAAACATTGCCATCACAGGCTCCGGCGCTATTAAAATGAGCCAAGAAGCCGGCTTTGACTTTGTGCAAGAAGTTGTGGCATGTACGCTTGCCATTAAAACCCGCATACCCCAAACGGAAGTTGCCATAGAAATAGGCGGCGAAGACGCCAAAATAACCTTTTTCGACTCATCTGTAGAGCAGCGCATGAACGAGACCTGCGCCGGCGGTACAGGCGCGTTTATTGACCAAATGGCCGCCGTGCTGCGCGTAGACGCGCCGGGCCTTAACGAGCTTGCCAAAAATTACCAAACCATTTACCCCATTGCGGCCCGCTGCGGCGTATTTGCCAAGACGGACGTTATGCCGCTGCTTAACGACGGCGCCCCGCGTGAGGACATAGCCGCCAGCATTTTACAAAGCGTTGTTAACCAGACCATAGGCGGCCTGGCCTGCGGCAGAACAATTAAGGGTAACGTGGCCTTTTTAGGCGGGCCTTTATACTTTTTCTCTGAACTTAGAAAGCGTTTTATAGAAACCTTAAAATTACCTGAGGAAAACATTGTCTTCCCGGAAAACCCGCACTTTTTTGTCGCGCTCGGCGCGGCGCTCAGCGCAAAAGATAAACAATTTACTTTCCAGGAAATTTACGACCGTATTACAACCTACACCACCACGCACAGCGCGGAAGAGTCGTCCTTCCTGCCGCCATTATTTAAAAATGAAGAAGACATTGCGGCATTCAAAGAAGAGCACTCAAAGTACTCCCCTAAATATTTACCCATAGAGGAAGCGCAGGGCGATGTATATTTTGGTATGGACGCAGGCTCCACCACTACCAAAGCCGTGCTTATAGACGCTAACGACAATATTTTATACACGCACTACGGCTCTAACGGCGGTAACCCGCTGGAATCAGCCGTAAGCGTTTTAAAAGACGTTTACTCAAGGCTGCCCGCCAAAGCTGTTATAAAAGACGCCTGTGTTACAGGCTACGGCGAGGCATTGTTAAAATCCGCCTTAGGTTTTGACTATGGCGAGGTAGAGACAATAGCGCACTATAAAGCGGCTAAATTTTTTGTGCCAAAAGTCTCTTTTATTTTAGACATCGGCGGGCAGGACATGAAGTGTATTTACGTTAAAGACGGCGTAATAGACAAAATTGTGCTTAACGAGGCATGTTCGAGCGGCTGCGGCTCTTTTATAGAAAACTTTGCCTTATCGCTTGGCAGCACGGTGCAGGATTTTGCCGAGGCGGCCTTACATTCCAAAAAGCCCGTTGACCTGGGGTCAAGATGTACAGTGTTTATGAACTCTAAGGTTAAACAGGCGCTTAAAGAGGGCAGCAGCGCGGCCGATATTTCCGCCGGCCTGTCATACTCCGTTATAAGAAACGCTTTATATAAAGTTATAAAAGTAAAATCGCCCGAAGACCTTGGCGACAATGTTGTAGTGCAGGGCGGCACGTTTTTTAATAACGCCGTTTTGCGTGCCACACAGCTGCTTGTAAGCGGCAGTGTTGTGCGCCCCACAATTTCGGGCATAATGGGCGCGTTTGGCGCGGCCTTAATTGCCAAAGAAGAAGCTTCTAAAGATAAAACCAGCCTTATATCAAAAGAAGGTTTAGAAAAGTTTACCTACACTACCAAAAACGCCCGCTGTAAAGGCTGTTCTAATAACTGCCTGCTTACTATTAATAAGTTTGACAGCGGCAAAACTTTTATTTCCGGCAACCGTTGTGAAAAGGGCCTGGGTATGGACGCCGGGCAAAAAACCACGGCCAAAAATATGTACGCCTATAAATATAACAGGCTGTTTAACCACTACAAACCGCTGGACGCTGACAAAGCGCCCAGGGGGGAAATAGGCATACCGCGCGTACTTAATATTTACGAGAACTACCCGTTCTGGTTTACGTTGTTTACGGAACTTGGTTTTAGGGTGGTACTGTCGGATGAATCGACCATAAAAATATTTAACTCAGGTCTGGACACTATACCGTCACAGACGGTGTGTTACCCCGCCAAAATGGTGCACGGGCATATTATCAACCTGACCAAAAAGGGCGTTAAAACAATATTCTACCCGTGTTTACCCTTTGAGCAAAAAGAATTTGCCGACGCGGACAACCATTATAACTGCCCTGTGGTAGGCTCGTACCCCGAGGTAGTGCGCCTTAATATGGACGTGCTGGAACGTGAGAATATTAAATTTTTACAGCCGTTTTTACCTATAGATAATTTAGGCCGCCTTGAAAAAAGATTAATTAAAGAACTGGCGGACTTTAACGTAGGCAAAAAGGAAGTTAACCGCGCCCTAAAACACGCGCGCGGGGCGCAAAATTTATTTAAAAAAGACATACGCAAACGCGGTGCCGAGATTGTTAACGAAATTAAAAATAACTCTGGGGCGGGCATAATTTTAGCCGGCCGCCCCTATCACTTAGACCCCGCAATTAACCATGGCATACCTGAGTTTATAGCCGCCAGCGGCGTCGCCGTACTGACGGAAGACAGCGTGGCCCACATGGGCGGGCTGCTGCCGCGTGTGCTTAATGTTATAGACCAGTGGACGTATCACAGCAGGTTGTACCGCGCGGCGCATTTAGCTAACAGTATTAAAGGGCTTGAGTTGGTACAGTTAAACTCGTTTGGCTGCGGGCTGGACGCTATTACCACAGAGCAAGTGGAAGAAATTTTAAGCAGCGCGGGCAAAGTGTATTCCGTACTTAAAATTGACGAGGGCTCTAACCTTGGCACTATTAAAATAAGAATACGCTCTCTGCTTGCCGCCGTAAAAGAGCGCGAGGGTGTACACTTTGACAGTTCCGCCGTGGTGGCGCATAAGCACCCTGTTTTTACTACCGAGATGCGTAAAGATTACACCATACTCTGCCCGCAAATGTCGCCCATACACTTTACTCTGTTGTCTAAAGTTATGAAGCGCTTTGGCTATAACCTGGAAGTGCTGCCCACCGTATCGCAGGAAGATATAGAAGAGGGCCTTAAGTATGTTAATAACGACGCCTGTTACCCCGCCATAGTGGTGGTGGGCCAGCTTATTAACGCGCTTAAGTCCGGCAAGTATGACACAAGCAAAACAGCTTTAATTATTTCACAAACAGGCGGCGGCTGCCGCGCTACAAACTACGTCAGTTTCCTGCGCGCCGCCGCGGCAAAGGCGGGCTTTAAAAATGTGCCCGTTATACCGTTTGCGTTCGGCGGTGAAAAGCACCCGGGCTTTGAAATTACGTTTGGTATGTTTAGAGACATTGTCTGCGCGTTTTTATTTGGCGACCTTGTTATGAGAATGTCGCACCGCCTGCACCCGTACGAAATTAATAAAGGCGACGTGGATAAACTGGTGGACGCTACACTTTCTGACTTCGCGCTTAGGTTGGACAGCAAACTGCCCGGCCCTGTAATACTTTATAAAGAGGCTAAAAAAGCTGTAAAGAGGTTTGATTCATTTCCTATAAAAGATACCAAACGCAGACCGCGCGTTGGTATAGTGGGTGAGATTCTGGTAAAGTTCCACCCTGACGCTAACAACCGTTTAGTAGACGTTATTGAGAGCGAGGGCGGCGAGGCCGTTGTGCCCGACCTTATGGACTTTTTGCTTTATTGTCTGCTTGATGACACGTACAGGCATAAATATTTGTCAGGCAAGCTTATTAATAGAATAGTGTCTAACGCTATAGCGGCGTATATAGAATTTTTACGTAAGCCGCTTAGAAAGCTGCTTAAAAAGAGCAAGCGTTTCCACTCCTATGAACCCGTAAAAAAACTGGCTAAAAAAGTGGCGGACATTGTGTCCGTCTGCAACCAAACCGGCGAGGGTTGGCTGTTAACGGCCGAGATGCTTGAACTTATGGAAGAAGGCGCCAATAATATAGTTTGCGTGCAGCCCTTTGGCTGTTTGCCCAACCATATTACAGGCAAAGGCGTAACCAAAGAACTTAAAAAAAGATACAAAGACCTCAACATGGTTGCCATAGATTATGACCCCGGCGCCAGCGAGGTTAACCAGCTTAACCGCATAAAACTAATGATGTCCGTAGCACACTCTAAGAAATAAAACCGCTGCGCGGTTTTATCCCCAAATCTTTGGCGAATTTTTGACTTTTCCCCGTTTGGACATACACTTCACTCGCATGGCTCGCTGCGGGCAAGTGTGCCCGAAACGGGGAAAACTCAAAAATTCACTCAAATCTTCGGGGCCCCTGATAAATAGTCTTATATAACGGCACTTTATAAATAAACCACCCCGCTCAACTGAGCGGGGTGGTTTATTTTTAAATTTTAAGCTTGCGGCGGGGTGTATAGTTTTAAAAACAGCACGCAGTACAGCGTTGAAAAATAAAACGTAACCGGGAATAACAGCAAGGTAATCAAAAATGTAACCGCCGGTATATTAAAGACAAGCGATATTGTGCTTATTGACCCAACCACGGCAGACAGTAAAAACAAAGCTATTATTTTAAGCACGTGCCCTGAAGATAAAGCCCAAGACTTTTTAAAAGGTTCAAACCAGGCTAGCCCGTCCAGATACACGTAGTTAAACGCAAAGAAAATTCTTGTAATAAAATACATCATAACTATAAGCGCGGGTGCGGCGGCTATAAATACTTTTATCATCACTTCAGACTGCGCGGCCCCTTGCTGCGGTATACCTATAAAAAATAATATTATAAAAATGCTTATTACCATAAGCACGCTGTATATTATTATGCCTACCAACATAATTACAAATGTTGTAATAAGCGGCACAATATTTTTAATAAATTTTTGCCATGCTTCTTTAACTGTTATTGCCTGCCCGTTTAATGCGGCCTGCGCGAAATAAAGCACAAAAGCAAATACAACTATGGAAGATAAAGAGCCAAGCATAGAGAACGCCGTAGACTCCGGCCTGCCGTAGAAAAAAGATATTGATAATGCCGTAGGCACTGTTACCAATAAAAACAGCAGGGCCCAAATTTTAGGGAAAATTACTTTAAATACATTTGCTGTGTCTGTAAATAGCTCTACAAAGTTTATTGTTTTTTTAGTTTCAGGCATGTGCCCTCCTATTAAAATGTCAAATAATTATAGCAATTGTATACGGGAATATGCCAATAGTTCGATAACTGTTGAAATAGTTTTGCCAACATGCTATAATTTATAAAGTGAGTTGATGCATCAACTCGCCCAGCCAATTAGAGGGGGCTAAGTATGTGGGATTACACAGATAAAGTAAAAGAATATTTTAAAAACCCTAAAAACGTAGGCGCGGTGGATAACGCCGACGGCACCGGCCAGGTAGGCAGTATGGTTTGCGGTGACGCTTTAAAACTTACGTTAAAGGTAGATAAAGACACGGAAACAATTTTAGACGCAAAATTTCAAACATTCGGCTGCGCCAGCGCCATTGCGTCGTCTTCAATTTTAACGGAAATGGTAAAAGGCAAAACGCTTGAAGAAGCGGCCAAAATTACCAACGCAGACATTGCCAACGAGCTTGGCTCTCTGCCGGAAGAAAAAATGCACTGCTCCGTCATGGGTATGGAAGCGCTGGAAGCTGCGATTAAATCTTACCGCCAAGGCGGCGAGCCTGTTGTATTTGAAGAGGACGAAACGCAGCACGTCATATGCAAGTGTTTTAACGTGACGGAAGAAACCATTATCAAGGCTGTGCGCAACAACAATTTAAAAACGGTGGAAGACGTAACCCACTTTACCAAAGCCGGCGGCGCCTGCGGCAAGTGCAAGGGTGATATACAGCGTGTAATAGATAAAGTGTATTCCTGCGAGGTCCCCGCTCCCGCCAAAACCGAAGCTAAATTTGAAGATATGACAATTGTCGCCAAAATAAAAACAGTTGAGGCAGTGTTGGAAGCTGACGTCCGCCCCAAGCTTAACATGGACGGCGGCTCGGTAGAATTAGTAGACATTGCCGGCGACGTAATTAAAGTGCGTTTACTTGGCGCGTGCCAGGGCTGTATGGGCGCGCAAAACACGCTTAAAATTCTTATAGAAAAAACGCTTCAGGATAAAATTTCACCTAACATAAAGGTGGAAGGGGTTTAGTATGAAACCTATTTATTTAGATAACAACGCCACTACAAAAACATGGCCGGAGGTTGTGCAGGCCATGCTGCCATATTTTAGTGAGAAATACGGCAACCCGTCCAGCATGCACAGTTTTGGCGCCAATGTTAAAGGCGAAATAACCAAAGCAAGAAAACATATCGCCGCCATGATAGGCGCGGAATATGACGACGAAATTATCATAACCGCCGGCGGCACGGAGGCAGATAACACGGCCATATTTTCTGCCGTTAACTGCTACCCGGATAAAAAACATATCATCACCTCAGCTGTAGAGCACCCCGCCGTTATGGAGGTGTTTAAACACCTGCAGTCCAAGGGTTACAAAGTTGATTATATAGGCGTTGACGCAAGCGGCCGTTTTAATATGGACCAGTACAAGGCCGCCATTAACGACGGCACCGCTTTAGTTTCCGTAATGTGGGCCAACAGCGAGACAGGCACCATTTTCCCCATAGAAGAAATAGCAAAAATAGCTAAAGAGAACGGCGCGCTTTTTCATACGGACGCTGTGCAGGCTGTTGGTAAAATACCCGTAAATGTAGCGGGCACTAATATAGACATGCTCTCTTTCTCAGCCCACAAAATACACGGGCCGAAAGGTATAGGCGCACTCTATGTAAAAAGGGGCACAAGGTTTTTGCCTTACTTAATAGGCGGCCACCAGGAAAAGGGCAAAAGGGCCGGCACCGAAAATGTGCCCGGCGTAATAGGCTTTGGCAAAGCGTGCGAAATGGCCATGGAAGCTTTAAAAGATACTTCAAAGTTAAAATCTTTACGTGATTATTTAGAGCGCGAGCTTACTACCAAAATAGCGCACGCCAAAATAAACGGCGACGTAGACGCGAGAGTACCCAACACCACCAACATCAGTTTTGGTTATGTGGAGGGGGAATCTATTTTAATGCATTTAGACGATTACGGCATTTGCGCATCGTCAGGCTCGGCCTGTACGTCCGGCAGTTTAGAGCCCAGCCACGTGCTGCGCGCCATGTGTGTGGATTTTCACTTCGCACACGGCTCCATCAGGTTTTCTCTTAGCGAAGAGACTGCCAAAGAAGAATTAGATAAAGTGATAGAGGTGCTGCCGGGTATTATAGAAAAACTTCGCGCCATATCACCGTTTGGAAGAGTATGACAGATATAAAAAAAACAGCGCAAACTTTGCGCAAAAATATTTTTGACCCTAACAGTCCGCTTTATATTCCGGAGGGGAAAGGCTGCTTTTTTCCGTCCCACAAAAACATTATAGACGCTTTTAGAAAATTTAAAGAAGCCTTGTTTATAAATGTTTTTGCCCATAAAAGAATGACCGCCGCCGAGGTTGACGCCCGCGCGGAAAGTTTAATTTTGGAAGCCGCGCATATGCTTGTGTGTGAGATACAAAATACAATTTGCCTTTTTACTGATAACAATGAATTTTGTAAATGCACAGAAGACCCTGCGCTGGCAATAACCGCGGATTTTGTGCGCGAACTTCCTCATATACAAGAAATTCTGCTTACAGACATCCGCGCCGCTTATAACGGCGACCCGGCAGCCTCTGACCCGTACCAAATTTTGCTTTGTTACCCCGGGCTGCGTGCGTTGTCTTACCAGCGTATGGCTCATTTTTTATATAAAAAAGGCGTGCGCATAATACCGCGTATTTTAACAGAGTACGCCCACTCCAAAACAGGCATTGATATTCACCCGGGCGCCCAAATAGGACATAGCTTTTTTATAGACCACGGTACCGGCGTTGTAATAGGCGAGACCACGGTAATAGGCGACAATGTTAAAGTTTACCAGGGTGTAACGCTTGGCGCCAAGAGTTTTCCGCTTGACGAAAACGGCAACCCAATTAAAGGCATTCAGCGCCACCCCACAGTGCAGGACAACGTGACAATATATGCCAACGCTACCGTGCTTGGCAATATCACGGTAGGCCGCGGCGCGGTAATCCCCGGCAACAGTTGGATAACCGCCGACGTTCCCGCTAAAAATTAGTACCTCTTTCCTATCCCCGCTTTACAGCGGGGATTTTTATGTAAATTCATCTATTCAAACCCGGCGCATAAATGTTAAAATATTTACATATGCGTAATAATAATTATTATCTCTATAAGGGCAAGAAAAAATCTAAGAAACTTAAGAAAAAGGGTTCCAGCTCTAACGCTTTGGTATTTTTATTTTGGGCGCTGGCGTTTGCTTTGTGCGCCTGGCTGTTTTTTATACAATGGTTTAACGTCTCAAAAGGCCCGTACGGGGAAGCTGTTTCCAATTTCTTTTTTAACTATTTAGGCCACGCCTC
Source organism: Elusimicrobium simillimum (assembly GCF_049639735.1). Taxonomy (NCBI): domain Bacteria; kingdom Pseudomonadati; phylum Elusimicrobiota; class Elusimicrobia; order Elusimicrobiales; family Elusimicrobiaceae; genus Elusimicrobium; species Elusimicrobium simillimum. The sequence goes on from NZ_JBEVVA010000003.1 coordinate 702,056, forward strand.
TTACCTTATGCCGCTGTTCTTTTTTTACTGGCTGGTGCGCTCGGTCAAACATAGGGCGGCCAATATTTTTGTGTTTTTAGTGGGCATGGGTATATCACTTTCCGCCATAGCAAGCGTGCTTGCGTGCCTGCGTTTTATATTTAAAGGCTCTTACATTGAGGGCGGTACAATAGGGCGTGAGATGTTTGTTTTTATGCAAAGTTTAGTAGGCACTGCCGGGGCTACGCTATTTTCACTCGCGCTGTTATTTACGGGTATTCACCTTTTGTTTGCCATACCGTGGGTAAGCACGTTTAGGTATTTAATTGACCTTATCAAGCAAGACTACTACGCCTGGCACGAGGCCAAGGCAGAACTTAAAACCAAAATAGAAGAAGCCAAGGTTGAGGCGCCCGCCAAAGCGGAAGTTCCCGTAGCAAGGCCCGCCGGCCCGGTGGCCGAGCAGATTAACGAAATCCGCTCCAAGCCAGAAATACGCCGCCCCGTGGCTGAAATTATCAAGGCACCCAACAGAGCGGAAACCCCTAAAAAGGCCGCCCCCGTTGCCACCGAACCTGCCGAACCTGGCAAAAAGGTGGACATTGCCAATTTTAAATTACCGCCCTTAGACCTTTTGCAAGACCCTAAGAACGAGGGCATACTAGGCCCAACAGATGAAGAAATTGCCATGGCAACAGCTCTCCTTGAAAACACTTTAAAAAGTTTTGAAATAGGCGCAACGGTTACCGGCGTATCCCCGGGGCCTGTGGTAACACGCTATGAAATTAAGCCTGACCCCGGCGTAAGAATCAGCAATATTGTGGCAATTTCTAACGATATCGCCCTTGCCATGAAGGCGCGCGGCATACGTGTGGAAGCGCCCATCCCGGGCAAAGACGCCATAGGCTTTGAAATACCTAACGAACACGCCATGATGGTTACCATAAAAGAAATTTTACAGGACAATACTTTCACGCACTCCAAGGCTGTTATGCCCATAGCGCTTGGCCGCTACGCCGACGGCCTGCCCGCCACCATGGCGCTGGAGCGCACGCCGCATTTACTTATAGCGGGCGCTACAAACTCCGGCAAAAGTATTTGTCTGCATTCCATAATAATGTCCGTTTTATATAAAGCCAAACCGGACGAAGTTAAATTTTTAATGATAGATCCTAAACGCCTGGAGCTTACGCTTTACGAGGGAATACCGCACCTGTACGACCCTAAAACAACCTGTGAGGACGTTAACGTTATTACAGACGCGCAAGGGGCGGTAAAGTCACTGCAGACTTTGGTAAAAGTGATGGAAAAGCGTACCAAAATTATGGAGCTTGCCAAAGTTAAAAACATTGACGGCTACAATAAATGGGCCGAGCAAAACGGCGAAGACAAAATGTTTTACGTAGTAGTAGTAATAGACGAACTGGCCGACCTTATGCTGCAAACACGCGCCGCTATAGAAGATTCTATACAGCGTTTAGCGCAAATGGCCCGCGCCGTTGGCATACATTTGGTATTGTGCACCCAGCGCCCGTCTGTTAACGTTATTACGGGTGTTATTAAGGCCAACTTGCCCTCGCGCATTGCGCTGCAGGTGGCTTCCAAAACAGATTCCCGTGTTATTTTAGACGCTCTTGGGGCAGACGCTTTGCTTGGTAAGGGCGACATGCTTTACCAGGGCACGTCAGACCAAAAGCCACACCGTATACAGGGCGCGTACGTGTCTGAAAATGAAATTGCCGCAGTGGCCGACTTTCTGCGTGAGCAGGGCGGGCCGGATTACCCGCTGCAAATTATGTCTGAGCAGGGCGCAAACGGCGGCAGGCCCGAGGACGGCCTGGGCGCCAGCGCGGAAGAAATGATACAGGCGCTTTCATTAATTTTAGAACGCCGCAGAGTGTCGCAGGATTTGCTTAAAGCGCACTTTGGCTCCAGCGCGCGCGCAACTAATATTTTAAGCGTGCTTGAGATGAAAGGCTATATTACCAAGCCCGAGGGTTCCAACAGGTGGGAGATACATTTTGATTTAATAGAGTCCGGCTTAGCGGAACTTAAAAGCAAAAATTCCTCTTCGAAACCTAACTACGAAACCGTGTACAAATAGGTTGTGGAGAGAGATACTCTAGATAGACATATTTATTTTTCTCCCTTTCGTAAAGGGAGTACCCCAGAGGGGGAGGGATTTAATTTTGCGGAGCAAGTTGTTTAAATAAAGCTAATAACGCTACAAATAGGTGATTATGAACAAAATAAAATTTTTAATGATTCTTACTTTAGCCATGTGCGCCTGCGCGTCTGACGCTAAATCTAAAAAAACGGAAGAGCAGTTTAAAACTACAGAAACTGTTGTAGTAGAAGAACTTACGGCAACGCCTGAAGTTAAGGAAGAAGTTAAACTTGTGGTTACACCGCCCACCGCTGCAAAGCCCGCCGCAACAACAGTGCAGCCAGCGGCCAAAGCGCAACCTAAAGATATCGCCGTTGCCCGTTTGATTGAATGGGACAAAAAACTTTCCACATTAAAAACAAAATTTGAACAGGCAACTATTTACGACGGTGTGGTTATATCAAAATCCGGCGGGGAGCTTTACTACGCTAAGCCCAACAAGCTGCGCCTTGACCAGCACAACACTGGCGGCGCATTAACGCAAGTAGCGGTAACAGATAAAAAACAAATCAAAATTTTTGCCCCTGACATGACCGAAACCACCACGCTTAAGTGGAGCGATTGGTTAAGCAGCCAGACAAACAAAGCGCTGTTTGACTTTGGCAATTACACGGCGCTTATTAACGAGCACGACGTTACAGATTTTAAAGAAGACAAAAACGGCACTGTAGTTTTAACTCTGGCGCCAAAAGGTGAGAAGGGGCACACGCTTTACATAACGCTTGGCAGCCAGGACTATTTCCCGCAGGAAATATCGCTTGTTGTTGACGATCTTACCACAACAGCCACTCTTACCGCCACACAAAAAAATATTAAATTAGGGGAAGTTTTTAAAGGAATATAATATGAGCAAAACGGAAATGACGCTTGCCAATAAAATAACGCTTTCAAGAGCCGGGCTTTCTATGGTAATGTTCTTTGCCATTTTAATACCGGACTATTCTGCCCGCGCTTTAGCCACACTTATTTTTATAGTAGCCGCCGCCACAGACTGGGTAGACGGGCGCATAGCAAGGGCTACCAACACATACACGCCTTTCGGCGCTATTGTGGACCCTTTTGTGGATAAGATTTTAGTTTGTTCGGCGTTGTTCGCATTCACCGCGATACCGCAGTTAAACGTTCCGGTATGGGCGGTATTTTTGATAATACTGCGCGAGCTTACGGTATCAACACTGCGCGTTATAGCCGCGCTTGAAGGCAGTGTGTTGGCGGCGGAACGCTGGGGCAAAGTTAAAACAGTTATACAAATGTCCGCCGTGGGTCTAATATTTTTTGTGCTTAACGTATACCATCTGTCACAAATTACAGACGGAGTTCTACAAGATATTTTTAGAATTACCTACCGCACATTTCGCAACTTAGATTATGTTATTACGGTGATAGCCGCTGTTATAACATGGCTTAGCATGGCGTCATACTTAAACAATAATTGGAAGATGCTTGAAAAAGCCTGGAGCTTACCTATAAAGAGAAAAGATAAAAATGAAAAATAAGATTTTTAACTTTTTAGCGTCTGGCTTTTACGTAAGCCTGCTGCCCGCGACGCTGCTTAAGGGTCACAAAAATACCGGGGCCGGTTTACTGGGCACGTTGGTGGCGGTGCCGTTAGCGTGGTTTTTTATGCCGGAAGTTTGGTGGGCGCAAATAATATTTTTATTAGCTTTTATGGTGTTTTCCATATGGGTAACAAAGAACGCCACCTTTGAAGGGCATGATAACCCCAAGATTGTTATTGATGAAATAGCGGGTTACTTTTTTGCTTTAGCGTTTATGCCCAAAAATATACTTTTTTACGGCGCGGCGTTTATTTTATTCAGGCTTTTTGACTGGCTTAAACCCGGCCCCATAAAAAAGCTGGATAAAATGAAAACCCCGGCCAGCATAGTGCTGGACGACGTAGCCAGCGGCATAGTAGCAAACATATGCGTATGGATATTACTGATTGTCCTATACTTTTGGGACACCAGAGGATTTTAAAAATTAAAGTACCCTCCCACATCTTGGGGGGAGGGCTAGGGAGAGGGGGAATGCTAATATGGCCAAAGATAGAAACTTAAAATCTTTTGCAATAGTAAACAGAAAAAACTCAACCCCCGCAGAATTAACAGTTTGGAAAATGCTTAGAAATAACCAGTTTGGCGTAAAGTTTAAAAGGCAATTCCAAATAGACCGTTATATTGTAGATTTTGTATGCATTGACTTAAAGCTTGTAATAGAATGTGACGGTGGGCAGCACGATGATGATAAAGAAAAAGATAAGCTGAGAACAGGTTTTCTTAATTCTTTAGGTTATAAAGTAATAAGGTTTTGGAACAATGAAATTTTAAAAAATGAAGAGGGTGTTTATCTTTCTTTGCAGAACATGGTTGAAGAAAGGAAACGGCTTGCAAGCCCCTCACCCCAACCCTCACCCCAAGAGGGGCGAGGGAGAACTAATTAATACCCTCGGCAAGTTTGGCTCAATTTTCCAAAAGGGGTGAGGGAGTAATAAAAGGAGACGATGATGGACTTTTCAAATATGACTAATGTTAGGGAGCTTCTTAGCGCGGGCGGCCCGGTACTTATAGTGCTTTTAGTTCTTTCAGTATTTTCGCTGGCGGTAATTTTAGAAAGATTTTTTACTTTAAGAAAGCAAATAAACATGAGCCGCAAGCTTATTGCTTACGTTAAATACCAAATTAAAACAGGCAACACGGACAAAGCGATAGACGCTACCAAACGCGACATTGCCAAAAACACCCCGGCGGGCAAGCTGATAAACGCCATGCTTACCAGCGGCCGCCGCGGCGACGCGCTTAAAGCTATTTCAGAAGCTTCTATAGACTGGGAAATTACACAGCTGCACAAAAAACTGCCTATCTTAGCCACGCTTGGCAGTACAACACCGTTTATAGGTTTGTTTGGTACTATTTTGGGCGTTATGCACGCTTTTGCTGACTTAGCTTCTATGACAGCCGCTACTGCCGGCCCGTCCGTAGTGGCCAAAGGTATTGCCGAGGCGCTTATTAACACGGCGGCGGGTTTATTTGTGGCTGTACCGGCGGTTATAGCGTACAACTATTTTGTCAGCCAGATAAACTTTTTTGAACGTGAACTTGAAAACATAGCCAGCGAGATTATAAATGGTAACTAGAGTAAGAAAACCAATTGGCGAGATTAACATGGTGCCTTTTATAGACATTGTGCTAATCCTGCTTATTATTTTTATGGTTATGACGCCGTACCTTGTGCAAATGCAGCTTAACGTTGACCTGCCCAAAAGCAGCACCGTTAACGCCGTGGTTGAGGACGACCTTATAAGGGTGGAAATACAAAAGAACGGCACTATTACCGTGCAGGGCACTGTTGTGCCCATGGACGGCCTGCAGCGTGAGCTTACGCTTAGAATGGGCAAAGCCAGCAAAAAAGCCATACTTGTTCAGGCCGATAAAGACGTGCCCGTGCAAATGGTAGTAAATGTTTTTGACATAGCCAAAGAACTTGGCGCCGCCAAGCTGGGTATAGGCGTACTGGAAAAATCCGGCAAATAATATAGCAAGCGCCAAAATAGAACATTCTGAAGTAATGGCAGTATAAAGGGTAAGGCAAACTAAAGTAGCAAGAGCCAAAAATAGAACATTCTGAAGTAACGGCAGTACAAAGGGTAAGGCAAACAGGAGTAGCAAGCGCTAAAAAAGAATGAATAGGTATTATGTGGTTTCTGGTGGGTTGCATGTGTTATTGGCGGGGTTTTTACTCTTGTCTATAGCCCCTGCCGCCAAAAAACCTATCGCTACCTATACTATAGATTTTCTTGGTCAGTCATTTCAGGGCCCCGTAACAGCCCCGCAGGATGAAGTTGGCCCCAAGGCGGAAGACGCGTCTAAAGCGGAAGTAAAAGAAACCCCTAAAGAAGAGGCCAAACCTATAACCCCGCCCCCGGCCGATAAAAAAGCCTACGCCGCCAAGCAGGAAATAACCAAAAAACCGGCCCCCGCCAAACCCAAAAAAATAGTTTTAGGCACCCCCAGCATTTTGGCGGAAACCGAAAATAAAAAGGCGGAAGCTAAACCGGCCGACGCTGCAAAAACAGGCGCGGGTTCCGGCGGCCCCGGCGGCGGTATAAAGACAGATTTTTCTAATTTCCCATACCCGTGGTATATAACACAGGTAAGAAACTCGCTCTGGACAGAGTGGGAAAAACGTAAACCCAAAAACGCCGTACTGGCGTGTTCGGTATCATTTGCCATACAGGCCAACGGCAGTATAACGGATGTAAAAGTAGTAAGCGAGTCCGGCAACGCGGGGTATGATTACTCCGCCAAGTCCAGCGTAGAGGGCGCGGCGCCTTTCCCGCCGCTGCCAAAAGATTTTGGTAAAGATACCTTGACGGTAACGGTAGAGTTTAAAGACGAAGCATAGGAGATTATTTATATGACAATAAGAAGAATATTTTTTATCTTGTTAATACATTTTTTTGTGATGGTTTGCTTTCCGCATTACGGCATGGGCGGGTTTTCGTACGGCGTAATGTCGGCCATAGTGTGGTCTATAGCGGCTATACTGGTGGGTCTTGTCATTACGGTGCTGGGTATGGAAAACTGGCGCAGGGTTAACCTGCTTATCACGCTTGCGCTTATATGCGTGTGCGCGTGGTTTACGCTGCAGCGTTTCCCGCAGGAATCAAAAGTTACTCCTTTAAAAAGGCTTGCTTACGGCGATTTTCCTACTAAAAGCGACGTTGAAAAGGGCCTTTCCGCCTTCGGCATAAAAATAGGCTCGGCCAAAGATTGGGTGGACAACACAAAAGAAACCGCCAAAAAAATGAACGACTTTCAAAAACGCGCCGATAAAGCGATGGAGAGTTTAAATGACTGATACCGCTAAAACATTCGCTGTTACCGGCGGGGGCGGGTTTATCGGCGGTATTTTAACCAAGGCCCTGCTTGACCAAGGGCATAGCGTAAGAATACTAAGCAGGACGGAGCGCAAGTCCGCCAACCCTAAAATAACTTACCTAAAAGCGGATTATATGGACGGCGACTCCTTAGTAAAAGCGCTTGATGGCTGCTACGGCGTGTACCACTTAGCGGCGGCTATTTTCGCTTACAACTATAGCGGGTTTGAACGCGCTAATATTACCACAACTAAAAATTTAACAGAGGCCGCGGCAAAGGTGCCGGGGCTTGAGTTTTTTGTATACATGTCCAGCCAGGCCGCCGGCGGTTACAGCGTGGATTACAAAAACCCCAGGTGCGAGGCCGACGCGCCCGCGCCGTCATCAGACTACGGCCGCACAAAACTTGGCGGGGAAGAGTATGTGCGTGCGCTGCCCGCTAATATTAAAACAATCATTTTCCGCGCGCCTATAGTTTATGGCAAAAACGATTCCGGCGTTTCTAAGATTGCCGCCTGGGTAAAAAGGGGTGTAATGGTAAATACCTCTAAGGGCGACGCTTATTTTAACTTTATTTACGTGGACGATTTGGTAGAAGCGTTAGTGCGTTCTGTCAGCCTGCCGGGCGCTTACGGGCAAACTTTTTACGTGTGTGAAGACAGGGTGTATACCTGGCGTTATTTTATAGAAACTATGGCCGCCGCCATGAAAGTAAAAAAGCCTTTTATGTTTACCGCGCCTTTATGGGTGCTTAAAATAGTGGCGTTTGTTTACGAGACGCTTGCTAGGTTTTTTGGCTTTGCCCCCGCGCTTAATTATGACAAAGTGCGCGAGGCCGCCATACCCGGCCACTGGGTATGCTCAAGCAAAAAGTGGGTCACTCTTACAGGCCAGCAGTTTACCACGCTTGAAGAGGGGCTTAAAAAAAGTTTTTAGGTGAGTTATGGATAGCACAGTTTTACTTGCTTTACTTTTAAGTTTTCTTGCCGGCAGCGCAACGCTGTTGGGCGGGTTTGTGTCCTTTTTTGTCAAACGTGATGACCTTAAAATATTTTCCATAGGCATGGGCTTTTCCGCAGGCGTAATGATATATGTTTCCTTTATGGAAATGCTGCCCACGGCTACAGAAAACTTAGCTTTAGTAATGTCGCAAAAGGCGGCCGGGTGGGCGACTATCGGCGCGTTTTTTGGCGGTATATTAATAGCCGGTATAATAGACCAGCTGATACCGCAGCACCATTTGGAAAATAAAGAGTTTGAACCATCTTTCCGTGACGCCCATATACAAAAAATAAGAAGAATAGGTTTATTTACCGCGCTTGCTTTGGCCGTGCACAACTTCCCCGAGGGGCTGGCCACTTTTATGAGCGCCATTAACTCCCCGCAGTTAGGTATCAGCATAGCTATTGCCGTTGCCATACATAATATACCGGAAGGCATAGCGGTGGCGGTGCCTATCTATAACGCTACCGGCAGCAGAAAGTCGGCTTTGTTATATTCTGGGCTATCGGGCATGGCGGAGCCTGTGGGGGCACTAATTGGGTGGGCGTTTTTGTCACGCTTTTTAGGGCCTGTTACTTTTGGCGTGGTGTTCGCGCTGGTGGCGGGTATTATGATTTATATTTCTTTTGACGAATTGTTGCCAACGGCTAATGAGTATGGCGACGGGCATAAAGAGATACTTGGCGTGATAGCCGGCATGCTGGTAATGGCAATAAGCTTGGTGTTGTTTTAATTTTCTTTTCCTCTCCCTCTTAGGGGAGAGGGTAAAAACTCCTGTGAAAATTTTCTTCTATAACAACATTTGTTTTTACAGCATACAGCACTAATAAATACCCCCGGACAACTTGTCCGGGGGTATTTTATTTAAAAGCTTGTTCAAAATCTTGCCAGTTAAATTTATTTATGTCACCGGGGTCGGTTTTAATAACCGCCGCGGCGGGGTTGTTGGGCGCGTTGTATTCTGAAAATGTGTTGTAAAAAATTATAGACTTACGCTCAAAGCCCGAGGCCACGTGCGCTATAGCCGTATCCGGCGTTATAACAAAGCCGCTGCGGTTGACCAGCTCAAACATATCAAACAAAGACTTGGTTTCAAACATAATAATATTAAAGGCGGGGTTTTGTTTTATTATTCCCTGCACGGCCGCAACCTGGCTGGGCATAGCGGGTATTATTATATTTTTACTGGGATATTTATCATTTAAAAAGTTGCACATTCTGCTGACGGTATCGTTATTTAAAGTGCGCTGCACCACGGAAGCAAACGGGTTTAATAAAGTGTAACAGCCAATATTATGCTGCGTGAGAAACTGCCGCACACGCTCTTTAGTTTCCTCTGGTACGGTAAGGTCATAGGAGGCGTCTATTGTGTCGTTACCCGTAAGTACGCTTACTATTTTACCTTCGGCCTCGCTTGCGTGCAGCGGCGGACGGTGTATATCTATAGCCAGTGAAAGATGGTCCGCTATCATATCTTTGCCGCATAACCAACGGAACAAACGCCAGTTTTTAAAATCTTTTTTGCAGGTATCAATAACCAGATCAAATTTTTTTGCCCGCATTTTAAGCCCATAATATATAAGGCTTGGCCAGCGCTGGTTGGGGCGCAGTACGCGTGGTATGGGCAGCACGTAAAGTTTGTCTATATACTTATTTGTTTTAAGGTAGGCAGTGGCGCTGCCAAAACATACTACCGATATTTTAAGGTTTGGGTTAACTTTTTTATATTCCCTGTAACAGCAAGAAGATAAAATAGCGTCGCCAAGCGAGCCCTCGCCGCGCAGTATCAGCAGGTTTTTAATATCTTGTATTTTAGGAATATTTTGCATAACTTAATTATAATAAATAAAAAAGCCCCGGTTAACCGGGGCTTTAAATTTATTTTTGCGCCGCTATATCAATATCTGTTACACCGGGATGGTGGTACCTGCCTTGCCGTGATGTAAACGCGCGTTTAATTTGTATAACCTTTGTAGGGCAGTAATTGGCGCAGGCCATGCATTGCATACATTTGCCCTGCCACACGGGGCCGGCGTCTGTAATTTCTATGTCATGAGCGGGGCAGACTTTGGCGCATACGCCGCATTTTATGCACACAGGGTCTACAAAAAAGTTTTTGTCTTTTTTAGAATTTTTATCATAAACAAAACTATAAAATTTTTTAGCTAAAAAACCTGCTTTATATGGCCGCGCGGTAACGGCGGCTTTTATATCTTCAAGATACTTGCTTATTTTTTTATCCGCTTTTTCTAATTTTTTTGCACATTTACCCGCCGGTTTTACTGTAAATAACGGTAAGTAATTTGTAGGCATCATTATGGTGCAAGCGTAGTTTAAAGGTTTGCCTTTGGCGGCCAAAATATCCGCAACTATGCCAAATGTAGCGCCTGTGGAGCTGGCCGCCGTTGCCAGCGCGGATATATAAGAAGCCTGGCTAAGATCAAGTTTTTCCATAAAATATTTTACAACTGCCGGCGGGCCCCAGGCGTATACCGGGAACACAAAGATAACACGCCCGGCCTCGCATTTATAATGCCCCTCTTTAGCTTCATGAACAATATATTTAACTTTAGCGTCAAGTGCGCTTGCCACGCGTTTGGCGGCGTACAAACTGTTGCCTGTGCCTGAAAAGGCGTAAACTATTGTTTCCATATTTACTCCAAAGTTTTTATAATCTTGGCGGGGTTGCCCGCTACAAGTACATTGCTTGGAACGTCTTTTACTATTACCGCGCCCGACGCCGCCACAACATTGTCCCCTATCGTAACGCCCGGGTTAACTATTACCTTGCCGCCAAGCCACACATTATTGCCTATCTTTACCGGCTTGCCAAACTCAACGCCAGCCGCCCTGTCGGCTGAGTTTAATGGGTGCGTTGCGGTATAAATATGCACACCGGGGGCAAGCAGGCAGTTGTGGCCAATTTCCACTTTGCATACGTCAAGTATGGTGCAGTCAAAGTTGGCGTAAAAATTATCCCCTATAAAAATATTAAAGCCGTAGTCGCATTTAAAAGACGGTTCCACATAAACGTTTTTACCCACGGCGCCAAACAGGCTTTCTAAAATCTCACGCCTGGTTACAAGGTCGCCCTCAAGCGTTTGGTTATACTTGCGCGTAAGTTCGCGCGCGTGCTTAAGTAGTGTTTTAAGTTCGTGGTCATTGGCGGTATATGCTTGCCCGGCCAGCATTTTTTCTTTTTCTGTTTTCATACCGCTATATTATAATATTTGCGCCGCCGGCGCCTTTAAAATTTACTTCCAAAAAGCTATAATATATACATATGATAAAAAGAAAAGCTAATAATTCAGAACATTTTAAGAGAGAAGTTCTGGTGGAAATTTCCAAGATGTTTTTTAACGGTACCCTGGAAAGAGATATCCACAAAATTCCGTTTAACATAATCCCCTCCGGCTCCGAAGCGCAGTTTAGATGCTGCGTTTTTAAAGAGCGCGCTATTTTGTCGTCGCGCGTGCTGGCCGCTATGGGGTATTCTATAAATGAAGTAGACGAGTCCCGCCATCTTAACGAGTACGTGTCAGAGCAGCAGGATCTCAAAAACGGCGAGGGCAAACTGCTTATAATTTTAAGGTCCGCATGCCAGGCGTGCGTAAAATCACAATATTTAGTAACGGAAGTCTGTCAAGGCTGCTTAGCCAGGCCGTGTATTTCAGAGTGCCCCTTCGGCGCCGTAAGCATGGTTAACGGCCGTTCCAGGATTGACCCTGACAAATGCAAAAACTGCGGCAAGTGTAAAAACGCTTGCCCCTACGGCGCTATATTAAAACTTAATGTACCGTGCGAAGACGCCTGCCCCGTAAAAGCTATTAAGAAAGACGAAAAGGGCCACGCCGTAATAGACCATTCTATCTGCATAAGCTGCGGGCGCTGCATGAAGTCCTGCCCGTTTGGCGCCGTTATGGAACGCAGCCAGCTGCTTAACGTACTGCGCTCTTTTAAAGACAAAAAGCCTGTTGTCGCCATGATAGCCCCAGCAATAGCGGGCCAGTTTGGCGTAAGCATGGGCAAACTTACCTCCGCGCTTAAAGCCGTTGGGTTTGACTCTGTGTATGAAGTTGCCTACGGCGCGGAAATTACCGCCGCTAACGAGGCCAAAGAATTTAAAGAAAGAGTTATAGAAAAGGGCGAAAAGTTTATGACAAGCTCCTGCTGTTTCGCTTACCTAAGGCTTGTGCAAAAGCATATACCTGAGCTTAAACCTTTTGTCTCGCATACCGCCACACCTATGCACTACACGGCCGAACTTGTTAAAAAAGAAATGCCTGAGGCCGTTACCGTATTTGTGGGCCCCTGCCTTTCCAAACGTAAGGAAGGCCAGGTAGACCCGTTGGTGGATTACGTGCTTAACTTTGAAGAGCTTTACGCCATATTCACCGCCAAAGATGTTAACTTTGAAACTATTGAGGAAGCTAAGCTGGACAAACGTCCTAACGCGGCGTCCTTAAGGTTCCCGTTAGCCGGCGGCGTTACCAAAGCCGTGCGTGAAGCCGCGCGCGGGCCCCTTGGCATAAATGCCGAGATTATCAACGGCGTTGACGAAAAAACTATCTTCAAACTCAAAGCCTACTGCAAGGGCTCCTGCCCCCATAACTTTATTGAGGTTATGAGCTGCCTTGGCGGCTGCGTCGGCGGGCCTGATGTTATTAAAAATAAGATACAGGCAGCCGTAGAAGTAGAAAAATACGCGACTGAGCAAGAAAAGTAATTTAAAAAAGCCCGCTTAAGCGGGCTTTTTTATCCCCAAATCTTTGGCGGATTTTTGACTTTTCCGCGTTTGGACACACACTTCACCCGCACAGTTCGCTGCGGACAAGTGTGCCCGAAACGCGGAAAAGTCAAAAATCCACGCAAATCTTTGGGGCCCCTGAATATAACGGCAGTAATTTAATAATACTTCTCAACGGGGGAAATTTTAACTAGAATATATTTATGTATAGAAGAGTATTTAAAATAATCACATGTTTTTTGCTGGTGGCGCTGCTTAGCGCCTGCCACAGCGTTTATAAAAAGCAAGATACCGTGCAGTCTTTAGAAAGCGCCAGTATTGAGCCTAAAGAAGTTTTTGTATATGAGGGGGCTTTGTATTTTACATATACTTACAGCGGGGTAGATTTCGCGCTTATAGCAAAACTGCCTAAAGAGGGTAAAGAACTTAAAAAGAAAAACGCCACCATAGAGGCCAAAGCCGTAAAAACCCTGCCTGAAATGGACGCCGCAAAAAAAGAAAAAGTTTATATGCTGGGTGACGTGTTTGAACAGGCTGTACGCCGCCAGATGACGGAAATGGCGCCGCAAGACCACGGCACGGGATACCTGCTGGTTACAGATTTAAGAGATGTTGTTTTATACCGTGATACAAACGGCGAAATTAAACTTAACGAACCCGGCCAGGTGCCGCTTAACATAACAATCCTGGGCAAAAAGAAACAGAAAGAACTGCGACAAGGCGTTAATAAATATTTTACAGAAATCTTAAAAGCCGACTACCCCGGCGTTACAAAATTTGTTATCCCCATAGACCGTGTGGCCGCGCAAATCCCTTATATATATGTAGACGCCGAGCGCGAGTTTGTGTCCGCCATTGAACTGCCGGATTTTTATAAAGTACAAAAAAAGATTTCGCCGGTAGGATTTTCTGTGGATATGCTGTACTCTTTTTTTATTAAAAGCAATTTTATAGGCGTAGTTAAAGCGCCGTTTACTTCTGTGCATAATTTGCTTTCCAGCGGATACTTTTTTATGTACGCCACATTATCGCCGGGGATAAAAAATTTAAGTTACGATGTACCACCCTTATATGACGGGGACCAGATGATGGATTTGGAAGAATTCTCAAAAGTTCTTGACAGAAAAACCCGTAAAGAAACCTACAAAGCCAGAGCTAAGTTATTAATAGGCGGGGAGGAGTTTTTTCCTGATTTTATAGAAGAGGTGCAAAAGGCCAAAGAGTCTGTGGACGTAAGAATCTATATTTTTAAAACAGACCCTTACAGCCTTAGCATAGCCGATGTGCTTAAAAACGCCTCTAACCACGATATTAAAACAAGAGTGCTTATTGACGAAATTAACACAGTACTTAACTGGACAAAAGCGCCCGAAATGCCGCACTCTAAAGATTATGTTATGCCCGGCATTAAACAATATCTTAAAGAAGAATCCGAAGTTAAGGTACGCACACGCCCCAATATTTTAGCCAGCGTTGACCACAGCAAAGTTATAGTTATAGACGAACGCCTTGCCTATACCGGCGGCATGAACTTTGGCGAAGAGTACCGCTACACCTGGCATGATATGATGATATCTTTGGAGGGCCCCATAGTAACCAAACTGAAAAATGATTTTGAACGCGCCTGGGCTTTTTCCGGGCCCGGCGGCGATTTTGCCCAAGCGGCCGTTATGGCCAGTGAGGATTGTAACGAGTGTTTTAAGCATGACTATGAAGATGATATGATAGACGTGCGGCCGCTTTACACCAAACCTAGCAGGCCCGATATTTTTACCGCGCAGTTAGAAGCCATTAAACGCGCTAAAAAAAGAATTTATATTCAAAACGCTTACTTCTCTGACAACAGAATAGTAAAAGAACTTATCAACGCCCGCCAGCGCGGCGTGGACGTACGCGTGATATTGCCCTCTAAAAATGATATAGGTATGATGGACGCCAATAACAGGGTAAAAACCAATATCATGCTGGCTAACGGTATAAGGGTGTACTATTACCCCACTATGTCGCACGTTAAGGCTGCAATTTATGACGGGTGGGCTTGCGTGGGCTCGGCCAATTTTGATAAATACAGTTTGTTTGTTAACGGCGAGATGAGCCTTGGCGTGGACGACCCTAAGTTTGTTGAGGAGCTTAATGAGCGTTTGTTCCAAAAAGATTTTGCTGTGTCGCAAGAGATAACGGAGCCTTTGGAACTTACCTCGCAAGACTACTTTTTAGCGGCAATTTCTTTACAGGCATAACATGACAAAAAACACTTTTGACGTAATTATTGTTGGCGGCGGCGCGGCGGGGTTAACCTGCGGCGTACTGCTGGCGCGCGGCGGGCGCAAGGTTGCCATTTTGGAAGCGCGTGAGCAGGTTGGGCGCAAAATACTTGTCAGCGGCAACGGCCGCTGTAACGCCACCAACGAAAACGTAAAACTTGCCGATTATTACGGCGATAAAGACCTGGTGGCGGAGGTGCTTAAAAAATTTAACGCGAAAGACGCTGTTGAATTTCTCATGCGTATAGGCGTTGTGCTTAAAAAAGAAAGCGACGGCCGTTATTTTGCCGCCACAGGTAAAGCCACTGCCGTGGCCAATGCGCTTGAGTACGCCGTGACTGAGGCAGGGGGGCAGATTTTTACAGGTGTTAAAGTTGACTCTATTACCAAGCAAGATATCTTTACCGTAAAAGCGGGGGATAAAACTTACCACGCCGCAAAGGTTGTGCTGGCGTGCGGCTCGCCCGCTTTCCCGCAGGCAAGCGGTACCGACGCGGGTTACGCTTTGGCCAAAAGTTTGGGCCATACAATTACTACTGTTTCTCCCGCTCTTACGCCAATCGCTTTAAAGCAAAACCCTTTTGCCAAAATGCACGGCGTCAGGCAGGACTGCCATCTAACTCTGCGCTTTAACGGGCGTATATATAAGGAAGAGGGGGAAGTTATGTTTACCGCCAAGGGGCTCAGCGGTATACCCGCGCTTAACTTAAGCCGCCTTATAAACGGCGACATTTCTAATAACCATGAGATTACGGTTAACCTTTTTCCGGGCGCAAAACCGGGGGATTTTAAAAGTATGATGTACAAACGCCAAAAATATCACCCGCAAAGAAAGATAAAAGACTTTTTTATAGGTCTGCTGCATGAAAATGTGGCGGAAGTACTGTTGGACTATTTAGGTATAAATAAAAACATTATTACAGGGCGTATAAAAGATGAAAATTTTGCTAATATTATAGAAACAATGCAGGCCTGGCCCGCCATATGCGCCCCAACGGTTTCTTGGGCTGACGCTTACGCCGCGGCAGGCGGCGTGCCGGGTACGGAAGTTGACTGCGCTACGCTGCAGTCCGCCAAAGTACCGGGACTTTATATTTTAGGGGAAATGCTGGACGCGGACGCTAAAAGCGGCGGCATGAACTTACATTTCGCTTTTGGCTGCGGGCACCTTTGTGCGAGGAGTATTCTTTTATGATGGATGAGGAAAAGGTAATAGTAAGAAAACTGGAATCTCTAGGCGCGGGTAAAAAAGGTTACCGGCGCGAGTATTTTGTGGGCAAAAAGAAAGTAGCTACAGAGATACTGAACGAGACCATGGACACCCTTGAATTTGACGGCAAAATACCCGACGGTACGGTTAAAGAATTTTATGACAACGGCAAAGTGTTTTTTGAGTGCCCCTATAAAAGCGGCAAACGCAACGGCATGAGCCGCACCCGCCTTGAAAGCGGCGTAATACATTTGGAAAAGGAATATAAAGACGGCCTGCTGCACGGCGTAGTGCGCGTGTATTACCCGGGCGGCCTGTTGCAAAAAGAGCTTGCCTATAGGGAAGACATACAGACAGGCAAACAAAAAAAGTATTACTCCAACGGCGCGCTGCTGGAAATGTCGGAATACAGCGAGGGCTTTTTGGACGGGCGCAGCGTAACCTACCTTGAAAACGGGTTTATACACTCCCAGAGTTTTTACAAAAAAGATAAGCTGGTGGGAGATAAAATTATTTACCACAAAAACGGCACAATAGCGCTTATCTCCCCCTATAGTGACGGTAAGGCAAACGGTACCGCCAAAAAGTACAGTGAGGACGGGCATGTGCTGGAAGAATGGTACTTTGAACGCGGTGCGCTTGTTTTTAAAAGAAGCGTTTAAAATTAATTTTTTTATGGTACAATTTAGTAAGGTTTGAATAAAACCTATATCAACGTAAAAAGGAAGTAATTGTAAATGGCAAAAGGAAAAGTAAAATGGTTTAACGACCAAAAAGGTTACGGCTTCGTAACCCCCGAAGATGGCTCTAAAGACCTCTTTGTTCACTATCAGGAAATCCAAGGCGACGGTTTTAAAACCTTAGCTGAAGGTCAAGATGTTGAGTTCGACATTGTGGAATCTGACAAAGGTCCCAAAGCCGTCAACGTTAGAAAATAATTTGACTTTTTTCCGAGAGTCTGTCGACGCGATTTATACGTTTGCGTTGTTCCAAAATTAGCTTATTTTACATTTTCTTTTGCGTGTGGGTATAGCATAAGCTATATTCCAGCAAAAAAAATGAAAAATAAGCTAATTTTGAAACAACCCTACGGGCTGCGGCAGCTTTTTAATAAATTTTAATTTTTTTATTCCGTACATAGCTTTGGCTATGCTTGTCATAAAGAAAATTAAAATTTATTAAAAATCTTAGCAGCGCAAGCGTATAAATCGCGTCGACAGACTCTTAGAGTCCCGGGCTGCTACGCAGCTGGGGCTCTTTTTTCTAAACTGACTTCACGGAGCTGACTCCGTAAAGAGGAAAATTAATTGAAGCAAAAAACCAGTATTAAAGAGTTGTGGCTAGTATCCTACCCCCTTATCATCACTAACGCTTGCGCAGTAATAATGCAATTTACAGACAGAGTATTCTTGTCTTGGTATTCACCGGAGGCGCTTGCCGCGTGCGTACCGGGCGGCTCTCTCGCGTTTACGTTTACGGCCCTGTTTATGGGCATAGCGTCATACACAGGTGTTTTTGTGGCGCAGTACGACGGCAAAAAGAAACGCGCCAATATTTCTATTTCACTATGGCAGGGGATTATAGTGTCCGTAGTGTCAGGCGTGCTTATAGCGGGCTTTACCCCGCTGGGCTTTATGCTTATAGACGCCTTTAAACACGCGCCTGAGGTTGTAGCGTTTGAAAAGACTTACTTTGCCATATTAAACTCCTTTGGCGGGTTTGTTATTTTAAACAGCGCTTTGGCCGCTTTCTTTATAGGCCGTGGTAAAACTACCGTTCCCATGGCTGTCAGCCTTGTGGGTAACGTGGTTAACCTTGTACTCAGCTATATTTTAATTTTTGGTAAATTCGGCATGCCGCAGTTAGGCATTGGCGGCGCGGCCGTGGGCACCGTTATGGCTAACGTGGCTATGATAGCGTGTTACTCTGTATTTATATTCACGCAAAAAAATAAAAAACAGTTTAAGGTTACCCGTTTGGCGGGCTTTTATAAACCTGCTTTCTTGCGTCTTATACGCTATGGCATACCCAACGGCTTCGGCTTTTTTATGGACATTCTTTCATTTAGCATGTTCACATTTATGGTGGGCCACTTGGATATGATGTCGTTGGCGGCAAGCAATATTGTTATGTCTATGCAAAGCCTTTCGTTTATGCCTATACTGGGCCTGGGGCTTGGCGTGCAGGTGGTAGTAGGCCGTTATATGGGCATGAAACGGCCCGACCAGGTTGTGGAAGTTGTTAAAAACGCCAGCAAGATGGGCTTTGTTTACGCGGGTGTTTTGGGGCTGCTGTTCTTCTTTATCCCCAGGTTTTTTATCGGCTTCTTTTTGCCTGAAAACGCGCAAAACGCCGAGCAAATTACCCGCCTGGCCATGCCGCTTATGAACATAGTGTCAATGTTTGTATTGTTTGACTGCACTTACCTAATATTTGGCGACGCTATACGCGGCGCCGGCGACACTAAGTTCCACATGATTGTAATGGCGCTGTGCGGCTGGGTATTGTTGGTGCCGGGTACGTATTATATAGTGTACGTGCTTAAAAAAGAAGTTCTTACAGTATGGCTGTGGCTTACTTTCTACGCTTTGATAACGGCTATAATAATGTTGGCGCGTTTCCTCCGTGGCAGGTGGCGCCGCATAGATATTACGGCTAAATAATAGCCGGCTGTAATATTTTTATAAATAAAGTCATGTTGAGGAGACGCGCCAACGCGTCGACGTAGACATCTACCGCTTTATGCGGGCGGAGACAAGTTCCGCCCCTACAGCTTTATAAATACTATTCAAACAATAGCGTGGAAATTTTGCATTTGACAATTTTGCTAAGTTCTGGTATTCTGTGAGGGTCCGCTGTTTTGGCGGACCCTTGTACAATATGATTAAGGGGGCTCTATGAGCGAAATTAATTTGACAGATGACAACTTTGAAGCTGAAGTTTTAAAATATTCCGGCGTTGCTATGGTAGATTTTTGGGCAACCTGGTGCGGCCCTTGCAAAATGTTCGGCCCCACAGTGGCTGAGATAGCAAAAGAATACGAAGGCAAAGCTAAGATTTGTAAACTTAATACTGATGAAGGCGCCAAAGTTTGTAATGATTACCGCATTTCATCAATACCTACAGTAATATTCTTTAAAAACGGCCAGCCCGTTGGGCAAATGGTAGGCCTGCAAACAAAAGAAGAAGTAAAAAAACAGCTTGACGCTCTTCTTTAATTCTAATACTATACTTATATAAGCATGTTACCGGCCTGTTTGGGCAGGCCGGTAAAATATACCAAACTTTACCCCGTATCAAAATCCAATAACAATATAATTATGTCACAAGACAGAAAAACTGTATACATTGTAGACGCGCATAATTTCCTGCACAGAAATTACCACGCACTTCCTAAGCTCTCAAACTCTCAGGGGTTAGAGGTAGGGGCGCTGTACGGTTTTGCCCGCTGGCTGCTTAAACTTAAACAAGATAAAAACGCACAGTACGCGGCGGTATGTTTTGACTCGGCCGGCGGCAGCACAAAAAGAAAAGCGCTTTTCGCGGACTATAAAGCGCACCGCAAAAAACCTGACGACGCGCTTATCACGCAGCTTGGCCTGGCAAGAGAATTGGTAGAAAAAATGGGTTTTAAAGTTTACGCCGAAAGCGGTATTGAAGCGGACGATATTATAGGCTACGTGGCCAAACAAACTGAAGCCGAAAACGGCGACGCCGTTATCGCCACCTCAGACAAAGACTCTTACCAATTACTTAACGAGCACATTAAACTATGGCCGCAAGGCTCCGCCAAAGAGCCGCTTAGAGGCCCGGAATATGTTAAAGAAAAATTTGGCGTTGAACAAAAATATCTTACAGATTACCTTGCCATAGTGGGCGACAGTTCAGACAATGTGCCGGGCATAGCGGGCCTGGGACCCAAAACAGCGGCGGATCTTATTAACACCTTTGGTTCGCTGGAAAATATTATTGCTAGTGCCGAGGAAAACAACCCGCAAATTAAACCTGCCGCGCAAAAAAAGATTTTAGCTTCAAAAGACGTAGCTTTACTTTCCAAAGAGTTAGTAACCTTAGACGAAACCTTAACAATTCCTTTTAAAATAGAAGACACAGCAGTCACCGCGCCCGACGCTAAAGTGCTGGCTGATTTATTTGCCAAATATGAATTTAAAAACATGCAGGCCGCCTTTGGCCCCGGCATACCCGCGCCAGCCCCGCAGCAAAAAGATGACGGGGTGCTGTTTGCCTCCATGCCTGATAGCGAGCCGCTTGAAAGCGTAGCCGCTAAAATAAAAGAAAGCATGTTTATACAGACGGAAGAAAACTACGTTATAATAGGCGCGGACGATAAAACATTTTCTCTTAAAGATTTAGATTCTCTGTCTGACGTCGAACTTAAATTAATCGACAAGCTTTGCCAAGACAAAAACATTTTAAAAATAAGCTATGACATGAAATTCACGCTGCGTGCCATAGGCATAATGCCGGACGGTATAATAAACTGTTTTGACCTGCGCCTTGCGGCTTATTGTATGGACCCCGGGGCCGACATCAGCTTTAAAAACCTCTGCGCCAGATTTTTGGACGCCAACATAGAACCCGAGGGCGAAGCGCAGTTTTTAATAGCGCAAAATAATTTTGCCTGGAGCCTTAAAAACATTCTTACAGAAGACCTAAAAGAGGCCGACCAATATAAGGTATATACAGAGATGGAAATGCCGTTGGCCTCCGTACTGCTATCTATGGAAGAGCTGGGCGTTTTGGTTGACGTGCCGTGGCTGGAAAGATTTTCAAAAACCCTTGAAAGCGAGATACTTGTAACGCAGACCGATATTAATAAACTTGCCGGTAAAGAAATTAACGTTAACTCGCCAAAACAGCTTGGCGTGCTTTTGTTTGAGCAGTTTAACCTGCCTTCAATAAAAAAGACAAAAACAGGTTATTCCACTGACGAAGAAAGCCTGCAGCAGCTTATCAACTTGCACCCCATAGTACCCAAAATTTTAGAATACCGCGCCAACGCTAAACTTAAATCAACTTACGTAGACAACCTTATAGCTTTGGCGGACGAGCACTCCCGTGTGCATACTTACCTTGACCAGACGGGTACCGTTACGGGCCGCTTGTCCAGCTCCAGCCCCAATTTACAAAATATTCCCATACGCACGCCCAAGGGCCGTATGCTGCGCCGCGCTTTCTCGGCCGACCCTGGCAATGTGCTGCTGAGCGTGGACTATTCACAAATAGATTTAAGGCTGTTGGCGCATGAGTCGCAAGACCCTGTGCTTGTAAACGCGCTTAGAGAGGGGGCGATATTCACACCAAAACAGCGGCCGAGGTTTTTGGCGTAATGTGTGAGATGGTGTCGCCTGAAATGCGCTCATCGGCCAAGGCTATTAACTTTGGTATTATCTACGGCCAGGGCCCCATGGGGCTTAGCCAGGTGCTTAACATACCTATGCGTGAAGCTAAGGAATATATAGACAGTTATTTTGCCGCCTACAAAGTTGTGCGTGAATGGATAGATAAAAATATAGCCCTTTCACGTGAGCACGGTTACGTAAAAACTTTAATGGGTCACATAAGATATTTACCTGAGTTTAAAATGGGCAGTGCGCAAATGTCATCTTTTGCCCAACGCGCGGCTATTAACACAATAGTGCAGGGCGGCAGCGCGGATGTTATTAAAAAAGCGATGTTAGATATTTACAATCACTACCTGGGCACTAAAGTAAAATTACTTTTACAGGTGCACGACGAACTTATATTTGAAATGCCCGCTGATATGCTGGAGGCTGAGGCCAAAGTTATTAAACACATGATGGAAAACGCCGTCACATTGCACGTGCCGTTACTGGCGGAAGCCAAGGCCGGCCCCAACTGGTATGAAATGGAGAAGTTAAAACTATGACAGCCAAAATAAAAATAGGTTTAACAGGCACCATACTAAGCGGCAAAAGCACCGCGCTTAAAATATTTGAGGCACTTGGCGCCTATACTATGAGTTCAGACGCTATAGTGCATGAGTTGCAGTCCCGCCCGGCAGTACAAAAACAAATTTTCAAAATTTTTAAAACAACAGACAAAGCCGAAATTGCCGCGCAGGCGTTTACAACGCCCGCTAAAAGGAAAAAGCTTGAAGCGCTTTTGCACCCCATGGTTATGAGGGAGGCGTCGCGCCTGGTAAAATTAACCGATAAAAAAATAATTGTCTTGGAAGCGCCCGTACTTTTTGAGGGCGGCGTGGAAAAATATTTTGACATTATTTTATGTATGGCGGCGGATGAAAAAACGCTTGAAAAGCGTATCAAATCACGCGGTATGACTAAAAAAGATTTTGCCGCGCGTAGCGCGGCGCAGTTAAGCGGCGCCAAAAAAATGAGCAGGGCCGATATCGTTGTTTATAATAACGGCACGGTAAAAGATTTAGAAGTAAAAATAAAAAGGCTGTATAAAATATTAAAAAAGTAGTTACGAGTGGAGTGTTATGACAGGTAAATCTCAAGAAGAAAAAGTTGAAGTAAAAGAACCCAAAGAGGCCAAAGAAGTTAAAGAAACAAAAGAAGTTAAAGAGGCCCCTAAGGAAGAAAAAGAAGTTAAGGACCAAAAAGAAGTAAGAGAGAATAAAGATTTTAAAGACAGAAAAAATTTCTCCCGCCCCAACAACAACGGTTCTAACGGTAACGGCAATGGCAACAGCGTGCAGCGCACGCCAAACGGCGCCAAAGTTATGGACGCCAGAGAGTTAAACAAACTCAGCATAGCCGAGCTTACCAAACTTGCCACCAACTTAAATATTGAGGAAATTTCCGGCCTTAGAAAGCAGGCGCTCATAGGCAAAATCATAGCCATACAGGCCAAGCAAAATGGCTCTATATATGGCGGCGGCGTGCTGGAAATTTTACCGGACGGTTTTGGCTTTTTACGCTCAGAGGATAACAACTACCTGGCGGGACCTGAGGATATTTACGTCTCACCCTCGCAAATAAAACGCTTTGGCCTTAGAAAAGGCGACAATATTGAGGGCCTTATACGCCCGCCTAAAGAAGGCGAAAGATTTTTTGCCATGCTGCAGGTGCAAAAAGTTAACGATATGGAAGTGGAAAAAATTTACAACCGCCCTTTCTTTGACAACTTAACACCGCTTCACCCTAACAAAAGGTTTACGCTTGAGCTTGATAAAAACGACGTTACTCAGCGCATCATAGACCTTATGGCCCCCATAGGCCGCGGGCAGCGCGCGCTTATTGTGGCCCCGCCCAAAACGGGTAAAACCATGATGATGCAGTCTATAGCAAACTCTATCACTACCAATTATAAAGATGCTAAACTTATGGTGCTGTTAATTGACGAACGCCCTGAGGAAGTAACCGACATGAGCCGCAGCGTTAAAGGCGAAGTTATAGCCTCCACCTTTGACGAAGCGCCCGAGCGCCACGTACAAGTGGCCGAGATGGTTTTAGAACGCGCCAAAAGGCTGGTAGAGCAAGGCATAGACGTAGTAATATTGTTAGACTCTATCACCCGCTTGGCCCGCGCTTACAACACGGTTACGCCGTCCAGCGGCCGTGTGCTTACAGGCGGCTTAGAGGCCACCTCGCTCCAGCGCCCCAAAAGGTTTTTGGGCGCCGCCAGAAATATGGAAGAGGGCGGCTCTCTCACCATTATAGCCACCGCGCTTGTGGAAACCGGCAGCCGTATGGACGAAGTTATTTTTGAAGAATTTAAAGGTACCGGCAACAGCGAAATCTGCCTGGAAAGAAAACTTTCCGACCGCAGAGTATTCCCCGCTATTGACCTTAACCGCTCCTCCACCAGAAAAGAAGATTTGTTGCTTACTGAAGATGAGCTTAACAAAGTGTGGATCATCCGCAAAGTTCTTGCCCCGCTCACAGCAGTCGACGCTATGACGCTGTTTAGAGACAAGATAGTTGCCAGTAAGTCAAACAAAGACTTCCTAAAACAAATGGAAGTTTCCAGCTTATAATAATTAAAACCCCTGCCAACCAGCAGGGGTTTTTAATTATTATTCCCCAAATCTTTGGCGGCTTTTTGACTTTTCCACGTTTGGACACACACTTCACTCGCTTGCGCTCGCTGCGGGCAAGTGTGCCCGAAACGTGGAAAAGTCAAAAAGCCACTCAAATCTTCGGGGCCCCTTAGAACGGCATTTATAACGGCAAAATGGAATGATGCTTAACGGTACTTATTGTTTTTTACTATAATATTTATAGTAAAAAGGAGATAATATGAAAAAGGGTTTTACTTTAATTGAGCTTTTAGTTGTTGTTTTAATCATTGGCATACTGGCCGCTATCGCTTTGCCGCAGTATACAAAGGCTGTGGAAAAGTCTAGAGCGGCGGAAATGTTTTTGGTTTTAAAATCTTACAGAGACGCCGTTGACAGAATGGAACTGGCCGGCGCGGTGCCAAAAGACGGCGAAACCATAGCCGACGCTATGGATATTGACCTTACCGGCGGCACCTGGACAAGCGCAAATATTTATAAAACTAAAAACTTTAATTATAGTTTCTACTGTGACGGTGAGGTTTGCGGTGTTGACGTTACCAGAGATAGAGGCAGCGAAACGCTGTACGAACTGGAACTGCAGGAAGTAACAAACACAAATGCTACGACCAACTATTGCTATAACAATGACAACGCTACAGGCAAAAATGTCTGCGCGATGGTGCCGGACCTTTACTCGGTAGAAATTGTAGATGGGGCGCGCTAATTAAATTTAATAAAAAGGCGGCTTAAAGTGCCGCCTTTTTTATTATAATACTCATATGAACGAGAAAATAATATCAGTAGCAACCAAAGATAAAAAAATTTATTACAGAGCCTTACCCATAGCCCAGGAGTTTCTGGACGATAACGGTTTTGTTGTGCATACGGACGGCCGCATCCCAGACGGTGAAGTTATAGAAATTTTAGACACTATAGAAACCGTAAAACATTACAGGGACGGCAAACTTGACGGCCGCCTGCAGGTAATAAATGTTAATACCGGTACCGTAAATATAACGGAAGAGTATAAAGACGGTGAGCTGCAAAGTATTATTGAAGCCCCCAAAGAATCTGACAAAGCCGCCGCAGAACAGGAAGAAGATAAAGAATACCTTAAACACGGTTTGGTTTATACTAAAGAAAAAGATTGTTTAATATTTTTTAACGAGGGTGACGAGGTCGCCCGTTGTGCCTTAATGGACGGCGCCCTAATATCGGGTAAAATACCGGACGGCATAATTAAAGAATTTCACGAGAACGGCATTATAAGGACAGAGGCCACCTATAAAGACGGCGTGATGGAAGGCCCGTTCTCCAGATACGATGAGTTTGGCAGGCTGGTTGTAAAGGAAAATTATGTCAATGGCCGTGTGGACGGCAGCGCCATATATTACAACTATTTAAATAATGAAAAATCTAAAGAAACTTCTCTTTATAAAAATGGCCGTCTTGAAGGCCGCAGAGTGGGGTATTACCCCAGCGGCAAAGAGCGCGTGGTGGAACACTATGACGGAGGCAAGCTGGACGGTAAAAGAGAAGTGTTTTTTGAAAGCGGCATCTTGAGCATAGAAGAAAACTACAAAAAAGGCCTTTATAACGGCGCCAGGATTTTCTACTATCCCAGCGGCGGGGTTTGGTATAAAGAAATGTACGTAAACGCGCAGCTTGAGGGGGACAGGTTGGCCTACTATCCCGGCGGCGAGCTGTACCTTAAAGAGCATTACCAGCACGGCCTTTTAGAGGGCGAAAAAACGGTTTACGATAAAAGCGGTGAGATAGTACTGCAAGAGCATTACAAATTTGGCGAAAAAGTAAGAAAGAGAGGGGCGGTGTGATGAGTGAAGTTTCTTACAATATTTTTTGCCCCGCTAAAATAAATTTGTTTTTAGAAGTTACCGGCCGCCGGCCGGACGGCTACCACGAGTTAGCCACCCTGTTTGCCAAGCTTAAATTTGGCGACAATATTTCACTTACTCTTACCCCAAATACCAAAACAGAAATTAATGTTACCCTTACAGGCCCTTACGCGGGCGTTATAACCGCGGGGCCTGATAACTTGGTTTATAAAGCCGCGCAAAGGTTTTTTGAGTACGCTAATATAACCGCCAAATGTGATATCACGCTGGATAAGCAGGTACCTACAGGTGCGGGGCTTGGCGGCGGCTCTTCGGACGCGGGGTGCCTACTTAGAACGCTTTGTAATCATTATAAAATAGATTTTAAAAATATCATCCCCTTGGCCGCCAAGCTTGGCGCGGACGTACCGTTATTTTTATATGACGAGGCCGTGCTAAAAGGGGAGGGTATCGGCGACAAATTGACCCCCGTTAAAGTTGCCGGCGCCATGCCGCACGTAGTGCTTAGTTACCCCAATGTGCACATTCCCACCAAGAATGTGTTCGCGGGGCTTTCTCTTCCTAAAGAAGAAGAAGTGTTGACAAGCGTTGTTAAGCTTGATAAAATTATATTTGCCTTAAGCGAGGGAAAACAAATTTCCGCATGGAAAGATTTGATATATAATAGACTTGAAGAAGTAGTTTTTCCCGCCCAGAGAGAAGTACTTGATTTGAAAGTTTTTATGAACACCCAAGCTGCGCCGGCAGCTATGATGTCCGGCTCAGGTTCAACAGTTTTTGCTCTGTTTGACTTAGAGCAAGATGCAGTAAAATTAACCATGGAACTGAAAAATCGGGGAAGTGTAGTATTTCTTACGCAACTCTGGGAGGGTTTAAAATGAAAATAACGGAAATCAGGATTCATCTCATGGGGGAAGACCGCTTAAAGGCATTCGCAAGCGTTACGTTTGATGATTCTTTTGTGGTAAGGAACATGAAGATTGTGGAAGGCACCAAAGGGGTATTTTTATGCATGCCTTCAAGAAAGCTGCCCGACGGCTCACACAAAGACATGGTCCACCCGATAAACCAGGAGTTCAGGGAGTATCTGGAAACTAATGTGCTTAAAGCATATGAAGAAGAATTAAAAAACGGCGGGAAATCTTCCCAGTCTGATGCTTAGCCTTAGTCCTTTTACTTCCGGATGGTGAAATGGTATCACTAGCGGTTTTGGTCCGCTCATTCTAGGTTCGAATCCTAGTCCGGAAACTTTTACGTAAAGCCGGCGTCTTTTAGACGCCGGCTTTTTTGTTCTTGCCCTTCGGGCAAGAACAATCCCCAAAGCTTTGGCGGATTTTTTACTTTTCCATGTTTGGACACACACTTCACTCGCTTTGCTCGCTACGGACAAGTGTGCCCGAAACATGGAAAAGTAAAAAATCCACTCAAATCTTCGGGGCCCCTGGATGTGCAGATTTAGTAAATACCCATTTTAAAAATTCACTTTCATAACGGCACCTATAACTACAAACCGGAATACGGCTTCACGGCACTAATGATATCCTCTCCCTTTTAGGGGTAGCGTAGCATGCATATATAAAAGGATGCGGAGGAAGTTTTGCAGCGTTGTTTTTTTGCGAAGCAAAATGCGGCAAAGCAGGTGAGGGTCCTATTAGAAATACTTGGCTGGGTATCTTACCCAAATAGCTTAGTCTTGGCTGGGCCAAAGGGCCCAGACGCCTTTGGGTCTTTTGGCCCTGGCTGCCGCCGTCATATTTGCTTAATATTTAAGCATGGGAATATTAAATAAAACAACAACGCTGTTTATACTAACATCAATGTGCGCCAATCTTTTTGCCCAAACTACGGATTGGAGCAAACTCAAAGTGCCCGCCTATGACCCTAAAAAAGATATTACGGTACAGACGGACGCTATTAAAATTCCCGCATCACAGCTGCCTACATTTAAAATTGATATGAAAAATGACCCTGTAGGCACGCATGAATACTTTAATAAAAACGCCCGCATTAAAGCCGCCGCCCAAAAGGCCTCTAAAGAAGTAAACGCCCGTGTTAAAAAAGAAAACATTACAGAGGAACTTTTACCACCGACCATTGCAGAAAAACTACAATCAGATCTGCCGCAGTTTTCTTTTGGCGCCAACGGCATAGGCCTGGGTAAATATGGCGATATTGTTGTGCAAAATTTAGGCGACGGCGCATTTCTTATAGACGGCCAACTGGCTGGTTACCGCGGGCAGGACAGGCTTATTGTAAGCAACCATATTTTATACAACCTGGCGTATCACTATCACGCTTTGCCATATATAGTCATGCTTAAAATTGAGATTGAACAATTTGCCAAAGTTCTGGCGCGTGACAATGACCCTATGCAAGCCAAAAAGCTTAAACAAATAGCTAACGAGTACGCCCGCATAGCTATTGAAGCCTTGCAGCAGGGCGACACCGACGATGTTGTGTTTGTCTTGGCCTCACTTTACACGCTTATGTTTGATGAAGGTTACGATGAGGGCCGTTATATTTTAGGCAGCGGCGTTATGCGTGACATAGGCAGTTACATGGCCGCGCTTACAACGGGGGAAAACAAAAATAAAATTGTGTCTGAACTTAAAAAACTGCGTGCCATAAGGCAGTGCGATTACAGCTTTACCGCCAGAAAACCGGGCGGCGTTCACAATTACCCTACCAGCCGCTACGTTAACATAGCGCACCGCCGCCACAGCAACAATTATAATGTATTGGAAAAATCCGGCAGACAAACAGCCGACTACCTTGATATTTCGCAAAATAACATTACAGGCGGCGGGTCGGTATTTAGCGTTATTGAGCATATGCTTTTAACACCTAAAGACAGGGGCAACTTCCGCCTGAACATAGAGGAAAATATAGGCAGCGCGGGTTCCACCTGCCTTATAGCCGGGCTGGCCACATATAATCTGGCGCTTATTGACCGTGTGGAAATTGTAAAAAACCGCTTTAACGGTACCACCACTATACAACCTGTTGTCACCATAAACAATTTACTCAGCGAGCTTGAGGGCGAATACGGCAATGACCATGTTAATACCATAAGGGGATTTTTGGTGTTGGAGGCCATACTTGTTAACCAGCAAACAGCCGCCCAGCGTGTGGACGCTATAGACGCCGCTATCATGCGTCTGGCCGCTAAACAGCGCAGGGAAAATACTTATGATACGGCGTTTGAAGAGCGCGCTGGCAGCTTTTTTCAGCCCGGTTATGTGCTTATAGGCAGGGCTATGACTATACTTAATATGCTGTCCAAAAACGCCTACGGCAAATCAAATGCCGCGCTTAGAAAATATAGCGAGCTTCAGCCTCATTCCTCCTACTACACGCCAAGCGTAAAGTACGCCGCGCTTATTAACTACGCCGCTGTTTTCGCAAGCAGGCTAAACAGAGATTATCCCGACTATAAATATGAAATGACGCCCCACTACACCAACCATGTAAGAAAAGGCATGAGCACGCACTACACACTTAAAATAAAAGGCGTACCGGCGTATAAGGCTGAGCAGGTTGACTATCTTATAAACAAACTTTACGGTATTATTAACGACACATCCACCGTTACCGTCTCTAACAGGTACGAGCAAGTCGCGCTTAACAGGGGCCTTATAGAAAGCGTAATCAGCCAGCTTATGGGCAATAAAGCAAACGGTGTTGTGGGTATAATGCCTGAGAAAGGCAAAACCTTTGTGCCGCAGTACGGCCCCGGCAAATTAGAACCCGTAGATGACCCTAACCTGGAAACAACCGATTTTGGTTACAGAGTGCAATTTAATATAGACTCAACAAAAAGTTTTTATACCCCGCTCATGAGGTTAGAAAACTTTGCCGGCAACTTTAATATTGTAGTGTATGATTTTACAATGTTGTTCTGGTACTATTACGGCATAGGCATAATAAACGGCGACACCCGTAGCGCCATGTACCAAGAAGCCAAAAGAAACGTAAAACCCATAATAGAAAACCTAAACTGGTAATTTTTTATGCGCTTTAATTCTAACTTCAAGATGAGCAGTTTTTTCTCCTCTTCGTAAGAGGAGTACTTTTTTGCTTTAGCAAAAAGGGGAGGAGATTAATGAAGCTAGGTACGAGCGCATTATAAATGCCCTATATGTAAGCCATGTAAAACCATTAATTTAAGCTAAGACATCCCCCATAAAAAAATGTAAAATGAGGTATGATAGCTTATTTAAAAGGGGACATTTTAACCCTTAAAGAAGACAGTCTTATTCTGCTGGTTAACGGCGTGGGGTATGAAGTTAACTGCGCCCCGGTGTCCGCCACCTCTTTAGAGGAGGGGGGCAAACCGCGCTTTATATAGCGGAGTCTATTTCCCCATACGACGGCACTGTACTGTACGGCTTTTTAACTAAAGAGGATAAAGAGCTGTGGTCGCTTTTCCGCGCGTCTATACCCAATACAGGCGCAAAAAAGGCGCTGGAATACCTTAACAAAGCGCTTAGAAGCGTGGCGGACTTTCATAATGCTATCGTCAAAAAAGACCCTAAAATTTTAACCGCTATATTTGGTTTTACCGCCAAAACGGCCGAAAAACTTATCCATTCACTCGACGGCAAAATGGACGCCGTTACCATAGCGGGCACACCCAAAATAAAACTGGCGGACGATGTGCCGTATATGAGCGAGGTTATGGCCGCGCTAACGGCGCTTGGCTACTCGCCGCAGGAAAGCAGAAAAGCGCTTGAGGCGCTGGTTACCCAAGGTCTTAGTAAAGAAAGCGTAGAACATAATGTGCGCGAAGCGCTGAGGATACTTAAAAAATGAGCAGCTACAATGAAGTCTTGGATTTAAACCCAAGCACAGATGAAAAAAACAGTTTAGATGCCGCCCTGCGCCCCACCTCGCTTAGCGAGTTTGTGGGCCAGCAGTCTTTAAAAGACAACCTGCACATCTTTCTTACCGCCGCCAAAAAACGTAAAGAGGCGCTGGACCATACTTTGTTTTATTCCCCGCCGGGCCTTGGCAAAACAACGCTTGCAAATATTTTGTCTAAAGAGATGGGCGTTAATATTAAAACAACTTCCGGCCCCGTTCTGTCACGCCCGGGCGACCTTGCCGCCATGCTCACTACAGAAATTTCAGAGGGTGATATTTTGTTTGTAGACGAAATACACCGCCTTAACCCGGCCGTAGAAGAAGCGCTTTACCCGGCTATGGAAGACTTTAACTTTTTTATTAATACAGGCAAAGGCGCGGGCTCAACCACGCTTAAACTTTCTGTTCCCCGTTTTACGCTTGTTGGCGCGACAACACGTTCGGGTCTGTTGACCGGGCCGCTGCGTGACCGCTTTGGCATAGTTTTTAACCTTAATTTTTATGAGATAAAAGAGATAGCCGATATTCTTGAACGCAGCGCGCGCCTGCTGAACATAAGCGCCGAGCGCGGAGGCCTGGAGGCTATAGCCGCACGTTCACGCGGTACCCCGCGTGTGGCAAACCGTTTGCTCAGGCGCGCGCGTGACTTTGCGCAGGTCAAAGGCAACGGTATAATTACCTCTGACATTGCCGACATCGCCATGCAGTCTTTAGACATAGACGCCGAGGGCTTAGACACAATGGACAAGCGTATACTTGAGGCGCTTATAGATAAATTTGGCGGCGGCCCCGTAGGCGTAGATAACCTGGCCATAGCCGTAAGCGAGAGTGTTGATACCTTGACCGACGTTATTGAACCATATTTAATTAAAGCCGGCTTTATAGCACGCACGCCGCGCGGCAGAGTAGCCAGTAAAAAGGCGTATGACCACCTGGGCAAACGCTCACCCGAGGGCATGCTGTTTTAAATATTTATCCTCTCCTTCTTAGGGGAGAGGAAGTTTTGCCGCGTTGTTCGGCTGCATAGCAGCCTGCGGCAAAGCAGGTGAGGGTATTTTTGCCGTTTTCTCCCTTTTGTAAAGGAAGTACCCCGGAGGGAGGAGGGATTTAATGTAGCACGCCGTCAAGGTAACAGGCTGGCATATTATTTCTCCCCTTTTAAAAGGGGAGTACCCGCCAAGCGGGGGAGGGGTTTGAGTTTGTAACCACCCTTATTTCATAACGGCATTTTATAGTAAGCTGCTACGCAGCGTGATAAATCCCTCGGCATTACTGCCACTCCCTTTACGAAAGGGAGAAAATATAAGGAAGACTTTATAAAATGATTAAAAAAATAATTTTAACCTTAACCGTAGTTTTTTTAAGCGCAAACTCTTTCGCGCTTAAAATATTAATTGTTGAAAACTCTTCCAAGCAGGAAATTAAAGCCAGCGGCCCTTTTATAATAACCGTAGCCAAAACAGGCAAAAAATATAAGCTTAAACAGGGCGGCACATTTGATGTTACTATAAGCGGCGGTACTATTAAAGCAGGCACAGTAAAGGCTGATGGTAATATTATTATAAAACCCCGCAAAAAAACCATTTTTACTATTGGCGGCAACGGGTATACGGGCGATATTATTTTGTCCCCCGGTAAAACAAAATTTAATGTTATAGAAGAAACTAAAATGGAACAATACCTCTACGGCGTTTTACCGTATGAGATGAGCCACTCCTGGCACATAGAAGCGCTTAAAGCGCAAGCTGTCGCCGCCAGAACATATACCGCAAAAACGCTGGAAACACCCGTTAATAAAAACTTTGATTTATACGCAGATGTAAGAAGCCAGATGTATAAAGGTTCGGCCAAAGTATATCCGTCCGTAAAAGAAGCGGTGGATGATACTAAGAACGAAGTGTTGAAACATGACGGTAAACTTTTTTACACTTATTACCATGCCAACTGCGGTGGCCATACAGACCCGCTGCCCTGGGGCGGCGCGGCGGCGGATATTAAACCTTTAAAAGGCGCGACATGTAACTCCTGCGGGCACAGCGCAAACGTTACCTGGAAGAGAACTTTTACTAATGACCAAATAGTAAAAGCGGGCGCAAAACAAGGTGTAAAAGGCACACTCAGCGGCGTAACCATAAGTAAAAAGACATCCAACGGCCGCGCCACACAGCTGCAAATAAAATCATCGGCCGGCGGCACTAAAAAAATTGCCTGTAATGATTTTAGAATCGCCATCGGTTCCACCAGATTTAAAAGCTGCCATATTACAAGTATTAAAAAAGTTTCAGGCGGGTACGAGTTTAGCGGCCGCGGTTACGGCCACGGTACCGGCATGTGCCAAGACGGCGCGCACGGCATGGCCAAAAAGGGCGAGAAATACAAAGATATTTTAGCCACATTCTACCCCGGCGCCAAAATTTCAAAGTTATAATTGTGAGTAAAAATGTTTGAGAGATTTAGAGATTTAGCTATTAATATTGCACGTACCCCGGCCGAACCGCGCGACAGCGCCAAACTTATGGTGCTTAACCGCAGTACCCAAACCATAGAAAATAAAGTTTTCCGTGATATAGCAGACTACTTTAACCCCGGCGACTGCCTGGTTATAAACGATACTAAAGTATTTCCCGCTAAACTACTTGGCCACAAAACTACCGGCGGTAAAATTGAAGTACTGCTTGTGCGCCCATTGCAAAACCCGGCTGAATGGACTGCCCTTATGCGTGACTATAAAGAGGGGGGCGAAATAATATTTGACGGCGGCCTTACCGCGACCATGACCGGGCACAATGAGAATGGCGAGGCTATTTTAAAATTTAATAATGACGACGTGCTTGGCTACGCGCACACGCACGGCCTTATGCCGCTGCCGCAATATATTGAAAAAGCCCGTAAGCATGATGGTATGAGCGCCAGTATTGCTACCGATAAAGCCCGCTATCAAACAGTTTACGCTGAGCACGAAGGCTCTATAGCCGCGCCTACGGCGGGCTTCCATTTTACGCCTGAGCTGTTGCGTAAAATTGAGGATAAAGGCGTAAGCGTTGTACACATAACTTTACACGTGGGCTGGGGTACATTTAAACCTTTAAAGACCGACCCTACCCAGCATAAAATGCTGCCGGAGCTGGCCGAGGTAACGCCGGAAGCTGCGGCCAAAATTAACGCCGCGCGCGCAAACGGCGGCAGAGTGTTTGGCGTAGGTACAACCAGCACAAGAACGCTGGAAAGCTTTACGGAAAACGGCATAACGCAGGCGGGCAGTAAATGGACGGACCTGTTTGTATACCCCGGCTATAAATTTAAAGGTATAGACGCGCTGATAACAAACTTTCATTTTCCCGATTCAACGCCGTTGTGCATGGCAAGCACGTTTGCTACGGAAGATTTTATTTTTAAGGCATATTCTGAGGCGGTGGCCAATAATTACCGCTTTTATTCTTTTGGAGATTCAATGATGATATTGTAGCCGTATTTCCTTTTTCCTCTCCTCTCCCTTTTAGGGGAGAGGACAAAGGTGAGGGTGCTAAACACAAAATATACACAAACATGTGCCGTACAGCAAGCCTAACTCGCTGTGTTAACGCGTATGGTAGAACAAAACAGGAAACAAAACTTAATTATGACAAAAAAACTAACACCGCCTTTTAAAATTATAGCTAAAGACAAACATTCTAAAGCCCGCACAGGTATTTTATATACCAAACACGGTGCGGTGCATACGCCTGTTTTTATGCCAGTGGCCACGCAGGCTAGTGTAAAAGCGCTTAATGAGCTGGACCTGGAATCTATAGGTGTGGAGTGCTTGCTTTCAAACACATATCACTTATACCTGCGCCCGGGTACCCAAACGCTTAAGCAAATGGGCGGCCTGCATAAATTTATGAACTGGAGTGGAAGTATACTTACAGATTCAGGCGGGTTTCAGGTGCACAGCCTGGCGCATATGCGTAAAATTACCGAGGACGGCGTATGGTTTAAGTCACACCACGACGGCAGCAAACACTTTTTTACGCCTGAAAATGTAATAGAGTCCGAGGCTGCAATAGGTTCTGACATATGGACATGCCTTGACGTGCTTATGCCCAACTCAGCCGAAAAGTCTGATTTAAGGGGCGCCCTGGCCACCACCAAACGCTGGGCAGAACGCGCCGCGGCGCATTACCAAAAAGTCGTGCCCGAGCAGGATATTACTGAGCAAGCGGACGGGTCATTTAAAGTCGGCAACAGCTTACTGTTTGGTATTATACAAGGTTCTATTTACCCTGATTTACGTGCCGAAGCCGCCCGGCATATGGCGGGGTTAGAAACGCACGGCTACTGCATAGGCGGCCTAAGCGTTGGTGAAACTCTTGAAGAAATGAACACGGCTGTTGAGGCCACCATACCCCACTTGCCCGAGGGTAAACCAAGGTACTTAATGGGCCTTGGCACGCCGATAGAAATTTTAAACTGCATTGAGCGCGGCGTGGATATGTTTGACTGTGTGTGGCCCACGCGCGTTGCCCGCAACGGCCAGGCCATGACAAGCGAGGGTAAGGTAAATATAAAAAATAACGAGCACCGCACAAGTGAAGAACCATTGGATAAAAACTGCGATTGTATGGTATGCCAGCGTTACAGCCGCGCGTACCTGTCACACTTATACAGGGCGGGCGAGTTGACCAGTCACAGGCTGATATCTATACATAACATAAGATTTCTTGTTAACCTTATGGAGCGCGTGAGAGAGAGCATAAAGAACGGCACTTTTACACAGCTTAAAGAAGAAGTTATAAGTAAATATAAATAATTTGTATTAACTGTAAGGGCCAAAGGACCTAAATGAAAATGGGTCTTTTGGCCCTGTTTTTATTTGGGTAATAGAATTAAAATTATATTAACAGGAGATTATTATGAAAAAATTAATTTCAGTTTTAGCTTTACTTTTTGTGGCAACATCTATTTTTGCGCAGCTCTCAAAGGAAGATCTGTTTGAGGGCGGAGTAAAAAAGCACAGGCTAATAGGGTATATTAACACCGTGGAAGAATTTGTGCTTGGTGATTATCATAACGAGGCCCACCCGTACTATGCTTTTTTCAGCGCCAGATGCGCTGAAAAACATTCTGAAATTATAGAGAATATGGAAAGTGAAATGGCCGCTTTTAAAACATATTTTGAAACTGTCCACCCGCCAAAACCAAAAAATATTTTAGAGTCCGCCATACTTTGGACAGAGGGCGGTTTATATGAAGCCGTGCTTAGGGAAGACCCCGCCAATTTTAAAGCATACTACGCCTTACGCCAAATGCTTCTTGATAATAAAGAGGACATTGAAGAAAACTTGAAAAAGGGTATGAAGGTTAACGGTAAACAATATATAAGCCTGCAGGATTTTATAAAAAACCGTCCGCCGTCTTTGTCAAAAGAAGATGCCGGGGAACAAATTAAAAATTTGTTAAACTAAATATTAATTAATAAAAAATCCGCCTAAAAAGGCGGATTTTTTATGTTGTCGTCCTATAGGAAGACTTTTAACAGCAATACCCCGGATTCTGTTACGCTATGCGTATAGAAGCCATTACTCTAAGCGGCCTACTCTGCGTCTGACGCGGGTCACGTATGCGCAAGTTTGGCCTTGCTCCCTGCGGGGTTTACCATGCCGCGTATGTTGCCATACGCGCGGTGCGCTCTTACCGCACCATTTCACCCTTACCCTAAGCGAACTTAAGGCGGTATACTTTCTGTTGCACTTTCCATGGTTTGGATTTTGGCCCAAACCCCCGTCTTTTCAAACGGCGCAGTACCCTGCGGAGTCCGGAAGTTCCTCAGCACCAGGTGCCGCGGCTTCTTAGCTGTTAAATATATTATACAAATTGGAGAGATTGTGCAGTGCATTGCACATACAAAATACTTTCTCCCTTTTGTAAAGGGAGTACCCGCATAGCGGGGGAGGGATTTAATGAGCGAGGTATGGGCGCGTTAATTAAGTGCTGTTGTATAAATAAAGCGCAGTTTCCTTAGCAAAGCACGAAAGTCTAAAGCAATGTGTTGTCAAGGATAATCAGTAATTTTCTGATATGGCTTTATATGCCGGCGGCGGTTAATTCAGGAAAGAAAAAAGTTAATACCGCAAAAAATACAAATGGCATTATAAATAAAAATAATGCCAACACCACTATGTTTAAAAATTTTTTCATAATATTACGGGGCTACTACCGGCGGCGGCGCTTTGCCCGGCTTTTTAAGCGGTATTTGGAACCAGAATGTTGACCCCTGCCCCAGGCCGCTGCTTAAGGCGCCTATCAGCCCTTTGTGGGCGCGGATAACTTCATAAGATATGGACAGCCCCAGTCCCCAGCCCTGCTTTCTGGCGCGTTTATCAAGCGCCTCGCTTTGGTGGAATTTTTGGAAAATGCGTTCAAGGTCAGAGTGTTGTATGCCCGGGCCATTGTCTTTAATAAAAACTTTGGCAAACTCGCCCTCTACAAAATATCTTATTTCAACACGGCCGCCCTGCGGTGTAAATTTAACAGCGTTATTAATAATATTGTTAAGCACCTGCGATATTCTAAACCTGTCGGCCGATACCGTAATGGCGTCGGGATATTCATACACCATAATATTAATGCCGCGTTTTTGCGCGTTTACTATTTGCAACGCGTAAACGTCATTTAAAAGAGCGTTAAGGTCAAACTCTTTAAAATCCATTTTAAATTTGCCGGCCTCAATCATGCTGATATCAACAAGGTCGCTCATTAGCAGGTTCATGTTATCAGTTGCTTTTAAAATATTGTTTAAAGCCTGCTGGTCGCCCACGCCGCCGCCCGCCACGCCGTCCATCATAAGTACCGAAGTTAACCCTTGGATAGATGACAAAGGCTGGCGCAGGTCATGCGCTACTACCGACATAAATTTGGATTTAATTTCGTTAAGCCTGTTAAGTTCCTGGTTGGAAAGGGTCAGCTTTTCTACAATGTTTTCCAGCATTTCTACTTTGCCCGAAAGCTGGCCCTGCAAATTGCCTATTTGCTGTTGGTAACTATGCTCGGCCTTCATAATAGTGCGCTGCATTTTTTTAAGCGCGAACCTTTTAGTAAGCAGTACGGCAAGCAGCACGGCAAGACCTATCAGTATTGCTATAAGCGGGACTAACATTATATATTCTTGTTCTAGCATAGTTTTATTATACCAACATTTTTATTTTATGAGTTCTAAAACTTCTTTCTCGGTAACCGCGCCCTCTCTTATTACAACAAGCGGCTCGGGGGTGAGTATGGTGGACGCCATGCCTTTAAGTTCGCCGTCAAGTAAAATATAATCAACTCTTCCGTCGAACTGTTTTAAAATGCCCTCTTCGCTGTTTACCAGGCCCGTGCCGTGCATATTGGCGCTGCTGGCGGCCAAAATACCGCCGAAGGTGTTAAGTATTTTTACCGTAAGTTCATGATCCGGCACTCTTATGCCAAGCGTGTCAAACCCGCGCAGGTACGGCCTGCCTTTTTTGGAGGGCGGCACTATCATGGTAAGCGGGCCGGGCCAGTAGGTGTCCGCTATTTTATTAGCTTTTTCTGAAAGAGCGGAAATTTCTTTTGCCGTATGTACATTTTTTACCAAATATTGCAGCGGTACGTTAAAAGGTTTTTGCTTTGTTTCGCACATGCGTGCTACCGCGGCGTCATCGGCGGCGTTGGCCACTATGCCGTACACTGTGTCTGTCGGCATAATAACTACCGCGCCGTTGTTTAAGGCGGCGGCGACTTCTGTAATATTTTCTGCTGTTAAATCTTTAACTTTAAAAATCTTGGTCATCGTTTTCTTCTTCCGTGGCGGCGGGGCGGTCTATAATAATTACAAATTCCCCAAGTATTTTGTTTCTCTTTTTAAAATTTTCTATAACTTCTGTTACTGTGCCTCTTGTCCACTCTTCAAATACTTTTGTAAGCTCGCGCGCTACAACAAGCGGTGTGTCCGGGCCCAGCGCGGCTGAAATAATTTCCAGCAGTTTTACTACGCGGTAGGGGGACTCATACACTACAACAGGTTTTTCTAAGGCGTAAGCGGCGGTAATCATTCTGGTTATTTTACCCGCCTTGCGCGGCATAAACCCCAAAAATGTAAACGCCCCGCCCGTTACGCCTGCGCCAGAAAGGGCGCATGTCAGCGCACTTGGGCCCGGCAGGGGGATAACTTTAATATTTTTTACGGCGCATTCTTTTACCAGTTTCCACCCTGGGTCAGAAATACACGGTGTGCCGCCGTCGCATACAAGCGCGGCGGTTTTATTTTGCGCTAAATTAAGGCAGTGCGAGACGCTGTGCGGGTCGTTCTCATTATAACGCACAACGGGTTTATCTATAAGAAAGTGTGCTAAAAGCGTTTTGGTGCGGCGGGTGTCCTCGGCTAAGATAATATCCGCCGCTTTTAATGTGTCTAAAGCGCGCATAGTGATGTCGGCCAAGTTGCCTATTGGGGTTGGGACTATATATAGCATATATATAGGATACAAAATACTGGCTTTCTATTGCAGAATATCTGATCATTCAAAAATTTATAACTGCATAGCACCCTCACCTGCTTTTATTTAGGCTTAACCTAAATAAAAACTTCCTCTCCCCTAAGAGGGAGAGGAAATAATTAATTTTTTAATTAGCGTTTGTTAAACCAATTACCAATCAAGGGCGCTTTTCCAGGCGTCTTTTTCGTCTTGGGCCTGTTTTTTGGCGGCGTCGGCTTTAGCTTTAGCGTCAGCTTTAGCTTTGTCAGCGGCTTCTTGGGCGGACTGTTTTACAGAGCTGGAAGAAGATGTGCTGGATGATGTTGAAGCGGTTTCTTTAGCTGTATTGTAAGTAGATTTAGCATCTTCAACTTTGCCTCTGAGTTCAGCGGATTTCTGTTGGAGTTCCGCCGCTGTGGGGGCTGTTGTGGTTGTTGTTGTGTCTGTAGAGGCGCAGGCGGCAAGTAAACCTACTGCGGCAAGTACTGCTAGTATTGATATTTTTTTCATGTTCATTCTCCTAATAGTGTTTACTAATATTATAATAAAACTTTTAACTTACAGGTAAGCTAAAATTTTATTCTGTTTTTAAAGCTTTGTTCCATTTCTCTGTTAAGGTCGCGCTTTTTAATTGTTTCGCGCTTGTCAAAAAGCTGTTTGCCTTTGCCAAGGCCCACTTTAATTTTGGCCCAGCCGTTTTTAAAGTATACTTCCAGCGGGATGATGGTGTGCCCTTTTATTTCCGCGTGGCCCTGCAGTTTATTTATTTCTTTTTTATTTAACAAAAGCCTGCGGGGGCGCAGCGGCTCAACCTCTGTTACCGTATTATATTTATAGGGGTTTATATGCATGTTGTATACATATGCCTGACCGCCCTCTACACGCACAAAAGCGCCGTCAAGGCCTATTTCTTTTTGGCGGATAGACTTAACCTCGCTGCCCAGCAGTTCTAGGCCGGCTTCGTATGTATCTAATATATGGTAGTTGTGGTAAGCCTTACGGTTTGTGGCGGCCACCAGAACGCCTGTGTCTTTTTTTGCCATAGAGATATTTTACATTTTATGGCGTGGAATGTGCTCATAAAATTAGGATGGTTAACTTTTACTTGACAAAGCTTAAAAAGTTAGGTTTACTGAACTTATGGAAAACAAATTATCTACAAGTATGGAAGATTATTTAGAGGCTATTTCTATAGCCGCTAAACAATACGGCGTAGCAAGGGTAAAAGATATAAGGGATTTAATGAATGTTAAAACCCCCAGCGTTACCGGCGCGCTTACGGTGCTTGCCGCGCAGGGTTATGTTGTGCATGAAAAATATGGTTATGTGGAACTTACCC
Source organism: Elusimicrobium simillimum (assembly GCF_049639735.1). Taxonomy (NCBI): domain Bacteria; kingdom Pseudomonadati; phylum Elusimicrobiota; class Elusimicrobia; order Elusimicrobiales; family Elusimicrobiaceae; genus Elusimicrobium; species Elusimicrobium simillimum. The sequence goes on from NZ_JBEVVA010000003.1 coordinate 742,847, forward strand.
CCAAGGGTTTAAAAGCGGCTGAAGATATTAAACAAAGGCATGCTTTATTAAGCGCGTTTTTGACAGATATATTGGGTGTCTCTAAAACCACTGCCGATATTGACGCTTGCAAAATGGAGCACACTATAAGTAAAGAAACTTTTGAAAAACTTACTAAGTTTGTTAAAGGGCAAGTAACTAAGAAAAAGAAATAATTTTAATATTAAAATAAAATCCCCGCACAATTGTTGTGCGGGGATTTTTGTTTTGATATTTTAAACAAGCCCTTGGTCCATCATGGCCGAGGCCACTTTGTTAAAGCCTGTTATATTGGCGCCTGTAACATAATCTCTTTCGGCGCCGTATTGGTTGGCTGTGTGCAGGCAGGCCGCGTGAATATTTTTCATAATCTTTCTAAGTTCTGCGTCCACCTGGTCTTTAGTCCAGTACATGTGCATGCTGTTCTGCGCCATTTCCAGGCCGGATACGGACACGCCGCCCGCGTTGGCCGCTTTGCTGGGGCCGTAAAGTATTTTTGCCGCTTGGAATACGCCCACCGCGTCGGCAGTGGAAGGCATATTAGAACCTTCCGCCACGCAGATGCAGCCGTTTTTAATAAGCGTTTTAGCGTCGCTGGCGTCAAGTTCGTTTTCCGCCGCCGTGGGGAAAGCGACGTCGCACGGTATGGACCATGTTTTCTTGTTTGCGGGCAGCAGTTCCGCCTTTTTAAATTTTTTAAGGTATTCTGTAACAGGTTCTCTTCTTACAAAAATAAGGTCTTTAAGGAATTCCAGTTTTTCTTTATCTACGCCTTCGGGGTCATGTATGGAACCGTCGATAGTTGCAAACGCCGTTACCTTGCCGCCCAGCTTGTTAATCTTTTCTATAGTGTAAATACCCACGTTGCCGGTGCCTGATATTACGCAGTTTTTACCTCTAAGACTGTCACCTTTTGTGGCTAACATTTCTTCCGCGAAATACACCAGGCCGTAACCTGTGGCCTCGGGCCTGATTAAGCTGCCGCCCCACGCGTGGCCTTTACCTGTGAATGTACCTGTAAATTCATTTCTAAGTTTTTTATACTGGCCGTACATAAAGCCGACTTCTCTGGGGCCTACACCCAGGTCGCCCGCCGGGATATCCGTATCTGAACCTATGTGGCGGTAAAGCTCATTCATATAGCTTTGGCAAAACCTCATAACTTCCGCGTCGCTGCGGCCTTTTGTTTCAAAATCGCTGCCGCCTTTACCGCCGCCTAAGGGCAGCGTGGTTAAAGCGTTTTTAAATGTTTGTTCAAATCCTAAAAATTTTATCATGCCAAGTGATACGTTTTCTCTAAATCTCATGCCGCCTTTGTAGGGGCCCAAAGCGCTGTTGAATTGTACTCTTATGCCTCTGTTAACGTGCACTTCGCCTTTGTCATCCTGCCAGGGCACTCTGAACATAATTACGCGTTCAGGTTCTACAATTCTTTCAAGTATTTTATATTTGATATATTGCGGTTTATCTTTAAGTACGGGGATAAGAGAGTAGCAAACTTCTTCTACTGCTTGGTGAAAAACTATTTGTTCCGGGTTTTTGGCAATAACATCCGCCATAAGCTGGTCAATGTATCTTTTGATTTCCATAAATCCTCCGGGATATTGTGGTGACCTTAGTCTAACAAAAGGTGCCCCCGGTGTCAACACTTAAAAATCACGACGGAGAAACACCAAAAACAAAACCCCCGGGCAGTAACCGGGGGTCTTAGTACTTTATTTTTAGAGGAGTACTTAGTTGCGGGATAAAAACAGTTTTAAAACGGTGCTAGGTTAGCTTAAATATGTTTGTTATGGCTAACTTTATTAATATCTTATAACATTTTTTTTATTTACGCAACATTTATTTTTTTGAATTATTATTGCTTTGTAATAGTTGATTGGCCGGCTAAAATAATTTAGCCGCCCTTACCTGCTTTGCCGCAAACGCTGCGCGGTCAACAACGCGGCAAAACTTCCTCCCCCATCCAACAAGGGGGAGGAATGAAAGGTTTATTTTATAGGGTTTTTTAGTCTGTTTTCCAGTATCTTTTTGGCGGGGTCAAAATTTTTACGCATATCCAGGCGCATAACTTTTATTGCTATTTGCAGCATTTCCTCTTCCGGTAAACCGCCGCAGTAGCTGCTGCTGTAAAAGTCCGCCGCCGCCATAATAGCGTCGCGCGGTATCAAGCCTACAATCTCGCTTTCTTCTATTTCAAGACCAAGGTCCTGCGCTTCTTCTTTGCAGGTATCAAATACTTTATGAAGGGGGGTAATATTAAAGTCCGTTATATTGCACGATACTTGCGCGAATTTATACTGCGGTAAAAACCAGCCTATGGCTTTAACGCCTTTAAGTTTGTGCTTGTCGCCGCTTTCTCTTATGCGTTTGGCTATATAACTTGCGTGTTTAACGTCGTCTGTGCTTAGAGAGATATTGTAGGCCAGCAGCAGCTTTCTGGCGCCTATTGTTATCGCGCCGCTATGGCGGACAACATCGTTCATTTCCACGGGGCCGAAGTCAGGGTGAAGCTCTTTAAGTTTTTGTTCCAGGCTTTCGTACTGGCCTTTCCTTATATAGGCAAGGTCGCGCCTTTTAGGGTTGGAGGCGGCGTTTTCGTAAAGGTAAACGGGTATGCCAAAGTTTTTGGCTACCTTCTGGCCCAAATGCCTGGCTATTTTTATACAGTCAGACATAGTAGCGCCCTCAAGCGGGATAAACGGGCATACGTCCACCGCGCCCAAGCGCGGGTGTGTGCCTTTGTGCTGCGTCATATCTATAAGTTTATGCGCCGCGTATATTACGGAGTAGGCGGCCTTTATGATTTGCTCAGGCGTGCCTGCCATGGTAAGCACGGTGCGGTTGGCGTCGTAACCCATGTCAACGTCTAATATTTTAACGCCTGTTTTTGCCGCCATATCCACAATGGCGTCTATTATCTTTTTGTTTCGTCCCTCTGAAATATTGGGAACGCATTCTATTATTCTCATCCTTTTGTCCCCGGACATGCGGTCTGCCGCCGCTGTCCCTTATTTATTTTACTTCAGCTATTGTTTTAATAACTTTAAACGCTTTTTCCATATACTCAAGCGACGCCCATTCATAAGGCCCGTGCGGCTGTGAGTAGCCAGCGAAAATATTTGGCGTGGGCAAACCCATAAAAGAAAGCCTGGCCCCGTCTGTGCCGCCGCGTACCTGGCGTACGGTGTATTTAAAGCCCAGCTCTTTAAGCGCGTCAGCCAGCTTTTCCATAGCTTGCGGGTGCTCCAAGATAACATCTTTCATGTTTCTATATTGGTCTTTAATTGTAAGTTCTATATTTGCATTTTTGTAGAATTTCTTTTTATCTTCTACAATTTGTCTCAAAGTATCTTCTAGCATATGCAGTTTGTCAATACTATGCTCTCTTACTGCGCCGTGTACTTCAGCTGATTCAATACTTCCTTTTATTGTGGTAAAAAATATAAATCCGTCGGTACCGTCTGTAGTTTCAGGCAGTTTTGATGTAGGCCATGAAGATATAATATCAGCAGCTACTCTAACAGGGTTTACCATAACGTCTTTGGCGGAACCGGGGTGGCAGCTGACGCCTGTTATTTTAATTGTAAACCCATCCCCGTTAAAATTGCCGTTTTCCACGCTGTCAAAAGCGTCGCCGTCAACAGTATAGGCAAAATCCGCGCCAAAAGCTTTTACGTCAAAATGGTCCGAGCCGCGGCCTATTTCTTCATCAGGGGTAAAACCTATACAGATTTTACCGTGCTTAATGCCCGGGTTTTTAATCAAATATTCAGCCAGTGTCATTATAATTGCTATGCCTGACTTGTCATCCCCGCCAAGTACTGTGGTGCCGTCGGTGGTTATAATAGTGTCTCCTATACACTGTAACAGCTGTTTGTCAGAGGCGGGGTCAATGGTAACTTTATTTTTTAAAGGTATTTTTTTACCATCATAATTTTTGTGTACTATTGGGGTAACGTCTTTGCCGTTAAATTCGTGGTAAGTATCCATATGCGCTATAAAGCCTATGGCGGGCACATGTTCCTCTATATTAGAGGGGACAATACCCATAAGGTAGCCTTTGTCTGTAAGGATAACGTTTTCCACGCCTATATTCTTCATTTCCTGCTCAAGCGTCTTTGCGAAAGCGTACTGTGTGGGGGTGGAGGGTACTGTTTGTGAGTTGTCATCAGATGTTGTTTCTACTTTTACATAAGATAAAAAACGGTCTAAAATAGCTTGTTTAATATTCATAATATCTCCTTTAGACTTATTATAAATTATTTTTTGTATAATGTTTGCATGAATAAAAAAATAATTTTAGGCGCAGTACTTTTTCTTTCACTTTTCGGGTGCGCAACATTACAGGAGAACTATAACATGGTTAACTGTAAGTATGATATCACCCGCGTAGAAATGGCGGATATTAACCCAAGCAGTATTAATATGAATATAATTATCGCCATAAATAATGTAAGCAGAACCACGGACGCGGCCTTAAGCCGTTTTGAGGGTGACCTTTACATTAACGACACCAATGTAAGCAAGTTCACCTTAAAAGACGTGCGCGTGCCGGCCGGCAGTACAGAGGCCGTAAAATCCAGCCTGGAAATACCTTTTGCCAGCCTTGGCAAAACGCTTACGGGTCTGGTAACCATGGGCAGCGTATCTGTGGACTATAAAGTCAAGGGCACAATGTATTTTGCCACGCCGCTTGGCGATGTGCCGTACCCGGTTACAATTTACCAAAGCAAAAAGTTTTAATTGAAGCCCCCGAAAGGGGGCTTTTTTTTAGGCATGCCTAAGATTTCATTTTTTTTAGTTTTAAATGTTAGAATGTCAGAATACGCAGGGCTGACAAATATATAACCTCGGGAGTTTCATATGTTGGAAAACAGCACAACAAAAGAAAAACTGGACTTAAACAAAATTGCCGATAAATGGAAAGGCAAAGACGGCAGTTTAATAATGATACTGCATGAAATACAAAACACCATGGGTTACGTACCCAGGGAAATTTCTTTAGACCTTTCTAAGCTTATCGGTATTCCTTTAGCGCAAATTTATGAAGTACTTTCTTTTTACCACTTCTTCAAATTAACGCCGCCCGCCAGGCACCAGATTTCTGTTTGCACGGGCACGGCCTGCTACCTTAAAGGCGCGCCTGAAATATTAAAAGAATTTAATAAAATTTTGGGCATTAAAGAGGGGGAACAGACTAAAGATTCAAACTTTTCCCTTACCGGCGTGCGTTGCGTGGGTTGCTGCGGTTTGGCCCCGGTTGTGTCTGTTAACGGTAAAATTTTTGGCGCGGTAAAACCGGCCGACGTAAAGAAAATTGTTGAAGAATTTAACGGGAGCAAATAATGTCTAAAGTTAATATTGAGCAAATTGCTGACACATATAATAAAAACTACAAAAACATTGATAGACGCATTATCATTTGCGGCGGCACAGGCTGTATAGCCGGCGGTTCATTAAAAGTATTAGAGGCTTTTAAGAAAGAACTTAAAGACCGCAAACTTGACTGGTGCACAGAAATTACGGACGGCTGCCGCGGCACATATATAAGTAAGAGCGGCTGCCAGGGTTTTTGCGCCGCCGGCCCGCTGGTTAGCGTTGGCGATATTTTTTATACAAAAGTAAGAGAAGAAGACGTAGCTGAAATTGTTGAGAAAACAGTTGTGGCGGGCGAAGTTGTTGAGCGCCTTTTATATACGGACCCTACCCACGGCCAAAAATGCAAAACTTTAGCAGACGTGCCTTTTTACAAAAAACAGCACAGAATTTTACTTAAAGACTGCGGTAAAATTAACCCCGACGATATTAACGAATACATTGCCCACGGCGGTTATAAAGCCATAGAAAAATGTCTTAAGGAACTTAAAGAGACGGGCACCATTGAAGAAATTAAAAAAAGCGGTCTTAGAGGCAGAGGCGGCGGCGGCTTCCCGACAGGTTTAAAGTGGGAGCTTACAGCCAAAAGCAAAGATTCCCAAAAATATATGATTTGTAACGGCGATGAAGGCGACCCGGGCGCTTATATGGACCGCTCTCTTTTAGAAGGTAACCCGCACGCTATTATTGAGGGCATGCTTATAGGCGGTTACTGCACGGGCGCAAACACAGGTTTATTTTACATAAGGGCGGAATACCCCTTAGCCATTGAGCGCGTGCAAACAGCCATAGACGCGGCCTATAAAATGGGCTTTTTAGGTAAAAACATTTTAGGCAGCGGTTTTGACTATGATTTAGATATACGTTACGGCGCGGGCGCGTTTGTCTGCGGCGAGGAAACCGCTTTAATGCGCTCTATTGAGGGCCAGCGCGGCACACCTACGCCAAAGCCGCCGTTCCCGTCAGTTAAAGGTTTGTGGGGCCACCCTACATCTATTAACAACGTGGAAACGCTGGCTAATATACCTTTAATTATACGTAACGGCAGTGATTGGTTTTCTTCCATAGGTTCCGGCAAGAGCACGGGTACCAAAGTTTTCGCCATGACGGGTAAAGTTAAATCCTCCGGCCTTATTGAAGTGCCCATGGGCATAAGCATAAAGGAAGTTGTAGAGGCGAAGGCGCTTACGACGGCCGCACCATTAAAGCCGTGCAAACAGGCGGCCCCAGCGGCGGTATTATTACCGCGGATAAATTTGACATGCCTATAACCTATGAATCTCTTATAGAAGCTGGTTCTATGATGGGTTCGGGCGGGCTTATCGTTATGGATAACACGGACTGTATGGTAGACATTGCTAAATTCTACCTTGAGTTTTGTGTGGAAGAATCCTGCGGTAAATGCGTGCCATGCAGAATAGGCGGTTACCAGATGTTAAAAATCTTAAGGGATATTACAGACGGTAAAGACGCGGGTGATTATGAGGAAAAAATTAAAAACATCGCCCATACCATGCAGAAAGCCTCGCTCTGCGCCCTTGGGCAGACAGCGCCTAACCCGGTGCTTTCAACCTTAAAATGGTTTAAACATGAATATGAAGAACACGTTAAAAACAAACACTGTGACACAGGCAAATGTTCCAACCTGGTACGCTATACAATTATTGAAGATAAATGTATAGGCTGTACAGCCTGTAAGCGCGCTTGCCCGGTTGCCGCAATAACCGGTGAAGTTAAACAGAAGCATTTTATCCACCAGGATAAATGTGTAAAGTGCGGCGCATGCTTCACAGCCTGCAAATTTAACGCGATTAAAAAGGACTAAATTTTATGGTAAAAGCTATTATTAATAATACAGAAGTTAACGTTCCCGCGGGAACAAGCATTTTAGACGCCGCCAAAGAGGTAAGCGTAAATATCCCCGTGCTTTGTAAGCACCAGGACTTGCTTGCCGGCGCCGGCTGCGGTATCTGCGTGGTAAAAGTAAAAGGCTCGGGTAAAATGTTAAGAGCTTGCTGCACGGAACTTGCCGAGGGTATGGAAATTATTACCCATGACCCGGAAATTGTTACAGTACGTAAAAACGTACTTGAGTTAATTTTATCCAACCACCCCAAAGACTGTTTAGTTTGTGCCAGAAACAATGACTGCGAACTGCAGCGCCTTTCCGCTGAGTTTGGTATAAGAGAAGCCTATTATCCTGATATTGTGGGCAGAAGAAAACATAAACATGATGATTCTACCAAAACAATTACTATAGACGGTTCCAAATGTATACTGTGCGGCCGCTGTGTACAGGTTTGCCAGAAAAAGCAGAACGTTTGGGCGCTTTCATTCTTAGGCAGAGGTATTGATACGGTTTTGTCACCGGCCGGTGAAATTGAACTGAGTGAGTCCCCTTGCGTAAGATGCGGCCAGTGCTCCAACCACTGCCCCGTAGGCGCGATTGTCGAACATGACGAAACCCAAAAAGTGTGGGACGCTATACGCGACCCTGAAACCTACACAGTGGTGCAAATTGCTCCCGCCGTAAGGGTTGCCATAGGCGAGGCGTTCGGCTTCCCCGTGGGCGCTAATTTAACGGGCAAACTTATCAACGCTCTTAAAAAAATAGGTTTTGACGCAGTGTTTGACACAAACATGGGCGCCGACATGACAATTATTGAAGAAGCCAGCGAGTTTGTAAAGAAATTTACATCTAAGCAGAGTCTTCCGTTAATCACATCCTGTTGCCCCGCGTGGGTTGATTTCCTTGAGAAATTCCACCCCGACATGATTGAACATTTTTCATCTTGCAAAAGCCCGCATGAAATGGTTGGCGTTCTTGCCAAAACATATTACGCGGCCAAACATAATGTTGACCCGGCTAAAATGCATATGGTTTCCATCATGCCTTGCACGGCTAAAAAGTATGAGATTTCAAGGTCGCAGGATATGTCTTCCTCAGGCTATCAGGACGTGGACGTCTCACTCACCACGCGCGAACTTGCCCGCATGATTAAACAGAGCGGCATAGACTTTAAGAATTTGGGCGACGCTGAAGGCGACTCTCTGCTGGCGGACTACACAGGCGCGGGCACTATATTTGGCGTAACCGGCGGCGTTATGGAAGCGGCTTTAAGAACGGCTTACCACTATATTACAGGCGCGGAACTTGCTGAAGTTGACTTTAGGGCTGTGCGCGGTTTTAAAGGTATAAGAGACGCTGAGATTGACGTCAACGGCACAAAAGTAAGAGTTGCCATAGCCCACGGTTTAGCTAATGTTGACACATTGCTTAAACATATTAAACAGCTTAAAGCAGACGGCAAACCTATGCCATATGACTTTATAGAAGTTATGGCGTGCGAAGGCGGTTGTATAGGCGGCGGCGGCCAGCCGTACGGCGTTAACAACGAGTTGCGCAAAAAACGCGCCGCGGGCCTTTATAAAGATGACGTGCAGCATAAGCTGCGCTGCTCACATCTCAACCCGTCCGTACAGCAGGTTTATAAAGACTTTATCGGTGAGCCGCTTGGAGATAAGGCGCATCACCTGCTGCACAACCATTACCAAAAAAGAAAAGAATATAAAAAATAATAAAAAGCCCTGCTCTAATGAGCAGGGCTTTTTTTATAAAACCACGCGCTTGCGCGTGGTTCTGTAAAGCCTTTACAGATGATCAAAAATAAAAATATTTAGAGTGTCAAAAAGCAATAATAGATTGTTTTAAAATAGAAAGTTTTTTGTGGCCCTCTACCTGGGGAGAGAGAGCAAAGCCTTGTGAGCGTATCAATTAGTTCCCCTCGCCCCACTGGGGGAGAGGGCGTGAGCAAAGCGAGCGGGTGAGGGGGAAGTTGTTTTTATAAAAAAGATATTCCGCTAATTTAATAAAACTCTCCCACCTCTCCACACCCAGCTACTGCGAAAACATGTTAGAAGATAGCTCTAGTCTCTTAAGATTAGAGAGGGTAATTTGGGCCTATGTTTAAAATAGGTCTTTAGGCCCTGGTTTGGTTGTCACAATTTCTTTACAATAATAGTAGATTCAACCTTTAATGAGGAAATTTTATGAAAAAAACAATCACAGTACTTACCCTTCTCTCACTTTTTAGCGTGGGCGCTATAGCGCAAAAAAACACTATCCCCACATATTCTGACGCGCAAAAACTTTATCATGATTCTGTAAAAAAACAGGCCAATAAAAATACGCGCAGTACCCCGGGCACAATGTCATTTGCAAATGCCCTTAACACGTACTTTGACACTCTTAATAAAAAAGTAACGCCGGAGCAGCAGGCCAAGGCGGAAGAAATCGCCGTTATCTCAGCGGGCGTTGCCGCTATGAATCATGCTATATTAGCTGGCGCGGTAGGCGGCGCGGTTAGCGGTGTGTCGCAAACTGTGCACGCGCAGAAGAGCGCGGACGTTTCCTCCTCATCCAAAATATTTCAAAAAGATTTCGCGGCGGATATTCAAACATTTTTTACAAAATACGCTTATCTGATAAGGCCGCATTTATACCCGCAGGAACAGAAAGAGGTTTTAAGCAATCTTAGCGCGGGCGCTTATATAGGCGGCGGCGTATACAATACAACGCCTAAGGTAAGATACGGTTATATTAATGTTGAGGGCGCCAACTGTGATTTTAATATTGATGTTGCTATGCAAAACGTAAAGCTTTCCGCCAAAGAAAATAAAGAAACCGGTTACAGGGTAGTGGCCACGGATTATGAGAAAGTAAGTCTTTTTGTTTTTTCTGACCAGCGGGATATGGGCAGCTATATGTGCGATTCTTTGGAAGTTTCTGATATTAAAGATGAAAAAGCTATCTATATAATACAGAGCGGTACAGACCTTAAAGTCATAAACAAGCTAACTTCTTTTGAAGTAAAAGCCCGCAAAGGCAACAAGGTGGAAACGCTTAAATACTACATCAGCAGCGACGGTGTGTTTGACGTTAACGGTTACCAGCCCAGCACATCTTTCTCATACGACCGCTATTAAAAACAACTTTTATTAAACAAAAACTCCCCGTAATATTACGGGGAGTTTTTTTGTTTATAGTTAGATAAAATCAAAATATTCAAAATCTTTTTTCATGAAATGAAAAAAGCCGTCCCATTGGACGGCTGTATAAATAAGTAAATTTTGAAAGTTGTTATTTTGGTGAAGCTAAAATTTTTAAATTTTATTTGTAATTTTTTTAACGCGGTTTTTGCAAAGATTTTGAGTCATTTTTGCATTTTTCTGTTGCGAGGTATACTTGCAACGCAAAGCGCGTAGCGCTTTTTGTATTCGAGCATAAGGAAAAATGCAAAAATGGCCAAAATCTGACGCAAAAAAAAGCCGAGAATGGGCCTTATCCCCTCGTCTAACAAATGTAGCTTTTAAGTAGCACTAATAATTAAGTGGAACTTCATATTTGTCTAACTCTATGAGTAGATTTCTTTCTTTTTCTTCTTTGAGTTTTTTCAGCTCTTCATTTTGGTCATTAGTATAATGTTGTTTTGTAACTTTTGTATCACTGTGCCCCATACTTAATGAAACCTTTTTCTGGTCAGCCCCGCAGGCCTGTCTTGACGTTGCATAATCTTTGCGAAGGGTTTTGCACGTTCCAGTTATTAGTATTTGGTTTGGCTCTTTTATTTTTATTTCTTCATTGACCCTTGTCCTAAAGTTCTTGTAAAACACACAAAAGCCCCCATTGCTATATCGCTTGGTATACTGATTTGTAAAAACATAATCAGATACTTTTGGCATTTTATTGAGTTCTGTAATAAGTCTCTCAGTTAAGCGTATTTGCCTTTTTTTGTTGCCTTTGGGCTTCCACCCATCAGGATTGGGGGAAATCCAGCCAAAGCGATTTTCAAGGTCAAGTTTCTCCCATCGCATATTACATATTTCCTCCGGGCGGCATGAACAATCAAAACCAAACAATACTGCTGCCCGTTCCATAGGAGTGCCGTATTTTAACAACAATTCAACTTCTCTAATATCATTTGTCTTTACTACAAGTTTATTGACCTCAAGAAATGCTAGATTTTCTATAGGAAAATCGTCCATATAACCCTTACCCATAGCCCATTTTAATGCTTTCCTGATACATTTAATAACTTTATTTACGCCGTGATTATCTTTTTTATTTTTTATAGCTTCTTCTTCCAGGTCAGAAATCATTAGACGCAATTTTTTGAGTGTTATATCATTAAGAAATATAGGGGCTATATGTTTTTCTATGCGATCAAAAGCATAGTTGTAATCGGTTATCGTCCTATGTGATAGCTCTTGCTTTGAAACTTTGGCCCACTCATTCCATTTTTCTCTAAAGAAAAGCCATGCAACACTGTCAGAATCATTTTTAGATTGCTTAAGCCATTCTGATTCTTGCCACTTGCGACACGCCTCCCTTATGTCAACCTTGTTCCCATTTTTGTCTTTGTATTTAAAGTATTTATACTTTCTAATTCCTTCCACATTTATCTGTCCTCTTTCACCGTATTTATATCCTGCTACCTTGTATGTTTCTCCCTTGAAATATCTCATTTCTCCTCCAAAATTAGACAAAGCTACTGCTAAGGCGTTTAAAAATGTCTTTTAAAAGTTCGGGCTTTTATGGGTTTACTTTGTTTTTGTTAAATATTTGAAATAGGTTAAGTTTTGAATCCTTTTATTTCTACACTTTTTTCTGTTTTTAGCTTAGATTTTGGTTTTCTTCTTTCAAATTCAACAGTAAAATTAACACTTAGTTTCATTTTTCGCTCCTAACATCAGTATTTTTATTTTTCTGTTGTTCTATATATCTATCAACCATTTCTTGATATTTTAAAAAGCTTTTTTCAATATTTTTTATGTCATCTTCTACTTCTCTGATACCCTTGCTAATTGTCTCCATATCTTCCTCAATATCTTCCATGTCTTTTATTAGTTTATTAAAGAACATATTTATTTCACCTCCGGCAAGATAGCATTTAATGCCGCTCGGGCTTGACACATTCTAAGGCCACCAATAAGTTCACCTTTTTCGTATGTCTTGTCAATTTTGGCAATAGCGACTATTATTTTATCTATAGCCATGTTGAATTCTAGCGTGTGAGTTTTTTCTGTTTTTCTATCCCCGCCATCATAATTAGCGAAAAAATCACGTCCCGCCTCGCCTTTTACTGTTATGGTTATTTGCGTTTTATTGGTCATAAGTCTCTAATCTCCCCATAGCGGGCAGAAGGTTTTTTAGATGTATCCGCTATCATCTTAAAAATATGCGAAATATCAAATTTCTCTTTTAGTTCAGCTTTCCAAAAAGTATACAGACGCTCTTTGATGGGGCTAATTGTTTTTATTTTTAATTCTCGACGCTCTCCGACCTCTATGTTTGCCTCTTTTAAATTAAGAGCCACAAAAAGCCCTTCTTCTGTGCTTTCTATACAAACACCTCCGTCTACTTCCATTTGTACGTCTCCAAAAATAGCTGTATTGTTCATATCTTGGCCTACTTTTATTAAAGTTTTATCTTTCATTTCAAAAACTCCTCCACGAACGCGCGGGACAACTCTCTAAAAGCCTCTTTTACTGTTTTTGGCGCAATTTTCCAAGGCAATATAATGTTTTCGGGATTTTTCTTTGCCTGTTCATAATTTTTCTTATATAAAGCTTTAGCCCCACGCTCAATTATTTCTTTAATAGGTAAACCTTGGTCACCAGTAGGTAACGAATATTGTTTGGGTATATGCACAAATGGTATATATTTTATTTTTTCACTCATAAATTGCTCTCCGTTATTGTAATACGCATAGTATTTGGGTCATCTTCAATGTAATGTTCATCTCTAAGAATTTTTATAACCTCTTCTTTTGTGGGTTTTTGCTTACGTTTAAGTAAAAGGAATTCATTTTCTTCCGAGAATTCTCTTTCTATATAGACACTCCAAATTTTCATACTATCTGCTCCTATAACCTTTTGTTGTTTTTCTAAGTTCTCTTTACGGCATTTAGCCATGTTTTCCAAAATCCATACTATAGTGTCAGCACATAGCCTAGGACATGGGATTTTGTGTTTTTTAAATGCTTGCCCGATTCTAACTACTACCTCATGTCTGCCCAACTCTACACCATTTATGTTTATTGTGTGCATACCATCTCCCTTATATTGGTATTTTTTGTAATGGAAAAATAAGACGCTCTCTATCTTTGCAATTAAGAGGCGGTGCACTAAATTTGCCGTAGTGGCGAGCGTTATAATCTAATGCATTTTTTGCTGCCTTTGGCGACAATATCCACATATCTCGTTTTTTACAGTAATAGTGCCAGCGGTCGTCAAATTCACTTTGTTTTGTAGCGTAATGAACACATGCTCGGCAGTCCCCGTATTTTTCCTTGTTCTTGTAGCAATAATGTTCATGCAATCTTGCCGCTGGAGGAGTAACAAAAACCCGTCGACAAAAATTACATTTGTAAGCCCTTATTTCTTTTGGCATAAATCCTCCAACGCTGCAACCGCAACCGCCACTATTTGTATCAGTTCTCGACGCATATTTTCAATACCACCTAAGTGTTTTTTATCAGCATTATTAAAGACTGTTTCGTTCACTGCTTCGGCATATTCGCCAACTTCCTCAGTCAAGATGCCCAACCAATAAAGTGGGTTTTCGTAATGTTGCTTGCCCCACTTCTTATCTTGTCTTTCACGCTCCGCTATAATAGCATCCAATATCGGTTTTATCTCTGTGTTTTGCATAAATTAGGCTCCTTTATTTAACTTGCTGAAACATTTTTTACATATATAATCTCCAACAATATTTAACCACTCCGCCCAAGGAATACTGCATACCTTGCCGCAAACATCACACTTTATTTTCATCTCTCGTTCTCCTCTCGGGGGTTAATATTGGCACAATCAAAGATATATTTACCTAATTCTGGTAATACACAATTTCTTAAGACCTGCCTTTTGTTTTCTATTTTGCTATTTGCTACTATTTCCCAACCCTCAAAATCTGATATTTTATTTTTTGTTCTTATAGCGTCTTTCTCAAACAACTTAAAAGGTATTTCAAAATTAGCCCAAAATAGGTGTCGTTGCAGTATTGCTGTTGGTTTAACAAGTGGGCCATAATAAGGCACTGTGTTTTCAATACAAAACTTTCCTTTAAAATATGTCTGCAAAAATACAATTTGAGAATAAAGGCTCATATCCGGCATTATGGGTTTAAATCCCTTTCCTAAAACACCGACATTGTGTCTATACTGCCCATGACTTTGGCATGGTGGGCTGCTCCATATAAAGTCAAAGTTTTGATAGTTGTCTTCTAAATACTTATTTGCGTCTCCAATAACAACTTCATCATTAGAGTTAATTTGTTGGTAAACCTCTGCTATAGCCGGGATAAGTTCAACCGCTGTAACTTTACAGTCAGTCCAAAGTTTTCTATTGCCGCCTATACCTGCACAAAGATTCAATACCCTCACTTTTCTACCTCCTTATATTTCCACAAGCGGGCACCATGTGGGACGTGCTTCCCCTAAAAGGTCTGATACCTTGCATTCCTCTTTTGTTATAAAACAGATATCTCTACATAGCCAGTATGTATTTGTTCTAAACTTGCATTCTTGAATTTGTTTCGGCATTTCAAAATCTTTAATCGCTATCATGGGTGGACTCCTTTTTACTTGCTTGCTCTGCTAAAAAATCAAGAAATTTTATATAGCTTTCTCTTTTAGCATTACGCCATTTTTCACTATGCGGCATACGACGGGGCGTTGGATTTGAGGGCATAGCGGTTTTGCGGGCCACTCTGTAACAATTAAATGCGTCAAATAAATCTTCGCTGTCTCTTTCTTTTTCCATTAGAAGCTGTCCGTAATCCACGCCCCAGCTAAACACCTCAAAAAACACTTTTATATCGCTCATTTCTCCTCCTGCGGGATTAAGGGCAATAACGCCAATCTGGCAATATCATCAACCCCAATATCTCGGTAGGAAATAGGACCAAGTTCATTTTGTATAGCTTCGCCACCTTTAATACTCATTTCCGGCAAAGTTTTAGCTTTTTGCCTTAATTCCTTTAACTTGTTATAAATATCTGTGCCTATTCTCACACCTCTTGGTGGTAAGCAAGGGTAAATGCTATTTAAAAACACCATAGCATCATCTATAAAATCTATTTCTACAATCACATATCTTTTTTCCATAAATCATTCTCCCAATACAACTGGTCTTAATTTGTAAAAATATAAGAGATATAATCTCCAAAAATCATGTTTATTCAAAAACCTTGCTAACATGAATTCAAAAGCAAAATATTTAATATCCTTGCCGCCCAATTTCAACATAATCACTCCTCTCTACTTTCTGTCATACTAGGTCTGACTACTAGAAGTTCCATAAGCCAGAAAAAAAGCCAACATAAAAAAGCGAACCAAAGGCAACCTATGATAGGTAAGCCTGCATAAACCATAAATTCTAAAAATTTAACTTTAAATTCTAAACTCATTTGATAAACCCCTCCTTTTTAAGTATCAACTTCCAAGAGCCAACAGGGTCACAAGGTGTTTGTTGTATAGTTAAATTTATCTCTAGCAATTCAGCTACACCAAACATAAAGGCTGTTAATACTTCCGCTTGAGTTGCCCAGGGGCCCACATTCTTGATAATGGTTTTTGACATTTTAACCTCGCTCTAAAATATTAAACTGGCCTTATCATCCCATTGGGAGTAAAGTTTGCAATCGGGGCGCAAAATGACATATTTAAGTTCTTCTTTAACCTCTTTTGCCATACAGTCATTGTCTACAACCGTAGCCATATCCATTACTGAATATAACGTCTGCCCATATTCAAGCAGCCTAATAGGCTTGCCAGTGCTTTGTATAAAGCTGGTAATGCCAGTAAGGGTAGATTTGGCTGGCTTATTTTCAGCTATCCATTTAGCCTGTGGGGTGTTTTTCCCGGCAGTATAAAGCTTTCTAAATGTAACCTGGTCAGCCCCTAATTCTTTCAACCTGCTCATAATTGCAAATGGGTGTTTGTTGTCATAAAAACTAGTCATATTTACTGATACACGCAGGTTAAAGTCATAGCGTTTAATTTCAGCGCACAATTTGTCTATATCAACCTGTAGGGCCTTAGGTGTGCCATTAATCTTAGCGTTAGCCCTGCTATCAAAGATATTAGACATTGATACTGAGATAGTGCTAACGCCTACATGATTCCTTAAAAACCTTAAATAAGCGTCATCCAATACTACCCCAGTTGTCTGCAATTCAACTTTTCTAAACGGTTGCGGCAGACTGTCATTAAGTGTGCCAAAGAGCTTTAGAAACTCTTTATTTTGCTGTGGCTCGGTGTCGCCCGTAAGGATTACGGTATTACAGCCGTTGTCACGGGCAAATAATAAGCGTTTTTTATAGTCATCAATATAAAGGTCAAAAAACCTGTTATTATCCTCAAGCTGATTTTTGTAGTCCTCAGTGTGCATTTTTGACACGCAAAAAGCGCAGTTATTAATACACTTTTTATTGGGTACTACTATAGATAGACTTTGTATTTTCATTTTGCTTTCTCCTGGTCAAAATCTATAATTTGCTGTACTTCTTTATTTATAGCCTCATCATTAAAATCATGATTGTTAAATATCAGCACCTTGTCGCCCTCTTCTGGGGTTTTGCAATATGCAGATATGCTTTCTTCTGAGCGGCCATATCCGCCATCCACAGTAACACTAAGGCTGCTTCTTAACTCAACAGGGTTCTTCTCTAAATGTGCCAATGTAAATCTTCTAAAGAAAGACGGGTGGCATATCGCAAAGTTTAAAGATTCTAAGCTTAATTTCTCACTAAAGTCTTTTAAGCGCACTTTTACAATGTATTTAACACCATTATAGTGGGAAGAGTGAAACACACCCTCTACCTGCGTTCTTATATTGTTTCTTTCCAAAGCGTCTATAATAGTAAGGATTTTTCTTCCTCTTCTTATTATTTGTTCTTCTGAAATATGGCAATTAACTTCTTAAAATATGTGCCCGCTTTTCTTTCTTTTGCCGGGCTTTTTACTGCGGCAGTTGTAGCACATTCCGTCTCTTCCGGCCCAGCCGCCGCAGTATTTACAACTATTTCTGTTCCATGTCGACATTGTTTTCCTCTTTTTCATCTGCCACAGGTCTTAAGCTGCTATGCCCACACTGCGGGCAGGTGAACTCATTATAAATACCTGTGGTTTTTCTAAAATTCATGTCTATATCGCAAAAAATACATTCACACTTCATAGTTTTTTATATCTCCTTAAATCACTTCAGTTTCTTTCAAATAGAGGTAAGTTTCCCTTAAATCTATTTCGCTTAAGTCATATTTATTATCCTTGGCCCACTGCCGTACCTTTGCTTCATCTTCCGGGGTTATTACAATAGCGGCCCTACGTTTTTCTTCAATCTGTTCCTGCTTTCGTTTTGCTTCACTTTCCCTGCGTTCCATTTCTGCCGCCTGTTCTGCTATTTCTCTCTTCTTTTTTTCTTTTAAAGCAAGCGGTAAATATTTTGGCCAGTTACGCAACATTGTTTCAAGGCTTAGGGGTATGGGAATAGGCTTATCCCGGGAAAACTCTGCCATATCCCTCATGCCCACTGTTGTTATATCCCTTAGAAACCCCATATCTTTATTTCCCTTTTTAACCACCCTGCTTAAAGCACTGCCGTGTTCCACATACCACTTGTTTGTATCTTCTTTATCACAGGTTGCATAATGTTCCGGGGAAACTGTTTTAATAAACCATGCCGCAAAACGCTGGTTAATGGGCGCATCTTCAGGCAATACAGCCCTAAAAGTGCCGCCATCAGGGTTGTCAACAGGTTTAGTTTCGGCTTTTACTGCTTTGTCCTGTTTATCATTTTGTTCTGTTTCTTTTTCTGTTACCTGTTCTTGTTCTGTTTCTTGTACTTGTTCTTTTTCCTTAGGGCCTTGCAAGGCCCTTGCAAGGGGCTTCCAAGCCCCTTGTTCTTCATCAAATTCCAAATATTGTTTAAGCATGGGAAGTATATTTTTATGGGCACGGTTTGCCGGATTAAGGCCGCCAGGATATTGAAAGTCAATAAATTTTGGTATAAAAACTTTACTTTCTCTAATCCAAACAATGCGGCTTTCAAAAGGCTGTAAGTCTTTTTTAGTTACATTAACTCCTATATGAAAGGTCATACTTTTAAAATCAATGTCCAATATGCCGCCCGCATTACATTCACATAACATAAACTCCCAAATACATTTTTCTTTAGGTGTTAAATTTCTATACCAAGAATCCCTAAACTTTCCGCTTTCAAAAAACCTTTTAGCCATGTTGCTCACCTTAATTCATTTGATAAACACTTTTAAATACATCAGGGCAGAGTTCTGCCAAAATAACCTTTAACTCCTCCACACTCCTTACTATCCTGTAAATATGGTCCAACTTCTCTAATTTGTGCTGCCATTCAATTTGCGCCGGGTTTTGTTTACCATCCTCTTTTTTAGCTTCTAAATGCAATGTAATGCCTTTTGGGAGGTAAACCTTAATATCGGTAGAGCCTTTTTTTCCAGTTTTTAAAAATCCCGTTGAAGTCCCTTTTTTAGTCCGGCGCATAATTGTGCCCTTAAAATTATTGGTTCTTTCAACCAATAGTAAGCCGCAGTTTTCAAGGAGTGTAAGTTCTTGTAGTACATGAGCCTGAAGCACGCTTTCTTTAAGCATCCTAGCCCAGCCTCATGGTTGACCATTTTGTTATAGATGTAGGCTTTTGTTTTTTAATAGCCTCAGCAGCTTCCATAAGGTTTTTACCTTTAAACTCATATACTTCACGGACAATTTTTTTAATTATTATTCTTTGTTTCATAAGTTTCCTCTCTTGTCTCTATATTTTCCCTGCACAAGTCTTACAAACTAAAGCTTTCTTTTCTTTCTTACGGCCACATCTGCACTTATCTTTAAAAAACAAATCCCGTAGAATTCCAAAAAACATAAAACTCTCCTATTAAGCGCAGGGAGGAGAATGAGGCCCCCTGCGCCGGGCCTTATACCTGCGCCCATCTAAGTTTTTCGGGCGGGGGCTCTATTTCCACTCCCATTAATGAGTAGGCTGTTATAACCTCATCAATAAGCTGTGACATCCTCTCTTTGCTTATGCCCACCAAACTTTTACCCTCTCTATGAAAAGTGTCTGTAGCTTTTGAGTAAATCTCTTCATAGTAATGGTCTAGTTTTAATATCTTGTGTACCTCATCAATGCTTTTAATGTCCCCATTTTCTCTGTACCAGGCTTGAATGGTAGGGCATATAACGCCAAACCAGTACCCTAACTGCTCTAATGTCTTTTTATCTTTTGAACTTTTAACCTCAACCACTACCTGTAAACCCTTGTTTAACGCTTTGCGAATAAGTAGGTAAAGGCTGTTAAGTTCAATCCAGTGTGTTAGAGTATATTTCTGTGCCATAAGTTAAAAGGGAATATCATCATCTATTGCCGGGGATTCTTCAACAGACTCTTCTTTTGAAGAGACTGGCCCACCACCGCCTGTAGACTGTAAAATTTGTACTCTTTTACAATTTACTTGTAGTCTTTTGTGGTTTTTTCCTTGTGCATCTGTGTATTCATTAAGAACCAAACGGCCCTCAATAAGCACAGGCGCACCTTTTACCAGCCTGTCTTTGGCTCTTTCCGCTGCCGGCCCCCAAAGGGTTACAGGCACAAAAGTAACTTCATCTTGCCATACCTGTGAAGCGTCCATATAACGGCGGTTAACGGCTATGTCAAAGCGGCACACAGCGGCACCTTTTTGGGTGTATGCTATGTTAGCGTCTTTAGTAAGTCTGCCAGAGAGCATAACTATGTTAATTTCAGGTATTTTTGTTTGTGTGGACATATTAAAAAACCTCTCTTAATTTAATACTGTTGTTATCGCAAAACCTTTTCAACTCTTTAAACTGCGCCGCAGTTGCTGTTATCATAAAGCGGCGTGTTTCAGCAGGTTCAGGCTTGCCCAGTTCTTCAGGGGAAAAAATATTTTCTTCAGCCGGGGCAATAACTGTTGGCTGTAATATTTCTTCTTTAGGTGTTTCAACTACTGTGCCTAACACTTCATCCTGTATTTTCTTCTGGTTTTCCAATAGGGTGTTATGGCTAAATGCGGCATTTATATCTAATGTTTGGCAATAAACCGTTAAGCAAGGTGTTCTAAACTCATTGTCAATCTGGCTTTCTAATGTAGACAGGTCTTTGGTAATAGCCTCCAGCTTAACAGCTAACAGACCTGTTGCTTTCTTGTCTGTTATTGACAGGCCAAGCATTTTATCTTCTAAGATAGTGTCAAACTTTATCATTTCACCTAAGGTATTCCATTTGTTAAAAAAGACTTCTAAAATCTCCCGTCTCTGGGCTTTCCTGCGGGCATCGTAGTCTTTTATTTGTTTGTTGATTAACAATGCCGGGGTATCAATAAGTGAAACTATTTCTTTGATTTTTAATTCAAACTCCAAATATGGAGTGTTCCACTTAGCTTTTACTTCTTTTCTTTTATCCTCAATTTGTTTTTTAAGGCGTGCCAGTTCGGCATGGTCTTCCTTTGCCAGTTTCATTTGCTCATCTGTATAAACGGCATTGGCATATGTTGAAGTTATTTCAGATACATACTTTCTAATATCCTCTAAATTAACCTCAATGGGTTGTAAATCTTGGTGTTTTATTAAAAAGTCCATTTAGTTGCCCTCCCCTTGAAACATCTTCTCCCTGTTAGCTATGTAAAAGCCATTTAAAAGGTTTTTATACTCTGGGTTTTTATTGCCTATGTTAACACAGAGGTTTTTCAAATCTTCTTTGCTTTTGGCTTCATAAAGCTTTTCTATTATTTCATCGGGCAGTATTGCTGGCGCAGGTGGCGTAGAGGCAGCATGGCTTTGTTTTGCCGCTGGCTTAGCTTTACCTTGGTCAAATATCGGCTTTAAAGGGTCTGGCGTTGTAGCATCTGGGTCATTGTCACCCTTAGTAGGTATACAGAAAGTCTGCATACACATATATTTATAAGCGGCACTCATAGCCTTGTTTGTTGATTTATCCGCTGTGTCCATAGCTTCACCGTCGAAAGTAACTTCCTGGGTGCTGCCGTCTTCCGCACAAACAAATGTAAATTTTGTTTTTACCGTTGTATAAAATAAAACGCCGCCTTTTTGTGTTTGTCTTTCTGTTGTGTGTCTGTCAAGTACCGTGGGCAATATGCAAAGGTTATTTTTGCTTAACAATGGCGCAAGCTTGTTATACATATCATCAACACCACGGAAAACATAACCCTGCTGTTGGTTTTTACGGTCTTTAGATATACCGCTTTTTGCCAACTCAGCCATAATATTTATAATGGCCTTATAAACTCCTAATTGCTGTGTCATTTTCATTCTCCTTTTCGTTTATTTATTTTTCTTCATTGTCATAGATGTATATTTCTGCGCCGGTTGCCACGAGAGCAACCTCAATCATTTCTTTGACTTTGGCGGAGTTCAGCTTGCCGATACCGCAGCCTAAAAGCGGTATAGCAACGGATTTTACGCCATTGTTAAGAATGTAGTTTTTGAGTTCATTAAGTCCGGCAGATATATATGAGTAATGAGCCTGAATGTTTTTATCTACTGTAAGCAGATTGCAGACAGTAGGCTTCTGAGAGTTGTAAAAGTATGTGTAGTACTCTTTGTAGCCGTCTCTTTTGCAAAACTCTTTATAAGAGGATTCCATCTGGGGGAATTTATCTGCAAAGGCTTTGGCTATGCCTCCGCCCATCATGCCAATGGGGTTAACTGCGTTAACAAGAAGTTCGGCTTTATCTTCAAGCAGATTGCCTTTGACGTAATGGATGTTTTTGCAAAGAATAGTTCTGATTTTCTGGTTGGACTTTACAATCTTGTACCAGACGTTAGCTTTTATTGATTTGTGGCCTATCTGGAAAACCTTTTGCTTTTCTTTTTCATAATCCTGATAGATTACCACGTTATCAACCGGGCCTTTAAAGCAAGAGTTTAGACCGCAAAGAATAACAGACATTTTACCCTGCGTGGCGGAACTGTATGAACCCTGCGTGGCGGAACTGTATGAACCCTGCGTGGCGGAACTGTATGAACCCTGCGTGGCGGAACTGCTATCACCCTGCGTGGCGGAACTGCTATCACCCTGCGTGGCGGAACTGCGATAACCCTGCGTGGCGGAACTGCGATAACCCTGCGTGGCGGAACTGCGATAACCCTGCGTGGCGGAACTGCTATCACCCTGCGTGGCGGAACTGCGATAACCCTGCGTGGCGGAACTGCGATAACCCTGCGTGGCGGAACTGATATCACCCTGCGTGGCGGAACTGCGATAACCCTGCGTGGCGGAACTGCGATAACCCTGCGTGGCGGAACTGCTATCACCCTGCGTGGCGGAACTGCGATAACCCTGCGTGGCGGAACTGTATAACCCTGCGTGGCGGAACTGCTATCACCCTGCGTGGCGGAACTGCTATCACCCTGCGTGAACTGCGATAACCCTGCGTGGCGGAACTGTATGAACCCTGCGTGGCGGAACTGCGATAACCCTGCGTGGCGGAACTGTATGAACCCTGCGTGGCGGAACTGCTATCACCCTGCGTGGCGGAACTGCGATAACCCTGCGTGGCGGAACTGCGATAACCCTGCGTGGCGGAAGCAAAACAACCCTCATAGGTTTTTTTTTGTTCTTTTAATTTTTTTGTGATGAAGCTAATCGCTTCATCTTTTTCACCGCAGAATTCAACAATACATTCTTTAAATTTGACCTTATCAGTCAAGTCATTAAATTCTGTTGTTGAAACTACCAGCCATTTAGCATCTGTATTACTACTTAAATAGCCAGCATCACCTTTGCCCTCTAAAAGACCATGCAGACCGTTACCGCAATCTTTATTATCTTTCCAGTCAGGGCACACAACTTTACCTTTTGTGGGCCAAATAAACCCGCCATGTGCCGACATGTCAGAATTGCATGTTCTTAATATGTAAAACTTCTCTTTTTTTGATTTTTTACCAAACATTTTCATTCTCCTTTTATATGCTTCTTATTTTTTAGCTTTCTTAGATGTTTTGGCTGACGGCGTTTTTACTTGTTTTTCTTTGGTTTCCTCTTCTATATGCGTTGCCAATCCTTTTAAAAATTCTGAAAACTCCTTTGCCCGTTCTTCAGCCATTTTTTCAGCAATTTTTCTGTTAGAAAACTTCATATTAATAACAACTTCGCCGTGTTTTGTTGTGCCAGCTTCTACTTTTACAGCAAACTGGTCTTTTGTGGCTTTTAGCATCTTTTCATCAGCCATCAGTTCTTTCATGGTTTCCGTGAAGCTTTTTTCTTCTTTCATTTCTTCTTTTGTCATAGTATTTCTCCTTTGTTTTTATGTATTTCTTAAATTGGTGGGAGTGGCAGAGAATTTCACTCTGCACGCCGTTACAAGGAATTTTCTATCCTTTCTATCTTTTCAGGGTCCTTAGAGGTACCTCGTAGCCCACGACACGGTAGCTTACGTTGGTTCTAATATGAGCATTTAAGCCTTACCTGCGTCTTATTCCGCCACACTCCCAAATTGTTAAAACTATCTCTTTTTCAATATTTTTAATGCTGATTTGGGCCATTTTGTTTGAGGGCCCCATTTGGGTGCTTGTGATTGCATTTTATAGCACTCAAATATTTCACCATCTATATCTATTTCTGGCGTAGCCCAAGTAGAGGCCAGATATGTGTATTCATCCATTGTTGGCTTGCCATCCTTATAAATATACCCGCCTGTATATTCCCAGTCACCCTGCAAGCCTGCTGAAGCGTAAATTGCTTTATGTTCTTTTATTAATTGGGCTGCTTTGTCCCAGTCAAAAACCATTGTTTCTTTATCCCTGTTTGCTTGTCCCATGGCAAATGCTCTTGTTGTGTCCATAAAAATCTCCTTTTAATTCTCAATCTATTCCTTAACCATGCTTAAATGCGCTTCCAAACATTTAATTGCTTCTTTTAACCCCTGCGCCTTTAAATAGTGTCCCCTCACTTCATACTCCTGCGCCGTGTTTCTTATCCAATGTAAAGCGTTTTCAATAGCGTCCTCTACACTTTTATATTCCTGTAAAATCATATTAAGGTACCCAGTAATACCATTCACCGCAGTTATCACAGGTGCAAAGGGTGGTATCATCCCTGTCCTCCATAAATCTTTTACTGCTGCCGCATTCAGGGCAAGTTCTGCTAAGTTTTGTTGCCATACTAAAATCCCCACTGGTACATATACCCGCCGCAGTTTATGGCTAAAAATACCCAGCCAGTAACACCCAGTGCCGTAAAAAGGCACACCGCACCTGCTAACTCTTTAATAAATTCCTTATTCATATCATTCTCCATTTACTTCAAATATTAGGGGCGGTAGGGTTTAATTCCGCCCCTTGGGCTTCCCCTCCATAAAAGGGGCGTTATATTTAGCGGGGCGGGAGGTTTGTACCTTGAGGAGAAGTGCTAATGAATGCCGCCCCGGTGCCGGAACTTTCTTTCCGGCTAGATGGATGAGTGCGGGGTTTGGTTTAGTATTCTTTACGGAACACTTAGGAGAGCCGTCAACCGCACTCAAATTTGGTGGCAAGGCTGGGAATCGAACCCAGTCGTCAACACAGTGAATCGGGTTTACAGTCCGATACGCATCCAAAGCGTTCTACCTTGCCAAATTGTCAAAACTCCTATATTCCTAACAGCCTGTCTATCTCTGTTTCTTTAAACCAATACGGCCTACCCCAGCGTTTGGCCAAATTTTTTAAACTTCCATAGGCCGCTTTCCATTGAATACTCTTAACATCCTCCCCCAGTCTGATAGCAACCTCAAAAGTATTAATAAAGGTAACGCCTCTTCTAACTATTATTTTTGACTTCTTCTGATATTCCGCTACTTTTACATCCCAATCACTTTTTAATTCGCTAGTCATATTCACTCCTCTTTATAATGTTTACTTTGGTCAAATTTGGTAAAATAAAAGCCGATAGTCTCTTTTTGGGAGGACGCAGGTTTTAATCTGCTAACTATCGGCGTGTGTTATATTTGCTGCTAAACAGGAATAAGCGATATCCCTGTAAACTTGTTGCCCAATTTTTATTCGCTTAATATAACACACACCGCTTTTTGCGGCTTCACCTTATTAAAATAGGTTCTTATCTTTTTATAAAGACCCTTATTATAAGGATTTTATAAAGCGTTGATTTCTTTTTGATAACGCTTTGATAATGAAAGTATAACAATAAGATATATGTTTGTCAAGGGGTTATTTTTAACGTCTCAACTTTCATGAATTTTTAAAAAAGGAAAGAAGAATGAATATCGGAGATAAAATAAGAAAGGCAAGAAATGAACTTAATTTAACACAAAGACAACTTGCCGATTTAGCAAAAATAGCGCAGCCTACATTAGCCAAATGGGAAGCTAACAAAGGTGGCATTTCCAAAAAAAATATAGAAAAGTTAGCTAAGGCCCTCGGTAAAGACTACAAGTATTTCTACGAAGACAACACATCAGAAAATAAATCAAACGTAAACCCTATAAATGTTAAAATTGACATCCCGACTTTGGGGATTGTAAAGGATAAGGAAGCTCTTTTTGTTCCATCAACAAGCGTCCCCAAAAAGGAGGATGTTGACGTGAAAAAAGAGTTCGACATGGAAGTTGGCGACGATAAGTTACCGCCGTATAAAAAAGGTGATTTATTGCATTGTATGGCAGTAAATACCATAAAAGGCTATGAAAACAAGAAGTTTATTGTTAAAGATGCCGCCGGAAGTTATTTTATTATGAAGCTTGATAAGCCTACCCCCAAGTATGAAATAATTTCTGTAATACTAGGACGTTATATTCCTGAAGAATAGAGAGGGTTACATGACAAAAATAGAAAAAGGAGCGTTGTGGTTTTGTATAGCATATCTTATGACTGTTACAACAATCATACTGCTCATTAAATAAAAGTAGCAGGTGCCGTTACCATTGGAATAGTCGTACACCTGCAAATTTATTATAATATAATAATCAAAAACAATTAAAAATTTATGTGGGGGCATATGAAAAAAATATCATATCTTTTCTTATTATTCACTATATTAACTTTTTCTTTTCCCGTTAATTCTTTTTCCACAGAAGTAGATTGTGAGGAAAGTGGTTCATTGATACTCTTATGGGACTGTAACAAAAAAATAAATTTACTTGATAAAAACGTAAACATAGATACTATTTTAAATTTGACCTATGAACATATGAGAGATGAGGTTTCTTCTGTTCAAAAATCAAAAAAGCTTTCTCAGACTGTGAAAGTAGTTAAGCCCACTAAAACAAATATGGGGTGGAATTATTTAGTATACGAGGATATTCAGGTCGCAAAATCATGGCTGGAAGATAACCCTAATTATGAAAAATACAACAAATTAGATTCTCTTGAAGATGCTATCTTTGAGTCTTCATATGATTATGAAAAGGAGAAATTTAAAGTTGCAAACGCCGGGTTTGATTTTGATGAAGTTCTTAACTTGGATAATGAGATAACCAAATTTAGCTCGGGAACAGGTTTTGGCGACCCTAATAATAAAAATCTGGTGTATGGGTTAGCTAACATGAAAGTGTTGCAAGTTACAAAGGACGGCCTTTTAATTGGCAGCACAAAACTTTTGTCAAACAATACTGCATTTGTTTTTACCGATAAAAAAGATTTTGTAGACAATCAAACCTTTGACACCAAATATGGTTTTGTAAAGTATGATAAAAATTATCAATACACCAGTGTTATGGGTTCCACCAAAACAGTTTTAGGATATAAATTTATTCCTTTTGAAAAGTATGAAAAACAATTTTCAAAAATGTTTTTTTATCCAAAAACCTATTATTCAAATGTTGATAAGGGCAAAATGGCTTTAGATTATATTTATCTTATAGAAAAAGAAGTAAAGTAGTTTTAATGGTTTGATTATGAAAGCAAAAGAGGATTCTAATGTATTGTTTGAAGAGGAGCTAGAAAAGCATGGTATCCCTTTAGATGAGGTAGAATTAAAAATTTTTAGAGAAATACTTAAAAATCAAGAACTATTTGATAGGAAGTTTCGTGAGTATGAGCTAAGATTAGAAGAAATATGTAAAAAACACTCCAAAGACCCACACCCTGCATCACTGGGAATACAGCATGAGATTTTAAAAATTGCCAAACATATATTTTGTAAAAATTTGGACAACCGTCCTTTTTGTATTCCTCCGTTAGCTCCTGGAAGTGAAATTTTTATTCCCAATAGAAATACCCCGTGTGAAATTTGTAAAGAAAACAGAGTTATTGATATTTGCCATATTATACCTAGACGTTTAGGAGGGACGGCTTCATTGGAAAACACATTTTTCTTATGCCCCTCACATCACAGATTGTTTGACAGGGGAATGTTAACCGTTGATGAAATATCTAAATTAAACTGGTTAAACAAATCTTTTTTTGTTAAACAATATTTTTTGAGAGATGTTTTACCCAAATGTAAAAAATTCGAAGAAAAAATTAAAGGAGAAGTATTTGTTAAACAAACCTCAGTATTTAGAGGAACTATTTTAAGTTTTGAGTCTTTCATTAAAAATGAAATAATAAATATATTGAAAGATAGGAAAAAGAAAAGAGAAGAAGAAATATTAAAACATTTTTGCAAGTCATCTGTTTCTATAGCGGAGGCAACACTTCCACTTCTTTATGAGATGGGAGTTTTATACAAAGATTATGATATTTATCAACTTTCAGTTGATGTTAAATTTTTGGAATATGAAATACTTCCCGGAGAGAGAAAAAAATCAACAAAAGATAGGCGACTTCATATAGAAGATGATTTGTGTAATTTGAAATAAAAAACCACTTGCAATTTTTTTAAAAATCATTATAATATAGGTGTGTGATATTTGCTGGAGATTAATTTCTCTTGGAAATGTCACACATTTTTTTATGTGTAAATAAGCAGTAAACCAACCTAAACAAAAGAGCGATACCTTATACGGTAGGCGCTCTTTTTTTATTGTCCTAAACGCCTCCCTAAAAACAAATCAATCGATGAAAAAAATTACTGATATTTTGTTGGCTATCAAAACATACGCACACCAGATACACCTTAATTTTAAAGATTACGGTGACCACCTGCTTGCTGACAAAATGCGTGAAGATATTGACGCTGACATAGACAGACTTAAAGAACTTGTAATGGCTACCATGCCGGAAATATCACACGCAGTAAACACCCTTTCAGGGGC
This sequence comes from Elusimicrobium simillimum, assembly GCF_049639735.1. Lineage (NCBI taxonomy): Bacteria > Pseudomonadati > Elusimicrobiota > Elusimicrobia > Elusimicrobiales > Elusimicrobiaceae > Elusimicrobium > Elusimicrobium simillimum. The sequence continues at coordinate 771,504 of NZ_JBEVVA010000003.1, forward strand.
ATTTGCCCTGCTTGAACCTATACCGCTTACCACCAATATTAATGAGATGTTTGACTACCTTTTACAGCTTGAACAAGAAGCTGATCGCCTTATAAACCAAGAAATCAAAGTAACAGAACATGAGGGTCTTAAAAACGCCTTAGCTGATGTAGCCGGAAAACGGCTGCGTCATATCTATTTATTAACCAATAGGTTAACCAGGGGGCAGCAAAATGGCTAAACCTAAAAAAGATAAAGCTGAGTCCCGCAAAATAAGCAACAAAAACCTAATCCCTTTTACCACGCTGCCGGAAGATGAAATGAGGGAACTTGCCAGACGTGGCGGCAGGAAATCACGGGATGTTCACAGGGTTAAAAAAACATTTAAGCAGTTAACACAAATGTTGCTTGACCGTAAGCCTCCGGCAGAGATTATAGACAGGCTAAAAGAATTTGACCCTAAGCTAGACGAGCAAGAACTAGATTACAGAATGGCTTTATTGCAAACCCAAATGGAGCAGGCGGCTAAGGGCAACCCCAGGGCCTTTGAGATTATAAGAGACACCGCCGGGGAAAAGCCCATTGAAAAGCAAGAAATCAGCGGTTCTATGAGTAATACCAACAAGTTCGATAAAGAAGAACTAAAAAAAGCCATTAAGGAAATAACACCGATTTTAAAGGACTTATAGTATGGAGTCCTTGCAGGATAGGTTTGACAAGCTCTTTGAAAATGAAAGCACCCGTACAGCTTTAGGTTTAGCGTGCCTGGCAGATTTTAAGACATATATTAAAGTCATATTTTTTGCAATTAACAGGACACCCTTTACCTTTAAAGACTTTCATAACACGGTAATAGACAAACTGCAAACCATTGCGGAAAAGCGTGCTAAAAAGCCCAATTTAATGCTTAACCTGCCAGTAGGCAGCGGCAAATCGCTAATAGTTGAGTTATTTATTACCTGGTGTTTTGCCCGTAGTGTTAACAGCAAGTTTTGTTATATATCCCACTCGGCTGACCTTATATCCAAACTTTCAAGGGAAACCAAAGAGATAGTTGAAAGCGCAGAATGGCGCAGTCTTTTTGGTCATGAGATAAAGAAAGATGAAAAAAGCAAAACGCAGTATTCTTTTGACGGTGGTGGCAGCAGGTCAGGCTTGTCCGCCAGTTCTATGGGTGGGGCTATTACTGGTATTGACGCTGGCAACCCTAACGTGGATGAAGATGAATTTGGCGGCGCACTTATTATCGACGACCCTTTGGACGTTGGAGACGCTAACTCTGAGGTAGTAAAAGAAGAGGTTATCAGGATATACACTGACAAACTCAAAACCAGGTTAAGGGCTAATAACACCCCCATAATCATAATAGCGCAAAGAATAGCGGTTGATGATTTACCCGCTTATATCTTAAAGAACGAAAAAAAAGATTATGACGTAGTTACTATCAAGGCCCACATAAACGGTAAAAGCTACTGGCCGGAGAAAATAAGCACTGAAAAGCTGGTAAAAATGAGTGTAGAAAACCCTACTCTTTACAATTCCCAATACCAGCAAAACCCTATAACCAAGGGCGGCAACATAATCAAGAGAAGAATGCTTGAGCGTGGCCCATTACCAGCAGAGTTTGACTATGGCTTTGTTACAGCGGATACATCTTATAAAGAAAAGCAGCAAAATGACCCCAATACATTTATTTCATGGGGCGTAAGAAACGGTCAGGCGTATATCAGAGCAATTTGGAAGCAGTTAGTAACTAGTGACATGGTAGAGCAGTACGCAGTGCCTTTTATCGAAAGGGCAAATTTTTACGGTTTCAGGGGTGCTTACATTGAAGACAAAGGGCATGGTATTTATTTAAACCAGAAGTTACCCAAACTAGGCGTACCAATGCCCGGGCCTGAAGAAATAGCGGAATTTTTTAAAGACAGGCGCACAGATAAAGTGCAAAGGCTTAACGCAGTAATGCCTTTTCTGGCTTACAACAAAGTAATTATCAACGAAGAAATAGACGAAGAGTTGGTAAATGAATGTATAAGTGAAGCCTTAAACTTCCCTAAAGGGAAACATGATGATTTTGTAGATGCGTTTATAGACGGTTGCAAGATAGTACATATGAACAAACCCTCTATCTTAGACAACATAGGTTAAAAATAATGACAAAAGAAGCCGCGCAGCAACCAATAAATTTAGACACAGCATTAGAGGTTAAAAACTCTCTTTCTGATGTAATTAATGGCCTTGTTACCGGTGGTGGGTACGGGATGGGCACCGCTTTTGGTTCTACACAGGTATCACAGGTAGATACATTCTTTAAAAATAACCGCTGGTATTTTATTTCCAATATGCGGCAGGTTCTTTCTGAGATATATGTAGAGCACGGCATAGTACAAACCTTGGTTGATACGCCTGTAGATGACGCTTTTAGGGGCGGCATAGACGCTAAAACTGAACAACTTGATGAAGACCAAATAGACGAGCTTAAAACATTTCTTGAAAGAAACAAAATACTTTTAACCTTTGCCCAGGGGCTTAAATGGGCACGCTTATTTGGCGGCGGCGGTTTAATTATAATAACAGACCAAAAGCCAGATACTGAGTTAGATATCTCAAAAATAAAAAAAGGCGGCAGATTAGCTTTTAAAGCTGTTGATTTGTGGGAACTTTACTATGGCACTAGCAACATCGACAGTGATTTTCCCGGGGAAACTCTTAGAGAACCTGATTTTTATAATTATTACGGGCACAAGATTCACAAGTCCAGAGTTATAAGAATGGAGGGTAAAGTAGCCCCCAGTTTAGTAAGGCCAAGGTTAAGAGGCTGGGGGTTCTCAGTATTAGAATCCGTTGTACGTTCTTATAACCAGTATCTTAAATCAGTTAACTTAACTTTTGAAGTATTAGACGAGTTTAAAGTAGATATTTACGGTATACAAGGCCTTAACGCCGCAATCGCCACAGCAAAAGGTTCTAACGCTATTGTTAAGCGTATTCAAATGAGCAATATGCTTAAGAATTACCAGAATGCCCTTATCAAGGATACTACAGATACTTTTGAAAGCAAACACTTAACATTCTCGGGCATTGCGGAAATATTAAGGGAAATCAGAATGCAAATAGCCTCTGATTTAAAAATGCCGCTCACTAAGTTATTTGGTATCTCCGCCACCGGATTTAACAGTGGTGAAGATGATATTGAAAACTACAACGCTATGATTGAGAGCGAAATACGCTCTAAATGTAAGTATGACCTGTTAACAATACTAGAAATTTGCTGCCAGCATTTATTTGGCTTTATACCTGATGACCTTAAGATTGAATTTAAACCATTGCGTATACTTTCAGCACAACAACAGGAAGAAGTAAAGAACCAGCAGTTTCAAAGAGTATCTGCCGCAGTACAGTCCGGCATTATGACCCCTAAAGAAGCTAAACAAGCCATTAACAGAGAAAACCTGTTACCTATCAAAATACAAGAAGAAGATGACCTTGTTGAAATACCTGAAGCAAACGCAGAAGAACTGTCTAAAAACGTGCCCGGTATCACTTTAACAAAGCCGAGATACAACAATGAGAAGAAATCTCTATGGGAAAAGCTTAAAGAAAGGGTAAACGCATTTAAAGAAGATGAACACCCCAGAGACGGTGACGGCAAGTTTACCAGTGGTGGTAGCACAGGTAAAACTACTAAGAGTTTAACCTCTAAGAAGTCAAAAGTAAAAGAAGCTTTAAAGAAAATAGCGTCAGGCAGCCCCGAGGAGATTGTTAAAGACCTTAGGGACGACCTTGAACAGTACGGCGGGTCTAATGATGTCGCCCTTAAATGGGGTGAGAATGACGCAGACAACAAAGGCTATGGCCTTAAGCATATAGCTGAAAAGCACGGGCAGGAAGTTGTGTCCAAAGTTATAGAAGTGCTTGTAGATGGCGATGTAAGCAAATTTGTAAGAGCCAAAAAGACAGTACACCTAGAGAAGAACGGCTACGAGGCAATACTTTCCTTAGATGAACACGGCCAAAAGAAAACTTGGCTGTTAACAGGCTACAGAATAGAACGCAATAAAAAAACACCAGTTGAGAATGGGGAGGTTAGTGCTCACTCCATTTCTACACAACTTGCGCCTATGTTTAGTCGTCGCAAATTGGTTGCTGGTGTTATTAATAGTATAGCAAAATTTTGACGATTTTCAAGGGGCGAAATGAAACAGCTTACACCTTTAAGAAACAAGCCGCAGAATTATGAACCTCTTAAAGACACCCTTGAAGCAATCTTTCTAGAGGTCATATACGCACCAATAATAAAGATTGTCAAAGATGGTTTAGGCGTTGATGTAAAAGTCTTAAAAAACGCAAAGGCGGGGCTTGTACAGGCAATAGAAAGCGGCAGTGTGCAGTATGCTGACGGTTGGTTTAAAGGTTCTTTTAACAGTGCAATATCCAGGGAGTTAAAAGCCCTTGGTGCAAAGTGGAGCAATAACAGAAGAGGTTTTTTTCTTAGGTATGGTGACCTGCCCTATTCTGTAACAGTTGCCATAGGCCTTAGGGAAGACAAGATAAAAAAGACCGGGTTTAGAATAAACCAGTTCCTAGATGAATTAAAAGAACTTGTTGAAACGGTAAAAGAAGAAGATTTATTTGCGTTTAATGGCCTGTTTGGAAAAATGATTGTCAATAACGAAAGGACTTTTCAGGAAAGTGTTAGCGCAATAACAGTAACGCCGGAACTGACGCAAAAGAACATAGAGGCAATTTCTTCAGAATATTCAAAGAATATGAACCTCTATATAAACAAATGGACTGAAGAGTCTATAGAAAGGCTGCGCCAGGTAGTAATTGACAATACATTTAAAGGCTATAGAAGTGAAAGTCTGGTTAGTGCTTTGCAAAATGACTATGGTCTATCACAAAACAAAGCAAAGTTTTTAGCCAGACAGGAAACATCGCTTCTAATGTCCACATTCAGGCAAAGCCGCTACTGTGAGGCCGGGTTAAATATTTACAGGTGGAGCACGTCAATGGACGTGAGAGTAAGAGGCAACCCAGCGGGCAAGAACTATGACTATATAAAAGACCACCCGGGCAAAACCTCTAACCACTGGATAATGCAAGGTCTATTTTGCAACTGGGACGACCCCACAGTATACGCCAAAAGTATGGAAGACGCAGAAGCGGGCAAATGGCTTAAAAGAACAAAAGCCATGCCAAAAGTTCACCCGGGCCAAGATTGGCTGTGCAGATGTGTAGGCATACCGATGGTGCCCTAGGAGAAAGAATCAATGAATATTATCAAAGACGAGATAAAAGAAGTCAGAAACAAAAAGAAAAAACAACTAACAATTATCTACAGACCCAGCGTTTTAAGCATGATTAAATTTTTATCCGCCGCCCTCTGGACAGTGCTTACTTCAGTAGAGGTCTCTATGCCTATGCCCAAGCCGCAAAAGAGGAGAAAGAAATGAATTACTACGAAGAAATTATCAATAAGAAACAAGAAAAAAGAAATGCAATGTTCAAAGTCGGAGATAGGGTAAAGTCAACAAGACCTAGAGGGACTTCAGCCATAGGTACTGTGGTTGAAATCATAAGTGACTCTGCCGTAAGGGTTAAATGGGATGGGAATAGTGGCGTTCCTTTAAGTCATGGCTTAGGAGAACTTAAGAAAGTAAAAGAAAACTCAAAAAACTATTACGAACAGATTATTGAAAACAAAAAAGAAAAGAAGAATGACGGATATAACGATATAAAAAGCTTCCTTAAGTCTCTCTTAACAGAAACCTCCGATATTACTCAAATAACCCAGGCCCTTAAAAAGAAATTTTCTTATGCCTCTTTTTCAGAGGGCGATGTAAGAATTTTAATCAGAGAAGCAAAATAACATGACAACAAGAAAACTATTCAATAACGCCAAACAGGAACCCAAAGTATACTACTGCAAACATATTGCGGCAGGTGTGTGCGGCTATGAAGATGAAACTATCTTAATAACCAATGACACGCTTAAAAAAATGGACGCCACTTTTGCGGGCAAACCTGTATATGTTGACCACCAAAAAGTACAACTTGAAACCTTACAGCAGGACGCTGACGGTTATGTAGCTGAAAGCTTCTTTCTACCGGAAGACGGCTGCCATTGGGCCAAGTTCATTGTTGTAAGCGATAAAGGGCATGAGGCTGTAGACAAAGGTTTTGCTGTATCTAACGCTTATATACCTGAGTCATTTGGCGTAGGCGGCGAGTGGCACAACATTAAATATAACCGGGAAATAACAGACGGCTATTACACCCACCTGGCTTTAGTAGCTAACCCCCGCTATGAAGAGGCGGAAATAATGACACCAGAAGATTTTAAGGCTTATAAAGAAGCCAAAAGAGCGCAGCTCAACCAGCTGCAAAACTCAAAAGATGACGCAAAGGAGAAAAAGAGTATGGCAAATCCATTCAAGCTGTTCACAAGAAAGGAAGTAACCAACAGCGAAGAACTCTCTGAAGCTATGGTTGAGCTTAAAGACGGCAAGACCATGAGTATAAAAGAGATTATCAACGCAGTTGAAGAGACAAAAAAAGAAGAAGAGAAAGAAAAAGAAGATAAGAAAAACGAAGAAGAAGTCTTGTCTAAAAAAATCAAAGTTAACGGCGAAGAAATAACCGTTAAAGAACTTATCGACTGCTACGAAGCTTCCATGGAAAACGAAGAAGAAGTTGAAGAAGAGGAAGTTGTAGTCAAAAAAGATAAGAAAAACACTGACAAAGAAGAAGAAAAAGAGGAAGACGAGAAAAAAGACAAAAAGAACTCTAAGCTTTCCCACTTTGACGCTCTTTTAAACGCCGCTGAAAAGCATAACGCCAAGAAAGACGGCATAGTCATTGACACTGTAGACCGTAAGTTGGCCCGTGGCCAGGAAAGATACGGTTCTGAGAAATAAATTTAAGGAGAAAATAATATATGACACAGAGCATTAACCAATTTTCACAAACCGCAGAGAGGGGCCAGGTAGCCCTTTTAAACGGCGCAAACCCCGCCATATCTGTAATGATTGACGCTAGCGTTACAGCCACGCTTAAAAGCGGCGACGCTGTAAAGATTGTCGCTACTTCAAAAGGCCTGCCTAAAGTTATACCTACAACCGCAGTAGATGACGTTGCCGACGGCTTTATCATGTTTAACCCTGTTAAAAATGAGTTTACGGGTAATGACAGATGCGAAATGCTGTTTACGGGCGGCTTTATGTATATGATTGCGGGCGCAGCTACCCCCGCCAAGTCAAAAGTACAGTATAACCCGGACAACGGTTATGTAGGCGTTGCCGCTGCTGATGCCAACATGGTCGGTATTGCGGTAGACACCGCTTCCGCCGTAGGTGATTTGATAAGAGTCAAAATCAAATCTGCTTTCTAATTGAAACATCATAAGGAGATAAACACAATGGAATATCAAATTTTAAACAGTAAAGGGGAGCAGGTAAGGCTCAACGCTAAAGAAGAAAGAGTCGCCCGTGCCCTTGAATACCAAAACGCAGAAATGCTTAACGCTTTAGGTATTGAAATACCTATAACCACGCTGACAACAGTCATAAAATCTATCTCAGAGCAAAAGTTTTATGAGGTTGCTCCGGCTGACTATATGCCTGTTATTGTTGGTGAGGGTTCTTTCTCTACAGACCTCTTAAAATACTTATCCTACAACACTGGCGGTGATTTTGAAGAGGGCGTAATTCACCAAGGTACAGCTAACAGCAAGCTTGCCCAGGCTGATGCTGCGGTTGAGGGCGTGCCTGTCAAATTATTCCCGTGGGCCAAAGGTCTTAGCTGGAACTTGTATGAAGTTCAGACAGCGGCCAAAACAGGCAACTGGGATTTAATTACAGAAAAAGAAAAATCAAGAAAGAAAAACTGGGATTTAGGTATACAAAAACATTCTTTCTTAGGGTCTGAAAATGACACCAACAGAAGAGGTTTACTTAACCTTGATAACGTCAACTCTGACCTTACAACTATCACCAAGCCTATTTCTCAAATGACCCCTGCCGAATACAACACCTTTGTGGCTACAATCATCGGCAAATATAGAGAAAACTGTGAATACACCACAATGCCTACGGACTTCTACATTCCTGAAAGCGACTATATGGGCTTAGGCGCATCTTTAAGTGCAGAGTTCCCTCTTACTTCTAAGATTGAATACCTGAGAAAAGTTATGAGCGACTTAGGTTTAGTAAAAGTAAATATTAAACCGCTTGTATACTGCGACCAGAACAGAAACTCTTTAGGTTTAAACAGATACGTAATGCTTAACAAAAATCCTGACACGCTTGCTTTCAACATTCCTGTTGACTATACCTCAACCCTTGCCAACAGCATAAACGGTTTTAACTGGGAAAACGCCGCCTATGGCCAGTTCTCCACAGTAAAAGCCTACAGGCCTAAAGAAGTCCTTTACTTTGACTTCGCCAACTAAACAAGGAGATACAAAACATATGGCTACAACAGTAATTTTAAGCAATAAAGGTCAACGTTCCTTTATCATCAAGGGCGCAGTAATACGCCCCAGAACAGAAATGAGGATAGATGAAGAAACGGCCCAGAAGCTGATTAAGATGTACCCGGAACTTACCATCATAGCTGACACTGAAAAAAAAGTAGTGAAAGTTAAAGAGGCGGATATCGTGAAAGTTGAAGAAGTAGAAAAAAAGGATATCCCGGCTGACGCTACAGTAGTAGATGAAGTTGTCATCGAAGAGGGCGAAGAAAAGCCTAAAGCAAAAGCTAAACCCGGGCCTAAAGCAAAAAAGAACGTCGCTTAATAAATATACCAAAGGAGGCATAAGAAATGACTTGTCCTACACCAATACCAGTAACGGTTGAAGAGTTCAAAGATTACTTTGATAGGGATTTTCCTTATGCCTCCGATGAGTCAGACATGACGCAAATCAGGAATAAAGATATCCAAAAAGCGTTTGGTGAAGCCCAAATGAATTTTAATGAGTCTTTATTTTCCTGCCCAGATGATATTAAAAGAGCGTTTTTATATCTCGCCGCGCACTATCTTGTAGTTGATATTTCAAACAGTACCAGCGGCCTGGCGGGCAGGTTTCAAGGTTATATGACAAGTAAGTCTGTAGGCTCAGTAAGCGCAGGTTATCAGATACCGCAGTGGATTCTTGATAATCCTATTTATTCAATGCTGGGGCAAACAGTTTACGGTATTAAATACCTTAGCTTAATTGTCAGCCAGACAGTAGGTAATTTTGGCATTGTGAAAGGCGCAACGTCGCCGTAGGAGTTAAATTATGGCAAACCTGGCCGACGCTAATAGAAAGGTAAAACTTGAAATAGGCAAGCTGCAAAATCTGGTTTCCATATTAACAAAAGGCGTACCTAAGGTTAAAGTGGGCATATTGGGTGAGAAAAACGGCAGACGTGCAGTCGAACATAACGAAGTAAAAAGCGGCAAAAACAAAGGCAACATAAGAGTAAAAAAATTAAAGGCCAGTTCTTTAAAAACCAACTCTGAAATAGGCTATGAAAATGAATTTGGTGTAATATCAGGCAAAAACAGAAAGCCCAGAAGAAGTTTTATTATCTATCCCTTAACCTCTAAACATTTTAAAGATAGATTGCGGGGCAGAAAAAGCACCACGCAAAAAGCATTTGAGAGGGCCTTAGAAACAGGCAACATTGTTTCTTTCATGAAAAGAGTAGGTTTCGTGGCTGAAGAAACAATACAAAGTGCTTTTGAAACAAGAGGCTGGGGTGTATGGGCACCAAACTCACCCATAACAATAGCTATAAAAGGCAGTGACAGCCCGCTTATTGATTCAGCACAGTTAAGAGAAGCTGTTACAAGTGAAGTTAATAAACATACATAACAGGCAAATATATGGCAATAACCAACGGTAAAGACAAGCTTATAGGCAGTTCTTTTTCTAACCTCCCGCAAATGGGAGAGGTTATTCTCAGTTGGTTCCAGCCTATGACCTTTGAACTTGTAACAAAAACTCAGGTTGATTATCAAACAAAAGAAGACACTATCACTATAGAAACACAAGGCGTAAGACAGCCATTTACAGCGCAGCAGTTATTAATAAAGCCAGAGGGGCAGCGTGCCTGGAGGTGGGAAACAATGCACTGTTCACCTGAGGTTACCCTAAAACCTGATGACATTGTCATATTTAACAATGTGCCTTACAGGGTTATGCAAAAACTTAACTGGGCGGAATACGGCTATCTGGAATATCACATAGCGGAGACTACAACAAATGGCTGAGGATAGAGAAATAATTAAGCTTGTTTGTGACATTATTCAGGCCGAGATGGCACTGACAGACCAGCAAATTTGGATTTACGACCAAAAAAGAGATATCCCCAACACCTTGGGACCCTTTGTAGTGGTAAGAATTATATCTGAAACACCAATCGGCAGTAAAAGAAAGTATGAGAGTGTTGCCGAGGGCCTTATGGAACACCAAAGCATTAATCTTCTCTCCCGGGTAATGATAGATATTTTAAGCAGAAATGACGACGCTAGAGTAAGACGGCATGAAATTATCATGGCACTTGAAAGTACATACGCCCAGCAAATGCAAGAAAAATACTCTTTTTCAATAGGCCGCTTGCCCTCAGACTTAATAGACATAAGCGACGTAGAAGAAACCAGAATCCCATACAGATTTAACTTAAGTTTTAACATCACTTTTAAAAAAGAAAAAAGCAAACTCGTAGACTACTACGATAAATTTCAAAAAGCAGTGGTCTATACAGACCCACAAACGGAGGCTTAAATGTCCAACCAATTAGACAAAACAAACGTGGTCAACGTCAGTCTTTCCGCTTCTCCTAAAGGTATAAGTGAAGACAATGTTGACACCGTTGGTATATTTACAGATGAAACGCACGCAGATTCTTTTGGCACAGCAGGCTATAAAATTTATTTAAACCCCAGAGAAATGGCTGTTGATTTTGGCACAGACAGTGACACTTACAAAATGGGTGTCGCCGCATTTTCCCAAACACCTAACTTTCTTAATGGCAACGGCTATTTAGTAGTTCTTTTATTAGAAGAATCAGAAACCCTTGTTAACGCCATTATAAGAGCGTCAAGTTTAGTTCAGTTCTTTGGCATTATTACAACTAAAGATATAGAGGCTGAAGAACTTACAGAAGCTTCTAACTATGTGCAATCAATAAACAAAGTTTTATTTGCCGTCTCTAATGATCCTGCGTATTTTGCGCCGGAGGGAACTTTTGACCTTATTAGACAGGCAAGCAACACTCACACCCGTTGTCTTTCTTACCTGTCCGACAACACGACAGACGCTAAGAGGATGGCGGCGGCATATGCGGGCCGGGCCTTATCAACAAACTTCAGCGGTTCTAACACTACACAGACAATGCACCTCAAAGACTTGCTTACCATATTGCCTGACCCGCAAATGACGCAAACACAGCTTAACCAATGCCAGGCGGCAGGGGTTGACTGTTATGTAAATATAGCTGGCGTTGCCAAGGTGTTTACCTCTGGCGCAAATGAATTTTTTGACGAAGTCTACAACATTTGCTGGTTTATCAACGCTATTGAAGTGGCTGGCTTTAACACTTTAGCCACAACATCAACAAAAGTGCCGCAGACTGAAGAGGGCATGACATTGTTAAAAGGCAATTACAGGCTTGTTTGCCAGCGGGCGGTAAGAAACCAGTATATTGCGCCCGGCGCATGGAACAGCCCTGACAGGTTTGGCGATGTTGAGGCCATGCTTAGAAATATTGAAGAGACAGGATATTACATATATTCTGACCCTGTTAACTTACAGGCACAGACTGACAGAGAGCAGCGTATCGCCCCTTTAGTGCAAATTGCTATTAAACAGGCGGGCGCACTGCATAAATCTAACGTCATGATATACGTTAACGCATAAGGAGAAACAAAATGTATTCAGTTAGCTTAACAGGTAGCGATACCATAAAAATTGATGACAGGATTTTGGCTGATTTAGCTGACAGCGACGCGGCCACCCTTACCTATGTCAATGAACTTACAGCGGTAAAAACAGGTAAAAACAGAAACTCTATCTATGCGCTTAATGAAACTGGCCATCAGGCAGACTTGGTTATAAGAGTGCTGCGTGGCAGCGCAGATGATAAATACCTTTTAAACAGGCTTAACAATATGTCACAAGACTTTGCAAGGTTTGTGCTTATCACGGGTGAGTTTGTTAAAAACGTGGGTGACGGCGCAGGTAATATTACCTCGGACACTTACCTAACTTCCGGCGGCACTTTCTTAAGAAAAGTTGACGCTAAATCTTCCGCTGAGGGCGATACTGAGCAGTCAGTATCAATCTACACAATAAGATTTGCAAACAGTGACAGGACATTAGGTTAAGGGGGCTTATAATGGAACTTTCAAATAACCAAAAAGTAACCTTGCCCAGCAACGCTGAAATAGATATGACGCTGGCCCCTTTTGAAGAGGGCAATAAGCTTTTTACCTCAGTGGCGGAGTGTCTAAAAAGCGTAAAGATTGACGCTAATAAAGACCTTGAGAACATTGAAGACCATATCAACGCTTTAAAAAACGCTTTTTTAGAGTGCATTACCAGCAAAGATGTAAAAGACAGTATCTTGCTATGCCTCAAAAGATGTTCTTATAACGGCAAAAAGATACAAGACTGGTCATTCTTTGATGATGTAAAAATGAGGGCGGACTATTTACCTGTCTGCTGGGAGGTGTCTAGGTTTAACCTAGCCCCTTTTATGAGCAATCTTTTTACAAAATTACAACCAGTATTCCAGGTGGCAATGGCGAGAATGAAAGAACGCTCCCCACAGTCAAAATAGCGCATGACAGCCTTGTAGCTTTACTCAAGCTGGTCAAAGCGGGTTACGGCCCTCTTTCCGAAGTCCGCAAAATGACTTCCAGAGAGGTTTTACAAGCACTTAATTACGAAAGATTTATAAGTGATTACGAAAAGGCATATTACAACTTAAACAGAGGCAAGTAATGAAAATAGCAGATTTGTTTGCGGAAATAGGCATAAAAGGGGGCGGTCCGGCTATCATGACAATGAAAGGCCTGGTAAGTTCTTCTATGGCCGCTAAAGCTGCGCTTGTTGCCGTTGTCTATGCTTTTCATGAAATGACAGAAGCCGCCAGAGAGTTAGCTGTAAATCTTGATAAGTATGAAGCTATTACAGGCAAGTCCGCTGAGGAACTGCAAGCCCTTTCTTATGAGGCCGCCCAGGCTAACGTATCTATGGAAGAGGTTAGCGGCACCATTCAAAACCTGCAAAAAATTAAAACAGATGTTTTATTAGGCAAAGGTATGCCCGGCGCATTTGTACTGCTGGGCATAGACCCTAATGAAGACCCTGTTGAGATGCTTAACCAGCTTAGAAGTAAAATAAAAGAACTCCCGCCGGAAGTAGCCAAGACCATTACCTCAGAACTGGGCATTTCAGACAACCTGTTTTATATGTTGTCAAAATCAGGTGATGAGTTTGAAAAACTTAACCAGAGATATGTACTTACCAGAAAACAGAGGGAAGACTTAGTAAAGCTTAACGCTGAGTGGAAAAAGTTTTGGTTTACCATTAAACAGCTTTCAGCTCAGGCAATGGCGCTCAGTTCAATATTCCAAACCAAAGTATTGCAAGTAGTACTTAGGGTGGTTACAGCTCTGTCTGAGTTTAGCAGGTATCTGTACAGCCTTATACAAGCTAATGAAAACCTAAAAATAGCTGTCATTGCTTTAGGCGCAGTGCTGGCGGTTGTATTTGCACCGTGGTATGCTGCGCTGGCGGCAGTATTGTTAATTATTGAAGACATTTTTGTCTATTTTGAGGGCGGTGACAGCGTTACAGGCAAAATAGTTGAGTGGGTAAATGCGTCGGATACTCTTAAAGAAGCGTTTATACAGGTTAAAGCTGTTTTAGCTGGCATTTGGTCAATTATAGAAAAAGCTATAGAGGGTTGGAAGCTTATAAAAGAATTATCTGATGATATTGGGTTATCGGACAAACTTGCCAATTTCAAACTACCCGGTATGTTTAGCTTTTCAGATGTTAAAGGCGGCATTAAAGGCTTTGTAGATACATTCAAAACGCCCTCTGAATCTGCCATACCCAGTATGCCCAGCAGTAACAATACTTCTACATCAAACAATAACACAACTAATAATAGTGTAAATGTCTACACTCAAGGTGGAGACAGTCCCAGAGAAACAGGCAGAATTATAGGTGATGAGGTAAGTAATGCCATCGGACAAAGCCCAGCCCTAACTTACGGTGCTGGCGGCGGGGGTGGCAGATGATTGATTTAGCCAGAATACTTAATAACCCGCTTGCCAATAAAATCAGCAACCTTGTTGAGTTTACTGATTTTGCTTCTACTTTCCTTGATAAATACTTAGTCCAGCCTGAAACTGACTCAGGTTTATCAGATGGCGTTAATGGCTTTTTATTTGACATCAAAGGTGAAGAATTTATTGACCTTAACAGTGATATTACAGACCATTACGTTGAAAATAACAGCGCAATGCAAGACCATATTGCCCTAAAGCCAGAAACTATCACTCTAACAGGTTACGTAGCGGAGTTAAAAAATACGCCGCCCCCAGGCCTTGAGTTTATCTCTCAAGAAGTTGAAAAGCTGCAAACCTTAACACCTTTTCTGCCGCAACTTACTACCCAGGCGCAGGCTATTTATAATGAAACAGAACGTCAATACCGTGTATATCAAAAAGCCAATGAGTCTGTTAATAATACATGGGATTCTTTTCAAAAGCTGTTAGCAGGCAGAAGTATACAAGGGGATGCCGCTATAACCAGCCAGAGGGACGCTTTTCTATTCTTTTATACTTCTTGGCAATCTAGGCAGCTTTTTACTATTCATACCCCCTGGGGCGTATTTACACAAATGGCAATTTTAAACCTCCGGGCTAAACAAGATGAGGATACTAAAATGATTTCTTCTTTTGAAATTACCTTTAAAAAAATTCGTTGGGCAGAAGCTATTACAAACACTTCCTTAAAAATACAAGGTAGGGCTAAAGTGCAATCCCAGAAACAAGTAGATAAGGGTGTTAAAAAATATAAACAAAGTACTCTTTTTCAAGGCTCTAGAGGTACTGCTGATGTTTTAGATAAATGGATGGGAGGCAGTTAATATGCAAATTATTGAAGACATATCTAATGAAGCCTCTCAAAAACACACTATCACTATAGAAACAGGTGATGATGTTGTTTTAGAACTTATATACAGGCCCACGCAATTAGGCTGGTATATAGACATCACTTACAATGACTTTGTTTTACGTGGCATCAGGGTAGCAACTTCTTTAAATTTTCTTTGGCAGTGGCATAGCTTAATACCTTTTGGTCTTATGTGTGAGTGTGACGGTAACCAAGAACCGCTGTCTGTAGAAGATTTTTTAGTAGGTCGTGCCACACTTTCAATATTAACGCAAGAAGAAGTAAACACTATAGCGGGGTTATTAGCAGATGCGAAAGCTTAACAGAAACTACCACCTGACGATACAGGTCCTCAGTAAAGCGCAAGAAGAAGAAATTGCCGCCGCTACCGCAGCGGGCGAAACTGAACTTCTTTCAAAACTGCTTACTGCGCCCGGCAGGGAACAAATTGAAATAAGCTTACCCTTTACCATGTCTTTTAGCATTGAAAGGAACGCCGCCGCTACCGCTAATACCGCCAGAATAACGCTGTTAAATTTAAGCGAGGATACCCGCAGAAAGATTTATAAAGACAAGCACACCACCCTGCAATACAAAGGTATAGAACTCCGGGCCGGCTATGGGGAAGATGTTAAAACGCTGCCCTTAATATTTAAAGGCAATATCAAACAAGCCTATAACGAAAGAGTAGGCACTGAATATGAAACCAGGATAGAGGCCTATGACGGCGGTTTTGCTTTTTTAAACGGTTATACGGCGCAGTCTTTTAATGCTGGCACGCCAACAAACCAAGTATTAGACAGTCTTATTAAAACTTTGCCGGGCGTAAATAAAGGTATTGTAGGTGATTTTAACAACAAAACACTTCGTGGTAACGCTTTTTCAGGCCCCACTACAGACCTTTTACAAACTATGACCGAGGGTAATTTCTTTATTGATAATGAAAAAGCCTACTGCCTTAAAGAAGAAGAGTGTTTTGTGGGTAACGTGCAGGTAATTTCAAGTGAATCAGGCCTTTTAGGTTCACCTCAGAGAGAAGAAACTCTTTTAACTTTCAGAATAATCTTTGAACCCCGTGTTTTAATAGGCCAAATAGTTGAACTTGTGAGTGAAACAGAAAAACATTTTAACGGGCTTTATAAAGTAATCGCCTTTACACACAGCGGCACAATATCACCCGTAGTAAGCGGCAACTGCACAACAAACGTCAGTCTTTATTATGGCACAAAACAGTTAGTTGTAAGGAAATAATTATGCCATTACCCAAATCTATAGAATACGCAACAAACCCTACCTTAAGAATGGTACTGCAACTCTTAAAGGAAGAGATTTTTCATGACCTAAACTGCCATCAAGTGGGCGAAATTGCTTCTTTTAACCCGGACGGCCCCACTGCGGAAATAGAAATAAAAATGAAAAGGGTATTAAATGGCGAACTTAGGGAATACCCGCTGCTAGTGGATTGCCCGGTATTAGTACTTTCCGGCGGCAAAGGCAGGCTTACTTTCCCTATAGAAAAAGGCGACCCTTGCCTGATTCTTTTTAATGACAGGGATATAGACAACTGGTTTGTTTCCGGCCAAACAATGCCGCCAAACTCAACCCGCAAGCACAGCATTGCTGATGCTTTGGGGGTTGTAGGTTTTAGAAACAAACAAAACGCTATCTTAGACTATTTGACCGACGGCACAGAACTTAAATATGGCGACACAACCATTCAGTTAAAAGACTCATTAGCCTATATAACAAACGGTACGGCCACTGCTACGCTGGACGGTGCTACCGTTACCTTTGATAACGGCGCAGGGTCAACTATTGTTATGGACGCTACAGGCATAAAAGCTACCACGTCCCAAATAGCCACAGTGGAAGCACCACAAACAGATATCAACTCTGCCATTATCAATTTAAACGGTATGGTAAACGCACTGGCATTAGCTGTGCAGACAATATTTACGGTACAGGGTAAAGCAATAGGGCCTGAACATCAGCATAGCGGTGTACAAAGCGGCCCCGGCAATACAGGAGGGGTAGTATGATTCACAGAAGTTTAGACGCTAACGGCGACTGGGTTTTTGGTAAAGGCAGAAACAGCTACACCAGAAGTACAGAGGCAATCATGCTTAATATCAAAACCAGGCTGTTGTCATTCCGTAATGACTGTTTTTTTGACCTAGACGCTGGCGTTGACTGGTGGAATCTTTTAGGCAGTAAAAAGAAAGAAACACTTTTATTTCAAATAAGGTCTGTTATTGCGGACAGTTACGGGGTATCTAGCATAGAGTCTTTTGATAGTACGTTTTCACAGGATAGAACTTTATCCGTCACCTATTCCATTAAAACCGTAAACGGCGACATTGATACAGACACAACGGAGATTATTAAATATGCCTAACACTTTAGACGCTAACGGACTGCAAATTAAAACCTTATCAGAAATTAAAGATGAAATTTCTGCTGATTTGCGTGAAATTTACGGGCAGGATATTAATTTAGACTCTAACTCACCAGATGGGCAGGTAGTTAACATTTTTGCCCAAGCGGCAGAGGACAACCTTGAGTTAATTCAAGAAGTGTGCACATCTTTTGACCCTGATTTAGCTGTCGGCAGAATATTAGACCAACGCTGCGCCATAAACGGCATACAAAGAAGAGTCGGTACTTATACCCATGTCAATATAGCAATAGTTTGTGACAGGTCTTTAAATTTGACAGGGCTAAATACGTCAAGCGAAGAGGAAGCTTTTACTATCAGCGACAATGAGGGCAATCAGTTTATTTTAGAAAGCACAGTTTCTTTAGATGCCGGAACATCTATTCAAAGTTTCAGGGCTAAAGAAATAGGCCAAGTAGAAGTTCTGCCCAACACTATAACTACCGCAGTAACTATAGTATTAGGCGTTCTTTCTTTAAATAACACAGGCCCAGCCGTTACAACTGGTACTAATGAGGA
The DNA here is from genome assembly GCF_049639735.1 of Elusimicrobium simillimum. Classification (NCBI taxonomy): domain Bacteria; kingdom Pseudomonadati; phylum Elusimicrobiota; class Elusimicrobia; order Elusimicrobiales; family Elusimicrobiaceae; genus Elusimicrobium; species Elusimicrobium simillimum. Next base: position 789,618 of record NZ_JBEVVA010000003.1, read on the forward strand.
AACAGATTCTCAACTTAGAGCAAGAAGAAGTATTGCCGTTTCTTTAGGCGGCAAAGGCTTTTTAGATAACCTCAGGTCTGCTTTAAATGCCCTAGAGGACGTTGCCAGCGCACAGGTTTACAATAACAGGGGCACTTCTGAAGACGCTGACGGCATACCCGCACATGGCATCTGGGCTATTGTTGACGGCGGCACAGATGAAGCCATTGCAGATATTATGGATGCTAAAATGGGCGGCGGCAACCCTATGAAAGGGTCTGTTTCTATCCCTGTTTTACAAACTGACAGCAGTTATGACACCTACAGTTTTGACCGTCCTATAACACAGCCGCTTTATATAAACCTAAACATTAAAGGCATAGACGGCCAAGCTGTGCCGCAGGACTATATTAAATCACAGCTTGTTTCAAGATTAAGCTATAAAGTTGCCCAAACGGCTGACGCTGGCACTATAAACTGTTTGACGCTAGATATCATGCCTAATATTGCAGTAAATTCAACTGTTTCTAATGACAACACTACTTTTGGCCTAACAGCGGCAACCCTTACAAAACAGCATAAATTTGTAGTTTCCGCTGATAATATCAATATTACGGTGGTAAGTTAATATGACTGATACAATAGAAAATTTGTTGGAATATTACGCCAACCTTTTAATAATCCAATACCGCAATAAACCAAAGGCAATAAATACCATAAAAGCGTTTGCCAGGCAAATACTGGCGGATATGCTTCCTATTAAAATAAGAGACGCTTACACCGTAGATACCGCAGAGGGTAAGCAACTTGACGTTTTGGGCAAATATATAGGTTTTAGCAGGTTTATTTCCACGCTTGTAGTAAAAAACTTCTTTAAATTTAACGTCGGCCCCAACATAACCGCAATTAACGGGTTTAACACCTACCAACAGGGCCTAATCAGGCAAGCGTGGATGAAGTATAGCGACTTTGATTCACAAGATTACCCGCTTGGCGACAGCGACCTTAGAGTAATGCTAAAACTCAAATCAATAATAAATAACGGCAGCGCAATAACCTCAGAAATAAAAACACAGCTATACAACGTTTTTGGTGACTCAATCAAATTAACAGACAACAGAAATATGACATACACATACACAGTTTCAGAAGACTTAATTGACGTTTTACCCGTAATTTTAGCCTATGATATGCTGCCCGTCCCTATGGGGGTAAGCTATTCAGTTCAGATAGGATAAAGGAGATAAAAAAATTATGCCCAAAATAGACAGAAAAAATCAAAAACAATTTGCCGGGGCCGCTAACCCTATAGACAATATTGCAGTATTCGGCTCCCTGGCAGCCCAAAATCCCGCTTTCAGCAATAACCCTGATGAAATTCAAAGCCTGGATGCTTTTTTAAACGGCTGGCTTGAGGCCATTGTTGGTGATAAAAACCCGACTATGGAAGATATGAACGCTCTTTTTTACTTGGCTTTTTACCAGTTGTCATATTTATTCCAACAAGGTATAGCAGAATATGACGCAAATACAACCTATTATATGGGTTCAATGGTTTCTATCTCCAATCAGACAACAGGTCTGCCCGCTTTGTACTATTCCAAGATTAATGAAAATTTAGGTAATAACCCCGCTTCAGATACAACTTCATGGGGCGGCTTGGCTGATACCTTTGCAGATATCTTTTTAAAAAAAGCTGGTGATGGCATGATGGGCACTCTTACATTTCCGGCTGTCCTGGCGAGTAAAATAACTTTTTTTATGCAAGCCAATAAAAGCATCCGCTTGCAAGAGGGCGGAAACGGCTTCTTAGATTTTTTAGTAGACGGCTTGACCACGGGTCTTTACATCGGACCAGACGGCAGCGTTGGAAAAAGAACTGTGGGGGTAAGGGCAGAATTCCTTACTGCTGGTTCGGGTGGTTTAGCTAAAGATTATGTTACCTCCTACAGCACAACAACAAATTACTGGTATAGGATATGGAACAGCGGGTTTAAAGAATGTGGTGTTGCTGTAGGCGCAGGAACAACAGCTGTAACCTGGCCCGTAACTTTTAGCGATACACTATACACCGTAGCGGCAAACAATGTGGGTGGAAGTACTGTAGGTAGCCAAGCCACAATAAATTATATGAGTGGTTTTTATGGCGCAGGCACCAAAAGCACAACAGGCTTTACAAGAATAGGCTCAACGGACGGATTGAACCAGCACGTAACTTATTATGCAGCAGGCTATTAAAAGGATATTTATATGAAAAATACTCAAATAAAAAAACCAATAACTGAAGAAACTCAAAAACAATACGCTAAGTTTGCCATGTGGTGTAATGAAAAAGGCTACATAATAAAAGATGATAACCCAGAATATTATTACTGTGAAAAATATGTAGTACCAAAACCTACAATTTTAGAACAAATACAAGCTTTAGAATTAAAGCAAACACCTAGAATGCTGCGTGGCGCAGCTTTAGGGCTGGAAGAAGATATTGCTCAACTTGAAGCTATCGAAGCAGAAATACAACTTTTAAGAAGTCAATTATAAAGGAATAACTTATGTGCCACTCATGCAATGAAAAAGACCATGCTTTATATGTAAAGGATAAGTATATAAGACGTTTGGAAAGAAAAATGCAAAATAAGCCAACTCTTTCAACTGTTATATCTTCTTTTACGCTTTTAGGTATTTTAGGCGCCATACTACTTTTTAGTTTTAGGACATACTTTGACCATAACCATACAGTGCTAATGGCCCAAAAAACACAAATTTTAGCAACTGAAAATAAAGAAAGAATAGTCAAACTAGAGTTTGAAACCGCTAAAGATATTGCGCTTATAAACCAAAATATGGGCCGGGTTCTTAAAATCTTGGAGGACAAGCCCAGATGAAAACCAAACATAAGAATGGTAAAAAAATAAGACTTTGTGGCAACTGCGGCAGCTTAGAAGAGTGTAAAAACAAGTACCCGGACACAAACGCCTTTCTTTTAGCCTGTGCAGAATGGAGGAAACAATGATTGAAAACAAGCAAATTACTAAACACTTCTCTTTTTATGAGTTAACCACAACGGCAAATACTGATTATTTAGAAAAAAACAGACAGTATGGCTTTGAAAATATGGACAAAGTTGTCTCTCTGGCGCACTTCGCTGAGCAGGTAAGGTCTATTCTAGGCGTACCTATGATAGTAACTTCCGGGGGCCGCTGCCCAGAACTAAACAAAGCTATAAACGGCAGCCCAACAAGCCAGCATTTTTTATGGGAAGCCATTGATTTTATTCCTAAAAATATGAGTGTTGCAGAAGCTTTTGACCTTATCAGGGGCAGCAACTTACAATTTGGCCAACTCATATTAGAACGTGCGGGTATAAAAGAATGGGTACACATATCCATGCCGGGCAACAGGTCTAAAGAACGTCAAAACATGGTGTTAATATACTTAGACGGTAAATATACACAAGTCAAGAGGTAAATAAATATGCTACAAACAGCAAAAAATTATATTAAAAGACTTTTATCAGACAGCACGGGCGCACCGTCAAGCCGTTTACACTTAGGCTGGCTGCTTAGTGTTTCCGCCATAGCATTGGCCTTTGCCTATATTTTTTCTTCCAGCAATAAAGATGTTTACAGTATAATAGAACTGTTTTTAATTATAGCTGGCGGTTGCTTTGGCGTGTCTGTTTTTGGTGAACTCAAAACTTCTAAAAAGGAATAAAAATGAATGAAAAAATTATTAAACTTTTTATTGTTTGTGCTATGCTTATCAGCGGCGGTTGCTGCCCAACAGTCAGAACAGCCGCCTCAGTACAAACAGATATTAACAGACTCAGACTCTATAATCAGCGGCTTGAAAGTGAAAATGAATACCTTAACGGAAAACTCGCAAACTTTGCAAGCACAGTTGAAAGCTACTCAGGCGGAGTTGAACAAATCGCAGGAGAAAGTATCTCAGACCTTGACCGATTACAACACAACAATAACTGGCTTGGAGAATACATTGAAAGACTTAGAGGAGTCTCACGGGAAAGAGGTAGCGAGCCTAAAAGCACAGATAGCTTGGACCAAGATTAGATTTTATTTAGCTTTGGCCGGGTGCATTGCATTAGGTATGGTTTTGCTAAAGAAGTTGCTATTGATATAATTTAAGATAAAAAAGACAAGAAATAAAAGAAGATTTTAGGTCAAAATGAATGTAGCTTTTATGTAGCCTTTTGCTTTGGGTTTGTTAATACTTAGCAGTTCTAAAAAGTTTTAATAGACTTTTAATACCGTCTTAGAATTAATAAAAAAGCCCTTTTTATAACGAAAAAGGGCTTGTATAGTAAAGTAGCCGAGAATGGGAGTCGAACCCACGACCTACCGCTTACGAAGCGGTTGCTCTACCAGCTGAGCTATCTCGGCAAAGTAAAATTACTTTAATCTATTTTAGCAATTTTCGCCGTTTATTGAAAGAGGCGCGTAAAAAATGTTATGATTATAACGTTATTTAAAAAAGGAGACAATTATGAAAAAGGGTTTTACATTAATAGAGTTGTTGGTTGTAGTGTTAATCATAGGTATACTGGCCGCAATCGCCTTACCACAGTATACTAAAGCGGTTGAAAAATCCCGCTCGGCAGAAATGTTTCTTACAAACAAAACTGTTTATGACGCTATGCAAAGATATTTGCTGGCAAACGGTAACCCGTCATCAAGAGTTTTGCTTAGAGACGTGTTGGATATTGACCTTACCGGCGGAACATGGGACACCGACGGCGGAGAATACACAACAAAAAATTTTACATATAACGGTTCTTGCACTTCTGACGGATGTCAAATGGATACACTTAGAAGACGAGGCAACGATGTTCTTTATGGAACAGCGTATATGTATAGCGGCGATATAAAAAACTGCGCAACTTTTAATACTGACGCCGGCCGCGCGGTATGCAAAAGCGCTACAGATTATACTTATGTAGATGACGAGTTTTAACCAGAATTTGTTTTTTAATAAAACTCCCTTGCTATCAAACACAGAGGAGTTTTTTTTGTTTCACAAAAAAGATTTTGAATATTTTAGCTTTGCTAAAACAACTGCTTTTCAAAATCACCCTAATTAATACGGCCGTCCGGTTGGGCGACCTTTTTGCTTTGCAAAAAGGATTTTGAATATTTTAGCTTTGCTAAAACAACTGCTTTCAAAATCTCCCTAATTAATACGGCCGTCCGGTTGGGCGGCCTTTTTGCTTTGCAAAAAGGATTTTGAATATTTTAGCTTTGCTAAAACAACTGCTTTCAAAATCTCCCTAATTAATACGGCCGTCCGGTTGGGCGGCCTTTTTCTATCTCCCCAAAAAAGCTATAATCTGACTATGAAAGATTCGTCTACAGGCACATATAAATTTGACCCAAAAACAGGCAAAGTGGTAAAGGTATCGGCAGATATTCCTAAAACCGCAAAAACCGACGGCGGCCAATGCCCGCACAAACACGTTTGCGGGGGGCACTGCAACCATGGATAAGCTTAACACCACCCCGGTAACTGAGGCGGCCGCGCCGCAAGTTAACCTGTTTTACAAGATAATACAAACCTTTGCCAAGCATTTGGTAACGGTAGTGTTGCCGTATATATTTGGGTCTATGGGCGTATTTTTTATAGGGGTAATGTTTGTATATAAATTTGGCATTACTCCGCTGGAAATTGCCGCCGGGTTTAAGCTTTGCATGCTTGCGGTTTTGTGCGTTTTTTATCTGCCGTTTTCTTTTGTGTACGGTATTTTAATGGCGGGGCTTAGCACCTTGGTCGCCATAGCGGGCGTGTTGGAAGGGGTGATAACAGATTTTGTTGACAGGCTTAAAGCGACGGTAGAACGCCACGTAAGTTCTATGGATGACGGGCTGCCCAAAACACAAGCCAAAATAATTTTAAACGCCAGCATAAAAGAAGTTGTGCAAACCTATAAGGACAACAAGTCCAGCTCCGCCGCTAAGGCTATTTCTATTTTCATACTTTCTTTTATTATTTACGCCGTGAGAATAGTGCTGTTTGGTAAAGTAAAACAGGCAACAGGTGCGGAAGTTTCTTTGGGCCTTATATTCGCGGGCAAGGCGGCGCTGGTGGGCGCTGTGTTTTTTAATCTTAAACTAGTGGCAAAATTTGTGCTTGCGCTTGGCTATTTATTTGGTTTAATATTCTTAGGGGTACAAATACTCCTGTTAATAATTTTATGATGATAAAAAGGTTAATAGTTATTTTGCTGGTATTATGCGTAACGCCTGTTGCTTTCGGACAAAGAACGTCTAAGGCTAAACAGGCGCAGAGCGCCTTTACCCAGGCCCGCAAAGAAACCGACCTTAACAAAGCCGTCAAACTCTACAACAAAGCCATAGAGCTTAACCCCAAATACGCGGCGGCATACCATTACAGGGGCGACGCTAACAAAGACCTTGGCCGCCTGCAAAGCGCGGTAAAAGATTATTCCTCCGCCATTAAATACGATGATAAAGACGCCTTTAAATATTACAGCCGCGCCATAGCTTATACAGAGCAAAAAAAGTATTCCTCGGCCATTGAGGACCTTACCAAAGCAATTTCACTAAAATCAAACTTTTTAGATTTTTATCTTAAACGCGCGGACCTTTACTATAAGCAGGATAAGTTTGACCTTGCCGTTAAAGACTATGAAAAGTTTGGCGTAAGAAAAAAGAAAGATAATGACTACTACCTTAAACTTGGCGTGTCATACATAGGCATTTATAAATACGACAAAGCCAACGCACAATTGGACAAATTTTTAGAGCTTGAACCTAACCGCCCCGAGGGCTATTTTTACAAAGGCAGAATACTGTTTAACCAGGGGAACCACGACGTTGCCATATCTTACTTTAGCAAGGCCGTTAACCGCGACGTTTCCTATCAGCCGGCGTACCGTTTGCGTGCCTCGGCTTTTAAAGAAATTAACGACTATGAGTATGCGATTAAAGACTACACCAAACTTATAGAGCTTAACCCGGACCCGCTGTATTACAACCGCCGCGGCCTGGTGTATGAGGAAATGGGCAACCTTAAAGCGGCTGAGGAAGATTACTCTAAAACCATAGAGCTTAACCCCAAGTGGGCAATAGGCTACAATAATCGCGGCTATGTTAACCTCAAACTTAAAAAGTGGACACAGGCCAAAGAAGATTTTGAAACCGCTATTAAGTTAGACCCAACCCAGCAGTTCCCGTATGTGAACTTGGCGGGCTACTACTGGCTGCATAAAAAAGATAAAAAGAATACTCTTAACAATTTAGACCAGGCCCTAAGGCGCAACTTTAAAGACACAGAGGCCCTGTACGACGATAGCAAAAAAGGCTGGATGTTTAAAAATATTAATACCACGGCGGAGTTCCGCGCGCTTATATACAGATGAAAAATAATTTAGTTTACTACAGCAAACCGCGCCGCCCCGTTGGCAAACGCAGGCGCACCAATAAGCCAAATATTGTAAGGCCCGTTATTATACTTACGGTATTTGTGGCTGTCGCCCTGTCTTTCTGTTATTTTATTTACAAGGCTGTGCCGCGTGCCAAGGCCAAGATAGCCGCTTTCCAGGTAGAGGGTTATTCCGGCTGGACATATAAAACAGCGCAAATAACCGGCGTGGACAACACCAAACAAAAAGATATTTTAGCCGCCATTAATATACAAACAGGCCAGCGCGTCAGCACAGAGGACGCTAAAGCACTGCAAAAACGCTTAGCCCTAAAATTTCCGGAACTTAAAAACGTAAGAGTAAAAAGGGGCTTGTTTTCAGGCAAGCTGAGGGTATCGGCCGCGCCGCGCAGTATTAACGCCATACTTTTAGGTCCGTCGTCATCGGTGCGTTACGTGTTGGACTCAGAGGGGGTTATTTACCCTGTGTACGGCGAGGAAAATTTATCCTCTTACCCCACTGTGCTTATTACGGCGGCGGGTGAGGGCGCCGCGCCCGTGCAAAAAGTAAGTAAAGAATTTGTACAATTAGTTAATGCTGTAAATGCTCTTAAAAAAAGTATTGATTTTACGACATTGGTATTGGACGAAAACGGCACAAACGCCAAGCTTTTGCTGGCGGACAACAGCGTAATTGACTTTGGCGCACCTACAGACTTGGCAAAAAAAGCCAAAACGTCTTCTAAAATACTAGAATATAGCAAAGCGCGCGTAAAAGCGCCCTATGAAATCAATTTTGAATATTTTTCTAATGGCAAAGTCTATCTTAAGCCGTTAGAAGTTAACTAGGTGGAAAAATGGCAAAAACAAATATTATAGCGGGGCTTGATATAGGCAGCGGTAAAATGACCTGCGTCGCCGCCGCGCAAGATTTTGAAACAAACACTTTAAGAGTAGAGGCCGCGCATTCTATACCGTGCCGTGGGCTTAGGGCGGGCGTAGTGCTTGATATTAGGGAAACCTCCAGCGCCGCGCTGTCGCTATTGTCTAATATAGAAAAAGAATGCGGCAAAGATATAGGCGCTTTATTTGTAGGCGTGCGCGGGTCGCACTTAGAAAGTTTTACAAACCACGGCACATATAATATTTCCCGCGTAGACAAAGAAATTACTATTAACGACATGCAGTTAGCCATAGAAAACGCCAAAGCTATACCGATAAAAAACGATAATGAGATTGTAAACGTAATACCCCAGGGTTTTGCCATTGATAAAGAAAAAGGCATTTTAAACCCCGAGGGCATGGAAGGTTCCCTTTTAGAGGTTGACGTGCACGTTACCACAGGTTCCAGCACGCACCTTAACAATTTAGCCAAAGCTATACAAAAACCCGGTTACCGTATAGACGGTACATTTTACGGCTTAGTGCCGCTGGCAGACATGGTGCTTACGCAGGAAGAAAAAGAAATAGGCTCTATGCTTATTGACCTTGGCGGCGAAACCATGAGCGTGGGTATTTATATAGACGGCGTATTGCGCTTTTCGCGCGACATTCCTTTTGGGTGCGATTTAATTACGTCAGACATCGCCCGCCTTTTACACACCCCCAGGCAAAGCGCTAAAGAAATTAAAGAAAGCTACGGCGTAGCGTTCCCCACATTTTTAGAGGACGAGGGTGATATCCCTGTGCCTACATTAGACGGCCGCTCCATGCACCAGGTTAAAAAAAGTTTTATTTTAGATATTATACAGCCCCGTGTGGAAGAACTGTTTGAAGAAGTAAAAAAGATAGTTGACCGCAGCGGTTATAAAGATTTCCCCGTAGTGGGCGTACTTACCGGCGGCGGCAGCCTTATGCCCGGCGTAACAAACGTTTGCGTAAACACGCTTGGCCTAAGAGAAGTGCGCACAGGCACAGTATCGCGCGAGGCTATTATAGGCGACGAACAGTTTTTTGACCCTAAGTACAGCACCGCTTTAGCGCTTGTCGCGTACGCCGCGCAGCGCGGTATGTATGAAGAATTTAACAAAGCTTCCTTTGAGCAAAAATCAGGCCTGTTCAGCAAAATAGGCAAGATTTTCAGAGGCGTAGATATTTTTGGTAATTAAATGCCCTTTTCTCCCTTTTGTAAAGGGAGTACCCCGTAGGGGGAGGGATTTAATATTGCGAAGCAAATTATAAAAATAAAATTTTTATACGCAGTTTAGCAAAGAGTTAGGCGGTGGGGCAGGGCACATGTTTGTGTGCATTTTGTGTTTATCACCCTCATCCTTGCCTTCTCCCCTAAGAGGGAGAAGGAATAAAATTTGAAATAAGGCTACATATATGACTATGGATGATATTTTTGCCTCGGCCCAATCGTTCGAGACAAAGAAAGCTAAAATTAAAGTAGTTGGCGTCGGCGGCGGCGGCGGTAACGCCATTAATCACATGGTTGAGGCCGGTATAGAAGACGTTGACTTCGTGGCCATTAACACAGACTCGCAGGATTTACGCCGTAACCGCGCGCCGTATTTGGTGCAGGTTGGCGAGCGCATTACAGGCGGCCTGGGAGTAGGGGGGGACCCTAAACGCGGCAAAGAAGCGGCCAAAGAATCTACCGAAAAACTTAAACATGTCATAGCCGACACAGACCTTTTATTTATTACAGCCGGTATGGGCGGCGGCACGGGCACAGGCGTTGCGCCAACGCTTGCCAAGCTTGCCAAAGAAACTTACGGCAATGATATTTTAGTAGTGGGCGTAGTTACCCGCCCGTTCAGCTTTGAGGGTTTTATACGCGAAAAGCAGGCCGACGAGGGCATAAAAGAACTGCAGGAATGCGTGGACTCCATGATTATTATTCCTAATGATAGACTTTTTGAAACAATAGACTCGCAGACGTCCTCCAAAGAAGCTTACAAAAAAGTTGATGACGTACTCTTACAGGCTGTTAAGGGAATATCAGAAGTTATTACAAAACCCGGCGAGGTTAACATAGATTTTAACGACGTAAAAAAAGTAATGTCAGGCAGCGGCCGTGCGCTTATAGGCATAGGCGAGGGCGACGGGCACGGCAGGCATTTAACAGCTGTACGCCAGGCTATTTCCAGCCCACTATTAGAAAACGCGGACATTACGGGCGCGAAAGGTTTTATAGTGCACTTTTTGGCTGGCGAGGGCCTTACGCTGCTTGAACAGGGTGAGGTTATGAATTTAGTTAAACAATACGGCAGCAAAGAAAGCATTGTTATGTTTGGCCATACGTACGATAAAAGTTTAGAAGGCAAAATAAAAGTTACGGTTATTGCCACAGGGTTTTCTAAGGATAACGCCAAGCTGCACAGCGCCAGAAACCCGGTATTTAGGGTGTCGGACACAAAGGATACGCCGCCGTCAACGTCAGGCAAAAATTTATTGTTTGACGCTAAGGAACCTGAGAGCGAGGATAATATTTTAATACCCGCTTATCTTAGAAGGAAAAAGAGGTAATTTATGGCAGAGGAAAGAAAAAATTCCGTAGGGTTAAGAACATTACTTAAAACAGTTGTAGACAACAAAGCAAGCGGACTCCATTTAAGGGGAAACTCACTTGCCTACCTGCGCATGAATACGCAAATTATTAAAATTGACGACAGTTTTCTTTCCAACGACGACGTGCACAAAATAGCTTTTGCCTGTATGAACGACAGGGAAAAAAAGCTTTTTGAAGATAACGGCACGGTAGACTTTTCCGTAGACGCTAAAGAGCACGGCAGGTTCCGTTTTAACGTATACCGCCAAAGCGGTAAAATTTGTATAGCCGCCCGCCACATTCCGCTTAAAATACCTACATTTGCAGAACTTAATTTGCCTGTGGACGCGCTTGAAAAGGTGGCAGAAAACAGACGCGGGCTTATTATTGTTAACGGTATGACAGGGTCCGGTAAAAGCAGCACGCTGGCCGCCATGCTTGGTTATATTAACAGAACAATACGCGGGCACATTTTAACTATTGAAGACCCCGTGGAATTTTTGCACCCCGAGGAACGCTGCATAGTCAGCCAGTTGGCTTTGGGCGTGGACACACATTCTTACACCGCCGCTTTAAGGTCCTCAATGCGTGAAGACCCGGACGTTATTATGATAGGCGAAATGCGCGACTCTGAGGTTATCCGCGCCGCTATTATGGCGGCAGAAACAGGCCACTTGGTGCTTACCACCGTGCACACTATTGACGCGGTGCAAACGCTTAACAGACTTATTGAAGCTTTCCCGCATGAACAGCAGGGCCAGGTAAAACTGCAGCTGGCCGAACTTGTTAAAGGCATAGTGTCGCAGCGTCTCATGCCCGGCACAAAGGGCGGCATGGTGCCCGCCGTTGAGGTTATGGTAGACACGCCGCAAATTAAAAAACTTATTGCCGAGGGCAGAATAGGCGACATTCAAAAGAATATTGCCGCCGGCGATTACTACGGCATGCAAACCTTTGACCAGTCGCTCTTACAACTTTACAGAGACGGTAAAATTGAAATGGAAACAGCGCTTGCTTACTCCACCAGCCCGGACGGCCTTATGCTTGCCATTAAGGGTATTTCAGAGGATAAAAAAGGTTTATAATGCGTAAAAAAGGCATGCTTATAGCTATTGACGGTACGGCGGGAACGGGTAAAAGTTCCGCCGGCAAACTGGTTGCCGAAAAATTGGGCTACAGTTTTTTAAGCACGGGCGAGATGTACCGCGCGCTTGGTTATAAAACTTTACAGCTTGGCGTTGATATGACGGATGACGCCGCGGTAACTGAAATTGCTAAAAAAATGAAATTTACCTTTGAACGCCAGCCCGACGCCAGCCTTAAAATGTTTGTAGACGGTGAGTATCTTGGCGCCAAACTTCATGAGGAAGCCACGGGCCAGGCCGCAAGCAAAACCTCCGCCTTAAAAAACGCCCGCGCCGTGCTTACTGAAAAGCAGCGTGAAGTTGGCCGTGAGGGCGGCGTGGTAATGGAAGGGCGCGACATAGGCACGGTAGTTTTCCCGGACGCTGAGGTTAAGTTTTACATAGACGCAAGCGCGCGCGAGCGCGCCAACCGCCGTTATAAACAACTGACGGACAGGGGCGAAAGCGCCGATTTTAACGCTATTTTAAAAGGCATAGAAGAGCGCGACCATAGGGACAGTTCCCGCGCGGTAGCGCCGCTTAAAGCCGCGGCGGACGCGGTAGTACTTGATACATCAGACATGAACCTGCAGCAAGTTACGGCTAAACTGCTTGAAATAATTGCTGAGAGAAAAAATAATTTATAAAGGTGTAGCCACATGCTTCTTAATTTGATAAAATTTACTTTTAGATGGTTCCTTAAAATATTTTACAACGCAAAAGCCGAAGGGCTGGAAAATATACCTAAGACGGGCCGTCTGATAATAGTGTGCAACCATTTGTCTAACGTAGACCCGCCGCTTTTAGGCGGTTTTGCGGGGCTGGTAAGAGACTCACGCTATATAATAAAAAAGAGTTTAATGAATTTGCCGGTGCTGGGCCGTTTATTTAAAAGATACGGCTTTATCCCGGTAGAGCGTGCGGCAGGCAGGGATATGGGCGCTTTTAAAGCTATTATAGCCGCCCTTAATAAAGAAGAAAGCATAGTTATGTTCCCCGAGGGCACCAGGTCCAAAACAGGCAAGCCGGGCAAGGCAAAAGCGGGTGTAAGCTTTGTAGCGCACAAAACAAACGCGCCGGTGCTTTTATGCAGGGTGTTTAACACATTCGGTTTCCCGTGGGTAAGAAATTTACGTGTAGTATACTCACACACAATAAAATTTGAAGAAGTACAGGGCGTAGACCTGAAAGAGCAGTACCAGCAGTTTGCGGACAAAATAATGTCCGAGATTTACAAAATTAAATAAATTTAGAAAGTTAAATACACGGAGGATTACGCATTTTGTTTAAAGCAAAGTGCAAGAGCTATTATGACCAACGCAGAAGAAAAGAAAATTGATACGACGCAAGAAGCATGCGGGTGCGACATGCCCGAAACGCAGGTGCAGGAACAAGAAATGACGATGGACCAGCTTTTTGCCGAGCAGGAAGACTTACTTAACAAGCTTAACAAAAGGGAAATAGTGCAGGTAACCGTAGTACAGGTTGGACAGGATAGCGTTTTAGTTGATACCGGGGACAAAAAAGAAGGTTATATTCCTCTGTCAGATTTTGACGGCCGCACCGCGCCCCAAGCGGGCGACAAAGTGCCGGCAGTTTTAGTTAAAAAAGGCACGGACGAAAGACACGCCGTACTTTCACACAAAAAAGCCCAGGAAGCAATGGGCTGGGACATATGCAAAAAAGCTTATGATAATAAAGAACGTGTGCGCGGCACAATATTGCAGTGTGTAAAAGGCGGCTATATTGTAGACGTTTTTGGCGTTAACGGTTTTATGCCGTTATCACTGTCCGAGCTTCACACAGCCTACAAACATTATTTACCCGTAGGCGCCAAAGTTAAAGCCGTTATAGTTGAATTTGTAAAAGAAAAGAGCAAGCTTATCATCTCCCGCAAACAGGTATTGGAAGAAGATGAAGGCGTAAGAAGAGAATCTGTACTCGGCACTATTAAAGAAGGCGACGTTTTAAGAGTAGTAGTAGCCAAGGCCGACAAGGACAGACTTTTCCTCCGCTTCCACGGTATTGAAGGCGTGGTAAATTTAGATAACGTAGCCTGGCAGGACGCGGAAAAAATGATAACCTCATTTCGCCGCGGGCAGCGTCTTAAAGCAAAGTTACTTAAAATTGATAAAGAAACCGGCAAGCTTGAGTTTGGCCTTAAACAGCTTTTCTTAAACCCGGCCGACGCGCTTAGACGCAAATACCCTTACAAGAGCACAGCCAAAGGTAAAATTGTGGCTATATCTGAAGACCGTGTTGAAGTTGTGCTTGGTAAGAACAACACCAAGGGTTATATTAACCAGTTTGAAATGGGCAGAGACTTTGACGGTAAGGTTGACGATGTTATCAGCGTAATGGTAATAGGCATAAACCCCGACGACTGCTCTGTTAACCTCTCGGTTAAAAAGTACGACCAGGTACAGAACAAAAAGTTTGTCGCCCAGTACATGAAGCAAGCGCCCAGGCCGACACTTGGCCAGCTGCTGCAGGATTCACTTAACGAATCTGAAGAAAAATAACTTCTAACAAATAAGTAAAGTTTAAAGCGGGACCTTTATTAAAGGCCCCGCTTTTTGTATCTGTTGAAAACCCGCGCTTGCCGGGGGATATTTATTTGTTGGAGAGAACAAGCGTCACTCCGCAGTCGTAAGCCCGTGGAGGTTCACGCAGAAGTAAATATAATTTCTCCCCTTTGCCAGAGGGGGGACATTGCGAGAGAGAGATTGCCATAAATGTCTTAAAAATTCCTTACCCGTTAATTTTTGTATGGGCGGAGCTTGTCTCCGCCCTCTATTAGCTAACAACGGGCGGACACAAGGTCCGCCCCTACAACTGCGTATATAATTAGTACGCTACTACCTTGCCGGGGTAACGGCGTTTGCCTTTGTGTCTGGTGATTTGGCAAATTAAATATAAAAAAGTAAAACTAACTAAAAATATTTTTATTTAAATTTTGCACTGTAGGGGCGTGCTTTAAAAATTAAAATAGAAATATTGTCTGTGACAGCGGGCGCGTTTGTTGGGTTTGCCGTCGTAGAAAAAGAAAATTTGTACATGTCTTTTAAAGGGGGTAAAAAAGATATTAAATTAATATTGCTAAGTCAAGATTTTTGTGGGCCTATACGTTAATAAAATGCTTGCATTCGGGCGACAAAAGTTTCTACAATAAATATGTAGTCTTAATCTAGAGTAAGGAGAATGATGATGAGAAAATTATTAGGCTTAGCACTTGCATTAGCCTTATTAGTACCCGCTGCTAGCGCCGATATACTTAAAAACGTAAAATCTTACGGTGAAGTACAAGTAATCGGTTCAATTAGCGACAGAATGCTTGATGATAGTGTTACCCCTGCTGGTAGACATGATCAATATAGCAATACAAATGTCAGAGTTATTTATGGTATTAATTTTGACCTTGCGGAAGACGTTAAAGCAAACCTCACCTTAGCATATTATAATGCATGGGGTGCAGATGATGTAGATGGTAAAGTTATAAGCAATAATACAGATACAGGTTATTTGAACGAAATTAAAATAATGGAAGCTAACGTAGTTCTTAAAAACCTTTTCTGCTGCTTAGAAGCTAAAGTCGGCCGTCAGTTCTATGGTGATGAAGACAGTGCTATCATCTATATTGGCCCTAACCACTATGTTTCAGAAAGAGCCCAGGATACATTATCCTCCATTGACGCAGTCGTCCTTTCACATGCCGGCGAAATGCTCTCATGGGATTTTGTATATGGTAAAATCGCTGATACAGGCGCTTATGATGATTCCGATACATCTTTATTAGGTTTAGACCTTAAATATAATGTAGCAGAAAACATCAAAGTTCAGGGCTATTTCTACAATCTTAGAGATGGTGCTGATGTGATTCCTGCCGCTGGCGAACATAGATACACAAGCATCTATGGTGCTAAAGGTACATTAGGTCTTGATATGGTAACATTATCAGCTGAATATGCCAGAAACATTGTTGGCGAACCTGATGATGGCGCTTTTGACCATGACAAAGGCAGCTTACTCAAAATAGATGCCAAACTCGACCTTGGTGCTTTTACACCTAGAGCGACAATAGTTCGCGGTGAAAACTTCCAATCATTTGGTAATTATAGACCCGGTATAATCAAAGGCCAGGCTTTTGATGGTGATTTCTATTTTGAAAATAATTTCATCGGTAACCTCGGCGTAGACATGAAATTTGCTGAAATGGACAAATTCACATTCTCCGTTGACGGTTTTATCTTTAAAGAAAGAAACCTTAAAGGCAGCGCGGATTACGAAGCTGACCTTTGGGTAAAATATGCCATGAACAAAAACGTTGAACTCCACGCTGCTGTCGGTGGATATCACGAACATGCACGCGATAATACATACAAAGCTCAGACAGGTATGTTAATCAGATTCTAATTTTAGCTAACGCTTAAATTAAAAACCCCGTTCGAAAGGACGGGGTTTTTTATTTTAACCAATTAACACGGCCGTCCGGTTGGGCGGCCTTTTTCCCCGCCTAACAGCGGGGGTTTTTGTATGCTTTTGAAACCCACCCGCTAGGCAGGTGGTTCCGCTTATGTTCCACCGATGAACAAAAAGTGTGTTGGCAATAAGAAAATAAAATAGTTCTGATAATATAGGAGCTTTTTTTGTGAAACCCTCGCCCCACTGGGGGAGAGGGTAGGGTGAGGGGGAAGTTGTAGTAAAGCTAAAGTGAATATGCAGCTTAATCGGTTGTATAAATGTCCATTCCCCCTCACCTGCTTTGCCGCCGCCGCTACGCGCCATAACAACGCGGCAAAACTTCCTCCCCCCGGGAGGGGGAGGATAAGAAGTCTTGTTTGTAAAATAAAAGGGCACTAATACGGGGCAGCTGTTTGATAAACCGTAATTTTTATGGAGTAAAAATACTTTTATACTACAAAAAAAGCGGCCCCTTTAATAAGGGGCCGCTTAAAGCTGCGTATAAAAACTACAATAAACTATTTCTTTTCAATCACGCCATTCTCTTCCAACATTTCTTTGGCATTATTAAAAACTTCGTCCACCGTTATGTCATTCATACATTTAAAATGACCAAGAGGGCACTTTTTGCCGCCGTGCAGCGCACAGGGGCGGCACTGCAGCCCTTTTACCTCTATAACCCTGTGGCCTTTGCCGTAGGGGAAAAAGCCCAGCTCTTTAGTTGTAGGGCCAAATATGGCCAGCGTAGGCACCGCGAAAGCGGTTGCTATGTGCATGGGGCCGGAGTCATTGGTAACAAACAGTTTAAAGCGGCGCATTATAGACATAAGGTCAGTCAAACTTGTTTTGCCCGCCAGGTTAGCGGCGTCGCCGCCGGCGCTGTGGCGTATTCTCTCGCCAAGTTCCCCGTCCTTACCACCGCCTACTATAACGGCTGTTACGCCAAGCTCATTTTGTAAACGGGCTATAAGCTGCGTATATTTTTCCTCAGGCCAGCATTTTGTGGGCCAGGCGGAACCTGGGTGCACGCCAACCAATGTTTTACCGTTAAGGTGGTAGTCTTCCATCAGGCGTTCAACATTTTCGTCAGGCGTGGGTATGCCTTTAAGGTTAAGTTCTTCGGCCTGAAAGTTTTCTTTTACAATGCCGTGCAGCAGGTTAAGGTTGCGCTCAGCGTCGTGTATCATCCATGAGAACGGCACAGTTTTTGTGTAGAAGAACCAGCCCTCGCTTGATGAGAATCCTATACGTATAGGCACCTTGCTCAGCCACGCTATTAACGCGCTTCTAAAGCTTCTGTGCGGTACCAAAAGAATGTCTATACCACTTTCTTTTATTTCTTTAGCGGTTTTAAATACGCCTGTTATTTTGCTAAGGCCCTTTTTGCTGTTTAAAATAATCTCAGATACTTCGGGCATGTGCTCAAAAATAGATTTTGTCTCGGGTCTTGTTATAACAACTATTTTTGCGTCCGGGAACATCTTTGCCGTTTTGGTTACCAGCGGTGTTGTAAGCACGGTGTCGCCGATGAAAGAAGTTTGGAATATACCAATCTTTCTGACTTTTTTACCTTCAGGCGCGGCGGCGTTTTTATAGGCCCAGTCGCCCAGCTGCGGTTCTTTATAAATTATCGGCACGTCCCACGCTTTAAGCGCGTCTAAATATTTTTCAAGAGTGTGTTTTTCCAGCGCGGGGCTTTGTTTGCGGTATTTTACAAACATGCGGCGCTCAACGGAGTTTTTATTGTATTTAACTTTATTAGGTATGCCTGAAAGCGCGCTTATAATCATGCTTCTGGAGTTTGAGTGCAGGTCAAGTAAATGTGTAAAACCTCTTTTTTTAATTTCATGCACCGTTTCCATATTGGTTTTTTTAAGGGTAATAATCTCGTCTATGTCAGGGTGGCCGGCAAGCACGTCGGCAAATTGCTTTTTAACAAGCAGCGTTATGTGTGAGTTAGGCCACTTTGCCTTAAGGTTTTTGTATACCGGTGAGGAGAGCACAATGTCCCCCAGTGAGGATAGCCGTATTACTAATATTCTTGGGTACGCGCCGTCTTTAATTGTTTCTTTCATGGTTTGTTATTAACTCCATTATTTTTACGGTTGCCCCTTGAAAAGAACGCGCGGTCACGGCGGCTGCAGCCGACATTGAGGCCAAAACGTCCTTATTCTTAGACAACCTTATAATCACTTCTGCAAAATTTTCTTTACTCACACTTTCGCCGCCTTTATTTTCCAACAAAGCGGCCGCAGTATCAGGCGTATTGTAAACGTAAGGGCCAAACACAACGGGCTTGGCAAGTATAGCGGGCTCCAGCAAATTATGGCCGCCTTTTTTAGCTATAGTGCCGCCCACAAAGGCAATGTCCGCCCCGGCGTAAAAAGATGTCAGCCAGCCCATGGCGTCGGCCAAAATTATTTCAGGGTCACGCACGCCGGTGTCGTGGCTTAAAAGGTTAAATTCGATGCTGTTTTTTGTTAAAGATTCCGTTATAGCGGACTTTCTTTCTAAGTGTCTGGGCGCAATAACTATGCGTATGTTTTCTTTATAGAGCGCGGGCGCGGCGGACATAATAAGCGCCTCTTCCTCAATATGCGTGCTGCCGCATACAAGTATTGTTTTGCCGTCCCAGCCAAATTTGGTAAAAAGTTCTTTTACCTCGCGCGTTCTTGGGGGATTGGTTTTAAGGCTGTCATATTTTACATTGCCGGGGGCAAAAGCAATTTCAGGGCGCAGGCCCAGGCCGATGTAACGCTCTTTAATCTCCTCACTCTGTAAAGCGGCAAAGGAAACATTTTTAAGAAGCATGCTAAAAAGCGAGTAAACATACTTATACTTTTTGGCGCTTCTGGCTGACATGCGGCCGTTAATTACATATACGGGCACGCCGTTGTTAACGCATGCCATAATGTTGTTGGGCCAAAGTTCGCCCTCTACAATCATCATTCTGTGCGGTTTAACAAGGCGTACAAACTTGCGTGTTAGAGGGTAAAAATCAAAGGGTATTAAAAGGGCGTTGTCCACGTGCGGGTTTTTGTAAGCCGCCGTGCGTCCTGCCCAGGTGTTTGTGGTAATTAAGATAGGTTTATTGTATAAATCTTTAAGCTGGGGTATAAGGCCCTGCATAGAGTTAACCTCACCAACGCTGGCGCAGTGTATCCAAATAGGGTTTTGCAAGAGTTCGGTATACGGGTAGAGTACAAAGCGTTCTCTTAGTTCTTCTCTCAGTTTTTTAAGCAAACCGCGCCTTGGTGAGATGAAAAAATATACCAGCACCAGTAAGGCGCCAAAAGGGGAAAGACAATTGAGGATAAAAAGTAAAAAGTGTCCCATATATGAATATTATATAAAAATAATAGTCACTACTGCTATGGGATTGTGCGGTGGTTTGGGGGTTCTTATTATAAATTATACGTAATAAAGTATTTTTTTGAAAAATGGAAATATTAATAATATAATATAACAGTACATACTATAATCTTTTAGGAGAAATAATGAAAAAAGGTTTTACACTGATAGAGTTATTGGTTGTTGTGCTTATCATCGGCATTCTTGCCGCGATTGCTTTACCGCAATATACAAAAGCGGTGGAGAAATCCCGCGCCGCCCAGGCTGTAATAACAGTAAGGGCGTTAGCTGAAGCGGTAGAGTTTTACTATATGGAACATAACGAATATCCTACGAGCATTGATGATATCTACCTTGACCAGGCACAGTCTAAGTATTTTACTTACTATATCTGGGGGGGGAAACCCAACCGTTATTAAAAAAGACGGCAAAGACAGTTATTCATTGTTTTATATAAGAAAATATTCTGATACACTTCCCAATTATGAACATAGAGGTAAATTTTGCTGTGACGCTAAAGAAGGGTATGAATATATCTGTCTTTCTCTGCCCGGCGTACAAAAGAGGGTGTTTTGCAAGACGCCGATGCGGGGTTCACACGCTTTTGGTACAATTAATAATATTTAAGTTTTATAAAAAATACCCCCGCTTTAAGGCGGGGGTATTTTTATTTTATTTTTAAAACTTGCCGCTGCTGCCAAAGCGGCCTTCGCCGCGTTTGGTTTGGCTTAGGTCCGCCGCTTCTTCAAAATCCGGGTAAAGCGTGGGGAGTACAACAAGCTGGGCTACTTTTTGCCCGGCTTCAAAAGTAAAATCCTTGTCGTTAAGGTTATAGAGACAAATTAAAACTTCGCCCCTGTACGGGTGGTCTATAAGACCCGCCATAACTTTAATGCCTTTTGACTCTACCGAACTTTTGCCCCATACTATACCCGAGGTATTTTCAGGCAGTTCTATGGCTATGCCGGTGCGTACGCTGGTAATACTTTTTGCGGGCAGCACGGTACGCTCAAGCGCGAACATGTCCGCGCCGGAGTCTGTGGCGTGCGCGCGGTGCGGCAATTTGGCGTTAGGGTCAAGTTTTTTTACTTTAATAGTGTTCATGTTATTTATCCTTAAAAATTGAAAGTATGCCTTTTTTATTTGGTTTTGCTTCTTTTTTAGTTTTAACGTTAATTTCAAATATGCCTACAAGTACGCCGTCTTTATTTACCACGGGCAGTTCCGGCAAAAAATTATCCGCCATAATTTGCAGCGCGTTGGCTTCTGTTTCCGCCGGTTTAACGGCGGGAAACTGCGCCTGCATTACTGAGCCCGCCATAGCGTCCGGTTGGAAAAACACCAGCTCAAGCGTGCGTATAACACCGCCAAGGCGGCCTGATTTGTCTAAAATATAAATTTGCGCGGGTATTTTTTTACGCGGAAGGTTTTTAAATTTGGTTACAATATCTTCTACTTTAACGTCTGTTTTAAAGGTAAAAAAATCACCGCGCATAACGGTGCCCACGCTGCCGGGGGGGTAGGCCAAAGCGGCTTTAAGCTCCGCTTTAAAAGACTGCGGCAAAGTGGATTCTATTTTAGTTTTATGATGCGCGGGCAGCGCTTCTAAAACCTGCGCCGCAAAGTTAATATTAAAGCTTGACGTTACATACGCCGCCTGTTTAACAGGCAGTCTGCGCAGCAGTACGGCGGTTCTTGCGGGCGTCATATTAGACAAAAGTAAAACTATATACTCGGCCTTAAGGCCCGCCACATATTGCAAAGCTTCATGCGTGGAAAGCGATTCAAAAAACCTTGCCGCCGCCTGCGGGGCCGCTGCAATAAATTTTTCCGCCATGTTTATGGAAATCTGGCTGTTTGGCTGTATGTACATATATTCATTATATTAATTTTACCCCGCTTTGTTTTTCTGTTGCGCGGGAGGTTAATATTTATTACATTGAAGTTAGGCTCTTAGGGGGAACTATGTTTTTTGATAAACCATTTCACGAACTTACTTTTGACGACGTAGTAAAATTTTGCGAACTTAACATGCCTGAGGGTAAACAGCTTGATTACAAATATTTTTTGCCAAAAAATAATGAGAAGTTTGCAAAAACTATAGCCTCATTTGCTAACGCGCTGGGCGGCACGGTTATAGTGGGTGTAAAAGATGATAAGAACGACCGCCCCACCCCGCCGTTTACGGGCATACCCTTTCAATATAAAATACGCAATAAAATAGAAGATATTATACAAACCTACATTGACCCTATAGTATTTGTTGATATTAATGTCTGCGGTAATGACCAGGGGCAAATGTTTGTTGTTGTCAATATACCGCAAAGCAACCTTACGCCGCACCTGGTTGGCAAAATGAAACGCGCGTATATACGCACGGGCCAAAGTTCCAGGCCTGAAATTTTGGTGCATCCGGACAAACTGCCCTGGCTGCTTAACCACCGTAAAAAATCAGAAAGTCTGCGGCATATTTTGTTGGATAAAGCGGACAGGCATTTTGACAATTATTTAAAATCCAAAAATATGCGCATAGACGCGCAGAAGGCCGTAATGTCGCTTTCTCTGATACCGCTTTACCCCGACGAAGTTTTGATAGAATACCCTCAGCTGCGCCCTATTATAGACGGCATGTTCCCCGGCAGCGAGATTAAAACCGTGCAGGACGGTATAACAAAGCTGGGCGCCGCCAGCACCGATATGCTGGAGCTTAACTCCTACGGGCTTGTCTACTGCAAAACCGTGCTGGCTGATGAGGACGGGCACATGAGTTTTGCCAACCTTGCTTCAACCGTACAATATTTTTTTGACACGGCGGTAAGGTTTCATAAAAAAATATATTTTGGCGGGCCGCTTAACTTCCGTTTTACCATAACAAACGCGCGCGGCGTTACAGTGGAGTATGATACCAAAAGCACAACCGTGCTGGAAGATTTTATAAGAACGGATAACATTTATAATATATCTGAAATTGAGGCAAACCAAAATTTTGTAACCACGCAAATACTGTCAGAAGCGGCCTGGGCGCTGGGCTTTGAACTTAGCCCGGGGGAGATAAAAGACATTCTGTGAACTTAAATCTCAGACGTAAAAAGACAAGACTCTCTTAAAATTATAAAATATAAGTGTGGAATTTTAACTTATTTTTACAAAAATTCCAATATAGTATTTTTTTTAGAGGTATAAATGTCTACACTTAATAACAGAGGTTTTTGCAAAATTGTCGCAACTTTAGGCCCCAACACAAGTTCAGAAGAAATGATTGACAGGTTGGTGTTTTCCGGAGTATCCGTTTTCCGTTTTAACTGTTCGCACGGTTCACTTGAAGAGTATCAGCAGAGAATCGCGGGTATACGCGCGGCGGAGAAAAAATACTCCCGCTCAATAGGTATTTTATTTGACTTGCAGGGCCCCAAACTGCGTGTGGGCAAATTTAAAAACCCCGAGGGTATCATATTAAAAGAGGGGGACACTTTTACTCTTGATACTTCAGAAGAACTTGGCGATCAAAACAGAGTCGGCCTGCAGCATCCTGAAATTTTTAAAGTAATGAAACCCGGCCACGAGCTGCTGCTTAACGACGGTATTATTAAACTTCATATAGATTCCTGCACACCTGATTCTTTACACACTACAGTAGTTTCCGGCGGGCCGCTGTCTGACCGTAAGGGCGTTAACGTGCCCGGCGTGCAGCTGCCTATTTCCGCTTTAACGGAAAAAGACCGTAAAGACCTTGTGATGGCGGAAGAGCTGGGCGCGGACTTTATAGCTTTATCCTTTGTGCAAAACCCCGAGGACATTAAACTTGCCAGAAGCCTTATGAAATCACAGGCCGGCATTGTGGCTAAAATTGAAAAGCCCAGCGCCGTGGAGCACCTTAACGAAATTATAGAGCTTTCGGACGTAGTTATGGTTGCCCGTGGTGACCTTGGCGTTGAAATGAATACGGAAAAAGTGCCCGTAATACAAAAACGCATTGTAGCCGCCTGCAGAGAAGTAGGCAAACCGGTTATAGTGGCAACACAGATGTTAGAATCTATGATAAACAACGTAACCCCCACAAGGGCGGAAGCGTCAGACGTAGCCACCGCAGTTTACGACGGGGCCGACGCTGTTATGTTATCGGCCGAGACCGCCAACGGCAAGCACCCTGTTGAGGCAGTGTCTACCATGCGCCGCATTATTACCACTGTTGAGCAGGACTCCAGGTTTAAAGAAGTTATGGCCGCCACAACGCATGAAAAAGTGTGCAGCACAGACGCGGCCATTATTTCCGCCGCCAGCATGTCAGCCAAAGTTATGTCAACGGCTAACCTGATTATTAACTTTACAGACTCCGGCTCTACGACTATGAAGACAGCGCAGCAGCGCCCGTGTGTTTCCATACTTTCGCTTACCCCTTATAAAAACACGGCCAGAAAAATGGCGCTGGTGTGGGGCGTAACGTCTGTAAGAGTTAAAAACTTAGAAACGTTTGACGATATTTTAAGAGAGGCGCGTGCCGCCGCTTTAACCCATAACATGGCTAAAGAAGGCGACAAAGCTGTTATAACCGCGGGTATTCCGTTTGGACACTCCGGCGATACAAACCTGCTTTATATTGCAACCATATAAAATAGAATCAGTTTAAATAAAAACGTCCTCTTTCAATTGAAAGAGGACGTTTTTTTGTATAATATTTGAACAGTTTTTTGAGAGAATTTTATGAGAAAGGGTTTTACATTAATAGAATTACTGGTTGTAGTTTTAATTATAGGCATACTTGCCGCTATCTCCTTACCGCAGTACCAAAAAGCGGTAACCAAATCACGCTTTGCCGAGGCCATGCTTATGGTGCGAAGTATTTCTGACGCCCAAGACCGTTATTATATGGCCATGGGCGAATATGCGCCGACAATGAACGACCTTGATATTGAGATGCCCTCAAACTGCGCTATCAGCACAGTGGCTACAAAATCTTTTGCCAGATGTAAAAAGATAACGTACAGCATATTTACAATTTCCAACCAGGCCATGGCACAGCCTAACGCAGGCGAAGAATATGAGGGGCTTACACTAACCAAAACGCCGGACACCGCCTTATACTGTTATTACTATACCAGTAACGCAAACGGAGAGAAACTTCAGGCTATGTGCAAAGCGCTGGGTTTTAATACTTGTAAAGTTGGCGGTGCTTTGATGAACTGCCGCGCTTAAATTTATATAAAAATCCCCTGCCATTTGGCGGGGGATTTTTTGTTTTAAATTGTTTTTAAGAAACCAGTTGTTCAGCTTTTAATGTGGCCGCGTTAAGTTCCTGTTCCAGTTCCAGCTTAACCTTGGCAATGTCGGATTCTTCATTTACAAAAATCATTTTGCCGTATACCAGGGCGCATTTGCCAAAGGGGAGGGGGATTCTCATTTTATCCCAAGAGCCTACCGTAAACTTATTGCTAAGCCCGGCACCCACAGGTACTATGGGCAGGCCTGTTTTTTTAGCCAAATATATTACGCCGTTTTTGGCTTTATAAATAGGACCGCGCGGGCCGTCGGGCGTAATCATAGGGTGGTAACCCGCCTGGGAAATATCCATAAGCATTCTAAGCGCGTTTGAACCGCCTTTACTGGTGGAACCGCGCACCGCTTTCATACCAAATTTGGGCAGCACTCGCGCTATAAACTCGCCGTCTTTGCTAAGACTGATTAAAGCGCAAACCTTTTTCCCTCTGTAGGGGTACAACAAAAAAGCTTGCTGGTTATGCCAGACGGCGTAAATGTAATTTTTGCCGCTGTTGTGCCAGTCTTCAAATTCAGGGGATTTGTAAAACTTGGTTCTGGTTGTCCACCCAAGAAAAACACTTACAAGGTAAATAAGATTAGAAACAATAACATACTTAAAAGAGCGGTGAGGACTCTTAAGCGATGTCTTGTTGGTGCGTACCCGTCTTAATAAAATTTTTTTCTCTTTAGGTTCGTTCATTTCTTTTTTCTCTTGCGCTTTTG
Organism: Elusimicrobium simillimum; assembly: GCF_049639735.1. Classification (NCBI taxonomy): domain Bacteria; kingdom Pseudomonadati; phylum Elusimicrobiota; class Elusimicrobia; order Elusimicrobiales; family Elusimicrobiaceae; genus Elusimicrobium; species Elusimicrobium simillimum. Next base: position 815,400 of record NZ_JBEVVA010000003.1, read on the forward strand.
CCACGGGACTAAAAACGCCAGCGTTGCCTTGGGTTCTATTTGGCCGTTGTCACATGATACATTAATTTTGGCTGTATTTAACGCCTCAAATATAACGGGGGTGGCTTTGTCCGCCATTTCACGTTCTATACGGTAGGCTTCCTGCAAAAATTTAGGTTCCGTTGTATATGAAAATACCGGGGAATATAAAACTTCTATACCCGTGGTTTCAAATTCTTCTTTCTCGGCTTGTTCTTTAATAAGGTCCGCGGTAAACTGTACCGCGCCTTTTAAAAATTCGAACAGTATAATATTGGCCGCTGTCTGCAGGTCCGCGTTACCGTCAAACTCTTTTACTTTATCTTCTATTTCACGGCCTAAGGTTACCACGCAGGCGGAAAACATTTCGTCATGTTTTATGCCTATATTTTCAAGTTCAAGCGAGCGTTCTTCAAAAAGTTTATATACAACCCCCGGGTTGAGAGTGGCGTATAAACTGACAATAAATTTGTCTAGTTCAAACTCATCAGCAATGCCGGCCGCCTTAAGGTCCAACTTGGACCTTAAGATGCGGCCTGCAATGCTTTTACGTCTTAAAGATATTTTGAACTTTTTAATCTTGTTCATTAGTGTCTTCTGTTTCTTTTGTTTTGTTTTTTTGCTTCAGTGTGGGTTACTTTTTCTGTTTTAACGTTTTCCACTAAGTGGGAAGCGTCCTCAACATTTTTTACCCATTCATATACAAGCATAGAAGCTACCGCTATTGTGGAATATGTGCCCACCACAATACCGATAATCATAATAAGCGCGAAGTTTCTAAGCACTTCGCCGCCAAAGAAGTATATTATAACTACCGCTACAAACACTGTAGAGCCTGTGATAACCGTTCTGGAAAGCGTTTCGTTAATACTTCTGTTAATAAGCGTGTAAAGGTCAAGCTTAGGGTTATTTTTAATGTTTTCTCTCATGCGGTCAAAAATAACAATGTTATCGTTAATAGAATAACCTATAGCCGTAAGCAAGGCCGCCACAATAATAAGGTCCACCTCTTTATACATAACGGCGAAAACACCCACCATAATTATGGCGTCGTGCACCAGCGCCAGTACGCCTGAGGAGCCCCAAACTATATTTTGGAAGCGGAACGCTATGTAAATAACCATAAACACCAGCGACAGTACTAATGCCAGCACGGCGTTTTTAGCAAGATCTTTACCAACTGTAGGACCCACGAAGTCTACGGATTCTACCGTAAAGTCTAAGCCCGCGGCTTTGAGTGAGGACTCAATATTGCTTGAAACCTCGTTCACGTTTTCCTGTGAGCCTTTTACTTTAACAGCGTAAAGGTTTTTACCTACGTAGGACTGTATTTCGGGGTTGATTTTATCAAGCGCGTTTCTGACTTGGTCGATTGTTGTGGGCTGGTTAAACTGCACTTGCAGCATGGTGCCGCCCTTAAAATCGATACCCAGGTTAAGCCCGCGCACCGCTACAGCTATAATAGAGGCAATTATACAAACCGCCGCAATACCCAAAAACACTTTTCTGTATTTCAGGAAGTCAATATTAGTCTTAGGTACTAAATTCATCATAAACTAATCTCCTTCGGGTTAGAGGTAAGGAGTAAGTCATAAATAGCTCTGGTGACAAACACTGAGGTAAATATACCTACTACAAGACCGAGGGTGAGTGTAACGGCAAAGCCTTTTACCGGCCCTGAGCCGAACTGGAATAAGAAGATAGCTACTATCCATGTGGTAAAGTTGGAGTCAAAAATAGCGCTCCACGCTTTATCATAACCCAGTGAAATTATTTCGTCGAGCGCCCTGCCCGCCAGCTTTTCTTCACGCATACGCTCTAAAATAAGAACGTTGGCGTCAATGGCCATGGCCAGTGACAGTATGATACCCGCGATACCGGGCAGCGTGAGCGTGGCTGAGAAATATGACATTAAAGCAAGCAGGAAAACCAGGTTAAGCAGTAATGCTATGTCTGATATAAAACCGCCCGCTTTGTAGTAAATAAGCATGAATGCCAAAATAATGGCTAACGCTATAGCGGAGGCTCTAACACCGTCTCTTATAGAGTCTTCGCCCAGACTGGGGCCTATTACACGTTTTTCAATAATTTTAACGGGTGCTGGTAAAGCGCCTGCGCGTAAGGTAATGGCGAGCCTTTTGGCTTCGTCCATAGTAAACCTGCCTGAAATGCGGCCGTCTTTTGTAATTCTGCTTTGTATTGTGGGGGCTGACTGAACGGTGTTGTCTAACACAATGGCAAGCTGTTTGCCTATGTTAGCGCCTGTAAGCGCGCCGAATTTTTTGCTGCCTTCCGTTGAAAAGCTGAAAGCTACTTCAGGCATGCCATATTCACCGGCGGCGTTAACTCTGGCGTCTTCTAAATCTGCACCTGTTACTTTAACTTCTTTCTCAAGTATAGAGTAACCGCCGTCTTTGTTTTTAAGAATGATAGCGTCTGACGGTAAGAGTTTGGCGATGGAGGGTATTAAATTGCCCTCTTCGTCCCACGGGTTGTCGGCTTCTTCAAGCGCGGTAACAGCCTTATCAATACCTGTTGTGGATGTTCTTACTATTCTAAACTCCAACATAGCGGTTTTGCCTATTAAGGCCTCAGCCTGTTCGGGGTTGGCTATACCGGGGAGTTGTACGGATATCCACTTTTCGCCCTGTCTTGTGATGGGGGTTTCGGCCACGCCGTATTGGTCAATGCGGTTTCTTATAATTTCAATCGCTCTTGCCATGGCGTCGTTGATATTCTCTTTGTCGGCCAGTTTGCTTACATCTAATTCTAACAGTAAGCTGCTGCCGCCCCTTAAGTCTAAACCTAAGTTAAGAATGTGTTTGGGCCTGTCGCCGGATGCTTCAAGCCTGTTGCGTTCGTCGTTTGTCTTGCTGTACCATTCGTAGCACGGGTAAAGCAAGTAAGCTGATCCAAATAAAGCTATAAGTATTATGGACCATTTTACCAGTATTTTGTTAGGCATTAACAATGCTCCTTATTTACCAAGAACTCTGACTATGCCGCTTTTGAGCACTGTCATCTTGTTGTTTTCTGAGATTTTAATTTCGACCATATCGTCTTTAAAGCCGGCAACCGTACCTACTATGCCGCCCATAATGACAACTTTGTCGTCTTTTTTCAAATTGTCCAAAGTTTGTTTCATGGCTTCGGCGCGTTTTTTCTCGCCGCGGCCTGAAAATATTACAAACACGAGTATGGCTATGGCAAAGAACATTAACATCATGTTCATGCCCGAGCCCGCTGCTGCGTTTTCCATATTTACAACCTCCTAAAATATTTAACTTATATAAATATTATCAAAGAAATTTTAACATATTAGGGCGTGTTTTACTTTAAAAAAGTATTAACCAGCGCCGTAATATCATTTTTCTTAGCCGTCTGCATGGGTGTGATAACCGTGCCGTTGGCGTCTTTGATAACAATGTAGTCCTCTTTAACGTCAAATAATGTCCTGTCCGCGTTATCAAACAAACTTTTGCCAAACATACCGCGCGGTTTATTAAAACCCGTCAGCTCAAGTATAGTCGGCCCCAAGTCTGTTTGCGAGGCGTAGGAATTTTGCGTTAAAGGGGTTGTGATAAGACTCTTGGAAACAAAAATAACAGGCAGGAAGTCAAACTCTTCTTTATAAGGTTTGACAAGTTTGCTAAAGCTTATTGTGTTGTAGAACGGGTGGTCCCCGGTTATGATAAGCAGTGTTTTATCGTCTAAAATATTTTCTTTTTCAAGGCGTTCTATAAATAAACCCAGGTCATAATCATACATCCAAAACGCGCGTGCCATATTGCGTTCATTGTAATAGGCTTGCTTTGGCGCGGGGGGGTATGTTTGGCCTAAGTATTTTTCCCTGCCGGTAGGCACGTGCGTGTCCACGGTAAGGATATTTAAGAAAAGTTTTTTGTTTTTGTTCTCTTTAAGATAATCAATAGCGAAGTCAAAAAGCTTACGGTCCGTCAAGCCCCACCAGGCTACAGAGTCTTTGTACTGCGGCAGTTTGGCAAAGTATCTGGCGCCGTAAATTTGCTCAAAACCCGCTTTTTGAAAGTGGACGTGCTCGTCCATATATTCTTCATCCGCTCCGCGTATAAAAGCGGTTGCGTAGCCGTTGTCTTTAAGTTGTTTTACAAATGAAAGAGGATAGTTGTTTTCATAACTTAGTTTTGCGTTTGGGTGGCCTGTAAATATGGCGGTTAGGCCGTATAAAGTGGAAAGCGCGCCCGGGCGCAGCATTGTGTGCGGGTATTTGGCGGCTAAAGCGTCTAAAGTGGGGGAAGCGTCTTCTGGTAAATTGGGGTTAAAAGCGCGTATAAACTTGTTGGACATGGCTTCCGTAGTTAACAGTATCACACGGTCAAATTTTGGGGTGTTATGTGTGGCGGCCGTATCAGTAAAAAGACTATATTTCTCAGCCAAAAGTTCCGTTTGCGGCGTAAGCGCGGTAAGCATGGTTTGTTGCGGGGCCAACGCGCCCTTTATTATATAAACAGGCGATACGGGCAGCATGTGTTTGACAAAAAACGCTTGTGATGCTGGCAATATATTATAAAAAGGTATGAATGTAAAAGGTATAAGTATGGCTGTTTTTACAAGCTTGTCCAAGGCTTGCGGTTTGGAAATATTTTTCATCCAGCGTTGAATGGGTACTATAGAGTAAGCGGCTATAAAAAATAAGTATGTCATTACACGCCAGTCGCTCATAAAATTATATTCGCCGCCCTCAAGCGTTTGCATATATTTTACGCCAAAGCGTTCTTTAAAATACATAAGCAGCGTAACATCGGCCGACAGCACAACTATATAACATAAAAACAGCAAACTGTACGCCCACTTATTACGCAGGCCAAAAAAATGAAGAAGGTAAAGGAAGAATGCTAAAAATAAAAACTCAACGGCAAACTTTTGCAGGCCGCCTATTATAACCGCGCCCGCGGTAAAACTTTCCAGCTGGTAAAGGCCGTATAGTATAAGCACAACGCCGGGGATAGAGAGTACAAATAAAAGTTTAAAATCAGATTTTAAAGAGTGGTAAAAGTCTTCTAATATAAGCCGTACTATTTTCATGCCGTCCTCTTACTTAATAAAATTGGTATAATTTATTATATCTTTTTAGAGGAATTTTTTATGGCAAATATTGACCTACAAACCGCAAGACACTCACTCTCACATATTTTGGCTGCTGCCGTGCAAACGCTTTACCCCGGCACGCGCCTGGGGATAGGCCCCGCTATCGACAACGGGTTTTATTATGATTTTCAGTCCGAACATAAATTCGCGCCTGAAGATTTAAAAGCTATCAGCGATAAGATGAAAGAAATCATCAAATCCAAACAGCCTTTTGAGTGCAAAACTCTATCTAAAGAAGAAGCTAAAAAACTTTTTACTGAGCGCGGCGAACACTTTAAAATAGAACTTATAGACGCGCTTGAAGGCGATACTGTTTCTATTTATACTAACGGCGATTTTGTGGACCTTTGTAAAGGCCCGCACGTGGAGCACACCGGCCAAATAAATAATTTTAAACTAACGCATATCGCAGGCGCTTACTGGAAAGGCGATGAAACCCGCCCTATGCTGCAGCGCATATACGGCCTGGCGTTTGAAACTAAAGACGCCCTTAACGCATATATAAAACAGCAGGAAGAGGCCGCTAAGCGCGACCACCGTAAACTTGGTACGGAGCTTGACCTTTTTAGCATTAATGAAGACATCGGCCCGGGGCTTATTCTCATGCACCCCAAGGGCGGTATGCTGCGTAAGGTTGTGGAAGATTGGATAAAAGACGAAAATATTAAACATGGTTATGACATGGTTTACTCTCCGCATATTGCCCGCCTGCACTTGTGGGAAAAAAGCGGACATGCCAGTTTCTACGGCGAAAACATGTTTAAGCCGATAGAAGTGGACGAGCAGCAGTACCAGCTTAAACCCATGAATTGCCCTTTCCATATAGCTATTTATAACTCGCACCTCAGAAGCTACCGCGACCTGCCTGTAAGACTGGCCGAGCTTGGCACAGTTTACCGCTATGAACGCAGCGGAGTGGTGCACGGTTTGCTGCGTGTACGCGGCTTTACACAGGACGACGCGCACATTTTCTGCACTCCGGAGCAAATGAACGGCGAGATAGAAGACTGCTTTAACTTTGCCATGCTTGTAATGAAAACTTTTGGTTTTGAAAAGTTCTCGGTAGAGCTTTCCACCTGGGACGAAACCAAGCCTGAAAATTACACAGGCAAAGCCGAAGACTGGCACGCCGCACAGGGCGCGCTGGAGGCAGTGCTTAAAAAGAACAATGTCCCCTTTACCACGCACGCCGGCGAAGCGGCCTTCTACGGCCCTAAAATTGACATAAAAGTTATGGACGCTATCGGCCGCTTTTGGCAGCTTTCCACCATACAGTTTGACTTTAACCTGCCCGAGAAGTTTAACCTTGAGTACGTTTCTAACGACGGGCGCAAGCGCCCGCTGATGGTGCATAGGGCGCTGCTTGGGTCTATAGAAAGGTTTTTAGGCGTGCTTATTGAGCACTACGCCGGGCTGTTCCCGCTGTGGCTTTCCCCGGTGCAGGTTTGCGTGGCTACGTTGACCGACGACCAGTTGGATTATGCTAAAGAATTAACGGCAAAAATGAAGCTGGCCGGCTTACGTGTGCATTTAGACGCCAGACCTGAAAAGCTTGGCCTTAAAATACGCGAGGCTCACCTGCAAAAAACACCTTACACCGTAGTCATAGGCGCCAAAGAACAGGAAAACAATGTTCTTACCCTGCGTCTTAGAAGCGGCAAAAACGTGGAGGGTGTAACTCCTGAGGACTTTATCAATACTCTTAAAAAAGAGGTAGAAACAAAGTCACTTGAAAACTTATATAAATAGAGGAAATAATGAAAAAAGGGTTCACTTTAATAGAGTTGCTTGTTGTGGTGCTTATAATTGGTATTCTTGCCGCTATTGCGCTACCTAATTATCAGGCTGCCGTACGTAAATCAAGATTTGCCGGGGTTATCCTGGAGCTTGACGCTATTGAAAAAGCCCAACAAATATATTTTCTGGCTAACGGGGCATTTACAAATGACTTTTCAGAGCTTGATATAGATTTAAACTGCAAAACGGTAACTTTGGACTCTCCGTATGGTTACTGTAATAAATCTAATGGTGAGTTAGTGCAGATGGACCTTACCAGAGCGCAGGCGCCCTCTAGATATGAAGCTGCTTTAGACATTGTGTTTGTAGACGGAACAATGCACAAAAACGCAAAAGCGGGGGATATAGTTTGTTTGGACAGAGGGGACGCCGCTTGGACTAAAGTATGTAAGTCCTTAGGCGGAGCAGACCCTATAGCGGGTCATAGCGGCCAGGTTTGGCTTATACAAAGATAATTTTTTATATTAAAAAATCCCCTCACAATTTGTGAGGGGATTTTTATTGTACTCCCTCACCCTTTTAGGGGAGAGGGAAGCGAGTGTATGCGAGCAGGGTGAGGGTAATGTACACAAATATATGTTGTTATAAAATAAAGTGCTTTTTTATATAAACTACAGCAGTACCCTCACCTATTTTTTGCATGCCGCTGTGCGGCAGAAGACGCAAAAAACTTCCTCTACATACTTGATATATGCATGCTACGCTATCCCCTAAGAGGGAGAGGAATATTATATTTTTATATTTAAAATACCGTTAGGGCAAACGTAAAAATGCTACTACCTGGCCGGCTATTTCTATATCGGCTTTTTTTACTGTGGAATGTTTTTTGCCGTCTTTAAGGGTTACATTTTCTTTATCAAATACTATCTGTCTTATGCAGTACTTATCATTAAGTTTAACAAGAGCGGTTTTGTTGGTTGTTACTTTATCTGTCGGCCTTATAATAATGTATTCCCCCGGCTGGGCGCCGCTGTAAACGCTTGCCGTGCCTACCTTTACGGCAAAAGGGGCTATGTCCTCGTTAGTTTCTAAAAGCAGCGGCAGGTAACCCTCGTATGAATACATAGGTATCTCAAACATGTTTTCACTTACAGACTCTTTTATAGATATATGCCTGACAGTGCTGGTATATTGAGGGTATGGGCTGTTGTCTGACAAATAAGAGGCCGCGCTGTCGCGCACGCCCTCTGTCAACTTTAGATTTTTTACTTTGCTGTAAAGCTGGTTATGCTTTTGGTAAAGAAGTTCCGCGGCGGAAGGCTCGTCGCTTATAAGCTCTGTGGTAGGTACAGAAAATACGTCCGCCAGGCGGGCTATGTTTTCCACATTGGGGGGCCAGCGGTCTTTTACCCATTGCGAAATAGCGCTTGAGTTTTTAAGTCCTATTTTTTGTGCCAGCTTAACCTTGGTCAGGCCAAGTTTTTTACGGTGGAACTCTATTTTTTCTCCTAGTGTCATATCAGCCCCTTTAATAGAGAATTTTACGGCTTATTAATCAGATTGTATCAATATTTTATCATATTTTTACGTGGAAAACTTGACATTTTAAATCTTATCTGATACAATCTTATCAGATTTGATACGATTTTAGTTTAGATCGTATTAATTAAAAAACGGTACGGCTGCGGGCTATGCCCATATGAAAGGGTTTATATGGGCGAGACGGCTCTCCTAAACTCTGAGATTTCAGAGCGCTGCTAAAACGCGGCACCAACTCCCCCGCAGCAAGCCGTAAAAAGAGGGAAAAAATGGGGGGAAAAATTAAAAACACTAAGACGAAAGCAGGTAATGGGGCGGATTTATATTTTTTTATTCATGAGTTGTTAAAACGCAGGGAAGCTTTGCTGCCCAAGGTAAAAGAATTTCAGGATATAGACTCCGCTTTAAAAGAATACTTCACTGGCGTACCCAGTTTTGTTATAGGCAATTACAGCATAAAAGGAGGTTGGGCGGTAAAGACGGGAAAGGGTAAAGTTTGGAAAACAGACATAAAAAAAATCGACAACAAATAATGTGGAGGGTTTAAATGGATTATCTTACAGCCAGATGGTTTTTAGTCAAAAATATCAGCAGAGCTAAGCTAGAGTCTTTACATTCTATAGAAACGGCGTCTTATAAATATTCCCTAAAATGCGCGAAGCTATATAAGAAAGAAAAAATAGTGCCGCAGTTGTGGTGGCAAAGCGGAGTACGGCTTATAGGGAACGATTATGTTGACTTCTGGCGTCATTGTGAAGATAAAGACAATTTAACGCAGGTACATGATTTTGCCATGATAATAAGAAGTGTTTTAACATCACGCGGAGTTAACGTCGCCGACATTTTTAATGATATCAGCCTTATGCACGAGTGTGACTTACTTATCAGAACACTTCCTTTTACTTATCAGATTACTTCCTTACAGCCATATGTACCCTCCTCCAAAGTAGCACTAGCATAAGTGGTATGAATACCCCTGCGTATTATTACGCAGGGGATTTTTTGCGCTTCGCGTTCCGGCTATTTCGCTCTCTGTGTTCGCTTGAGTTTCATCAGCGGTCTAAATTTTCTTCGGATTTTGGCGGCTTTTGAACTTTTTTACTTGCAACACACCCACCGTGTTCCCGCACCAAGTGTGCTGCAAGTAAAAAAGTTCAAAAGCCGCTCAAACTCCTGTGAAAATTTTGTTCTACAACAGCACTTATTATTTTTTTCCTCTCCCTTTTAGGGGATAGCGTAGCATGCATATATCAAGTATGTAGAGGAAGTTTTGCCGCGTTGTTTTTTGCAAAGCAAAATGCGGCAAAGCAGGTGAGGGTGCTATTATAAGCTTTATAATGAGGAAAAAGCGTAAGATTTTTTATATAACTCCTCATGAAATTAAAAATAATATATAATTAGTCTATGGCTAAGAAACATCTTAAAAAAGAAACAGTAAATCATTTTGAACATGATTATATTACAGGGTTGTTGGTTAAACTCTACCGTGTATTTACCGCACATAAAAAAGTTATTTTAACTTGTGTGCTTGTTATAGCAATTGTGGGGGGCGGCTTTGGCATATGCACATGGCGCCACCACGTAAAACAGGAAAACTCCTGGAAAGAGCTTTACATGGCCGTTATGTTTGGCGATATAAACTCACTTGACCTTGTGTCAGAAAAATTTCCCAAATCAAGCGCCGCGCTTTACGCGCAGTATTACAAGGCGGACCGCTTGTTTAGCGAGGGCGACTACGCCGCCGCCGTGCCGCTTTTTACAGAGGTAGCCGCCTCTAAAAATATCGACATGGCCGCCGCCGCGCAGCTTTCTTTAGCCGTGTCTTACCAGGCTATGGAAAATTACGAGCAGTCTGTAAAAGCCGCTAACGAGTTTATAACAAAGTATCCCAACCACTTTGCCGTTGCCCAGGCGTATTTAACATTGGCGCTCAGCCAGGAACTTTCCGGCCTTAAGCAGCCCGCTATAGATAATTACAAAATACTTGAGGCAAGGTACTCCGGGACTTACTTTGGTACTTTTGCCGTTAACAAACTTAAAGAACTTGTAAAGTAAAATGTTTTTATAAATATCCCCCGGCGTTAAAGCCGGGGGATATTTTTTTGTTAATCAAAATTTATCTAACTAATCTTATAGAGGAAGCCCAAATAGCAAAAATAGTATAATTTAATAGTACGGTTAAGCATAACTGTATGATGTGTATCTTCGCTACAACAAAAAGGAGAAGTATGCGTATAAAAGATAATATGTCAAAGTTGTTCAAAGCAGTATTTGTTTTACTCCCGTTCCTTACGGCCAGCATGGCTCAGGGTGCGGGGTTTGCTCTTTATGAGTACAGTGCAAGAGGCAACGCCATGGGCGGCGCGGTTATGGCCAACAAGGCGGAACCCGCTTCCATCGCTTCCAACCCTGCCCTTATCACACAGCTTGAGGGCACACATATGCAGGCAGGTATTACGGCTGTAATTGTGGACGGTTCCACAACTATCGGCGGTCCTGCGGGCAACCAAAAGAGAGATTTAGAAACTGGCGCGTTTTATTTACCCACTTTTTATTTTACTCAACAGCTGAGAGACGACGTGTTTTTAGGCTTAGGCCTTTTCCCCAGGTACGGCTTGGGCGGCAAGTATAAAGACCATAAAACATGGACAAGCGCCATGTTACAGGGCGAAGCCTACACGGTTGACCTTGTTACCTATTCTTTTAACCCTAACATAGCGGTTAAGGTAACGGACGACTTGTCTTTTGCCATGGGTCTTGATATTATGATGTTAAAGTTCGAAGAAGAAAAATACTTCGGCGGGCCCGCTATGAAAATTAAAGGTGACTCCATAACATGGGGCGGTAACTTTGGCTTGCATTACGCACCCTCATGGGCGGAACAATGGGCCGCCGCTTTAACTTATAGAACCAAAACAAGACACGTTGCCACAGGCGACGTAACCAGTTCTTACGGTCCTGTCCCCACAGGCGGCGCTCAGGCTGCTTTAACATTGCCTGACCAGCTTGCCTTCGGCCTTGCTTTTAAACCTAATGATAAGATGGTAATAGAAGCTGATATTATGGGCATTTTCTGGAGTTCTTACAGCCAGTTAAAAATTGACTATGACAATCTCTCACAAGGCTACTTAAATGAATATAAAAACTATAAAGATGTTTTCCGCTTCAGCTTAGGCGCGGAATATTCACTTAATAAAAATTGGGATTTAAGAGCAGGTTATGTATATGACCAGTCTCCCATTAACCCTGACTTTATGGACACCTTAGTCCCCGCGGACGACAGAAACATTTTCAGCGTCGGCGTAGGCTACAACCATGACAGCGGTATGGGCATAGACGTTTCCTATTCTTACCTTTTAATAAGCGATCTTACCGGTAAAAACAAAAACGGCGCTTATATGAAGTATGAAGGCGCGTCCAGCCATATGATAGGCCTCTCAGTTAAATACGCTTTAGGTTCCAAACCTTTAAAGAAATAATGTTTTAACTAAAAAGCCCCGCCAAAACGGCGGGGCTTTTTAATCCCCAAATATTTGGCACATTTTGGCTTTTTCTTGCTTTCAACATACCCCGTCCGCCCCTTGGGCTCCTCGCGCAAGTGTGCTGAAAGCAAGAAAAAACCAAACTGCACTCAAATCTTCGGGGCCCCGGAACAGCCCATTATATAACAGCACTTATAACGGCACAGAGGAATACGGCTCCACGGCATTTATGGTTTCCTCCCCCTTTTAGGGGGGAGGAAGTTTTGCCGCGTTGTTTTTTTTTGCGAAGCAAAATGCGGCAAAGCAGGCGGGGGTGCTATTAGAAACTTTAACAAACGGAAATAGTATTTTCACAACACTTATAAAAACCGCCTTTGATTTTCATCAAAGGCGGTTTAAATTTGTTTTTGGTCTACGTATCTCTACGACCAGTTTTTAGATAATGTTTTAAGTTCTTTTTTTAAAGCGGGTTTTATGGCAGGGTCGGCGTGGTCTATAAATACTTTGCCGTCTAAATGGTCTATTTCATGTTGGAATGCTTTGGCTAAAAAACCGCCCACTCTGGCTTCCATAGGCAGGCCCTTTTCGTTGGTAAACCTTACAGTAATTTCTCTGGCGCGCGGCACTTCCACATATAACCCGGGGAAAGAGAGACAGCCTTCTTCCTCTATAATCTCACCTGCTTTAGAAATTATTTTTGGGTTAATAAGCACAAAACGCTTATATGTTTGCATTTCGCCTTTTTTAAGTTTGTCTTTCTCTGGTACCAATATAATTGCTATGCGGTGCCTAAGGCCAATTTGATTGGCGGCCAGGCCCGCGCCGGCGGCGGCAATGCAGGTATCCTCCATATCCTTTAAAAGTTCCGGGAGAATTGGTTCCAGTTCTTTAAAGTCAACGGGTTTAAGTTTTTCTTTTAAAATGTCATCGCCGTATTTAACAATTTTTCTTATAGCCATATATACATTCTATCAAATAAAAACAACCCCGGCTTAAGCCGGGGTTGTTTAGAGGTGGACTGCAATCGCAGCTAAAAATATTTTTTTATATTTTTTTTGGTTTTTTCAAGGTGGTTTTGTTGCGCATTCTCTTCAACCAGCATTGTTATAATTTCAGCCTTAGCTTCGGGCGAGTCTGTGTACAGAGTACCTGTCAAGGCTTGCAGTGTAAGCATGTCTTTAAGGTGATATTTGAGTATATGCTGCGGTGTCATTTGGTCTATTATATAGTATTCGTCCTTTTCTATCTCAGCGCGTAAATTTGCGGGCATATTTTTGGTAACGCCGCTTGTAATAGCGTCGTAAAGCATTATGCCCACTACTGGTACCACTATTATGTATGGGTGGCCGCGCGTAAGTGATTTTAAATGCCCAAGTCTGCTATAACGAAAAGACTTAAGCTCATGCATGGTGCCCTGTAGTTTAAATAATTGACTGTACTGCGGCGTGCCGTCTATCGCGCGCATGGCGTAAAGCATATTTTCAGAAGCCGCGCCCACACGCTGGTTAACAACCGCCGGCAGTGTTGTGCCGTTTGGTAAACCGCGCGCTATAGCGTTAAGCTTTTGCGCCGTGTTTACTTCTGTTAAAATGGCGTCGGCCTTGTTTATATTTATAAAATATTTTACGTCGTTAGCTATTTGAATTTCTGTCTTGGCGGGGTAGAGTTTTTTAAGTTTAGCTATATTTTCTTGTGTAAGTGTGGGGTAGTCCGCGTGTGCGTTAAGGTATGCCTGCGCGTCAGGCATAAGTTTAAGCGCTTCTTTAAAGTTTTTGGCGGCGGCGGTTTGACCGTCGCGTACAAATATTTTAAATACATCGTCATAATACACTTTGTCGGCCGCAAGAGATTTGTTAATAAAGGAGCTTAAAGGTTTGCGGGTTTTGCTAAGCTCGGCCAAAAAATTTCTTTTATAATATTTATCGGCCAGCTGTAAAACTTTTGCCTGTAACTCGCCCATGAGCGCGGCGTCAACTGCTGTTATCGCGCCTGTGGCAAGGGCTATTTTGCCGCTTTTTGAAAGTTGCTTTAAATCCTCTTTCATAAACTTCCAATTTTTGGCGTCTTTTTTTAACTGTACTACTTCATCTATTTGTGCTTGTGTATAGTTTTGCGCTGCGGCGGGTACCGTGGCGTGAATAAGAAAAAGTGATAATACTGCAGTACATAATTTTTTTAACATAACCGCCTCCGCAAGTTCTATTAATATTTTACGCGCGGTGGCGGTGCTTTACTAGGGCCAAAAGGCCCAGCGGAGGATAGGTCTTTTGGGGTAATTAGTTGAGGTTAAAAAATTTAGATTTACGAGGGGAATAAAAAACCCCGCGTTTTGCGCGGGGTTCAATTTTATTTTTTATGTTTATATTTTTTTGCTGCCGCTATAAATTCTTTAAACAGCGGGTGCGGCTTCATGGGGCGTGAACCAAACTCCGGGTGGTACTGCACGCCTATAAAGAACGGGTGGCTTTTAATCTCCACAATTTCCGCCACGTCGCCTTTGCTCCAGCCGCTTATGCTAAGGTCTTCACCCTCCAAAATATCTTTGTATTTTGTGTTGAATGTGTAGCGGTGGCGGTGGCGTTCGTCAATATCCGTGCCGCCGTAGACCTGATGGGCTTTGCTGCCCTCTGTTACTTTAATAGGGTGGCTGCCTATGCGGGGCCTGTCTTCTTTATATTCTTCCATAAGCCTTATTATCGGGTGCGGTGTTTTGGGGTTGAACTCCACGCTGTCAGCACCTTTAAGGCCCGCTCTTCTGGCGCCCTCAAGCAAAATGCACTGCATGCCAACGCACAGGCCAAGTAAAGGCTTTCTGGAGTGTCTGGCGTATTCAACCGCTTTTATTTTGCCCTCCATACCACGCTGGCCAAAACCGCCCGGTATTAAAATGCCTTGCACGTTTTTGAGAGATTCTTCAATATTATCTTTCTCGGCGTTTACGTAGATAAGATTAACGTTAACCTTGTTGCTCATGCCGGAAAGGAAAATAGATTCATTAACTGATTTGTAAGCGTCTTTAAGGTCAGAATATTTGCCTACCAACGCTATATCAACTGTTTCTTTATGTTCCAGGTTTTCATTGATAAATTTGAACCATGTGGTGTCAAATTTCTGTTTGGGCTTAAGGCCAAGCATTTTCATAATCTGTTTATCTGCGCCTTGCCTGTAAAAGTTTTCGGGCACCAGGTAAATGGAGGATTTATTGCCCGCTTCTATAACAGCGTCTTTGGGGACAGAGCAGAAAAGCGATATTTTGCCTTTAATATCGTCTGACAGCGGTCTGTCGGCGCGGCAGAACAGTATGTCTGGCGTAATACCAAACTCACGCAGTTTAATGACAGAATGCTGTGTGGGTTTTGTTTTAAGTTCGTCTGAAGAAGAAATGTAGGGCACCAGCGTTAAATGCGCGCTTAACACTTTGCCGGGGCGTTCAAGTTTAAGCTGGCGGGCCGCTTCAATAAAAGGCAAGCTTTCAATATCGCCAACCGTGCCGCCTATTTCTATTATGGTTATGTCGTAGTCTTTTTCAAAAGCGGTAAAACGTTTTTTAATTTCGTCTGTAATATGCGGGATAACCTGTACCGTGGCGCCGTTGTACTGGCCTTTTCTCTCACGGTCAAGCACGGTTAAATAAATATTGCCGGCTGTGTTAGTGTTGGCGCGGGTGGTGTGCACATCTAAAAATCTTTCATAATAACCAAGGTCAAGGTCAGTCTCCACGCCGTCTGATGTTACAAATACCTCGCCGTGCTGGAACGGGCTCATATTACCCGGGTCAACGTTAAGGTACGGGTCGCACTTAATCATGTTAACCTTAAAACCGTTTAATTGCAGTAATTTACCTATACTGGCCCCGGCTATACCTTTACCGAGGGAACTTACAACGCCGCCTGTTACAAAAATAAACTTTGACATACATTCTCCTTTTTAAAATAAATAAAATCTGCCGCCGCACATCTGTGCGCGGTGTTTGGTGTTATGACGTTTACTTTTTAGAATACTTTCTTGCCGCTTCCAGGTCCGCCGCGGTGTCTATAGCCGGGCCGGCCTCTTTTATTATGATAGATTTGATAATCATGCCGTCTTCAAGCGCTCTTAACTGTTCCAGGCGTTCCAGCGTTTCTAAATTGCTGGGGGGAAGACTGACAAAACGGTCCAACGCGGACCTTTTGTACCCGTAAATACCGCAGTGTATATAGTACGGCACCTTTTTGCTTTCTGCCGTTAATTCTCTTTTGTAAGGCACGGCGGAGCGGGAAAAATACAACGCTCTGTTATTTTTAGCCAGTACAGCTTTAACGGCGTTTGGGTTGTTTATTTTTTCTTCGTCAAAAGTTGGGTAGCAGGCGGTGGAAATGTCGACAATCTCATTGCCTTTGAGAGCCTGGGCTACATTTTTAATAGTCATGGGGTCTACAAAAGGCTCGTCACCCTGCACGTTAATAATAAAAGCTTCTGTACGGTTTTTTATTGCTTCATAAATACGGTCTGTGCCGCTCTGGTGTTCAGCGCTGGTAAGCACGGCTTTGGCGCCGAATTTGGCGCACAGGTCTACTATAACCTGTGATTCCGTTGCAATCAGCACTTCGCCCGCTTGCGAGGCCACTGCCGCGCGCCACACATGTTCTATAATGGTTTTACCGTCTATTTCCTCAAGCAGTTTACCCTTTAAACGGGTGGACCCATAACGGGCCGGTATTACTATTAAAGTGTCTTTCATATCTTTTGCCTTTTTTTATTTCCTCGCCCTTTTAGGGGAGAGGAAGTGAGCAAAGCGAGCAGGTGAGGGTGCTTATGTTTTTATAAAATTAGATATTTTACCTAGGTTATACGGCAAAATATTTGTGTAAATCACCCTCACCCTACCCTCTCCCCTAAGAGGGAGAGGAGAACTACAACTTACTTACAGGCTTTGCCTGCTAAAACTTGTTTAATTTCTTCAGGTGTCGCCGTTGCCGTGCCTACTTTGCCCACCACTATGCCTGCGGCGTAGTTGGCCAGTACGGCGGCTTCTTTAAATGTGGCTTTGACAGCCAGTGCCAGCGTAAATACAGAGATAACGGTATCGCCCGCGCCGGTAACGTCAAACACTTCCTGCGCCGTGGCGCGTACTGTGGAAATTTTGGTTTTGCCTTTTTCTTTTTCAAATAAACTCATGCCTTCGGCGCCTCTGGTTATGAGGATGGAGGCGGCGTCTAATTTTTTAAGTATCTTTTCGCCAAGGTTTAATATCACTTCTTCGTCCGATACCTGCGGCACGCCCATGCCCTCAAAGGCTTCTTTGGTGTTTGGCGTCATGCAGGTAATATTTTTGTATTTTAAAAAGTTTTCTATTTTAGGGTCCACGCATACAGGTATGTTGTGTTCGTTACAAATATCAATAATTGTTTTAATGTTAGAGTCTGAGAGCATGCCTTTGCCGTAGTCTGACAGTACAACGCCCTTGGCTGTTTTTGCTAAAAACCTAAAGTTCTCAATACAGCTTTTGCCGATGGCGGCCGGGATGGAGTTTTTACTTTCGCGGTCAAAGCGCACTATCTGCTGGTTCTCCGCTAACACTCTTATTTTTTGTGTTGTGGGGCGGGAAGTGTCTGACTCCATAAAGCTGGTATCCACGCCTTTGGAAAATAAAAAGTTGATAAGGTCCTCTCCGCTTCTGTCCTGGCCCACTACGGAAAGCAGCACAGGTTTAGCACCCAGCGCCGCCAGGTTAACGGCCACGTTGCCCGCGCCGCCGGCCACGTAATATTCTTTGTTTACGTTTACAACAGGCACCGGGGCCTCGGGGGAAATGCGTGTGACGGAACCTCTTATAAAGTGGTCTAGCATAACGTCGCCCACCACCACTACGGGCTGGTCTTTGAAATCGTTTAATATTTCTTCAAGTCTTTGTGTTTTTATGTTTTCCATAACATTGTCCTATTTTCTTAGTGAATATTTTTCAAGCGACGCGCTGACGTGGCCTATAAAAACTTCTGTCTCCATCTTAACGGGTATTTTGCGCTCGTCATCTGTCAGCCATACTTTAAGGCTTTTGCCTTTTTGCGTAAAAATGCCCTCGCCCCTAAACTGCGGCTCTACCACCACGCAGTCAAACGTGCCCGCAGGCACTTTAACGCGTTCTTTTTTTACAAATTTTACTATTAGGGGGTAAGTTTTTTCCCTATTAGCTACGTCAAATATAAAATCTTTGCCTTGGCTTAAATCCTGCGTGCGCACGTAAAAAAGCGATGTTAACATGTCCTGCACCGCGCCCGGCAGTTCGCCTGATAACGCCTCGGGGTCGCCTTTCTTTTTTAGAAAACCGGTGTATGTTTTGCCGGCGGTGTCAAAGGTTATCCACTCGTCACGCACGTAGCGGCCCTCGCGTATGCTTTGGGAGTAGCCGTAAGAATTGTAGTCTTTAACGCCTATCCAGGAATAGTTAATGTCGCGCACCTTAAAAACGCTGTCTATAACTTTGGCTGAGTTTGCCGTTGTTTTTATGCGGTACGCCGGGCCGTAGGAGGTTTGTGTAATGCCCTCCGCCTGTATATAGGCTGTGCCCGCGCGGATAAAAGTGTAGTGTATGCCAAACTGCATGTCTTCATAAGCCCAGGGGGCGGGGTAAGCTGCCTCGCCGTCTTTTATTATGGGGTTTTGCGCCCAAGGGTGCATGTAACGGCCGTCGGTAATGTGGGACTCTGAGATAGCGGGTTTTTGGGCTGTGGGCGGGGGTGTTTGCTCGGCCGCAGGCGCGGCAACGGGCACGGGTAACGGGGAAGAGGTCATAACCTCGGCCTCATTAACATAAACCTCATCAGCTTCTTCTAAAATTACACTGCCGTCGGAAAGTTCTGTAATTACAGCTGACTCTATTAATATTTGGGTTTCTATTTTAGGTTCTGTTTGCGCTGATACTTCTGTTTTTTGGGGGAGAGGGGTGATGTCCTGCTGTTTACAGTTGTTACAACAGCAGCCGTTTACTATTAATATAGCTGGCAATAAAATTGCCATGGACATTTGTTTCATGAGACGCTCTTTATATATTTGGCGGCGCCAAGTAAGTTATTAGCTATTTTAGCAGATTTAAGCTCTTTTGCGTACTTTTTAATTTGCTTGGTGCCGTTTGCCGTCCTGACAAGCACGCTCTGCATACCCAGGTTAATACCAAAGTCAACATCAGACTTTTTGTCGCCTATCATAAAAGATTCGGCTGGGTTAATGTTGTATTTTTTAATAAGCTGTTGGCCTAATTTGGGGTTAGGCTTGCGGCAGTTACACGGGGCAGAGGGGGCGTGCGGGCAAAAAACTATTTCTTCAAATTTATATGGCTTAATTAATTTTGCCATGCGCTCATGCACTTTATGCACTTTGTCTTCGGTAAAATAACCGCGGCCTATGCCGGACTGGTTGGATACTATAAAAAGTTTGTAGCCGAGTTCTGTGAGCATTTTAAGCGCGGGCAAAGTGCTTTTATAAAGTTTAACATCGGCCGGGTCATGCAGGTAGTGCCCGGGGCGTTCCTGGATAACCGTGCCGTCACGGTCTAAAAAGACTGCTTTAACCATGTTTAGCCTCCTGCTCCGCCTTATACTCTGGGGCGTCATGCTCGCGTTTCCAGCGGTTGTGTGCCCACAGCCAGTCAGAGGGGTCTTCTTTTATCCAGTCTTCATAATATTTATTAAGCACGTCTATAAAATTTTCCACTTCCTGCTGTGAATATGTGGGCGCGGGGACGATAGGTTCTAAAAACTCAATTACAAATTTGCCGTCTTCTCTATAAAGTTTGGTTGGTATTACCACAATTTGCAGTTTTAGTGAGAGCAGCGGCGTAAGGGGGGAACAGGCGCAGTAGCGGCCAAAAAATTTGCGGAACACCGCGCTTTTATAAGAGCTTTGGTCAGACAAAATGCCAAGGTGTATGCCCTTTTTAAGGGTTTTTACCGCTTTAAAAAACGGGTCGTCTGAGTTAATTACCTGGCCGTCGTACATACAGCGCATGCGTTCAATTTCTTTGTCTATATAAGGGTTTTTAACGCCGGCGGCTATGACGGACTTTTTAACGCCCAAAGCGCTTACGCCGATGCCAAAAATTTCCCAGTTGCTAAAGTGGCCTGTGTGTATAATGGCGGCTTTGCCTTTAGCTTCTTGCTCTTTTAAATAATGAATGTTTTTAAATACTACTTTTTTAAGTAAATTTTCTTTTCTCATGGCGGCGCATTTTACAAACTCTGCGGCCAGGCGGCCCATGTTTTGCCATGAGGCGTAGCAAATGTCATATACTTCCTGTTCAGACTTCTCGGGAAAAGCTAGAGCGATGCTTTGCATATTTTTTCTAAAGCGTTTATCCATGACTTTGGCGGCTATAGCGCAGCCAAACATGCCAAGTTTAATAGCGGCGTTCCAGGGGAGGATGATGAAAAGAGCTTTTAACGTCTTAAGCCCTAGGTAGGATGATAAAAAAGATATGCGTTTACCAAGTTTCATATAAATATTATACAAAATACGCCGCCGCTCTTGCGTCGCCAAATCTTTGGGGCCTCTCGAAAGTGGGAGGGGGATAAAGCTGATGTATTTAGTAAAATATCTAGGTTGCTTAATATTAAGGAGATCTACATGAAAAAGACAATACTTGCCGCCATGCTTACGTTAACTGCAGTTACGTTAAGCGCGGCGGAAATGACCGGGTTTTGGCAGACTATAGACGATAAAACAAAACTGCCTAAATCTGTAGTAGCCGTATATGAAAACGACGGCAAATTATATGGCCGCATTATTATGACCTACCGGGAAGACGGTAAAACAATAAAAGAAACCGTTGCCGCGCCCCAAACCAAGGCCGATAAAGTAAAAGGCGACCCGTACTTTTGCGGGCTGGACATGATATGGAACATGACCATAGACAAAAACGGCAAAGCCAAAGGCGGCAAAATATTAAACCCGCCCGAAGGTAAAATTTACAGTTCCGAAATGTGGCTGGATAACGGGGAACTTATAGTAAGAGGTAAAATAGGACCCTTTGGCAGAAACCAAACCTGGAAACGCTTTGACAGTGCCGGTTTTCCGGCCGGGTTTAGCGTGCCTGACATAACTAAATTTACCCCGGTAATACCTGAAGTTAAATAAAAAATCTTGTTGCAAATAAAAACACCCCGCCAGAATAAGCGGGGTGTTTTTGTTAAATTTACTTTTCAACCGTTATCACAAAGTTGTCTGAGTGCGCGGCAAACTCCGGCGCCATCATGCTTTGTATTTGTGCCGCGCCTACCTTATAGGTGCCGGGCAGCGTGGGGCGCAGTTTGTACTTAAGCACGTAAGTGCCGTGCGGCAGCCAATTGACAAAGAAGTTTGTCATAGAGTCTCTGGGTTCTTCGTACCTGGTAAGGTCGGTACCCCATTTCCAGCCGCTGGTAAGCGTCTCGGCCTCAAAGCCCGCCGGGCGCGCGTCTTTAATTAAAACGTACTCAAACTGTGAGCTTGTTTTAACCGTGAGGTGCACCTCTATCTCATCGCCCACGTTTATTTTGTGGCCGTTGGCGACGTCAAAAAGTTTGTACACGTCACCCTCTTTTTTGCGTATGAAATATTTTCTGCTTACGTTAAGCAGGCCTGCCTCGGACTCTTCCACTTTGCCGTCTGTGGAGTATACCGCCGTAAGCGAGGCAAAGTCTACCGACGGGCCTGTTTTGTTAACATGCGCCGTGAGGTAGGTGTCGTTAGCTTCCAGGCCGGTTTTTACATACCTTAAAGGTTTTTCCACAAAGTCAAAGGGCTTAAATGTCTGCTTGTCAGAGACGGCGCTCCAGGTGACTTGGTAGGTGGCGTCCTCTTTAAACGCGCCGCGTTTTTGCATAACGTCAAGCAGTGTGTATACGGCGCTTGCCGTCGCTTTGGTGGACCTCCAGGACGTGCCTTTGCGGTTAAACATCATCCATTTAACCATGTCGTCAATGCGTTTATCTTCCGGCCTTAACTTAAGCAGCGTCTGCAGTGTGATAGCGTGCTTTTCAAGTGTGTCGCTGTACCATAACCAAGACCTTTCTTCAGGCGTAAAATACGCGCCTGTGGTTTCGTCTATAGTCATGATATCAAGCACGGCGTCAAGGTACTGGTCAGACTTTTCTTTGTCGCCAAGCCTGTGGTAAATATTGGCGGCGTATATTTTGCCAAGCGGCGTCATAAACTGCCTGTACTGCGCGGCGTAGTCTACCCAGGTTTTGACATCTTTAAGTATTTGCTGCGTTTCTTTCCATTCTGACGGGAAAGAGGTAAGCACGTAAGCCGCGTACAAGCTGAGTACAACCTGATGCGTGCCGACGTTGTCTGTATCTTTTATGACGTTTTGTATATCGTTATATACATAGGTCATTGCGCGCTTGGTCATTTTTTCAGGTATGGCTACGTCAAAGTTAGCCGCGTGTGAGAGTGAGTCTAACACGTAAAGTGTAATATAGGTGCTGCTTTTGCCGCCGTTAAACCACGGGAAACCGCCGTCTGAATTTTGGTAAGTTTCTATACGCTTAACGGTTTTCTTTTCCATAGAGTTTACAAGCTTAGGTTCAAAAAGGTCAATAATATTGCCGTACTCAACCTTTCTGCCCTCGGCCTCGTATAACCACGGTGTTTCGGACAACATCATAAGGCGGCTTGGGTTATCATTATCCCACGGGGGGGTAATGGTGTCACGCTTAGGTATTTTGGCTACAGCTTTTTTAAGTTCCGGGTAGTTGTTATAGAACTTATTAATAATAGCCAGCGGCACGTATTTGGTGATTAAAGAATCCAGGTTCTCATACGGGTACTGCACCAGCATGGGCATGGAATTAAGCACCGGCAGTATAAGGTTAGGGTCAACCTGCAGGGCTATAGAGTCATAGCTTCTGGTTGGGTCAGGGTGTTTAAGCATGGCCAGTTCAAGCGTGTTGTCGCCCTGTTTAAGCGCGGTTACACGGGTGTCTGCCAGACGTTCGCGGCTGGGCAGTATGGGCAGCTCTTTATATTCGCCGTCTTTAAGACTGCCTGATGTTGCCGTAGCGGTAATGCCAAGCGTTGTGGGCTGGGCTTTTATTTCCGTTTCCCAAATAGCAGTGGCTTGCGCGTTTGCCCTTACAAGCACCGTCTTTTTTGCCTCGGTCAAACCAAGTTTATGTATGGCGGTGTCGCCGCCGTCTTTTACTATAAGCAGTACATCCACATTCTTATCCTGGTTTGTTTCATTGCTTAAAATAGCCCTTATCTGCCCTTTGTCGCCCTCTCTAAAGAAGCGGGGCATTTCCAGGCGGACCATAAGGTCTTTTTTAGTTACCGTCTGCGCTTTGGCCGTGCCAAGTAAAGCGTTTTGCGTAAGCACAACGGCTGACATTTGCCATGAGGTAAGACGCTCAGGCATTTTAAATGTAATGTCCGCTTTGCCATTGGTAACCGCTGTCTGCGGGCCAAAGTAGGCTGTTTCAGACATGTCCGTTCTTACGGCACTGGCTTCGCCGCCTCTTTCTGCCGCTCCGGCAGCTGCGGTTGCAACCGCGCCGCCAAACGCCATTTCAGGTTCAGCAAGGTAAGCGTCATCATTTGCCGCTGATTCCTGTTTCATCATTCTGGCGGAGCTTTTTACTGAGGCTGTATTGCGTGCCATCATAGGCGCGGCCATATCCATAGAGGCAGTTTCCATTACCGCGCCGTACATTGGGTAAATATGGCGGTAGCCGTATTCCATTACAAACACAGGCAGCGGTTTGGGCGATACGTATGGCGTGTGCGGCGTCTTTTTATTTGTAAAGTTAGCGTAGTATGTATTAAAGAACGATGACGCCGGGTTATTGTAATTTGACATTTTTGGGTATAACGACTGCGTAGACAAGCCAGATGAATTGGTGGCGTAATAGTCTAAAGAGCGGTCATAAACTTTTACAAGGGCTTCGGCGTTAACCGCTTTGCCCTGATAGTCTTTGGCGCTAAGCGTAAGCTTAATGTTTTTACCCGGTTCAATGGATTCGGGCGCGGTTAACTTAACGTCAAGTTCTTTATCATTATGCGGTACATTAAGGTCCACCTTACCTGTATATGTTTTGTAATCGCTTACGCCAAACCATTGCAGTGTAAGGCCGTCTCTGTGCTGCGTGGTAACGGGTATTTGGTAAATAGCGGTACCCGCGCCAAGCGCAGTAGCCGTTAGCATAAAGTTGCCCTGCATTACATGGGCGTGTTTAGCCACTTTTATAGCGTCTGTACCTATAAGCACCTTGGCTGTTTCGCCGGGGTAATAGGTGCTGCGCTCCGCTATGGTTACGGCGGGCAGTTGCAGCTGCGGGTTGGCGGACGCTACAACAAGCAGTACCGTTTGCTCGGCAGGTGTTTTGCTGTCTTTTATTTTTATGCGGTACACGCCTTCTTTCATACCGGGCAATGTAACCTGCGTGGGTTTTGTTTTATTAAAAGCAACCGTAGCGTTGTGTACTTTTGCGGCGTCTTTTGTGTCCGCGAAAGCTTCTTCTAAAGATGACTTGGTTTTGTCGTACTCTTTGTTTAAAGAGTAGACTTCAACCGTGCCTGTGCCTTCGTAAACGCCCTCGTTAATGTCAACAAGGCTGAGGTCAAATTTATACTCCTGGTTTTCTGTGGCGAAGCCTGTGGGCATGTCTACCTTAAACATGTGTGAGTCTTTGGACGCAAGGTAGTTTTTGCTTGAGGTTATTGTGCGGCCGCCGTCGTCAAATACGTTTACCGTTACAATATAGCGTGAGGGTAAAGCGCGGACGGAGGGGTATTTGGACTGCTTTTCCACAGGTGTAAATGTGAACGAGAAGTTGCCGCTTGCGTCGCCGTTTGTTTTGCCTTGCAGCACTTCTTCCGTGCCTGAGTTCGGGTTCATCCAGCGGTACCACCACCAGAAGTAGGGTATATAATCCTGCCTTTGAACTTTGTACTCAACTCTGGCGTTTTGTACGCCCGTGCCAAAATAATATTTTGCCTGGCCCTCCACTTTTACCGTACTGTTGTACTGCCAGGGAGCCTCGGCGTTTTTAAGCGATACTTCAAACTCCGGGCGTTTATATTCTTCTACCGAGAAGTTGATGTAACCGCTAGCTTCCCAGGCTTTGTCGTCAATAATAGCGTTAATGCCGTAGTTGCCAAGCAGGCCTGTTTCCGGCGTTTTATATGTATAAACCGCGGAGCCGAAGTTGTTTAACTTAACCGTATGAGTGGCGACTGTTTTATAGTTAGCGTCGCGCACTTCTATTTTTACGGGGTAGGGGCGGGAGTATGTTCTCACGCCTCTTGGGGTGCGCTCTAAAGCGATAACTTTTATTTTAACTTCTTGCCCCGGGCGGTAAATAGCGCGGTCAGTTTCTATATAAATATTTATGGGGGACTGCTGGTAATGGCTAAAGTAATCTGAGTAATTTAACAGCGCGTAAGCGTCATTATATTTTACCAGCGGGCTTAAGTTGGCGTAAAGGTCATTATGTCTGCCAAGCTTAAAGGTTGAGCCTATGTTAGCAACACCGTCAGCGTCCGTACGTTTGGAAGAGGATGTTGTTGTACTATTTGTTCTCAGGTAATAATTTACATCGGCGCCTTTTACAGGTTCGCCCGTAACGGGGTTTAAGGTGTAGAGTTTAAAGTAGTCCGCCTTATATGTTTGCGATGGTTTTTCAAAGTCAAAAATATATTTTTGCGGGTTATCCTGTATACCTTTTACAGATACCAGCATTACGTTTGTAATATTAACCACGCCCAACTTGATAGTGGAATTGGCAGGGTCAAAGGCGTTGTCTGTGGATACCGCCACAATATAAAACCCACGGTCACTAAGCTGCGGTACTTTAAGTTTAGCTTCTTTTAAAAAGCCGTACTTTTTGTCATACACAAAATCCTGCTCAAAAGAGAGGTAGGGCTGCTTGGCTAAAATAGCCGCCAGCTCGGCGTCTTTTTGGTATGTGTCTATGCCGGTGAGGTAGCCGTAGTTTTTGTCGCTTCTGTAGTTGGGGTTAAGTTTTTTAAGTTCGGCCTCGGTCGTTTTATATACACGGCCGTATACTGTGGGCACATTGCGCAGCGTAAGCGGCAGGTTGATGTCCTCAGGGTTGGGGGCGGCTTCTGTGCTGCCTATGTTAAGCACTTCGGCCGCTATGTTTTGCGCGGCTTGCGCGCAAAGCGAGCTGTAAGACTGTTTGTCTAATGTTGAACAATATGAGTAAACATCAAATGCCTGTTCGTATTCTTCAATACCGTTATAAATATTACCAGCGTTATGCGCTGCATAAGACTTGGCGTATGGCGTAAAATGTGACGTGCGCGAGAATGTGGCCGCTATACGGGCAAAGAAAGAGGGCTTTTCTATAGTTTTAGCGTATTCCGCCCAAGAGGCTAATAAACCGGCGGCTTCTTTTTTTGCGGCGGCTTCGTCAGAGAAAGTAAAATAGCGGGGGTACTTTATGGGCAGCATTACCCTGTCCACACGCCAAAACTCTCTGGCGGATTCACGCAGGCTGTTGTTTCTAAATTGGTAAGATTCCTCATAAATATTGGCAAGGCGCACAATGTTCCAGTCTGTGGAGGCGGCCTGCTTATATTTATCGCCCATAATAGTTTCGGCCTTGAGGGGGACTATGTCTGACTGGTTTACTTTGTCTAATATGTAAGATTCCAGGCGGGTAACCAGAAAGTCGTAGAGGGTGGGTATTCTTTCTGAGTCAATATCTTTTGTGTTTAAAATTAAGCTTTCTTCTAAAATGTCGGCGTTGATAAGCTGGCTGCGGAGTGCCCAAAGGGCGTTATAGTCCTGCTCTATTTTCTCTTCCCACTGGGCTTTGGTAAGCTGGGTGCCGTCGGCATTTTCTTGCTCGTCCGTGCTCATGTAACGGCCGTAGGTTTTGGTAACTTCTGACGCTACGAAAGAGCGGTAGAGTAAAAATCTGGCTTTCCATATATTGTCTTCAGGCAGCGGGTAGGAATAAATTTTTTGTGCCGCGGTATCATATTTGGCAAGGGCTAAAAGCGTTTGCGCTTCTTTTATACGGGCGGCGAAAGCGGTTTCTTGGTCGGCCGCGTTAACCAGCGCTTCATACTTGGTTAAGGCTGTAGTGTAAAGGCCTTTGTCAAAATCACTATTGGCGCTTTGCAGGTCTTGCCCCTGCGCTGATGTTAAAGCAAAAAATGCTGCTGCTAGTACGGAAAGTATCTTTTTCATATTCCCTCTTTATGATAATTATTGCATTGGCGTTGTAACGTCAAAACGCCATACCATAAGCATAATAAATTTTAATCACTTTGTGGGGGTATATGAAAAGGTTTTTACGACTAATAAAAAACGCCCTTTCCTTGGATAATGCTGGAAAGGGCGTTTTGGGTACATTTAAAAAGCTTTTTACATTTCTTCCGGGGCCGATACTCCTATAAGCTCTAGCCCTTTGTTAATGCGTTCTCTTACTCTTTCACATATAAGCAAGCGGTAAGCGGTTGTTTCCGGGTTCGCCTCGTCCACAACTCTGCAGGCGTCGTAGAAAGAGTGGAACAAACTGGCCAGCTCTATTAAATACGTGGTAACGTGGTGGGGGGATAAATCCCTAATACACGCTTTTAAAGACGGTTTTAACCAAAGCAGTTTGCTAAGCAGCGCGCGCTCTTGCGGCGCCATCTCATAATCAAGCATGCTTTCGGCCGTTTTTAGGCCCTTTTCTTTAGCCATTCTGGCTATGGATGAGGCGCGGGCGTGTACGTACTGTACGTAAAAAACCGGGTTTTCATTGGTTTTCTTTTTGGCCAGATCGATATCAAAGGTCATGTGAACGTCAGGCGTTCTGCCCGCGAAGAAAAAGCGGCATACGTCCGTACCTACTTCATCAATAAGCTCGCGCAGCGTGATAAAGCGGCCGGAGCGTTTAGACATTTTAACCTTTTCGCCGTTTTCAACCAAATGTACAAGCTGGTGTATAACGGGCACAAAAGAATCTTCTTCACGCCCTATTGCTTTGATAGCGGCTTTCATGCGGGGCACGTAGCCGTGGTGGTCTGCGCCTAAAATATCAATAAGTTTGGTGTAGCCCCTGTCATATTTGCTTTTGTGGTAAGAAATATCGGCCAAAAAGTATGTCGGGCGGCCGTCTTTACGCACCAGCACTCTGTCTTTATCATCTTCGTCTTGTGACGAGCCAAACCATACCGCGCCGTCGTTATCATAGGCAAGGCCTTTGTCTTTTAAATACTGCAAAGCTTTGTTAGGCAGGTCTTCTTTATAAAGTTCGGACTCTCTAAACCAGCGGGTAAAATTGACGTTAAACGCTTCCATATCCGCCTTATGCGTTTTGATAAGGTGTTCAATGGCGTAGTTAGAGTACTGTTCTACCGTCCAGTCTTTACTGTCTTTAAGTTCCGCCGCCATGTCTATAAGGTAAGAGCCGTGGTAGCCGTTTTCGGGCGGTTCTTTGCCTTCAACACGGGCTTTAAGTGACTCGCCCAACATTAATGCCTGGTTGCCAGAGTCATTTACATAATATTCGCTGTCGCAGTTAATGCCGACGGCGTTAAAAATACGCACCATGCTGTCGCCCAGGCTGGCGCCGCGCCCGCTGGCCACGTGTAACGGGCCTGTTGGATTGGCTGAAACAAATTCTATTAAAACACGTTCTTTATTTTCACCCGCGCTGCGGTCTTTTAGGCGGCGGTCTGTGGCGGCGCCTAAAATAAACGCGTTGTCTAAAGTAATATTTATAAAACCGGGCGCTACGTAAGTTGCCGCGTTTACGCCTGTAACCTCGCTAACTATTTTAGCGGTGGCTTTGGCAATTTCAAGCGGGTTCTTCTTCATTATTTTAGCTGCTGCCATGGCCCAGTTTAAAGATAAGTCCGCGCCTGTGTGCGCGGGGGCCGGGGTAACCTCGATAGGGGGCAAAGTATAGCCCTCAAAGTAGGTGCTGCCTTGTATTTTTCTTTCTATTTCTGCTTTTAGTTTATATAACATATATTTGTAAATGTTTATGGCGCGCTACTGCGCGCCATAAATTAATTAAATTATTCCCTTATTTCTTTTTTGCTTTAGCCGCAGGTTTTTTAGTTGTTTTGGCGGCGGGCTTTTTAGCAACAGTCTTTTTAGCGGGAGCCTTTTTTACCGCTGTTTTTTTAACGGCAGTCTTTTTTGCTACAACTTTTTTTGTGATAGTCTTTTTAACTGCGGGCTTTTTGGCGGCAACCTTTTTTACTGCTGCTTTTTTAGCAACTTTTTTAACGGCAGTCTTTTTGGCCGCAGTTTTTTTGGTTGTTTTAACTGCCGCTTTTTTGGCGGGAACTTTTTTGGCAGCAGCTTTTTTGACAGGAGCTTTTTTAGCCGCAGGTTTTTTGGCAGAGGATTTCTTAGCGGCAGGCGCTTTAGGTTCCGGTGTTTTTTGCCATCTTACATGGTCGCCAAAGCTGAATACTTTGTCTAAGGCGTAAAATTCTCTTGCGTCTTTAGTCATAAGGTGCAGCATAAAATTGCCGTAGTCTGATACTCTCCAGGAGTTGGAGTCAGACCCGTCGCGGTTGCTTTTGTATACGCCAAGCTGTTTAAGCTGTTTGGTTACTTCTTCTTCCACCGCTTCTAAATGGGGGCGTGATGTTACCGTGGCTATAATAACATAGTCACATAATGAAGAAAGGCCTTTTAAATCTATTACGTCTATATTTTCCGCCTTCTTATCGTCGGCGTAGTTAGCGGCTAAAAGCACTAATTCTTTTGTATTCATACTGTCCCCTTTAAACTTATATATACAATTATATAATTTTTAAAGGTAAAAACCAGGTGATTTTGCCGCGGTGAAGAATTGCTGGCAGCGTGAGAGGCTGTTTTCTCCCTTTTGTAAAGGGAGTACCCGCAAAGCGGGGGAGGGATTTAATATTGAAATGAGTGTAAAGTAAAATACTTTTATTTTATGACAACATTTATCAATGGCGCCCGTCTTCGCTTTGCTACGACGCGGCAAAGCTCGTACCTCGCTTTATTAAATCCCTCCCGGCGTTGCCGTACTCCCTTTACAAAAGGGAGAAATATAAGGATTTTATTTTGGCATTTTGAAATTAGTGCCTATTATTATTTTAGCGTCGCAGAACGCCGCGGGGTTATGGTCCGTATAAAAAGCGGTGTCTCTCAGGCCAAGCGCCAGGCTTAGCTGTTTAAGCTCTTTTACTCTGCCGCTGTGGTCCACTATTTGGGTGGCTTCCTGCGTGCTTGAGTGGTTGTCGTACTGAAGTACGTCTATTTTTATAAAACCTTTCTCATTAAGCCCGCGCAGATATTGGGTAAGCTCAAGCGCGGCGCCCTTTTTGCCTGAAGCATTGTAAATTTCCACAATAAGCGGCCTGTCTTCAGCCGTTAAGGGTGAGTTGCCGCCAGCGGGCTCGGCCGTTTTGGCTTTGGCCGGGGTACGGCCTTTTTGCTGCGCTTCTATAAATACGGTAAAATCCGTGCTGTCCATGTTTATGGCACCTAGTGATAAGAGTATAAACTCATGCGGCATAATATTTGTTCTTTTTTGCGCCAAGGCTTTTGTGTATGAGTAAATGTATTTTACGCAAAGTACAGGAATAAAACGCCATGAATTAAGCGTATTTTTAAAATCATCCCACATAACATTGCTGTCGGCGTTTTGTGGCACATAAAACCTGACGTGTTTGGAATTTATTTTTTTTGTTTCAAGCAATTTGTCGGTTTTCTCTTTATAAGAAAGCTCCGGCGGCGGGGTTTTGCTTTTTTTTGGTTTTGGTAAAGTGGCGTTGACTACGTTAGTTGCTTTATCAGCTGGGTTGTGGGTTATTAGAACCGCAGGCTCCGTAAGTATGGCAAGGGTAAAACTGTCCTGCGCTTTGCCCGTGTAAAGTTTAGCCACAAAGCTGCGCTCCTGCAAAGCGTAACTGCCCAGCATTATAAGTAAAAATAGGAATATAATTAAATAATTAATTATTTTGCGGCCAGTTGGTTCCATACAGAAATTCCTTGCGGGCACAGCCATTTGCCGCCCTCTATAGTAAAAATAAGTTTCATACGCGTGGCGGCCACATGGGCGTGGTCAATGTCTTTAAGCGCCAGGTCGCGTATGGTAAACGCGCCTTTGTATTTGCGGTCTTTAGAGGCTATGTCTGCCACATATAAGATTTTGGAGTTCATGCTCATGTCCACCGCGCCCAGCGTGTGGTCTTCCACCGCTTTTAAAATTTCGGCGTCTGTTATTTTAAAAAGTTTTTTGGCTATATGCGCCGACACAAAAGAGTGCAAAAGCTCAGGCGAGTGTTGGCATATTTCTTTATAATAAGGCGGCCTTATTTTATATTTTTTGCTGTATTCTATAAGCTGCTTGCCGTTCATGCTTTTGCCCGCGTCGTGCAGCAGGGCGGACAGCGCGGCCCTCTC
This sequence comes from Elusimicrobium simillimum, assembly GCF_049639735.1. NCBI lineage: Bacteria > Pseudomonadati > Elusimicrobiota > Elusimicrobia > Elusimicrobiales > Elusimicrobiaceae > Elusimicrobium > Elusimicrobium simillimum. Next base: position 846,666 of record NZ_JBEVVA010000003.1, read on the forward strand.
GGGGTAAACCTCGTTAGTAAGCGCCAAGTGCGCGGCAAGTGACGCCACAGCGCGTGTATGCAGGTAGCGGTTTTCTTTAAGATTCTTTTTCAGCCAGTCATGTAGGTTTAAAAAGTAAAGCCTGTTTTTTGTAATAATATCCTGTATCTCGGTCAAGTTAGCGTAAGCGTTGCCGGCTATCATCATTTCCAGGCGCAGCTGTGAAGATGACATTTTAGGCAGTCTAGCCTTAAGAGTGTGGTACTTAAACGGCAGCTTTTCTTTAGCCGCCAGCCCCACGCGTTTGCCGGCCACAATAGTGGTGTTTTTAAATAAAAACTGCGGGTTGGCCCATTGGGCTATTTCATTTAAAGCGTCTGTACCCACAAGCATAAAAATTTGCGCTTTGGCGTAGGCTGCCATAAGGTGCGACACTACTTCCCAGGCGTAGGTTTTCTTTTTTCTGCGGTCTTCAAAATCGTCGTAAATAATGTTGGCGTTGATGTCGGCAAAAGCGCGGCGGGCCATTTCCATACGCAGTTTAAAGGGCGTGTTTGAACGCTCTTTAAAGGGGGAATGGTACGCGGGTACTATGTGCACAGCGTCGGGCTTAATTTCACGCACGGCGCTGGCCAGCAATGCTTTGTGGCCTTTGTGTACAGGGTCAAAACTTCCGCCAAATAACAGAACTTTCATCTACTTCTCCAAATGTATAAATTTTTAAATTTTTTGCGCGGCTTCTTTGCCGTCTAAAATATTGCGCTCTATAAAAGAATATTCCCAGCCGCCGTAACGGCCTATGCCGGTAATATTGTGGGTTTTTAACTCTGCCAATATGCTTTGCACGCTTGCCGCCCTGTCGTGGTTATAAACGGCGTAAGCGGGGTTAACGGTAAGCCAAAGCTTGGCTAAAATTTTATCTTCCTTATTTATTATACCTGTGCTGTAAAGACTAGTCAAAATTTCTTTTTCTAACGCTTTAAAATCAGGCTCTTTCGCGTTTTGCCCGGCCGCTACTTCTACGTAAAGCGCGCTTGCGCCGGCCGGGGCCACAGCGGGAGAAAACGAGCTTTGCACCCCCACACGGTAAAACTTAAATTTATCTTCCGGAAAATAGGCCCAGCTTAAGTTGTCTATCACTCTGTCCACGCCCAGGTTAAGCACGTAGACTTTAGTATGTTTTAGTTTTTTAGCATCCGCTTTGGCGGCGGGGGCTATGCCTTTGCATATGGCGGTAAATTTATCCAGCGGCATTGTGTTTATAAGGTTTTCAAATTCAATATCGCCCTCAGATGTTTTAGCTGTTTTATTTTTTACGTCCACGCTTAGCAGTGTTGTATTATAAAGTATGTTTGGTGTTTTTGCGGCAATAGCGTCAGCCAGCGCGCCTATGCCGCCTGTTTTTGGGTAAAAAAAGTGTGTGTTGTAACCGTAGGAGGCGCGGGTTTTAAAGTAGGCGCCTTTTACAATATCTTCTAGGTTTGTTTTGGGTACAAAGGTATTGCACCAGTCTGTAGTAAGCTGGTTCAAATCGGTTTGCCAAATTTTTTGGTTGTAGGGGAACATGAAATGTTTGCAAATACCCTCGCCGTAAGTTGCCATTGCCCAGGCGGCAAAGCTGTCAAAATTCTTTTTTTTATTTTTAGCGGCCGCCATAAGCGCGGTTACACACTCGGACACAATTTCCTGTGGCAGGTAAGATAAATTAGCCTGAAACGGGAACGGGACCATGGTGTCATGGCAATAAACAAAAGCTTTTCTTTTAACTATAAGCGTGTTTTTGCCAAGCATTTTTTTAAGAAAGTCACGTGTGTACGCCTGCTGCGTGTGTATAACGTGGCCGCTGTAATCAAAGGTAAACCCCTTATGTTCTATACTGGTGCAAAGCCCGCCCGGGTATGCGGCGGCCTCAACCACGGCATAATCTTTTTTGCCAAGTTTGTTAAGGTGGTAGGCGGCGCTTAGGCCTGTTATGCCCGCGCCTATAATAAGTGTTTTTACTTTCATTTTTTTAGTTTATATATGTAGTATCCGGCTAACAGCATGTCCGCCGCGCACACAAGTAAAATTATGTATGACCAGACAGGTTTTAAATTAACCACGCACAGCGCCATTGCGCCATAAAATAAGGAGGCCAACATCATTATGGTAACAGTTGCAACGGGCGAAACGCCATACTCTTTAAGTATTATAAGCATGTGATCAGGCGAGCCTTTTAGCGGGTTTTTACCCTGTATCATTCTGACAATAAAAACAAACGCCGTATCCCACAGCGGTACCGCCAAAATAAGTATGGGGGCAAAAACAGCCAGCGGGCTTTTCATAGTATACTCCGCGCCCATAGCAACGGCCGATAGCACAAAACCCAGCAGCATGCTGCCGCCGTCGCCCATAAAAGATTTGAAAGTTTTGCTTACGTTAAACGGCCAAAACGCCAATGCCCCGCCTAAGAGTGCGGCGGCGGCAAAGTTAACATAAATATGTTCCGAAGGCAACGCCACAATTATAAAAAATAGTGCCGCTACGCAAGCTTGGCTGACGGCAAAAGAGTCGGCAATATCAAGCAGATTAAAAGCGTTAGTTACGCCTATTACCCACAACATTGTTAAAGCGTAAGAAATAAAAGTATTTTGTATGAAATTTATTTTAATGCCGTAGTGTATAAGCGCGTACGCGGCCGCCGCCTGCGCCAGCAGTTTAATGCCGGTGCCAAGGCCTTTTGGTTTTTTAATATCGTCTATAAGCCCGCATATATAAATGATAGCGCCGCCGGCAAATATGCCGCGCAGGCTGTGCAGTGTGCCTGTGGGGAAATCCGTAATAAAACGCATTATTATAAGGCTGAAAAAGAAACCCGCCGCTATTGCCGTGCCGCCAACTAACGGTACGCTGCCGCTGTGCGTTTTAATTCCCGCAGGCACGTCAACAAAACGTGTGCCCAAAAAGCGTAATAAAACAGCGCATACAAAGGATGATATTAAGAATGCCGCCAGAAAACACAGCACGTAATTTAACAAATTTTGCATAATATATATAATATATAAAATAAGAAAGGCTTTATGGGGGAGTAATGTTTAAGAAAATTTTAGCTTTATCAGCGGTTGTTTTACTGCTTAACGCCTGCGCGACATTTGGCGCTAAGAAAGATTACAGCCAAATGGCGGCCGGCAGGGGTACACCGTCGTATTTTAGCAATGGGGAAACAGCTGTAGCTTTTAAAACAACATCTGTAATAAGAGACATAAATTTAGAGGGTGTGCTTATAATAAAGAGCCTTGATGGCGGCGACTACAGCGTTAAAATAATGGGCCCTATGGGCACTAAGATAGTAGACGCGGCGCTTATTAACGGCAAGGTTAGTTATGATTATGTGCTGCCTGATATTAACACAGGCGTTATAAAAAGCAGATTTGAAAAGTGTATTTTTGCGTTGCTTGTGCCGCCCGGTAAAGTGAAGAAAGCCAAATTTAAAAAGGATGGCACCCTTGAACTAAGAAAAGAGCATGTCAACGGCACAACAACCTATGTGTATACTGACGGGGCCTCTTTCCCTGGCAGCGCAACTTCCGGCAGTATAACAATAGCGTACTCAAACTACGAGCCTTACGCAACACAGCAGCTGCCTTATAGTATTTACTATAAAGATTCTTTTGCGGAAGTTGACCTTAATTTGGAATTAATCTCAATAAGATAGTTTTTACTTGTTAACTTTTAGTAAAAATTATAATATACAAAATATGAGCATACATTTTATTTTAGCAGCTTCAGGTTTTACCATTACTTTTATTTTGCTTTTTTACTTTACGGCAAAATACAGGGAAGCCGCCGCGGACGAAGGCACCTTTGTCACGGAAGATTCCCCGCAGGTAATTACAGGCGACGAGAAGACGCCCGCCTCTATAGCCGCTACTATAAAGCGCGCCAGCATGGGCGGCCCGTACAGCTCAATGAGTTTGGAAATAGAAGATTTAAAAGAAAAATTAAAAGACATGCACTACCGCAACGAGGAGCTGCGCCTGCTTAGCGACAACCGCTCAACAGAACTGTTAAAAGCCGTGGCCCGCCTGGAGTCGCGCTTAAATACCTTTGAAGAAGAGTATATTAAAAAGTTGCAGCCGACCTTGGTCAGCCTAATAGAAGATTTAGAAAAAATGAAAAATATAGAAAATTAAATAATCCCGCTCTTTAGAGCGGGATTTTTAATGATTTATTATCTCATGTTTTTGAAGGGATTATATATTATTTCGTAGGTATCGCCCGCCGGGGATTTAATTTTAAACACAATCTCTTCACCAATAGCCGGGAAATGTATTTTGTCCAATTTTATATGTTGTGTGCCGTTGGGATTTTGCGGAATCTCTTTTATTTTACCGCCGTCTTTCCATATTTCCACCGCGGTAAGTATGTCCTCTTCGGCAAACTGCGCTATGGGTCTGTTAAAATAAGTGAGCTGTTTTTTTAATCTGTACCCGTTATTGTTTATAAAATCTTCCACGTATTCTTCAGTTATGGGTACTGTTATGCCGGAAAAGCTTACGGCGCTAAGTTTGCCCTCGGCGTCTAACAGCGCGGCAAACGGGTGGTTTGCGCCTTCGGGCGTAAAACTTTCTTTGGTGTTAGAAAGTTTTAAAGGTTTAATTTTTTCGGATATATTTTGCGGCACTTTAAATAATGCCAGCCCATTACCCATATCCATAAGCGGGACGCTAAAATTTATTATCTGCTGCTCTTTTGGCGAATATAAACGGAAAGAAATTTTTCCCGCGTTTGATTTGGTTATGCCCAGTGTTTCTATACTTCCGTTTATTTCACTTGTAAAAGTGTAAGCGTTGTAAAGTAAATCTCCTGAGTTGTCGCTGCGTACGTTTACGGTGGCGTTAGCCAAGGCGCCGCTTTTAACTTCTTTTTCAGTTTTTTGCTCTGCGGGTATGGTATGGGTTATAAATCTTACTTGGCCGTTGCCAGATGTAATTGTAAACTTTAAAGTTTGGCCTGGCAGCAGTTTTATACTGTTTTCAAGGTGGGCGTAGTCAATATTTTCGGCATAATCATTCCATTCTTTTACAATGGGGTCCTGGCCCGGGGCGGATATTGTGACGGCGTTCAATTTTTCGCCGGTTCCGTTTCCTGTTTCCACGGGGTTTATCGCGCCTATTTTTTGACCGTTTATTATAAGCGGGTACTCCATCTTTCCGCCGTTATAATAAGCTTGCATAAAGTCAGCAAGCAGGTTTATATTAACGGCGTAGCTGGGCGAGAAATCGCTCTTGCCTTTCATGTGTATGGCTACCAGTTTACCCTCGTTATTTACCAGCGGGCTGCCGCATACGCCGGAGGCGTTATGCATGTTAAAATTGCTTGTGGTTCTTATTTTTAACTGGTCAATGCCTGTTACTATTCTATATGGTATTTTGCCAAATTTAAAACCGGCAAAACCGTAAGATGTTAAAAAATCGCCTAAATCCACATTATCCGCTATTTTTAACGGATAAGCATTTGTAAGCGCGCTTTGCGGTATTTCTATAACCATAAAATCCGGCCCGTTTATGCCGCCGTGGCCGTATGCCAAAACTTTACTTTTTATTTTTTTATATTCGCCGTTATTATAAATGGCTGTTGTGAGCATGCCGTCCTGGTCCAATTTCATTAAATGATACGCGGACAGGCCCAAAATTTTCTTTTCCCCGTTATGTTCAAATTCCACCAACGTCCCCGTGCCAAGCATGCCGCCTGATATGGGGGCGTGTATAGAGAAGGTGGCGTTAAGTATATTTTCTTCCACCGTTTCCAAATTATACGGCGCGGACTCTTTATGCTTGTATGTTATTGTTTCCCTTTTCGGTTCGGCTCCGGTTTCGGGGTCCATAAGTCCGTTTAAAGTTAGGGTAAGAACGTCGCCCTCTTCAAGGTCAAAATAATCTTCCAGCTTAGAAGTGTTTACCAGGCCAAAACCGCTGAATGTAAATGAAAATGTGCCGCCTGCGGGATTGGTGATGACGGCGTGTTCCGGACGTCTGTTAGAGGCCATTTGCCCTATTTTTATACCTTCATATATAAGCGGCAGCTTTTCCACGCCGCCTTCATTATGGTAGATGTCAAACAGACGGTTAATATACTGCGCGTTAGCCGCGTATGCGGCGGAATTATCGTGCTCCTTGCCGTTTTGCATACCAACCACATAGCCTCTGCTGTCTAACAAGGGGCTGCCGCATGCGCCATTAGGGTTTTGTGTGTATGGCCAGCTTGTTGTTATTTTTAACGGGGTTACCTTAAGCGTTTGTCTTGGGTTGCTTTTTGCAAAATTCTTCATTTCGTATCCGTAAGAAACTGAAACGTCCCCTTCGCGGATGGTTTTAGACGCTACTTTTAGGGGGAATACCCCTGCCAGGTCATTTTGGTTAAAGTCTATAAGCGCGATATCGGCCGTATCTTCAAACTTACCATAATCATTACCCATGGCTACAAATGTGCCGTGTACCACTTTACGGTGTCCGCCGTTATATAAAGATATTGTCATCTTTTCCCCAAGTTCAAAGGGGGTAAAGTGGAACGCTGTTATACCGTAAATTTTCTTTTTACCGTTTTCCTCACGTTCTATAAATGTGCCGCTGCCAAGAAATTTACCGTCAACATTACTTTTTACGTAGAAAGTAGCGTCCATTATGTTTTTTTCTACGGTTTCAAATGTGTAAGGCTCGCCGTTATAAGCTGTTTCAATTAACGGATTAATTTGGTGTAGGTCTGTTTTGGGGCGTTTGGCGGTTTCTGTTAATATTTTATCTAACTCTTTTTGCTGCTCTTGCGTTAAACTAAAAAAATTGTTCATTAAGTATTGGCTGATATAACCGTTCTTCGCGTTGTTTAACTCGCGCTCTAATCTGCCGTGGTCCACACGTTCTGTCTCAGGCATTTTTGGTGTTTCTTCGCCGGGGTTTTGCATTATGGCTGATGGATGCGCTGCGCTGTCCGTTGTGTTTGTTATGATTCGTTCAAGCATGTTTACTTGTGCGGGCTGAGGTATTGCCTCCGTTTTCACGGTTTTGGTTTGCGGCTGCGTTATTACTTCTGTTTTATTGTTAAATAGGGTTCCCGCTAAGGTTGTTATATAACTAAAACCTTTTGTTATGTTTGGCGTTTGCGCGGGGAGCTGCGCCGGGGTGCCTGTGATATCGCTTATTACATTGGCGCCTTTGCCTTTGTTTAAAGTTGATAAGGCTTCTTCCGCTTTGACGTAATTTTGCGTCAGTGTTTCTAATATGTTTGTGATGGGCTGAACCTGCGGCTGGGTTATTACCTCAACCTCCGATACCTGCGGTCTGGGTTTATATAAAGTTTTTACCTCGTTGGTAAGCGTGTTTAATATCGGCCCGCTTGTTTGCGGCTGCGGTCTGGGTTTGGTTAATACGTCAACATTACCGCCGCCCACTTGCGGCCTTGCGCCGCCCGGTCTGCCACTGTTAAATACAGGTACTTTAGTGTTTGGCGGCGTATAAATATTTGTGCCCGGTGTTGTGCCCGGGTTCCTGGGCGTTTTGAGCCCAAACGCTTCATTGTACTCTTTTATTAAATCTAATCCTATTTGTTTGTTTACTTCTACTTGCGGTTTTAAATTAGAGCCTATAGCTTCGCTGGGGGCGGCTTTGCCGGCCTGCGCGCCGCGGCTTGCGCTAAAGTAGCGCCCTATCCTGCTGCCTCTGGCCCACTGCGGGATGCTTGCCACGAACTCCATAAAACTTGGTAAACTTACCACCAAGGCTACCATATATACCCCGCCCATTATTTGGTCAAATCCTCTCGCTCCGGACATCGCTTTGCGGTACTCCGTTACCATGCCTATGTGGTTCTCATTGATTGCGCTGCCTCTGCCTAATTCAAGTTCTATTCTGCGTCTGGTGCCTTCAGGCATGTCTGCGTACGCGCTGCCGGCTTTGTACGCGTAATACAGTTTTTGGTTGTAGTCCGAATAAATAGCAGCGCCGATAGTGAACGGTTTGTGTAAATTGGGTTCTTCCGATACCAACTCACTTACTAACTTTTTACCCCTCGCTCCGCCAAATAATATTAACTCTGAACCTATGTCCTCCCATACGTTCCTCGTCGGCATCATCACACAATCACGCGTGCTTGAGAACGGCGTACACTTGCCTGCCGTGCTTGGAAGACCAAACTTTTTTATGTGTTTTACGTCAGGGTATTCAAAGCGTATTGTGACCTCGTTATTGTATACTCCTTTAAAATATTTGTAACCTCTTTCTACATAACTAGTCACCCAGATTAAATCGAAAAACGCGTTTAACGCTATCTTAAAAACGTTGGTGGGGGTCGCTTTTTTTACGCTGTTTTTTATTACTTTTTTTAGCGCTTCGTACGACGCCTCGCTGTCCATTAACATCAGCGCGTTCGCCCCGCCTTTTAACACCGCGTGCGCGTTACGCCCCATGTAATTGTGGTTTAAAAATTCGTATACGTTTTGTTCGCCCTGGCCCAAATATCCCAACGCCAACATGCTTGTCACGGCGTTAGGACACAGACGGTCTTTTTTGTTGCGCGCTATCGCCCAATCTTCGCGGATCTCCATACCGCTTACTTCATCGCAAACCCATTTTAACTCTAAACCTTTTTTAAAATACGCGGCTAAAACGTGGTTCGTGTCATAGTCCACACCGTCCGTCTTTAACATTATTTTGTAAACCTGCTCACTGTAATGCAAGGCTGTCTCGCGGTCCGTTACCTTCTCAAATGACTTCGCGAAAGCTTTTAAAAAACCTTTGTTCAACGCGTTAAATGTTACCGCCATTTTTACACTGCCGTCGGCGTTTTTTACCGTTATGTACATGTCTTTGTGCCCGCGCCCCGGCGCCGTCCATACTTCACGGCCAGTCGCGTCCGCCTTCAAATACTCGTAATCGCGTAATATGTGGTAATATTCGCTGATGATTTTACCGTGCGCGGCGGAGCCGCTTCTGGCGGATTTGCCGACCAAGCTAAAGTAACGGTAAGCTTCACCGGTCTCGTTAAGTTCAAGCTGCCCCGGAGTTACATTGATGTTTTTTAAATTTTTAAACTTGGCTATAGCACCCGCAAACTCTTCGTTCTTTAAAGTTATTAGACGCTCCGCACCCGCTTGACGGGTGGATTCGCTAACAGCTACTGAAGATTGCCGCGCTTGCTTTTTTATGTCTTCTTTATTTAGGTATATAAGGGTATTATTAGATTTTCTGCTTTGCGCTAAGGAGGGCAGCGGCAAGGCTGTGATTAAAATGCTGTTTATAAGCAGAAGAGAAATTATTTTTTTCATAGTAGCCATAACGAACGTTAATATTTATATCTTAATTGTAAATGTATAGGGGGGAAGACGCCAGGGTCTTAAGGCCTAGGCCATATGTAGGCCCTTAGGGTATAGAACATAGTGATTTATGATTAATTTATAAGATTTTACAGCATATTAAAAAAATGTTATTCTGTAACAATAATTAAGGAGAATTTTATGAAAAAAGGTTTTACATTAATTGAGTTGTTGGTAGTGGTTCTAATAATAGGTATATTAGCAGCCATTGCCCTGCCGCAATATACCAAAGCGGTGGAAAAAAGCCGCAGCGCGGAACTTTTGACCAATGTCGCCGCCATAGAAAGGGCTTTTCAAATGGTGCATTTGGCGCAAAATATTGACGGTGAGACAAACGGGCAGAATATTGGCGAGTTGGAACTTACAGGCGGCGAATGGGAAGACGATATGACCTACAATACAAAGAATTTCCGCTATGACGTGCAGTGTGGTAATTCCAATAACTGCGTGCTGACAACTTATAGAATTAATGAAGCTAACAATTATAGTCTTTATATAACTTTTATTAATGGAGTTTTTGACAAACAGTGTGTAACTCAGGCCACTGCAAACGGAAAGACAATGTGTAAGGCTATGGAAGCAAACGGCTATACATATGTTGATTCTGAAATGTAATTTAATGTTTTAAAAGGCCCCGCTTTTTAGCGGGGCCTTTTATTTTTAGTTAGTCTTCTTTATTTTTAAACTGCGCGTTGTAAAGCGTGTGGTATGGGCCGTCAATATTTTTAAGCAGCTCTTTGTGGGAGCCGGTTTCCATAATGTGCCCCTCGTTAATTACTACAATTTTGTCGGCGTTTTGCACGGTGGAAAGCCTGTGCGCTATAACAAAAACCGTTCTGTTCTTCATCAGGTTTTCTATAGCTTTTTGCACAACGGCTTCTGACTTGTTGTCCAGCGCGCTGGTGGCTTCGTCCAGTATAACAATAGGCGCGTTTTTAATAAACGCTCTTGCTATGGCCACACGCTGTTTTTGGCCGCCGCTTAAGGTAGTGCCGCGCTCGCCTATAATAGTGTTAAGACCGTCGGGCAATGTGGATATAAAACTGTCTAAATGGGCTGATTTAACGGCGTAGGCCACTTCTTCTTCCGTAGCGTCAAGTTTGCCAAGCAGGATATTTTCGCGGATTGTGCCGCCAAAAAGGAAGTTATCTTGAAACACTATGGCTATTTGACTGCGAAGTGAGGCTATGTCTAAATCTTTTACATCAACGCCGTCTATTTTTACCGCGCCTTTTTGCACGTCATAAAAACGGGGGATAAGGTTAACAAAAGTACTTTTGCCGCCGCCAGAGTTGCCCACCAAGGCTATTGTTTGGCCTACATCAACTTTGATATTAATATCTTTAAGCACAGGTTTGTGCGGTACATAGCTGAAGGTAACGTTATCAAAAGAAATCTCTTTATTTACGCCTGTAAGTATTTTGGCGTCGCGTTTATTTTTGATTTTAGGCTCAAGGGCGAAGATTTCAAAAATTCTATCAATAGCCATAAACGCGCGCTGTATATCAATAACGTTGTTGCCTATTGTTTTAAGCGGAGTGTAAAGCAACAGCATAGCGCCCATAAAAGCGACAAAGTCGCCGCTGGTTATTACACCGTTAAGAACAAGTGAGTTGCTATACCAAAACACGCCCGCTATACCTATAGATAGTACAAAGTGCATTACGGGGGAAACCCAGTTTGTGTACTGCACCATTTTAACGGACAAGGTAAAAGTTTTGTCCATAATACCATCGTACTTTTTATTCTGGTAATCTTGCAGATTGTAAGCGGCTATAATTTTGTTGCCGCCGGAGGTTTCATTATTGGCGGTAACGGCGCTGGCGTTGGCCGATACTGTTTTATCCACAACGCCTTTCATTTTTTTACGGACGAAACGCAGCGGTATAAACGCCACCACAAGCGCTATTATGGCGATAATTGTTAAATGTTTGGAGCTGATAATCATGACGTAAATAAGCGCTACGGAAGAGAATATTTTGGAAATAAACATCCTAAGGTTGGATATTAAGGAGCTGCTGGCTACAAAGGCGTCGTTACAAAAACGCTGTACTATGGTGCCGGAGTCAGTTTGGTCAAAGTAAGCGGAGTCAAGCGTAAGCAGTTTTTTGTATAGGTCTCTGCCGATGTTGGTAGAAATTTTGTTGCCCAGCCATGTGTTGATATATGTGGATGCGTACAGCAATATACCTTGCACGGTGGTAAAAGCTACTATAAGAGCGGGTATTAATACGGCGAACGTGGCGTCTTTGCCAAGCAGCACTCTGTCTACATAGGGTTGTAAAAATTTTGCAATAATAGCGTCCATAGCGCCGACAGGTATGGCTATGAACAGCGCTAAAATACACCTGAACCAGTATTTTTTGGCATAAGGCCAAATGCGTTTGTAGCTGCGGATAAAAACGTTAGGGTCTTTAAAATCTTTTATGTTTAATTTCATAAAGTCTCGCTATAAATGATATTTATAAATTATACAAATTATAAGGGCGCGATTTTTGCTAAAATAAACACATGGGACTGGAAGAATTGCAGGAAAAAGAATACTTTACTATCGGCGACGTTAAAAGAATTTGCGGCGTGCCGGAGTATTCCGTGCGCTACTGGGAGGCCGAGTTCGGCCTTATAAAACCCGTGCGCAAAGCCAGCGGCCACAGGCGCTATACCAGGGCAGATATTGAAACAATTTTAAAAATAAAAGATTTAATTTACCGCCAAAAAATGACGCTGGAAGGTGCAAAAAAAACTCTTTCTTCACGCGCTAAAGGGGGGAGTGAAACAGCCAAGTCTGACACGAGAATTTTAAAAGAAATTCACGAAACCCTTTCACAAATTTTAAAAGAATGGTAAAATATATATGTTGCAAATATTTAAATTCTTTTTTCTTTAGTAAAAAATAAATAAATATTGAGCAAGCCAACTTACGGGTAGTGGCCTAAAGCAAAGCTTTAGCTTTGCGGATAAAATAAAAGCCACTAATCCTACAAAAGCAATAAAAACAGTAACAGGTTTACCTAGGGGAGTGGCCCAAAGCAAAGTTTACTTTGCGTATCAAATTAGAGCCACTAAGCCTTAGAGGGTAAACAGAAGCAAATAGATTTAACGGGGAGTGGCTTAGTGGTAAAGCGCTCGCTTGGGGTGCGAGAGATCGGGGGTTCAATTCCCCCTTCCCCGACCATTTTTCTTCGTCTTTTTGGCAAATTTTTATTTTTGCTTATGTTCGGATACGAAAAGCGCTTCGCGCTTTGCATGCAGGTATACCTCACAACGCAAAAATAAAAATTTACTCAAAAATACTCGAAAAATTTGATTTTATATTAAGCGGTAAAAGAACCAATTGAATTTTACCGGGGCGTAGCGCAGCTGGTAGCGCGCACCGTTCGGGACGGTGAGGTCGCTGGTTCAAATCCAGTCGCCCCGATGTTTTTAAACAGATTAATTAGAAATGCTAATTAATCTGTTTTTTTTGTATCATATAACGGATATTTTAAATTTAAAGGAGATAATATGAAAAAGGGTTTTACATTAATTGAATTATTGGTAGTAGTATTAATCATAGGCATACTTGCCGCAATCGCTTTACCGCAGTACACCAAAGCGGTGGAAAAGTCACGCGTGGCGGAGGCTTTGCTTAATAATAAAAATATTTTGGACGCTATGCAGCGTTATGTTCTGGCGCAAGGCTTGCCTTCTACAAATACACACGGCAAAGCTATGGTAGACAATTTGGATATAGATATAAGCGGCGGCAGCTGGGATAGCGACAATTCTTCTCTATATACCACCAAAAATTTTTACTACACTATGTCTTGCTCATCCGGGGGTTGCGGGGTGTCTGCTTTTAGAAGCCGTGGCGGACAAAATATTTATATGATTGAGGATAGTATAAATTCCGACGGCACGTTTGACAAACGGTGCTACACCTACGAAACCGACATTGGCCAAGGCATTTGTAAACAGCTTGTTTCTAACGCTTACACAACTTACGACGAAGAATATTAATTTAAACTTCAAACACCCCGGGGCTTAACTCCCGGGGTGTTTTTTATATATTAATCTAATTGACTTTAAAGGTTAATTATTATAAATTCGGTGTAAGAGTTAAATAAGGAGATGTATATGAAAAAAGGGTTTACGCTCATTGAGCTGTTGGTTGTAGTATTAATCATAGGCATACTTGCCGCAATCGCTTTACCGCAATACACAAAAGCGGTGGAAAAATCCCGCAGTGCTGAAGCGGTGCTTAATAATAAAAATATTTTGGACGCCATGGAGCGTTATGTTCTGGCGCAAGATTACCCCGCCACGCCTATATACGGAAAGGCTGTTATTGATAATTTAGATATTGATATAAGCGGCGGCAGTTGGGACGCCGCCACATCACGTATCTACTCTACAAAAAATTTTAACTATACAATGGAGTGCGGTTCCGCGGGATGCCTTGTAAGGGCGATTAGAAACAGAGGCGGTAGTGGCATTTATGCGCTGGATGACGCTATAATTGCCCCTAATTTTCTTGAAAAACGCTGCTACACCGCAGAAACAAAAGAAGGGGATGTAATATGTAAACAACTTGCTTCCAACGGCTATACAATTTACGATGAGGAACTGCCGTTTTAACTTAAAACGCCCCGGGTTTAACCCGGGGCGTTTTTGTTAAGCGCGGCGGATAATTGACTTTGAAAATTAATTATTATAGATTTGGAGTAGATGTAAACTATAGGAGGGGTATATGAAAAAACTTGTCGCAATAATGTTTGCCGTATTTATGCTGGCGGGCGCGGCGCACGCGGATATATTTTTGGGCGTGAAAGGCGGTGTGGGGGAACAGGAAGACAACCTTAAGGATATTGTTTCTAACAACTATTCCTATTCTGACAGCAAATCTATAATTGGCGCGGAAGCGGGTATAGAAACGCACGGGGACTCCAAACACAGGTTTGGCCTTAAAGCCGGGCTTAACAGTTACGGTAAAATTGACTCTGAAGATAAAAGCATAGATAAAGACCTTGTGCTTAAAAACACGCTTTCTGTGCCATTAACCGTTTATTATAAATACGCGCCTAAAGATACCGGCGTGCATTTGTGGATAGGCGCGGGCGCTACGTGGGCGTCGCTTAAATTTCAGGATGATATTAAGGATGTTAACGATACCGAATCGCAGATTTTCCCGCACGCCGCGGCGGGGATTGAGTGGAGGATTATAGAGCTTATAGGTATTGGCATAGACCTTACTTATAACTTTGACGCTAAAGTAAAGTCACACGGCATGTACAGAGATTTTACCGGGCTTGAAGGTATGGCGGCTGTAAGACTATATTTGTTTTAAACATTAGCACTTATACGCGCCCCACAACTGTGGGGCGTTTTTTTTTGTATTATTTTGTATTATATAGTGAACATTTTTAATTTAAAGGAGAAAATATGAAAAAGGGTTTTACGTTAATTGAGTTGTTGGTTGTAGTATTAATCATAGGCATACTTGCCGCCATAGCGTTGCCGCAGTATACCAAAGCGGTGGAAAAGTCCCGCGTGACAGAAGCGTTGCTTATGAATAAGAACCTTACAGACGCAATGCAGCGTTATATGCTTGCTACAAACGTTTCTTTAAGCGGAGAAGAGCTTGTGGAAGCTTTAGATATAGATATTTCCGGCGGCACATGGGAAAGTGACACCGCGTATTTTACAAAAAACTTTGAATATACAATGTTTTGTAGTCTGCCTAATACCGGCTGCGGGGTAACCGCTAATAGAATAAGAGGTAGTGAAACCCCCTATGTTTTAGATGTTTTAATTGCGGCTGATTCACAAACGCCTGAAAGAAAGTGTTATACAAACGAATCAGACACAGGTAAAGCTATTTGTAAGCAACTGGCCAGCAACGGTTATATCAATATTGATGAATCTTTTTAGAATATTGCCTGTTGTGCCGGCAAATATCATAAAAAATTATATACAAGTGTAGGCGTTAATAAAATATTAAGTAAAACCCCAGCTGTCATAAGCCGGGGTTTTTTGATATCATAGAAATAATTCAAATTTAAGGAGAGCAAATGAAAAAGGGTTTTACATTAATAGAATTATTAGTTGTAGTTTTAATCATAGGTATACTTGCAGCCATAGCGTTGCCGCAGTATACAAAAGCGGTGGAGAAAAGCCGTCTTGCAGAAGCGCAGCTTATTACCAAAAATATATTGGACGCTATGCAACGCCTGCAATTGGCCCAACCCCCTGCCGCAAGTATATCGGGGAAAGAATTGATTGAATCTTTGGATATAGATTTAAATAGCGGCACATGGGATGGCGTTAGTTATATAACAAAAAACTTTAATTATGTTTTTGCTTGTTCACAATACGGTTGTACTATAGATACAAAAAGAGTGCGCGGGGAGGAGGAGTTGTATCAAATTGAAACATCAATATCTTCCACCGCGGATGTAGAAGATTCTATTTGTTATACAAATAAAACAACAGTGGGCCGGGGCATATGCAAACAGCTTGTTTCAAACGGCTATACTATGGAAGACGCTGAAAGATAACTTTTTGCTTTAATTTTTTAACTTTTAATAAAAAGCCCAGCCGATAGGCGGGGTAAAAGGCTGCCCAACTGGACAGCCGTGTTAATTAGATTTAAAAAGCCCCGCTAATTGGCGGGGCTTTTTTATATTGTTACGCGGACATTTTTTCTATTTCCGCTTCCAGCTCAAGCCAGCGTTCTTCGGCGCGTTCAATGTCTTTTATTTTATAGGCCAGCTCTTTACTTTTTTGCTGTTCAAACTTTTTAATAAGTTCTTCTTCTAAAACACCGCGTTCGCGCTGCATGTCGGCAATGTCACGCTCAAGAGTTTTTAATTCTTTTCTAAGCGGGGCAATTTCCATACGTCTCTGCGCGGCCAGCCTGCGCTGCTGTTCTTTAGTATGCTGCGCTTCGTCTTTGACAGCTGTCGCCGCGTTGCCAAACTCTATTGTGCCGTTTAAAACTTTTTGTTTATAATCGGCCACGTCGCCGTTAAAGTGGCTTACTTTGCCGCCCGCCACTAACCACAGCCGGTCGCAAACCAGTTCTATCATGTGCAGGTCGTGCGTAATAAGTATTATTGCGCCCTCATACTGGTTAAGCGCGTCTAATAAAGCGCTTCTGGATACTATGTCTAAGTGGTTTGTAGGTTCGTCCAAAATAAGAATGTGCGGCTTGTCTTTAGTAATAAGCGCAAGCATCAGGCGCGCCTTTTCACCGCCGGAAAGCTTACCTATTTTGGTGTCCGATTTATTTTTATTTAAACCAAAACCGCCAAGGTGCGTGTACACCTTTGTCATGGGCACAAGGTAGCCCATAGCGTCGCTCATAACGTCAAAAGGTGTTCTGTCCAGCGCCAACTCTTCCGTCTGGTGTTGGGCAAAATAAGCTATGCGCAGCTTGCGTGATTTTTTGGTTTTACCACTTAATAGTAACAGTCTTTCCGCCAATACTTTGGCTAAGGTTGATTTGCCGTTACCGTTTGCGCCTAATAGCGCGATGCGGTCATCTTGGCTGATGGTAATGTTTAAATTATTAAGCACCACGGTATCGGTATAAGGCGGCGTATTAAGAGAATAACCGGCCACGCCGTCTTCAATACTTATTAAATAGGGCGGTAATTGTTCAGGCTGGGGGAACATAAAGCGTACTTCCGCGTCCACCGGTACTGGCGGCGCGTCGCCCAGGCGTTCTAACATTTTTATTCTGCTTTGCGCCTGAGAAGCTTTGCTTGCCTTGTAGCGGAAGCGGTCCACAAAAGATTGTAAATGCGCACGCTGAATTTCATGCTGTTTTGCGGCGGCGGCGGCGTTTTCTTTTTCTATGGCTCTGGTGCGTTCAAATATGTCATAGTTGCCGTTGTAAGATTTTAATTTGGACTCATCCATAAACACAATGCGGTTGCAAAGTTTATTTAAAATATTGCGGTCATGGCTGATAAGCAAAATGGTTCTGTCCATTTTTTCCAAATAGTTTTCCAGCCAGATGGTTGTTTCTAAGTCCAAGTGGTTTGTAGGTTCGTCCAACAGTAAAATATCAGACGGGGCGAACAATGTGGAAGCCAAGGCCGCGCGCATACGCCACCCACCGGAAAACTCTTTTACGTTACGGTTGAAGTCATCGTTGCTAAAGCCGAGGCCTGTTAAAATAGCGGCCGCGCGCGCCGTGGCGCTGTGCACGCCAAGCGTGTTTAACGTATCATGTATTTCCGCTATTTTGTGCCCGTCCGTTTCATGTTCAAGCATAGTTTGTAGGGCTTTTATGCGCGTGTCTGAATTTAAAATCATTTCTATCAGCGGGATGTTTGTGTCTTCTATTTCCTGTTTTACGGTGGCTACACGGTACTCCGGGTTTATATTTATGCCGCCGCTTTCAGGCGTAAGTTTACCCATGATAAGATTAAACAGCGTTGTCTTTCCGCAGCCGTTCAGCCCCACCAAGCCAACCTTTTGGCCCTGGGCAATAAACAAGTCCGCCCCGTCAAGTAACGTGCGTAACCCAATACTGTAAGAAAGATTTTTAATGTCTATCATTGTTGCTCCCCAAATCTTTGGGGCCCCTTTATTTTATATATAAATAAATCCCTCTCCCTCCTCTGACGGGATAGCGTAGCATGCATATATCCAGATGTAGAGGGTAGGGTGAGGGTGAATATTTTAATCAATTTCTTTTTTTATAACTGTCCATACTGCTTCAATATTACTTAAAATTTCATTATTCCAAAAACGGAGTATTTTATAGCCTTCAGATTCTAAATATTTTGTTCTTTCACTATCAACTTCTTTTGAGTGTTGCCCGCCGTCACATTCAATTATTAAGGTCTTATGAAAACAAACAAAATCGACAATATAAGGGCCTATTTTTTGCTGCCTGCGAAACTTACTTTCCAAACTGCGATTTCGCAATATCTGCCACAATTTGTTTTCGGCCATTGTAGGGATCTTGCGGTTGTTTTTTGCAAATTCTGATAATTTGTTGTCTTGTGGCGTTGGCATTCACCCTCACCTGCTCACTTTGTTCGCTTCCTCTCCCGTCAGAGAAGGGAGAGGAATAAAAACAAACATTTTACTTAAGATTTTAACTTTTTTAATCCGCCGCTTCTTCGGCTAACTCCTCGGCTTTTTCTACACGTTTGCGGTCGTGGAAGTTAAGTATTTTCTTGCGCATACGCAGCGATGTGGGGGTAATTTCCACCAACTCGTCAGGCGCAATGTACTCAATAGCCTGTTCAAGCGTAAACTCGCGTTTGGGCTGTAATGTGTAAGCTTCGTCCGTTGCCTTAGAGCGCATGTTGCTGAGCTTTTTGGCTTTACACGGGTTAACAACCAGGTCGTTATCGCGGGAGTTTTGGCCCACTATCATGCCCTCGTAAACCTTTTCACCGGGGCCTACAAAAAACAAGCCGCCGCTTGATAAAGCGAATATAGCGTACGCCGTTGTCTCACCTGGTTCTTTGGCTATAAACACGCCGTTGTGTCTAAGCGGGTTAAGGTTTGTTTTGGGGTAATAACCGTGGAAGCTGTGGTGCATTATGCCCTTGCCCCTCGTCATGGTTAAAAACTCGTTTTTAAAACCTATTAAAGCGCGTGAGGCTATTAAATATTCCAGTCTTAATCTGTTTTCGCCTTCGCTTATCATGTTTTCAAGTCTGCCCTGGCGCTGGCCTACTAACTCAAATACGCCGCCCTGAAATTCTGAGGTAATATCTAAAATCAAATATTCCATAGGCTCCATCATAACGCCGTTTTCTTCTTTATAAATAACTTCGGGGGAAGAAACCGACAGCTCAAAGCCTTCGCGCCTCATAGTTTCAATTAAAATTGTAAGATGCAGTTCGCCGCGGCCCGATACTTTAAAGCGGCCTTCGCCCTCCATTTGCTCCACAACAAGGCCTACGTTTGTGTGGGCTTCTTTTTCCAGTCGGGCTTTTAAATGCCTGCTGGTTAAAAATTTGCCCTCACGGCCCGCGAAAGGAGAGTCGTTAACAAAAAAGTCCATAGATATGGTAGGCTCGTCAATAGAAAGACCCGGTAACGGTAAGGGGGATTCCGGCTGGCAAAGTGTGTCGCCAACGTTTACGCCCTCTAACCCTGCTATAGATACAATGTCGCCGGCCATAGCTGTTTCAACTTCCTGGTGTATAAGGCCCATAAAACGTTCAATTTTTACAGCTTTTACGGAGCGGGCTTCACCGTTAGGTTTAACCAAAACCAAGCTTTGCCCTTTGCTTACCTTGCCGCTGAATATGCGGCCTATGCCTATGCTGCCCAAAAAATTGCTGTAGTCAAGCATGGTTATTTGCATTTGCAAAGGTTTATCTAAGTGTGCCACCGGCGGGGGACGTTTTTTAAAATACACTCAAATAGCGGTGTGATATCGGTGCCTCTGATAGCGGCGTTTTCCGTCGCCCAGCCCTCTTTGCCTGAAGCGTATAATATCGGGAAGTCCAACTGTTCGTCCGTTGCGCCCAGGTCTATAAAAAGGTTAAATACTTCGTCCACAACACGGTGCGGGTCTGCGTTAATTCTATCCATTTTATTGATTACTACAATAGGGCGTATGCCAAGCGCTAAGGCTTTGCGTAACACGAACCTTGTTTGCGGCATAGGGCCGTCCACAGCGTCTACCATTAATATGGCGCCGTCTACCATTTGTAATACGCGTTCTACTTCACTGCCAAAATCAGCGTGGCCGGGGGTGTCAACAATGTTTACTATGTGGTCTTTATATGGCACAGATGTGCATTTGGCTAAAATTGTAATGCCTCTTTCGCGTTCAAGAGGGTTAGAGTCCAGCACAGTGTCTTGGGCTGCGTCTTCTTTTACGTTAAATTCACCTGTTAATTTTAACATCGAGTCCACAATAGTGGTTTTGCCATGGTCCACGTGGGCTATAATGGCTATATTTCTTACGTCCTTCCTATAGTTTTGCATAAATACCTGTTCTAATTTTGGATTGCAGTGTTGCAGAGTGTTTGAAAGTTGTCTGAAAAACTGATGTATATATTTTATAAAATAATTAGAGTAAGCACAAAACTTTATTTAATTAAGAACACATAATATTTATTTATTGTTTGCAAATATGAATAAAAATATGTATAAATTAATATAATCTAAAAAGCGGGTAAGTACGTCCGCAGGGTTTTTGTATTTTAAAATTATTTGTACAGGAGCGAAGCATGCTTAAAAAGAGAGTGATTCTTTTATTAGCAGTTTTTGTTTTACTATTTAATTCTTTCGCATGGTCAAGTGCGGCGTCGGCCAAAAAACTTGAACTTGGTAAAAAACAGTTCGCGGAAGGAAACTACGACGACGCCAGGGCAAACTTTATAGATGTTATGATGAGCGGCACCCCCAAAGAATTTGCGGAAGCCAACCAGTACATTAACAGAATTCATAATCAAATAGGCAACGTTTCCGAAGCCAAATTTATACCCGATGTTGACCCCGTTGCGGAAGCCAGAGCTAAAGCGAAAGCGGAAGCGGACGCCATTGTAGCGCAGGCCCAAGCGGATGCTGAAGCTATAAGAACATCGGCCGAACAGCAAGCCCAGGCAGCCCAACAAAACGCCCAAAGCGCTTATGACCAGGCCCAGGCGGACGCGGCCGCTGCAAGAGCAAATGCAGAAAAAGCCGTAGCGGACTACAACGCCTCATTACAACAAGGTGCGCAAAACGCGCAAACAGCGGCCACTGCGGCCACATCATCAGCGGCCGCCACGGCGGCAGCTACAACAGCCGCGGCAACTTCAGCCGCAACAGCGGCCCAGCAGGCTGTTTATGATGAGTACGCCTATTACGCCAACCTTGACCCTAACAGTTACGAAGCCAGCGCGAAAAGAGAACAGCTTACCGCCACAACATTAGCCACGTTAAGACAGGCCGCCATAGATAATTTAATAAACACAAAAGGCGTTAAAGTTTACTTCAGAAATAACGATGTTGACGCTATTGATATGGATTCTGAAGTTTTATTTGACAGCGCGTCAAACTTTAAATTATCCAATAAAACTGTTTTAGAAAATCTTTACACATTAATGGTGCTTAGCCCCAAGCCGTCTTTTGTTATACTGCCGGCCGGTTCTTATACCGATAACGTCAGTCTTTCCGGCGTCAAACAGGCTATATCATTAAGTTCATATATGGTCTACAGCGGTATTTCACCTGCCAAAATTTCCTATAATATGGGCTTATATAATGAACAGCCGCCGGCTAAATTCAGCAATTTGGACGGTTTGTCTGTAGTTTTTGATTACGACGCCACACCCGAGCTGGTTATGAAAGACTCCGGCGAAAAACTGCCTTTAATGAGTTTAGCAATAGTGCCCCCGGCCATAAAATGGCGTATGATGCAGAGGGCGGTATGCTTATGGATTATTCCGTAATAGAAACCAAAAACCCTATAGCCAGATGGCAGCTGCAAATTATAGAGCACGCCTCTGATAAAAAGTATTACATTATAAGGCAGGTTGAGGGCACGGGGCCTATTTATAACCAGACATTCTGGAACGGCAGAAGAAACTTCTTTGGTGAAAAGCTGCCCGTAGGTTCTTACACCGCCATACTTTCCGCCACGGACTCGGCCGGCGAGTTAAAAGTTTTAAGACGCAAAATGGAAATTACAGCGGGCGACACTGTTACTAAAACCACGACAAAAACCACCGCCGCCAGCAAACTTAACTACAAAGCAAAACGCTTGTGGACAAGACCTGGAAGGTCAAATATGGCGCCTGTGGCCGCCGCCCAACAGCCTGTGGAAACAGCACAGGAAACGCCTACAACGCAGTATCCTTATGAACAGCCGCAAGACGAGTTTGGCACGGGTGAGCCTTCAGGCACAACAGACCCGTACGGCTATACAGACGATTACGGCGAATACGAATATGAATATTAATCTTATTAACGCAGGGTTTTAAATGTCAAAACTTATAAAAAAAATATTAGGAACGGAGCAAGAAAAGGTAGCTGACTGTTTAGGCCTGTACATAGGCCCTACAGACATGTACCTTTCCCAAACCACTAAAAAGTCCAACGGTATTAATATAGAAGGGCTTATAAGAGTGCCTGTGCCGGCTATGGACAAATCACTCTTAAAACCTTTGGACCTTAACGAAGGCTTTTTTACCTCGCCTGACAATTGGCTGGCGCCGCTTAAAAAAGCTATGGAAAAGAAAAAGTGGAAAACAAATAAGGTTGTGGTGTCGCTTTCTTCCAATTTCTCTATACTCAGGCACTTTGTCATGCCGGCGGTGGAAAGAAAGTATTGGAAGCAGTCTATACCGCTGCAAGCCAGAAAGTATATTCACTATCCTTTTGAAAAGGGCCAGTATTCCTATTATATATATGATTTAGAGACAGCCGTAACCAAGCAGAAAAAGCTTGGCGTTGTTTTTGCCATGACGGGTAAAAAAATTGTGGAGACTATAGTGGAAGGCCTTAAATCTATGGGTTATGAGGTGCTGGCTATAGAGTTGTCTTCATTTTCCGTCACAAGGGCTTTTGCTTCTTTAGATAAAGAGGCTGTGGCCGGCGAGGGCAGAATATACTCATTTTTTGGCGCGGAAAACTCAGAGCTTGTTTTTGTTAATAATAATGTGCCGTTGTTACTGCGCGACCTGGACCTTTCCAGCCCGCTGCCTATTGAAAGGCGCCGTCTTGAAATAGGCAACTATACGGACTTTATATCTAAACAGCTTGAAAAAGACCCTTTTGAAGAAGTTGTTCTTATGGGGCAGAACATTGACGAGTGGACGCCTGTGCTTTAGGCTGACGCCAGAAAGCCGGTGCGTTATTGGAATTTAAAAGAGTCTTTAGGCTTTGATCCCAGAAACGTTGGCGAACTTTGCGCCATAGGCGCGTGCTCTAAGTTTGTGGACGAAACATTGCCTGATGTTGATATGAGCGGGCGCAAACGCGTTACCAGGCAGGAAATTTCCGCAATTATGACAATGTGGAAACTTGCCGTGGTAGCGGTACTTGCCTTTGTGGGTCTCAACCTGTGGGGCAAATACCAGGTTACGCAGGTTCAACAGCAATTAAGAAAAGAAAAGACCAGTGCCGTGCGCATAGCGGACTTTGCGGGTCTTTCTGCTGATAGAATTTTAAGCATGTCCGGTAATATGGAAAATAAAAAAAGTAATTATGACAAATTATTAAACTCTTATACTCTTACGCCAACATTGCTTGCTTTAGGCAAAATCATGCCTGAAGGTATGTGGCTAACAAAGTTTACGTATAATGAGGGTTATTCTGTGGCCGCAGGGTTCTCCGTACCTACTATAGAAATGGAAGGCTACGTTAACTCGCCTAAAGGCGAGTGGAAGGCGGATATTGATATGGGTAACAAATTTAGGGAAGCTTTAAGCGATGACCCTATGTTCGCGCCTTTTTGCAAACCTAACGCCGCGTCTAAAGGGGCCGAAATTACATTTCCCGTGGAAACCACCTCTACATCTGCCAAGGCTAAGAAAGGCACCAGGTTTATACTAAGATGCAGGGAAGGGGGTAAAAAATAATGAAAAAACTTTTAGACTCTCTTAAAACAGGTTTTCAAAACGTTAATATGGTAATAGCGGAAGGCAACTTTAAAATTTTGCTTAAACCTATTATAGTTATGGCGGCTATTTGCGGCGGCTTATACTATTATAACGGCGGCAATGACGCTATTATAAACAAAACAAACGCCGAAATCCGCTCTGAACGCACACAGCGTGAAAAGATGGTGGGTTACGAAAAGAATAAAGAAAGAGTTACCGAAGTGGAAAAATATTTTCCTGAAATAGTTGGTAAAAACGAATGGCTGGTAACGGAAGTTATTGAAACATTCAGCAAAAACAATATGCCTTATTCTTTTACAGGTTCACAGATTGAGGAACAGAACGATACTTTTATAGCTACTTCTATCGGTGTAAGCTTTTCAGGTTCTTATGCTGACGCGGGCAAAATAATAGCCGCGCTTGAAACACGCAACAAATATTTTAAGATATATGATATTTCCGTGCAAAAGGACGAGCAGCAAATAGGCACCAATAAATATACAATAAAAGTGGGTACCGTGTTTCCTAAGGAAAGGTTGTCCGGCAGCGCGGAAGCCGGCGCCGGTAAGGCTGCCAGGGGTGCGAGATAATATGAATAAAAAGATTATCATTATTTTAGTTGTGGTTATTTTAGCGGGCGGCGCTTGGTTTGGATACTCTTATTGGGTTGAAGGGCAGCGCAAACAGGACCGCCGCAGCATTGCTGAAGAAAAACAGAAAGAAGTAGACCGTATACCTGTAACCAGATCCACTTCTATTTCAGAAATGAGTTTTGGCGGTTCCGCGGTTAATACGGAAGAGGGCGAAACAGCGCCCGCAGAGGGGCAGGAAGACCAGCCCTCGCAGGAGCGTATTTCAGAGCCTCAGCAGCCGGCTAAATTTGTGGCGCAGAGAGACGCCGCCGGCCCCGCTGCCGCCGCACTTGCTGTTGATACAATAGAAACCGTATCTATAGATAAGCCGGTAACGGAAGAAGAAATGCTTTCCGGTAAAATAGATTTAAAGTTTGCTCTTTTACCTAACCAGGACCCTACTCTTTCCACAGAAGACATTGCCATAGCGGAAAGAAACAGGATTGAGCGCCAGCGTGCCGAAGAACGCGCCAAAAAAGAAAAAGAAGAAAGAGAAAGACAGGCCAGGCTTAAACGCGAACGTGAAGAAGCGGAAAGACTCGCCCTGTTAAGAGACCCCAGCCGCTTAATAAGAAACCAGATTAAGATAGAAGGTTTGGTGGGGCAGGAAGTTTTTATTAACGGACAGATAAAGACAGTCGGCGACACCGTGCTTGGCGCCACCATTGTGAGCGTGACGGACGACGCCGTGATTTTTAGTTTCAAAGGTCAGAGATTTACTAAAAAAATTGACATAAAATAGTACAGGAGGAAGTGATGAAAAGGAGTTTATTAGTCTTATGGGCGGCGGTCAGCGCGGTGTGTTTAGCCGGCGGCTCTCTGGCTGCTCAGGATGTTAACTTAGAATTACCCAGTGATGACGCCGTAGCGGCGCCCTCAGGCGGGTTTGCCCGTTCCCAGGAGGAAACATCCCTCTACAGAGAACAGGAAACCTCCAGCCCGCTGGACAGAAAGGTTACCATAAGGGTGCAGAGCGTGCCGATATCAACCTTTCTTAACAGCATTTCAGCCCAGGCAAAAATTAACTTTATAATGGGTGAAGAATTTGTGAGCAAAAAGGTTACCGCCTCACTAAGCAACGTTACAGTTAAAGAAGCCTTAGACACATTGCTCAGCGTAAACGGGTTAACGTACCAGCGCGTGGGTAAGAGTAACTCTTATATAGTCACAAAACGTTCCAGCGCTACACCTAATACGATTACAAAAGTTTATACCTTAAACTATATTTCGTTGCAGGGCAACAGCCTTGACGGCAGCAATTCCGGCGGCGGCACAAGGTCAACATTTGCCAGCAGCAGCAACAGCACGCCCACAACAAAAAGCAGCTTAGCCGGCGGCCTTGATATGGGCGCGATTGACGCGCTTACATCCCAGGCTAATAAAGGCGCCACAGGTTCTGACGTATTGGCTATTATCCAGAGTGTTATGTCAAACCAGGGTAAACTTGCTCTTGACCCCAGAACAAATAAACTTATCGTCACAGACGTGCCCGAAGTTTTCCCGCAGCTTGAAAACCTTCTTGCCGAACTTGATATTAAACCGCCGCAGGTTTTAATTGAAGCGCAGATTGTTGAAGTTAACAAAACAAGCGGTCTTTCACTTGGTTTAAGCTACGGCTCTACAGACGGTACAATATTCTCACTTACCGGCCCCAGCAGAGACATTGACCTTAACTACATGAAAGGCAAAGGCGTAAGCGGATGGGGTTATATTTTCCCGGATGCTGATTCTGTCAGCAGCAGCACAGGTTCCTCGGGTTCCAGCTCTTCCAGCTCAGACAGCGGCAATTCCCCGCAGAACGGCTTCTTAGATTTCAGCTCCTTCTCAATCATTCTTAAATCACTCTTAACAAGAGGCGAAGCTAAATATTTAGGCAAACCTAAAGTTGTCACGCTTAACAACCAGCCCGCGGTTATTGAATCAACAAGAGACGCGGCAGTAGGTTTCGCCAGCAACTTAGCTTCTAACTCCGGCAGTGATTCTTCCAACGTTATCAGCCAAACAGCTGAAAGAAAAACAGTTGGTCTCACGCTTAAAGTTACCCCGCAGGTTAACAGAGAGGGCTATATTACATTGTTAGTAGAACCTTCTTACTCAGACATTGTCGCATCCGCGGTGGCGGACGGCACTAAAGATACCGTTAACCGCAGCGCGCAAACGCTTGTTCGTGTTAAAAACGGCCAAACAGTTGTGCTTGGCGGCCTGCTTTCTTCAACGGAAACTCTTGAAGACAGAAAGGTACCGTTACTTGGCGACATTCCGTTAATCGGCTGGTTGTTCACACAAAGATCAACAAGCAAGAGCACTACGGACATGGTAATTTTTGTAACGCCTACAATCTTAGCGGACTAGTTTTACTTTGCGGGGCGCCCAAAAGCGCCCCGCAAAAAGATGTAATTTTGTTAAAAACTTTGCTTTAATATAAATGATGTCAATAGAAGGGAGAAATTTCCCCGGATTTAATGTAAGTAAAAAGCGCAATAAGGAACGGCATTTAAAAAGAGTAAGGCAAACCCAACAAATGCGGCCAATAAAAACAGCAAGGGCCAAAATAGAGCTTTCTGAAATGATGTTAGTCAAAGGTTAAGGTAAACACTAGCTGCAAGCGCCAAAAAAAATAATTTTTTGTTTTTCTTTTTTGGGAAAATTAAAAATTATTTTTAATATTTAGCAGGGGATTATATGAATAAAAAATTAGGCGATATTTTAGTTTCTTCCGGCATAATAAGCGCGGAACAATTAAAAAAAGCCACTTTATACAGCAACCAAAACAGTGTGCCTCTTGGCGACGCCACCATCAAACTTGGTTACGCTACCGAAGAGCAGATAACTGTAGCATTGTCTAAACACTTTTCAGTCCCCTACGCTTCCAGGGAAAACAACATTTTAATCCCGGAACGCGAGCAGGACCTGCAGGCCGTAATTACAGAAAAATTTGCCAGAGAAAACATGGTCTTGCCGCTGTTCTTAGAAGACGGCGTACTTGCCGTTGCCATGTACGAGCCGTCTAACGTATTTTTACTTGATAATATTAAGATGGTAACCGGTTTTGAGGTGCAGCCCTTTATAGCCAGTAAATCACAGATTTTAACCGCTATTGACGTTTTTTACGGCGGTAAAGACTTAATTGAAGAAATAGTGGTAGGCGGCGCGCAGCAAACCCCGGAAGAGCAAAACAACGATGACGTTGAAGTTGTTTCCGTAGAGGGCAAGCTGGACTTGGACGCTGTAAAAGGTTCCGGCTCGCACTATATTAAGCTGGTTAACGCTATTTTAAAGCAGGCCATCGGCGAGAGAACGTCTGACATTCACTTGGAAATGTTTGACGAAATGGTCAGTTTGCGCTTCAGAATCGACGGTTCCCTTTACGAGCGCACCCCGCCGCCAAAGGAAAGCGTCGCGGCTATTATTTCCCGTATTAAAATTCTGTCAAAGTTAGACATTTCTGAAAAGCGTCTGCCGCAGGACGGCAGTTTTGGTATTAAATACCAGAACAGAACCATCGAAATCCGTGTATCAGTCTGTCCCACTGTGTTTGGCGAAAAGCTGGTGCTTCGTATTTTGGACAAAGGTTCCAGCATGCTTACCATTGACCGTTTGGGTTTTGAACCTAAACAAAGGGAAGATTTTCTTGACGCGGCTAACATGCCGCACGGCCTTATCTTTCTTACCGGGCCTACAGGTTCGGGTAAATCAACCACTCTTAACGCGGTTTTAAGCACCATTAAAACGCCTGAGCTTAACTTTATGACGCTTGAAGATCCTGTGGAATACAAACTGCAGGGTATCAGCCAGGTGCAGGTTAAACCGCAAATAGGTTTAACATTCGCCGCCGGTCTGCGTTCGTTCTTACGTCAAGATCCTGACGTTATTCTGGTGGGTGAAGTCCGCGACAATGAGACGGCTGAATCTTGTCTTAAAGCGGCTTTAACAGGCCACTTAGTGCTTTCCACTCTGCATACTAACGAGGCTATAGGCGCTATCCCGCGTCTTATTGACATGGGGATGGAGCCTTTCCTCTTATCCAGTTCACTTGCTTTAGTGGCGGCCCAGCGTCTTATCAGGCAGTTGTGCCCGCATTGTAAGCGCCCGCATACTCCTCCGCAGGATATTATTGACCAGGCTATAAGAGAGTCCGCTTTGCCGCCAGGCGACAAAGACACCTGGACATTCTATACCAAAGTAGGCTGCCCCAAATGCAGTGAAACAGGTTATCTGGGCCGTATGGCTATATACGAAGTTTATAAAGTAAATGAAGAAATGCGTAACATCGTTTATAAAACGCAAGACTTGATAGACCTTAAAAAAGCCGCCAATAATACGGGCGCGTGGAACTTACGCGCAAGCGGCTGGAGAAAGGTTGTTAAGGGTTTAACAACGTACGAAGAAATACTCTCAGTAACAACATTAGATGAATAATAAAAGGGAAATCTATGGCTAATAAATACACATATGTAGTGCAGGACCATAACGGAAAAACCTACAAAGGCAGTATGACCGCCGAGGGCAGAGACAAGGTGGTAGCGTCTTTACAGGCTAACGGTTATATTATTTTGGAAGTTAAAGAATCCGGCGGTAAGGGCGCCTTATTCTCAGGCAAAGCTAAAACAGGTAAAAGCAGCTCAACCAAAGTTAAATCACACGTTTTAGCGTTTTTTGCCGAACAGCTTTCCACACTTATTTCCGGCGGTGTGCCGCTGGTGCGCGCCATAGCGCTGCTGGGCGAGTACGCTTCCGACCCTAACTTGGGTCACGTGCTTGTGCAGGTTTCCAGAGACATTGCGGCGGGGTCGTCATTTCACTCCGCGTTGGAAAAACATCCCAGAACATTTAACCATATTTGGCTTTCACTTGTTCAGGCGGGTGAAGTGGGCGGCCAGTTGTCTGGCACCTTGATGCAGATAGCCAATTACATTAAATCACAAGACGCGGTTAAAAGTAAGATTATTACCGCTGTAACTTACCCCGCTATTTTGTTTGTTATGTCAGTGGGCGTGTTGATTTACTTTATCGTCGGCATCGTGCCTACGTTCGCCACAATTTTTAATGAATCCGGCATGGAACTGCCCGCTATAACGCAGGCTGTGCTCTTAATATCAGACCTTATTACAAAGCGTTTAGGTTGGATTTTAACGTTTTTAATTGGCGGCACGGTGTTGTTCAACGTTTATATACGCGGCGACGCGGGCAAAAGATCATGGCATAGTTTTCTGTTGCATATGCCTTTGGTGGGCAACTTTTTGCAAAATATGTATTTTGAACGTTTGCTTTCCACACTTTCCACACTTCTTAAGAGTGGTGTGACAATTCTTAACTCTATAGCTGTGTTGGAAGAAGCCTTTGGCGGCAACGTTATTATACGCAACGCGCTTAAAGAAGCCAGAAGAGACGTGTCTGAAGGTAAATCTATTTCAGACTCATTTAAAGACACCGGCGTGTTCCCGCCTATTATGACGGAAATGATGAGAATGGGCGAAGAATCAGGCAGACTGCCTAATATTATTGATACTCTGTCTAAGTTTTATAACGACCATGTTAACCAGTTTATCGCGCGTTTCTCCGCGGTTATTGACCCGATACTGATTGTAGGCGTGGGTATCATTATCGGTATAGTTGTTATGTCCATATTTATGCCAATATTTAAGATGTCCCAAATCGGCAACAATATGTAATAGGGGAAATTATGAAGAAAGGATTTACGCTTGTAGAGCTTTTAATAGTTGTAGTTATAGTGACGTTGGTGGTTGTTGTTGCCGTGCCTTCCTTTAGGAACGCGCAGGAAAACAGCAAAAACCAACGCGCGCAAGCCTTGCTTATAGACATAGCGGGCGCTGTGCAAAATTATAAGGCAACAGGCGGCGGTAAGACTGTGGCAGGGTACTTGGACAAAAAACATTTTCCTTCCACACCCAGCTGCGGCGCAGTAGACGAAACTAATTTAGATTGTTTGGCATATGCCGGTTTATTAAAACCCATAAACTGGGACGCGGACACAACAAACTATTATAACGGGTACCAGTTTCAGATATGTACCAATTTAACGCAAAAAGGCTGCTGCAACAATGCTCTTGTGGCTATGCAGAGTAATAAAGAGTCCGGCCGTTTTATTAAAACTAAATGCGCCTGGATTACAAAAATGGGCGAACTTAAACATAACTATGATTTAAGCTCTGAGATATAAGGTTAAATTATGAAAAATAAATTTAATAAACTGGGTTTTACCATGATGGAGCTGCTGGTAATATTTATATTGGTGGCGGTGCTGGCGCAGATTGCTATAGTAACTTACCGCCGCTCTGTGGAAGACTCTAACCTGGACCGCGCAAAAGTTGTTTTGGAAGAAGTCGCTACCGCAGTGCAGCGCTTGCAGACGGATTATCCTTATGTAATGGTTACACATACATCAGCTGTGGCCAAAACTACAGGCACTACGGGCTGTATTATAAACAGACCGTCTAACCCAAGCAATAAAGTTTATATAGCAAACAGTACTGTTGTAACATGCGGTTATTTAAAAAACAGAGATTGGGACCAGCAGGATTTTTCGTTCTATCTTTGCTCAAACGCTAACCCGGGTTCAAATGGAACCTGCTGTTACAAAGGCAAATACCTAGCTTGTATGAAAGGCAAGGCCAGCGCGGGCAGATACGCTGACAAAGAGTACGCTTACGAGGAAAACGTCGGTATAAAAGGAATAAATTAAGGAGTTTTTATGTTAAATAGAAAAGGGTTTACTTTGGTTGAACTTTTGGCGGTAGTTTTTATTATTTCCGCTTTAGCTTTTGTGGCTATCCCGTCTTACATGAATTCCCTTAAAGAAAGCAGAATTGCCGAGGCGCAGATGATTTTAAAAAAAGTGGGGGAGGCTAACGCAACTTTTTTAAGAGATTACCCCAACTACGGTATAACACAAAAAATAACAAACGCCAATACAAATAAAGTGCATACAAATAAAGATTGTAACCCGGCGGACTATGCAAGCAGGCAAAGTTCTGTTTTTACCCAGTGCGGTTATTTAAATAAAGAAAATTGGGATAACTCTTATTTTGATATTTACGTTTGCAACCCAAAGGCGACATCTTTTCCCACAGGCAGCTGCTGCGCTAAGGGCCGTTACGCCGGTATGTATTATGATAAAAACAAGTGCTATTATATAGATAAAAGCGCGGAACTTCAATTTATAGGTGTTAATCTTTAGTTTGATTTATAGTTTAAAGGAAGGTATTTTATGATATTAAATAAAAAAGGGTTGACTATAGCTGAAGCTGTAATATCAATGATGCTGCTGGCTATAGTTACCATGGGTATATACGGTGTTATTATGACCTCCGTCCGCTCCGCTAAAAAGCCTGAAATGCGCGAAGACATGGCGTTTGCCATAGAGCAGGTTACGGCCAGGCTTAAAAGCAATATCCAGCAAGATGTTTTTTGCCGTGAGCTTAACGCTGACGGGACGGCGTGCAGGCTTTATGACGTGGACTGTCATACCCCAAACCGCTACTTTGACGAGCTTACCCAGGAATATAAATATATCTGCGGTACCCCAGCCTGGGCGGACTATTACGGTATTGTAGGCGGCCAGCCGGTTTTTACCGTTCCTAATTCTTCTAATATAATTGACCAAATTTTAAATAATAGAACACAGTATGATATGTGCAATAAAGTTTTGCCTAACGCGGATTCTAAAGAGGCCGGCACAGATATTATTTCCGATGTGCGTAACCCCTGGACGCCGGGTATAGACTACCATATTGACTGTATGCTCCCGCAGGGTTGCCCGGACGGGGTGTTTTTCTACAACGTAACACCGGACTCTTACGGTAACCGAACCATATCTTTCCAACTGGAATGTAACGGGGAGGCCGTATGATAAATAACAACAAAGGTTTTACATTAGTAGAAATTTTGGTGGCTTTATTTTTGACGGGTCTTGTTATGGCTGGGTTAGTGGGGATATGGGTGTCTACCTCTAACTTTGCGTCGTCTTCAAGGGAAGAAATTTTATTTAAAAACGCGTTTTCAGTGGCGTCTAACAGAATACAGAAAGATATTTCCGAGGCTACCGTGGTGGACACCGCGTCACAAGCCTGCGGCGGGACGTCGCAGTCTACTATAAGAATATATAAAAACTATATGTTCCCATCCGCCTCTCTTACTACGCCGCGCTGTGTTGTGGGCGCTACGTTAAGTTCCCAAAAAGCGGAGGCTATAGAATATTGTTATAACGCAAATACTAAACAGATTAACAGAACCGTTTATACAATAAACTGTTCGGAAACATTTAACAAGCTTAGTTGCTTTTGCGAAGATACGGACACCTCAAAAAGTACGGATTTCCTGGTAGGTAAGATTTCACAGGCGCCTGTGGCCAGCGGGTCCGGCAATCTTATAAGCTATAGTTTTGAAACTTCAACCAAGGTAGGTAGAAATAAACGTCCCGTTACTCTTAAGTTTGATAAGACGTTTAACTTTTTAGCTGGCAATACGGGATTTTAAGGAGATTTATATGTTTAATAACAGAGGTTCAGCTTTAATGCAGGTGCTGTTGGTTACGGTTATCGTAGCCACAATAGCCACGTTTATTTTACGTCTTAACTTATCCAGGACTACAACCGCGGCAAACACTATGAGACAGCTGCACGCTAAAAGCCTTATGGAAGCGTGCAACTCACAGGTGCACGCCATTCGTTCTGTGGGCGGCGCATTGCCCAGCTCATGCACTATAGACGGTATTGTGATAAAAGTTAATTCACAAAATAAGTCTATTGTAGAAGACGGGCAAAATATAACAATACAAGAAATTACTTTTGAAATAGATTCTGATTACATGAGTTTGCTTTAGCTTTAACTTTACAAAACCCCCGCCTGCTAGGCGGGGGTTTATTTTATTGGCGCACTATTTTACACGGGCTTTTGAAAGCCTGTCCCCTCAATAGTTAATTTATATTTTGTAACGGCGCCCGTAAAATTGCTATATTAAATGTTATGAAAAAATTATTTTTATTTACGGTGCTACTTTTAGCGGCGCAGGGCGCGTACGCGCAAAACTCCGCGCAGCCTGCCAACGCCAAAAATAAAAATACTATCCCCAAGGAATACATAGACGCTGTTGTAACCATGACAGGCAATAAGGCGGAAGCTGAAGACTTTTCAAACAGCGTTATACCCGCTTTGCCTGATTCCGCCCTTACTGAGGAGCAAAAGGCCCAAAAAGCGCAGGAAATGGAGTTTCCCACAACTTTGCCTGAGTTGCCCTCAGCATCTGTTTCAGCACGCCCTGTAGTAAACCAGCCGCCCCAAATTGAGCCTGTAAAAAGCGCGCGTCCTGTTGTAACCGCTACGCAGAGTGTGCAGCCAAAAACAGAGGTTCCGGGCGGTACAACATTTTCTTTAATTAAATCATCGGGTACCGCGCAGCCTAAAGTTGATACTGCACAAATTATATTGCCATCAGACGAGGCTCTTGAGCCTAAAACGCCAGACCTTCCCGCCAGCCCCGTACCGGTAAAAGTGGCGCAGGAGGCCCCCAAACCCGCCGGACGTGATTATTCTAACCCCGGCAAAGGCTGGAGCCGCTCTTATACAAACAACTTTAATATTTTTATAGATAATACCAGGCAGGGCATTTATACCGCGGGCCTGAACTTGGTGCTTGAAAACGCGCACGCCACCATGATTATGAACATGCCCAACATCAACCCCTCAAAAACAAATGTTTACGTTTATAAAAGCAAAGAGGACTATTTGAACGGCGAGTTTAAACCGTTTCAATGGTCTGAGGCTGTGTTTATTTTAGGTAAGTCTACAATAGTTCTTTATAATAATAACGGTGACACCGCCGCCCTTAAAAGGGTGTTTATGCACGAATATACCCACATGCTTAACGACGACTATTTTAACCCCGGCGGCAAAGGTATGATATCGCCGTTGTGGTTAGACGAAGGCATGGCTGTGAATATGGAAGATATTGCGGACACTTACTCCGGCGGCGCCTGGGCCAATGACCTGCTTATATATGATATACGCGCGCAAAAACAAAAGGGCATAGGCGCGCAGCCCGCTAATGTGATTTATTTTGAAAGATTTGTGGATTTTATGAAAGACAGTTCCATAGACAAATTTACCAAAGAAAACCGTGTGCAGGACTGGTACCTGCAGGCGTACGCCATGCTGCGCTTTTTATGGAAGCCCTATAACGCGCAGATACCTGAAAATAAAATGCAGTTCCAGCGTTTTTTGCAATTGCTTAAGGAGGGGGAACCTAAACTGAACCCCCGCACGCTTATGCCTATTAAGGACTCAAGAGGCAGGACGGTATATCAGAAGTTAACGGTTGATCAGGCTTTGCAGCGTGCCTACGGGTTTGCCAATATCGATGACTTTGAGTCTAGGTTTTGGGTTTGGTACAGGAGTTTAAAGATGAAGCAGATTTCCGCGCCTAAATCCACCCCGGTAAAACGCATGGGCCAAACCAGATTCATACAACACGGCACAGGCAGATAGAGTAATTTCTATTCCTTATTCCACGGCGCCCTAGCTTCCAATTTTGAGCGCTTTTTTATTTTCCAGCCCTTGCCGTACGAGGTTGTACTGTCTGCGGGCTGGAAAATAAAAAATCACTTCAAAATTGAAAGCGGTGGATAAATGAAGTGCGGCACACTTCTGTTATGGTAAATATTTTTAACTGCATTAATATAAAAAGCCCCGCTCATATGAGTGGGGCTTTTGTTTGTTTTTATTCTACATCTTAAAATCTTCGCCTAAGTATAGCTTGCGGGCATTAGTGTCGTTAAGCAGCGTGTCCTGGTCGCCTTCCACAAGTATTTGGCCGTCGTAAATTAAATAGGCGCGTTCAGTCAGCGGCAGCGTTTCACGCACGTTGTGGTCAGTTATAAGTACGCCTATGCCTTTGTCTTTAAGCTTAAAAATCATCTGTCTAAGGTCGGCCACGGTTATAGGGTCAATACCTACAAAAGGTTCGTCCAGCAAAATAATTTTAGGGTCGCTTATCATACAGCGGGCTATTTCCATACGGCGCTTTTCTCCGCCGGAAAGCGTCCACGCTTTTTGCTTGGTAAGCTTTGTCAGGCCAAACTCTTCAAGCAGGCTTTCCACACGCTGTTTGCGTTTATTTTTATTAGGCTCAATGCGCTCAAGCACGGCGAGTAAATTTTCTTCTACGGTAAGGCCTTTGAAAATAGTAGGTTCTTGCGCCAAATAGCCAAGGCCGTGGCGGGCGCGTTCAAACATAGGCTGTTCTGTCACGTCAATACCATCCATAAACACTTTGCCTGCGCTTGGCTCAATAAAACCCACCAGCATATAAAAACTTGTGGTCTTGCCCGCGCCGTTGGGCCCCAAAAGGCCTACAATCTCGCCTGAAGAAACGTGTATATCCACGCCCTTTACCACGCGCCTTTGTTTATAAACTTTTTCTATTCCCTGTGACCTCAGTTTCATTGTTTCTCCGTAAAACTAAATTATTCTTTGGGGGTAACCCACCCTCTCACGCGGCCGGTGGCGCGCACAAATTTGGTGTTTGTTTTTACTTCAACATAGTCGGCCTGTAGGGCGCCGGACATATCTTCATTGTCCATAAGAAAAAGCGGATAATTTTTTTCCGCCGTTATTAATTGTTTAAAACCATTGTAAGACATATAATCAGCAAAGGCTGTATAGTTTTTATTGTCCAGCTCAACATTACCCTCTAAAAATATTACCTTACCCGTTTGGTTAACATAAAAAGAATCCGCGAACGCCACTATAAAATCGTCTTCGGTAGTATATGTCATAGTAGCGTTTTCCCATAATTTTAGGGAATTTACGGTTGTGTTTGAGTATGCGTGCTTGCCTTTAGCGTCTATTTTATACTCGCCGGGGACAGTGTAAATAATATTTACCATACTGTCGCCGCCTTCGGCATACGCTTTCCTATCAAAGTTAGTAAACTTGGCGTTGTCTGAGTACATTTCTACCATTTTACCGTCGGCGTCTTTGTTCATCAGGTATGTGTTGCCAAATATTGTAAAAGTGTCTTTTGCCCTGTCCGATACCGCCCTGTCCGCTTTTAATTTATAAAATTTACTTTGGTAACTTACGTTGCCTATAAATTCTTCCTGCTGCTTATCACGCTTTACTATCCACTTATCGCTCTTAAGCATGCCGCCCAAAAGCCCCGGCGGCAATTGCTGCGCTGCTAGGGGGGTAACAAGTGCGGACGCTAAAATTAAACTAAATATCCTTTTCATTTTCCGGTATTACCGTGGTTTGGTTTTCCAGTTCTATTTCGCTAAAGTCGCCGTTGGCTTTCATGCCGGCGGCTTTAACGGTAACGCCGTTGCGTTTAATATGTACTGTTCTGTCCGTCCAAATCTTTTTTGTTTCAATATTATAATAAAGAACGCTTGTTCTGAGCGTGGCGTTTTCCGTTACTGATTTGCCCTGCACGTTGCCGCGCAGCACAATGCTTTGCTCTTTCATGGATATTTGCCCGGTGTCGCCTTTAATAGTGCTTACGGCGTCGTCTTTATCTTTAAAAGTAAGGTTGGGTTTTACTAAATCAGCCGCTTCTCTGTCTTCATAAAATTTAACTGTATCCGCGTTTAATATCCAGCTGTGGCGGCCGCCCTTAGCCTCGTACATAACGGCGTTTTGCACTATTTGTACGCCGGGCTCGTCCCCGTCGTCAACACCGCTGTTGCCGGAACATGCCAGCATAAAAACCAAAGGTAA
The DNA here is from genome assembly GCF_049639735.1 of Elusimicrobium simillimum. Taxonomy (NCBI): domain Bacteria; kingdom Pseudomonadati; phylum Elusimicrobiota; class Elusimicrobia; order Elusimicrobiales; family Elusimicrobiaceae; genus Elusimicrobium; species Elusimicrobium simillimum. The sequence goes on from NZ_JBEVVA010000003.1 coordinate 883,904, forward strand.
AAGTAAAATCAGTTTCTTCATTTTTTATCTATAAGGTCCAAAAATTCCGTTAAATCACTTTTGTCTAAAATACCCACAACTTTTTTATTTTTATCCACCACAGGTACGTTGTCTATGTGGCGGGCGTTAATAATTTTTGCCGCTTCTATGGCCGGGGTGTCGGCGGTTACGGTAGTTGGGTTTTTAGTCATTAGGTCAACTATTTTTTTATTTAAAATATTGCCGTCCTTCTGTAAAGCTCTTCTTAAGTCACCGTCTGTAAAAAAGCCTATTAATTTGCCTTTGGCGTCTACCACGCTGGTGGCGCCGGCTTTGGTTTTGGTCATAACAACAAGCGCGTCTTTTATTAAAGCGGTTTTGGGTGTAACGGGGTTTTTGCTGCCTTTGCTCATAATATCTTCCACGTTATTTGTAAGCAGCTTGCCAAGCGAGCCGCCCGGGTGGAAAACGGCAAAATCTTCTTTTTCAAATTTTTTAAGTTTCATTAAAGAAATAGCCAAAGCGTCGCCCAGTACAAGCATTACCGTGGTGGAAGATGACGGCGCCAAATTGTATGGGCAGGCCTCTTTGCACACGTGCATTTCTATGTGTATGTCAGAAAGTTTGGCAAGTTTAGAATTCTTGTTGCCCGTCATAGAAATTACGGTAAGTTTAAGTTTGTTAAGAGAGGGGAGAAGTTTTCCTATTTCTTCAGTATTGCCTGAATATGAAAGCGCCAACACAACGTCGCCGTTTGTTATCATGCCCAGGTCACCGTGCAGCGCTTCAACCGGGTGCATGAACAAGGCAGGCGTGCCTGTGGAGGCTAACGTAGCCGCTATTTTTCGCCCTATAATACCGCTTTTGCCTATGCCCAAAACCACTACTCTGCCTTTGCTTTTTGCTATAGCGTCAACCGCCGCTAAAAAGTTAGCGTCTATACTTTTGTAGGCGTTGGCAAGCTCCGCGCTTTCTATTTTTATTACTTCAGAGGCAATTTTTTTGATGTCGGTTTTTTCTTGTTTAGGCATAAGTAATCTCTTATTTAAATTTTTTAACTAAAGCGTCTATTGCGGCGGTTTCTTTAACCATTTTTTTAAGTTCCGCGTAATTAAGCGAATTGGGGCCGTCTGAAAGCGCTTTAGCCGGGTTAGGGTGCGCTTCAAAAAATATACCCGCTATGCCGATAGCGGCCGCGGATTTGGCCAAAATAGGGGCGAACTTAGAGTCCCCGCCCGTCGCGCTGCCAAGCCCGCCGGGCTTTTGCACGGAGTGCGTAGCGTCTAAAATAACCGGGTAGCCAAACTGTTTCATTATAGCCAGTGAGCGCATGTCTACAATTAAATCGCCGTAGCCAAAGGAAAATCCGCGCTCCGTAAGCATAATTTTTTTGTTACCAGTGGATTCAATTTTTTTAATAATATTGCCCATGCCCTCAGGTGCTAAAAACTGGCCTTTTTTTACGTTAACTATTTTGCCCGTTTCGCCACACGCAAGCAGCAGGTCCGTCTGGCGGGAAAGAAAGGCGGGTATTTGTAAAATATCGGCAACCTCGGCCACAGTCTCGGCCTGCCAGGGTTCGTGCACGTCAACGGATACTGGCACGTTTAAAGCCTTTTTCACTTTAGCAAGTATTTTCAGCCCGTCGTGCATGCCCGGCCCGCGGAAGGAGCATATAGACGTGCGGTTAGCTTTGTCAAACGAGGCTTTTAATATAAAATTTCTGCCAAAGGAGTTTACTATTTTTTTTATTTCTTTGGCTGAATCAGAGTAATGTTTTTCTGACTCTATTATGCAGGTGCCCCCAATGTAAACCAAGGGGGAGGAATTGGAAATTTTAATGCCGTTTAAAGTGATAGTTTTGTTCATATATACATAATAGCAAATTCTGGCTGTGTATTAGCTGCTTGATATGACGCTTATTTCCTCTCCCTCTTAGGGGAGAGGAAGTTTTTCTGCGTTGTTTGCCGCATAGCGGCTGCAGAAAAACAGGTGAGGGTGCTGATTTTATTTGTCAAAAGGTCATTTTATTTTATAACGGCGCATATTTGTGTATATCACCCTCACCCGCTCACGCTAAAGCGTGAGAATTTGCGCTGTGAACTTTGTTCACTAAAACGTGCGCAAATTTACTTATTAATACGCAGTGCAAAAAGCGCACTGCTTTGCGCTCACGCCCTCTACATACTTGATATATGCATGCTACGCTATCCCCTAAGAGGTAGAGGGAATACAATATCCCCTTGCCTTTTACTCTAAAAGCGCTTATAATAGTTATTATAATAATATTTATATAAGAAGTATCCAAGAAACCCCTTGACAAACAGTGTAGTTACAACTATACTTTAAGTAGCGCAAAAATATGCGCACTGGAATTAAGCTCTGTGTTTGAGCGGATTTTACGTCTGAAAAGACGATTTTGAAATCCGGGTCAGCAAGAGCCAAAGTTTTTTGTTATATGTTTAAGCTTAGTTGAATTAGTTGTTGTGTTTAAATTTCAGTAAATAGTTACAGGAGGCTATTATGGCCGAGAAAAAAGACAGCTTTACGTTTAGTGATAAGCTAAAGGACAGCAAACCTGCCCCGGTGCCTTTCTCTAAGCGTTTCTCCTCCTCCAAAGTGGGGACGGACGGAAAGCCTAAAAAAACTTTCTTTGAAAGGACAAAAAGAGACGCTCCTTTCTTTATTGCCGCGTTAGTGGTGCTTTTACTGCTGCCGCTGTTTATTAAGTTCACCGGGCCCGCAGTGGAACCGGGCAACTTAGTCGGCGCTTACAGGCCCATAAGCGGGGACGAGCCCGTCATATATGACGACTGCCTTGACGCTAACGGCAGCTACATTGACGGCTGTACCATGCCGCTTTCATCCAGAAGCTCCATTGACTGGCTGAGGGATTCACTCGGCGGGCCGGAACCTGCGCCTATAGTAGAGTCCCCCGGTTATAACGCTTACGCACCCTCAGAAACAACTTACAATGAACCTTCTTATATAAGCACGGTAAGGGAACAAACGCCTAACATTGTCCGTGGCGCAGCCGTAAGGCCGCCAACGGTTGTTGGCCGTTTAGGTTCCGCTGAAATGGCCACCGCAAGGGGCCGTGTGGGCGGTAATTGGTCCCCTATATCAGCCAAAGCCGCTGAAGCGGGCGCGGGCGCTGTTAGAAACCCGGCTAAACCTGTTTCACTGCAGCCGCTTAACTTTGCAGGCAGGTCAGACCGCCCGATAACGGGTGAAGCTGCCGCCGCGGAGGCCAGACGCTCACTTGCCGCTTTAAACAAACAAAACGCGCGTGAAGCTATTAGAGACGCTCAAATGACACCGCAAAATGTCGCCCGCATGGGCGGCCTTACCGGTTCACGCAACCCTATGGGTGGCGGTGGCGGCGCCGCGGATAATAAGTGGGGCTTTAAAGGCCAAAAACCGTGGTGGTGGGACATGGAAATGCAGAAGCATATGAAAAAGTGGGAATACTGGTTCAAACTTTGGGGCGATCCGCTCAAAAAGATTGTGGACGATTTTGTTCCCAAGTTCGCTTGCTGTATTCTTACCGGCCAGGACGATTGTGAAGTAGATAAAATGTGGGGCACCAAAAAAGGTGAAGCCACACCGGGTATGTGTAGAGGTGTGAAAGAGGGCGATGAGTGGAAGACATTGGTTACAGATTGTAAGAGTGGTAAGGCTTCACAACCTTGTCCTACTGAAGAAAAATTTCCTTCTAGCAAACCTAAATGTAAAAGAGCTTGGGGATATACTGATGCTCAAGATATTCAGTATGATAGTCCCAAAGCGGCTACCAATGACTCTAACTTCTTCCAAGTTAGGTTCAGAGACTGCTTTGGTTGGGAAGGTGCGGGAGCAGCACAGTTAGAACTTGACTGTAACGACGAAAAAGGTAAAATTGACTCAGAAATTTATACATACGCCCAGCCTAAAGGCAAGGCGGAAAAGTGGAATATATACCAATACGTAGTGGTAAACAGCGTAACAAGTGACGGTAAATTGTTATGCGGCCACTCCGTAGTTATGGCGCCTGACGCCAGCGGCGCAAACAGCGACAGCAGCGACGGCGATTACTTAGACTCCGCTAACGACGTTAGAACAAATAGCGAGAAGAGCATAATCAGCGCTACTGAAGTTGAAAGAAAAGGCGACGCTAAAAAAGATAAAAACGCTGCGCCTGCAAAGGGCGGTGCTGGCCAGGAATCACACAAGGCCTACATGGCGGGCAGCAGAGCTCCTGCGGCGAATATGGAAGCTAAATCTCCTAGAGACTGCGTAATGTTTGTACGCGGCGGCCGCCATACTGTAAACAATTCGTTCTTAGGCAGATACCAGACGTCTAACCAGTCTGACCAGGGCAGAATATTTAGGGAATATATGATAAGGCAGCATTTAGTCAACAATATATTACCCGGTATATATGGCTGCCAGCCTGAAGCGGAAATTGATACCACGGCTAACGATAATAAAGTGTCCGACGGCCGCAACCGTTCAACAACGGAAGCGCAGAAAAACAGGACTAACTTTACCAAGAACAATAACTCCTGCCACGACCACTTGGGCAAAATATTTGTCAAGTACGTCGGCGCGGTAGCTATGGAACAGCCCTTGGCCGTTGACAGAAAGGATATTAACCCTGCCAATCACAAGCCTGTTAGAGATTCTTACATACCTGAGCTTGCCATTACATGGGCAGACTTCAGCAATAAGTACCTTAAACAGGTTGGTAACGATTACAGAAAAACTGTTTCCACAGTAACTAACGTTACCAGAAAGGACAGCCAGGTAATAACATCCAACATGTGCGAATACAACAAGTTCTTAGGCCTGTATAATCCTAATGACTACTGTTTGGATGAAAAGGATGACTGGTACTATAACGTTGGCACGGCAGAAGCGCCTGTAAAGGGTGAACCTGTTCCTGCAGAAGTTAAAAAAGCGGCAGCGTCTACCATTACGGTAACAGGCAGATGCGCCAATGACATAGAGTTTTACCCGGAAGAAGATCCGAAGACTTTCTGGAAAATTAACCTTTCCTTACCGGATCCGTTAAAGAATATTGTTAGCGGCACAGGCCCGTCTAAAAACATTGGCAAATGCTGCACCATGGGTGAAGAAGCTATTAAATTCACCGTGGAAACCCCCAACGGTACAATATTATTGGGTCCCAGATTCCTTAACAGAAAAACCGAGGGCACATTAATTAAGCAGGTTTGCGCCACAGAAACACCTGCCAATAAATGTGATAAGCAGTCGCTTAACTATAAGTTATACCATGTCTTTACGGGTGCATTGTTAGACAATGGTACACCGGTCAAAATTGAAGACCTTTCTGTAAGGCCTGATCCTTACGTCTTCATAAAACCGGGCGATGACCCAAAAACGCTTAACAAAGGTACTTGCTGTGTAACAGGTGGAAAAGTTTACTTAACAGTAAAAGATTCCACAGGGCAGCCTCTTATTACAGATTATGAGATATCTGAGGATGATATATCTGAAAAAGCGTGCTCTATGAAAATTGGTGATCCGCTGTTAACAAAATGCGGTTCTGAAGGTTATGTATTAGTAGATAAGAAGAATATGAATACTATTCTGTCAGGTATTATCTACTATACAAGAACAGTTGTTAACAACATTACAAGAATAACCTTTGTCAGAGAGGAGCCCGGTGTTGTAACGCCTAAAGGTACCTGCTGTAAAGATAAAGACACTAACGTAGTTAAGTTAACAATTGACGGTACTGCATATGAGTTAACGGCTGAGTCTAATATACCTGGTTTATGTAAAGGTCAGGAAAACGATATCTGCCCTTACAAAAAGAGCACAATTAGCTCTGCTATCGTGGTATTATTCGATGTTGACCAATATGAGGCAAATAGAATAAACCGTGGTAAAGAAGACTTGCATAAGTTTGTTAACGCTCTTATTGTTAAATTGGCCCAAGAACCTGAATATAATCTTGAGTTAACAGTAGAGGGACATACAGACTGGTCTGGTAAATATAACTACAATAAATTGACAATGCAACCAGATAGGAAAACTAAGAAGAGAGATTCTAATCCGGACTCTTTAGCACTTGCCAGAGCTAAAACAGGTGTTGTTGTTATGCAGAATTATCTTACAAGTAACGAATTGCAATCGATAGTAAACTCTTTATCTGCTGAAGATCAAGAGCGTGTAAAAGCGGCTATTGATAGAGTTTCAACTGCGGTTGCAAAATCTGTACAACGTGGTGAGGGGCCGGACTATTGTTCAGAAATGGCACCCAGCGGTACAGTATTTGTAGATACTAATAGGATAAATCTTGCAACAGGTAAGCCGTTTAAGAAACTTACTGGAACATCACCTACTCCTTCAGGTGGCAAGGACTATAATGATTGTAGAAGGTTGATGATACTTGTAGATGATAAGCTTAACCTTGATGTCGAGCCGGAAGGGGCTATATACAAAGCATTCCCTCTTCCAATTGTAAAAATGTAAGCTAAAATAGTTTGTTAAACCCCCGGCGATGAATCGCCGGGGTTTTTTGTTTGTGCAAGTGTTACACTTTAATTTTTTTAGATTATCTTGTTTTTTGTTCTCTATATAGTGGAATTTATATTTTTATTAATATTGTTAAGTAACATATTAGTGTTGCAATATTACTTTTAATATACTAAAATAATATAGTAGTAATATACTATAAAAAACCAGGAGGTTTTATTGTGAAAAACCTAATATACGCAGTAATACTAATCACAGCCGCCACAACCTGCTCCGCCGCATCCTTAACAGAACAACTGCAATCTTCATTCAATCAAAAAAAGAATGCTGCTCTTGAAGCAGAGACTGCACAGAATAAGAAACTGAACACATATGGCGATGTGTTTTTAAACTATAGTTCTAAAATGGCAAAATATATTCCAATGCTTGCTAAAGATGCTTTTTTTTATTCAGATACATGTAAGATTTTGTTTGAAGATGAAAAAGGCCTTCCCCTTTGCCAGGAGAAAACTTCTGAGATGAGAACTTCTGTGAATGATTTAAAAAATGCAAAAACTTTTGGCGACATTGCTATAGCTTGGCATAGCTATGACAGCGCACTATCTGCTTACAAGGAAATATTATTGCTATATATTGCAAACTCAACAGACCAACAATGGGAAAAAGAATCAGAAACCTATTTAAGGATATCTAAATCTGTATTAATAAGCAGAGATATTTTTAAAATTGAAAACGAGATGTATTCTGCCAGAGAGGCAATCTATTTATCAAAAGTAATATCTTTACTTGAAAAAACAGTATTTCCTGAGTCTAAAGTGAAAGAGGATCTTTATAACTTATATTACAAAGAGAACAGCCTTGCGTATCCAGTATCAAGCTATCTTTATGAAAAAAGAATGGCAGATACTAAAACTGAAGATTTTTATAAAAACTTAAGTAGTGATCTCTATAAACTTTATAGAGAAGCAATAGACTTTTAAGGTCTTTATAACAGGAGAAAATATGAAAAAATTATTAATAGCCTTAATATTACTTGCCGTAGCAAGCACAACTTTCAGCGCACCGTTATCAGAGCGTTTACAGTCTTCTTTTAATGAAAAAAAAGATGTTGCTATAAAAAAAGCAGCGTCTGCGGCCCCCATTGTAAAGAATAACAACCCATATCAGGAAATATTTTTAAAACATAGGCCAGAAATAGACAAAGACCTTGCTGCCATAAAAAAAGAAGTTGATTTTCTTATAGGCTTGAACATGTGCACAGAACTGGAAACAGACTGTATTGGAATTCACACATTTTCTGAAGTTGTAAAATATATGATTCTTTCAAGATATCGTGCTGATTTTCAAGGAGCAGTAGATTCTTATGATTTTTATTTAGGATCAGTAGAATATGGAATAGCGCATGAGTTAATAAACATGGAAGGTCTTGTGACTATAAATAATAAATCAGAAATTTACGGAAGTCTATCCAGGTTGCTTGCTCTTGGCGAAAAGATTAAAATTTGGAATAAGGATTTAAGATCAAAAAGCGAGAACTCTTTTAACGCTGATGTAAAAGCCTTGTTAGATTACACAAAATTTCCCAAAGAAAAATATAAAAATGATTTGTATAAAATTTATGCTTCTGAACATGGTAAAGATGTATATAAAATGGCTTGGAGTATAAGAGGTTATTGTGGAAGTTCCAGTGTCGCAGAGGATAAGGAATTCTTTTCTGACTTTTATGGTAAGATTAATAATATGCAAGAGCAATACTATCAGTCAGACAAATTGCCAATTCCCGTACACTAGTATAATTTTTGTTAACTACAATAAAAAAGCCCCCTACTGGGGGCTTTTTTATATTGTTTTTTATCTGTATCTCTATATTATTTTTTCTTTTTTATTTTTGCAGCCGTACCTTTACCCGCAACCGCTTTTTCTCCGCCGTTCTCCCTCGCCCTCTTAGGGGAGAGGGTTGGGGTGAGGGTGCTGCTCACAATCATGCTGCCGTTGCCGTTTATGTTGCTGCTGTTGCTTTTCCCGCTGTTAGCCTTAGCCCGGGCGTCCATTTCCGCAAACTCGGCGCGGAGGTATTTGCCGGTGTAGGAGCCGTCTATCTTGGCAATATCTCTCGGCGTGCCCGCGCCTACAACGTAGCCGCCCTTATCGCCGCCCTCAGGCCCCAGGTCTATCACCCAGTCAGAGGTTTTGATAATATCCAGGTTGTGCTCAATAATCAGCACGGTATTGCCTGTGTCGGACAGTCTGTGCAGCACGTCAAGCAGTTTATCAATATCGGCTATGTGGAGGCCTGTGGTAGGCTCGTCCAAGATATACAGCGTTTTGCCGGTAGCGCGGCGGCTGAGCTCGTGCGACAGCTTTACACGCTGCGCCTCGCCGCCGGACAGTGTGGTAGCGCTCTGCCCCAGTTTAATGTAGCCCAGGCCAACGTCGTCCAGCGTTTGCATAATTTTTTTAATTTTAGGTATAGCGTCAAAAAACTCTACCGCTTGGCTAACGCTCATGTCCAGCACGTCGGCAATGCTTTTGCCTTTAAAGTGTACTGACAGCGTGTCCTCGTTAAACCTTTTGCCGTTACATTCCTCGCAGCGCACGTAAATATCGGGCAAAAACTGCATTTGTATTTTTAAAATACCGTCGCCCTCGCACTTCTCGCACCTGCCGCCCTTTACGTTGAAGGAGAACCTGCCCGGCCCGTAGCCCCTGCGTTTAGCCTCGGGCATTTCGGCAAACAGGTCACGTATATGCCCAAACACGCCGGTATAGGTAGCGGGGTTAGAGCGCGGCGTTTTGCCAATGGGGCTTTGGTCCACAATAACTACTTTGTCTATGTGTTCCAGCCCTTTTACGGCCTTATGCTCGCCCGGCAGGTCCTTGGCGTGGTAAAACTTGTGCGCCAGCGCCTTGTACAAAATTTGGTGTATCAACGTTGACTTGCCCGAGCCCGAAACACCCGTCACGCACACAAACAGCCCTAAAGGTATTTTAACGTCAACATTCTTAAGGTTAAACTGCTTGGCGCCTAATATTTCTATCCATTTGCCCTCGGGCGCTTTGGGGTTGGGGTTATGGTTAATGCTAAGCGTGCCGTTAAGGTATTTGGCGGTAATGGCGTTAGGGTCTTTTAAAAACTTATCCAGCGGCTCAGACGCTATTACCTTGCCGCCGTGCTCGCCCGCCCTGGGGCCCATTTCTACAATGTAGTCAGCGGCCAAAATGGTGTCTTTGTCATGCTCTACTATGATAAGGGTGTTATCAAGGTCACGCAGGTTTTTAAGCGTTTCAATCAGGCGGTCATTATCACGGCTGTGCAGGCCTATTGTCGGTTCGTCCAATACGTACAGCACGCCTGTCAGGCCGCTGCCTATTTGCGTGGCCAAGTGTATGCGCTGCGCCTCGCCGCCAGATAGCGTTTGGCTCTTGCGGTCAAGCGTAAGGTAGCTTAGGCCCACGCTGTCCAAAAAGCCCAGGCGGCCTTTAATTTCTTTGATGACTTCCTTGGATATCATTTGTTCACGCTCATTAAATTTAATGGCGGAGAAGAACTTTACCGCGTCGCCCACCTGCATGGCTGCCGCTTTGGCTATGTTTATGCCGCCTACGGTAACGGCAAGTGCCTCGGGTTTTAGGCGCGCGCCGTGGCATACGGGGCACACGTTCTCACGCATGTATTTATTGTAAATTTCTTCACGCACAAATTCAGATTCTGTTTCCGCGTGGCGGCGTTTAAGGTTGTTTATTACGCCCTCAAACTCGCTTTCATTATTGGCCCAGGCGGCTTTGTATGTTGCGCCGTTGCCGCCGTATAAAAGCAGGCTGCGCTGCGCTTTGGGCAGTTTGTTCCACGGCGTAGTCATGGATATTTTGTTTTGCTTACAAACCTGTTTTAGTATGCCGTAATAATAGCCGGCCCAGCTGTTTGTCCAGCGGTGGGTGCGGGTGGTAACTGGTGTGTCCCAGGCGGAAATTGCGCCCTCGTTAAGGGTAAGCGTAGGGTCCTGTACTACAAGGTCCTCGGCTATTTCTACTTTTATGCCAAGGCCGTTACACTCCGGGCACGCGCCGTAGGGGGTGTTGAAGGAAAACAACCTGGGTTCAAGCTCGCTAAAGCCTATGCCGCAGTGGGCGCAGGCGTAGTTTTCGCTATAGGTAAAGGGCTCCTTTTTCTCAGTGTCTAAGACGGTTACTAAACCTTTAGAATAGCGCACGGCTGATTCTACGGAGTCTGTTAAGCGTTCTTTGTCGGCTTCTTCCACGTAAATTTCGTCTATTACAATTTCAATAGTATGTTTTTTATAACGTTCCAATGTTGGCGGGTTGGCTAGTGCTGTGATAATGCCGTTTACACGTATTTTGGCGTAACCCTCTTTCTGTAATTTTTTTAAAAGCTCCTCATAGGTGCCTGTTTTGCCTTGCACTACCGGGGAAAGCAAGAATAGGGTGCGGCCGTCGTATTTTTTTAAAATATCATTAACAATGGCTTGCACGCTCCATGCTTCTACCGCTCTGCCGCACTGGGGGCAATGGCGGTGGCCTACGCGGGCGTATAACAGGCGCATGTAGTCGTAAATTTCTGTAACGGTGGATACCGTTGAGCGCGGGTTTTTGCTTGGGTTGCGCTGTTCTATGGATATAGCGGGGGAAAGGCCCTCAATGTGCTCTACGTCTGGCTTTTCCATAAGTTCTAAAAATTGGCGTGCGTATGCGGACATTGATTCCACATACCTGCGCTGCCCCTCGGCGTAAATAGTGTCAAAAGCCAGCGAGCTCTTGCCCGAGCCCGACAGCCCCGTTACCACTACCATTTTATTTCTGGGTAATTCTACGTCTATGTTTTTTAAGTTGTGCGTTTTCGCACCTTTGATTTTTATAGATTCCATAAGGTGTATTCTCTTGAGTTTTGTTTGATTGTTGGTTGGGTTGGCAGCCTTTGGTTTTTAACTTCTTACCCCCAAAACGGCTACACTATAATTATATAATTTTTGTCAATAGTTGGGGGCTGGGTGATTTTATTTCCTCTCCCTCTTAGGAAAGTGAGACATGCCTGTCGAGCGTGTCAATTAGCTTGTTTCCTCTCCCTCTTAGGGGAGAGGAAGTTTTGCCGCGTTGTTTGCCGCACAGCGGCTGCGGCAAGGCAGGTGAGGGTATTTCTATTTTTGTCGAAAAGGCATTTTTTATAAAAGCGCATATTTGTGTACATCACCCTCACCCGCTCGCTACGCTCACGCCCTCTCCCCTAAGAGGGAGAGGGAAACGCTTCTATTTTACGGCTGTAATATAACATTAAAATTTATATAATAATAATATGAAAAGTGTGTTTAAAAAGATTTTCAACAAATATACCATTTATACCTTGCTGGGCATCGTTTCCATCGCCCTGGTTGTTTTCCTGTTTAATTACAGCAAAGAAGAATTTATAAAAATTTGGCGTGAAGTTAAGGTAAAATACCTCATTTTAAGCGGTATTTCCGCCGTTACTATATATATTTCCATGGGGTTATCGCTGTGGGAAGTGCTTAAGGCTATGGGCAAGAGAATAAACGTATTTACCGCTATAGCCATAGCGTTGGTTTCCACCACGGTTAATTATTTGGTTTCATCTTTTGGCGTAAGCGGGTTCGCGCTGCGCGCGCATCTTTTGGGCCGCCGGGGCGTGCCGCTTGGCGTGAGCGTTACTGCAAGTATTGTGTTAACGGTTGTCATTTACCTGGTACTGGTAATTATTATATTTTTGGGTTCAATACTAATGCTGTTCCACTCCAACCCTACCACCACTCAGGTATTACAAAATCTGCTTTTAATTATTGCTATGGCGGGCGTGTGTGCGTTGATTATAGTTTTCTTATTTCATAATGATATCCGCGCTTCCTTTGTAAGAAAAGTATTTAAGCTTATTAACAAAGTTTCTTATAAACTGTTTACGCTTATTATTCCCAAATACCGCTTTGATATTTTTGTCTTGCAGCTTGAGACGGGTATCAACTTTATCCAACAGAAAAAGGGCCGCCTTACCAGGGCTATTGTTTATGTTTGTTTGGACTGGCTGGCCACTATTTTAATTTTATATTTCGCGTTTTTAGCGGTTGGTATACATATATCGGCGGGCCTGTTAGTAACGGGTTTTGCCGTAGGTATGGCAACCACGCTTATACCTGTGCTGCCCGGCGGCATAGGCGCTATGGAACTTGCTATGACGGCCGTTTACGCCAATGCCGGCATACCGTGGGAAAACGCGCTTACCGTTTGTCTTATTTACAGGTTTATGTATTACATAATACCGGGGCTTGTAAGCATATTTGTATACTGGGTTTTGCAATTGACTGACCATAAAAACCAAAAGCGTTTCGCGCATTACAGGCGCCGCAGCAAGAGTATGCTTATGGAAGGCCAGGAAGGGGGGGAAGATGAAAGAAAGAATTAAAGATTTAATGCCAGTAACCGCGCCCACGGCTTATATTCACAAAACAGCTGTTATCATAGGCAATGTTAAAATAGGCGAAAATGTTTCTATTTGGCCCTGCGCCGTACTTCGCGGCGACATAGCGGGCATAACAATAGCTGATAACGCCAACGTGCAGGATAACGCCGTTATACACGTTAACCACGACCGCCCGGCCATTATAGGCAAAGGTACCACGCTTGGGCACGGGGTTGTTGTACACGGCTCTGAAATAGGCGCAAACTGCCTTATAGGCATGAACGCCGTTGTGCTGGAAAGTGAAATTGGCGACAACTGCATAATAGGCGCCGGCAGCGTACTTACCGCCGGTAAAAAAATACCGCCGGGCAGCCTGGTAATGGGTACCCCGGCAAAAATTATCCGCCAGCTGACAGAAGACGAAGTAAACGGTATTATGAAAAACGGCGCCGAATACGTACAGCTTAAAGAGCTTTACAAGCAGCACGCCGAGGAAGTGTAACTATGGGCAAAGTTTTACTTATAGAAGATTCTAAAGTAATAGCCCCGCGTTAATGGGCGCGCTTAAATTAAAAGGCGTGGAAACCGTGTGGGCAAAAAACGGCATAGAAGGCGTGGAAATGGCCAAGCGTGAAAAGCCTGTTCTTATTTTGCTGGATCTTATGTTGCCGCGCATCAGCGGGTTTGAAGTATGCCGCCTGCTTAAGACGGACGACTCTACCTGGCGCATACCCATAATAATAATGTCCACACTCACCGACCCTGAGAACAAGCAAAAAGCTATAGAAGCGGGCGCGGACCATTTTGTGGATAAGCCCTACAACATGCAGCAAACAGTAGAAGAAATTTTAAAATACTTACCCAAGGACACAAAATGAACGTTGAAAAAATAGAAGCTTTGCTTGAGGCGGACAAACCGTCTGAAGTTATAAAAAAATTTAAAAATTATAAAGGGCGCGACGCCAAAACTTTATTTTTACTTGGCGAGGCCCAGCGCATGATAGGCCAGTTTGACACAGCCATAAAAACCTACACAAAGGCCGATAAAGCTAACCCGGAAGCCGAACTTAAAATACAAATTTTACTTTCTTTAGCCGCCTGTGAGCGCACGCTTGGTAATGCCGAGGAGGCCTACAAAACCGCCGCCGCCGTGCATATACTTGCCGAGGGTATGGAATTTGAAGACGAGCGTATTTCCGCCCTGTTAGAAATGGGTATGAGTCTGCGCGCGTGGGGCAAGCTGGAAGAATCTTTGGAATGTTTAAACGAGGTTCTGGCGCATTACATAAGTGAGCGCGATTACAGCGCCGTCAGCTACGTATTGTGGGCCAAGGGTGGCATTTTCCGCCTGCAGGGTAAATTTAAAGAGGGGATAAAATCCTATAAAGACGCTGTGTCACAGGCCAAAAAAGCTAAAGATAAAATAAACGAGGCCTACGCCTACTGCGGTTTAGCCGGTATCAGCCGCATAGCGGGCGACGTTAAAGGCTGCGTAAATTACTACAAAATGGCCGACAAAATTTTTGCCCGCACGGAAGATACTTTTGGCAAAGCCTACACCAACTGCGGCATGGCCAACGGCCTTAGGCAGATGGGCGACTATAAAACCGCGCTTAAGCGTTATGTAAAAGCCGACGAGCTTTACAGCCTTATAGGCGACCGTGTGGACCTGGGTTTTGTTAAATGGGGTCGCGCGGATGTGCTTAAGCGTTTTGGCAAATTAGATGAGGCGTTAGTTGACCTTAAGGCCGCTGAAAAATTGTTTGAAGGGTCCGACGAAAAACGCGGGCAGATACTTACACAGCTAAGCCTGGCGCAAGTGCTTTACGCCATGGGCCACGCCGATACGGCCAAAGAAAAATACTTTGCGGCTGTAGAGCGCGCTAAAGAAGAAAATTTAAACACATACTTGGAAATTTATACATAGTCTGGTGCTCTTATGAAATATATAAGAAAAATTTTATTTTATATTCTTGTTATTGTCTTTGGCGCAATATTTGGTTTTATTATTAAGGTTACCGGAGATTTTGTTTTAGCTACGGAGTTTGCGGATAATATTTATAGTAAGATGTTTGGCTGTATTTGCGCCCCGCCGCCTATAAATATATATTTAGCGGGAATAATTGGGTTGCTGCCTTCTTATTTTATGTTAAGAAAAATTTTCAAAAAATAATATTTAGAGTTAGGAGATAATATGAGAGGCGTGATATTTTTTGTTTTGGTAGTGGTGCTTGGCGGTGTGCTGGGCATTGTAATTGAAAAAGTTGCCGAGGCAATTTTAACAGGCCAGGGGCTTTTATTTTTTGTAAGAGTTTACGGCGGCATAGGCGTGCACCCGCTTTCGCTTAATATAACGGTGTCGGGCCTTATCGGCCTGATAGCCGCTTACTTTATAGTCACAAAATTTGTGAAAAAATAATATGGAACTTATTTTAGCGTCCCGCTCACCCAGGCGTATTGATATTTTGACCGAGCAGGGTTATAAATTTGAAGTTATCCCCGCCCAGCGTGACGAACAAACGCATTTTAAACGCCCAAGTATGCAAGTGCGTGACTTGGCGCTTAAAAAGGCTTTTGAAGTGGCACGAAAATACCCCGCCAGCACGGTAATAGGCGCCGACACTCTTGTTTACTGCAAGGGCAAAGTAATAGGCAAGCCTAAAGATAAGGCGGACGCGCTTAGAATACTTAAAATTTTAAATAACTCCTGGCAGACGGTGTACACTGGCGTGGCTATAGTAAACGTGGAAAAAAAGAAGCTTTTTACAGGTTTCGCCGCTACCAAGTGTAAAGCCAGAAATCTTAGTGCGTCGCAGTTAGAAGCGCTTGCGGGCAAGCATATGGACAAAGCCGGCGCCTACGCCGTGCAGGATAATGACGATGTTTTAATAGAACGTATAGTGGGCAGCAGGACAAATGTGGTAGGCATGCCGGTGGAACTTTTTACCGCTATGATGAAAGATTTTAATAAGAGGTAGTTTATGGTTAATACAGATTTACTTGTAATAGGCGCCGGGCCTGCGGGCATAACCGCTGGCATTTACGGCGTACGCGCGGGGCTGGACGTAACCTTGTTTAAAGGCCCCAGCGGCGGCGGGCAGCTGATTGTTACTAACGATATTGAAAATTACCCCGGCTTTATAGAGCCTGTAAGCGGCTTTGAACTTATGGACACTATGCACAAGCAGGCCGTGCGTTTAGGCATAAAATTTGTGGAGGGGGATATTGTAAAAATAGACTCTTCCAAACGCCCTTTTATTGTAACCGATAATAACGGCGCTGAGTACGCGGCTAAGGCTGTGATAATAGCAACAGGCTCGCGCACGCGCTGGCTGGGCACCCCCGGTGAAGACAAATACAAAGGACGCGGAGTAACCGCGTGCGCTACGTGCGACGGATTCTTTTATAAAGGCAAAGATGTTGTTGTGGTTGGCGGCGGTAACACCGCATTTGAGGACGCTTTGTTTTTAAGCAAAATTTGTAATAAAGTTTATTTGGTGCACAGGCGCGAGGGCTTTAGGGCGGCGCATAAAACGGTGGAAATTGTAAAGGCCGAACCTAAGGTGGAATTTGTGCTTTCGCACGTGATTGACTCTATAGAAGGCGACGTGCTTGGCGTAACACATGTTAATGTTAAAGACGTTAACACGGGCGCTGTTAAAGAACTTAAGTGTAACGGCGTATTTATGGCTGTTGGCGGCATACCACAGACGGATTTTTTAGCCGGCAGCGGCGTTGAACTGCATGAGACAGGTCAAGTTAAAGTTGATGAAAAGTGCCATACAAATATTGAGGGTATTTTTGCCGCCGGCGACTGTGCGGACCCGTATTTCCGCCAGGCTATTATAGCGGCAGGCAACGGCGCTAAGGCGGCGATAGAGGCTATTAACTTAATAAATCTTAGCTAGCATAAAAGTTTTTCCTATATTAAACTTCCCCTCTATCTTTTAGGAGAGGGGAAGTTTGTTTATATAGAAGTGAGGGCGATTAAGTGTGAATACCATGCCATTTTCTCCCTTTTGTAAAGGGAGTACCCGCAGGGGGAGGGATTTAATGAGTGTAAATTTTAAATTAATTTAATAACAGCACTTGCTTGGGACCCTCACGCTTTGCTGAGGGGACGGCGCCTTATTTGTACAATGGCACTTTAGTTATGCGCTCGTACCTCGCTCATTAAATCCCTCCCCGGCTTTGCCGGTACTCCCTTTACGAAAGGGAGAAAGTAGCCGCGCTTTTTAATATGTGGGAATAAAAAACACAATATATAATAATGGGCGTTCAAGGTTTAACTTGAACGCCCATTATTTAAAAAACTATTTTTTAAGACGCTGGAACAAAAATCATCAACGCAGCAAAGTATACTACCATCAGTATCATGCCCACGGGTATGCCTATCATTGCCCATTCTTTACTTTTAAATCCTAATTTTGACGAGGATATTATGTTTGGTATGTTGGCGGGTATCAGCATGCCGCCGCACATAATTAAGCTGACTAGCAGGTATTCTAAGGTTACTACGCTCATTTCAGGTACTACTTCTATGGCGGCAAGCGTGGCGTTATCTAGCGCGGCTGACACTAAGTTTACCCAGTATAGCACTGGCGCCTTAAGATTGAAAATTGTTTTATACGCCAGCGGTTTTAAACCCTCGCCAAGTAAAGTAAGAGCGGTTACAAAAATGTAAACCTTAAGCGTTCTTACCACAATATCACCGAAAGACTGAAACGCTTCTGTAGAGCAGGTTTGCGTATGTACGCTGCGTCTGGCAAGTGAGGCAGCCATCAGCCCCAGTATAATATTGCCCGATACTATGTAAGGCCAAAGCAGTTTGAATATGAACATGGAATCGGCGTAATGCGGCGGGCCCTTAAGTTTGCCTATTACTATTGTGCCAAGCGGCTCGCCGATAGGTGTGAGCACCGCGCCCATGCTTATGGCAAAACAGGTGTAAACAACAAGCTTTAGCCTGTCACGCCTGTCCAGCGAAAGGCTGGTAACAATTTCTGACAGTATTAACGCCGCCACAATAGCCGTAATTATGCTGGAAGCAAGGCCGAGGCCCACTACAATTAAAAATAATGTTACGGGCAGCGAAAGTTTGTGTATGGCTTTATTTAATATATCGCAGGTATAGGTGTGAAATTTTTTAAACAGCAGGCCCACTATAAAAACAGCTATTGAAATGTGTAAAGGTTCTGTAAGAGCGTGCTGAACCAGCTGCACATTCCACACGCCGGAAATTGACGCGGCTAATATGCCAGCGCCCAGTAAAAATATTTCAAGGTTTTCTTCAACCTTATGAATTGTTAGGGGGAGAACCAGCACAATAAGCACCAATATCCCAAGCAGTATATTCGCTAACATTTTTTACTTCCCGGTAGGTTAGATTTATATAACTATTTTAGCATATTGTTAGAAGCAGGATTGTAAACAATTTTGAAAGCCGCCAGCGGAAACAAAATAAGAATAATTATTTTAGCGGCAAGCGTGTCAAAATATATATTGCCGCATATGGCCAGCGCGGCCAGCAGCGCCAGCGCGGCCAGCTTTTTATACTCGTATTTTATAGGATATACACGCTGTGAGAATATAAACATACATATTACCATGCTTATATAGCTAAGCATTATTGCTATGCCCGCGCCTGTTATGCCTATGCGGGGCACAAGTAAAATATTTGTGGTTATGCTTACGGCCGCGCCAAGCAGCGTGGCAAACATAAGTATTTTGGTTTTTTTTGTTAGCACCGGGGCGACCATAAGGTTGATATATATACCGTAAAAAAAGTATCCGGCCAGTACGTATGGTATAATTTTAATGCCTTCCCAATAGTTGGGGTTAATAAAATATTTGCCAAAAATAGGTGTTTGTATAATAACAGGCATCAACATACCCAGGCCCAGCGCCGCCCATAAAGCAAACGCTGTAAAATAACTGAGTACGGTAGAAAATATGAATTTGGCGTTTTCATCTTTAGCGTGCTGCAGGAAAAACGGCCGCCACGCTTGGTCAAACATAGACACTACCAGCATCATAAACACGCCTACCTTAAAGTTGGCCTGGTATACGCCCACCATATGCAGCCCCGCTAAATAAACAAGCAGCGGTTTATCAATAACATTTACCAAAATACTTGCCATGCCTGAGGGTACAAACGGCCAGGCAAATTTAAGCATACTTTTATAAAGCGTTTTAGAAAATTTTGGGCGCAGGTCTTCAAGTATTACAGGTATTAAAAGTACAAACGCAGTGGCCGATGCCAGTATAGACGCGTAAAAAATACCTTTAATGCCAAGATTCATTTTTGCCAAAAAGAATATGTTCGCCGCTACGTTAATAACTATAGATATGGTGCGCACGCCCACAAAACGCCACGCTCTATGCTGTAAACGTAACTTAGCAAAAGGTATTACGGTAAGAGAATCTATAAAAAGCACCGCGCAGGAAAGTTGTATAAGGTACGCCCACTCTTTGCCTATGCCTAATAGCCCCGCCCACGGTGCTGCGGTAAAGTAAATTATTATTGAAAGTATGGTTGACGTGCACAATACGGAAAGAAAACCTGTGGAAAAACTTTCTTCTTTGTCCTGCCCTGCCTCTGATGTAAAACGCAAATAAGCCTGGTCCATACCGTACTGGTAAATTACGTTAAACAACGCCAGAAAAGAAAACACCGTGGCAACCACACCATAGTCCGCCGCGGCCAGGTAATATGTGTAAAAGGGTACAAGACAAAAGTTAAGCAGTCTTGCTATGACGGTGGAGGTGCCGTATACAAGGGTTTCTTTACCCAGTTTTTTTATCTTCTTCATACGTTATAAATATTCTAACATTTTTACGCTTAGGGCGTAGGTCTTTAGACCTAGGTGTAAGTAGGTCTAAAGACCCTGGTTGAAAAAACAAAATTTATTTATCATATAAATAACAAAGGATAACCCAGGCCGTAAATTAGACGCAAACAAATTTAACCAATATATTCCCGTATCCTTTAAACCCCAACCGCTGTAGTCTAAACCCTACTACAGCGGTCCTTTTTTGTAACGGGAATAATTTCTGTTACAAAAAGAGACCGCTGTTCCCAAACCTTTGAGATTGTTTTTTACCCCGGATTTGAGCGGAGCTCTGTTTTTAAAGATATCTTTTGTATAATAATAGAATAAATTATATTTAGGAGCTTTTATGAAGGAAGGTTTTACATTAATAGAGTTATTGGTAGTAGTTTTAATTATAGGTATTTTGGCCGCAATCGCTTTGCCGCAGTATACTAAAGCTGTGGAGAAATCCAGAATGGCAGAGGCTAACACAATACTTGGTTCCATACAAAAAGCCTGCGCCATTGTAGAAATGCAAGACGGCGGCGCGTTGGAAAACGGATGCTCTTGGGATGATTTGGACTTAGACTTTCCTTTTAAAGATGCTTCTGACAGTTTTGCAAAGCAAGGTAAATCCTTTGCATATACTTTAGAAGAGAGCTCAACCCTTGTAAGAGCTAAACGAGGCGGTTGGGACGATGACGGCGCGGCGTATTGGCTTTATATAACCTGGGAAGAAAACCACCCGTCTCAAATAAAAAGACGCTTCTGCCAGGCGGAAGATGATAAGACTACCAATATTTGTAAATCAATAGGTAAAAAAGTAAACGACGCTGATTGGGGCGAAGTTTACGAATATTAATTATTTATTAAAATAAAAATCCCGGGCAGCCCGCCCGGGATTTTTTGTGCAAATTTTTATTTATTTATAACTTTTAAGAATCTTTGTAATGCCTTTTCGCCGTCCGCGTTATCCTTAAATACGCCGCAGCACTCAAGCACTTTGGCAAATACTTGACCCGTTTCATCCTCTAAAATTTTACTTACGTTTTTAGAGGTAAACTTATGTTTTGCCGCCAGTTCTTTTGCCCAGGCGTAATGTTTGGCGGCGGCGGGGGAGTTTTTAACCGCGGCTAAATTACCTTTAACTAAATGCTCTCCAACCTCTTTAAGTTCCGCTTTCAGGCGGCCCGGCAATATTGCCATGCCCATCACTTCTATCAGGCCTATGTTCTCACGCTTAATATGGTGGTACTGCGGGCGCGAGTGGAAAATACCGTCCGGGAATTCCTTTGATGTTGCGTTGTTTCTAAGCGCCAAATCAAACTGAAAGTTTTTACCGGCCATTTTTGCCATAGGCGTAATTGTGTTGTGGCGTGTGGTACCGCTGTGTGACGCAATGTCAGCGTCAGTGTCATTATAGTTAACCCACTTATTAAAAATATGCTCGGACGCCGCCAGCACGTCTTTTTTACTTCCCGTCAGCCTTATTACGCTAAGCGGCCAGTTAAGCACGCTGCATTTAAGTTTGGGCCATTTTTTAAGTTTAAAATTACAGCGGGCCGCGGCCTTGTGCATGGGGAAAGTATAGTTGCCGCCCTGGTAATGGTCATGGTTTAAAATTGAACCGCCTACTATGGGTAAATCTGCGTTAGAACCTATAAAGTAATGCGGTACCATTTCCAAAAATTCAGCCAGACGCTTAAATGTTTTGTTGTTTATAAGCATGTTCTCATGCTTATGGCTAAGTATTATGCAATGCTCATTGTAATAGACGTAAGGCGAGTACTGAAAATACCATTTTTCGTTTGCCAGCTTTAGGGGGATCAGGCGTATATTTTGCCTGGCGGGGTGATTTAAACGGCCGGCGTAACCCTCATTCTCAACACATAAAAAACATTTCGGGTAGACTTGAGTTTTAAGCGCGCCGGCGCCAAGCGTTTTAAGTAAAGCAATTTCTTTGGGGTCTTTTTCCGGCTTGGATAAATTTATGGTTATGTCTAAGTTGCCATATACGGTTTTTGTTTGCCAGGAGAGGTTTTTTTGTACTCTTTCTGTTTTAATGTAATCCGCCTCTTCCTGTTTGCGGTACATCCATTTTGTGGCGGCGGCTACACCTTTGGTTTGCGCTATTTGGTTAAATTTGGCTATAAAGTCAGACGGGCGCGCTGTAAATACGCCCATAATATCAGTCTCCAGCATTTCACGTTTAACGGCTAAATCTTCTATTTTACCCTGCTTAACCGCCCAGTCTGAAATGGCGGCTAAAATAGCGCTGGGGTACTTTGGCAAAGGCGTTTTTATTATGCTTGGCGCAAAACTGTCCAGCCCAAGCTTGCTTAGGACTGTATTGACGGCCCATATGCTGTCTTCTTTAGTTATAAGGCCGGTTTTTACGGCGTAATCCGTAAGATGCTGTATGTGATGGTTAATATCCGCCATTAAAATTTCCTCTTCTTTTCCCAACGGTAAACCGTTTGTATAATTTGTTCTAAATTAAATTTTGTTTTCCAGTTTAACACTCTTTCGGCTTTAGCGGGATTGGCTATAAGCACGGCGGGGTCGCCTGCGCGGCGGGGGCCGTATTCTACATTAAAATCAAGCTTGGTTACTTTTTTAACCATGTCTATAATTTCTTTTACGCTGTAGCCAAGGCCGTTGCCAAGGTTGTACTGGGCGCTGGCATTGTCCGCCTGCATTTTTTCCAGCGCCAAAATATGGGCGTCCGCCAGGTCGTTAACGTGCACGTAATCACGTACGCAGGTGCCGTCCGGCGTAGGGTAATCTGTGCCAAATATTTTTATGCTCTCGCGTCTGCCAAAGGCGGCCTGGAATATTATTGGTATAAGGTGTGATTCCGGGTGGTGTGACTCCCCTATTTTGCCGTCCGGCGCGCAGCCGCAGGCGTTAAAGTAACGCAGGCATACGCTTTTAAGGCCGTAGGCGTTATCATAATCTTTTAAAATCTTTTCTACCATTAATTTACTTTGGCCATAGGGGTTGATGGGGGTTTGCGGGTGAGACTCGTCTATTTTTTCCGCCTGCGGGTTGCCGAAGGTGGCTGCGGTGGAGGAGAACACAAAATACTTAACATTGTGCTCTATCATGCTGTCTAAAAGGCGCAGTACTTTTGCCACGTTGTTCTCGTAATATTTGGCGGGTTCGGTTACGCTCTCACCCACTTCTATAAATGCGGCAAAGTGCATTACGGCGTCAATTTTATGTTCGGTAAAAACTTTGGCTAATTTCTTTTTATCGCCAAGGTCGCCTTTAATAAAGGTGAACCCTTTTACTGATTTTTTGTGGCCTTTAGATAAGTTATCGTAAATTATAGGGGTGTAGCCCTGGGCGGCCAGCACACGCGCTGTGTGTGAGCCAATGTACCCCGCGCCCCCAACAACCAAAATATTTTTCATAATGTATTAGTTCCTTATTCCAATAGTTCTAAGTTTCCATTTTTGGCGTATTTTGCCTTTTTCCCGGCCTCACCGTACGCTTCGCCCTAAGTACTTGGTCGGCCGGG
Source organism: Elusimicrobium simillimum (assembly GCF_049639735.1). Lineage (NCBI taxonomy): Bacteria > Pseudomonadati > Elusimicrobiota > Elusimicrobia > Elusimicrobiales > Elusimicrobiaceae > Elusimicrobium > Elusimicrobium simillimum. The sequence goes on from NZ_JBEVVA010000003.1 coordinate 907,122, forward strand.
AGAAAATGCAAAATCCACTCAAAACTGAAAACGAATGATAAATGAAGCTTGATTAGCTTCTTTTATTGTTTCTATAACAGCATAAACTGCACTTTTTTAATTTCCTCGCCCTTTTAGGGGATAGCGTAGCATGCATATATCCGGTATGCTGAGGAAGTTTTGCCGCGTTTTTTACTGCGTAGCAGTTGCGGCAAAGCAGGTGAGGGTGCTTATGTTTTTATAAATTTAAATATTTAGCTTAAGCTTTACAGAAGTATGTTTGTGTACAGTACCCTCACCCTGCCCTCTCCCGTAAAAGGGAGAGTATACTACTTTTATATTTTAGCAGTTTGTTACGGCAATTTGCAGGCGCCTTGGCCTATTTGCGCTACGTAAAAATCCGCCGTAAGGCCTGTTTTCTCTTTGTAAGCGGGGCCTACGTTTTTAATAAGGTCATCTATACAGTCATTTTTAACTATGTAAACCGCGCAGCCGCCAAAGCCCGCGCCGGTCATGCGTGAGCCTATTACGCCTTTTTGCGCTCTGGCCAGGTCAACTATAGTATCCAGCTCCATTACGGTAACCTCATAGTCGTCACGCAAAGAGTTGTGTGATTCGTCCATAAGCTTGCCAAAACCTGACAGATCGCCCTCTTCCAGCAGCCCGACGGCGGCAAGCGTGCGGAAGTTTTCGTACACGGCGTGCTTTGCGCGTTTTAGTGCAATAGGGTCTGTAATTAAATGCTTGTGCTGCTCAAATTCTTCAGGTGTAAGTACGCAAAGGTCTTTTATGTTTAACTCTTTGTTAAGCATATTTAGCGCGGTCTCACACTCTGCGCGGCGCTCGTTATACTTTGAGCCCGCCAGTTCGCGCCTTTTGTTTGTGTTGGCTATAACTATGCTGGCGTCTTTAAGTATAACCGGTACATGTTTGTAGGCCATGGTGTTTGTGTTTAAAAGTATGGCGTGGTCTTTGCGGCCCATGGCGGAGGCAAACTGGTCCATAATGCCGGAGTTAAGGCCTATAAATTCGTTCTCTGTCCTCTGGCCCATTTTTGCTATATGTATAAGGTCAATGTTAAGGCCAAAAAAGTCATTAAGCAAAACGCCTGTGCAAACCTCTATAGACGCTGAAGACGACAGCCCCGCCCCGTTAGGTATATTGCCTATGAAAGCCACGTCAAAGCCCGTGGGTATTTGATAACCTTCTTTCCTGAAAATATCTATTACGCCTTTTGGGTAATTTGTCCAGTCATGTTCTTTTTGAAATTTAATGTCGGCTAAATCTAATTCTATTACGCCTATTTGCGGGAAGTTTTCTGAGTAAAATCTTAATTTAGTATCAGTTCTTTTTTTAGCGGCGGCGTATGTACCCAGCGATAACGCGCACGGAAATACGTGCCCGCCGTTATAGTCAATATGTTCGCCTATTAAATTTACTCTGCCGGGCGCGAAAAACACCGCGTCCGCCTGCGTCTTAAAAATGGTTTCAAAAATCTGTTTAATTTTGTCTTGCATAAGTTAAGTGCCCCTGTCATAAAAATACCGCGGCGCGTAGTAACACGCCGCGGTACACAATTTTATTTTGCTATACCTAAAGGTGAAAATAATACATATAAACCTACCACGGCCAGCGCTATTATGCCGCTGACAATGTAAGCCTTGCTCCAAGGTTTAGTATCGACAATTTTGCGGTCGACGTCGGCCTCGTATTTATGTTTGGCGGGGTATAAGTGGCCCATCAAAATCATAAAGCTGCCGCAGATTACAAAGAGTATCGCCAAAATATGCAGGAAGTGCATATGCATTTCCGCCATTTTGCTTGCAAATACAGTTTGTGTTAAACCGTACGCTATAATGAAGAACACCAGCGCGGCTTTAGCGGCCCACGCGGGCGCTTTTTTATTAAACATACCTACCATGATTAATGTAAATATAGGCACATTGTAAAGGCCGTTTGCCGTCTGCAGATAAGTAAACAGACCTTGGGGCGCCTTGGCAATCATAGGCGCTACCAGCATGGAGAACACGGCCAAAATAACCGCAACAATTTTACCTTTGCTTACCATAGATTTTTCCGTGGCTTGCGGGTTAATGTAAGGCTTGTAAATGTTCATCATAAACAACGTTGAAGTTGAGTTTAAGGCAGCGTTGAAAGAGCTTAATATCGCGCCAAACAGCACAGCCGCAAAGAAGCCCAGGAAGTATGTTGGTAATATTGCTTTAACCACTTCAGGATACGCAAGATCCTGGTTGGCCAATGTGCCAAACATATGAAACGCTATTATACCGGGAATAATAAGGAACAACGGCCCGAATAACTTAAAAATGGCGGCAAGCAGTAAGCCTTTTTGCCCTTCTTTAAGGTTTTTAGCGGCCAAAGCCCTCTGTATAATAACCTGGTTTGTACCCCAGTAAAAAAGGTTAACCAAAAACATGCCCGTGAACATTGTGGCAAAGGGCACAGGGTCGGTAGTTTTGCCTATGGCGTTAAATTTTTCGGGATGTTCGGTAACAAGTGTAGTGATACCTGCGATAATGTTGCCGTCGCCTATTGCAAAAAGACCAAGGATAGGTATCATCAAACCGCCGAATAATAAGCCAATACCATTAACGGTATCCGCCCATGCCATAATGCGCAGCCCGCCGCATACGGTGTACACGCAGCCCAGTAAACCTATGGCGAAAACCACTATCCATATTGTTGTCATGTAGCTTATGTTAAATGTGCCCATAAGGTCAAATATACCGCCCATACCCACGGCGCCTGAATACAGCACTATAGGGCAAAGAATAAATACATAACCTAAAAGAAAAAGGCCGTTTACCAAAAGTTTGGTAGTGTCGTCGTACCTTTCACCTACAAACTCAGGTATTGTTGTGTAACCTTTTCTAAGATATCTGGGTAAAAAGTATAACGCCACTATAATAAGCGCCAGCGACGCGCCCACTTCCCAACCCATTACAGACATGTTAAACGCGAAGCCTTGGCCGTTTAAACCTACCATTTGCTCCGTAGACAAGTTGGTAAGCATGAGTGAGGCGGCTATTACCCAGCCTGTCAGCCCTCTGCCGGCAAGGAAGTACCCCTCGTCACTTTTATTGCTTAACTTTCTGGATTTGTGGTAAGAAATACCAAGTACCAAAAGAGTAAAGCCAATAAACGTAGTTATTGTTAATACCATATGATCTCCTTAATTTTAATTGTCGCAACTAAGACTACTTATTCTACACACATATGTAAATACCATGAGTACGCCCCGCCGGGGTTAACCCATGAAATCTTTTTTATTTTATTTGCTGTATAAATGTCGTCATAAACGCCTGTGCAGGGTTCTAACGCTATGTTATAGTCCCCGCGGTAGCCGCCCTGGGTTTTCCATACGCCAAGGTAAGGCACTTGCAGGGCGTCATATTTATAGGTAAGTTTATCGCCTGTGTCCGCATGTAAAACGCCGCATACGCCGTCAACATTTTGGGCGGTAAAATAAAATTTTTCGCAGTTGTTTGCCTCTTTAGGTTCTACTGCGGACATGTCTACAGTTTTGCCTGTGACTGAGGTTGTAAGCGGGTAACTGTGTAATGTGCCCCACGGGCCAAGCGTCTGTGTGCCGTGTTCAACAGTCATAATTTGGTTAAGTGTGTCAGGCGTTAAAATTTTGGTTTTGGGGCTGCAGGCAAGTAACGCGTGTAAGGCCCAAATAAATTTGAAAGGTTCTGTAAGAGAGGTGTTTTTTACTGTGTAATTGAAGTGTACTTCATTATTTTTTAAGACTATTGTTCTGGTGAAAATGTAGGGGAGGGTTTTGCTTTTGACCGTGGCGGTAAAACCGTAGTCGCTTTCCTCTGATATTGTCCACGGCATTGCCCATATTTCCCCGTGGTCTGGTATTATAACGCCCTCATATTGCCCGTCAGGATACGGGGCGCGGTCTATGGAGGGGAAAACCTCGTCATATCCGCTGGAATCATATTTATTAAAGGGCGCGCCGTAAGGGGGAACTTCAAGCGTGTCGGTATTTTGCTGAAACAAAAATTCTTTATCTGTTTTTTTGTTTTTCAGGCTGACCATTTTACAACCGTAAGATGGCAGAAACTCTGTATAAATAAAATCATTTTCTAAAATTATGCTTGGTATATTTTTGTATTTTGATTTTTTCATAAATTTATAATGGTAAAAAATACTGGTATATTTGCACTATACTAAATTTACCGGAGATAAACAAACATTTAAAAAACATCAAAAATTTAATTGTTTTTAACAGAAATAATATGTTAATATGGAGACAAAGACTAATTATATAAATTGATTATTGGATATATGCAATGCGTTTTAAGTCTTTTAAAATAAAATATTCTCTCTAAATATCTTGCTGATTTTGTTTGATTTCAAGGAGCAGCGCTTTATGAAAAAAATTGCAATTATTATAACTGTGGTATTAATAGCGGCGGCTATAGCCGGGTTTGCTGTATATAAAATTGCGTTTGCCAAACCTAAACCCGCGCCCGAGCCGCCCATTGTGCTTACGGAACGGCAGTTAGGGCTTATTGATTTAATGAAAACCGTTGCCGACGCGCAAACGCAGTATCTCAAATCTTACAAGGTTTACGGCGGTTCATTTTGGCATTTGGGCGTAACTGTAAAAGGGGCGGAAGCTAAGCCGTGTCTTGATTATATAAATATCCCTAAAGTAAAAACTTGCCTGCAGGACGACGCTTATGAATATATGGTATACGGCGGTGACCCTGAAGAATATGAAACCGCTATTACCGCGTTAGATGGCAGCGTCAGGTTTTATATTAAAAGGACCAAAAAAAGCCCGGCCGCGCTCACATGTGCCGCTAAAACAAAAGAGGCCGACGCGCTGTGCCAGGCCATGAACGGGCAGCCGCAAGCAAACGATGGCGAGGCCAAAATTTATACTCTGCCTTTGTAATTATTAATAGATTTTAAAACAAAAGCCCCACTCATTTGAGCGGGGCTTTCTGCATGCCATTGAAAACCAGCTATATAACGGGTGGTTTTAAAATAGACAATAAAATACCCGCCCTTTTGGGGCGGGGATTAAAGTTTAAATTTAAACTTATTTTGCTAAGGCTGTTAAGCCCGGCAGTTCTTTGCCTTCAACAAACTCCATGCTGGCGCCGCCGCCTGTGGAGCAGTGGCTGAGCAGGTCTGTTTTGATTTTGGCTTTCTTAAGCACGTTAAGTGAGTCGCCCCCGCCAATAATTGTGGTGGCGCCGAGTTTGGTGGCTTCCACTAATGTGTTGGCTATGGAGAAGCTGCCCGCCTCAAAATTGCTCATTTCAAAAACGCCCACAGGGCCGTTCCAAAATATTGTTTTGCATTCTAAGAGCTTTTTGTCAAACAAGGCAATTGTTTTGGGGCCGATGTCTAAGCCCATTTGGCCGTCCGGTATATTAGCGTCCTCGGTTGTCATTACAGGGGTTTCGTTAGAAAACTCTGTGCTGCAAACGTGGTCTATGGGTAATAAAATTTCAACGCCTTTTTCTTTAGCGGTGGCCATAATTTTTTTGGCTTCTTCCACTTTGTCCTCTTCAAGCAGTGATTTGCCTGTGGTAAAGCCCTGGGCTTTTAAGAAGGTGTAAGCCATGCCGCCGCCTATTACCAGTACGTTAACCTTTTCTAAAAGTGAGTTAAGCACCATAATTTTGTCAGATACTTTAGCACCGCCTATGATGGCTGCGAAAGGTCTGTTAGGTTTGGCCAAAGCGTCGCCTAAAAACTGTACTTCTTTTTGCACGAGGTAACCGATGCCGCCCGGTAAAAACTTGGTAATAGCGCTGGTAGAAGCGTGCGCTCTGTGCACTGTGCCAAAGGCTTCCTGCACAAAAACTTCACCGTTTTTAGCAAGTTCTTTAGCAAAGGCTTCGTCGTTCTTTTCTTCTTCGGGGTGGAAGCGGAGGTTTTCTAAAAGCACAATTTCGCCGTTTTTAGCCGCGGCAATAGCCTCGGCCGCCGGGGCGCCTATGCAGTCAGAGGCAAAATGTACCGGTACGCCAAATACGCTTTGTACTTCAGCAGCTACTGGACTCAAAGAGAATTCCGGGGCGACTTTACCCTTAGGTCTGCCCAAGTGTGACATTAAAACAACTTTAGCGTTGTTTTCAAGTAAATATTTAACTGTACGCTCTGAGGCGACAATACGTTTATTGTTATCAACTTTGCCGTCTTTTAAAGGGACATTGTAGTCCACGCGGACTAAAACTGTTTTGTTTTTAACGTCTAAGTCCTGCAGCTTCTTAATATTTTCTAATTGCATTTTTTACCTCTTTAGTTAATTAAGTGAATATAATATTATTATACAAAAATGAGGAAGATAACTTAAGCCAAAGCTTTAAAGAAATTATATTGCTATTACAACTTTTAGCGAAAAAAGGCTGCCCGCCCGGGCAGCCTTTTTAAGTTTGCAATAATGTTGTTTTAAAACACCAGGCAGGAATCTCCATGCTGCCAGCCACAGTATGTTATGGGCGGGTTGTATTCTTTGGCGCCCAGTGACTGGCATAACTGTTTAGCGTAAGTGTTGTCCGCGCCGCTTACACATAAAAATAATTTTTTATCTAATGACTTACGGTTAGAGTACGCTATTTTAGGTTCCTGGTCTGTTTTACCTATTCTGTAAGCGGTTGCGGAGCCGTCGGCCGGGAACATTAATATATACCAGTTTTTGGAAATTACTACTTTGGTGTCAGACTGATGGTCGCCCTGTATATCAATATCCATAGAAGCAAAGCTGGGCGGGTTTTCGCCTGTTTGCATATGGTATACCTCAATGCCGGTTGCAATAGCTTTTATTGCAGTAAGCGCTTCCATCGCGCGGGACTTTTCCACCGCTTTGTTGTATTGCGGTAGGGCAATTGCGGCAAGTATACCTATTATAAGTACTACTACCAAAAGCTCTATAAGTGTAAAACCTTTTTTCATGCAGACTCCATTTTTTAAAAATACCACTGTAATTATACAAAATAAACCCTGTGCCGCTGGTCTAGATCTATAGGTCTTAGGGCCTACGCGTTTGTAGGCCTTTGGGCCCATGTAATTTTTTGCTTGCTAACATAGAATATTATTTAAGGAATGTTGCAGAGGAGATTAACATGAAAAAATTATTAACCATTATTATAGCCATGTGCTGCGCCGCAGGTTTAAGCGCGCAAAGCGCGTCGCTTAAAAATGACTCCGTTAAAATAGCGGGGAAGAAAAAAGCTTTGTTAGGTAAGCAGCAGCAGCTTAACGCAGCCCAGGCCCGCTTAAATAAAGAATTAGAGGCGCTTAACAAAAATATTAACGCTGTTGACAATGAGATAGAAAACCTTAAAGCCGCTGAAAATAAAAATAAAACCGCCCTTGAGCAAAGCAGGCAGGCCGCGCTTGTGAATAAACAAATTGAAATCTTTAAAAAAGATTTAGAAAAGATGGACGCATATACTTTTACCCAAAAATATTATTACAGTTATATTGGGCGCATAACGGAAAATTACCTTCATAAAGCGGCTATTGCTATTGTGGAAAAAGAAGTTGTTTCAACGGGATCTTTCGGCGCGGTATATGAAAAGTATAAATATAACCCCGGTATGTTAGCCGCGTTGTTTGATTATTATCTTAAAACAATGTGGGGGTATGAAGATGATTTTTCAATGTTAAAATACTCTCATATCGACTTCCCTTATATTTTACTTGAATATAATCATATTAATGCGCAAAGGGTTGTTTATGAGGAGCTCAGCGCTTTTGCCCTGCCCCAGCTTAATAAAATGAACCAGACTCTTGGTTTTTATGACGGCGGAGTTGACTCTGACTATAGTATTGAAGTATTTGGGTTTTATACTCTTGCTGTAGGTTTGCCTCATTATACACGCTTGAAGCAAAATGCGCATTATGTACAGGATTCTGTATTAAAGCATATGATACATATGCTTGAACGTGACTATGTGGACAGCAGAATAGGCGAGTATGCCGCGGCTGTGGTAAAACATCTTAAAGCGTCTGATCATATTGGCGCCGTTAAACTCAGCGCTTTGGTGGACGCTTTTGAAAAATATGAAAAAGGCAAACAAGGTAAGCTGTCTAATAACGCCAAAAAATTAAAAAACGAACTTGTGAAATATAAGCTTTTAAACTACTAAATAAATATACACAAAGTTAACAGCCCTCCGCAAAGCGGAGGGCTGTTTTTTGTACAGTTGTGTTTGGCAACTAAGACGTAAAAAAGGCGGCCCTTTTGGGGCCGCCTTTTTGTTTAAGCTAAACTTATTTGCTGTTAATTTCGTTCATTTTAGCGATAAGGTCTAAACATTTTGTTGAGTAGCCCATTTCGTTATCATACCATGACACAACTTTAACAAATGTGTCTGTTAAAGCGATACCGGCTTTAGCGTCAAATATGGATGTTCTGGGGTCGCCAATGAAGTCAGATGAAACTACGGCGTCTTCCGTGTAACCGAGGATGCCTTTCATTTCAGCTTCTGAAGCGCGTTTCATTTCAGCGCAGATTTCAGCGTATGTGGCGGGTTTGGCCAGGTTAACGGTAAGGTCAACTACTGAAACGTCCAAGGTAGGAACGCGCATTGACATACCTGTTAATTTGCCGTTAAGCTCAGGTATAACTTTGCCCACCGCTTTGGCTGCCCCTGTGGATGAGGGGATGATGTTGCCGCTGGCAGCTCTGCCGCCTCTCCAGTCTTTGGCTGACGGGCCGTCAACAGTTTTCTGTGTGGCTGTTGTGGCGTGTACTGTGGTCATTAAACCGTCTTTAATGCCCCATTTGTCGTTCAAAATTTTGGCGATGGGCGCTAAGCAGTTTGTTGTGCAGGAAGCGTTGGAAACAAACTGTGTGCCTTTTACGTATTTGTCATCGTTTACGCCGGTAACAAACATCGGTGTATCGTCTTTGGACGGGCCTGACATTACTACGTATTTGGCGCCTGCTTTAACGTGCGCTTCAACTTTGTCTTTGGAAAGGAATAACCCTGTGCATTCCATTACATATTCCGCGCCTACATCACCCCATTTGAGGTTGGCGGGGTCTTTTTCAGCTGTTACTCTGATTGTTTTGCCGTTTACGATAAGTTTGCTGGCGGCCATGTCTACTTCAATGGTGCCGTCAAATCTGCCGTGAACTGTGTCATATTTAAGCATGTAAGCTAAATAATCAACTGAGCCTAAATCGTTAATACCCACGATTTCAATGTCGTTGCGTTTCATCGCAGCTCTAAAAACTAATCTGCCGATACGGCCAAAGCCGTTAATACCAACTTTTATTGCCATAAATATACTTCCTCCATGTGTGTTACTTTTTATTAAATATATTCTACAAAATTTAGAAGAACCTTACTTATATCTGTTTTCTCCCTTTGTAAAGGGAGTACCCTGAAAGGGGGAGGGATTTGTTGTTGTTTTAAAGTTGTAATCTTATTTTATAACGGCATTTAATAATGCGCTCGTACCTCGCTTTATTAAATCCCTCCCGGCCTTGCCGTACTCCCTTTACAAAAGGGAGAAATAAAGCTTATCTTCTGTTAAGTTTGCCTAGTAGCTTTAAAATTTCTAAATATAACCAGATTAAGGTAACTAACAGGCCAAAGCCGGCGTACCATTCCATGTATTTGGGCATGGCGCCTGACATTGTGGCGTGTTCTATAAAGTCAAAGTCCAGCATCAGGTTTAATGCCGCTACACCGCATATGATAACGCTTATGCCTATGCTTAGCGGGCTTGAGCTGTACATAAAGTTTAAAGGCGAGCCAAACAGGTTCATAACTAAAGCTATAAGGTAAAATACACACACAGCCAATGTCGCGCCAATTATGACGGAGCGGAAAGTATGCGTTACTTTTATAATTCTAAGTTTATAAAGCAGCAGCATTGTAAAAAATACTACCACTGTTATACCCACAGCGTTTAATACTATACCCGCGAACTGCGCCTCAAACATAAAAGAAATAGCGCCCATTACTATACCTTGTAAAAACGCGTATACCGGTGCTAAAAACGGCGCTGTATTTTTCTTAAAAATAACTATGAATCCTACTATAAGGGCGGCTATTGAGGCAGGCCAAAGCAAGTTGGCTACAGTATAAACGCTGGCCCATGATATCATGAAGCCTATCATTGTTATAAAAATAAGGGCTAAAGATTTATTTATAGTGCCCTGCAGCGTCATTATACCGCCGGAGACCTGCATAGAGTCTCTGGTTTTTTCAAACGCTTCCTCGTTAAATATAGGGTTGGTGCTTTTCATTAACTTCCTCCTTATGGCATGCGTAAGCTGCCCATTATCCTGCGGTTTTTTATTTTCCATTTATTATCTTTGTGTTCCAGGGGGAAAACTTCCCTGCTGGCGCCAAAGGGCCCCGGGTTTTGCTGCACAATTTGTATGGTGCTGTCTGTTACTTCTGATATTATGGCCACGTGGCCAAAACGGTTAAATATTGTGGGGGAAAATACTACAATGTCACCCTTTTGCGGTTTTACGCCGCCGGGGTTGTGCAGTTGTATAAGGCCGCGGGCATCGTTAAGCTTCATTTCTTTTATGCCCTTTCTAAAAAAATCTTTTGCGTTGCCGTAAGTATCGGGCATTTTATGGTTGTAGTGCTCGTAATAATACCTTTTAATAAATTCAACACATTGGTATTTTATGCCCAGGTTGTAGCCGTCCGCTGTTAGGTTGCGCCCTTCAGTATGGCTTACCCCGCCGTTATAGTATACGTTTACCCCGTCTAAATTATCAACTATGTCACCTGGTTTATGGTTGCGGTTTAGGTTAAAGTTCTTAAATATCCACACGCAAACGCATAAAACAATAATAATAAGCACAGTAAGCAGGATGATTTTTTTCATATCTTTATTTTATAATTTTTGTTTATAGTTATGTGAAAAATGTCTAAAATTCACATAAATTATGTAAAATTGTTAATGATATTTATATTTAGGGATAATTATGGATTTGGAAAAAGTTAAAAGCAGTTTTAAGGGTAATGTTGTAGGCAGGGGCGTATTGTGGCTGGCTTCGCAGGGGTACGGGGCGGGCGCGGCGCTTAATAAATTTTTGTTTGACCACGGCTGGCGCAAGAGTTACAGCGTTAATACACGCGTGGTTTGTATAGGCAATATAACGTCCGGCGGTACGGGCAAAACTACAGCCGTGCTGCTCGCGGCCAGGACATTGGCCGCGGCGGGTATAAGAGTGTCTATAGTATCGCGCGGGTACAAAAGAAGCAAAGAAGATAAAAACCCCGTTGTACTTTTTGATGATGAGTTGGAAAACAACTGGGCCAGCGCCGGCGACGAGCCTTTTATGATGAGCCGCGCCTTGGCCGACGTTAAAGTGCCCATAGTTGTGCACGAAAACCGCTATCTTGCCGCGACTGAGGCCTTAAAAAGATTTAAAAGCCAGGTTATTTTACTGGACGACGGGTTCCAACATTTCAGGCTTAAGCGAGACGCTAACATTGTGCTTATAGACGCGCGTAACCCCTTTGGCGGCGGCCATTTACAGCCGTATGGGGAACTTAGGGAGCCTGTCACCGCCCTTAAAAGAGCTAATTTAATTTTAATAACGCACAGCAACCAGGTACCCGCCCGTAAGCTTGAAGATATTAGGGACCAAATACGCTTAATTAACGAAGACGTTGAGATACTGGACTCTATGCATAAACCGCAGGAGTATTATGATATATGCAATTCCTCAAAGGTTAAGCTGGACGCTGTGAAAGGGGACGCGGGCGCGTTCTCAGCCATTGGCGAGCCGGGCAATTTTGAAGATACTTTAAAATCACTGGGCCTAAACTTAACCAAAGTTTGGCGCTACCCGGACCACAGGAAGTATACCGACGCAGACCTTAAAACCTTTGTTGATTTAGCAGGCGACACGCCGCTTATAACAACGTTTAAAGATTTTATTAAACTGCCTGCGTCTTGGCGTGATATTTTTAAAAAGAACGTGTATGTACTTTCAGTAAATATGGAAATTAAAGGCAAGAAAGAGTTTGATATTTTTACAGAGGTGCTTTATCCTAAATTTAGTAAACTTAAGGAAAAAGAAAAAAGTAAAAAATGAACACAAAACTTAAACAATTAAATTATAAGGGTATGGATTTACCCAAGTATATCGGCGCTGTATTTAAAGTTACAGGGGCCAGCTTTGTGCCTGTCCTTTTAATGTCTATTATCTTTGCTGTTATAGGTTTTGTACTTGGTTTTTTGCTTGGGTTTACTTATGTTAACCCTTATCTTTCAGTGGCTATAACATTATTTGCTTTTATTACTTTGGGCGCGTTATACTTTGCCGCTATGATTAAAATAATTAAAAGCAAAGCCGACGGCGTACTTATAGGCATAAGCGAGGCCGTTACCTCTACTAAATTTGAACTTTTTACCGCTATGTTTGCCTGCGTGCTTATGTCTGTGCCGGTTAGTTTAATAAGCTTAGGGCTGTATTATTTTGGCGGACTGCAAAACTATATTCCCGCTGTTATTTACAATATTATTAATATGTTTTTGCTTGTATATTTGGTTTTTACGCCAATGGCTATTATTATAAGAAAGCAGGGGCTTGTAGAAGGTTTTAAATACAGCTTTTACATGGTTTACAAAAACTACTGGAGCACGCTTGGTTACCTTGTACTGGCAACAGTTATTTATTTTGCTATGGTTATAATGTTTTCTATTATTATGACATTGATTGCGGGCGTGGGAATGGGGTTTGCCACGGCGTTGTTTGGCGGCGCAAGCACGCTTAGCGGTGGTATGCTGGTGTTAACATTGGCCGGCACGGTTGCGTTTCTAATAGTGTCAATTTTGGTGCAAAACTACTATACCACGTTTATTATGTCAGCCTTTACGGTGCTTTTCCTTAAACTTGAGTCAAAGGTAGAGGAAGAAATAGGCGGCAAGACAACAAACGATTTTGAACTTGAAACCAAAGCCTTACCCGACACACAAGATGCCCAGGGGCCTATACCTGACGAGGCTAACCTTACAGACTCGGAAAAATTTTATAAAAGTATATTTAATAAAAAAGACGGGGAGGATATTTCCCCCGGAGAAATGCCCACGCTTATAGTGGATTTAAAAAATGATTCCACCGTAGAGCAGCTTATACAAAAGCGCCGTATGATTGAGGCCGCGCAAAGGGCGGAGCGTGACCAGCGTGAGGACACAATCACCCTTTCCGACGGGGAAAGCGGTATTGAAGTTAACCTTGAAAACACTGAGTTTCTGCCTGAGAGAGAAGATACCGAATTTCCCGTAGGCAAAAAAGAGGAAGAGGCCCGCGGGCCTTTACCGCAGGACGTGCCGGTGCGCCCCAGGCTGAAGGTTGTCAGTATGCCGCCGCTGCCGCCAAATTTAAATAACGCTTATCAAGATGGCAAAGATAAAGAACAAAACAAATAGGAGAGTCTAATGGACATATTGAAAAAGAAGTATCCTGTGTTAGATATTCTTACCGAATCATTTAACGCTTTCTGGAAAAACCTTAAAGGCCTTTACATAATACAGTTGCTGCTTATGGTAGCGGTTATGATAATGAGCATACCGTACTTATACTCCTTTTTTGGCGTATTTTTAACCAGCGGGCTAGACTTTAACAACCCCCAAGCTATGGACCCTGCCGCCGCAGAAGCCTTGTTTAAACAAATGTTCTCGCCTGCCATGATAGTGTATTTGGTGGTGGCTATGTTGGCCTATGTGGTATTTGCCCTGGTACAGAAAGCGGCTGTTTCTATTTATTTGCAGGAAAGAATTTTAGGCAGAGAAATTACTATATTGGACGCTTTTAAACGCGGCCTGCCCCGCGCGTGGTCGCTGTTTATAACAGCGGTGGTTTTTCTTATTATACTTTATGCTCCTATAATATTAATCATTCTTGCCGGCAGTGTGGCCAAAGAACTTATGGGCCTGCTTATATTTGTATGGTTTATAGCCTTATTTTTTGGCGTATTCTTCTTTATACCGCTGGTGCAGGTGGTGGTGCTTAAAGGCAAAAGTCTTATTGACGCTTTAAAGTATTGCGTTAAGCTTGTTAAACCCACCTATTGGCCGACAATGGGTTTTATGTTTTTAATCATGGCTATAGCATTCGCTCTTATGATAGGCCTAAGCATAGTTAACGGCATTACACAGGCAATATTTGGCCTGCTTGCCGCCGCTACGCAGAGTATACCGGTGCTGTCGGTAATATTTGTGGCGGTATCTGTAATAATATCTTTCCTCATCATGTTAATACCCTACTGCTATATGGACGTGCCGTTTGTGCTGTATTATATGAATAGAGAAGTTTACTTTGGCGACGGCCAGGGTGAACTGGCGGAACTTGCCAAGCAAAACGCTCCCGCCGAGGTTGACGTTAACCTAATGCCTGCTCCGCCCCAGGCGCAAGAGCCGCAAAATTAATTTGAAGTGATTTACAAAAAAAGCCCCACGCCTACGGCGCGGGGCTTTTTATATGAAGGACGCATAAGTAAGGCGGCGTTATATAAGCAAAGTGCCGCTCTCTCAGCGAAGCGTGAGGGTGCCAAGCAATTGCTGTTTAAAAATAAGATATTAAATGTGTCTTTTTATTAAAACACATGTAATCATGAAAAGGTTGACACGACGGTGTGCCGCGCCGTAAATAAAATTTTTGGTATTCAAAAAATTTCATAACTGCTATAATAAAAATATGAAGATAAATAAGGTTACAGCAGTATATTTCAGCGCTACGGGCGGTACTAAAGATTACGCCAAACACCTGGCGCAAATGTTCCACAAAAAATACAGAGAAATTAATTTAGCGGACTATAATACCAGAACGCGCCATTTTACCTTTGACGCCGATGAGCTGGTTGTCATAGCCGCGCCTGTATACGCGGGCCGTTTGCCCGCTGTGGACGGGGGACTATTTAAAAATTTGGACGCGCACAACTCACCAGCCGTTTTTATGGTTACCTACGGCAACAGAGAGTATGAAGACGCATTGTTAGAGCTTAAAAATGAGTGCGAAAAACGTGGTTTTCACGCTGTTGGCGCGGCGGCCGTGGTTGCGCCGCATTCGTTCTCAGTCAAAATAGCGGCCGGTCGCCCTGATGAGGCGGACATTACCGCACTATCTGATTTTGCGGATAAAGTAAAGGAAACACTGGAAGCGGACGATTTTTTAACAAAGTTTATTAAAGTTAACGGCACTTTACCGTACCGTGAGCATTCCAAAATACCGTTTGCCCCTAAAGGCGGCGGCAAGTGCGACTCTTGCGGCACATGCGTCAAAATTTGCCCCGTACAGGCTATAGAAAAGGAAACCCCAAGAGTGACGGACGCCGCCAAATGCATTGCCTGTTACGCCTGCGTTAAAGCGTGCCCGCGGCATACACGCGGCATGAAGTCCTTGGCGTTTTGGCTGGCAATAAAAAAGATGGAATCCAAACTTACAAAAATAAGAAAAGAACCTGAATTCTTTTATATATAGGTTTTAAAATAAAAAAATGCCCCGCCATGCGGCGGGGCATTTTTGTTATCTGTCTATAATAGCGAGTATAGGTCAAAAGACCTACATGTTCCTGGGTCTTTTGACTCATGTGTATATTTGTATTTTTATTTATCATTGTATTATCTGGTTTTAAAAGGAGCCATATATGAAAAAAATTATAGCCTTGTCTGTAGCGGTATTTTGCGCTGTCACAGGTGTTGCGCAAAATATTTCTAAACTTGAAAATAGATTGGACAGCTTACAAAATGTTGAAAAAAATATAAAAAAAGAAATTGACTCTGAAACAAGCAGAATATTGGATAATGTTAGCGCAACTACCTTTATTCCAATTGTAATAGATGCTAATAAAGTAAAAGATTTTGGTGAACAACTTGATATTTATATTAATAAATATCCTAAAATTCAAGAGGCTAAAGCCAGTCTTGCTTCAACACAGGCGAATATAGGGCAAACACAGTTAATTAAAGATTTTGCCAAAATGAGTTCCCACGAGTTTGACGCTAAATATATGTCTAGTGACCCGAATTATTTTATTAACCCTCCTTCTCTCACAAATGCCGCTCTTATCATGGTGGAAGAGGCGTTAAAAAATTCTACCTACCAGGCCGCGGGAGAAAAATTCCACTTCAGTAAAGTTATGACATATGCTTTTTACACCTATTATTTAAAAGAATTTTTTCATATGAAAGGTTCTTTTACTCCTGATAGATATCAAGATTTTAATTTGAACATTTCTAACAGGCTAAGTATAGCAAGATCTAAGGCGGTGGATACGGAGGAAGTCATTCTTGCTTATAATGAACTATCCAATATCATGAGCCGTGGACATCTTAATACTCTTACAAAAAATTTGGGTGTTAATGATATGGATAAAGTATACAAAGCGACCTTTGTTTATCAAAAATTATTTACCAACCATAAGGGCAGCCGCGCTTGGGAGAATAGAGAGCATTTTCAGGCGGCAGTTATTAACGGCATAATAAATTTATTAAATACCAATACGCTATCGGGATCTTTGCGTTGTACCACAAGTGCGGCAGATGTTGTTATAGAAAGTTATGTGTTAGACGATGTCTATGACCGTTTTTTTGATGCGGCACAACACATGGACTTTAGCAAAATGGATAAAGACCAAAAAGACAGGCTGATTAAAGCAGTAGTCGCCAAAGAAAAATCCGGCAGTAAATATGTAAAAAAATTAAAAAAATTATTACAAGAAAATAATATTGTATCTTAAACCGGATATTTATAATAGCGAATATAGGTCAAAAGACCTACATGTTCCTGGGTCTTTTGACTCATGTATATATTTGTATTTTTATTTATCATTGTATTATCTGGTTTAAAAAGGAGCCATATATGAAAAAAATTATAGCGTTGACAGTAGCAGTATTTTGCGCGGCAACAGCCATTGCTCAAAATACTACCGCCGCTGAAAGAAAATTAGACAGTTTAAAAAATGTTGAAAAAAACATAATTAATGACATGAATATTGAAAAAACAAGAATATTAGATAATATTGCCACTGCTTTTGTTGTTAAAAATATAACAAGCGGCGAGAGTAATCGTGTGGTAAAAATTATTGACGGATCTCTTGACGCTTTTATTGATGAATATCCTAAGATACAAGAGGCAAAGGCCAGCCTTGCTTTAATGCAACCTGAGATAGAAAAAGCGCAATTTGTAAAAGATTTTGCCAAAATGAGCGCACGTGATTTTGACGCTAAGTATATGTCATCTGACCCGGAACATTTTATTAATCCTCCTTCTCTTACAAACACCGCTCTTATTATGGTGGAAGAGGCTTTAAAGAATTCTACCTATCAGGCCGCTGGAGAAAAATTCCAATTCAGTAAAGTTATGACATATGCTTTCTATACTTATTATTTAAAAGAATTTTTCCAGATGAAAGGTTCTTTTACCCCTGAAAAATACCAAGATTTTGGTTTAAATATTTTTAATAAATCTAGGATAGAAAAAAGTAAGAAAACAGATATTGACGAAGTTCTTATTACTTATAATGAACTGTCTAACATTATGAGCCGCGGGCATCTTAATACTATTACAAAAAATTTGGGTGTTAATGATATGTATAAGGTAGATAAAACGATTATTATTTATGCAAAATTGTTTCAAGACCATAAAGGCAGCCGCGCTTGGGAAAGTAGGGACTCTTTTCAAGCCGCAGTTATTACAGGTATAATAAACTTATTAAATACCAACATTATAGAGGAATATGACTACTTTGACGTATATATTCATGACACTTTCCGGGCCAACAAAGGAGTGGATAATTTGTTTGCTAATTTTTTTAATGTTGCACAATACATGGACTTTAGCAAAATGGATAAAGCCCAAAAAGACGCGCTTATTAAAGCAGTTGAGGCAAAAAAAGATTCAAGCAATAAGCATGTGAAAAAATTAAGAAAATTATTACAAGAAAATAATATTATGTATTAACCCTGTTATTTATGCAAAAGCCCCGCCTAACGTTAGGCGGGGCTTTTTGTGGTAATTTATATATTAATATTCGTACACCGTGCCATATGCGGTGCCTGTTTTTTGTTTACCCATGCCTTTGCATACGCTTGTCCCCTTGTCTGTGTTAGGTTTACACGCGCGCATTGTAAGGGCAGAGGGGTTTTCGCTTTCCCAATGGTATATAATACAATAGTCACCCGCAGAGTGTGATTCGTCTGAAAAAGATGTTTCTCTGCACGCGGCTATAAAGTCGCCGGATTCTTCCATGGAGTAAGAAAAGTATTTGCCTTGTCTGGCCCATTCATTGTTTGCCGTGGAACCAAGGGGGAAGTCCAGGTCAATATTTTCAAATGTGCACCAGGCGTCAGGTTCCTGCAATTTTAATATCGCGCAGCCGGTTTGCATACTTTTAAGTATTGTGTCGGCCTCCGCTATTCTTGATTTTTCTACAGCCTTTGTGTATTGCGGCAACGCTATGGCGGCTAAAATACCTATGATTAATACTACTACCAGTAACTCTATAAGTGTAAAACCCTTCTTCATACTATCTCCTTTATTGTTGTAAATTAATATTCGTAAACGCCGTTTGACAGTTTGCCTATGGATTTGCAAACACTTGTGCCTTTGTCTGTATTGGGCGCGCAATATCGGCTTATTAAAGCGGAGGGGTTTCCGCCGGCCCATTCATATACTATGCAGTAGTCTCCAGCAGATGCGCCGCTATCTGAAAAAGATGATTCTCGGCAGGCATATACCATACTGCCAGACTCTTCCATGTTATAAGAAAAATATTTGCCTTGTTTGGCATATTGGTGTGCTACGCCATCGTCGCCTGTCAGTGTTGCGGATATTGCAGTAAGTGAAAAATCTAAATCAATATTGTCAAAAAAACAATGGTCTCCGCTTTGCATGTGTAAAATAGCGCAGCCTGTTTGTATGCTTTTAAGTATTGTGTCAGCCTCCGCTATTCTTGATTTCTCCACAGCCTTGGTGTATTGCGGCAGCGCGATGGCGGCCAAAATGCCTATGATTAATACTACTACCAGTAACTCGATTAATGTAAAACCTTTTTTCATAAGTTACCTCCTGTTAAGTTTAATTTTAAAATCCCACATATTGTGGCAGCGCTTAATAAAAATTCTGTTAAGCGGTTTGTCCGCGTTAAATGGCGGCGTATTTATACCATTATACATACTGAAAGCAAATTTGTAACCTGCTTCTTTTATTATTTTATTAATTTCAGCATTCTTCCCGCCGCGGTAAGTGTATGTAAACGAGGTACACTGCGTACCAAGCAGCGCTTCCAGGCGGAATTTAGATTCTTCTATTTCATATTTAGCATCGGCCGCAGCTATCCTATCCAGATTTTTGTGGGTTAATGTATGTGAGCCATAGCCTATATTTTTACCCGCTAAAACTTCTTTAATTTGCTCCACCGTCATCATATCCTGCCAGGTTTCCTTGGCGGGCGCGTGCCACATATTGTGGTGGCCTATGGCGTCGTACACAAAAAATATGTTTGCTTTTAAGTTGCGTTCTTTTAATATTGGTAAAGCGTTAAGGTAATTGTTTTTATAACCGTCGTCAAAAGTTATTAATAAAGGTTTTGCCGGCATATCCGCCTTGCCTTCGGAAATTTTGGCCAAATCGTCCAATGTTAAAGTTGTAAAACCTTGGCTTACAACATAATCCATTTGTCTGGCAAACGCCTGGGGGGAAACCCAGTTTCTTTTTAATTTAGAATTTTTAGGCGGTACCCCCACGTGGTGGTAAGCCAGCACGGTCACGCCTGTACGCGCGGGGCGCCAAAACGGGTAACGGATTAATACAAGTATTACGGCCACGGCGGCCGCGGCTAAAATATAAGTGGTCATTTATTTGCGCTCTTTAATAAGTGTTGTAATACCGTCAAAAGCCTGGTCAACGGTAATTAGTGACATGTGGGAAACGTCCTCTTTAGATTGGCACACGGCCTCAGGCATAAGCACCTGGTGGCCTTTGCCGTACGGGCCCCAGCGGGTGGGCAGGCAGCCTTTTAGGTTAGGGTAGAAAGACAATGTTTTCTTACCAAGCGCCACCGCTATATGCAGCGGACCTGTGGAGTTTGACACAAAAAACGTGCACTGGTTTATCAACGCTATAAAATCAGACAACTCTACAGAATCCTTTAAAATCATAGGTTTATATGGTGCGGCATCAGCCGCTATGGCCTCCAGCATGGGCTGTTCCTGCGGGGAGCCTGTAAGCATAACCTTAACTTCAGGACAATTTTGCATAATGCGCCTGATTAACTGCGCGTAATTGGATGACGGCCAGTTTTGCGCCGAACCTTTTGACCCGGGGTGCACCATAATAAGCGTGTCAAAGCGGTCTATGGCAAAATTATCTTTAAGGTAATTTTTGGCCCTGATATCGTCTTTTTTAGGTACATAAATTTTGGGTTTTGCCGGGTGGAAGTAAACAAATAACGGCTTTAAAAGTTCCATGTTAAAGTCAGCCTCGTGCCTGGTAACTTTAGAGCGGTTTTGGCGTATGCCTTTGTTTAAAAATATTGCCCAAATTTTGGATACGGGGCCTATGCGCAGCGGTATGCGCGCGAAAAACGTAAGCAGCGCGGCGTATGCGTCCAGAAAAAATATTACGGCGGTATTAAACTTTTTACTTCTTATAATACTAAGTGTTTTAAAAAAGGATTCTTTTATAATAACTTCGTCAATTTCAGGGTTGTTCTTAACCACATCGGCGGCGTAGCGCGATACCAGCACGGCGATATAGGCGTGCGGGAAGTTACGCCTTAATACAGATATTGCGGGCGTAATAGAAATAAGGTCGCCTATGCGGTCAGTGCGGATAAGTAAAAATTTTTTCTGCATATAATGATTTTATCATTTTAAAAAATTTTAACAAAATTTCGTGAACAAATTGGAAAATAGATGAACAGCCGTTTTCTCCCTTTTGTAAAGGGAAGTAAGCTTACTTCCCGTATTAATAACTTTGCACCGAAGGGCAGAATATAAATGGTATTTTTTTTATTTCTCCCTTTTGTAAAGGGAGTACCCCGTAGGGGGGAGGGATTTAATATTGTTGTTGTCTTTATTTTATAACGGCATCTTGTAGTAAGCTGCTACGCAGCGTGATAAATCCCTCGGCCTTGCCAGGCCACTCCCTTTACGAAAGGGAGAAATTAAAATCTTTTAAACAAAATTTTATATCATGTGGTATGAATGAACTGCAACAATATGATAACACGCTTATTACCGCCAAAAACTGCGTTTTACTTGGCATAGACGAGGCGGGCCGCGGCCCGCTGGCGGGCCCCGTAGTGGCCGCCGCCGTTTGCGTAACGCCGGACATGTACACCATTTTTGAGGACGTTAACGACAGCAAGAAATTAACCGAAGTTAAACGTGAAAAAATTTACGCCCGCATACTTGAGCACCGCATTCCTTTTGCCGTTGGCTACGCCAGCGCGTATGAAATAGACCGCATAAATATTTTACAGGCCACGTTCCTGGCCATGCGCCGCGCCGCGCAAAAATTTTACGATATTAATGATATTCTAACCCTTGTGGACGGCAACCATAAAATAAAAGATTTCCCTTTACCGCAGCAAGAAGTTATAGACGGCGACGCCAAGTCATTTTGTATAGCCATGGCCAGCGTTATAGCCAAAGTTAACCGTGACAGATATATGAAAATTGCCGCAGCTCTGCACCCGGCTTACGGCTTTGAGGGGCACAAAGGTTACGGCAGTAAAACTCATATAGAATGTATTAACACGCACGGCCCGTGCCGTGAACACCGCATGACTTTTGCCCCGCTAAAGCATACTCACGGGGTAATGTTATGAACAATCTTGGTTCCGCCGGGGAAGATGCCGCCGCTAAATATTTGGAAGGCAAAAAATATAAAATACTCGCCCGCAACTACCGTGTAAAAGAAGGGGAAGTTGATATTATTGCCATTCACGGTAAAACCCTTGTTTTTACAGAGGTAAAAGCCCGCGCTTACAGCGCTTTTGGCGGGCCGCTTGGCGCGGTAACCAAAAGCAAACAGCATAAAGTAGCATTAGCCGCAACTAATTATATTAAAGAAAAACAGCCAAAATTTGATAGTATAAGGTTTGACGTAATAACAGTTTTAGGTAGTGACATCAACCATATAGAGGGCGCTTTCGCGCCCGCAAGGACGACATTATAGGAGGCAGTATGACACAGCTTGCGGCAGTTAAAAAGATTACGGCGTATATAAATAAGAAAACAAAAAATTTTAAACCGGAAGTGGCTTTTATCACAGGTTCTGGCCTGTCGGGCAGTGTGCCGGAGCTTAAAGATAAAATTGTGCTGCCTTACAAAACTATACCCGGGTTTTTAAAAAGCACTGTAAGCGGCCACAGCGGCAACCTTATTTTTGGCACCTATAAAGGTAAAAAAGTTATGGTTATGCAGGGCAGGTTTCACTACTATGAAGGGCATGATATTAAAAACATAGCCTTGGCGCCGCGCGTTATGGGTATGCTGGGCGTAAAAAGTTTAATAGTATCGGCCGCCGTAGGCTCTATAAACGCTAAATTTACGCCGGGCGCTATTGTGGTGGTAAGCGACCATATTAACTTTATGGCTACTAACCCGCTTATAGGCAACTACGACATGGCGTTTGGGCCTATGTTTATAGACATGAGCGAAGCTTATGATAAAAAACTTTCCAAAATAGCGTTAGACGCGCTTAAAAAATTAAAAATAAAACATGGCAGCGGCATATACTTTGCCGTGACGGGCCCTAACTTTGAAACCCCGGCTGAAATAAAAGCCTTTCGCACAATGGGCGGGGATTTGGTAGGCATGTCTATGGTGCACGAGGTTATAGCGGCAAGACAGGCGGGTATAAGAGTGTGCGGCCTGGCCACCGTTACCAACCTGGCCGCCGGCCTTAGCAAAACACCGCTTTCACACAGCGAAACATTGTCCGAAACTAAAAAGATTGAAGGCAAGTTTAAGGCTTTACTTGAAACTATAATACCGCAGTTTTAAAGGAAAAACGCTATGAAAAATATTTTTAAACTCCCAATAATATTTGCGGCGCTAACAATGTGCGCGTGTACAACATTAATGCCTCTGCCGACTTCCTCCGAATATATAGCAAGGGGGGAAGGCTACCATAAAGACGGCAAGCCCGAGCAGGCCGTAAAGCAATATGATAAAGCCTTAAAAATTAACCCCAACAATGTGGACGCGTACGCATCAAGAGGCGCGGCGTATTTTTACATGGCTAAATATGAAGAGGCCGCCAATGACTTTATTGTAGTGGTAGAAAATAATCCTACAAATATTGCCGCCTACTCCGCGCTGGGCGCGGCTTTGGCCGGCATGCAGAGGTATGAAGACGCGCTTAAGTTTGTCTCCTATACAATCATGATGAACCCCGAAAGCGCCGAGGCGCTTATGAGCCGCGGCAGCATACACTTTGCCATGGGTAACTATCCGGCGGCTTTGGCTGATTATGATATGGTGGTTATTTTAAAGCCGTCAGTTTCCGCATACGCCGCGCGCGCCGCCGTGCATGAGCAAATGGGCAATACGGACAAGATGCAGTTAGATATTGAAACTGCGCAGTCTGGCAGTTTGCCGCAGCATATTAACCGGATGCCTGTTAAGTAAATGTGATTTTAAAGCCCCGCCAAACGGCGGGGCTTTTTTATGCCCTCCCCATCGGAAGCGGGAGGGGGGATGTTTTTTGTTTTACCTTAAATTACATAACGCCTATCTCATATTTTATATGGGACTTTTTTACATATTGAAAACTAGCTCAAAGTAGTTATATTAGTTGATAAGTATACTTGCAATATAAGACGGGGGGTAAAAGGGTACCGTACCTTTAAAAGAAAACCCTACGGCTCTTGGGGCCCTAGGGTTTTCTCATGTATATTTAAGTGTTTATTGGTATATTTTGTACATAACGGGGTTGAGGCCGGACTTTCGCAGAGAAGAAAGTGTATGACTGTTAAAGGAGGCTATTTCAGGGCGTTCTATACCCGTAATACCAAAGTCAAAAGCGCTGCCGCCGTTGCCTGTTCTGTTCATACCTATTAATAGCTTACCGTAAAACACAGGGTCTCCTGTTGTTTTTTGTTGTCTGATATCAAGTAAAAATCTGCCTCTGTCGCCAAATTCTTCATCATCTTGTATAGAGCGGTTCATGAGCACCTTAAAATCATTTTTATCGGTATAAACATAATTAACTTTTACCGGGGCGGGGGTCTTAATAATTCTAAAAAAGCTTTCACTTGTATTTAGGTAGCCTATGATAGCTTTCTTCATATTTTTAAGTTCCGGCCTAAGTTCAAATATAGGCTGCAAATCAAAAAATGAATAATGCGATACCCTCGTAGGTGTAAGAAAAACCTGATTGGCGGGTATTGTTAAACCATTATGAAAAATTATTTTTATTTCATATTTTTTATATGGTCTTATCATTAGGCTGTTGTCATGTGTTACTACCAGCCCGGGCTCTACATATACGCCGCTGCAGTAGATTATGTCTTCGTACTCGTTGCCGTCAAAATCTGTTTTGGGTATTGTTATCTGTATGCTTACGGTTACTTCTCTGTAAAATTTTTTCAACGCTTCTTCGTTTGAGCCTGTTGTAAATGACTCTAAAGTTTTTGCGTTTATTTCTTCTTGTAAATGTTTGGCGGCCTCTTGCCTTATTTGCGCAAGTTTTGCGTCGGGTTTATAGTTAAAAGCTTTTTGAAGTGCGCTTGCAATGCCGTCCTCGGCATATGAAAATGTGCTCAGTGTTAATATAAGGGCGCAAATAAATAATTTCTTCATTGGGTCTCCTAAAGAGTAATAATATATCTATATGATAGAGTATTGGTTAAAAACACACCAGGGTCCAAAGACCTAAACGGCGCTAGGTCTTTTGGGTATTTGAGTATAATTATTTTAGGTAATCTGTTGTGGCGGCCACGTCGTGCACGCGCAGCATGTCAGCGCCCTGTGCAGTTGCTTTGGCGTTAGCCTCAAGCGTAGCTTGCAGGCGGTCTGCGGCGGTGTCGCCTTCTTTTCTGCTTAAAAAACGTTTGCGTGAGAGCGCTATAAGCAGCGGGTATTGGAGCGCTTTGAAGTGTGATATGTTTTCCAACAAAAATAAATTTTGTTCTTTTGTTTTGGCAAAGCCGAAGCCGGGGTCTATAATTATATTTTCCGGCGGCACGCCAAGGTTTGTGGCCAGCGCCGCTTTTTCTTTAAAAAACTCTGTTATCTCAGCCAAAATATCTGTGTAATTTGTAAGAGTGTTCATGGTTTGCGGTGTGCCGCGTGTGTGCATTATTATAAGTTTTCTGTTGTGCTTGGCGGCAATTTTTGCCAGTTCCGGGTCTGCCAGGCCGCTGGGGTCGTTAATGATATCCGCGCCATGTTGCGCCGAGGCCAAAGCGGTTGCTGCCTTGTAGGTATCTATGGAAATTGTTATTTTGGGACACATAAGTCTTATTTGTTTAAGCACGGGTATAATGCGCGCGGCCTCATCAGCCGGGGAAACAACGGACGCGCCGGGGCGGGTGGACTCGCCGCCTATATCAATAATATCCGCGCCTTCTTTAATTAATTGCGCGGCATGGGCAACCGGGTTTGTGTGTGCGCCGCCGTCAAAAAAAGAATCCGGCGTTACATTTAATATACCCATGATAAGTGGTTTGTTCATATTATAATTTTACAATTTTTATAAATATTATAAACTTATCAACTAATATACTGCCTAGACTTTTAGGTCTAAAGACCTATTTGCCGCTGGGTCTTTAGACCCTGGTATAAAAACTTAAAAACTTTTATATTATGACAGATAGCCTTTAAGGAAGGAGAATAACATGAATAAAAAATATATAGCAGGAACGCTTGCATTAGTTTTAACTCTTAGCACATTTGCCGCCGCGCAAGACCCTGTGACAAAAAAAATGGTGCAAAGCAGCAGCGACAGAATAGCCCAGCTTGAACTGGAAGCCAAAGCCAGATATGCCGCCATTGATAAAGAAAAAGAGGCGCAGCAGGCAAGGCTTAACACACTTTTAGATAAAGAAATACAGAAAGGGGAAAACGCTTCTGTAGAGCAGCTTAAATATCTTATTGATAACGGCGCTGTTTCTAATATCGAAACTATTGCCGCGCAGACAACTTCTGCTAAAATAATGAAATTTTTTCATAATAGCCAGGCTAAAGTTATGGCAGCGGCTTTTATTAAGGGCGATTTTGAGGCATTTGATAATATTGCCAAAGTAAGAACTGACAAAAATACGCAAGAGGTTAATTTTCCGCGTGGTTTTATAGATAATCTGCGTGGGGATATAGCGGCTAAAAGCATCTCGGATATTAACCGCTATATTGAAACAGTCAGCATAGAAACGCAGGCATCTTTATTAAAAAGTCTTTTACTTGTGCATGACTTGCCTGTTAATGATAACGGTTTAAAAATGCTTAGCTATGTAGCCAGAGAAGATGTTAAAAGAGGTGAAAAATCTATATTTTATTTGCCTAAAGGCGACTTGGATTCGTGGCTGTTTTTAGAAGGAATATTTAACTATTTGCATTTTTCTGAAATAGTGCCTGCAATACAACAGCCTATTGTGGAAGTGTTTGCGGCTATAGAAAAGCTTAACCCGGGTTCTGTTAAAGAATATATTAAAGACAAAGTGCAAAATATTGATTATAAGTCTTCTTCAAAGTGCACTTCTTTGTCAACACTTATTAAAAGCGCAAGAATGGCCGGTGTAGACTTATCAGGCGTAAGCGTAAGCACTGTGGACAGAGTTAATATTTTTGACGGTACAACATCAAACGCTTCTTTAGTTCACGCTGCTTTAAATGATGATGTTTATATTAAAAGAATTTTACCTAAAAAAGGTTACAGAAATTAAGTCTTAGTTGCGAAAATAAAAAATAATACCCCCGGCAACACCGGGGGTATTTTTATTTACAGAATTATATTTACTGTATAAAGTCTAAAAACTCGCTTCTGACCTCGGGCTTTTTAAATACGCCTCTTATGGCGCTGGTTATCATAACGGCGTTATGCTTTTCAACCCCGCGGCTGCACACGCACATGTGGCGGGCCTTGCACACTACCATTACGCCAAGCGGGTTAAGGTGCTTCATAAGGCTGTCGGCAATTTCGGCTGACAGCTTTTCCTGTATTTGCAGGCGGCGGGAATATATTTCTACCAGTCTTGCCAGTTTGGATACGCCCAGCACGCGTTTATTTGGCAGGTAGCCTATGCTGATGGTGCCAAAAAACGGTTGGAAGTGGTGCTCGCATGTAGAGTAAAACTCAATATCCTTAAGTACTACCATCTCGTCGCAAGAGCCTTCCACAAAGGTTTTTAGCACGCTTTCGGGCTTTTGTTTGTACCCGCCAAAAAGTTTGTCCCATGATTTTACTATGCGTTTGGGGGTTTCTAGTAAACCTTCACGGTTCGGGTCCTCACCTATATATGCCAGTAATTCACGCCAATTTTGATGCGCCTTAGCCTCGGTTATTGCAGGTTTGCGAACTTGTGTGTTTGCAGGCTTAGCCTTAGAAAGGGGTTTGCTTTTATTATTTTTACGCATAAATCAATATTCTCCTGTTTGTTACTTTCCGGCTGTAAATATATTTGCCTGCCGGCAGACTGGTATTTGAAGTATTTTTCTAAATCTTTTATTTTTGTGCCCGCGCCAACTACTATTTTTATAACGTGGGCGGCGTTAAGCATACGCTCGTCAATTGCCGCTTTTGGTGATAATGTCACATGGTCCAAACTGCTTGTGTCAAAGTATACCGAGCCGTTTGTTTCTATGTGCGTCTCGTAACCTTGTTCTTTAAAAAACTTGGCTAACGCGGCTATATTCTGCTCGCCCGGTTCGCCGCCTGTAAAAATTACTCTTTTAACGGGGTATTTGGCGGCCTCATGCAGTACCTCAGGCGCGGTCATGGTAAGCTTATGCGAAAAGTCCGTATCGCAAAAATCGCACCCCATGCTGCACCCGCTTAAGCGCACAAATACGGCGGGCGCGCCTGTGTGGGCGCCTTCGCCTTGGATGGAGTAGAAAATCTCGTTAAGCTTGTAAGATTGCGCTGGCACTTTCGTTCTCCCAAAGTTCCACTTGTTTTAATTTTAGCCCGCGCTCTTTAAGCAGGGCGGACACTTTGTCAAAAAGGTACTGTACCAGGTTTTCGGCGGTGGGGTTTTCCACGTAATCGTTAAGATATTTGTGGTCAGGCAACGCGCCGTCTATAAGGCTTTTTAAAATTTTAAAGTCTTCCACCATGCCGGACTCTTTTACCGTACCTTCTATAATAAACTCTACCGCCCATGTGTGGCCATGCAGGTTATTGCAGTCCCCGTCGTAACTGGGCAGCCTGTGGGCCGCGCTGAATTTTCTTTTAACTTTAAGCAGCATTTTTTTGTCCTCTTCTTGGTAAGTATGATAAAGCCTGTTGTATAAACATACCGCTTATACACAGCTGCGCTATATTAAACAGCGGTATTCTGTAGGGCGAGAGTATGTTTATCATAAAAATAACAAGTACCGGGGCCTGCACATAAACGGCCAGGCGCATAATGCCAAAACGCGGCGTAACGCGCAGCATGAACGACTGCACCACCATCCCCACCAAAAAGCTGGCGCACACCCAGTACGCAAGCATAAACAGCATAAAAACCGGTGTGACAAGGTATGTCATTACCTTAATAGTAGAGGATATTTGGCTGTATTTAGCCATAATTTCCTCGCCCTCAAGCTTTTTAAAAGTAAGGTCTTTGGGGAACTTTTCAGACACTACCTTTTCCCCGTTAACATAATACATGTCTGTCTTGGTTACTATGGCTACTGTTGCGCCGCTTGTAAAATCGCTTTTAGTTGGGGGGAATTCCATGCCCGGCCTGTATAATATGTGGGCGGTTTGCGCTTGCACGCCGCTTTTGGTGTTTAAAGGTAAATTAATAGTATAGTCTTTGCCGTCATTAATAAGCAGTGCGCCGTCTTTAGCTTCTATAGATGGTATGGATTTGAGTATGGCAGGTAAATGCGTGTCTAAATACTTGTCCGCCACATAGCACCCTGTCAGCGTCATTATTATAAATATTACTGCCAGGTAGCCAAATACATAACCTTTGCCCTTTTCCAACAGCAATGTGTAGTTTTTAAAGCTTATTATATTTTTTAAAATGTCTAAGGCCATCTCGTCCTCTTTTTCTGAAAATGTTATACTAAAGTATATAAAATTTATATGTTTGAGGTAGCTTATGAAGAAAGTTCTTGCTGTTGTATTTATGCTTTGCGCGGGCGCTTTAAGCGCGCAGGGTTTAAATGTAATTTCCTACACGCCTAAAGGTAATACATATTCCACTGAAAATGTTGACATCAACGTAACTTTTAATAAACCGGTTGTAAGATTGGGCGACTCCAACCAATTTGGCAATGACGCCTGCCCCATTAAACTGGTGCCCGCGGCTAAAGGCAACTGCCGCTGGACAGGCACCCAAACCTTAAGCTTTGAAGCTGAAAAACTTATCCCCTCAACAGAATATAAGGTAACCGTTGACGGCAATTTGAAATCAGAAGTTTCTTCTGACAGCCTTAGCAGAGAATTTAGCTGGACGTTTAATACCCCGCGTATTAACTTCTCCCACTCCAGACCTGCTGATGCTGAACTATGGGTAGGCCTTAACCCCAACATTTTTTTAGTTTTTAACCAGCCGGTTAACCCGCAGACTGCGCGCGAGTATATTTCTTTTAAAAAGAGCAATGAGGCAGCGCAGCTAAGTTTTGATTTAATACGCCCAAGCAAAGAGGCTGTTAAGCAAGAGTACGGCGGCAATTATTACCAGGCTGAAAACATGTTAGTGCTTATGCCTAAGGCCAAGCTTGAGCAGGCCGCCTCATACAACATAAAAATTGCGGAGGGGATGCCCGGCGAACAAGGAACGTTGGGATTCCAAAAAGAGAAAAATATATTTTTTTACACATATGAAAACTTTGCCGTAATAGATACCAATTCCCCCAAATGCCTGCCCGGCAATACAGAACTGCGCTTTACCAACCCCGTTTACCTTAAAGACGTTGTTGATAATATAAAAATATCCCCGTCAGTCAAATTTAAACCGCTTGAAGAGGGCGCGAAATATGAAACAGGCAGCCGCATTTATAACGGCCCCACAGGCTACGCTTTGCCCTTTAACATTGCGGAATTTGAGCCAGGCAAAACCTATAAAATCACTTTAGATGCAAACCTTAAAGATATTTACGGCAACAAACTGGGCCAAAAGAAAACATTAACTTATACACACCCGCAGTACTGCCCTAATGTTGATTTTAGCACAGGCTTTGGCGTGTTGGAATCTTACCTGCCCATTATGCATCCTGTTGACGTTATTAACGTGGAAGCCACAGGCATAGACTCTGTAAAACTTAATAACGCGCAAGAATTTATTAAAGCTTATAAAGAGGGCAATACCTATTGTAAAAATACCACTGTCCCGGCTTACGGCTCTTATGCTTTTAAAACAAAACGCAACCAAACATTAAGAACGGGTTTTGATTTAAATAAGATATTTAACGGTAACGCCAAAGGTTTTAATAAGCTGACGGTATTTAAAAAAAGAGATAACGGAGACTACTGCCGCACAGATATTTTTGATAACGTGACAGACGTTGGCGTCACGCTTAAAACAGGTATTGAAAACTCTTTAATATGGGTAACCACACTGCGTGACGGTAAACCGGTCGCAAACAAATCCGTGGAACTTTATTCAGGCGACGGCGAACTTTTATGGAGCGGTAAAACGGAAGGCAACGGCATGGCCGAGGCGCCCGGGTTTAAAGAGCTTGGCGTAGTTGGCGGCCGCTGGGACAGGCCGGAGGTTTACGCTATAGCGTACTCCGATGGCGGCGACGCTATAGTGTCAAGCAATTGGACGCAGGGTGTGGAGCCGTGGCGCTTTAACATAAGCTATGACTGGTACCCCAAGGAAATTACCAATAACGCCGCTGTGTTTTTTGACAGAGACATTTTAAGACCAGGCGAAAAGCTTAACCTCAAAGGCGCTTTAAGAACGCTTAAAGAGGGCGACTGGGCAATCCCGTCAATCAGCACGGTTACGCTCAGAGTGTCTGACCCGGCGGGTAACGAGTGGAAGCTTGTTAACGCCCCGGTTAACACAAAATACGGCACCTTTGAAACAACTTTTAACATAGGCTCGGCAGATAAAACAGGCACTTACAGTGTAGAGCTTGTTAATGAAGAAGATGAAGGTTCTGCTGATTATTTTAACGTATACAAATCTTTCCGCGTGGAAGCATTGAAACCCGCTGAGTTTAAAGTAAACGTAAATACTGACAAGCCGGACTACCGTTCTCAGGACAACGCCGTAATTACCGTGGATGGTTCTTACATGTTTGGCGGCCCGCTTGCGGGCGCGGATGTTAAACTGGCGGTAAGATATACTGAAAACTATTACAGAAATTCAAAGTATTCTGATTACTTTTTTAATTCTTACGACGATTCATCAGAAAATTATCCGTATTCTGAACAAACAAATAAGCTTGATAACAACGGCCGCTTTGTTTATACACAGGCCTTGCCCAAGTTTGACAGGCCGTACAGAATGTTTGTTGAGGCCGGCATAACCGCGCCCAACAGGCAGCAGCTTTTCAGCAGAACATCAACGCCCGTTCACCCTTCAGAATTCTATATAGGTATAAAAACGGGCGAAACATATACTGAGGTAGAAAAGCCTTTCGGCGCTGATATTTTAACAGTTAACCCCGTTACTAACGAGGCTGTTTCCGCTAAAGTAACCGCCAAAATTGAAAACTGGCAATACTACAGCATACGCAAAACAGGCATTAACGGCCGCCTGGAATGGGTGAGTGAAAACCGTGTGGAAAGCACGGACACAGTTACCTTTACAACAGGTAAAACAGCGCATGCATTTAAATACACCCCAAAAACCCCGGGTTCCTATAAGGTTACCTTTACCGCTGTTGACGATAAGGGGAATGAGGTGCGCAACACAGCCTCTTTCAGCGTAGCCGGCAAAGGCCGCGCATATTGGGCTAAGAACGACGATGATATTATTAAATTAGTCGCCGACAAAGCCACTTATAAGGTAGGCGACAAAGCCAAACTTATGGTGCAGTCACCCTACGCTAACGCTACAGCGCTTGTAACCGTTGAACGCGAAAAAATAATGCACAAATTTACGCAGGAACTTAAAGGCGGCGCGGATAGTATAGTAATACCCGTGACGGAAGATTACCTGCCCAACGCCTTTGTAAGCGTAATACTTATTAAAGGCCGCAGCGCGGAAAACTCTTATGATAAAGAGGGCCTTGACCTTGGCAAGCCGCAGCTTAAAGTAGGCTACGCCAACTTAACCGTTGAGCCTGAAGCCAGAAAAATAGCTACCAAGCTTACCACAGATAAAGCCACCTATTTACCAGGTGAAACAGTAACAATTAACCTGCACAATACGGTCAACGGCAAAGCGGTAGAATCAGAAGTAGCTGTGTTTGTGGTGGACGAGGGTGTCCTCTCACTTACCGCGTACAAAACGCCTGACTTATTTAATGAGTTTTATGGCCCGCGCGCTCTTGCTGTTGGCACGGTAGACACAAGGGCGTTTGTAATAGGCCAGCGTTCCTTCGGTGAAAAAGGCGAAAATAGAGGCGGCGGCGGCGGTGACGACAGTAAGCTTGGCGGCATTGACCTGCGTACCAACTTTGACATGGCGCCCTACTGGAACGGGAAGGTATTTACAGATAAAGACGGCAAAGCAAAAGTACAGTTTAAGTTGCCCGATAACCTTACCAAATTCCGTGTAATGGCTGTAAGTTTAAATACAAAACAGTTTGGCTCGGCCGATACAAACATTACTGTAAATAAACCTGTTATGATAAAGCCCAGCCTGCCCAGGTTCGCAAGACTTGGCGACATATTTAAATGCGGCGTAATAGTGTACAACCAAGACGCTAAAGAAGACATTACCGTAAAAGGTATTGTCAGCGGCGGCGTGGCCATGTACGGCGGCGAGTCAACCGTAAACGCCAAAATTGAAAAGGGCGGTTTTAAAGAGATTTTATGGAACTGCCAGGCCGCCAACGCGCAACCCGCGGTATTTGAGTTTACGGCCGCCAGCGGCAAAGACACAGACGGCCTTAGGTGGAATATCCCCATTAACGGTATTGAAAAATATTACACGCTTGCCACCAGTGGCGTAACAGAGTCTAAAGTAAAAGAAGGCATGAAGGCCCCCACAGGTTACGTACCGTTTGCCGATAACAGGGCGGAGTTCACCTTTGCCTCTACGGCTTTAGTTGGGCTTAAAGAAGGCTTGTTTTACATGCTTTCTTACCCGTACGGCTGTCTTGAGCAAAAAATGTCAAAGATACTGCCTGTTATACTTTCTAAGAGTATTGTAAGCGATTTTAAACTTGGCAATATCTCTAACCTGGAGGCGGCGGCGCAGGAGGTTATCAGCAATATTGGCGCGTATCAGTCATCAGACGGCGGGTTTAAATATTGGGCGGACGCTTACTCAACCCAGCCTGACCCGTTTGTTACGCTTTACGCGCTTGAGGTTTTGCACTTAGCAAAAGAAAAGGGCTACAAAGTGGACGACAACGTTAGTAATAAAGCTTTAAAGTGGCTGGACAGCTTTATGTCTGCTTCAGACACAAAACGCTGGGCCTACCCATATAGCAGGCTGGAAAACAAAACCACGCAGGCTTACGCCGCTTACGTGCTCAGCCTCTATAAAAGGGGGGCAGCAGCCAGTTTTCAAAGGCTTACAGCGGCAGGGCGGAGCTCAGCTTGCAAGGCAAAGCCTATCTTATAAAAGCGGGCAAAAACCTGGGTAAAACAACCGAGGTTGAAGAGCTCGCGCGCGAGCTTATGAACACCGCCAAAGTTGCGCCCACCACAATGCACTTTGAGCTGGACAACAAAATGCCGTGGATACATGCCTCTAACCTTACAACAACGGCTGTGGTGCTGGACGCTATGCTGCAGGCCAAAGGCGGCTTTACAGGCGACGAAAAGGCCGTAAGATGGCTGCTTAACCAAGCCACGCAGGAAGGGCACTGGGCTACAACGGCCAACAACTCGGCCGTATTCCGCGCTTTAAACTCTTACTATACAGTAAAAGAAAATGTAACGCCGGACTTTAAGGCGGAGCTTAAAGTAAATTCCGCCGCCGCATGGACAGGCGTTTTTAAAGGCCGCGAAATGAAAGCGGAACTTGCCGTAGTACCTTTCTCCAATTTGTTTAATAAGAAAGGCGAGTCTGACATACTTATAACCAAAAAAGGCGATGGCAGACTCTATTATACAATGCGCCAAATTTACGCGCCGCTTAAGCTGGATAAACCCGTAAACGCAGGCTTTGCAATTGAGCGCAAAGTAACGCCCGTGTCAGGTGAGGGCACAGCGTTTAAAGCCGGCCAAAAGGCGGAAGTTACCTTAACAGTTACCACAAACCAAGACAGGCAGTTTGTTGTGGTGGAAGACTTCTTGCCCGCGGGCTTTGAGATTGTGGACAGCACGCTTGCCACAGAGTCTCAGTTTGCAAATAATGATGAGGGGGAATATGATGATTATGATTCCTACTACAGCAAATGGGGCACCTTTGAGCGCAATGAAAAATACGACGACCGCATAGCCGTATTTGCCGATTATCTGACCAAAGGCAAACACACCTATAAATACGTTGTACAGGCCACGTTACCAGGCACTTACAGCGCGCCCGCGGCATGGGCCAGCCAAATGTACGAGCCCGAAAATTTCGGCCATAATACAACAGGTAAGTTGACTGTGGAATAGTTTTTTTAACCCCCGCTTTTATAAGCGGGGGTTTTTTGCTATGCTTTTTTGGTATAACCCTTTATGATGCTTGACATTTACGTCCTAAGTGATAAAATATCTATATAAATGATATTATGTTACGCTTACGGTGGGTTATGCAACTAAAAACAACGGTTAACGCTAATTGTTTTAATTTATTTTTAACAAATTCCGGCAATTGATTTTTGCGCGTTTAAGCCTCTTTTTTTACAAAAGGGGTTTTTGTTTTTATATGCTTCTAATTTACCGTCGATAAGTACCCAAAAGACCTATGTGTCGTATAGGTCCTTTGGCCCTTGTGGTTTGGCGGCAAATTATCAATACTTTTGATGTGGGAGTATTTTATTTATATTTATATATATATTATGCTTTTTCATTTTTATGTGTGCGGCTGGTAAGATTTATTTTTGGGAAACTTTATGAAAAAAATGGTTTATAACTTAATTTCCGTTTTTCCTGGTGCTGCGGTTAAGATTATCAGTGTTATCTTAATCCAGTGTCTCATTGTTTCCTCTTTGCCGCATGACCTTCTTGCCCAAGTAAGCAGTAAAACCGTCTCCAGAAATCCCGCCCCAACCACTCCTATAAGTTCTTCTTCTAGTTTGGGGGAAGATTTATCGAATGCCTCTTTATCAAAATATGATTTGAGCAAGTTAAAAACATTTAGTATAGAAGAGATCAAATCACAGGCGGCTGCAAAAGCGAATGAAGATATAGTATTGCGTCGAGATAACACTACAGTTGTGTATGTACCAATGGGGCCTGGAGAGAAGGCAGAGGAGGTAGTGGAGAGTATATCGGATAAGCGCGGGCGCGAGTTGAGTGAGGTAATAGAGGGATATTTTGGATTAAATGAAGGGGTAGAATCTGGGCCGTTGGGATATGAATCTTATAAGAAGGAGTTTGATAAGGAGCGAAGGGATTTGGAGGTAAAGTATTTAGGTGAGATATCGCGCAAGGTAGGAGAGCAGGAGGGGATATTGGCTGGGGAGTTGAGGGAGTACTCGTTGAGGGGGATGAGTGCGGCGGATCTGGCGTTGTATGAGGGATACAAGACTAGTGAGATATCGGCCTGGAGCAAAGAATTGCATGGTGAGTTGGGGGTAGTATTGGGAGTAGACAGCAAGTCTAGGTACGCGCAATACAAGGCAGAGTGGGGGAAGGTAGAGGAGAGGTTATTGAGGGAGACGCACCGAGAGCTATCGAAGAAGAAGAGTGAGTTGCTTGGTTTATGGAGGCGTGAGCCTAATACGTATGGCAAGTATGTATTGAGGGTGAGTCCGTTATTGTTGACGGTTGAGGGGATGTTTGATGTAGGAGAGCGAAGGGAATTACTTAGTTTGTATAAGAGTAAAGTATCGAAGGGTAATTGTTTGGAGGCGGGTTGTGTGGATGAGATGTACGCGGTGATGGGTATAGGGATGTTGGGCAGCAGGAGTGACGGTGGGGATGTTAGGCGTTTGTTAATAAACAGTATGGATATTGCGGGAAGCGGCGCGTTATTGATGGCAGGCGCGGGGACGCTGTTGTCGTTAGGGGCGTATAGTGAATTGGACACCGTTGTAGGATACGCGACGAGGGAGGAAAGGAAGCAGGTTAGCGGGGATTATGATTTATTATTATTAAGCACGTATGCGCGTGAGTGGAAGGACCGTCACGGGAAGTATTTGGGGAAGAAGAGTGTGAATGCGGCGTACCCAATAGACAGGACGAGCATGGGTAATGCTTGGACGCAGGTTGTGGATGTATTGTTGGCGGAAGGCAGCGCGGAGAGTTTGTCAATATTGTCTAAGTACAGTGTTGGGGCGTGTGGAGTAAGGACGTATATGGGAGCGAGGAGTGTGGGTTGTAGTGGAGTGATGCCGTTTATAGCGGAGGGTTTGTTAAGCGGGAAGGTTAAGGTAGATTTGGGTATAGAGTTTAGCGGACAGGCAGCGGCGGCGGGGTTAAGCCAGCGAGGGATGTTATTGGCGCATATAATGAACGCGAGTTTTGGAGATATGAACGAGGTAGATGAGGGGAAGTTGGATAAGAGGATATACAATTATTTATTAAGGACAGAGAGCAGTGCTGCGTTGAAGAAGAACGTAACGAAGCACGCGGTAATTAATCGAGAGGGTGAGTTATGGAAGGGGAGTGAGGTAAGCCAGACGGGTATAATGACGACGTTTGCGGGCAGCGCGGATGTAGCGCTGGCGGTATTTTTTATAGGTCGAATGGGTGTAAGTTTAGTACGTCAGAGCGGACAGATAGGTTTAAAGATGTACCGTTTGACGCAGGTGGGCAGGAAGGGAACGAACGGTATAAAGAACCTAAGGCATTACGCGATGTATAAGAACTTATCGCAAGCGACGAGAGCAGGGCGTGGTAGTAATTTTAAGGCGTTTAGCGGCAGTCAGTTTAAGGCGAACAACGCGGCGAACCCGTTGAACATTTTAACTCGTGAGCATTTGAGGACGAGTATAGGCCGCGCGAAGGTAGACGCGCGGGCGAAGCAGCTGGCCGGCGAGAAGTTAAGTATAGAGAGGTCGTTGGCAAGGGAGCAGCAATTAAACCAAATAAGCGGTAAAAAGATAGGCAAGGTAGACCCAAATATAAGTAAGACCTTGGCATCGGGAGGGAATAAGGTTAGCGTGGAAGGTTTGGAGGGGAAGAAGTTTAGCAGGTTGGGCAGTGAGACGGGAAACAATTTTATAGAGCGCAGGATATTGGGAGGAAAGAGTTATGGCGAGGCGTCAGGCTGGCGCCAGAACCTTCTTGATAGGAGCCGAGAGTTAAGTTTAAGTTTAGAGATATTAAAAGACAATATAGGCTACGGTTTGCAGGGGAGCAACAAGAAGTATGTAGCGGCGTCGTTAATAACGCCTGCGGGTCAAGCTGTAAGCACGCAGGGGGCTGCGACGGCGGAGTTCTCGGTAATGCAGTCTATGAAGAGTGGTATGCCCTCAGCAAGCATATTGTCGGAGTCAGGCGCGCCCACGGCGATAAGAGGTGTTGGCAGTGTAAGCAAAACAGCGCCTGTAACAAAAGTAACAACGGCAAGTCCTGTAAGTTCGGCGGCCAAGACGTTAAATGGTTTAGTGGGGGAAAACAGCGGTATAAACAAAGCGTTGGGCAAATTAAATATACCTGTAAGCGCCGGGGCGAGCGCGGGCTTATCGTTAGGCGCGCCGAGGATAATCGGGCGCGACATCCGCACGCCTATGCAAGGGCGAACTGCGGAAGAAGATAAAGGTATAAGTGATTTTGAATATTTATTAAAAGCGATGAACCCGTTTGCCAAAGAAGTAGGCGGTCAGATAGTAAAGGCGGATAATTTAGCGGGCAACTTGGCCAACGGCGCTAAGATGGGGCTAAGGTACGCAGCGCAAAGATTAAGTAATAAAACAAAGGCGGACGGTTTTACAAGAAGTGTAGACCAACAATATAATGTGTCCAGAGAAACGCGCCTTGCCCGCAGCGTAGCGGCGATAGATGCAATTTACCAAAACGCGAAAGCCTCTGGCAGAGAAGGAATGCTGACAGTTGGCGAAACGCGCGCTGTCAAAGGTTATATAAATGATATAGAGGGTAACAACCAGCATTGGGTATTAAATAAAGAAAGCGGCGTTTGGCAAAAGCAATACACGCAATCGGGGCAAGAAGCGATAACGCACCTAAACAACAATTACTTTACGGGCGTACAACCCAGAGAAGTAAAAAACCAGACCACAGCGTCCAATCCCACCACCCCCCGCCCCCAAATAACCCATGCTGAGGCTAATGCCTCAAAGCCTTCTGCTGTTGATTATAGCCATCAGGAGCCTAAGGCGGCAAAGAGCAATTTGCTTATTGACGGTAATATTGTTTTATTAGCCTCGGCCGCGCCTAAAGTAGGGTTAGAAGAATCTGTTATGCCTATGGGTGATGCGCCCAATACCGAAGTTACCGAGGCGTTAAACACACCTGAAAAAATTTCCACATTAAGCGGCGCGGCGCTAGTGTCCGCGCAGACCGCTGCGGGCGTAAGCGTTGTTGACTTGAAACAGCATGTGGCGGCAAAGGAAGATAAAAAAGGTTTCATAAAGTTTTTTGATAAAGAAGCCACGGCTGTATCTGAAGGCGCGGGTTACCTGACAATGAACGGTTTTGCGCCGAATCTTGTGACAAAGGCATTTACCGCGCTGCGCGGCGGCGTGCGTAAAATTATAGCCAAAACCCAAAGGATTTCAACGGAAGACGCAAGGATAAAAAAATATATTTTTGACAGGGAATATTCCAGAGTACTGTCAAATAGCCGTACAGATATTGTAACCACACAGGACGAGGTTGCAAGTCTTGTCAATAATATTAAGGCAGAGGTGTTAGCCTCCGGCATGCAAAATGCCCAAAAGACAAAAATTGTGGATTCTATACAAAAAGAGGTTAACAACCTTCTTCTTGAGAAAATGGCTTTGGCCGGCTATGCCGTTAACACAAAAGATATTTTAAAACAGATTAATACGGCGCATGTAAACGCGCAGAAAATTATATCAGCTTTCTCAGGTGATGTAACTGCTTCTAAAAAGCTGGTTAAAGATCTTAAAAAAGATTTGACTGATATTAAGAGACAGCTTTCACCGTTGGTTTCCGAAATTGAAGTTAACAATATTCTTTATGAAAACCGCACCAAAGAATTGGATCTTAAGGAAAAGAGCGTCGCCGAATTTGAAGTGAAACTACAAAAAGCTAAAGAGGTTCTGGCTGATTTAGACGCAGCCGCTGTTGACGCTGAGGGGAGAGACGCGTACCAAGAGGCTGACGCAAACTATAAGAAAATAAGAAGAGAGCGCCAACAGGTTAACCAGGAGTTAAAAGTAGCTCAAGATAAGCAAAGAGACGCTTTGCAGAGAATAGCTTATTACAAAGCTTACGCTGACTATTTTTCTAAAAGAGAACAACATTTAGAGCGCCAAATTGCGTATCTTAACGGAGAAAATAAAAATCTCTCCGATGTTATTGACAGCGCCAGAAATATGTCCGCTTCCGCTGAAAAACTTGCGAAGGAAACAAGCGTTATATTGGAAGAGAACCGTAACGTTTTCAAATCTTCCGCCGACGCTAAGAAAAGTAATGAAAGAGATTTGGAAGTATTTTCTCTTATCAAAAAACGTTCCGAAGAAAGAAGTAATAAAGTCTCGCACTGGGCTATGCTTGAGGGCGCGACGGATGTCTTTAACGCCAAAGCGGTGGCTGAGGTGCAATTTCTGCGCGCCTTGTCCGCCAAGAAAGACGGCATTGTGGGCGCTAAGGACGCGTTGAAAGACGCCGCGCTTAATATGCAGCATTTAACCAACCAGTCGTCTGCCATTCTTTTAAAGCAAGCGGTAGAGATTGTTAAACCGCACGTTGACGGCCGCTACGCAATTGCGCAAGATAACAGATGGTACGGGCACAGGGTTATGGGCCATATGCGCGACATGGTGGATTTTGTTATAAGTTCCGTTACGGGTAACCCGGGGTTTTATTATAGAACAATTTTAAAAACCAATATTAAAAACGTTGTTAACAATCTTAATATTACCACCCAGGGTAAAAACGATGTTATAAACGCGGCGGCAGATTACCTGCGTGCGGCGCAGTTTACGCCGTCTATTGAGATGGCGCGTCCTTCCGCGCTTGAATTTGACATAGCGTATGACGCCGATATCGTGCCGTTTGGCGAAACTCTGCAAAATACATTTGCAAATGTTAAAAAAGTTTCCGTTGAGCAGGCTTTAGAAAAATATACTAATGACAAAAAAACCTCGGCGGCAAAAACACGCATAGCAGCTTTTTTGGGCTGGCTGACCGGCAAGACAAGAACAGAAAACAATATGATGTTTAATAACACTTTAAGAGATATTGTTTACAAAAATGTTAATGACTTAGATGTGCCGCGCTCTGTTAAACTTTCTATTTTAAACCAAATAATGCATGAGACGCAAAATATTGCCTTTAAAGCGCCTAAGGTAAAGGCTGACAAACTTATAAAAGGCGTAAAAGGAAAATACCATAAATTGGCGGATAAAAAACAAATGGGTAAGCCTAAACCACTGAGAATAATGGATTCTTCAGAGGATGCGGACCTTAAAAATGTAAACTTTTTTGTAGACCCGCGTTTAAAAGTAAAGTCAGACAAGCTTTTTTGGAAATGGGAAAAAGATAAATATATTTTGCAGGTTATGGATAACGGCAGGTATGACGCGCTTACCAGGTGGTATATGGAAGTGGCGCCGTATCAGTTGGCTAAACTGGCTATAGTAGCTAATGACTATGAAAAAAATGATTATGTGTTAAAGCTGGTTAATGTGCAATCATATAAATCTATTTCAGGCCATGAGGATGTTACATCTAGCGAGACGGCTAAATATCCTCTTTATGTAAGAACCCCGGAAGGGGACGTGCTTACAAACCTGCTTATAGACCCGTCCGTAGTATTTGAATTTAAAGACGGGTATAGGGTTGTTATTGATGATAACAATATTATCATGAAAACAGCGCACGGTAGCGAAACTGTGTTAGACTCCGCGCAGTTAAGACTGCCTAAAAATAAATTTGGCAATTTTGTAAAACTTATTAAATCTATTAACGGCAAATCATCTGCTGCTAAGTTAGATGTTTTAGTAAGGTTCAATAGAGACAAACTTAACGCTTTAAACTGGGCGTCTGCCATGAGTTTGAGCTCGTTAGTTAGAAATATGATAGGTGTAGTGGGTAAAGGTATGGACCTTACTCCTATGGCTGTGCAAGCGTTGCCTATGGCGGCGTATGCGCCTAATCTTCTGGCAAGTTATTTTCAAAAGTTAATACGTGATTTGGGTAATGACAAAATTCTTAAGCTTGGGCTTAAAACAACTCTGGGAACTCTGGTAATTGCCGACGTTATGGCATTTAAAGGTATTATAGAGCCGGGTGCGCCGTTTTGGGTTGTCGGGGCTATGATTTTGATTGCGCTTG
Source organism: Elusimicrobium simillimum (assembly GCF_049639735.1). Lineage (NCBI taxonomy): Bacteria > Pseudomonadati > Elusimicrobiota > Elusimicrobia > Elusimicrobiales > Elusimicrobiaceae > Elusimicrobium > Elusimicrobium simillimum. The sequence goes on from NZ_JBEVVA010000003.1 coordinate 948,901, forward strand.
GTTTGGGTTTGGGCTCATCTCTTACACAGCAAACAACCAAAGATTTGGTAAGTAAAAATTCTGTAACCAGTGAGCACAACTCTGCTAACAACGCGCAATGGCAGTTGTTTAAGCAATACGGCAGTATTTTTGTTTCGTTGCCTTATGCTGGTTTAAAACTGATTACAATGATTTTAAATGACAGCGGTTTTCTTAGTGAAAATATTAATCTTTTAAGCGACTCTATAGATTTTTATGGTGTTTTTGACGCAAACTTTTTTACAATTACATATCCGTTACTTACCTTTTTTACTGCACGCACTTTATATAAGGTTTACCGTGCGGGGTATAAGGATAAGGCGGAAAATCCCATGTCTTTACGCAGGTATATGGGCGGAAGTATAGCAAACGGTTTTAGAGGTATGTTTGCGGCTGTTAAACGTAAAATTACCGGTGAGAAACTTGAATATTTGGGGCCGGAGCATGGTTTAAAAAACGCTCATTTAAAAACTGAGTTAAAAAGGCTTGGCATTAAAAATAAATTAAGCAGTACTATTTATAATACCACTATAGCCATAGGCGGCCAGCAGGCTATGGACGCGTCTATAGTAATACTTGGTACGGGCACAGTAATGTTGGAATACCAGCAGGACGGGGCGTTTGGGCTGTTTATTACAATTGCCACCACTATGATACCGGCTATTTTAGCCAGAATGTTAGCAAAGTATTTAATTACCAAAAAAATTATTAGTGACGACGAGGTTTTAGCTATGGCCGCGCCTATAGGTGCTATAGGTGTGCCCGGGTTTTTATTAACCTATGCGGCAAACCCGCTGCTAGGGTCAATGTTTGTGTTTTTTGCAACGCTTGGTTTATCTAACTACCAGGCGCAGGCTATGGGCGTTATAGAAAAAACCATATATAGCGCTGTTGATAAAGAAATTTCAGCCGCCAAAGCCGGCAGACAGGTTGAGGGCGAGTTTGCGGATATTTATAAAACAACCGAAAACGCTAAAAAACTTTACAGCCCGTATATATCAGCCCTTTTTAACAGACTTATGGCAGGTGTGGGCGGGCTTACATTCTTAGTGGGTATTGTTGCCACCTTAGTTTTTGCTCATGAAATAGATGTTCGCGGGCTTACGGTAGAAATGGTAGACGCGGATGAAAATCTTAAAATGCTTTTAAAATGTATCGCGCAATTAAAATCAGGCTGGGTTGCCGCGTTGTTGGTGGCTATTCCCATAATTTGGCAGCGCGGTTATATATGGAATGTTATTAAGAGTATTTCAACAGTAAGGGCGTATCAAGGCCCGTTAAGCCAGACATTTGACATTAGCAGGCGCGAGATTAACGCCGCCAGAAGGCGTCACCTGCGCACTGTTAACCCGCAGGATTGGGCAAACGGCGCGTCATGGGGCAATGGCTGGCATTATGATAATAACGCCGGGGCCGCGCCGCAAACGCAGCAGTAAAGCGTTTTGATTGTAAATTTATTTAACTCCCCGGCTAACACCGGGGAGTTTTTGTAATGCGGATAATCATTACGGACAAGAAAAATCTATTATATTAGTAATTTCCATAATAAAGCTAATTTGCTAAAGTATATGTTGTTATTTAAGGAGAATTTATGAAATCTATTAAAGGTAGTGCAAATATTAAATGCCCGCACGGGTGCGAGGAGTTTGAAAGCGAGTTTTGGTCTCTTATAGACGCGGCCAGCGCCCCGGAACTTAAAGACGCCGCGCTTGGCGGCGAGCTTAACCTAATGTCTTGCCCCACCTGCAAGCATTATTTTTACCATGAAAACAATTTGATTTATTTTGACGCGCCAACAGGCCTGCTTGTTTTTGTATTTGATGAAAAAGAAAAGAAAAACGAAAAAGAAATTAAAGAAAAAATGCATCATGATTTTGAGCTTATCAAACACAGTATAGCTAAAGAAATGAAGATAGGCTCAGAGCCGCTTTACGTGTTTGGTTTGGAAGCGCTAAAAAATCTTATCGCTGAGGAAAATGATTTTGTGGAAGAGTCTGAAGTTGTCGCCGCGGCGTCGGCGTCGCTTGGCTATAAACTTGCCACGCTTAAACCTGAGTACGCGCGCAACAGCGGTTACCCGCTTTATGTTCCCGTAAAGGCTGGTAACACGCAGGAAGATTTGCTTAAATCCGCGCACGGGGTTTTGGCCTCAGGCGTTAATTCCGCGCGTCTTAAAAAGTTTGAGGCAGACCTTAAAGGCGGCAAAACGACAGCGTTATTTTTATGATAGAAAAAAGATTTCTCCCCATGCTGCGCGCCATTGGCACGCATGCCAAAGAACACAACCTTAAAGTATGGATTGTGGGCGGGGCGGTGAGAGATTTTTATTTAAAACGCCCTACTAAAGATTTTGATATTACCGTAATTGGCGACCCCGAAATACTTGTAGATTTTGTTATAAAAAAATATGGCGGAAAAAAAGAAAAGTTTGATACTTTTGGCACTTTCCGCACGGATCTTAAAAACGGAATAAAAATAGATTTTGTCCGCGCCCGCAAAGAAGAATACGAGCACCCCGCCGCGCTGCCCAAAGTTAGCCCCGGCACCATTGAGGAAGACCTTTTCAGACGTGATTTTACCGCAAACGCCTGGGCGTTAAGTTTACTGCCCGCTGATTTTGACACCTACCTTGACCCTTTTGAAGCGCAAAAAGCTATAGACGGCAAATACATAAAAATACTGCACGATAAAAGTTTTGTGGACGATCCTACCCGCATGTTCCGCGCGCTACGTTTTGCGGGCCGCTTTGGGTGGACGGTGGACGATTCCACATCATCACTTCTTAAAAAAGCGGTGGAGGATAAACTGCCTGACTTGCTTTCGCGCGAGCGTGTGCGCCAGGAACTTTTAAAAATACTTGAAGAACCTAAAGTAAAAGAGATTTTCGCGCTGATGGATGAGTACGACCTTACAGATTTTATTTTTCCTCGTATTAAATTTTTCAATTCTATACTTAAGACAAAGGATGTAAATATACGCCTTGGCGTTTTAGCTTGCGGTTTGGATAAGTACGGGGGGGAGTTTTTGCAGCAATTGCGTTTAAAGCGCGAAATTTACCAAACGCTTTACCGCGCGTGGGAAGTATTTTTCTCCAAACAGGCGCCGCTTAAAGAGCTTACCAAAGAAGAACGTCTAATAGTTACTTTGTCTCAGCCAAGGCTGCGCAAAACCGCGTTACAACCCAGTTTTATTACAGGCGGGGAACTTAGCGCCCTTGGCCTTAAAGGGCCGCAAATAACGCAGGTTCACACGCTTTTACGCTCATTGCAATATAAAGGCAAAATAAAAAATAAAACCGGAGCTATGGCAGAGGCCAAAAAATGGTTACCGGTTTAAAAAGTTTATTAGCTGATATTCATGATTTTATTGACCCCTACCATTGCGCTCCCTGGACGGTAAAATATGACGCGGTTATTTTAACTGTGCTTGGCGTGCTGTCGTTTTTTCTATACCACTTAATTTCTACTGATGAGCTAAAAACACTTTTTTCTTTCCTGCAGTTTTTTAATATCGGCATACATGAGGTTGGGCACCCTGTTTTTGGTTTTATAACAATGGGTAATGAGTTTTGGCGTATAGCCGGCGGCGGCCTGACCGAACTTTTGGTGCCCGGGATAGCTTTTCTAATTTTCCTGCGTAAAGGCAAACCTTGCCAGGCTGATTTTTGTATTGCGTGGTTTGGTTTTAGCATGTACAGCGTGGGCAATTACGCCGCCTCCACCAGTCTGCCTGAAATCACGCTTCTTAACGCTACCGCGGACAGTAATATGAGTGACTGGGAATACTTGCACGAATACTTTGGCACTATTTACCATGATGTGCTTATAGGTAATATTTTTTACGCTGTGGGCGCGGTAATTTTTGTGTTCGCGGTGTACGCGTTTATACAACATTTGCGTAAAATACTTTCCGGCCCTTTGCAAAAAGATATTTCTCTTTAATGTTTAATATAATTTCTATTTTGTTAGAATATAAATATGACTAAATTTAAATTTATTATTTTTGTTTTGCTTCTTACTTTTTCTGCGGGGTTGTTCGCGCAGCACTCTTCCATTGTGCCCGGGCTTAAGCAATACTTTGACGAACGCCAGAGCATCTACCGCGACTACAATTTTAAAGAATATAAAAAAGTATATAAGTCTGCCATAATGAACTATAGTTTGTCTTACACTCCTGTGACGGGTGTAAGGGGGCTTGTCAGCCAAAAAATAGATAAAGATTTAGACGCGCTGGCATTATTTTTATACAACGCTTTTTTGGAATACACCGTGGATAATGAACTGCTTAACTATGAAATAGGTTTAGAATCCGCCGGCGTTTTTGACCCGCTTGAAATGCGTTGGTTTCCCTTCAGAATCATAGAAAATAAAATAACGGGTATGGACGACCACGTAAATAAACTTTACTCTGAAAACACTACCGCCGTAAGAACCAAACTCAGAAAAATATTCCGAGAGCAGTTTGGTTTAGATTACGACGTGGATTCACCCTATAACCAAGAGCTTGAGATGATGTTTCTTTCCAACATGTCCAGAGCCTACGGCGAAAATAAAGGCGCTTATGTAAAAGGCGCTATTAAAAATTTTACCATACCGCCGGCGCTTAACCGCCAGCTGAGCAGTTTTATGGTTGACCTTTTTAACTTTAACCATTCGTACCTGGACATGTTTCAAAATGAAAAAAACTCTAACCCGGACAGCAAATATTACGCCGGCCGCCGCGCCATGGCGTGTAACCCTGCTTCATACAGCGCGTGCGCTCAGTCTTTAATACAGCGCAGCGTGTCGGCCAGCGGGCACAGGTTGCTTAGCGTTTATAAAATAATAGCTTTGCACAACAATGCCGAGCCTTTACGTTTTAAAGGCAATCTTATTTCACCGCCCTATACTCTAGGCGCGGATAAAGAAAATTTATGGATGTACCACGACGCCACCATGATTGTTGTGGCGGATAAAAGTAATATATACTATCTTGTATTGGATTATGATTTATATAAATACCCGCTTACGCTTGCCAAGTGGACGGAAGTTTTTGAGCCTTCTAAAACTGTTTACAGGGTACTGCCGTACCAGCAAGTTTCTGACATAGAACGCAGTATTAAAAAATATGTCACAGCGGCCGAATTGCAGGCCATAACAGATAAAAAAGGCGGCTACTAGCGGGGGAAAGTGTTTTAGGGTTAGTATTAATAGTTAAATAAACCCTTGACATTATAATAATAATTATTATACTAGTAGTAGGCGCATTAGAGCGCCGTTTAGTTTAAGCTCTGTGTTTGAGCGTACTTATTTTAAGTACGGGTCAACAAGGGCAGGAATTTTTTTATATGTTTTGCTTTATAAAAGAATATTATTTATTATATATATAACATCATACAGAGGGCAATATGGCATTTATAGTTAAAAAGGGAACTTCCCTTAAGAACATGGATAAAAAAACAGCATACACCTGGGGTGCGTGCGCGTTACTTTTTATATTTGTTATCTCTACACTAGCCTCAGTAATGGGCGGTGAAGAGGGTAACCCGGACCAGTTTGACGGCCTTAAATCCCGCGCGGTTGACCTTGCCCAGCTGCCCTTTGTAAATGACGAGGCCGAACAAGAACTTTTAGCCAGATATAATGACATTAACGGCAACCCCGTTACCAGCACGCTTTACTCCGCTGAAGAAAAGGAAGCCCGCCAGGAAATGGACGCTCTTGTAGGCATACCGGACGCGCCGGATGAAGAATACGAAGACGCCCAAAAAGAGATTGACGCCAGAAACGCGCGTAACGCGGCTGCCGCGTCATATTCCACAAACCGCGGCAGTTATACCCGCACCACCACCCCTATTGGCAGCCTTAGCAGTGCCGGCATGGCCAGAATGTCAGGTGGCGGCGGTAGCAGAACCTGGACGCCGGGCAACGCGGTACCCAAAGCAGCGGGTACAGGCGGTAAAGGGTTAACCAAAGAATCTGTGGAAAAACTTAAAAAGACCGAGGCCGGGCGCAACCTGTTAAACGCTTACGCGCAGACAATGTCCGCCTCCAATAAATCGGGCGAAGCCGCTATGTCGGACGCTATAGCCGCTTTCAAAAACTCTAAAAGCACTGCAGAGCTGGACAGTGATTTAGAAAAAGCTTTAGAATCTCTTACCTTAGAAGACATGGTGGCTAAGGCGGAAGAAAAAATGGGCAGTGAAGACCCCGGCGCCACTAACGACGAGGAAGACAATCTTAAAGACGCCGAGTCTAAAACCAAAGATAATAACAAAGAGGCTAAAGACTGCGACGGTTTTTGGGAATGTCTTGGCCAGCAGGCTTTAAAAGGCCTGGTAGATAAAGCCACCAACATAGGTGCCGATTATGCCAAAGGCAAGTTAATGGACAACTATAAAAATTGTATGAAAGACGCCAAAAACCCTGGTAACTGTGAGCAGCTTTACGGTAATGCCGCGGGGGTGATAACAGACGTTGTTACAGGATCTGGCGACAAGGCTGTTAAGATTGACACTAGCTCAGTAACTTTACCTGACGCATATAAACCAAAGGCTCCTACGGCCGATGATATGATAGAAAGTATTAAAAAAGGCAGCAATAGAAATAAATAGATTTTTGTGAAAATATAATTACAGTTAAACGGTACTTGGAGGTACCATTATGAAACTTAATAAAATATTAAATAACTTAGGCTGGGCGGCCAAAAATGTTGTAATGGGCGCCGGGCTTATAGCCGTAACAGGCGTTACGGGCGCGTTGGTCTATAACATGGCCGGCGGCGGTAACCAGGGCGGTATGAACGCGCCAAGAGTTACGCAGTCCTCCTCAGCCTATAGGGACGCGCAGTACGGCAGCGGGGCTTATAACCCCGTTACAAATAACCAGTACGGCGGCTCATTGGGTAATGACACGGCGTCATTATCAGCCTACAGGTCCAGTACAGACGGGCGTTTAGCTTCCGCAACAAGAAGCAACGCTTCAGGCGGTGCGGGCGGGCAAGAAGCCTCCAGCTCATTTACCAGCTCGGGCGGCAGCGGCGGCACGCTTGAGGGCATGGGTATAGCCAGGCAAAGTCAGGCGCAGTCTGACATTATGGCGGGTGTGAACGAACAGGTAAAACGTGTTCAGGATAACGCTACCCAGGCGGCGGCCCAGGCCAGAGCGACCGGGCAGGATAATTTAAAAAGCCTCGCGGGTAACTCAGGCATAGGTTCCGGTAAAAGCAGAAGCATATCGGGCGGCGCTAACCAGTACGCCAACAGATCTTCAGGCCAGGATTCTTCAGTCAGAAGTATGGCGCTTGGCCAGGTCAACAGCCCCAGCAGCCTTGACAGCGCGGCGGCAAAAGCGCGCAGAGGCGGCAGGACAGATAAATTTAACAACTCCAGCTCCAGCGTTGACGGCAGCGCGCGCAGCGGCGGGCAAGGCAGTTCGGACGCTTTAAAACAGGCCTACTCAATACGTAAAACTTTAGCCAGCGCTAAAGGGGAAAATGTGGGCGCGTCATTCATCGGCGACACATACCAAAACGCCGGGCAAAACGCTGTTGGTATTGGCGGCAATACAGTTGCTCCTACAGCCAGTGATCTTTCTTTGGATAACCTTAATAAATCCACCAGTTCTACCTTTGACCCCAGAAATATTAGAGAACTGGAAGAAGACCTTAGAAACGCCAGAACCAAAAAAGCGTTTGGCGCGGCTGTATTGGCTATTACAGCTTGTGTTGGCGGCGCGATTGGGGCTTCATTCCTTTCAATGACCGACCCATTCCAAGTCATAGCCAAAGCGGCCATCACGGCCGCGGCGTTGACAGCCGTTGTCTATGCCTTTACACAGATCTTTAATAACGACAATGGCGTAAGCTTGTCTAATACAAGTAAGATAGTGTTAACTTCAATGCTTGTATTAGGTATAGGCGCCATAGGTATGGCCTGGATACCCGGTACTACCACATTGTTAAAAACCTTAGCCGGAAAAGTTGCCAACGGCAGCTGGATTATGCAGCTGGGGCTTAGTACAGTGGCCGGTGCGGCTATGACCCAGATTCCTAACGCCTTTCTTAATACCGATGAGCAGAGAAAAGCTTTGGAAGAGGCTATTAAGCATAACAAAAGGGGAACATAAGTTTAATAAAGAGGTTTATATATGAAACTAGCATTGTATCGTATTATAATAGGGTTGTTTGTGTTTATAGTTGTGGCCTCCGCCTACGGTTGTTATGTGTCAGGCGTGAGGGACGAGGCTAAGGCAGAGCAAGCGTACTTGGATGAACTTAAACGCAAACAGTCGGAGCCAAGGCGCCGTGTGGTAGCCGTGGAAGTACCGCAGAACGAAACGCCCAGGTCAACATTTGATTATGTTGAAAAACGGCCCGCGGTAAAGAAATAAAAGCAGTAAAATATTATTTAATATTTAACCGCCGCTCAAATTTGAGCGGCGGTTTTTTATAGATATTAATATAAATAAAGTCATCCTGAGTTTTTGCGTTAACGCAAAAACGTGAGGATCTACCTTATAAAAATTACAGTAGTTTTAACGCAGTAGATGTTCACGTCAGTGCGTTGACGCACCTCCTCAACATGACCTTATTTGGGTATTTTCTAACCTAAAAATAATATGTCCAAGTAAAATATATTTGATACAATTATTTCGTAGTATTAACTAGGAGGGGAAAATGAAAAAATTATTATTAGCAGTTGCTTTATTTGCCGTTACGGTTCCCGCTATGGCGGTAACACCGGTAAAACTTTCTCTTTGGGACGGTATAGCTGTTCCCTCTGACAGAACAGTACACGGGTTAGAACTTGGTATCGGCGGTAATAACGCTGAAACAAAAGGTATTCAGTTTGACTTAATCTGGGCGAAATCACAGACTATGGTAGGCTGGCAGGGGGGCTGGATTATCAGCCAAGCCGGTGATTTTACAGGTTTACAAACATCACTTTTAAACATGGTTGATGACGGCGCCGGTGTAGAGTTTGGTTTTGTTAACTACACAGGTTCTTTTACAGGTATACAGTTTGCCGCGGTAAACTGGGTTGACAGCGTAAAAGGCGTGCAGCTTGGCTTTGCCAACTACGCGGAAAACATGACAGGCCTTCAGCTTGGCTTTGTCAACTATGCCAGAACAATCGGCCAGGGTGTGCAGCTTGGTTTTCTCAACATTGCGGAAAACGGCTTTTTACCCATAATGGTATTTGTAAACGGACGCTTCTAAACAATGGTTTTAACGCCGCCCCGTACACGGTACGGGGCGGCGTTTTTTATGCTATAATATTAGTAAGCAAGAATTTGACTGCGCGAAACTGTCAGTAAATTTCAATGCGCAGTTATTTTTTGCCCAAGTACTTTGCGCCATGGGGCAACCCAAATTTATGCAAAGACTTGCGAGGATAAAATGAGCAATGTATCAATGAAGGCTATGCTTGAAGCCGGTGTGCACTTTGGCCACCAGACAAGCCGCTGGAACCCTAAAATGGGGCACTATATTTTTGGTGAAAGAAACGGCGTACATATCTTAGACTTACAGAAAACCGCAAAAGAACTTAAAAAAGCCACAGCATTTATTAAAGACGAAGCCAAAAAAGGCGCAAGATTCCTTTTTGTCGGCACAAAAAAACAAGCGCAGGAAGCTATCAAATCAGAAGCTGAAAGATGCGGCGCTTACGTAATAAGTGAAAAATGGTTAGGCGGTACATTAACAAACTTTCAAACCGTTAAAAAATCAGTAGAACGCCTTAACGAACTTGAAAAATGGGAAAAAGAAGGCGTATTCAAAGCTATTTCTAAAAAAGAAGCCTCACGCTTAGGCAAAGAAATGGTGCGCTTACAAACACTTCTGGGCGGTATAAGAGACATGAAATCTTTACCGGACGTAGTTTTTGTTATCGACCCCGTTGACACACAAGGCGCGGTAAAAGAATCAAAAATTTTAAACATACCCGTAGTCGCGGTTTGCGATACAAACGCCGACCCTGACCCGATAGACTACCCTATCCCGGGTAACGACGACGCAGCCCGCTCAATCAAATTGTTCTGCGCCGCAGTGGCAGACTCTATCATTGAAGGCCGCACAGAAGCGCAAGGCCCCGTTCAGCCCACACAGGAAGAAGTTGTAGCCGCAGTAGAAGCAGCACCCGCTGCCCCGGCTATGCCTACAGCTTTAGAACAGGCTTTTAACGCTGAAGTACCCGCTGACAACCCGGCGGAAGACGCTAAAACAGTGGAAGTTGTTGAAGAAATATTAGCTGAAGGTGACGAGGACGTTGAGTCCGAAGAAAAGCTTCACGGCAGAGAAGAAAAGAAAGCCAAAAAAGAAGCTGTTTCTACCAAAAAGAAACCCGCAGTTAAAAAACCAACAAAAGCCAAAAAAGAAGACTAATTTAGACTGCGCCGCGGCGTTAATTAATAGCGCCGCGGGCAATCTTAGGAGAGAACCATGTCATTAGCAGAAGATATTAAGAATTTAAGAGAAAAAACAGGCGCCGGTCTTATGGACTGCAAGAACGCTCTTGCCGCCTGCAACGGCGACATTGACGCGGCCGTAACTGAACTGCGCAAAAAAGGTTTAGCAGGCATGGCCAAAAGAGCCGGCAGAGAAACCAAAGAAGGGCAGGTAGTTGTAAAAAATAACGGTAAAAACTACGCTATGTCCTTTTTGGGCTGCGAAACAGACTTTGTCGCCCGCACGGACGACTTTAAAAAGTTGGCCCAGGACGTTTGCGAATATGTTTTAAATAACCCCGGTCTTAACTATGACGAAGACCAGAAAATTAAAGACATAATTGCCGAAGTAGCCCCTAAACTTGGCGAAAACGTTTCACTCAAAGGCGCGTATAACTGGGAAGTTTCCGGTAAATGCGGCGTAATTGAAACCTACGTACATTCTGACAATAAAAAAGCCGCTATGATTGAAGTTACCTGTGATGGCGAAGGCGCTTGCTGCAATTCCGACAAAGTTAAAGAAATTGCCCGCGGCCTTGCTATGCACGCGGTAGGCATGCAGTCAATGTGGTTAGATGAATCTGAAGTTCCTGCCGATGTTATTGAAAAGGAAACAGAAATTTACAAAGAACTTGCGCTTAAAGAAGGCAAAGACGAAGCTTCTATTGAAAAAATGATGCCCGGCAAAATCAAAAAGTTTGCCAAAGACAACTGCTTACTTGAACAAGGCACAATTAAAGACAACAAAGTAACTGTAAGACAGTATCTGGCGGATTGTTCCAAAGATTTGGGCTTCAACCTCAAAATCGTCCGCTTCGTTCGTTTCTAACGCTTGCTGCTCAGGTTTGCCTTGTAAACTTTATACGGCAGCCGATAGCAGAATGTTAAGACGTACGGCAAGTTGAAAAGACTTAACTAATATACCCCCGCGCCTCACGGCGCGGGGGTATTATTATTGAAAGCGCCTACTAATAATTTTGTAAAATTTATATGTGTGATGGGAGAGAGGATTATGACAAACTATACAGAAGCGCATGTTTATAAAGAGTTAGTGGACGGCCTTAAAAAATGGGCCAAGCAAAACGGTGTTAAGCGCGCCGTAATAGGCCTAAGCGGCGGCATTGATTGCGCTGTTGTGGCGGCAGTGGCTGTAAAAGTTTTTGGCAATAAAAATGTATACGGCGTATCTTTGCCCACAAAATATACTTCTAAGGAAAGTATAACCTTAGCCAAAAAATTAGCCAAAAATTTAAATATACATTTTCGCATAGTAAAAATAGACGATGCTTTTAATTCTATAGTAAAAGAACTTGGCGGCGCAAAAAAATTAAAACCTTTAACCGTGCAAAATATTCAGCCCCGTGTGCGTGCCAACGTACTTATGGCCGTGTCCAGCGAGGTTGGCGGCGTGGTGCTTGCCACCGGCAACCGAAGCGAGATTGCCACCGGTTACTATACTTTATACGGAGACTCCTGCGGCGCTTACGCCCCTATAGCCGGCCTTTATAAAGAAATGGTTTATAAAGTTGCCGCTTATATAAATAAAGATAAAGAACTTATCCCGCTTGGTACCATAACCCGCCCGCCTACCGCCGAGCTGGCGCACGGCCAAAAGGATGAGGACGACCTGGTGCCCTACGCAATTTTAGATAAAATATTGCACCTGTATCTTGATAAAAATATGAAGCCCGCCGATATAGCCAAACGTCTTAAAATAAGCGTTAAAACGGTAAAATATGTTGAAGACAGATATAATAAAAACCTGTTTAAAACGCTGCAATGCGCGCCGCAATTAAAATTGTCGCAGGCCTGTCCGGTTGATTTATAACTTGTGTTTCTTTTACACGGCCCCCGCAAAGCGGGGGCAATTTATTTGGGCCTATACATAAAATAGGTCTTTTGGCCCTTTACATGCGGCAGTAAAATTTTTAAACTTTAAAAATAGTTTTCAGTTGAGAGGGATATAATGAACAAAATTCTAACATTGTTTTTAAGCGCTTTAATGCTGTTTAACACTTCCGCCGTTTATGCCGTTGGCAATAATAACATGCCGAACAAGCAGGAAATAGAAAATATGCGCCAACGCATGGGCGCTATTAAGCAAAAGTATAATACTTATGCTGAGAAAAAAGATAATGATTTAAAACTAGTAGAAAGTCGCGCGAAAAGCTACCAAGATACAGGTGTTTCTGAAGAAGAAGCTTTTGCTTGGGCCGCAAACGATACTCTGGCCGGTAAGGTAGCTGTTTTTCTAACGGACAGCGCGGCTGTAAAAACAGCTTCAGCCATGCCCACTACTAAAGAAATCGCTCAAGCTGTTAATGATGTGAAAAGCTTTAGAACAGATGTTGTTAGGCATATAAAAGATGGGTACCCAGCGTTTTTTACGGCTGCTTGCGGATTGATGGTTTCTGGGCTCTATCTTGCAATGTGGGCAGATCTTGGCGCCGGCGTGTGGATGGGCAGAATTGGTATGGGCGCTATTAGCGCTGGTAGTATTGTAATATTGGGGTCAACTATCATTTTTTTATTTTGCAGTTCATTTAAGAGTCTGCCGGAATTTTTACTGCCTGACACAACCTTCGACAGAAGAATGGAACTTTTAAAAAATGAACCTATAAGAATTTTGGGCAACGAAGAAAATATTTACGCTGTGCTTGATTTAAGCAGAGACGCGAAATACGGTAAATATGTAAGACAGATGATTATCGACGTGGAAGATTTTATAGATTTAAACGCCAAATACGGCGATGTTATAATGGTTTATAAATTCGCGCAGATATACCCTAAAATGGAATTTATAAATAAAGAAAACGCGTCTTCTTACCCTGTTATAAGAATGTTTTTAACAGAGTTAAGGGCCTTTGATAAAGAAGTAAAAGCGGGCAAATATGGTATAAACCGCATAGAAACGAAACAAGTTTTTGCTGCGGAAACGGATATTAACGCCGAAACCGCCAAAAAAACAGTAAGCAAATATTTACAGCCGTCCAAGATATAAGTTTAACCCCAACTAAACACCCCTTACACATTGTAAGGGGTGTTTTTTAGATTATGGGGCCCACACTAAAAATAGGTCTTTTGGCCCTTTCGCCCCCGGTGGGGTATTTATTAAAATTTATATATAACTTGCTTAAGGATGTGAATATGAAAAAGATTTTATTAATTTTAACTATTACTTTTTTAGCAGTACCGGCGTTTTCCTCTAATAATTTTGATACTGTTGTTTTGGAAAAAATTAAAAACTATAAACAAAAACAAAAAAACGCCCAAAAACAAATTAAAAAACTTTCCGCCAAGGATCAAGAATTTTTTAAAAAGTTGGAGGAGGAGTTTCCGCTTTTAGACGCCCGCGTAAGCTATTCTCTTACCTATGACAGATATTCCAACACAGGTAAAATACTTGAGACGGAAACACAAATGCTTAAGCAGCTGCTTACCAATATGCGCTCTAACCCGGATGCGGACACAGTGCTGGACAGCGTGTCAAAATTTAAAAAGATTTTTAACGGCGGGTATAGTAAAAATATGCGCGACGTATTTAAAACTTCAGTCCACCAAGAAAATTACGATAAAATTGCCCAAAGGGTAAACTCATACCTGGACGCGTTGGAAGCCGCCGCCAAATAATTTTGAATTTTATCCTCATAAATAGTAAAATATATACAGATAAAAGATATGAAAAAGATTATTAAGGGTTTTTGTTTTTACAGCGGCTGCAGTAACTGCTTCAAACTACCCAAAAGCCGCCCAACCGGACGGCTGTATTAATAAGATAAAAAAGTCAGTTGTTTTGAACGCAGTGAAAAGACTTTTTTATTTTTGTGAAACAAAAAATATAAATAGTTGATTATCATACCAAAGCTCAGGCAAATGCCGGAAGCTTCTTTATCTTTGTTTAAAATGAGATTATTAGAGGATATTATGAAAAAAATAGGGTTGTTGTTTGTGGTAAGTTTAGTTGCGGGCGCGGTTGCCCATGGCGGGATAAATACCAGTTTTAATAAAAAAGTCAGCGCTGTGGCGCAGAACGCGGCGGTAAAAACGGTTGAGCTAAGCGGGCCGTATGCTAAAATATACCAGGGTTATATCGGCGCCGCTCGTGAGTATGTAAAAAATCTTGACGTGTCTCTCAATTCTATCGCGGCGCTTTGCCAAACCTCTTTTGCGGAAAATCAGGCAAATTTAAATTCTTGCTCCGCCAACATTAAAGACGCTAAAGCGCAGCTTAAAGTGATGGTGGAAACAAAATCGCTTAACGCCTTTGCCCGGGCCTATACTGTTTATAATATAAGTTTAAATAAATTGCAAATGCTTATGCCCAAAGCTGATTATAAAGCGCAGGACGAGAATATGGAAGCCGTAAAGCTTAATCTTAGCCAGGCTTACGAGGGGTTCTGGGTTTTATACAATAGCAAAATAAAAGAAATAGTTTTTTCTGATTCCATTACTGACAAAGCCGTTAAAAAAGAACTTGCCAACTGGTATTATGATAACGAAAAAACCTGCTGCAAACTTGCAGAAGAAGACTATACCTTGCCTGTAAGGCAGTATTTATTTAAAACCAGCAGAGCCTATGATAAGACAGCCCAGGCCATTTTTAGAACATATAAAGAATACCGTGCCGCGGCAAACGGCCAGCTGGACTAATTTTATAGCGTCCCGCGCCATAATGGCGCGGGACATATCTTTTGTTAGGCGGACAAACGTGTTTTTATTTAATAGTTGTTTGGTTTTTGTTATGTTAAGTTAACTTAAAAAATAGTAAAATATAAATATGAAATATATTGATTATGATGTGCCCTCAGATTTAATTTTTAGAACTATAGATATAGTAAGAATGAAGGGCCTTAAGTGCACTGTTAAACTTGCGCCTAAAGACTTTGAAAATATTTTAAACGAGCCTAACTATATAACCTCGGCCACAGTTAAACTTAGCTTTTCACTCAACCAAAAAGAGATACTTGTGCAGGGCGAGGTGGATGGTACGTTGCACCTGCAGTGCGGCAGATGTTTAGAGTTTTTTGACACCGGTTTTCACGATGAATTTATTGAAACATATAGCACTAAGTTAGAAATAATTGATATAATGTATCAAGTTGTCCAAACACTGGCGCTTACAGAAAATATTACATTTGTTTGTAAGGATACCTGTAAGGGTCTGTGCGATATGTGCGGTAAAAACAAAAATACAGAGCCTTGTAAATGTGTGAAAGAATCTTACTCACCGTTTGCCGTATTAAAGGACAAGAAATAATTTATTTAATTGATTTAGTTAATTATTAAGGAGTTGTAAAAATGCCTAATCCAAAGAGAAAACATACTCGTTCAAGAAGAGATCTTAGAAGGAGCCAGAATTCCAAGCTTGAAGTAGCTCAGTTAGTTTCATGCTCAAATTGCGGCTCTAAGAGACTTCCGCACAACATTTGCCCTGCTTGTGGTTTTTACAAGGACAAAGTTGTCGTAGCCGTCGCTAAGAAAGCAGACAAAGCTGAAGAAAAATAAGAGTTTTTATGAGAATAGCCCTAGACGCCGCAGGTGGAGACTTTGGAGCCGAGCCTAATATTTTAGGCGCAGCCCGTGCCGTACGTGAACTTGGTTGTGACGTGGTTCTCGTAGGGGACGAAGCGGTTCTTAAAGAAAAACTGTCCGTCTTGGGCCTTTCTGATTTAAAAGGTCTTACAGTAGAGCACGCGCCAGATATTATTGATATGGACGCGGACCCGGCCAAAGAAGTGCGCGCCAAAAAGCACGCAAGCGTAGTAGTGGCTGCGGGCCTGGTTAAAGAAAAAAAGGCGGACGCCTTTGTATCAGCCGGCAACTCCGGCGCTACAATGGTAGCCGCGCTTATGAAAATGGGCCGTATAGACGGCGTTTTGCGCCCGGCTATAGGCGCGCCGTTACCCACGGTAAAAGGTTTTTGTTTACTGTTGGACGCGGGCGCCAATACAGAGTGTAAACCGCAGCATTTAATGCAGTTCGCGGTAATGGGCTCTATTTACACGCACAAAATTTGGGGCGCTAAAAACCCCAAGGTAGGGCTTCTTTCCATAGGGGAAGAAGAGGGTAAAGGTAATGAGCTTGTAAAAGCTACATTTCCTTATTTGAAAAATTTGGGCTTAAACTTTTTTGGCAATGTTGAGGGGAGGGATATCCCCTTTGGCACTACGGATGTTGTAGTGACGGACGGTTTTACCGGCAATATAGTTCTTAAATTAGAAGAAGGTTTGGCCAAGGCATTATTTACAATGATTAAGATGGAAATTAAAAAGAACCCGCTTGCCATGGCCGGCGCGTTACTTTCAAAAGGCGCTTTCGCCTCCGTCAAAAAAATTACCGACCCTGACACAGCCGGCGGTGCGCCGCTGCTTGGTATAGATGGGGTAGCCATGGTTTCACACGGTAAATCGAGCGAGACGGCTATTTTCAACGCGCTTAAAGCCGCTAAAAAGCTGGTAGACAGCAGATATGTGGACGCTATTAAGCACCATATAGCCGAATACAAAGAGATTTTTGACAAACTGGAAGCAAAATGACAGATACAATGAAAGGAAAAAATGTTATCATAACAGGCGCCAGCAGGGGTATCGGGCTGGGCACGGCAGAAATGTTTGCCGCTAAGGGCGCCAATGTTGCAATATGCGCCACGTCTGAAAAGTCACTTGCTCCGGCCAAAGAAAAACTAGAGTCTTACGGCGTAAAAGTATACGCGGAAGTTGTTAACGTAAGCATAGTGGAAGAAACACTAAAATTTGTTGATAACGCAGTTAAGTTTCTGGGCAGTGTGGACGTACTTGTCAACAATGCCGGTATAACTAGAGATAACCTTGCCGTTAGGCTGACTGAAGAGGACTGGGACGCCGTACTCGACGTTAATTTGAAAGGCGCGTTTTTTATGTCCAAAGCTGTGCTTAAGCACATGATGAAGGCCCGCAGCGGGAGTATCATTAATCTGACCTCTATTGTAGGGCAGAGCGGGAATGCCGGGCAAGTAAACTACAGCGCTTCCAAGGCTGGCTTAATAGGCATAACCAAAACGTTAGCCAAAGAGTTTGCCAGCAGGGGCGTAAGAGTAAACGCCGTCGCGCCGGGCTTTGTAATGACGGAGATGACGGGTGAATTTAAAGAAGAAGTAAAAGATAGTTTGCTTGAGGCAATCCCTTTAAAGAGATTTGCAAATGTAAATGATATCGCCAAAGCAATATTGTTTTTGGCCAGCGAAGATGCTTCCTATATAACGGGGCAGATTTTAGCAGTAAATGGTGGTTTGTATATATAAACGGAGGTCTACAATGGCTGTAGAAAATGTTGAAGAAAGAGTAAAAAATATTATTATGGAACAGTTAGGCGTTGAAGCTGACCAGGTTAAACCTGAAGCCCAGTTTGTCAATGACCTTGGCGCAGATTCCTTAGACACAGTTGAGCTTATTATGGCTTTAGAAGAAGAATTCGATATCGAAATTCCCGACGAAAAAGCCGAAAAAATCAAAACTGTTGGCGAAGCTATCGACCACATTAAAGCAAACGCAAAGAAATAAACCGTGTTAGGCGATATTGAAAATCTAATAGGTTACAGGTTTGTTAATAAAGAATTAATTAAGGAAGCACTCACTCATAAGTCTTACACAGGTGAACGAAAGTCCGTTAAGCATAACGAAAGGCTGGAGTTTCTTGGAGACAGCGTACTTGGGAGCGTGGTGGCGGATTATATCTACACCAATTACCCCGACGTGGAAGAGGGGGTGCTTTCTAAAATTAAATCTGGTTTAGTTTCGCGCCATAATTTATATTTATGGGCAAGTAAGCTTGATTTGGGTAAATACATGCTGCTTGGCGCGGGCGAGGCCTCCACCGGCGGTAGAACCAGAGATAGCATACTCTCAAACGCTATGGAAGCCGTGTTAGGCGCCGTTTACTTAGACGGCGGCTACAACGCCGCCAAAGCTATAATAGACGCATGGGTTGTCACGCAAAGCGTGGTTGAAGTCACGGCGGACTATAAAAGCACCTTGCAGGAAATGGTGCAGAAAAAATATAAAACAGTTCCCTCATATGAAGTTATCCAGACGGTAGGCCCTGAGCATGAAAAAGTTTTTACCGTAGAAGTCAGTTCCGGTAAAAAGGTGCTTGGCAAGGGGAAAGGTACCAACAAAAAACTGGCCGAACAAGCCGCCGCCAAAGCCGCTTTAGAAAGTATAAAATAACCTTCTTAAAGAGACTTTATTTTATATTTTAATTATATTTCCTCTCCCTCTTAGGGGAGAGGAAGTTTTTTTGCGTTGTTTGCCGCAAAGCGGCTGCAAAAAAGCAGGTGAGGGTGCTATATTTTTAAAGGGTGAAAAGCTATTGTTTAGCTGGCTATGTTTTACTCTGTATTTTCTATTTCCCTCTTACAATCTGCATTATAAAATGCTAAAATACTAGTAGGTAAAATATGGGTAAAATTTCAGATATACTAGAAAAACTAGCGGTTTTTTTGCGCAAAAACATGATTGTTGTTGCGCTGCTCTTTGTCACACTTCCACTAATTCTTGTTTTGGCTTACACTTTTAGCGGTATTAACGAGGGTAAAGACCCTCAGAAAAAGAACATCGGCACTATAGAGGTTTCTCTCAAATCCCAGCAGGAAATTATTAACGAACTTATCCCCTTAATTAAAGAAAATGATTACGAAACCTTTGACGACCGTCTTAAGGCGGAGGTCAAAGATATTAACGCCACCAACGCTAAGGGCAACACTCTTATGATAGCTGCGGTTGGTTACGGCAATCTTGATATTGTGCAGCTGCTTCTCAGCCGTAACGCCGACATCAATAAATCTAACCCCTACACCGGTGATACCGCGCTTATGGTAGCCATTAATAAAAATGACGAGTATATGACGGAGCTTTTGCTCATAGCGGGCGCGGATGTTAACGCTACCAATAACTATGGCAGAACGCCGCTCTTGTTAGCCGCGGAAGTCAAAAACAACTCTATAGTGGAGCGCCTTATAGCGCGCGGCGCCATTGCCGGGGCTAAGACTGATAATTTATTCTATTTTATAACCAAAAAGAACGTTGTGGGCGTAACGGCTATGCTCAAAAGCGGTATCAGCCCAAATGTTACCAATAACTCTGGTTTTACGCCGCTTTATATGGCGGCCAGCCTTGGCGAGGCGGAGATGGTGCAGTGGCTGCTTTCTTACAGGGCAAATATTAACGCAGCGGCGTCGGACGGTTCCACCGCGTTAATAGGCGCGGCAAGGTATAAAAAACCGCAGGTAGTAGAGCTTTTGCTTGATAAAGGCGCCAATATAGACGCGCAGAATAAAAAAGGTGAAACCGCGCTTTACTGGGCCAGCGCTAATAATATGGTTAAATCTGTTAACCAGTTGCTTTTGCTTAAGGCAAACCCGGCCTTAAAAACAAAAGAAGGGGTGACCCCGTATCAAATTGCTCAGAAGAGAAATTATAAAGATTTGCTTTCTGTCTTCAAAAAAAATAAAATATCTAAGTAAGGTTTAATAACTTTTAAGGGTTTAAGGGTTATCCGCAGTAAGTTTCACTTCAAATTTTCAGCAGTTCCGCAGTTTCCCAACGCAGGCCTCTGCCGTTGGCTTTATTAGTGTAATTTGTGGAGAGAAAATGTCCCGCTTTGTAACATTGTGCGCTCACAACTATAAGCAGTATTTTCCGGATTGTATAGGAAAAACAGCTTATTCGCATTTTTTTACACCAAGGCTGCCTCAAAATATTTCAAACACCGGCTATATAGCGGGTGTTTTTTTACGTTTTTTATGGGCCAAAAGACCTACTTACGCGTAGGTCTTTTGGCCCTGTTTTTTCTGACGGTATAAATATAATATATAAATATACTGATTTAATATAAAGGACAACAATGAACCTCAGCCAAACTTTAATTAAAATAATCAGCGTAACACTCATAGCCAGTTTACTGTCATCTTTGCTTCCTGCCGACGTATACGCGCAGGTTTCCAGCAAGAGGGTAAACAGAGGTTCCGGCACCGTTTCCAATTCTAACCAAAAATCAACAACCACTCCTATAAGTTCTTCTTCTAGTTTGGGGGAAGATTTATCGAATGCCTCTTTATCAAAATATGATTTGAGCAAGTTAAAAACATTTAGTATAGAAGAGATCAAATCACAGGCGGCTGCAAAAGCGAATGAAGATATAGTATTGCGTCGAGATAACACTACAGTTGTGTATGTACCAATGGGGCCTGGAGAGAAGGCAGAGGAGGTAGTGGAGAGTATATCGGATAAGCGCGGGCGCGAGTTGAGTGAGGTAATAGAGGGATATTTTGGATTAAATGAAGGGGTAGAATCTGGGCCGTTGGGATATGAATCTTATAAGAAGGAGTTTGATAAGGAGCGAAGGGATTTGGAGGTAAAGTATTTAGGTGAGATATCGCGCAAGGTAGGAGAGCAGGAGGGGATATTGGCTGGGGAGTTGAGGGAGTACTCGTTGAGGGGGATGAGTGCGGCGGATCTGGCGTTGTATGAGGGATACAAGACTAGTGAGATATCGGCCTGGAGCAAAGAATTGCATGGTGAGTTGGGGGTAGTATTGGGAGTAGACAGCAAGTCTAGGTACGCGCAATACAAGGCAGAGTGGGGGAAGGTAGAGGAGAGGTTATTGAGGGAGACGCACCGAGAGCTATCGAAGAAGAAGAGTGAGTTGCTTGGTTTATGGAGGCGTGAGCCTAATACGTATGGCAAGTATGTATTGAGGGTGAGTCCGTTATTGTTGACGGTTGAGGGGATGTTTGATGTAGGAGAGCGAAGGGAATTACTTAGTTTGTATAAGAGTAAAGTATCGAAGGGTAATTGTTTGGAGGCGGGTTGTGTGGATGAGATGTACGCGGTGATGGGTATAGGGATGTTGGGCAGCAGGAGTGACGGTGGGGATGTTAGGCGTTTGTTAATAAACAGTATGGATATTGCGGGAAGCGGCGCGTTATTGATGGCAGGCGCGGGGACGCTGTTGTCGTTAGGGGCGTATAGTGAATTGGACACCGTTGTAGGATACGCGACGAGGGAGGAAAGGAAGCAGGTTAGCGGGGATTATGATTTATTATTATTAAGCACGTATGCGCGTGAGTGGAAGGACCGTCACGGGAAGTATTTGGGGAAGAAGAGTGTGAATGCGGCGTACCCAATAGACAGGACGAGCATGGGTAATGCTTGGACGCAGGTTGTGGATGTATTGTTGGCGGAAGGCAGCGCGGAGAGTTTGTCAATATTGTCTAAGTACAGTGTTGGGGCGTGTGGAGTAAGGACGTATATGGGAGCGAGGAGTGTGGGTTGTAGTGGAGTGATGCCGTTTATAGCGGAGGGTTTGTTAAGCGGGAAGGTTAAGGTAGATTTGGGTATAGAGTTTAGCGGACAGGCAGCGGCGGCGGGGTTAAGCCAGCGAGGGATGTTATTGGCGCATATAATGAACGCGAGTTTTGGAGATATGAACGAGGTAGATGAGGGGAAGTTGGATAAGAGGATATACAATTATTTATTAAGGACAGAGAGCAGTGCTGCGTTGAAGAAGAACGTAACGAAGCACGCGGTAATTAATCGAGAGGGTGAGTTATGGAAGGGGAGTGAGGTAAGCCAGACGGGTATAATGACGACGTTTGCGGGCAGCGCGGATGTAGCGCTGGCGGTATTTTTTATAGGTCGAATGGGTGTAAGTTTAGTACGTCAGAGCGGACAGATAGGTTTAAAGATGTACCGTTTGACGCAGGTGGGCAGGAAGGGAACGAACGGTATAAAGAACCTAAGGCATTACGCGATGTATAAGAACTTATCGCAAGCGACGAGAGCAGGGCGTGGTAGTAATTTTAAGGCGTTTAGCGGCAGTCAGTTTAAGGCGAACAACGCGGCGAACCCGTTGAACATTTTAACTCGTGAGCATTTGAGGACGAGTATAGGCCGCGCGAAGGTAGACGCGCGGGCGAAGCAGCTGGCCGGCGAGAAGTTAAGTATAGAGAGGTCGTTGGCAAGGGAGCAGCAATTAAACCAAATAAGCGGTAAAAAGATAGGCAAGGTAGACCCAAATATAAGTAAGACCTTGGCATCGGGAGGGAATAAGGTTAGCGTGGAAGGTTTGGAGGGGAAGAAGTTTAGCAGGTTGGGCAGTGAGACGGGAAACAATTTTATAGAGCGCAGGATATTGGGAGGAAAGAGTTATGGCGAGGCGTCAGGCTGGCGCCAGAACCTTCTTGATAGGAGCCGAGAGTTAAGTTTAAGTTTAGAGATATTAAAAGACAATATAGGCTACGGTTTGCAGGGGAGCAACAAGAAGTATGTAGCGGCGTCGTTAATAACGCCTGCGGGTCAAGCTGTAAGCACGCAGGGGGCTGCGACGGCGGAGTTCTCGGTAATGCAGTCTATGAAGAGTGGTATGCCCTCAGCAAGCATATTGTCGGAGTCAGGCGCGCCCACGGCGATAAGAGGTGTTGGCAGTGTAAGCAAAACAGCGCCTGTAACAAAAGTAACAACGGCAAGTCCTGTAAGTTCGGCGGCCAAGACGTTAAATGGTTTAGTGGGGGAAAACAGCGGTATAAACAAAGCGTTGGGCAAATTAAATATACCTGTAAGCGCCGGGGCGAGCGCGGGCTTATCGTTAGGCGCGCCGAGGATAATCGGGCGCGACATCCGCACGCCTATGCAAGGGCGAACTGCGGAAGAAGATAAAGGTATAAGTGATTTTGAATATTTATTAAAAGCGATGAACCCGTTTGCCAAAGAAGTAGGCGGTCAGATAGTAAAGGCGGATAATTTAGCGGGCAACTTGGCCAACGGCGCTAAGATGGGGCTAAGGTACGCAGCGCAAAGATTAAGTAATAAAACAAAGGCGGACGGTTTTACAAGAAGTGTAGACCAACAATATAATGTGTCCAGAGAAACGCGCCTTGCCCGCAGCGTAGCGGCGATAGATGCAATTTACCAAAACGCGAAAGCCTCTGGCAGAGAAGGAATGCTGACAGTTGGCGAAACGCGCGCTGTCAAAGGTTATATAAATGATATAGAGGGTAACAACCAGCATTGGGTATTAAATAAAGAAAGCGGCGTTTGGCAAAAGCAATACACGCAATCGGGGCAAGAAGCGATAACGCACCTAAACAACAATTACTTTACGGGCGTACAACCCAGAGAAGTAAAAAACCAGACCACAGCGTCCAATCCCACCACCCCCCGCCCCCAAATAACCACACCTATGGCGCCAACAATATCACACCAAGACCTGCCGGTAATGTCACGCCCGAGTGCACTTTACGCGTCCGCCGCGAGGCCTGTTGTAATGCCGAAAGAAGATTTATCACTAGCCCGCCCATACGCGGTTAACGAAACAGAAACAATTAAACCTCTCAGCGGCAGACCGGTGGTAAACTACGCGTGGGAAGAAACCAACGTAGCGTTAGCTGACGGCCAAGTCCCGTTAATAAAAGCGGGCTACCAAACCGCGCAAAAAACAACTCCAATAAATTTTATAGAAGAAACTCCCGCTACCGCAACCGCGTCAAGTCATAATTCTAACCAAGAAGGATATGTAAAGTTTTTTACCCGTACACCCGCGCAAGAGCAAACCGCAAATACGCTAAACTCCGGCCTTAACCCGCAGATATTGATAAATTCTTTCAAGAAATTTAAAACATTTATAGTTAATTTACTTCCCGCAAGAAATGAAGCCGCGCCACTGTCCATGGCGCAAAGAATAGAGCAAATTTCAGTAGCCGCAGCCATTTCTGATACTGAAAAACAAATGGTTGCCGCCCTATTAAAGGTGGGTTACGCTAACGCTGAGGCGGCCTACGTGCAAAAAACAGGCAAAACTATTGAAGCGGAGCCGGGTAACGCTGAATTTAAAAATATTGTAGAAGCTGAACTGGATAATATAATACGTTCCAGCAGGCTGCCTGCCCAGAGTAAAGAAACAATATTGCAAGCCATAGGCCCTGCGGTTTTTGCCGCGCCTGTTGCCGCGGGTAACGCAAAAACCTTAAAGTCGCTTTCCACCCTAACAGACAAGGCAGTGGATAATATAAATAGGAATAAAAAGGGCCCGTTACTATTTTCCGGCGTGCCTTTTACCTCTTATATTATGAATGATTTAGCCATACCCGGCAGAGAGAGGGCAGCGTTACGTAAAATAGCCAAAGCCGTGGAAAAACAGGCCGTGCTTAAATTTAACAAAGAGCACCCGGGCCAAGCGCTTAATACAAACATTCTTAATGATCCCGCTGTTCAGGATTTAATAATAGAATCTCTTATTAACAAAATATCTATTAGTAATGTAATTTTACAGAGTAATAAGCATATTATTGTAAGAGAAGTGGCTAAAGTTTTAAATAAAACTTTTGTGGAGGCGGCAGAAGGAAGAGTATCTTTAAAGCCAGCCGATATTCTTACCAGAAACCAAAAGAAAAGGCTGCTTGCCACAGTTAAGAAAAACGGTACGCCGACAATGATGGTGGAAAGCCCGGATAATATTGTTATTAACGTGGAAGAAACGGGGATAATAGACTCCAGCAGAATGTGGGTAGAGGATAACACCGTATTAGGCAGCGGCAAATATATTACTAATATTGAAATAGTAGCCCCGTCTATAAATAAAACAAGGGTAATAACCCTTAAAACCAAAACCCCCATAAAAATAAACGAAAGTGCCGGGGACGAGATTTATATAAACTACGCGTTTGATGAACGCGACGGGGTGGAAAAGGCTTTTCTTGTACAAAAAACAATAAAAAACGGTGAAACCAGAGAAAAAGTTTTACTTACCACTAGCCTTATAGTAAGTGATAACGGCAGAATATCAGCCAATAAAACATTTGCTAATGAGCTTAAAGAAGGCGTGGGGCTTATAGGGCAAAAACTGTGGCCAGTGTACGGTGTTTCCGTAATAGCCGGGTTTAGCGGTATTGCTACGGCTGTCGCCAGTATGGCGGTAAAACCACTTGGCCTAAGCGAGGTTGAGGGCGCTCTTATACAGGCTATGGGTTATTTACTGCCCACATTTCTTTCTATTCCGATAGCCGGGCTTGCTAAAACACATTTCAGCAGAAAAGTTTTAGTCAATTTAGGATTTACTTTAATAATAGGTGCTTTGACAATACCTATGCTTAATGGTATGTACGGCAGGCTTGGCACTATAACCCCGCAAATGCTTGATATTTTGTTAATTTCAATGGTGCCGCTCGGCTTGGGCGCCACTATGGTGAGCGTTACTTCCGGGCCTATAATGCAGGAAAGTTCTACCGAGGGCAAGTTTAGAACAAATTATGACAGAACATCATGGTTTAAGCAGATGTTTGGCATAATTATTGGCAATGGGAGCGTTTTGATAGGGGAACAATTTTTTGGTTTGGATATGAGCATGTTGTTTCCTATGTACGCGGGACTCACATTTTTAGGCGCTATTTTTTACAACGGTTTTAAGCCGAATATAAGAACATTAAATGTTTTTAAAGCTAAGGAAAATCAGACAATTGCAGACCAAAAGGGCGAGAGCATAAAATCGTGGGAGCTTTTAACCAGAGACCGCTTGGTAAGAAACGGCTGGCTTACAACAGTGTCATATATGGGCCTTATGGGCACGGTAGGCTTGTTTTTTAACAGGATTATGATTAACTCTATGGAACTGGTATTTGGGGGAAAACCCAGCGCCGGCCTGGCTATGGGGATAACTGCGGCAATATATTCGCTGCCCATGTTTGTAAAGAGACTGACAAGAGAATTTAAAAAAGGCAAAGGTTCTGACGTTGAAACAGCTAATACTATTATTAAAGATTCCAAAACTGTTGTTTTGGGGCTTAGCATAGTTTTGGCAGGACTTTTGTTGCCTGTACCTGAAATAAATAACTTAAATGTGACTATTGGCGATACGCTGCTTTCTTTTGATACTCTGCCGGAGATTATTGTAAAAGCGGTGGGTATAGGAACAACCGGTTGGGGCGTGGCTAATATAGCCTATACATCCGAGGGGTATGTAAGAGAAAAGAGAACTAACGCCGCGGCTAAGGTATCTGGTATTTTAGGTTCCGGTACGGTAGGTAATCTAATATTTCCCACGGCTTCCGCTTTGCTGGCGTATACTTTTGATTCCATAAGCTTTGTTTTTGTGCTGCCTGTGGGCTTTGCTTTTATGCTTATGAATTTTGGCGTAAAACTTAAGAGCGGCGCTTTGCACCAGGAAAAAGAACCCGGTAAATTTTTACGCTTTGTGGAACGTGTTTTTATTAAAAAAGACGAGTTGCAAGCCGCTTTTGGCAGCTTTATAAGACCTGTAACCGCGCCTGTTAAAAAATATGTTGGCGCGCCGCTTGCCAAAATATTTAAAAACCAATTTGGCAAAGGCGACACTCTTAACCTCTCATTCCTTTTCTTTACTCCAAAATATTTTACAAAGGGCGGGGGTAAGGCGCTTATAGATTTAACCTCTAAAAACGTAAGCGCGGATAAAGCGGCGGAGATGATAATATCTTCCGCGCTTTATAATATGAAAAATTCCGCTACCGACGCGGAAAAAGCCGTTGTTAAAAACACCATTTCAGCGGGTTATGATAATGCGGTTAAACAGTATTTTGAGTATAAAAAAGATAGCTTTAAAGGGGTTTTTGCCTCAATAAAACCCATGTTAACAGGTGAGACAAGAAAAAATAGCAACGCTAAATTTAAAGAGCTTTTGACAGTTAATCTTGTAAGAGCGCTTAGAGAGGCCAACCTGCCCCAAGCTATTAACCGGATAATTGTAGACACGTTAAACAAAACATATGATGACGTCAAAATAACCGCCCCGGCGCAAGCCGCCATGAAGGACGAAAACTATGTTTCTCACCATTATGAAGAAGACGGCTACAAACATAATGTCGAAGTATTTCAAGACACGGCTTTTGGCGAAGTAAGACTGCCTTTACAGGTATCGCTGGCCACCAGCATTAAAATAAAAGAAAACGAACGTCTTGTTATAGACGCTAAAGACTCTAACCTATATATTAAAAACGGTAAGAAAAACCATACCTTGGGTTATTTTTACATACAAACATTCGGTAGCAATTTACTCAGAATAGTTGACAGCGTTTTGGAAGCTAACCAAAAATTTGACGAGCCTTTTGTAGTTAAAATAGACCGTGACGGTTACCACAACGGCCGTTTGTTCAGAAGAGAGATAGGCAGAACGGAAAGAACTGTTTATTATAAAACAGAAAATAATATTCTGCCCAATATCAAATTTCTTGTAGATAATAAAATAGAAGTTTCCGCTGCGCAAAAGCTTATACTTTTAGAAGACGGCAGCCTTGTTGTGCAGGAATATAACGGCGCCACCAGAGTTGTGCCGGCTTTTGACATAAGGCTGCGCAAAGAGGAAATAAAACACTGGGCAAAAGTGTTTTCAACCACTCCTAATAAAACCGGCGATATGCAAATGCGTATCCGTTCCAACTATAACAAAGTACTGCCCATAGAGTTTGCCGCGGCCGATACCTCTAACCCGTCTATCGGCGTGTTGGGTTTTTTAAAAGGGCTTTTTATGCTGCCCGAAAACCTGGCGCAGATGATACCGTTTTTCAGTTATATTTCCGCTTTATTCTCAATTTTTGTTAACCCGTTTGTTGAGCGTTACGGCAAAGTAAAGGTACTTAAGGTTGGGCAATACCTTACGTTCGCATCTTACGCCGCTATGTCTGGCCTGGTGGCTTACGGCGGGGTAATGGGTTTTGAACCTACTTTAATTAAAAAGGCCGTTGTGGCGGGCTCACTGTTTGTGCTTGGCCTTGGCGGCACGCTTAACAGCGGCGTAAGCAGTTCACTCGTGCGCGAAATATCTGAAAACGCCGACGTTTCCGGCAGCCGTATGGCGGGGTTGCAGTTGTACCGTTCGCTTGGCGCGGTGGCGTTCCTTCTCATACCTGTGGCGCTCAGCTTTGGCAGTAACTTGCTATTTAACGCTTTAGATTTACCGTATGTTTCCAGTATAGATTTTACTGTTTCATATTTCTTATTCCTTGGTCTTACAGGTCTTACTATAGTAATGCTGGAAAGGTCTAATATTAGAAACGTTATAAGTGAGGAGCGTTTGGCGCAGCTGGTGTCTCTGGAAGGCAAAAAAATAGCCCGTGTTATACCCGCAGACAGCGTTGTGGGTATAGGTCTTGGCGGCGCTAAAGAAATGGGGGCTCTGCTTAAAAATAATAAGCTGGTAAGAAGGCTGTTTGCCGCCAGCTTCCTTTTTACAGGTTCAGAAATAGCCACGCGTTCCAGCGCAAGTTCTTTAATAAGAGGCTTCTTTAAAGGGCTTAACCATGAAACGCTTTTTAACCACCCCGCTTTTTCATGGATGCCGGAGATTGTTAAGCAGTCTCTTTCCGTAGATAATGTGGCGTTGGTTACGGTTGCCTCGGTCAGTTATTTACCCGCTATCATGGTGCGCTCTACCGTTAAAAAATGGATGCTAAAAGGCTGGTTATCTTCTGAAGACGTAGTGTTTTTGGCTATTACATTCTCAGGCCTTGGTCTTGGTATGTATATATCAGAGGGTGTTACCCCGCTTGGTCTTACCGGTATAGTGCTTAACGTTATAGGCACGTCCAACTTTTTCTCACAATTGCAGAACATCGTTCTCAGCCGTAATCCTATGCAAATAAGAAACCTTGTAGGGCAGACAATAGGCCTTACTCTTCTTGGCGGGGCGGTAATCTCGCCCATAATGGGGCAGGTTTCCACAATGTTTGATTCTGTCACCACAGGGCTTGTGGTGCCAGCTGTAGCGCTTGTGGGCGCGGCGGCGTTTTTAGTGCCTGAGGTTCTAGGCTCACGCTTTTTTAAATCAATGAAAATTAACAAAGATGAAGACGGTACAGAGGAAGCTGAAAGTCTTATATTTGATGTTGAACAGCGCCTTAAAGACCTTGCCTGGCTAAAAGAGAACCATATTTCAGATAACGGCGCCGTAGGCCGCTATAAGCAGGATATTGAGCTTGCCATTAGCAGGGGCCTGCGCGGCGATACTTTGCATTATAACGGCATTACTCTGCAGGGGCTTATAAGCGTAGCAAAGGCTTTATATAAAGACCTCTCCGTTCTTGCTGCCACAACACGCGGCCTGGTGTTAAAATTATTAGGTCTTAGCCAATTTGTAAAAAAGACACTTGTAGTTGAATTAAGCCAAATACCTTTCAATCCGCACTTTTACAGGGACTCGGTTTTTACCTTTGGGCATACATATGGCACAGGCTATGTTATTAAATATAAAGGGCAGGTATACGGCGTTACAAACGCGCGTATAGGCGTGGCAAAAGGAAATATTTTTAACGTATATGACACTGATTGGAGAGAGTATAAGGTTGGCGTTATAAGCAGCGGCGCCTACACACCTTTTGGCGGCACTTATTCCACTAACGTGGCGTTGGTTAAGTTTTTAAATAAAGAGGATGAAAAGCAATTTAAGCCGCTTCTTCTGGGTTCTTCCGACGCTATAGAGGTGGGCGACGAGGTTTTTACCGTGGGGGTTTCGGATAAAACTAATTATGTTGTGGAAAAACGTAATGTTGAGCATGTAAAATCGATGCAGTTTGCCACCAGCCATGTAAGAAGCGGTAAAAGCGGCCTTTGCGGCGGTCCTGTGCTTAGCGCCAAGCCGTTCGCGCTTGACCCCCTAAATCCTTCTTATAATGACGATAACGGCCTATACCGCGTGGTTGGTCTTAATACGGGTACACAGTTTGAAAAAGATCAAAGTTATGTTATCCGCGCGGAAATTATAGAGAAGTTTCTTGAAGAGGTTATTTCAGGCGTTAAAGAAACATACCCCGTAATGGTTAACAATTTAAAAATTTTAGACTTACCCTATGACTTTACCATTTACCAAGCCAGAGTGTTCCGCGAAAATTCTGAAGTGGACAGTTATGTCGTTACTGTGAACAAAGAACTTTTAGATTATGAGAACCTGGCCAATACTCTTGATATTCAACCCGGCGACGTGCTGGAAATAAACTACGGGCGTAACGCTATTACAAATAAGTTAACTTTTACCGTACCTCAAATAGCCTTACGCAATGTCCATCATAACGGTTATTTGAAGTTGTTTTTTAACGATTTTTTTAATCATCCCGAAACCATTACTCTTAGAGTTTCAAACCGTCTTGAAAGGATTGCCAGAAAAGCCTATAGAAAATTTTTTAAAATTCCTAAAGAAAACAGACCTGTTATAAAGTCAGACAAAAAGTCTCTTATGCTTGACGGTGATAACGCTAGGCACGCCGCCTCGGCTTTCTTCTACAAACCTGTAAGAGCTAGCGGTACTGTTATTAAATATAACGGCACTATTTACGGTTTGATGACAGCCCACTGCGACAACCGCGTAGGTAAAACTGTAAAAATAGCGGATAGTAATGGCAACGAGTACGCCGCGCAAATAATAGCCGCAGGTAAAAACAGATTTTGGCTGCCCGGTGCGCCCGATGTTACCATTTTAGCGCTCAGCCCGGAGGCTGAGGCCGCTTTTACGCCTATAGAACTCTCCGATACAGACCCTAAGGAGGGGGATGAACTTTATTCTTACGGATATGTAAGAGTCAACGATTTTGAGGGCCGCGCCATTTTACGCACAGTACTTGGTAAAACCGCTTCCAGAGTTGTAACCACTCCCGTTATGGCCAACGGCAGTGTAGGGTATTGCGGCGCGTCGCTGGTTGACGAAAAAGGTTATTTGGTGGGTATGCATGCCGGTACTTATAACGATAAAACCAACAGCCACGCCGTAAACCTTGAAACCATTAAAACTTTTCTTGATTATATGGAAAATGACACAAAAGGCGTTTTTAAAATAAGCTTAGAGGACGGCACCGTGCGTGAGATACCCCTGCAAAAGGTTGTCGCCAAACATAAAAAATACTTTAAAAACCTGCGCATAGCCAAAAAGGCGGCGCAAAAGGCAGACCCTCTTATAGCGGGTGCCAACTAATGCGCCTCTGCAGGTTGACTATAAGGTGCCGTTGTGCTATAATAAATACATAGAAACACACTCTTACTGAGAGCGACTTGGCATTCCAAGTCGCTCTTTTATTAAGAATTTCAAGAGTATAATGCCAAGTCATGATTGTGGCCTTGGTTTTATGCTCTTAAGGAAGGTAAAATGAAAGACATTAGCAAGATAGAAGAAGTAGTGGCCAAACATGTGTCCGCCTCAGGCTTTGAAGTGGTTGACTTAATCATACAAAACCAGGGCAGCAAAAAACTCTTACAGTTTTTTGTGGACAAAGAGGGCGGCATTAATTTGGACGATTGTGAAAAAGCGTCCCGCCTTATTGACAGCGTGCTGGAAATGGAAAACATTATTGACGGCGCTTATATACTGGAGGTTTCGTCCCCCGGTATTAAACGCGTGCTTAAACGCCCTGAACATTTTAAAAAGTTTATAGGTGAACGCGCTAAGGTAATGACCAAGGCGCCCATAGAAAACCGCGCCAACTTTACAGGCGTTATAGCTTCGGCCGATGATAAGCAAATAGTGTTGGACGACGGCACCACGCAATTTACCTTCAAATACGAAGATATTAAAAAAGCAAACTTAGACCCTGTGCTGGAGTTTTAATTTAAAAATTTAAACATGATTCGCGCGCAAAGCTGCGCGAAGCGAGCCAAAATAAAAAGAGAGGACAGAAATATGGAAGGCAACCCCAAAGATTTACTTTTAGCTTTAGAAAGCTTAGAAAGAGAAAAAAACATTAAAAGAGAAGACATTATTAAAACTATTGAAGACGCTTTAGTTTCCGCGCTTCGCAAAAACCTTGGTAAAACAGCGCAAATCAGCGCCAAAATTGACCTGGAAGAGGGCACGGTAAGGGCGTTTCAGGTGCTTAACATTGTGGAAGAGGTTGTAAACCCTGAGATGGAAATTTCTTTAGAAGAAGCCAAAAAAATGGATAAACGCTCAGAAGTGGGCGGCACAATCACCAATATTTTGGAAGTAGAAGATTTTTCCCGCATAGCGGCCCAGATAGCCAAACAGGTTTTAATACAAAAAGTACGCGGCATTGAGCGCGAAAACACCTACAAAGAATTTAAACCCAGAGAGGGCGAAGTTATCACAGGTTCAGTACGCAGATTTTCTGACAGAGACATTGTGGTTGACCTTGGTAAAGTAGAAGCAATTTTACCCTACTCCGAGCAAATTAAAAAAGAACGCTATTCCAACGGTTCCCGCATTAAAGCCATTATCACAAAAGTGCTTTCACAGCAGGATTTAATTACCATTGGCGACGACCCGGTTATGGGCCGCTACAAAAGCGCCGCTTTTAAAATGGACAAAGGCCAGCGCGGGCCATACGTTATACTTTCCCGCACCAGCCCGGAATTTTTAGAAGACCTTTTTAAAGTAGAAGTACCCGAAATAGGCGAGGGGATTGTTGAAATTAAAAACATAGTGCGCGACCCGGGGTACAGGGCCAAAATCATGGTAACCAGCTATGATAACAAAGTGGACCCTATCGGCACCTGCGTGGGTATGCGCGGCATAAGAATACGCGCCGTAATGAACGAACTCAGCGGCGAACGCATTGACCTTATTGCCTACAGCGAAGACGTTTCTACCATGCTTATGAACTCTATCGCCCCGGCTAAAGCCTCTTCAGTTAAGCTTATCAGCGCCGAAGAAAAGAAAGCTCTTATTATTGTGCCCGACGACCAGCTGGCCATAGCCATTGGTAAAGACTGGCAGAATATTAAACTGGCCTCTAAGCTTACAGGCTGGGAAATTGAAGTAAAGAGCGAGTCTCAAAAAGCGGAAGAGGGCCAGCAGGTTACAGACGCTCTTGAAAGCATTTTAGCCTCAGTAGAAGGCATCGGCCCCAAAACCGCTGAAACCCTGGTAAAAGCCGGGTTTAACAGCGTAGAAAAAATTGCAGCTCTCTCACCCGAACATTTAGAAACAGTACAAGGCATTGGCGAAAAGTCAGCCGCTAAGATTATTGAGGGCGCCAAAAAATATTTAGAAGCTCAAAACAGCAGTGTTTCAGAGCAGGAGGTTACAGATGACACCAACCAAGAAAACAACTAATAAAGAAGACGATAAGGAAACCTCCAAAACCAAAAAAACAACCGCGGCTAAAAAGCCGGCGGCTAAAAAAACGGACGACAAAAAGCCTACAGCTAAAAAAACGGCCAAAACACCCGTTAAAAAGCCTGCCGTAAAAAAACCGTCTACCAAAAAGAAAGCGGTAGAGGAAGAAGAGGAGGAGGCCCCTCAGCGTAAATCATTTTTTACACCGGCGTCGCAGGTAGTAAGGCCCGCGCCCGTACCGGAAGAAAAACCGGTAGAAGCGCCCCAGCCTGCAGCACAGCCTGCCCCGGCCCCGGTTCAGCCAGCTGCCGCGCCTGTGGTTAAACCAGCGCCGGTACAGCCCGCGCCGCAACCTAAACCTGTGGTACAGCCTGCCCCGGCCCAACGCCCTGTAGAAGCGCCTAAACCAGTTCAACAACCGGCGCCCGCGCCGCGCCCTGTGCAGCAGCCCGCTGCCCAGCCGCAGCCTGCCCAGGCCCCGCGCCCGCAGGTACAACAGCCGCAGCAGCCGCAACAACAACGCCCGCAGCAGACGCCGCGCCCGGCGCAGCAGCATTATCCGCGCCCGCAGCAACAGCGTCCGCCGCAGCATCAGCAAAAACCCCAGCATAAACCGCAACCCAAACCGCAGCCCGCTCCGGCACCTAAACCGGTTGAAGCAGTGCCAACGCAGCCGGCAGAAAAGGTTATTAAGATTGTGGGTACGCCTACGGTTAAAGAACTTGCTGAAAAGATGGAAATTAAAATTGGTGATTTTATTAAAAAACTCATGGGCCTTGGCATATTCGCCACCATTAACCAGCGTTTAGAACCTGAAATTATAGAACTGGTGGTAGCGGAGTGCGGCTTTAAGGCGGAAATGGCGCAAGAATTTGCCAAAGACGCAATAAGCACCCAGGCCGAAGAGGGGGATAAACCCGAAGACCTTAAACCAAGAGCCCCTGTTGTTACCATCATGGGCCACGTGGACCACGGTAAAACCAGCTTGCTTGACGCTATAAGAAAGTCCAACGTTGTAGAGGGCGAGGCGGGCGCGATTACGCAGCATATCGGCGCGTACCGCGTTAAAACAAGCAAAGGTTATATTACCTTTTTAGACACACCGGGCCACGAGGCTTTCACAGCCATGCGCGCCCGCGGCGCGCAAGCTACCGATATCGTTATATTGGTAGTATCCGCCACAGACGGCATAATGCCCCAGACTATAGAAGCTATGGACCACGCTAAAGCGGCCGGCGCGCCTATAATTGTGGCTGTTAACAAAATTGACTTGCCAGGCGCCGATCCTGAAAAAGTCAAACAGGAACTTGCGTCCAGAGGTTTAATACCTGAGGAATGGCAGGGCAGCACTATTTACGTGGAAATCTCAGCTAAAAAACGTATTAATATAGATAAACTGTTGGAAATGGTTTCACTTCAGGCGGAAATGCTTGAGTTAAAGGCCAACCCCAACCGCTTAGGCGTGGGCGTTATCCTGGAAAGTAAAAGGGATAATAAACGCGGCGTAGTGGCCACTGTGCTTGTGCAGAAAGGTACCGTGAAAGTGGGCGACCCTTTCCTGGTAGGCACAACATGGGGTAAAGTACGCGCGCTTATTGACGAAAACACTGTAAGACACCAAAGCATAGGCCCCAGCACACCCGCAGAGATACTTGGTATCAACGGCGAACCGCCGCACGTGGGTGAGGCGTTTTATGTGGCCGAGTCTGAACGTGAAGCTAAGTATTTAGCCGAAAAACGTAAGCTTGCCCATAAAGAAGACAGCTTTGCGCATAAGAAACATATATCTCTTATGAGTCTTAAGAGCGAAGTTGACCAGAACAAAATTAAAAAACTGCAAATCGTACTTAAGGGTGACGTGCAGGGCTCTATTGAGGCTATTAAAGACTCTATGGGCCGCATACCCTCAGATGAAGTGGAAGTGCAAATCATCCACTCCGCCGCCGGTAACGTTAACGAGAGCGACATCCTGCTTGCCAAGGCCAGCAACGCTGTTGTTATAGCGTTTAACGTAGACGTTGAGTCCGCCGCGGCTACGGAAGCGGAACGTGAGGGCATAGAAATACGCCAGTACCAAATAATATTTGAACTTCTCGAAGACATCCGCGCCGCTATGGAAGGCTTACTTGAGCCCGACGTGGTGGAAGTTGTTACAGGCCGCGCCATTGTGCGCCAGGTATTTAACCTTAGCTCCGGCATTATCGCGGGGTCAATGGTTGAGTTTGGCACAATCACAAGAGGCAGCGAGTGTAAAGTAATGCGCGGCGCCGAGGTTGTGTTTAAGGGCAAAATAGGCGGCCTTAAACGCTTCAAGGAAGACGTGAGAGAAGTAGAAAAAGGTTATGAATGCGGTATCCTGCTGGAAGGATACAGAGCGGTTAAAGAGGGGGACGTTGTCGAGACATTCCGTAAAGACACCATTACCCGCCGCATAACAATGTAAACAAAAAAGCCCGGTTTTAACCGGGCTTTTTTATCCCCAAATCTTCGGGGCCCCTGTGAATAATACGCAAGAATATATGCAGATAAAAAGCCCCGCTCTTTAGAGCGGGGCTTTTTGTAGAACCATAGTATTAATAATTGTACAAGTTATATATATGTGATGTTGATATATCGTAGAAATATTTTACGTCAGATAGTAATGTTACCCAAGTAAAACCGGCAAAAATATATTTTTCTGAGTATTCTCTATTCTTTTTGGGAAATGTTTGGCTAACAAATGTCATTTCAGGAATTGTGTTAATATTTGCAGCGGGAAAGATATGATTAGCGCCAATTAACGGGTACTGGTTTGTTAAGGAAAACATTTCACTCTGTTTGGAATATTCTATATTGATATTATTTATTATTGGTGCGTTTTTATGATGTCTTGTATATAATATGTCTACATCAGCGCTGTCATAAATATGTATATAGTAATCTGATGACGTTTCTCTCAGAAGTTTTGATATCGCTTCATATATCCCGGGATATTTATCCCGGTTGCGTTTTGTCTGTGCTTCTGTTTTCTGCGCTTTTATAAGATCCTCCTGAAAACTAAGTAAAATCTTAAATGCGTAAAGATACTTTTCATTTCCGGCAGTTTGATGATATTTATTTATAGCATAAGCAATATGTTTAGTTTTGTCATAAGGTTCTAAAAGAATTTCTTTTGTAAGTTCTGAAGGTTCTGAAGAAATTTCATTTTTATAAAAATTAGCCATGGTTTGCATAAAACTATCCCATGCATATTTATTAAAATCTTTATTTGCATGCACCTGATATTTGTAATATGTAATATTTGTTTTAATATTATCATAACCACCCCAAGGTCTTATAGCATGTTCAAATTTTACTTCAGGCATAGTAAAAAGAAGCACGCTTTCTCCATTTGCCTTTATATTGTTTTTTGCTTTGGCAAGTTGTTGCGAGGCAAGGACTTCTTTTATTTTTCCGCCTGGCAATACTTTTGAGAATTTATGCTCTGTGGGGGAATTTTGTTGGGTAGTCTCTTGTTTTTGCGCTATGGCAAGACGCTCTTTAAAAACATCATCAAGTTCATTTGTAGTTAAGGCGAACAATGGGTTTAGCAACATTGCTGCTAAAACAGTCAGTATTATTTTTTTGTTCATTATGCTCCTCCTGTTATATGTTCTATACATAAGGATGATAACAAAAAATAATTAAAAAAGGTACATAGGACCTACGCTAAAAATAGGTCTTTTGGCCCATGTGCGGTTTTTAAAATATTTGTAAATTATATATATAGTTAGGCAGCGCTAAGTTTTGTCACCTCTGAGAAAGTCAAATTTTTTTGTGAAAAAAGATAGTTAAGCCTAACAAAAATAAGGTATAATATACTTGTTAACCAAAACTAACATATAAAAAATTACCTTTAATTTACCCAAAACCGGAGAAGAAAATGAAAATGAATGTAAAGACAACTACTGCTGTTTTAACCGCATTAATATTATTTGTATGCGCAGGCAGCGCAAATGCCCAGGGCTGGAAAAGCAGCTTAAAAAACAAGCTTAGCGTAGCCGCTAAAGGGCTGGATGAAGCAGTTGAAGATATAAGATATACCTTGATTGAACCTGAAGAATTTCACACATTTCTTTACACTACATCAGACAGTGTAACCACATTTTTTAATAATAACACAGAAATGTTTAAAAGCAGCGATATGTGGCAATTTAAACATAATGGCCGTGTTGTAAAGAACATTTCGGTTAAAAAGAAAAAATACACCAAAAATATTTATCCTGAGAAGAAAAAAAGCGGCATTAATCCGCCCAGAGTAAGCAAAGGCAGACCCGCTACATTTTGGAAGTACTACGTAACAATCATATACACAGATAACACAAGCAACGCTCTTAAAAAAGCTGTGGACAGCGGAGAGGGGGCCTCTATTAACCCGTCCGGTTATAATCAGTATTTAATTGAAAACGAAAGGACCGGCACCAAAGTAATAAAAAGTTAATTTTACCCAGCAATTGTAAAAACCCCCGCGTTTTAGAGCGGGGGTTTTTATTTGAATTTATATTAAACCTATTATTGCAGCAGCCACATTTTGCCGGTGCCGTTAAAGGTGACTTGCGTTTTGCCGCCAAGTGATTTACATACTTTTGTAAAAATTGCTTTGTTGCGGTCTATGCAAGCTATCGCGTTTTTTTGCAGGTCAGACTGTTTGGTTTCGTCAAAGGTAAGTGTTATTGTAATAGTGCTGGCGGCGGTGGCAAAAGTACCGTTGGGATATGCTACAACATACCCGCCGCCTGTGTTTAGGTAATATTCATTGTTATTAATAATACAGCGCTCGCCGGAGCAGGAGGAGTTGAGTTCAATGTCCAAATCCGCAAAGTTATTGGTGTAGCTGCCGTTTGTAAGGAAATACCTTTCCTCCGCCAGCGCAAGCGCTTTTAAATTAGGTATAACGGCGGCGGTGCGGCTTTTTATAACAGCGGCCTGGTACTGGGGCAGGGCAATGGCGGCTAAAATACCTATTATTAACACTACCACCAGCAGTTCAATTAAAGTGAAGCCGTTCGTCTTCGCTACCCGTCTTCGTTGTGTTATGCCGCGGTCTAAGATACTACGACGCGATTGAAATTTTTTCATAAAACCTCTTCAAGTTTGCGCTCTTTTTAAAGTATAGCACATTAGTATTTTGATAGAAATGCTTTGTGTTGTTATAAGGGATATACAAAAGCCCCGCCGTTTGGCGGGGCTTTTGTGTTTATTAAATCTTTTAACTATTTTGTTTTAGGTGCCGCTGACGCCGCAGGAACTTTGATTGCCGCCGGCGCAAACACTGCTACACGGTCTCTGGCGGTAGCCATGTCGGCCGCGCGCACGGCAACTGCACCGGGTCTTGAGGCGCCGGGTCTGGCAAGCGGGTTAAATGTTTCAGACGTAGCTCTTGCGTCGGCCTGGTTGCCCGCCATGATGAAAGACACAAACACGCCTTTATCATTTTCACTAACTCTTAAGAATGTTTTGGAGTAGTTTATACCGTCATCATTAAGTTCTTTTGTATTGATAACCAAATATTTTTTACCGTTTTGGGCGGCTATGTTAAAGTTAAATTCAAGCTCGCCTGCAAATTGGTTGCCCATGCTTACGCTGTAATGGTCAGACACTACATACCTGCCATGTTTTTGTTTAAGTATAAGGTTTTCATTTGTTAATTCATGAAAGTATGTTTTATTTTTTTCATATGTTACTTCATATGAGTCTGACAATTTTGCTAATGTATAATCTTTGTGCGCTGTTAAAGTAGGGTCCGCCTGGTTGCCTTTCATTGTAAGCTGCATTTTAACATTATCTTTTTCTGTAGTTACTACAATGTCTGTTTGTTCAAGATAGCGTTTGTCTGCAATTTTAGTTTCTATGCTCAGACATTTACCGTTAGAGGTTATGTTAAAATCAATTTGCCCTTCAAGCGCGGGGCCCGTTATGGCAGAATAAAATTCCGACACGTTATAAGTTTGTTTATCTTTTACAGGCGTTACATATTTATCAAAGCAAACCTCATAGTGCATTGTCGTACCCCTGCCCGGGAATATTTGAACTTTTTCATTTTGGTTAATTGTAAAAAGTTCATCCACGGCAAATAAATTTGTACCCAATATCATCATTAGTGCGGTTAAAGAAATTATCTTTTTCATTTTATTCTCCTTTAAACTTCTTAGTTATATTTTAATTGTTTTGTAAGTTTTCGTCCAGGGCCAAAAGGCCTATTTTACGGGTAGGTCCTTTGTATTAGACGGTAATAAAAGGTTGTAACTACGGATGTAATATTTTTTGCCAAATATCTTTTTGGTTTGCCGCCGCTTCCTGCGCCCAAAGGCGTGTGGCGTATTCGTTTATATGGTGAAAGTCTGAATTAACTATAACCCCTTTATATAACGGCCATTTTTTGCGGCTGCTTTCATTTAAAGCGCCGATAGGGTCCAGGAATACAGCGCCGGTCTTTTGCGTTATTTGAAGCATTTGCTCATTAGCTTTTTGTTCAAAATGGGAGAGTATTTGCTCTGTGGCGCAGGGCAGGCCGCGTAAAAATCTTTTTTTGCAGGAATTTAGGTGTTCTGGCCATACCTGCGGCGCCTGGGCTAGTAATATTACTTTTTTATTTTTAGATTTTAATTCTTTTATGCGTTCTTCAAGCATATTTAAAAACGCGGGCCTGCTTACAATCTGGCCGTTCATAGTGCCTGTCCATTGCGAAGCCATAATTATTATGCCGTAATCTTCTATTTCTCCAATATGGGCCGCTATGTTTTTCTGACAGGTAACCAAACTGGGGTTGGTTATTGTTATAGTTTCATACTGCTTAGGTATAAAAGTACATTGGCTGGACGTTACTGCTCTAAAGGAGAACCCGTACTTTTGCCCGGCAATATCAAGATATGGTATATAATGCGCGGCGTGCGAGTCGCCCATCAGCAGTATTTCAGGCTTTTTAGATACGTCGCCAAATACACAGTCGCCTTTTATATTGCCAAAACATTGTTTGGCGGCGCTGTCCGGTAAAAGAAAGCCTGCCTGCAGGTCAAGTATTTTTTGTTTTTCCTGTATGCCTGAGGCTCTTATTTTATTTAAAAAATCCGTCTTTTTATGCGTATAGTAAACGCCTGTCAGCAGTAATGCGGGCAGCAAATAAAAAAGGAGAAAGGAGGATAAAAAACTTCTTTTCTTTTTTCTGCACGGCGTTTCTATAAAAAAATATGAAAAAGCGGAGAGTGCGAACATTACCGCCGTAAATGCAACCGCCTGTAAAGTTGATATTTTGGTTATTAAAAAATACTCTTTAGCCAACACTATAAGCGGCCAATGCCATAGGTAGAGTGAATAGGACATCTTACCTGTAAAAACAAGCGGCTTTAGTGAGAGGAAGCGCGAAATATAATTATCTGTACTGCCAAAGTAAACTATTACTCCCGCCGATAGCGCCGGCAGTAAAGTAATAAAAGAGGGGAAAAGTGTTTTCTTGGAAATAAAAATATAAGAAAGCGCTATCCCAAGCATGGCGGCAGACAGTATAATATTGTTAGTTAAAAATGAAAAAGTTTTTCTTTTATACAAAGATATTATGCCAGCTATACTGCCTATCATCAGCTCTCCGGCCCTGCCGGTAAAAAGAGAATAATAGTTATATTTAGCCAAAAACATACTTTTGGGTGAGAGTTGCGCCAGTGTAAAAGACACGGCCGCTATAACGGCTAAGGTTATAATAACTTTTTTAACCGAAAACCCCATTTTATGCAGCGCCAG
Organism: Elusimicrobium simillimum; assembly: GCF_049639735.1. NCBI lineage: Bacteria > Pseudomonadati > Elusimicrobiota > Elusimicrobia > Elusimicrobiales > Elusimicrobiaceae > Elusimicrobium > Elusimicrobium simillimum. Next base: position 990,153 of record NZ_JBEVVA010000003.1, read on the forward strand.
TATTAAGGGCGGCAGGAATATATAAAACTGCTCTTCCACCGCCAGTGACCAGGTGTGCAGCATGGGCAGTGTTTCGGCCGCGGCGTCAAAGTAGCCACCTGTATTGGCGGCAAAAAACATATTTTGCCAGAAGTAAACTGTGGTTTTAAATGATTTTAAAGTAAAGTCAAAGTCTTCCGGCAACATTATAAACCACGCGGCTAACATAGTTATAAACCCGGTAAAAAAGAATACTGGCAGTATACGGTTAATTCTTCTCTGGTAGAATGTTTTAAAGCTGAAAGAGTTTGCTGTAACGTCAGCAAAGATTATTCTGGTAATAAGATAGCCTGATATGACAAAAAATATATCCACCCCTATAAACCCGCCGTGCAGCCAGGATGGATTAAGATGAAAAACTATTACCGCTAAAACCGCTATGGCGCGCAGGCCGTCAATATCCGCTCTGTATTTAGAATGCATAACATATATATGTTACTAAATAATAAAATCCGCGTCAGACACATATTTCCATATTTGATATAATAGGAATATGATAGATAGAATTAAACGCCTAGAGGCACTTTTTTTAGAAGAAATCAGCGCTATAATAAGCAAAATGATAAGCACCGGCAGTTTTAAGGGGTTTATTACCGTTACAGGTGTCAAAGTTTCCAAAGATTTGAGAACCGCCCGCGTAAACTACTCGGTATTTGGCAGCGAGGCGGAGCGTGAGCACGCCGCAAACACACTTTCCATTTTACGCAGTGAAATAGGCGCCATGCTGCGCCACCGCCTGCATCTTAAGCGTATTCCGTCGTTTTCATTTCATTATGATTCTACGCCGGAAAAGGCCTCTAAGGTTGAATCTATATTTTCAGTAATAGAAAAAGAGAAAAATAATGACAAGTAAAATGCAGAATACTTTACCGGAAATTATTTCTGCCATTAAAAACGGCGTCAGCTTTTTTGTGGCGGGGCACCAAAACCCAGACGGGGACTCGCTTGGTTCCACGCTTGCGGTAAGTTCAGTACTGCGCCGCCTGGGTAAACACGTTTACTCTTACGCGGACAATGCCCCCGGTAAAGACCTTGAATTTCTGCCTATGCTTTCCACCGTGCATATTGGCCAAAAACCTAAAGATATAAGCAAAATAGACACAGTAATTTTACTTGAATGTTCCGACACTGCGCGCGGCGGGGAACTGGACGATGTATTGGCTGCCGCCAAAACAATTATTAATATTGACCACCACTTAACCAGTGATACTTACGGCGACTATAATTATATAGACCCTACAGCCTCCTCCACCGCTGAAATTATATGGCAAATGTTTGAAATCATGCAGGTTTACGTTAACCCAGACGAAGCCACCTGCCTTTATACAGGTTTAGTTACAGATACCGCCAGGTTTTTACACTCCAACACCAGCTCAGAGGCTTTGCGCGTGGGTTCTTGCCTGCTTGCCGCCGGGGCTGATGTTAAAACAATTAACCAGATTTTATATTTTACACGTTCTTACGTGGAAACCAAGCTTCTTGGCCGCGCGCTTGAGAAGATGGAGCTTTTGTCTGACAAACGTCTGGCCGTAATAGTGCTGACGCAGGAAGATTTTACTATGTTTGGCGCGGAGCCGTCTTTTACACAAGGCATAGTCAGCCAGCCTACCATGATACCCGGGGTGGAAGTATCTCTTTTAATTAAAGAAGAAAAGACCCGTGTTTCCGTCAATCTTCGTTCTAAAGGTAATGTGGATGTAAGCGCCCTTGCCGCGCAGTTTGGCGGCGGCGGGCATGCCAGAGCCGCCGGTTTTAAGGCGGAAGGCGCAAACCTTGCTGATCTTACGGATAAACTTATCGCCGCCGCTAAAGCGGTTATAGAAAATGTCGACTGAAACAACCTTAACTGCAGATAATCCTTGTCCCAACGGTATTTTACTTATAGATAAACCGGCAGATTGGACGTCGCACGACGTTATCGCCGTGGCGCGCCGCGCGCTTGGGCTTCGTAAAATAGGCCACGCGGGCACGCTGGACCCTATGGCCACGGGGCTGTTGGTGCTCCTTGTAGGACGTCAGGCAACCAAACTTCAAAGCGATTTTTTCAAATTCCCCAAATCATATAAAGCGCAGGCCCACCTAGGCATAGAGACCGAGACTTGGGACGCGCACGGGGCGACATTGTCGGAAACTATACCTCCGCCCGTTACTCTTGAACAGGCACAGGCTGAGGCGCTTAAACTCACAGGTACATTTGAGCACATAGTGCCCTTTTACAGCGCAAAAAAAGTATTTGGCAAGCCCATGCACCGCCACATGCGCGAGGGTAAAATGGAGCTGGACGAGAAAAAGGCAGTTATAACCGTATATAAATGGGAAGATATTGCCGTGGACGGGGATAAAATAAATTTTAGCGTAAACGTATCCAGCGGTACCTATGTACGCTCACTGGCTTACATGCTTGGCCGTGCTCTTGATACAGTGGCGCATTTATCTGAACTTAGAAGGACAACTGTTGGCGACTATAATGTGGGGGACGCTATAACCGTGGAATATTTGCGTACCGCCCCGCAGGAAGAGCTGTTTAAACACATAAAAATACTGTAAAATTTTAATACAGGCTTATGAAAAAAAATTTTATAACAATAGGCACATTTGACGGGGTACATAAAGGGCACGGCATGCTGTTTGCCCGCCTAAAAACTTTGGCTAAAAAGCATAAAATGAACTCCATGGTTTTGTACTTTCCGCTGCCGCCCAAAACGCTTATGTCACCCGTGCCGGAGCTTACCGTACTTACTCTGCCTGACGAAAAATTAGCTTTAATCAAACAGGCTAAGCCTGACTATGCGGACGCGCTTAATTTTAAAGCCTGTAAAAACATCAGCCGTGAAAACTACTTTGATATTTTGCTTAAAACTTATAATATGGGCGGCCTGCTTGTGGGGCGTGACTTTGCTTTTGGTAAAGACAGAAAGGGGCATATAGATTTTTTACGCAAAGCCTGCGCTAAGGCGGGTATAGTGCTGGAAGTGGAAGACTTTTTTAAAACCGCAAAAACCGACGGGCACAAAATATCCTCTTCTCTCATACGCAAGACTTTGGCGGAGGGGGATGTGAAAACCGCTAATAAATACCTCGGCCGCCCATACAGCGTTAGCGGCATTGTGGTAAAGGGCAAGCAGCTTGGCCGCCAGCTGGGCTACCCCACGGCAAACCTGGATATCGGCATATATAAAATACTGCCGCTTGGCGTATTTGCCGTAGAGGCCGTGATTGGCAAAGAAAAGTTTAAAGCAATGGCAAATATAGGTTACCGCCCTACAGTAAACCCCATACACTCCAATGTGCCGTTGGTGGAGGTTAATATACTTAACTTTAACCGTGATATTTATGGTAAAACGCTAACTATAAATTTTGTTTCTAAAATAAGAGGGGAGAAAAAGTTTAACGGTTTACCCGCCCTTATCAAACAGCTTGGCACAGACGCCCGCGCCGCCGCCAAAGCGGTAAAAATATAAAATTCATATAATTTCTCCCTTTCGTAAAGGGAGTACCTGCAAAGCAGTGGAGGGATTTAATGAGCGAGGTACGAGCGCATTAAATTAGTACTGTTATAAAATAAGGTCATGTTGAGGAGGCGCGTCAACGCGCCGACGTAGACATCTACCGCTTTGAAACTATAGTTATTTTTTATAAAGTAGATCCTTACATTTTTGCGTTGGCGCAAAAATTCAGGATGACTTTATTTTATATAAAATATTTTAATTAACACAAAATAAAAGCCTGCCAAAGTAATTTGGCAGGCTTTTTAAGTGGGTAAAATCAACGTTTTTTAGATTTTTTATGCTGCGGGCACCAGGTCATGTGGTCGTTAACCATGCCTGTAGCCTGCATGAAGGCGTAGCATATGGTGGAACCTACAAATTTAAACCCGTTAGCCAGCAAGGTTTTGCTCATTGTATCTGAAACAGCGGTTTTGGCGGGAATTTCACGCATGTCTGTAAAGTGGTTTACAATCTGCTTGCCGCCGGTAAACTGCCAAATAAACTTGTCAAAGGTGCCGTACTCTTTTTGTATTTTAAGGTAGGCCTTGGCGTTGGTTATCATTGAGTTAAGTTTAAGGCGGTTTCTTATAATGCCGGGGTCAAGCAGCAGCTTTTCTATTTTAGCCGGGGTATATTTGGATATTTTTACGGCGTCAAAGTTATCAAACACTTTACGCATGTGCTCGCGCTTATTTAAAATAGTAATCCAGCTAAGCCCCGCCTGCATGCCCTCAAGTATAAGCATTTCAAACAGTTCTCTGTCGTCATGCAGCGGCTTGCCCCACTCGCTGTCGTGGTATTTTATATATTCCGGCGTGGTGGCCCAAGCGCATATTTTTTTATTCATAATTTATAAAAAAATCCGGGCTAAAGAAAAACCCGGATTTAAATTTTAGTAATCTTTTCTTACAAAAACGCCGGTGTAAGATAGCAGCGATGTGCCTATAAACAGCACCAGACAGTAACACAGCCACCAGGCTTTTGCCTTAGGGCTGGGCTCTACGGCGAAAGCGTAGTATACAAAAGAGCCTATTATACGCATTACCACCAGCCACAGGCCGGTCATAACCAGCTTGAAAAGCACATCAAGCGTAGCCCAAAAAACATTGCGTGTTTTATAAGGCATTAAAAAGTAATTATTTAAGAAATTTTTTACCATTGTCATAGTTTAATCCCTCTTTATAGTAGCAAATTATTTCATCCAGCGTTGCGGGCGCTGGTACGGGTATTTAGAGTTTGTAACATTGCCTGATGTGTTTACCGTGGTCCCGGTGGCTGCTGTGGGGACATATGTTGTGTTATATGTTGGCTGGGTTGTGTAAGTGGTATCAACCGGGCCTGAGGAATAAGGGCGGTAGGCATTGTCAGAGTCCGTTATTGTAGCGGGCTGGTTGTAGGTTACCGTGTCCGCGGGCTGTTGTTTAACTTCCTGCACAACGGGTCTTGCCGGTTTGTACTCTTCCTGTTCAAAATCACCACCGTAGGTAACCTGCTTGCCGCTTACGCCAAAGGGGATAACAAAGGCAAGTTTGTATGTTTTGTTGCCATGGTCATAGGGCAGGTAGGCGCCGTCTATACGGCCCCATTGGCCCAGGTTTACGCCCGCGCCAAAGGTAAAGTTGTCTGTATAGTTTGTGTCTATGTAGCCCAGTCTTAAAGCGAAAATATTTCTAAGCGCGTATTCTATACCCGCGCCCCATCTGGTGTGGTCGTCCTCTTTGCCTATGTCAAAGCGCAGGTCGAAGGCGTTTTTACGGTCCATGTTGATTACGTAAGATACGCCCGCGCCGTAAGTGTCGTCCGTATATAAATTCTTTTTACCGCCGATGTTGGAGTAAACGGCGCCTATGGTAAGGTTGCCCACGGGGCGGATAATCATACCCACGTCGCCTACAAGGGCGTTTTCTTTATCGTCGCCTACATTGTACCAGCCTTGCTTTAAGTTTACGCCGAAGGTTACCGGCACGTTTATACCCGCTTTTAAAAGTGATATGCTGGCGCCTATTTTGGCCTCGCCGTTTTTGGCGTCCGCGTCAGAGTCGTAAAGGTAGTTGCCAAAACCTTGCACCGCTATACCGTAGTTAAAGTTATAGCCTAAACCGAGAGAGTAAATTTGCTCCGCGTGTTCGCGTTTGTGCCATGCGCCGCCAACTTGGCCCTGGCTGGAAACCTGTGACGCCGGGTTGTATGAGGCGGCAAAAATATCATCCTCAAACCCCGCTATATAGGCCGAACCTAAAGCGGCGCCTTTTACGGACGGCTCCATAATAAACGCATGCGCGGACGCTGTTAAGGCAAACATAGACAGCAGCAAAATAAACTTTTTCATAACTCTCCTGTGAGGGGGGATTTTAAGGTCCCCGTTAGGGTAAAATAATATTACCCATATTATTACATTTTTTTCACACATTTTACTACTGTGTTTTTTATTTTTTGTAAAACAAAAAATCCTCAATAAGATTACAATAGCAGGAACAATCTAAAAAGCCCCGCATTTGCGGGGCTTTGAAATTAAAACATATATATTGTCATTTTAGGCAGCTTAACGGCGGTACTGCTTTGCCGTATCGTTAAGGTCCTTTTGTATTTTGGATATTTCGGCTGTTCTTTTATATTGGTCTGTTGTATCGATTTTTTTTGTTTTTTCAAGAAAAACTTCAAGAGCTGCTAATATCTGCAATGTTTGAATTTTATTTTTAGGCTCTTTGTAATCATTTATAATTTGTTCGTATATCCACACAGAGTTTAAATCATATATACGGGCAGAGTCTGTTTTTGGAATGGTCTTCCATACGCTTTTGAGAATACTTTTTAAGGAACCAGAAAGTGCTGAAGAAGAATCCGCTGCTATTATTTTTTCAAAAGATTCAATAAAATTGTCAGAAATGGTTAAAGGTTTAAGTACGTTTTTAGAAAGACCATCAATAGCATTAGAAGAAGATTCTTCTGCAAAAGTAGTAAGAATCTGTTTGGCCTCAATATTTTCTTTAGTTATATTTTTATCTTTTTTAAATTCTTTTAAATATTGTTTTTCTAATGTGTTTATAATTTTTTTTCTGATTTCACAGATTTTGTTCATAGCTTCATCAGAAGAAAGATTATAGTATTTGCTGGTTGCAGGGTCTTTTAGGGCAGAGATATAATTTTCATATGATCCTGCATATAGATTAAAGTAAGAAAAAATAGTAAGTGTAAATATTGCTAAAAATATTTTCCTCATAACTTCCTCCATATAAAATGATAACTAATTATATCACAAAAAGCCGCCTTTAAAAAGGCGGCTTTTTGCATATCAAATCTGGTGTCACCGGGTGGGCTCGAACCACCGACCTGGCGCTTATGAAACGCCCGCTCTGACCAGCTGAGCTACGGTGACGTGATAATATATTATATCAAAAAAACTTAATTTATTGCAATCTCAGAAGTAAAACTACCTTTTAAATTAGTACTGTTGTCTTTAAAACTTGCTTAGGGCAGGCGTATATTACAATTTTTTGCTTGAGACCCTCACGCCCGTACCTCGCTGAGGGAGCGGCACTTTTTTAATTAATAGATAAAGGGCGGAGACTAGCTCCGCCCCTACAAATACTTTTTTCTCTATTACTTTTTAAGTTCTTTTAGTTTTGCGTCTAACTCAGCCAGGTTCCAACGCACGGCCTCTTTAGATGTGCGGGCTTTGTATTCGCACTGGTTGGCTTCTATTGTGCGGCTGCTTATTACCAGGCGGTGCGGCAGGCCTATAAGGTCAGCGTCTTTAAATTTAACGCCCGGGCGGTCGTTACGGTCGTCTAATAAAACGCTGAAGCCAAGTTCCGTAAGCTTTGCGTAAACTTCGTCGGTTTTGGTTTTAACGGCCTCATTAATGTCAGCGTCAATAGAAACTAAATAGAAGTCAAACGGCGCGATGGGCGCGGGCCAGATAATGCCATTATTGTCGTGGCTTTGCTCAATGGCTGCTGCCACCACACGGCTGATGCCTATGCCGTAGCAGCCCATAATAAACGGTTTTGCCTGCTGGTTTTCGTCTAAGAAAGTGGCTTGCATGGCTGTGGAATATTTGGTACCCAGTTTAAATGTGTGGCCCACTTCAATGCCGCGTGTAAAGTTAAACTGCGTGCCGCATTTGCCGCAATGGTCGCCGGCTACAGCTACTTTAAGGTCGGCGTACATATCAGGTGTAAAATCACGGCCGGGGTTAACGTTAATTGTGTGCGTGTCTTTCTCATTGCCGCCCGCAATGCCGTTGATAATGCCTTGAACGTGGTGGTCCGCGACTAGTTTAATATCTTTGTTCTTTTCTTTAAGCCCCATGGGACCTGCGTAGCCTACAAAAGAGCCTGTGACTTTGGTGTAAGTTTCCTCGTTAGCTTTTTCAAGTTCTGTTATTTTAAGGAGCGCTTTTAATTTGTGCTCGTTAAGTTCATGATCGCCGCGGACTAACGCGACAAGCGGTTTGCCGTCGGCCATAAATACAAGCAGCTTTATAAATTTATCGGCGGTTTGGCCAAGCATTTTTGCCACGTCTTCAATAGTTGTTGCGTTAGGTGTTGACACGTTTTCCATAGCTTTTAAATCTTCCGCTTTGGGGGCGTCATACTTAGGCACTGCTATTTCGGCCTTTTCGGTATTGGCGGCGTAACCGCATTTGGGGCAGTCGGCAATTTCGTTTTCGCCGGTGTCGGCAAGTACCATAAACTCGTGCGAGAAGTTGCCGCCTATCGTGCCTGTGTCAGCCTCAACTGCTTTAAAGTTAAAACCGCAGCGTGTAAAAATTTTGCTGTAGGCCTCGTAGATTCTCAGGTAGTATTCGTTAATAGAATCTTCCGTGGCGTGGAAAGAGTAGCCGTCTTTCATGTAAAACTCTCTTGCTCTCATAACGCCAAAACGGGGGCGTATTTCGTCCCTAAATTTGCTGGCAAACTGGTAGAGCGATACGGGCAATTGCTTGTAAGAGCTTACGTCTCTGCGTACCATGTCTGTAATAACTTCCTCGGCGGTGGGGGCAAAGCAGAACTCGGCGCCTTTTCTGTCTTTTATTCTCAGCAGTTCTTTACCGTAGAATGTCCAGCGGCCGCTTTCTTCCCAAAGTTCTTTGGGTTGTATGAGGGGAAGCCAGACCTCGTTAGAGTTGGCGGCGTCCATTTCCTCACGTACAATCTGTTCTACTTTTTTAAGCACGCGCAGGCCCAGCGGCAGCCATTCAAAAATACCGCTGGCGGTTTTGCGTATAAGCCCGGCGCGTATCATAAGCTTGGCCGATAGCGTATCAGCGTCTTTAGGCGCTTCTTTTAAAGTGGGTAAGTAGTAGTTAGAGAGTTTCATATTCATTGGTTCCTTTTTATTATTTAAAAAATTTTGTTATTTCCTCGCCCTTTTAGGGGAGAGGAAGTTTTGCCGCGTCGTTTACCGCATCGCGGTTGCGGCAAAGCAGGTGAGGGTATTATTCTACTTCTTTTAATATTTTCTCATAAACTGCTTCTGGATTTTTTAATACATCATTATTCCAAAATCTTAAGATTTTATAATTCTCTGATTGTAAATTCAAATCCCGTTGTTTGTCTTTTTCACTTTCACAGTGTTGACCGCCATCAACTTCAACAATCAAACGTTTATCTATGCAAATAAAATCAACTATATAATTGTACTTTTTTATAAAATGCTGTCTTCTAAATTTTAGACCTGTTTTGTTGCCTTTTAATAAATTCCAAAGTTTTGTTTCTGCCGGAGTCATATATGCGCGGTTATATTTTTTTATGTTTAAAATAAATTCTGGTGCGCCCATATCTCACCCTCACCTGCTCGCTGCGCTCGCTTCCTCTCCCCTAAGAGGGAGAGGATATAAAATTATTTCCTTTCTTTTATTTTGTTTATTATGGTTTCTATCCATTTGGCTTGCGGTATTTTGCCCGCCGCCGCGCCTTGCTCAAACCACAGGCCCTCGCCAATGCCGCCGGCTATGCCAAAATCAGCGTCGCGCGCCTCGCCGGGGCCGTTTACCACGCAGCCCATTACGGCTATTTTAAGGCCTGTTGCCTTTTTAAGCAGGTCAGCGTCAGAATATATTATTTGTTCAAGTTCTTTTACTGTTGCGCCAATATTAACCTGGCAGCGGCCGCAGGTGGGGCAGGAAATAATTTCCGGCCCAAATTCACGCAGTCCTACAGCCTTTAAAATTTCATAGGCGGTGCGTACCTGCATGGCAGGGTCTTCCGTCAGAGAAACGCGTATTGTAGCGCCAATGCCCTTGCTAAGCAGCGTGCCAAGGGCGATGCTGCTTTTAACAGTACCCGCCAAAAAGCTGCCCGCTTCCGTCAGGCCAATATGCAGCGGCACGTCAGATTGTGATGCAAAAAGCTCATTAGCGGCAATTGTGCGGGGCATATCGTCCGCTTTAAGCGATACTAAAACATTTTTAAAATTAAGCTGCTCAAGGGTGTTAACCTGCTCCAACGCTTCGTCAACCATAATTTTAGCCCATTCTTGGGTGGTCAAATTAGGTTTACCCTCAAAGCTTTTAAGGTATTTGAGCGAGCCTGAGTTAACGCCTATTCTTATGGCTACGCCGTTATCCTGCGCTGCTTTTACAACTGCTTTAACATTGTCTATCCCGCCGATATTGCCGGGATTAATGCGCACCTTATCAACGCCTTGCTTTATCGCTTCCAGCGCCAGTTTGTAATCAAAGTGAATATCCGCCACAAGAGGCGTGTTAATAGCTTTTTTAATTTGCCCAAGCGCCTGTGCGGCCGCTATATCGGGCACCGCTACACGGTTAATCTCGCAGCCGGCAGCTTCAAGGCGTAAAATTTGCGCTATGGTGGCCTCGGCGTCACGTGTGTCAGTGTTGCACATAGATTGCACGCGGACTAGGTTTTTGCCGCCTAACGTCCATTTGCCTACTTTAACTTCTCTTGTGTTTTTTATCATATTAAAATTTGCTTATAATGGCCGAACCTATACCCGTAACCATCGCTTTTAAAATAGGTAAAAGTGCAATAAATAACGCCGCTAATCCAACCCACAGCCATATTTTTTGCGCTTTTGTAAGTTTTAATTTACCGTGGAAATAATAAGAATTGTAGCCCTCTTTCTCTACCGCGTACCTGCCAATTGGCAATACCGGAATATATATAAGCACAAGATATAACGTATTGCCGTAAACTTTTGTGCCTATCCCATTCCACGTAAACATTGGTGGGGCTGATTTTACGGGTGTTAGCGCCTGCCCATCGGTTAAACCCCAGCCGTCGCGCTGTTTTTTCTTTTCCATAACATGCGCGTGCAAAGCGGTAAGATATTCTTTTTCTTCATCAGTCAGGCCGTGGTAATTAGCGTTATCTATGCCGTCAACAAGTATTGACATAGCGTTATTATAACAGTTGGCCTTTATGTTAATAAGAGCATCTTCTTGAAACTTTTCGCAAGCGGGGGAATACTTAGTTTCCTCGGTGTTTTCTTCCATATTATTTACCTGTTTCCACGGTTTCTACAGCGGCCGGCTTTTCAGCCGACGCTTTAAAAAATATTCTTTTTACGTCGCCAAAAGTAGCGTATAGAACTAAAATTATAATTAGTGTAAAACCAACATTTAAAGCTTTATTTATAGCTTTTTCAGACGGTATTTTACCTGTAATGCCTTCCCAGATAAATACCAAGGCGTAACCGCCGTCAAGTATCGGTATAGGAAAAAGGTTAAACATGCCTACCGCTAAACTGAGCAGGCCTATCAGCCACAAAAAGTACATAAGGTCAGTATGCACGGCGGTGTGGATAATATTTATGATGCCAACCGGGCCGGCCAAATCCGGCGCTTTTTTAGCGGCGAAGCTTTTGTATATGGACGAAAGCGACATATGCGTCCAGTAATAACACTGGTAAGCGCCGTCTCTGATTGCGCCTAAAGGGGTGGCTTTTTTGTATACCTGCATCATTTGTATACCCAGCACAGCTTTACCGTCAAAATCTTTTAATGGGATTGTTACGGCGGTAATTTCCTCACCGCGCTGATAGGTTAATTTCATGTCGGTTTTGTTAGCCGTAATAGCGTCTGTCATTTGAGCCCATGTTGTTACTGCGGTAGCGTTAATTGTTAAAATTTTGTCGCCCTCTTTCATGCCGTGTATTGCGGCGGGGTGGCCCTGTACTACTGCGCCTACCACGGGGGGGATTTTGTTGATATCAGTTTCCGGCGTGCCCATAATTATAACCAAAAGCGTAAACACAATAAACGCCAGCACATAGTTCATAATAGCGCCGCTTAGCACCATTAAAAGTTTTTTCCACCAGGCTTTAGAGGCAAACTCATAATCTTTAGGCGTTTCTTTGTCTTTATCCACAAACATTTCGCCCGCCGGGTTGACGTAGCCGCCAAAGGGTATCGCGCGCAGTGAATACTGTGTATGCCCTACTTTTTTTGACCATAACAGGCGGCCGAAGCCGAAAGAAAATTCATACACTCTTATGCCTACCATACGGCAGACAATGTAGTGGCCAAACTCGTGTATAAGCACTATGGGGCTGAGCGCTACAAGTACGGCTATAAGCGTAATTACCCCGCTTGATATTGATGAAAACATATTGATAATGACTCCTTAGACTATTAATTTAAAAAACTTTTTTCTCTCCCTGCTTTTATAAGAGAAAAAATTGACTTGTTATTATTTCCTCGCCCTTTTAGGGGAGAGGAAGTTTTGCCGCTTTGTTTGCTGCGTAGCAGCTTGCGGCAAAGCAGGTGAGGGTATTTTTTGCTGTTATAAGGTGAATTAGCTTACAACAAAATATTTGTGTATATCACCCTCTCCCTGCCCTCTCCCCTAAGAGGGAGAGGTAAAGACTGATAAGAATATAACTACCTTAACTGATTTAATATTACTTCATAAACTGCTTCTGGATTTTTTAAAACCTCATTATTCCAAAATCTTAAAACCTTATAGTTTTCCAGTTTTAAATTCAAATCTCTTTGTTTGTCTTTTATATTTTCGCAATGCTGCCCACCGTCTATTTCTAAAATAAGACGTTTTTCTATACAAATAAAATCAGCTATGTAATTATACTTCTTTATTAAATGCTGTCTTCTGAATTTATGACCTGTTTGGGCAGCTTTTAACATGTTCCACAGTTTTCTTTCAGCAGGGGTCATATTGCGGCGGTTATACTTTATGATGTTTGAAATAAATTCTGATTCGCCCATATATCACCCTCACCTGCTCGCATTGCTCGCTTCCTCTCCCCTAAGAGGGAGAGGAGAACTTATTTAAACAATAGTTTTTTTGTATAACTTGTTGTCTAATAATTCCTTTGCTTTTTCGCGCGCCCAGCCGTCTATTTCCAGCGCTTCCATCAGGCTTATTTTGCCTGTGGGCGTTTTGCATACTTTAAGCACGCTGTAAATAAGTTTGGGTATGTCCGTAAATAAAATCTTTTCTTTTAAAAAGGCGTCTACCGCTATTTCGTCCGCCGCGCTTAACGCCGCCGGTAAACCGCCGCCTTTTTGCGCGCACCACATAGCCATTTCAAGGCAGGGGAAACGCTTAAAGTCAGGCTCGGCAAATTCAAGTTTGGCCATATCAGCCACACTCATTTTTGGCACGGGGCTTGGCAGGCGTTTGGGGTACGTAATAGCGTACTGTATGGGCAAACGCATGTCGGGCAGCGACATTTGCGCAATTATACTGCCGTCGTTAAACTCTACCGCCGAGTGTATGATTGACTGCGGGTGAATAACAATCTGTATTTTTTCAAGCGGCAAATTGAAAAGATGCATTATTTCAATAGCCTCAAAGCCTTTGTTCATTAAAGTGGCGGAGTCTATAGTAATTTTTTTGCCCATTACCCAGCGCGGGTGCGCCAGCGCATCAGCAGGCGTAACACGGCTTAAAGCGCCTTTTCTTTTAAAGAACGGCCCGCCGGAAGCTGTTAATAAAACTTTTGAAATGTCTTCCTCTTTCCTGCCTGCCGGGGTACCTTGCAAAGCCTGGAAAATGGCGCTTGGTTCAGAGTCTACCGGCAAAATTGTGGCGTTCCAGCGGTGGCATTCTTCCATAATGCTTTGGCCGGCCATAACAATAGGTTCTTTGTTGGCCAGCGCTATGGTTTTGCCGTTTTTAATAGCTGTTACCAGCGGCATAAAGCCCGCCGCGCCCACAAGGCCATTTATAATTAAATCAGCGCTTGGCAGTGATGATAAAAATATTAAAGAGTCCGCGTCCGGCGGCAAAAGTTTGGTGCCCGGGGGGACATGTTCTTTAACCTGCTGGTATGAGTCCTCATTCATAGCCACAACAAAACGGGGCTTAAATTTAAGCATTTGCTCTGTAAGCAGTTTGGCGTTTGCGTTGGCTGTAATTGCAAGTACGCTGTACTCAGGCCCCAGGCGGCTGATAACGTCCAGCGCGCTTACGCCTATAGAACCGGTTGAGCCTAAAACAACTATATTTTTCATATAAAAAATAATACCGTGTAATAAAATACAGGGGCAAGAAGAAGGTAAGAGTCAAACCTGTCTAAAAAACCGCCGTGGCCGGGAAGTAAGTTAGAAGAATCTTTTACGCCCGTGCTGCGTTTAATAATACTTTCCGAAAGGTCAGACACCTGGCCCACTATGGCTATAATAAGCCCTAAAACCGCGGCCTGCCATACGGTCATAAGAGTAGGTAAAAATAAAGCTCTTAACCCTATGGCCGCCAACACGGCAAACAATGTGCCGCCCACTGCGCCTTCCCAAGATTTTTTTGGGCTGACTTCTTTGTTCATTTTATGTTTGCCAATAGCGCGGCCTACAAAATATGCCATAGAATCGCAAATCCATACTGTTATAAGCATAAAAAGGGTAAGATATTCACCGTAGGTTGGTATGTCGCGTATGTTAATTAAATGCGCCAGCGTCCACGGCACAAAAAATACGCCAAAAAATGTGAAAGCCACTCTTTCAAGCGAGCGGTTGGGCGTAATAACCTCAACAAACATTATTCCCAGTATTACCACGCTGATTGTAAAAGGGTACAGGTTATCAGGCAGAGCAACCGGCACTACGCCCCTGCCCACAATAGCCACAGCGGCCATTATAATGCCAAAAAATACCAGTGAAAACAGGTGCACCGGCTTACGCCCCGCTTTCATGATAAGCCCGTACTCATAAAGACAAAGGGCGATAACACAGCCAACAAAAGCCATGTAAACAAGACCGCCCATATGTATGGCGGCGATAATTAAAGGTATGCCTATAACGGCTGTAATAATTCTGGGAAGTAACATATTATAATTCTACTAAAAATTGCATTTTACGTATAGTGGCGTCCCGCATAACCTTTAAATACCCCTTTACAAAAGTATGAATATTATTATAATAATAATTATAGGTCTTAATTTAATCAAAGGGAGACACCCAATGAACACAAAAAGAAAAGTTGTCTTTTTCTTTGTAGCTTTAGCCGTTGCATATGTGGTGCAAGCGGCAGAGCCGATGAAGATGACAACCTATTACCCCACGCCGTACGCGTCGTATTCGACAGTAACTGTGGGGGAAACTAACATAGGCACAGAGAGCGGCGGCGGCGCGCTGGCCACACAAAACCTTAATGTTACCACGTTGGAAGTTGGCGGTTCTTTAACTGCTGATAATGTTACGCAGCTTAAGGCCAGAACTCTTAGAGTTGGCCCGGCGGCAAGCACATCCGGCGGTAAATTAAAAGCGTCTAAAATAAGGCTTAACGCTGATTTAGAAGCAAATAATATTGAAGCCGCGCAGGCGCATATAGTTGACACCATAGATTTTGGCGGCAAGGTATTTCCATACGCTAAAGCGGCTGTTCCGTCCGCTGAAACTTTATCCTGGAAAGAAATTACCTTTAAAGGGCTGGACGGTAAAAAGAAGAAAGGCAAGTTCTTAGTTATAGACGTGGAAAACACCTGTTCTGAACACGCTTACGCTGTTCCATACGGCGCAACTGAAGAAATAAGCCAATACGAAATAGAAGTAGTGGCGGCCTGCCAGTTTTTAGGTTATCCCGTACCGTCTGATATTTTTGTAACGGACGACGTTGATGTTATAGACGAAACCTTCAGATACTGCGAAGCTTTAATAGAAGCAAACCTTTGCGATGATAACGAGGAAGTGTTATACACCTGCGAAACTCTTGAACCGAAAAGATGTATAGACGTAATGTCAGTACCCGGCGGCACAGTAGATTTAACGGCGGAGACCGGGGAATGGAACTGGATACCGTTTAACGGCTTCCAGGGTATAGCATTGCCCTATACTCCGGGCAAAAGGTCAGCGGCTGCGTCCACCAGCTCTGGCACAGGGTCTACCACACCTCAACTTAGAGCGGGCGGCTATACGCAGTTCCCTCCGGGTGTAGAACTTGAAATAGGCCCGGGCGGCGGCGGTATACAGGCAGTATTGCCGTGTGAATACTGGCAGGGCTGTGCATCGCGCCCTACAGAGTACGAAAGACAGCTTTGCGCCAGAATGCACAACATAATGTGCCCGACAACCTTACAGTTACCTGACACAATAAAATTAAGAATGGTAAGCTGCTGCGATGAATATACACCGCCGGCAGGGTCAAACGTTGGCGGAGAAGAACTACTTATGTGTAAGTATGACCATTCTATAACGGTTAAAGACTGCGGTTTGGGTGAATTGCTGCCCCAGTGTGAGGACCAGGACGGTTATAATGATTACACTATTAACGAACCTGATTACTTTAGCAGCGGGGCTTGGTTCCCGGCTAACGGTTCATCTTTCAGCACTCCCGGCTATCACATAGACGTGTATGTGGACTCACATTCAGACTTAGACTGGGTTTACAGCGCCAGCGGGCCCGAGTGGCCGTTTGACAACGGCGGCAGCGAAGGGAACGTTATGTCTTATGAAAGAAGAGACCAGATAAAATCTAACCCCAAAGCATACGGCGCTTGCGGCGATGACTCATGGGTTGTGTGGACGGGCGGCCCTATGCCTACCCCCGCGCAGATAAGAAATCATTTTCAAACAGACCCTTGTGAAGACGCTACGTATGCCGCGGGAGCCACAAGAGCGCAGTGTAAAGTGTTTTTTGAGGTTGATTTCAGTTCATATGTAAACGTAGGTGCTTTTACGTATACCTGTGATAAAAAACCGTACTACAAAGCTTCAACTGCTTTCTGTGAATACAGATAGTAAAAATATAAAAACCCCCGCTCAAAAGAGTGGGGGTTTTTTTATAAGTAAATATTATTTTTTCCACACTTGTGTGTTGGTAAGGCCTTTTATATTGGCGGGGTTAAAAACCGGCTCTTTAATGCCGTTCTTTTTTTGCGCTAAATAGTCTTGCAGCGCTGCCACGGCAAACTTGCCCAGCAGTATTATGCTGACTATGTTCATTATAGCCATTACAGCCATAAATAAGTCGGCCAGGTTCCACACTACGGCAACTTCTGTCAACGCGCCAAACATTACCATGCCTATAACTAAAACACGAAACGCCAGCATAACGTTTTTATTTTGCGTAATAAACTGTATATTGCTTTGCCCGTAATAATAGTTGCCTATTATAGAAGTAAAAGCAAATAAAAATAAACAAAAAGTTATAAAGTATCCGCCCGCCGCGCCTATAGACTGTGTGAGCGAAAACTGCGTTAAAGCAATACCCACGGCGTCTGAACTCTGGTAGTCTGAGAGCAGCACAATAAAAGCTGTACAGGAACAAATTATAAGAGTGTCAACAAACACGCTTAAGGCTTGCACATAGCCTTGTTTAACCGGGTGCGAAACCTTGGCCGTGGCTGCCGCATTTGGGGCGGAGCCCATGCCGGCTTCGTTAGAAAATAAACCTCTGCGCGCGCCCATCATTATAGTGGCGCCAAGCGTACCGCCGGCTATATTGCGCAGGCTGAACGCCTGTGTAAAAATATCCGCTATTACAGCGGGCAGTTTATCAATATTTATGATAACCACAACCAGCGTAAGCAGTATATAGGTAATAGCGAAAAACGGCACTATCACTTGTGTAAAATGCGCTATTCTTTTAAGCCCGCCAAATATAATTATAGCCGTAATAATACACACAATTATTCCGCTTACCCATGTGCTTACAGAAAAGGAAGAGCAAAACGCCTGCGATATTGTGTTTGACTGCACAGAGTTAAATACAAAGCCGAAAGTAAGAGATATTATAACAGCAAACGCTACGCCCAGCCATCTTTTACCCAGCCCGTACTGCATATAATACGCGGGGCCGCCGCGAAAATGTTTGCCGTCTTTTACCTTGTAAATCTGCGCCAAAGTACTTTCTACAAACGCCGAGGCCGAGCTTACAACAGCTATAGCCCACATCCAAAATATGGCGCCTGGGCCGGCCGTGGTAATGGCTATTGCCACGCCCGCTATATTACCAGTGCCAACGCGCGCCGCCGTGCTTATGGCGAACGCCTGAAAGGGGGAAATGTGGTGCTTGGTAGCTTCTTCCTCACTAGCTACAAGCAGGCGCATCATTTCACGTATATTTGTAAATTGTACGCCGCGTGTAATAAGCGTAAAGTATATACCCGCGCCCACAAGCGAAAACATTAGAATATAACCTAAAAAGTTATCGTTTATAGCTGTTATTATATTGTTTATTATTTCCATTTAGATAAATCCATTTCGCCGGGTTCTGTTTTGGCTACTATTGTTGTGCCAACTAAATCGCCAGATACGTTTAACGCCGTTTGGCCCATATCAAGTATAGGATCTACGCTTAACAGCATGGCGTACGCAGCCGCTACCACGGTGCCTTCTGTTGCGGGCATACCCATAGATTCCAGCACCACCAGCAGCATTATCATACACCCGCTTGGCACGCCGGCCGCGCCTATAGACGCAAGTACCGTTACTAAAAGTAAAAATAACTGCTGGCTAAGCCCCAGCGACATGCCCGCCGCGCCCGCTATAAAAAGCACGCTCATACATTGTTGTATGGTTACGCCGTTCATGTTAATTGTAGCGCCCAGCGGCAGTGTGAATGAGGCCACGCTGCGGTTAATGCCCATTTGGTGTTCGGCCGTTTCAAGGCTTACGGGTAATGTGCCGTTGCTGCTGCGGCTGGCAAAAGCTGTAATAATGGCTGTTTTTGCCAGGCTGACAAACTTGGTAAGTTTTATTCTTACAGCCGCTAACGCGCCGCCGTAAAATAAAGTGTGTGATAAACGCTAAATATAATACGCCTATGTATTTAAAAAGCGGTTTAAGCGCTGATATACCGTTCTCGGCAAAAACGCCTGTGATAAGCGCGAACACGCCTATAGGGGCGTACTGCATAATCCAGCGTACAAGTATGTACATTGTTTCAGCCGCACCGCTGAAAAACTTAAACACAAGGTTGCCCATTTCTTTAAGGTTTTCTTTTTTGCTGTCTTTTAAAAACGCTAAAGCTAAGCCAAACGCCATGGCAAAAAATATTATTTGCAGCATGTTAATATTGTTAAGTGAATCAAAAATATTGGTGGGTATAATTTCCATCAGCATTGTGGAAAGCGGTTTTGCTTCTACGGCTGTTATTACACCTGTATCCGTGCCGGCTTTAAGGCTGATGCTGCCTGATATATTAAAGAAGTTGGCAAACAACAGGCCCATTGCGCCCGCTACC
Organism: Elusimicrobium simillimum; assembly: GCF_049639735.1. Taxonomy (NCBI): domain Bacteria; kingdom Pseudomonadati; phylum Elusimicrobiota; class Elusimicrobia; order Elusimicrobiales; family Elusimicrobiaceae; genus Elusimicrobium; species Elusimicrobium simillimum. Next base: position 1,009,288 of record NZ_JBEVVA010000003.1, read on the forward strand.
ACCGTACTGCCAATGTAGAACATCATAATTTTGGTGCCTATACGGCCAAGCCTGCTTGGCTCTATGCTGGCGGTGCCGACTATGAGTGAGAACAGAACAATGGGAACAACAACCATTCTAAGCAGTCTTATAAATATTGTGCCCAGCGGCGCCACTACCTGCCACAGTTCCATGCCGAAAATATTTACATGGGCAAAAAATATACCTGTAACCGCGCCCAAGACAAGTGCTGTCATAATACGTGTTAACAGGCTTGTTTTAAAGTACCAGTCCAATTTTCCTTTTTTCCGTTTCGCGCTCATAGTTTGTCCTTTATGTTAAATTAAAGCCATTTGGGTATTTCCTGGCCGTCCAGCATTTGTTCGTAAGATGTTCTTTTTCTAACTACTGCAAACTCTTTGCCGTTTACAAGTATCTCGGGCACCAGCGGCCTGAAGTTATAAATAGATGACATGGACGAACCATACGCGCCCGCAGACATCATGGCAAGCAGTTCGTCTTGTTTAACAGGCTCGATAATGCGGTCTTTGGCAAAAACGTCGCTGGACTCGCATATAGGGCCCACAATATCGGCCGTTATAGGCGCCGCGCCGCGTTTATGCACGGGCACAATAGTGTGCCAGGCGTCATACATGGCGGGTCTCATAAGGTCGTTCATGCCGGCGTCTACTATTATATAGTGTTTGTCGCCCGACTGTTTGGTGTAAATAACTTCGGTTACCAAAATACCCGCCTCGCCTATCATGGCGCGGCCCGGTTCTATAATAATATGTTTATTAAATTTACCAAGTGTTTCCTCTATAACCTGGGCGTAGTCTGCTTTGGTGGGGGCAAGCTCTACGTTATAGTTAATGCCAAGGCCGCCGCCAAGGTCCAGGTTTTGCAGGGTAATGCCTTCCGCTTCCAGTTCCTCAAGCATAACAGCCATTTTTGTAAAAGCAAGGCGGAAAGGGTCCAGGTCTAAAAGCTGCGAGCCTATGTGCATGGCTATACCCACTACATTTACGCCCGGCAGTTTGGCGGCCTTTATGTAAAGGTCTTTAGCTTCTTCCCAATCCACACCAAATTTATTTTCTCTTTTGCCTGTGGTAATTTTTACGTGTGTTTTGGCGTCCACGTCAGGGTTGACGCGCAGGGCGAGGTTGGCCTTAATGCCAAGTGCTAAGGCTATTTCATTAATGGTATCTACCTCAGCCTCACTTTCGGCGTTGATTTGTAAAATTTGGTTTTTAATAGCTTCTTTAAGTTCCGCCCTTGTTTTGCCCAGGCCAGAAAATACTATTTTATTTGCGGGTATGCCGGCTTTAATAGCCACATACATTTCGCCGGCGCTTACTACGTCGGCGCCGCCGCCCATTTCGGCAATGGTTTTAACTATGGCCAAATTATTGTTTGCTTTGATGGAGTAGCATATTGTGTTTTTAAATTTGCTTAAGGCTGTGTCAAAATCTTTAAAATTCTTTTTAAGCACCGCGCTTGAATACGCGTAAAAAGGCGTGCCTACCGCTTTGGCTATGGTCTCTACGGACGTTTCTTCTACTTTTAAAATACCGTCTTCATGGTGGAACATATATTACTCCTTATATATACTGCATAAAAAAAGCCCCCTTAGTTTTTACCAGGGGACTTTAAAATTTGTTTTATACAAAATTACAAGATCCCCTGAGGAAGTTTCTCGGAGTTTTTCTTATTGGATGTTGTAACTGTATTTAAATTAACCATGTTTATAGAATACAAAAAATATTGGCCAATTACAATAAAGTTATAATTTTATGTAGATTTTTAAGGTAAAAAATACTATTATTCTTTCAGAGGGTATTAATATGAAAAAAACAATTATATTTTTAACAGTTTTAACTATAAGCGCAGTTTTGTCCGCGCAGGCAAATGAACCTAAAAAAACAAGAGTAAACAAATCCAGCGATACATATGAGGTATCCGAAACTAAAAAGACAGAAGTTGTTAAAGTAAATGAGATAGCGCCAGAGGTTAAGGCAACCCGTGTTTCTAAGGTAAACGAGAAAGCGCCCGAAGTAAAAAAGACAAGGGTTAATAACCCCATTACACCGCAAGAAAAAGAAGCCCAGGCGCAAGCCGCCCAGGCGGATTTACTTGCCGACCCGCAGCCCAAAGCGGCTGACCCATGCGCAAACTTCCCGGCGTATATGACAAACTGCACCCCGTTTAAATGTAACTTTAAACACCCTATGACGGGTGAAAGCATGCTGCGTAACATTTCAGGCTTAGATAAAAATAAAAGGTGCCTTTACAGAGAGCAAATGCCTGAAAGCGGCCTTATGACATGCCGCTTTGCCCAGCGTGAGCTGCCGGCGGTTGCCGATGTTTACCGCAAAGCGTCCGCGCTGGACCCGCTGTCCATACAGTTCAGCACTGAGCCAAAGATTGCCGATACTGTTTCCATACAAAAATATATAGACAACGGCACATGCACCATAACTCTTAAACAAGATTAAACAGGCGTAACGGGGGTAATATGAATGAGGTAATGAAAAATATTCTTACAAGACGCAGCATACGTAAGTATAAGGCCGAGCAGTTAAAAGAAGAAGATTTAAAAATTATACTTGAGGCCGGCCGCCTGGCGCCCAGCGCAATGAACTTGCAGCCATGGCATTTTACAGTGGTGCAAAACAAAACTATTATAGACGAAATGGGTAAAGACATAGCCAAGGTTATGCAGGCAAAAAAATATACGCACGCTTCTGCCCCGGGGTTTCACACTTTTTTTAACGCGCCGTCAGTCATACTTATATGCGGGGAAGAAACCTCTTCTTTTGCTTATGTGGACTGCGCGCTTGCGGCGGAGAATATGATGCTTGCCGCGCACTCTATAGGCGCGGGCACCTGCTTTATAGCTGGTATGGGCTTTTTAATGGGTACGGAAGAAAGGGAGTTTTATTTACAAAAACTCGGCGTGCCTAAGGGTTATTTACCCTTCTACTCAATAGCGGTTGGCTACCCGCAGGACACCGCGGAAATGCCCGTGCCTAAAAGGAAAACTGATATTGTAACGCTTATTAAATAAAATAATCCCCGTCATATGACGGGGATTGTTTTGTTTATGCGAATTATTTTTTAAGCGCGGTTATCCAGGAGTCTATTTCCGCTTGCAGCGCGGCTTCGCTTATTTTTTTAATGTCGCCGGCGTCCTGCATTTCTTTTATAGATTTTTCCACAGCTTCCACCAGGCTGTCAGGGTCGGCGGGTACAGCTACAAGGCTGATTTCAAAAATCTCAGCCAATGTTAAGTGGCTGGGGTTAGCCGGGTCTTCGTAATGAAACTTGCCCGCAATGCTTACAGCTTTGGCGTGCCCCTCTTTATAAATATGGCGCGCGTGCGCTACCACGGGGTGGTTGGAGGTGGAAAATAAAGCTTTAAAATACAAGCCCTTTTCATCCTCCCTTATATTTACTACCGAGCCCGCCAAATGATCTATCCTGTTAACATGGTCTATTAACAAAACAGGGTTTTTGGCAAAGTTTTTAAGCTCGTACACGTAATCTCTTTTTTTGTGGTATATGGTGGGGATATCGCCGTAACGGTCGGCCGCGTTTTTGGTATTGGCGTAACCTTGCAGGTATACTAAGCCCTGTTCTGTCTCGGTTATCTTAACATCTTCTATAGCCAGCAGTTTTACGGCGGGGTTATTTTTATTTCCTTTAACGGTTTTCATAAATTCTCCTTTTAGATTTTTTAGCGATGCCAACACCAAAGGGCAGGCCAAGCGCGGTAACAACTTCGTCACGTTCAAAACCCATGTCTAGGTAAAGCTTGGCAACTTGGGCGCGGGTGGCCTCGTCGTCTTTCAGTACGGAGACGCCGGAAATGTCAGGCGTTAAATACAGCTCACGCTTTCTGTCAAAGTCCGGTACTAAAAACTCCGTTAAAGTTTCAAGGATATGCGTAAACTTTGGCAGTACGCAGGTTTGGTAGAAAATGCGCTGCTGTTCACGCGTATTATACTGCGGCGCGTGGTCAAATATACCTACAAGCGCGGGGGGAACGTGGAAGATAGAAAGTATGGTTTCTCTGCTAACCTTAAGGCCGCTTATAAAGTCCATATCTCTCTGGCTCATGCCAATGTTCTGCCACTTAAGGCCGCCTTCTAGCAAGGCTACTTTATGCGCCTTGGCGGCGGATGAATATTTGTCCGTCCACCCTTTTATAATACGGGCGCGGGCAGCGTCGTCCAGTCTGCCCTCGGTAGAGAGTATGCCTGAGAGTGTGGCGGAGTTGTCAAAGAAAGCGCGGTTGTACGTTTCCGCCGCTTCGTAAGAGTCCGCCGCGCTTCTGGCGGCCGCTAAAGGCGAAAGGCCGTAAAAAAAGTCGAAGGGGTTAAAATATTTTATATGTATAACGTCTTTCGCTCTGTAATACGCCGTTTTGCCGCCCGCGCGGTATTTGTAGCCCTGCACAGGCTCGGCGCTGGTGTTGCCGGGCACAATTTCCACCAAGTGGCTAAGCAGGGGGAATAGCTCCCTGGGTGCGCCGTTGGCGGCGGGAGCGTCTTTTAAAATATAGGCGTTGCCCGTCAGTTCCAGGCTGGCCGATATCCACTGCCTTAACTGTCTGCCCGTCATAAACGTATTCGGTTTGTACAGCAGGTCAAGCACAGGGTGTTTTGTAATAATATCGCCCGCAGCGTTTTTAAGCTGAAAGTCTGTGGCGGAAACTGTTTCTGATATTACGTTAACACAGGCGTATACCCAGGGCTTGTCGGCGTACGCTTCCACGTATGGCGCGTAGTTGTGGCCGGAGGGGGAGGGCAAGCGGCCCGCGCCGCCCGTAAGTTCCACTACCGTAGGTGAGACAAAAGACTTTTCCTCACCGCTTTTACTTCTGAATGATTTTGTGATTTTTTCAATTAGGTTCATTTTTTATGGTAAGTTAGCGGGGCACAAAAAAGCAGCGGCCGCGCAATAACTGGTGTTATTGACGGCCGCTCCTATTTATTTAATAGCACATTTTGGTTATACCTGTCAAATTGAAATTATCCTCTCCCTCTTAGGGGAGAGGAAGTTTTTTTGCGTTGTTTGCTGCGTAGCAGCTGCAAAAAAATAGGTGAGGGTGATGCTTCTGCTTCTCAAAAGTATTTTGTTTTATAACGGCATATATTTGTGCACATCACCCTCACCTGCTCATATATACTCGCTTCCTCCACATACTGGATATATGCATGCTACGCTATCCCCTAAAAGGGAGAGGATAAAAAATATTAAATATACCTTGCAAATGTTCCTTTTATATTTATAATATATATGATATTCATACAGTACAGGTTAAATTATGGCGCAAATTATTAAAAGAGTGAACAATGTTAAAATAGGCGGGCAAAAAAAGAAAGGTAAAAAATGGCCTTATCTTTTGTTGCTGCTTTTGTTTTTGCTCTTTGGTTCCACCGTGCCTGTTAATAAAATACCGGGTGTTACCCACTTATTAATTGCGTTAGGTATGGAGGACGTGGTTAACAGGGGGCCGGCCTCATTATTTAGGCTGCTTGCCGAGAGCGCGGGCATAGTGTCTAAAGACGCTACCGGTTTTTTTGTGCGTAACGCGGGCGTATACGGCGGCAGCGGCTACGGCGCGAATAGTAATTTAAACTCTATGCTTACTTCTGTACAGCCTGTGTCTTATGAGGATATGACGGGTGACCGTCTGCTTAACGCGCGTTTAATGCGTCAGCAAATGCTTAGAGAGGGTTCCAAATTTTCAGGCGTAAACAGTATTATTAGCCCCATGCCGGACGCAGGGTTTTTACCTTCTGACTATAACCTTGACCCTAACGCCTATAACTCACTGCAAAACACAATTTATGACACTGAACTTTTGCTGTCTCAGTATGACATGGGCGACCCTTCGGAAAGCGGCTTTGTTAAACCCATGGGTAATAAAAAATTTTTTGTAAATAAAGACGGGCCGGACGTTGCCTCTAAAGATATTGAAGACTGGGGCCTGGGTAAAGCCAAGGGCGGCAAAGTAGACGCTTTTGTTGACCCCAAGGGCAACTACCGCCGCGGTTGGGTGCGTATAGGCGATATCAGGTTTAACGGTAATGAACCTATTAACCAAACGGGCAACGCCTGGGTGCTTAGCCGCGCCGCCAACAGGGCCAAAGTGTACGAGAGTAAAAAACTGCTTGCCCGCGCCGCCTTTGACGGCAGCGAACTGCCAGACGACGTAATTTTAAGCAAAGGCGACAGTAATATTACGCTGGACCAGGGCGCCATAGCGTCTGACAAAGACGACTTTATGTCGCAAGAAGACAGAATTAATATTTGCAGGCAGGCCCGCCAGGCGTATGAGCCGCAGATAAAAACTTTGTTAGATTCTATCAATACAGCGGTGCAGCAGCTTTATAATGATAACATACACCCGCAGTGCGGCTTTTGGGGATGCCGGGGGTCAAGTGCATGGAACGCATCTAAAAATGTGGTTGAAACCTTGTGCGAGTCCTATAATGACGCTCAAAAAGCTCTTGCGCAGGCTTGCGGCCTTAGGGAAAAATCCGGCACCGGCAATTGCAGCGTGGCGCAGAATATACCATTAAGCGATTGTTGGGAATTTATGACAGTTAAAGGTACAATTATCGGCTGTCCTGATAAAGTAAAAGATTCTAAAATTGATGATATGAAAAAGAAGCTTATTAATGAGGGGCTTTTAAAAACCGAATAATTTTATCCTAATAAAAGCATTATTAATTACTCCTCTCCTTTGTTTGACGGGAGAGGAAGTTTTTATTTGGGCGTATGCACAAATAAAAGCAGGAGAGGGTGAATAGGAGTATTATGCGGCGAATAATATTTATGTTAAATTCCCTAGTTAATATGCCGTTCTTTCTCCCTTTACGAAAGGGTGAAATAATATCTTAATACGTTTTAGCCTTATAAAAATACCTTATAAATATACACATACCCCGTTAAAAAATATAAAATTTGATATGGCTTTAAAAAGGGTTATTACTTTAATTTTAATAAGCATGCTTGCCGCGCCGTTAGGCGCGGCCGGACTGCTTGGCAAATACAAGCAAAGCGTTAACCCAGACTACTCCAAAAGCGTGTGGGACAGCGTAATGGAACGCCAGTCTTACAGCGACGTGCGCAGCGGCTTTCAATACATGGCCATGTATAAATATGACGAGGCCGTAAACTCCTTTGCCAAAGCAGTCATAAAAAACCCAAAAGACCCAAACGTTTACCTTTACCTTGGCATGGGGCTGTACTGGAGCGGTAAAATAGACGCCGCTATTAACGAGTACAACACCGCCATAAAAATGGACAAAAAAAACGCCGATGCTTACCAGCTGCTTGGCATAGCCTACGGCTGGAAGGGCGACACCACCAAAGCGGCCGAGCTTTTTGAAAAAGCCGACGAACTTAACCCCAAACGTTCTGACATTAAATTAAATTTAAGTTCCGTTTACATGGCTTTTAAAGAGTATGAAAAAGCGCTTGATAATATACGCATGGGTACCGCACTATCCCCCAGAGACCCGCTGCTTTTTTACCAGCAGGGGCTTATAAGCGATGTTATGGGGCGTGACCTTTCGGCCGAGGAAGCTTTTAAAAAAGCAATAAAACTTTACCCTTATTACGAGGACGCAATGCTCTCACTTGGCGCGTTATATGAAAAACGCAGCGAGGATAAAGACGCCCTTACCTGGTACAAAAAAGCCGTACGCACCAAACCCGGCGACTTTGTTGCCCGCCTGCGTTACGCCAACCTGCTGGCGGTTACAGGCAAAACTAAAGAGGCGCGTGAAGTGCTGGTAAAAGCGTTTGCCATAACAAGTTCAGAAGGTAAAGGGCTTGCGCTTAATTTGGCCTACAGCGGTGTTAAAAAGCCCGCCCAGTCGCAGGCCAAGCTTGCGCCGCAGTTAGAAACGCTTAAAAACTCTCTCTCACGCCTGCCTGCTGGGACCGAGGTAAGAATAGAGACTGAAGTTTCTTACCAATCAAAAAATTTAATGTCCAATACCAAAGAAATGACCGCGCTTGAGCGTGAAATGCGCATGCGCGCGGCCGAAAAAGAACTGCAGTCTTTACCCGCCATGTCACGCACATTTATTTTAAGCGCCTCTGAAGAGGACGAGCGTGCCGTACAAATACAAACCCTTACCGCCGCTTTGCAAAAAGTGTTAGACACCGCCCCTGATGGTAAAGAAGTTAACCTTAATATAAAAACCGATATTATAGACAGCCAGCCAAAAATGACACAGTCTGACCAGGCCACCGCCTACAACCCCAGGACGGTGGGCAATGATATGGGTGTGTGGAAAATGGGCCGCTCTTGGGTAATGCTGATAGTGGACGTTATGGAGGATATTGAGGACCGTATAGAAGACGCTGAGGCCGCCGGCAAACAGGCGCAGGCGATGGACTACATTTTATTTGGCCTTGGCGCTCTTACCGTGGGTAAAGGCGCGGAGGCTAAGGCTGCCTTTAATAACGCGCTTACGCTTGCCCCTGAAGACGAAATAGCCTTGCTTGGCAAAGGCACCGCGCTTATAGTTATAGGTGACGAGGACGGCGCCGCTGAGATTTATAAACAAGTGCTGACACTTAACCCCAAGAACAAAATAGCCGCCGCCAACTTAGAATATATAGAAAAGGGGAAAAAATGAGGCAGCAATACGGCCAAAATTTTCTGGTTAATGAGGGGATTATAAATAAAATAGTCACCGCCGCAGTTGCCGTTTCTGAAGGTGCCAGAGTGGTGGAAATAGGCCCCGGCAAAGGCGCTCTTACGTTTGCGCTTATCAAACATGGTTTTAAAAATTTTACCCTTGTGGAAATTGACTCAGAGATGGTTAATTTTCTTTCTTCCGCTTTGCCCGCCGAAGCGGGGGTAAAAATAATTAATGAAGACTTTTTAAAGTTTCCTACAGAAGACTTGCCCGCGGAAGATACTGTTTTTATAAGCAACCTGCCTTATATATGGGCGGCGGAAATTTTGCGTAAAACGCTTTGCTATAAATATTTTAAAGCGGCCGTATACATGTTCCAGCGTGAGCAGGCCAGGCGTATTACGGCGGCGCAAAATAGTGAATTTTACGGCCCAATAAGCCTGCAAAGCCAGGTCCGCGCGGATATTACAAGCGTAACCAGGGTAAGCCCCGGCAGCTTTAACCCGCCGCCAAAAGTGGAAAGCGAAGTGCTTGCTTTTAGTAAAAACTTAAAAATAGAAGAAAACCTGCTACCGCTTTTTGATAATGTTACCCGCGCGGCTTTTGCGTATAAAAGAAAAAATATTATTAATTCTCTGACGGAAGGAATGGACGTGGATAAAGATATTTTTACCGCCGCGCTTAACGCCGCCGCCGTAAACCCGGCCGCCAGAGCGCAGGAAATAGCCCTGGCTGATTATATTTTGCTTGTAAAGATACTAAAAAAAATGATTAACTAATTAATATGAATAATGAAATGGCGACTGAAGTAGCCGGCCTTATAATGGCCAAAAAGAAAAGAAACGCGGATCTAAAAAAATGGGTTTGTATCATTGCTATTGCGGTGCTTGTTGTGTGGATAGGTTATCCAATAACAGTGCATATCGCGGAACGTCTTGCGGTGCGTGAGGCTAACGCTAATATAGAGGAAGTGCTTGAACAGCAGCGTATAAGGATGGAAAATTACGGCGCCTATACGCCGCAGTTTAAAAACCTTACTCTTAAAATGAAAGAGGATTCCTCGTATAGAGAAGGTGGTAATTGTAACCACGGCGGATGCTTTCACTCCGGGCGGTTTTCGTATTCTTATGATAATCTTATGAACCTTGTTGTTTGGCGTGAGCGTTGTGATAAGGATATAGCGCAGTATTATTTTACTATTCCTTTAGACGGTTCCGCCCCGCGCATGTGCCATGCTTTGACGGAGAAGGCGTCTTTCTTCTGCGAAGACCTTGGCGCCCATTACGTAAGTGAGGCGGACGGCGAGTATATATTGATGTTTGATTATTAATTTTTTGTTTTAATAAATAACTTAATGCCGCTAATTTTTAGCGGCATTTTTTATTGCCGGTTTTGTTGTTTTCGTTTCTTGTAAGTTGGCTAGGGCTATTATAAGTTTGTTAAAAATATTGTTAATCTCTGCTGTTTTGGACGTGTAGTTGTTAACTATAAATGAGAACGCTATCATACGCCCGTTTTTATCATTAATATAGCCGCTGTACGCCCGTACTGATGACATGTAACCTGTTTTAAGGTGCAGGTTTTTATCGGCCGCGGTACCGGCAAATACACGGGTAAAGCGTTTTTCATCCTCATCTAGGCCGGGGATAATAAGTGAATTATAAAATACTTCAAAATCCTCATGGCTGTGCATGGCCTCCAGCAGTGATACCACTGTGTATGTATTGGTAAAATTATCCCGCGCCAGGCCGCTGCCGTCGTAAATCAAAAAGTCTTCCGCGCTTATCTGATTGGCTTCAAGAAATACTTTTATTACTTCTATACCTTCTTTGGTGGAACCTTCTTTGCCCAAAATTGCGCCAAGTTGCTTGAGCATAACTTCTGAATAGAGGTTAAAGCTTTTTTTATTAATAATATTTATAATTTGGCCAACGGTGGGGGAGGTTTGCGTCAAAAGCAGGTTTTTGCCCTCATAGCTGACGGGTAAGGTAATAAGCTTGGTGTTCCCCGTTACTTTTACCCCTGCCGCTTTTAAAGCCTTTTTTAATTCTTGCGCGGCAAACAACGGCGGGTTAGGCAGAGAGGCTGCCAGGTAGTCGGCTTTGCCGGCGGGTATGGTACCGTAAAGCATAACATTAAACTGGTTTGGCGCGCCAAAGGCGTATACGCTGGCAGGTTCTGACGGTGCGGAAGCCGTAATCATACTGCTGACCTGCAGGCCGTCAACAGCCGGGGTAATTGTGTCTATCTCCACAATAGCGCCCTCAATTGGCTGCGGTTTAAGGTAGATGGTGAAAGAGTTGTCGTTTATGCTAAGCGCGTCGGCCGTAGCGCCGTAATAGTTGCCCATATCTTCCCACGGGGTTTTGGGGGGCAGGCTGAGACCGCCAAATAGTGAGGTGTCGGCATAAATATTGCCGTTTATTTTTTTGACGCCAAGGGCTTTTATTTCCGCCGTCCAGCGGTCAAGCACTGTGCGCATGTCTGCGTTGTCTTTTATTCTGTCAGAGCCAAGCGCGGGGTCCCCGCCGCCTTGTATATAAATATTACCGTTAAGCGTGTCCCAAAAGTTTATTACGCCGTCATAATAAATTTTAGTTTCAAAGGTTTTGTCGGCGTCCAGCGCGGCAACGGCGGTGGCTGTGGTAAATAGTTTTATTGTGCTGGCGGGGGTAAGGCGCAGGCGGGGGTTGATGCTTATAATTTCTTCCCCGTTAATATATTTGGCGTAAAAGGAGTATGAGGTATTTTGCAAATGGGGACTGTCCAGCGGTACTTTTACTTCACAAAAACAAATACCGCTAAAACTAAGTATAATAAAAGTAAGAAAATATTTTCTCATGACTATATTATAGGAAAATTTATGACAATAAGAGCCAAATTACCCGCAAGAAAAACAATCGCCCTTGTGGCGCATGATAACAGGAAAAAAGATTTGTTGGAATGGGTTATGTTTAATAAAGATTCCCTTTCCAAGCACAGCCTTATAGCCACGGGCACCACCGGCGGGCTGATAGAAGAAGCGCTGGACATGAAGGTGCGTCTTTTGCAAAGCGGCCCTTACGGCGGAGACCAGCAGATAGGCGCTAAAATTTCGCAGGGGGAAATAGACCTGCTGATATTCTTTTGGGACCCGCTTTCGCAGCAGCCGCATGACCCTGATATAAAGGCACTCCTGCGCCTTGCGGTACTATGGAATATACCCACGGCGTCTAACAGGGCCAGCGCGGACTTTATAATATCTTCCCCGCTGTTTGGCACGGAATACGACAGAGCGGTGCCCGATACAACAGGTCATATGAGCAGGCTTAAGAAGAAATAATGACTGATATTAAAATAAGGGTAAGTAAAGTTAAAAATTTCTTTTTTATTATTGCCGCGATAATTTTTATCGCCGGGGCTTACTTTGGTATCTTTTATATTGAGCCTGAAAAAAGCACGATTGTTATTAAGCTTTTCGCTATTGCCGGAATTCTTTTAGGTTTTGCCGGTATAGGTATGTTTATATATCAGCTTGCATATGGGCCAAAGTTTACGCTTATTATTAATGACGAAGAAATCATTTTCCCGGGGCCATTCCATACAACAATTATTAACAGGGCTGATGTTACGCATGTAAGACGTATTGATATACATGGGCAAAAAATGCTTGTGCTCGGCGTCAAAAACCCTGAGGAATACCTTGTCAAGGTCTCGCCCAAAATAGCGACTATGATGAAGTTTAATATGCGTTACGGCGGCCCGTTCTGCGCCAGCGCGGTAAACAGCGTTGCTAAATTTGAAGATATTGTAAAAATATTTACTGTAGATTTAGGTTACCCTGAGATAACGGAATAGTAAAAGTTTTATTGTAGAAGCAAGCTAGAGTGTTTTTTTATTTCTTCTCCCTTTTAGGGGATAGCGTAGCATGCATATATCAAGATGTGGAGGAAGTTTTTTTGCGTTGTTTGCTGCGTAGCAGCATGCAAAAAAGCAGGTGAGGGTATTTTTGTTGTTATAAAATGAGAATTTCAATTTAAGCTTTACTGCATTATATTTGTGTACCTCACCCTCACCCTGCTCACTTCGCTCGCTTCCCTCTCCCCTAATAGGGCGAGGGATTTTTCCTATATCCCGCCGTAGCGGCGGTCTCTGTCGGCGTAGGATTCTAAGGCTTTATCAAATTCTTTTTCATCAAAATCAGGCCACAGCGCGTCGGTAAAATATAGTTCGCTGTACGCGCCCTGCCAAAGTAAAAAGTTAGATAATCTATATTCGCCCGATGTTCTTATAATAAGGTCAGGGTCCGGTATGGGGTTGTAGAGTGCTGCGGTAATGTCGGCCTCTGTTACTGCTTTTTTGCCTTGAGCGATAAGTTTGTTAACAGCGTCGGTAATCTCCTGCCTGGCGCCGTAGTTAAGCGCTATATTTACAACCAATCCTGTATTTTTAGCTGTCTTGGCTATAACATCATCAATCTTTTTAACCACATTTGACGGCAGCCCGCTGCGGCGCCCGCTTACTATAAGCTTGGCATTGTTTTTGGCGGAGTTTGTCTCGTAATCTTCCAGCGTTTTCATAAGCAGGTCCATAAGGCCTTTAATTTCCAGCTTGGGGCGGGACCAGTTTTCTGTGGAGAAAGCGTAAAGCGTAATATATTTAATACCCTTTTGTGAAGCGTAATCTATAACGGTGTTAACAGCCTTTGCGCCGGCCTCGTGCCCTTGGTTTCTGTTTAAACCTTTGGCCTTAGCCCAGCGGCCGTTGCCGTCCATAATAAACGCTACGTGCGCGGGTAGATTATTTTTTGCCATATTTAATTTTAGCTTATTTTGTAGAATAAATTTATGTCCAAAAAAATTTTAAAATGTATTTTATTAATAATCCCGCTGTGCGCTATATGCGCGGCGGCGTTATACTTCTATTTACGTTTAAACGCGCAAGAAAACTTGATTAACAATATGCGCGCGGCAAACGACAGGACGGCACAGTCCTCTACGCAGCAGCAGCGTGACTTGGCAGAGCATGAAGTCTTGGTAACGGAACTTTTAAAAGGCCGCCCCGCAACGCGCCTTTTACGTATGTTAGACGAAAAAGTTAAAGAGTACCCCGGCAATTACCGCTGGCACTATTATAGAGGCGTGGCTTATATGGAGTTTGCCAAAACCACCTTTGACGTAAGGGGGATAATGCCCTCGGAAACCGAAGAAGCCGCTACTTTTACCGGCATGGCGGAATATGATTTGAAAGAAGCGTTAAGGTTAAACCCGCAGTGTGCCTTATGCGAGGAAAAGCTGGTTGAAACAAGGGCGCTTATTAAACAAAAGGAAACCGAAACGGAAGACTTTTGGCGCACTGTAAGCGACACTATTAAACAGTCTTTTTTAGAAGGACTGAAAGCCCAGCAAAAGGATAAAAAATAATGAGAAAAGTTATCAGGATATTTATATTTGTAGCGGTAGCGGCGGGGTTTGCCTTGTGTTTTTATCAAATGTATAAACAAGGCCAGCAGATTGACGCCTTAAAGGCGGATGTTGATATGTACAAAGAGACTATTGTTGAAATTGCTGATACAAAAGAGTTTAAAGATGTAATGGAGCGTAAGACAAACGCCGCGCCGGACGACTACTTTTGGTATTATGTTTCAGGCGTACACAGTGCTATGCTGGCCGACGGTATTAATTATAATACGCAAGGCAGCGGCGGTGTTTTGCTTTCAGGCCCGCTTATGGCGGCTAAATACGCCCACATGGGTATGGCGCTGGGGTTGTTTTCAAAGGTAATTTTACTTAAACCCGATTTTAAAGACGCTTATATAAGAAGAGGGGAAGTTTACTCTAAAATGTCCATTTACAGCGCTGCTATAGCGGATTATAAAAAAGCGGTCGATCTGTCACCTGCTGACGCAGGGCATTTAAAATATCTTATTAAAGAGTTCGAAAAAATGCAGAGCGCAATGGATACGACGGGAGATGAGCAGGACCCCCCGCAGATTTAGTTGAGGAAGAAGATTGGGAAGTAAAAGACGTAATTTAAACTTGCAACAACAGAAGCCCCCAGTGTAACTGGGGCTTCTGTTATAAAACTATCTATAAAACCAAAACTATATTTTCATGATTTCGGCTTCTTTGTCCGCTATTGTTTTGTCTATTAAAGCGATGGCGGCGTCTGTAGACTTTTGTATATCGCCTTCATAGCGTTTAACGTCGTCTTCTGTAATTTCACTTGCCTTCTGCGCTTTTTTTACTTTTTCAATAATATCGCGGCGCTCGTTGCGTACAGAAACTTTAAAGTCTTCGCTCATTTTAGAAACGTTTTTAACAAGCAGTTTGCGTCTGTCTTCCGTCATAGAGGGTAAAACTATGCGTATGACTTTGCCGTCGTTAACCGGGCTGGCGCCAAGGTCGGCCTTTTGTAAGGTTTTGTCAATCTCGCCAAGGGCGGATATATCCCACGGCTGTACTTCTAATGTTTTAGCGTCAAGCACGTTAATCATGGCCATTTGCTTAAGCGGTGTGGGCGTGCCGTAATAGTCTACGCGTATGTTTTCAATTAACTGCGCGCTGGCGCGGCCTGTTCTGATTGTGGACAAATCTCTTTTAAGTCTTTCCACATGTTCCGTCATTGTTGTTTTTGATTTGGATATTAAAGCGTTTATGCCTTCCATAATTTCCTCACTAATATATTGTAGTTCCTATCTTTTTGCCTTGCAGGGCTAGTTTTATATTGCCCTTTTTATGTAAATTGAATACCTGTATTGGTAAAGTATTTTCCATACAAAGCGCCAGGGCCGCGGTGTCCATAAACTGCAGGCCTTTGGAAATAGCCTCGCCGTACGTAATTTCTTTAATAAGCTTGGCCTTGGGGTTTTTGCGCGGGTCAGAGTCATACACGCCGTCAACCTGTGTGGCCTTAAGCAGCAGGTTTGCGCCAATTTCGCTGGCGCGCAGCGCGGCGGCTGAGTCTGTAGTAAAGAACGGGTTGCCCGTGCCGCCCGCAAAAATAACAACACGCCCCTTTTCAAGGTGGCGTATAGCTTTGCGGCGGATAAACGCTTCGGCCAGTTCATAAATATTAATAGATGTTAAAACTCTTGTAGGCAGGCCGACGTCTTCTAAGGCCGACTGAAGGGCAAGAGCGTTGATAACCGTGGCCAGCATACCCATATTGTCTGAGTTCACGCGGTCTATAATGCCGCCGCCGTCACGTACGCCGCGCCATATGTTGCCGCCGCCAATTACAATGGCAAGCTGGCAGTTGGGCGCCGCTTTAAGTGCTGAGGCAAGTTCTTTGGCTATATCTTTAAGAGCAAAGGGGGTAATACCTCTTTTACCCTCTTCTACTAAGGCTTCTCCGGAAAGTTTGAGCAGGATTCTGTTTACTTTTTTGGTTTTCTTCATAAAACCGCCTTTATATATTTTCAATATTTTAACAAATTTTTACTTTTCGCGCCTGTGCAGATAATGTTTGGTGGGCCTATACAAAAAATAGGCCTTTTGGCCCATGCGGAGCAGGGGGGAATATTACTAATATAAAAAGGATAGTTGTTATCAAATATTTATTTTTGGGGATATTAATGAAAGAGTTAAACAAAATCATCTCGCTTATACTTATACTAACAATGTTGTGCGGCAACACGCTTTACGCCCAAAATGCCGCGCAGCCTAAAACTTTAAAAGGGTACGTAGAACGGGCAAAGCGGGATAATGTGACATTTGAAAAAAAGGGTATTGACGGCAGAGGCTTGCTTTCCGCCGGTATTATTACACTGGTTTCTTCTTACGCGCTAAAAGCGGTTTTTGGCAAAGGGGTTAAGGCGGAAATGGCGCTGCTGCAAAGTAATATGGCCGCCTCGCAAAACTTACTGCAGGACGCGGCTATTTACGCCACGGAAACCGGGGATAGCGAACTGCGCAACCTGCTTGTCGGTATGAAAAACTCCGCCCCCGGCACATATATCCACACCTTAAGCGCTATTGAAGTTTTTGAAATAAAAAAGAATCTTGCCACATTAAACACCATGAAAAATTTATTAAAGGCTATTCCCGGCAATGACTATGCCCAGGCGTACGCTTTGTTAAACAAAAGTATTATGGAGTTGGAGTGGATTGTGATGGAGCTTAAAGCCGGGCGCCTTACAGACGTTTTGCTTGTGCAAAAAGAAGCAATTTATAAAGTAATAGATATGACCAAAGAGTTAAAGTCCGCCAGCCCAATAAGGCTGCGCAGGGAAATATTTAATACCGCTAACTCAGGCACCGCCATCCGCGCTACACGTGTTTATATCAACAAAGACTTGCTGGCGGCGGAAAAGACTGTTATAAGCAAAATAAATCCCGCCAGAATGAAGGCGTTTAGGCTGTTAAATAAATTTTTTATAGCCGCGGTTTTGCTAGTGGCCGTAACCTCCGCTTCCGCCCAACAGCAACGTGTGGAAAGGATAACAAATAACGTGGAGCTTATTTTAGACGCGGACGACCAGACAATTTTACTGATAGAAAAAAACAAAGAACTTGCCGATATTATAAAACTGCTGCTTGATAACCACCATGAAGCGGCTGTAGGCACAGCAGATAAACAAGCTGAGTATAAGAAAGAATTTGAGACTAAAAAGAAGCAGATAAACTTCACCACAAGAAATAATAAGTTTTCATCTTCCGGCGCAAAAACCGGCAAATAATGAGGATTAACATGAAAAAAATAGTAACTATTGTCTTGTCAGTTTTATTGTTATCAAATAATTTTATTTACGCGCAAAGCGCTGATACGCAAAAGCCTAAAACATTAAAACAGTATGTAGAAAGGGCAAAACAAGATAATATTAAATTACAAACTGCCGGCGGAGATTTTTCCGCAGAACTTTTTTTCGCGGTAACAATTACAGCGTTAGCCACAAGGTTTATTGTCAAAGAGGGGCTGTCTTACTATTTAAAAAAGACTTTAACCCCGGACGCGCTTATGTGGCAGAAAGACGTGCACGCTACAAAAGAGCTTATTAAAGAGGCGTTGGATTACACTGTCTCGGTTAAGGATATAGAACTGCGTAACCTGCTGCAATGGTATGGATCCAAAGAGAAAGTAAGTTACAGCGGGCTTCTTTCACTTTTAGAAGATGAAGAGTTGGGCAGAAATATTAACGCTTTAAAAAAAGCGGAACCGCTTGCTTTTAAAAACATGCCTGAAAACAGTTTTCGCATTTTTAAAAATTGTATTATTAAACTGGAAAGGTTAAAAAACGAGTTTTACAGCGGTAAAGTTACCGTGGAAATGCTGAGAGAAAAAGAAGCCCTTTACGCCGAACTTAAAACTACGGGGTATGGCGCTAATATATTAAGGTTGAGAAGCGCTGTTTTTAACCACGCCAACAAAACGCCGGGCGGCAGGGTGGTAAACGCTTATTTGGATCAAGAAATTTTAAGTTTTGAACAAAAGTTTTTAAAGAAATATTCATCACGCAGAATAAAAATATTAAAAAATCTTAACAAATTTCTTTTAGTGGGCATTTTGTTAACAGCCGTCGTATCGGCGGACGCCGCCACTGAGGGAAAAATTAACAGAATAGAAAATAACTTTTCTTTAATATTTCAAGCTGACGACGCCACTATAAAAGCTATCGAACAGAAAAAAGAACTTACAGAACTTATAAAAGTAATTTTTGACGAGCACCACGAAGCGGCGCTGGCCACCGCCGCGGAGCAGGCTGAGTATAAAAAAGAATTTGAAAATAAAAAGAAGCAAATAAATTTCAACACCAGAAATAACAAATTTACATCCGCCGGTGTTAAAAGCGGAAGATAAGTTAATGTTATAATCTACTTAACTTAAAATGGAGCGTTTATTGTGAAATTAAATAAAATTTGTGTTTGTTTTCTAACTATTACAATGTTGGGTAACACCTTTTTACATGCGGGTGGACATGGGCAAAATGTTAAAAAGCCCCACACCTTAAAAGAATATATAGAAAGAGGTAAGCAAGATAATGTTATGCTTGCCGGCAACAACAACAGTGGCGCTATTGTGGCAACAGGTATAGCCCTTGGCGTTGCTGTCAGGCTTGGCGGGCCTAAGCTGCTGGCAAAGCTAGACGCTTTTGCTGAAAATGCCTGTGCGGCTGATAATTATGTTAAACTCAGCGCGCAATTTAATAAAGAGGCTATGGAGTACGCTTTAAAAAATGATAAAGAGCTTTACAGACTTCTATCTTCCTTGCAGAAAAACAACGCTTCTTACACCACAACGATTGCGGCGGTAGAGGCTTTTGAAATTAAGAGGAATATAGAAATGGCGGATGCTTTTATGGCTGACAAAACCATAGGAAACTTTTATGGTTTTTTTAGTTATCTAAGAGAAACCGGGAAACTTAGAGAAATTATTAGAGAGCTTCCTTCCGGCAAAATTAATACTGCCGCTAAAGAATCAGCTTATATGATATTAGAGACGGCAGGCATATTAAACCCGAGTGAAACATACCGAATAAGGCGGTTTATATATAACCACGCCGGTAAAGCCGGCCCGGAAGCTTTGTTTGATGCATATATTAATGAACGCGTGATCAAATATGAGTTAAATACATTAAAGAGTGTTACCCCGGCAAAGGTTAAGTTTTACAGACTTTTTAAAAGGTTTTTTATAGTGGGCGCGTTGCTTACCGTGGCTGTCAGCGCGGACGCGGCCACCTCACAAAAAATTGAAAGAATAACAAATAATTTCAATTTAATTTTTGAGGCAGATGACCATACTATAGCTGTTATAGAAAAAGACAAAGAGTTTGCAGCGGTTATTAAAGCTATTTTGGACACCCGTCATGAAATAGCCATAGGTACAGAAGAGCAAAAAGAAGCCTACCGCAAAGAATATGAGGCCGCTAAAAAGGAAATTACCTTTAATCCAATGAGAGATAAGTTTTCTTCTTACGGTACTAAAACAGGCAGGTAAATTTTTACAATAAAAAGCGGCCCTCTTTTGTTAAGAGGGCCGCTTTTTATTTTTTGCTTAATACTGATATATCAAAAGCCCGCTTCTCAGCTTTGGCTCAAACCATGTGCTTTTGGGGGGCATTACCAGGCCCGCATCCGCCACTTTCATAAGTTCCTCCATGGAAGTGGGGTACATTGAGAATGCCACGGCATAACCAAGTGTGTCCACATATTTTTCCAGCTCAGCCGTGCCGCGTATGCCGCCTATAAAGTCTATGCGTTTGTCTGTCCTGGGGTCACCTATGCCCAGGAGGGGGGCAAGCACATTTTCCTGCAAAATGCTTACATCCAACCTTTTTATAGGGTCATCCTCGTGCACAATACCCGGCTTTGCGGCAAGCTTATACCACTGGCCTTTAAGATACATACCAAACTCATGGCGGCCTGACGGGTTTTTAACGTCAGTTTTTTCAACGTCAAAATGCTCTGACATTTTTGCCAAAAAGGACTCCTCCGTCATACCGTTTAAATCTTTAACCGCGCGGTTATAGTCCATAATATAAAGCTGGTCAGCGGGAAATATAACCGATAAGAAAAAATTGTAGCTTTCCAGCCCTGTATGCGACATATTGGCTTTCATGCGCTCTTGTGACACGTTATAAGCGCTGGCGGCCCTATGGTGGCCGTCGGCTATATATAAAGCGTCTACTTTTAAAAACTCGCCCTCAATTTTCTTAATTTCCGCTTCATCCGTTATGCGCCAAACAGTGTGTCTTACGCCGTCTTCCGCTGTAAAATCATATAAAGGCGTTGTTTTTGCTGTTTCCTGCAATATTTTGTCCAGCGGCTCATTATGCTTGTAAGCCAGGAAAATAGGCCCTGTGGTGGCGTTGAGTGTGTTTACGTGGCGGGTACGGTCAGCTTCTTTATCTTTTCTGGTAAACTCATGCTTTTTTATTTTACCCGCGCCATATTCAGCCGTGCTGGCCGCCGCCACAAAGCCGTACTGCGTGCGGCCGTTCATGGTTTGCGCGTAAACATAAAAGCAGGGTTTATCTTCTTTGGTAAAAATACCCTGGTCTATAAACCGTTTAAAGTTTTCTTTACCTTTGGCATAGACTTTGTCGTCGTAAAGGTCTGTGCCTTCAGGCAGGTCAATTTCCGGTTTGTCTATATGTAAGAACGACGCGGGGTTATCCTTAGCCATAGCCAGGGCTTCTTGCGTGCTCATTACGTCATAGGGTAAGGCGGCTGTTTTGGCCGGGTCTCCCGCGGGGCGTAACGCTTTAAAAGCTTTTACCGTAATCATTTGTTCACCTGGTGTAAAAACACTTTTTCTTTAACAAACTTGTCTATTATAAAAAGCGCAAGGTCAGACACGCTGTCCTGCGCCTGGTCTGTAGACGCGCCTATATGATGTGTGCCGTAAATATTGGGTTCTTGGCAAATTGGGTCTTTAAATTCCAAAGCGTCGGCCTTGGGCTCGTGTTCATACACGTCCAGGCCCGCCATAATGCCCTTTTCTTTACAGGCGGCAATAAGGTCGCCCTCCACAATAAGCCCGCCGCGGGAAGTGTTAATAATATACGCCCCCGGCTTCATGAGGTCAAAGAATTTTTTGTTATAAAACCCTTTGGTTTCAGGCGTGTTTGGTATGTGCAGGGTAATAATGTCCGCTTCTGCCGCTATTTTGTATACATCATTGTAAAGTGTAATACCGTATTCTTTAGCTGTTTCCGCCGTCATAGAACGGTCAAACCCTATTATGTTAAGGCCAAACGCTTTGGCCCTTTTGGCAACTTCTTTGCCAATATTACCCAGGCCTATTATACCTATTGTTCTGCCGTAAATACCTTTGGCTTTGCTGTATTTGGTTTTGTTCCATTTGCCCGCGCGCAGGTCGGCCACATTGTCGTAAATACGGCGGTCAAGCGCCAGTATAAGGCCCATGGCAAGCTCGGCCACCGCTATAGAATTGGTGCCCGGGCAGTTGCACACGGCGACGCCTTTAGAAGAAGCGTGGGCGGTGTCTATAGTATCATAGCCTGCGCCGGCGCGTATTACCATTTTAAGCGCGGCGCTTGCGTCTATGGTGGCGGCGTTTACCTTGGTGCTTCTTACTATAATAATATCAGGCTGGTAAGTTTTGGCTTCCTCACTCAAAGTTGTTTCGTCTAAAGAAGGGTTGCAGGCCACCTCATGTCCCTGTTCTTTTAACACCGTTATTTTTTTGTCGGGAAACTTATCCGCTATTAATATTTTCACTTTTATACCCCTTTTCTTAACTCTTTAACAACGTAGTCTATTGTTTTGGCCAGTTTTTCAAACTCACCCGTGCCGTTAATGTCAACAAACGGGAAGCACGCTATCCTGAGCGAGTTATCTTCCACGCCGGAATATTTGCTTATGCCGTCTTTCAGGCAGGCTTTGCCGCTTTGTTTAATGGCGTTAGAAATATCCGCGTCTTTAAGTTTAGAGTCAGTCACTCTAAGCGTTAAGGTAACGTAAGAGCGGTTGCCCTCGTTTTTAATTAAAGGCTCCAGGTAATCTGTTTTGGCGGCAAAGTCTATAAGATACTGCGCGTGTTTACGGCAAAGGGCGTCCATGCCTTTAATACCGCCGTTGGCCAGCATCCATTTGGCGGCGGCGTTGGCCATCCAAATATTAGTAGTGGAGGGGGTGTTAACCGTTTGGTATTTTTTTACCTTTTCCACCGCTTCGGCAAATTGCAATATGTAAGGTATTTCTCTGCCGCTTGCGGCTACTTCCGCCGCGCGGGCTACGGCGCGGGGGCTTAAAATAAGCACGCTTGACCCGCCGCCTGTGCCAAAACACTTTTGCATAGAAAATAACATTACGTCAAACTTGCCCACCGGTAAATCGCGCCCGCCCGCGCATGACGTGCAGTCCCACGCTATTAAGGTATCGGGCCCTTTAGATTTCCAGGCGTTTTCCAGGTATTCGTCCGATATTTGCACGCCCATGGAGGTTTCGTTAGGGGTTAACATAACAAGGCTGGCGTTAAAGTCCGGCAAGTCTTTAGGGAAGTACTCACCCTCGGCGGGTGATTTAAAATCTTTTTTAATATTTTTTGGTAAAGCGCCGCCTATTTTTTTACACCAGAGTTTAGAAAATGAGCCAAACGCCAGGCCTGAAATAGAGTCTTTAGTTAAATTCCAGGCCACAGCGTCCATAGCTGTTGTTGCGCCGCCGTGGTAAAAGATAAGTATGTAATCGTCCGGTATTTGTAAGAGTTTTTTAATATTGTCTGTAGCTTCTTTATAAAGGCCGTTTTGGGCAACGTCGCCCGCGCGGTGGGAGCGTTCAAACAATGTTTCACAAAGGGGAGTGTTTCTTATTTCAGGGTGGCCCTGGCTGGGGCCGCACGCGAAGGTAACTTCAGGTAAAATCTCTGCCGGTATGTTCATTATACTTACCTCTCTTATATATACATTTACGGTCTAAAGTAATAGTCGCAAATTTTTATGGCCTTGTAAAGTATAAAAAAGACCTGTGTAAATATAAAAAAACTCCCCGCTAAAAGCGGGGAGTTTTTTAAAAAGCGGGGTTTTTGGCTATATCAATTTTATGTTCTTTGCAAAACGCTTCCGCGTGCGGACATTTTGCCCAACAGCGCATAATTGGCTGCATATCTTCAAAGTCATACCACAAATAATATTCTAACTTTGGGTTTAGCCTTTTTATTAAAATCATTTTACAGGGCCCGGCGCTGTTATTTGCCGTAAGAGAGATATTAAACCTTTCTGAGGTATATGATATCGGGTTTTGAAAGCCCTCGGGGGGGCTTAAGTCTAAATCTTTTAGCGCGGTGGGACATTTGTCCCCATTTTTAAAATAGTATCTTGCGACGGAAGAGTTAAGCGCGTTTAAAATGCTTTGCGCTTCCGTCAGGTAAGCCGCTTCTTGTTCTATATCGTAACCGGGGCCTCTGCCTTTACATCCCACAACAGTTAATGCAAGTAAGGCAACAACCACGGCCGTCATAACAATGAATACACGTTTCATACCGCCTCCTTGCTAATGCTTATTATTAATATAAATGTAAAATATTAAAAAATCAAGGGGTAAAAATATTTTTTACGACGTGAAAAAGTATAAAATGTAAATTTCTCAGAAGATAAAAAAGAAAATCCCCGGTAGAAACCGGGGATTTTGTGTGGCTTAAAATATTTTATTGGAACATAGGGTCAATGCCGATTATCTGAGGCTCGGCGGTTTTGCTTGCGGTAATACCTTTGCCGGCAAGGACAGTCACTACTGAAGCTTTGAATAAAGTTTCATTTTCGGCCTGGTAAACGCGTAACATATGGTCGGCAAGGTCGCCGGGTTCAAATTCGCCAAGAGCTTTCTTGTAGTTGTTGTTTATAACCGTAAGGTTGTCTTCGTATTTCTGCGCAACGGTATTGAACGCGTTATTTACAATTTGTTCTTTAGAGAGGCCTCTTGCCATATCCACATCTGCCTGTGCTATAATTTGTTTCAAAAAAGCTTGGTTTTGGGCGGCTGTTACTGTGGGGATGGCTTCAATTTCTTTTAATAAATCATTAGCCATGGTAGCGATAATAGCCGATTCAATTTTGCTGTCAAGATCACCAGATTTTGATTTGATGATTGCAACATTGATATTTGTGGCAAATGTTTTTACTGATTTGAGCTTACCCGCGTATGAAGGATTTTTAATATTAAGGATAGCTAAACCGATTTTTCTGTATTCTTCTTTTATATAGCTGAGTTCTTCAGCTGATGTTGCGGCTTTTACTTCTTGTTTAGAAGCTTTTTGCTGCGCGGTCTGTTTGACCTGTTCTAATGACAACGCGGACGCCTGCATAGCCGCGCCGAGGGTAAATACTGTAAGTAATGCGATTGTTTTTTTCATTTTGAGTCTCCTTCTCAAATTAGCTTTAAAATTAGCTTCAAGTATATTCTATTAAATATGTAAAATATCATCCAGGGTCTTTAGACCCATAAGCAAATAGGTCTTAAGACCCAGATTTAAAAAATAGTTGACAGGTAAACTAAACTATACTACAATTTTATTTATAAAGACGCTTTAATATTAGGGAGAGTGTATGGCTACTTTTATTGGCATAGTATTGTTGGTGCCGTTATTTATACTGGCGGCGGTTTTTATAGCGCTGTTTGTGTCTATAGCGGATTTAAGGGGAAAAGTAAAAACCTTAGAAGAGCGTTTAAACGCAATTGGCGCCCCTGTGCCTAAGCAGGCTGTTAAAACTATGCCAGCCGCTCAGCCAAAACAAGCTGCGCCTGCGGCGCAGCAAACCCAGCCGGCCCCGCAGCCACAGCCTGAGCCAAAACCCGCTGAAGTTAAACCTGTACCTGTTGCTGCCGCAGCGGCCCCCAAACCAGCTATTGCGGCCGTTAAGGCAACGTCCGTGGCGGAACCGGTAAAAAAAGAGCCTCTTAACCTTGCCAAAATATTCGCCTGGACAGGCGGCTTTGCCTTATTTTTAGGCATGGTATTTTTTGTTAAATATTCTATAGAAAACAACCTTATAAGCGAAACAATGCGCGTAATTTCCAGCGGCCTTTTAGGCGCCGCCCTGCTTGCCGCCGGGTTTATAATGAAAGGCGAAAAGTACAAAATTACAGCCGATACATTCTGCGGCAGCGGCCTTGCCATAATGTACGCCGCCGCTTACGCCGCGCACAGTTTTTATAATCTTATACCCGTAAGCGCGGCATTCGTAATAATGGGCGTTATCTCCGTATCCTCATTCTATGTTGCTGTCAAAAAGGACGTTAAGTATATAGGTTACTTGGGCGTGGTAATAGCCTTCCTCGCGCCGATACTTTTAAGCACGGGTGTGGACAGGCCTTTTGTGTTGTTCGGCTTTCTGGGCATTGTTAACATAGCCGCTTTTGCCACCGGTGTTAAAAATGGCTGGAGCAGGCTTATACAATTTTGTCTTGGCGCTACTTTTCTTATGCAGTTTGGCTGGATGCTGGAGCACTATACACTTGCCAAAACAGTTACCATGGTGTGTATTTTTGCCGTATATGTGACGGTAGTAGGCCTGGCTTCTTACAGGTTTAAAGTTAAGGGGGGCAACGCTTATGTGTTGGCAAACCTCTCCTTCCCGCTTATGGCGGTGCTTACTAATATAGGCGCTATAAGTAATGTAAATATAGTGGAAATATTACTTTTTACTTTGCTTATAAATGTGCTTATGGCCGCGTTGTTTGTGCATAGACCAAAAGAAAACGCCACACCGTTCCAGATTGCCACCGGCGCCTCGGCCGCTATACTTATGTTGTGGACGCCGCAGGCGGGGCAGGCAGTACTTGCGCTTACCAGTTATCTTATTTTTACAATAATAAACGTAGGCATTTCTTACCTGTTTCCTAAAACAGACGAAGCGTTTAAAAACGGTAATAAAGTGGCGCTTGCCGTACCTTTCTTATTTATGATATCAATAGCCACATTTATGCTTGGCAATAATGTATTTACTGTTCTGCCATTTCTGTTTGTACTTGCGGCAATGGGCATATTTAACGCTATAAAATACGGTTATAAAGGCTGGCTGTACGCCTATGCCATAATGGCGGCGTGGGTGCTGCTGGCGTTTATATTGGAAGCCAAGAGTGATTTTGTTATTAATGTAAGTTTGGGCGCGTCTATAGTGTTGTCGCCTATGATGTTTATATTCACATTTTTCGCGCGTAAAACAGTAGTGGCTAAAGACATGCAAAATGTAAGCGTGGTTACCACTATTGTGCCTTTTCTTATGCTTGTGGCGGCGTTATTCCAGTTTGACGGACATGTGGGGACATTGTATTTTGTTTACTCTCTAGTTATAGCTTTGGTGGCGGCCGGATTTGCGCTTAAAGTGCGTAATTATGAGGCCGTTGCTGTTGGGGCGGTTGGCATGTTTGTAGTGCAGGCGGCGTATTATATTGATACGCACACTTCTTATATAGGCGCGAGCTTTTTTATATGGGTGTCTATAGCGGTTTTCATTTATGCATTACTGCCGTTTATTTGGATGAAGAAAGACGAAAACAAATACCTGTGGGCAACGGCGGCCTTGTTCCCGGCTGCGGCGTTTATACTGCTGTATATTAGCATAAAACGCCTGGTGCCGCAGTTCCACTTAAGTCTGCTTCCGGTATTATTTACGGCGTTCTTCGCGCCGGCGGCGGTTATTCTTTATAAAGCGGATAAAACTAAAAAAATGCGTCTTGGTTTTATAGGCGGGGCGGCATTGTTTTTTATTAACTGCTTCCTGCCGCTTGAGTTTAGCAAGAACTGGCTGACGATATCTTTGGCCTTGGAAGGCCTGGCGCTTGCGGGGCTGGCTAAATTTATTGATTATAAAACACTTGAGAAAGTGGCGTTCGCCGCGTTTGCCGCCGTGTTTATACGCCTGTGCTGCAACCCGTTTGTATTGGGCTATCACCCAACGGGCATAAAAATATTTAACTGGATGCTTGGTGCGTACGGCGTAAGCGCGTTAGCCATGTTTGGGGCGGATATGCTTTATACTAACGAGAAGCTTAAACGCATTACCAATTTGTTTGGCGTGGCCGCGCTGTTTGTACTTGTTAACCTGCAAATTGCGGACTGGTACTCCACCGGCAGGTATATGAACTTTGAGATTTTTGGCCGTTTTGCCGTTACGGTCTCGTATACTTTAGCGTGGGGTATATTTGGCACATTGCTGGTAGCGGCCGGGTTTATGCTTAACAGTAAATACGCGCGTTATATAGGCATTGCTCTTATAAGCGTGGCCAGCGGCAAGCTGTTTTTAAGCGATATTTGGTACCTGGAGACCTTGTACAGGGTAATAGCGTTGGTCGGCATGGCGGTGCTGCTTATAGGCGTATCGTTCGCATACCAAAAAGCCAAAAAGTCAATATAATTAATCTTTATATCTTGATACTTCTATATAATAATATTATTATATTAGACTATTAGGCGGTAAAGGAGAAAATATGAAAAAACTAATATTTTTAGCTTTTGTATTTATATTCGCAGCGCTGTGTAATGCGGAACCTACGGAACTTTTTAACAGTCGTATTACGGAAGGTGCGGAAAACAAAATGCAGTGGAATGCGTTTCAAAAAACAGCATCGCAAATTAGCGGTACTAAGGCTAATGTTGCTATGCATGAATTAGAAAAATCTAATTCTTATTTTAGTGAAATACATGTGTTGGTTACAGACGGCGCAACCCAATGCTATTTGCCTATGCTTTGGAATATAAGAACTATGAGTATTACCCATAATGATACAGAAATACGAGAGTTGCCGTTGACTGTTTTTGTAGAGCGGATAGCGCCCGATTCCAGAGCGGCAAAAATAAAAAAATGCGAACATAAAATATTTTCCGACACGGTTGTTTCTGCCGATGTGCGCAAATTTAGTGACGGAATGAAAGTAACCTCAAAAGTTGATTTTTTATTAAAGTTTATAAAAGACGGCGAAACTAAAAGTCTTAACTGCGGGGTTGAGTTTATATCTATAGACGGCAGAACCATATATACCCCGGATTGTAAACAAAGCGCAGATGTGAAGATTATGAAAACAGCCGGTATGGGATTTAGCTCTTAAAATTGCAAAACAATAAAAACCGCGGGAATTCCCGCGGTTTTTTATTTATAACTTTTTATATTTGTTATCATATTTAATATGAAAAAAATTTTAATTTTATTTGTTTTAGTTTTATTTGCCGCCGCCTGTAATGATAAGCTGCCTGAAGAAATGCAAGGCAGAGATATAAATGAACTGCTGTTGGAACAGGTGTATGAGGGCAACTTTAATTATGTTAAGTTTATACTTAAAAAAGGTGCGGACGTTAACCATAACCCCGGCGGCACCACGCCGCTTATAACAGCGGCAACCACACCCAATACTCACCCCGATATTTACAATTACCTTGTAAAAAAAGGGGGGGACCAGTTTGCTGAGGTTACCTTAACAAACGGGCTAAAGACCAGCGCTATTGAAATGCTGATGATGTTTGACCGCAAACCAATAATCCATAACCTTAAAGATAAAAAGCTTAACGGGCTGTATGTTTGGGCCGCTATAAGGGGCGATAACCTGGACGCGGTAAAATATTTTATTGATAAAGGCGTGCCTGTGGATATTTACCCTATGGCACAGTATCCGTTTACGCCGCTTTACTGGGCTTCTGGCTCTAACAACACTGAAATAGCCAAATATTTAATTGACCGCGGGGCAAATGTAAACGCCGTAGAAACCGGTTTTACTCCGCTTGCCGCGGCCGTAACAAATAAAAATATGGAGCTTATAAAATATCTTGTAGAGCACGGTGCCGATGTAAACCTGGGCGAGGGTAAGCCGCTGCCTTTTGCTATACTTAACAACGACTTGGAAGCCGTAAAATATTTAACTGAGCACGGCGCAAACCTTAACCCTAAAGTAGAAGAGGACGAGCCTACCCCGCTTGAACTTGCACAGCGCTATAACTACAAACAAATTGCCGCGTACCTAAAATCAAAGGGCGCTAAATAATATAAAAAATACTAAATTAAGGAGTTCCCATGAGAATAATAATAGTTGTATTTTTAATTAGTGTTGTACTGTTTGGCTTTGCCTGTAAAAACAAGCCTACTGTAGATATAAAAGATAAAGATATTAACCTGCTTCTTTTAGAAGAAGTTAAAAACGGTAATCTTACCAATGTTAAATATCTGGTAGAAAAAGGCGCGGATGTTAAGTATACGCTTGAAAGCGCTAACGACCTTATCTTAACCCCCGTAAACCCGGAGTACGAGGAAGAGATTTATTCATATTTTGTAGCCGATGAGGGCATATATGAAGCGGCTGTTGACCCGGAAGAATCTATGCAAAAATTTGAGCTTTTGCATACGCTTAATAAAGATTTTATTATAGACAGCCGCGGCGGTAACGCTAATGACAGCAAATATATTTGGCTGGCTATAAAAAAATACAATTTTAACGTAACCACTGATTTTGTAGAAAGGGGTGTTATGGCCGATGTATTTCAGTTTTTATACCCGCATTTTACGCCGCTTTATTTAGCCGCCGCGGATAATAATGCCGCTATAGCCAAATACCTTTACGGTCTTATAGCGCAACAAAAGGCTGAAGCGGAAAAGGAAATTAAAGCCTCTTACGGGGATTTCACCGTTACTTTTACATATAAGGAAGAAGATGACGGTACAGATTTTTCGCCATTAGTTTTTGTGGTGCTTCACAGGAATATGCCTTTGCTTAAATATCTTGTTGAAAACGGGGCGGATATTAACTTTGGCGTTTATAAACCGTTGGCTTTTGCCGTTACAGACGGCAACTTGGAGGCTGTTAAATATTTAGTTGAGCACGGCGCGGATGTTAACGCCAAGCACGGGCACAATGACACAACAGCGCTTGAGTTTGCGCAAAAGCATAATTACCCCGAGATTATAAACTATTTAAAAGAAAACGGCGCCCGCTAAATTTAACCCGCGTATTAATACGCGGGTTTTTATATGCCAAATATTATAAAATATAATTAATGACATTAGCAGAAACACTTTTTAACACATTTTCCGCCGGACGTACGCCTGACGAAAAACAAGATTTTAACGCTTCCAAAATGTATTCTTTATTAGAAGATCCCTTTGGCATGTGGTGTGATTACCACGCCCCGGCGGCCGAGGCCGTGCACGAAATTAACCGCTACGAAAACCTTAAAGTACGCACAGACCGTACCAATAAAGACAGTTGGATATCCCAGCACTACCCCAACACTGTTGTAATACGCTCACGCGATGAAGCGGAACGCTTTAAACTTACCTTACAAGCTATGGCTGACGGCGCGGATGCGATTGCGGGCGCGGTATTGTGGGATTTGCCTGATAACGTATACGGCAGCGCTAACCTGCTGGTTAAAGTTAACGGCGGGCAAAGCGAGTTTGGCGCTTACCACTACAAAATAGTACAGCTTAAAAGAGCGCATGATATTAAAGAACATTACTCGCTGCAGGTAACGCTTGTTAACAAAATTTTATGGCGTATACAGGGCGTTTTTCCGCCGTACGCCAAAGTTGTTTTAAACGGTAAAGAAGCGGATATTAACTGCATTTTCCTCTCAGAACGTTTGGAGGGGGAACTTGCAATATGGCGCACAATAAAAGACGGTTCTTTTGTGCCGGAGGCGCATAAGCCGCCTAAAGCCGCCGGTTCGCCGTGGCGCGTGTACGCAAACAAAGTTGTGTCTGAAAGCAAAAGCTTGCTAATGCTGCCGCACCTAAGCCCAAATATGCGCGATTATCTTAAAGAAGCGGGTTTTAAAAATACCGATGACGTAGCCAAGTCTGACCTGGCCACGCTGCGCACAATTTTAGAAGACCCTTGGGCTACCGAGACATACTATACTTCTGTGGCTTACCTGCATAATAAACCAGTGCTTAAAGAGGCCGGTATTTTTCCGCCTATCAAGAAAAAGCACAATCTTTACTTTGACTTTGAAGCTACCGAAACATTTACTAAAGATAATGAAAGTTTTATCTACCTTATAGGCCTGTGGGATGAGGAAGAAGATAAATTTGTAAGCTTTGTTGCCAAAAATAAAGATGAAGAGGAAAAGATTTTTGCCGACTTTTTTGATTATATCAAAGAACCTGAAGATACTATCCTTTACCACTGGACTGAGTATGAGGTAAAGAAAATGCGTTCTTTGGCCTCTAAATACCCCGCTATTGCCGCTAAGCTTAACGCTTTGGCCGATATGTGCCTGGACCTTAAAGTGCTTATAGCCAAGGCTTTTTACCTGCCCTCGCCCAGTTTATCTTTAAAAGCGGCGGCCCCGGCGTTTGGTTTTAGCTGGAGGCAGGGCGACTGCGGCGCTATGGACAGCATGGTGCATTATGTTAACTGGGTTAAAACAGGCAACCAGGAACTTATAGATAAGGTGCTTATGTATAACGAGGACGACTGTGTGGCCATGCTTTACCTTGAAAATAAACTTAGAGAGGCTGAAGTTATAGTGCCTTAGCTATTATTTTTATAAACTAAAAAGCCCCGGCGTTAGCCGGGGCTTTTTGTATTATATTTTTAGTTAACTTCGTAAATATAGTTGGTGTTTATTTTTTTAACTTCCTTTCCGCCGAGGGTATTTATACAGAAATCTCTGCCGCCCGCAGTCTGCCAGTCTACGCAGTATTTTTTACCGTCTCTTATCATAAGCACGTTTGTTTCGCCTTTAATGTCAAAGCCCAGTACGCGGTTTTTAAAGAACGCGTCACTATGGGTGCTGATATAATAGCAGTAGTTGCCCACTTTATAAGTGGACGTTTTAACACCGCTGGTGGAGCAGCCGTTTCTTTCCGAGTCAGGCAGTTCTATATCAAGCTTGTTTATATCGTCCGTGCGTTTTTTATTTTCTAAGTAATATCTGTAGTTAGCTTCTTCAAGCGCGCGCACGGTTATAAATATTTCCGCCGCTCTTGCTTTATCAACTGATTTGAGGTAATTAGGCACCGCTATGCCTGATAAAATGGCTATAATTAAAACCACAACCAGCATTTCCACCAGAGTAAAACCTTCTGCCTTCGCTATGCTACAGCATAATTTAAAATTTTTCATATTACACTCCTAAATTGTTTCTTAATTTAAATTATAATAAAAATATAACAAAAAAACTCCCCGCAGTTTACGCGGGGAGTTTTTTATTTGGAAGAAATTAAGTGTTTTTCTAACAATTGAACACATTTGAAGTAGGTGTCCGCCTGCCCGGCTAAAAATTCCTCGGCGGCGGGGCCTTGGGTGGTGGCGGCCAGGTCATAGCGGGCCTGGTAGTCTTTTTGCTGTAAAATTTCTTTTATAGTTTTACCGCCGTATTTTTTGTTTAAATCTAACTTTACTTTAGAATTTAAAATAATTTCCAATGCTTTATACGTGTCCCCGGCCAATGTATAGTTTAGTACGTATAATATGGGCTCCGCGTCTGTTAATGTGTTGGCCTGGGCAAAATCTAATCTTTTATCTTTTAGCAATATTTCCAATGTGTCAAAAAGCCTGTAGCGTATTACCTGTATAAGCAGCGTATTGCCCATAGCGCCGGAGCGGTTTAAAAGCTTGCCGCTAAATGACCGGTGCTTTAGCATGCGTTCCAACACGCCGTCGGGGTTATGTATAAAAGAAAGCGTGACAGGGGTGTTGTTTGGCGTTAAAAAAGAAGAGGGCGGCAAATCCTGCCTGTCTAAAATTATGTCTAAGCATTTATAACAGCGTTCCCCCGCCAGGTAAAGGGGGGAAATAGGGTTAAATTTTATAAAGGGTATAGTGGCACTTTGCCTGGCATTAAAATGTCTGCTTTTTGTGAGAGCCTTTAAGGTTAAAGGGTCATTATTATAAATGGCAACGTGCATTAAGGGCACGGCATGCATGGCGGTTTGTTTGCCCATAAATTTTAATTCACCAAAAGTGTCCAGCTTCGCGTTTACGTCTAAACCGGGGAAAAGTGATATCAGCCGCTCAGCTTCCTCTGCGTCTTTATTTATAACGGCCTGTTGCAGCTTTTGGTTTAATTGTTCCTCTGTGGCGGCCATTTGGGCGTATTTTGCTTTAAGCGCGGGTACTTGGGGCAGCTGCGCCTGGGCAAGAAACGGGGTTATGAGTACGGCTATTACAAAAAATCTTTTCATTTTCTTCTCCTATTTATATATAAATTTTAACTTTCTTTATAAAGAGCGGCAAGGGCCCAAAGGCCTATACGCGTCTGGGTCTTTTGGGTCAAATAAAAAACCTCCAAGGATTTGCCCTTGGAGGTTTTTGTAAATAAACTTATTTAACCAATTCTTTTATGCTCTGCGGTACATTAACGGCGGCTTTTAAAAGGAAGGGTTTTTTAACTACTTCTTTGGCAAAAGACTCGTCTCTAAGTTTGTTGCGGTAGTTTTTATCTTCAAAGATATAGGTGTATTTTGTATAAACGTCGTAGCGGTTTTCAAGTATGGCCACAATGTCTTCCACACCAACTAATTCTTCGTCCGTAGGAATAACAAAAGATTTTACCTTAGAAGAGTCCGTTGTTATGCATGACTCTGCGTTTTTGGTAACCGCGCTGAAGTTTCTGTCATGGTCATATTCCAGGCCCATGTACTGCATATCTTTAAGGGCTATCTCTCTTATAATAGGGCCGCGTTCGCCTACGCCCGCTGTCCATATAACGGCGTCCACTCTGCCTAAAGCGGCGGCGTACGCGCCTATGTATTTTTTAATGTGGTAAGATTCCATGTCTATGGCAAGCTGCGCTCTGGCGTCGCCCTTTTCAGCCGCTATTTCAATATCGCGTCTGTCTGCGCTTATGCCTGATACGGCCAGCACGCCTGACTTTTTGTTAAGCGTATTGTACATTTCGGCGGGCTGCATGCCTGTTTTTTCCATTACGTAAAAGCAGATTGACGGGTCAATATCGCCGCAGCGTGTGCCCATAATTAAACCTTCAAGCGGGGTAAGGCCCATGCTGGTGTCAAAACATTTACCGTCTTTAACGGCCGTTACGCTGGCGCCGTTGCCTATGTGACAGACTATAACGTTAACTTCGCTGGGCTTTTTGCCAAGCAGTACAGCCGCGCGTTTGGCGCAATATAAAACTGATGTGCCGTGAAAGCCGTATCTTCTTACCTTAAGGTCTTCGCTCCATTCATAGGGCAAAGCGTACCTGTAAACATGCTCAGGCATTGTCTGGTGGAAAGCTGTGTCCATAACGCAGATGTTTTTTACGCCCGGTATAATTTCCTGCGCGGCCTCAATACCCATAATGTGTGCGGGGTTGTGCAGGGGGCTAAATCAGAAATTTCTCTAAGTTCTTTCATTACTGCGTCGTCCACTACTACAGACTTGGCAAACTTGCCGCCGTGCACTATGCGGTGGCCTACCGCGCTTATTACTGAAACGTCTTTAATTACGCCGTACTCTGCGCTGGTAAGAGT
Organism: Elusimicrobium simillimum; assembly: GCF_049639735.1. NCBI lineage: Bacteria > Pseudomonadati > Elusimicrobiota > Elusimicrobia > Elusimicrobiales > Elusimicrobiaceae > Elusimicrobium > Elusimicrobium simillimum. Next base: position 1,043,776 of record NZ_JBEVVA010000003.1, read on the forward strand.
GTCTACCACAAGTTTAACGGCTTCTTTGTGGGTTTTGCATTCTTGTTTGATTTCAACTTTATCTTTGCCCGGGCGCTCGTGCGTAATAACGCCGCCTTCCATAGTTACCCTTTCTACAAGGCCTGCCGCCAAGCTTTCTTTTTTTGCCCAGTCATAAACGCTGTAGCGTACAGATGAACTGCCGCAGTTTAAAAACAATATTATCATTTAACTATTTCTCCTAAGTATTTGAACACTTCAGTTGTGGAACAACAAAAATTGGTATTTTTACTCAAAATTTTTTGCTCAAAACACTAATATTATATCATATTGGCACAAGTAAAAAATTTGCGTGTAGGTACTTTTTTTACGCTTAAAAACTCTCTTATATTGCTAAAATATACTATCACTTCAGGATTAAGGGCTATGAAAAATTTATCAAAAAAATTAATAAAAAACGCCGATATTGTTGTTTTTAAGGTCGGTTCGTCACTAATTGTAGGGGCGGACGGGGAAATAAGGACGGATTGGATGGACTCCCTCGCCCAGGATATACGTGATTTGTATGAAGAGGGCAAAAGGGCTGTTATAGTATCCTCTGGTTCAATAGCGCTTGGCAGGACGATACTCGGCCTTGGCACGCAAAAGCTTACGCTGGCGCAAAAGCAGGCCGCCGCCGCTGTGGGCCAAATAAAATTATGCGAACTTTACAGGCAAATTTTAAAAATTAAAAAAATAAAAACGGGCCAGGTGCTGCTCACCCGTGATAACGCAATAAACCCCGTAACTTATAAAAACGCAGAAAGCACCTTAAGAAGCTTACTTCAAATGGGTGTTGTGGCAATAATCAATGAGAACGACACCGTATCAACTGAAGAAATAAAATTTGGCGATAATGACTACCTTGCCGCCATAGTAGCGCAAATGACATGCGCGGATATTTTAGTTTTACTTTCCGACATAGACGGCCTGTATACGGCTGACCCTAAAGAGAACAAAAAAGCAAAATTTATACCTTTGGTAAAAGAAGTTACGCCTGAAATTGAACTTATGGCGGGTACTAGTAAATCAGCCCTTGGCACAGGCGGCATGAAAAGCAAACTTGACGCCGCCAAACTATGCCTGGCCTTTGAATGCGATATGGTAATAGCGTGCGGTGCGCAACCTTACCCCTTACGCAGGTTAAAAAATGGGGAAAAGTGTACATGGTTTACTAAAGCGGGAGGAAAGGATGTCAGATAAAATAGCGCAGACTGTTACAGGTATTGCGGTAGCCGCGCGCGCATGCGCGCCGGCCCTTGCGGCTGCGTCTTCCGCCCAAAAGAACCAGGCTCTTATTGCCGCTGCTGACGCAATAAAATCAAAAATAAAACAAATTTTAACCGCTAACCAGGCGGACTTGGCCGCTTTGCCTGCCGATAGTCCCGTGTCTTTTAAAGAGAGGCTTACTCTTAATGAAGACCGAGTGCTGGCAATAGCAAAAGCGTTAAAAGATATTGCCGCTTTGCCGGACCCTGTGGGCAGAACATTGGCCCAATGGGATGTGAGCGCGAACGGTCTTAAGATTGAGCGTGTAGCGGTGCCGCTTGGCGTTATAGGCGTAATTTTTGAGTCCCGCCCCAATGTGGCGGCGGACGCCGGGGCGCTATGCCTAAAATCAGGCAATCCCGTTATTTTACGCGGCGGGGCGGATAGTTTGAATTCCTGCCAAGAGATAGTAAAATGCCTGCAATACGGCCTGGAACAGGCGGGGCTTAGTAAAGACTGTGTGCAGCTTATACCGCTTAAAGAAAGAGAGGCGGTGGACGAACTGTTAAGGCAAACTAAGTATATCGACGTTATTATCCCGCGCGGCGGCAAAAGTTTAGTGGAAAAGGTATCGCAAAGCGCTATTCCCACATTTAAACATCTTAACGGTATTTGCCATACTTACGTGCACGCTTCGGCAAAGCCTGATATGGCTGAGAATGTTGTGATAAACGCCAAAATGAGGCGCACCTCAATATGCGGCGCTACGGAAACGCTTTTGATAGATACGGGTTATGGTAAAGAAAATACCATTAACCTGCTTACAAAGTTAAAAGACGCCGGGTGCGAAATAAGAGCGGATGAAAATATTTTAGCTTTAATGCCCGGCCTAAAACCTGCCGTAAAGGAAGACTGGGACACAGAATATTTGGATTCTATTATATCAGCCAAAATAGTTTTAGGTGTAGAGGATGCTATAAGGCATATAGCGGCGCACAGCTCGTCCCATACAGAAGCTATTATTGCGGAAGACGCGGCGGCGGCGGAACTCTTTTTAAACACCGTTGACAGCGCGGTGGTAATGCACAACACCTCCACACAGTTTTGCGACGGGGGGAGTTTGGCATGGGCGCGGAAATAGGCATAGCCACAGGCCGCCTGCACGCGCGCGGCCCCGTAGGGTTGGAACAATTGTGCACGTTTAAATATAAAGTACGTTCCGACGGAAAAACAAGAGTTTAGGAGAAAATATGAACATTTTAATGATGGGCTGTGGTGAGATGGGCTTTGCGCTTTTGCAGTCTATGCTTTTAAACAAAAATATAAAAGCAGGCAGTATTACAATAGTAAAACCAAGCCCGCTTAAAACCAAAGTTAAAGGGGTTAAAGTTTTTAATAATATTGCCGCCTTACCCAAAAATTATCAACCGGATTTAATTATATACGCAGTTAAACCTGTGATAGTTGATGACGTTGCTAAAGAAACCAAACATTTGCTTAAAAAAGGCGGTTTGGCGTTGTCTATAGCTGCGGGTAAAACCATTGCGGATTTTCATAAGACGTTTGGTAAAACTACCGCTGTTGTACGCGCTATGCCCAATTTGCCCATATCCGTGGGAGAGGGGGTAACGGGGCTTTACGCCGCTAAAAACGTTACAGCGGCGCAAAAAAAGCTGTGTAATGAGCTGTTTAAACACTCTGGCCTTACGCTGTGGCTTAAAACAGAGGCGGGTATTAACAAGATTATAGCTGTGGCGGGTTCCAGCACCGCTTATGTTTACGCTTTTACAATAGCGTTAGAAAAGGCGGCTGTAAGCTATGGTTTTGATTCTAAGCTTTCGGCACATATCGCCGGCCAGGTTTTACGCGGGGCGGCGGCTTTGTTAAAAGAGTCAGGCTTAACGCCAGGGCAGTTAAATAAGAGCATAGCCACACCCGGCGGCAGCACGCAGGCCGCGTTGGATACTTTGGCTAAAGGTAACGCGCTTGATAAACTGGTAAAAAAAGCGGCAGACGCCGCAAAAAACAGATTTAAGTAAATATATCTGTATACAACAAAAGCCCCCGCAACGCGGGGGCTTTTGTATATTATTAATATTATTCACACATTAAAGCTACTTCTGTGTTTTTTCCATAGCCAAAATCTTTTGCCGTTGTGCAGGACTTAATATTATTTTGTGAGCACTGGACGCAATATTTAAGGTCTTCCTGGTTGTCTCGCATTTCTATACCAAGAGAGTACCCTTTTGTTGAGTTGCCATTATATGTATTTCTGTCTGCCATTACGGCGCAGTAGGCGGACTCGCAATATAAGGAATATTTAAAGTTTTTGGTTTCCTTTGTTTTATTGTTGTTTGAGGACGTGCCGGGAAGGTCTATGTCCAAATCGTCAAATGTGGGCGCAGTAGACGGCTTGCCGTGGGTTAAATTGTATCTTTCCATGGCGTCTTTCATATTTTTAAGCAGAATGTTAGCCTCGCTCATTCTTGACTTTTCCACCGCTTTGGTATACTGCGGTAATGCTATGGCCGCCAATATGCCTATAATTAAAACAACTACCAAAAGTTCTATTAATGTAAAACCCTTTCTCATATTATTCTCCTGTGATAAAAAAATATTTTTAGATTAATTTATTGTATAAAAAATCCCCTTAGAAAGGGGATTTTTTTATTTTTAGTTTTATATATTACGCTAGCGGTTCAGCCTCTGCCGCCGCTTGAACATGTGACTTTTACTTCGTTATCAAACCCTATGCCGCGGGCCATTTTACAAACGTCAACTTTATTTTCCGGGTATTTAGAGCAGGTTTTAGCCACCCCGTTTAGGGTAACAGTTAAAAAAAGATTATATTGCCTGCTAAAGTCAGTATTTTATATGCAGATAATTTTTCTTGTGTCTGTAAATCCGACATCTTTTGCTATAGGGCAAAGATTTTTCCCGCAATATCCGCATGCTTTTGAGGGTGCGGAACCGTCTGAAAATATTTGCATGCTTAAAGTGTATTGTAATTTAGCGTCTTTATCGCGCTTACTTGCGCTTACATAACACCAGGCGGAGGTGCATGATACTGAATAATAAAAATTTTTACCTTTAATAGTGTTTAATGTTATTTCTTCAGTGAATGTGCCCGGTATATCTATATCAAGATCTGTTATAAGAGGACTTTTAGTGGGAAAAGCGCCTTCTGCCAGTATATATCTCTCAAGAGAGTCACCAAGATTTTTAATAACTATGGCGGCTTCCGCCATGCGGGACTTTTCCACCGCTTTGGTATACTGCGGCAGCGCGATGGCCGCCAGTATACCTATAATTAATACTACAACAAGAAGTTCGATAAGAGTAAAACCCGCCGCGTTTATTATGCTGCGGCGTTGAAAAATTTTCATAAACTCTCCTTTAAACCTTATAACTTTATGGCCGGCCTGCTCTGCAAGCTGTTATATTTTTGACGGTGTCAAACCCCACATCTTTAGCTATCTTGCAAGTTGTAGAGGTATTTTCAGGACATTGGCCGCAAAATCTAGTAAAACTTCCGTCTGAAGATATATCAAACCCTATCAAATATCTTTTACTAACATCAGTAGTGCTTTTTGTAGCGGCTACCATACACACGGTGCCTGAGCAAGTTATACCATACATAAAATTTTTACCGCTAATGCTGTTGTCTGTGGAGGAATAAGTGCCCGGAACGTCTATGTCCAAGTCCGTTATAACAGGGGCTGTAGCGGGGAATGAGCCCTCGGCCAAAACCTGCCTGTCAAAAGAATCTTTAAGATTTTTTAATATTATAGCCGCTTCCACCAGGCGGGACTTTTCCACAGCTTTAGTATACTGAGGCAGCGCAATGGCCGCCAGTATCCCGATAATTAAGACCACAACGAGAAGCTCGATAAGAGTAAAACCTTTTTTCATAAGCATCCCCTATGTATACATTTATATACTTATACCAAGTATAAACAAAAACTCCCTTTTTACAAGGGAGTTTTTATCACTACAAATCAGCTTTGGGCATATACAACCCGGCGGCTCTGTCCTTCTTATAGTCCTGCTCCAGCTCCGCCCCCAGCATGTGCACGGGCACTTTGCCTATTGCAAACAATTTGTCGTGGAAGCGTGGCAGGCTGAATGTTTCGCCAAACAGGTTCTCAAACTTTTTACGCTGGGCTTTAATTTCCTCAAACGCAACCAGTTCCGCCACTTTTTGGCCGGGTTTAAAAGCAATGTGTTTTGTGTAGCGTTCGGCGTCTTCTTTATCCAAACCTTGTGAGTTTAAGAAAAGCACCGTTTCATCATAATCAAGTTCATTTGTATTAAACTTGATATCCGCCAGCGCTACCACCGCCCTGACATAATCATCATAAGCAAGTAAAAGGGCGTCGTCTTTTGTATTAAGATAACCTGTTTCATACGCCAAATGTTTAGCGTAGGCGGCCCAGCCGTCCACCATAGCGTCTGATGAAAGCACGCGGCGTATAGGTTTGGTTTCATAAGAATAAGAGTAGAACATTTGTCTGCCCGGTACAACAGATTCTGTTACCAGCAGTTTAATGCGCGACATATTAAAATTTCTTTTAATATGCGCGTTTCTTTCTTTGGCGTTATTAGGCGTATATATAAAGAGTGTGCCTATAAGGTTATGCTCCACGCCGTAAGGGGGGAGGAACAAAAACGACGGGTTTAAAAATGACGGGTATTTAGGCATGTGGTTAACAAATACCTTCATTTCAGACCCCGGCAAAACGGCGTTAAGGGCTTTGTTGGCGTTTTCAATTTCATCGCCTATCGTGGTAAGCAGGCGTTCGTATTTTGGCGCTGTGTTGTTTTTGGCGGCAAGTGTATAAAAATCACTTATTTTAACGGCGTCTTTACCTGTGAAAGCTTTTATCATAATGGCAAAATTATTTTTAGATTTTGCTAAAGCGGCTTCTGTCATTTTATTAAGGTCCGAGAGCGGCTTGTCAATATGAAGTTTATTTTTAAGCAATATTCTATACTCCGCATCGTTCTTTTTTGTCGGCTTGGCCGTTTTTTCAAGCGCTTTAATATAGTTAAAAAATTGGCGCAGCGCGGCGGATTCTTCCGCCATTATTCTGTCCAAGCGGGCGCGGTCTATGGCGTCATCCGCGTTTTTTCTAAGGAAGTTCTGGTAGTCTGACATTGACATAAAAGCGGCGTAAGCTTTGTTAACCGCAAGCGCGGCTTCTTGCTTATCAACCGTTTTAATATTGGTAACCCCGTCTATAAAGGTATCGGGAAGCATGGCAAGGCGGGGCTGCACGTCTTTAAATTGGCGCAGCGAGTTAATTTTTTTAAGCAGCAGGTCATACACGGCGTCCTGCGCTTCTAAGTAGTACATGGGGCTGGTGGAATTAAGGTTTTTGTTTAAAAGGTAGTTTTCGTAATCAACGGAACGTCTGATAATTTCATAATCTATTTTTTCGGCCGGGGTAAGTTTTTTATATTTTACCTTACCTATCATATTTTTTATATCGGCAAGGGCCTCGCGTCTTTTTTCATCTGTTTTGGTGGTGCGGTCATTAAGCTGCAGCCCCGATGTTTCCAACCCCGCTCTTGTGGCTTGCTCAGGGTAAAGAGAATCCAGCATGGTAAAATAAGAATTTGTAACTTCAAACAACGCGTACTTGCCCATAAGACTGTTAATTTCTTTATCCAAAGTCTGGGCGGGAACGCAAACGGCGCATAACATTAACGCCATAATAATATATAGTTTTTTCATAATAATCCCCAAAGGTAATATTTTCATACTTAGATTATGGCAAATTTTAGTAAGTTTTACAAAAGCAGTGTTGATTTGCTATAATAAATTATCTGAAACGGGCTATTAGCTCAGCTGGTAGAGCAGACGCCTCTTAAGCGTAAGGTCACAGGTTCGAACCCTGTATAGCCCATATCTAAATTTAAAAAATCCTACCTTCTTTAACCGGGTAGGATTATTAATCTAAAACAAAAGAGTAGGACGGATGGCGGAATTGGTATACGCGTACGGCTTAGGACCGTATGGAGCAATCCTTGAGGGTTCAAGTCCCTCTCCGTCCATTTACCTTAATAGGAGACAAAAAAATGTCTATTTTCACAAAGGCTGACGCTAAAGAAGTAAAAGCCAAAATTGTAAGCAAAGAAGGCTGCGAGATTAAATTATCCATAGAAGCGGACGCCAAGCTTGTAAACAAATGTTTTGAAGACGCCACCGTACAGGTGCAAAGCCGCGCCCAGATGCAGGGCTTCCGCGCCGGTAAAGTGCCGCTGGCTCTTGTTAAACAAAACTTCCCCTCGCATATTAAGGAAAGAGCTATAGATTTTGTTATCCGCGCCAGCGTTGCCCAGGCTCTTGAATCTGAAAACTTGAACCCGGTTACCGTGCCTACTCTTACTAAAGCTGATTTTAATACGCTTGAAGAAAACAAACCGTTTTCCTTTGAATGCTTAGTTGAAATCGCCCCTGAATTTGAACCTAAAGACTACACCGGCATGAAAATAACCAAAAAGGCCGAAACCGTAACAGATGCCGAAGTGGACGCCAGAATAGCGGAAATACTTGAACACAATTCCCGCCTTGAAGATGACGCTGACGCCACGGTTAAAGCAGACAGCTTTGCCGTAGTAGGTTACGACGCTATTAAAAACGGCGAAAAAGATTTTAAACTTTCCGCCGACAGCGAACTTATAGACATGTCCACTCCGCAGACGGTTGAAGGCTTGGCGGACGCTATTAAAGGCGCTAAAAAAGGCGATGTAAAAGAATTTAAAAATAAAGTAGGCGATGACGAAGTTACCTTTAAAGTAACCGTGCAGGAAGTAAAAAAGAAAATCGCACCCGCGTTAGACGAAGCTTTTGCCAAAGACATGGGTTTTGACACAATAGACGCTTTAAAAGCTAAAGTAAAAGAAACCATGAGCCACGACGCCAAAGCCGGCGCGGAGAGAGACGTTGTTACCCAGATTGAAAACCAGCTGGTTGAAAAGAATAATATCGACCTGCCCAAAGGTTTGGTAGAAGAACAGCTTGGCAACAGCGTGGAATCTTTCTTACAGCGCTATGGCGGCGCGGCCTCAGGCATTACACCTGAACAGAAAAAGGATTTAGCCGAAAGAATGAGACCCAATGTTGAAAAAGACCTCAGAATAGGCTACATTGTGCATGCTATCGCTAAAAAAGAAGCGCTTGAAGCTACCGACGCTGATTGGCAGGCCGAGCTTGATAAATCTTTAGCTGAAAACGATAAAAAAGAAGAAAAAAGAATAAAATCTTTCTTTACCGACCGCAAAGACCACGTGTTAGCGACATTAACGGAAAGAAAAGTATTTGACTTCTTAAAAGAAAAAGCTGTTTCTTAGCGCTTGCTCAAAGGCAATTTGCCTTGTAAACGTTGTTGGGCCGGGAGCAGAAGGTTCTACGCGCAACGTTGGGCGGGCAAGATAAATTAAAACACTCTTAAAAACTAAGGCCGTTTTAAGTTATACTTAGATAAGCTATTAGTTTTTAACCTCAGGGGGCGGATGAAAATCCGCCCCTGTTTTTATTGCGTAAAAATCCCCCGGCTACGCCTGGGGAATTAACATTACCGCGCATGCAGTGTGCTTGGATAAACGCTCTTTGCACTCCTAACCTTTCTCAGGATCTTTTATTACACTATTTTAAAATAATCTGTTTTTATTTACCGGGATAACCTTTATAAAACCACTCCCCTAGCGGAGGGCAGAGGCATACAAAAAACGCGCGGAATATAATACCGCGCGTTCTTCAGGTTTATTAATGTATTTAATTATTATGTAATTTTTAGAACCTTATTCCGGAATTGTGCTAATGCCATTTGTGCAGCTAGATTTATAGTATGCATCATCACTGCTAAAGGAATTTAATATAATGTCGCAGTTTAGGGTTTTGTCACCTTTTCCGGGTATGTAAAATCTAAATGCCAGTTTGATAGACGAGTCTATTCTAGGAGAATTATTAAGATGTTTTTGTACTGAATATTCTGAAGATGCATTTATACTCACACTCACCTCATGCGGGCATTGGATAATTTTTGCAGTTTTTTTAGTTTTTTTGGTGGCGGCGCTTCTACCAGCTGAAATGGAAGCGGGAATTAGTCTGGTTTCTGTACCTGCGGGCAGTTTTAAAGCTTTTATCGTCCATTCAATAGGAATATAACATGTATCAATTCCTAGAGATGGCTCAATAATCAAATGCATTGTATCTTGGTAAGTAGGAGCATCTAAGGGTATATTGGTGGGATCAATATGAGCTTCACTGCCAAGTTTTTCTGCTAAAGAGTTAAAATTCCTGCTATGTGCATATATAGTTCTATTTGATGTGTTTTCAGAATATATATATCCACTGTCAATAAGTATCTCCGCATGTAAACTGGAAACAGTTAAAAAAGCGATAAAGAGCAAGGTTAATTTTTTCATATATTCTCCTATGATTATTCATTAGTCTATACAAAAAACATCAACATTGTCAAGTAAATCACACTATAATTATCAACTAAATTTTTTAGAGGTGTTTTTACAATATAATATATTTTGGCGTAATGTGGTAAAATTAATGAAATTATTTCGTAGTATAAAAGATAGTGTATCTTTCTTAAAATGAGAACGTTGATATATGGGATAAAAAAGAGGTTGCTATGCACAATTTAAACCTTCCTCATCCGCGTCGGCATTTTTTTACAAAAATTAACGGCAAAAACGCCTTGTTGTAGTGTTTGAAATTAGATAATTTTTTATTTTTCATATTTTTATATAATAATCTGGATATATAAAAGCAGGGTTTTAGGTATAAAGTAAAAATAGAGGTGCTTATGAAAAATTTTAAATCACGCCGTAGCACAGCAAAGGCGGAGGGATTATTTATACTTGCCGTCGCGGGCGTACTGCTGTTAACCGCCTGCGCTAATAAAGAAACAAAAAAAGAGACTTTTACCAAAACAACTTCTCTTGTAAAACCGGAGTGGGCCAGGCAGGCTTTCGCGGGGGGAATAAGCTGTGAAACGCCTTTTGCCGTTACTAAGCCCTACGGCGAAAAATCCAAAACAGTAGTGGACTATGTTTATATAGAACAGGCCAACAACTTTAAGCTTGTTTATGAGTATTCTAAAAAGGCCGGCGCGCTAGCTAAAATACAAGGCAAAGAGGTTGAGGTGGACGGTGTGCCGTGCAAGTATGAGTTTAATAATAAGACAGAAACGGTAATGCGCTTTCTCACCTGCCAGAAGGATGATGAATTAATGCAAATTAAAACCTACGCGGACCACAGCCAGTTAAACGCCATTGTGGCCAGAAGAATATTTAGCAGTATCAAATTTCAATAAACAGGGGATTTTATGGAACAGTTAATAGCGGACGCGCAAAATTTAGACCTAATGCTTGATAAAATGGCCGCGCATATTGTGGAACGCCACGCCCATAATGAGCATCTGGCGCTTGTGGGCATTAAACGCCGCGGCATTTTTATAGCTAAACGCCTTAACGAAAAAATACATAAAATACTTGGCAAAAAAGCGCTTTACGGCGAGCTTGACATAAAGCTTTACTGTGACGACCTCAGCCAGGTTGCCGACAACCCCGTGCTTAACGGCTGCGATATTAACTTTGATATGGAAGGCAAAACAATAGTACTGGTGGACGATGTTCTTTATACGGGCCGCACTTTGCTTACCGCTTTAAACGCTCTGCTTAAAACAGGTAAACCCGGAGCTATAGAGCTTGCAGTTGTTATTGACCGCGGGCACCACGAAATACCTGTAGCGGCTGATTACGCAGGCGATATTTTGCCTACCGCAAAAAACCAGGTTGTCCACGTGCATTTAACAGAAAATGACGGCGAAGACAATGTAATGCTGCATACGGTGGAATAAATAACATGAAAAAGTTTGCTTTTATTTTATTTGCTTCAATATCTTTGGCGGCCGCGTCTTTTTTATTCGCGCAGACGGCGGCGGAACCTGAGGTTATACTTGGTAAAGATGTTGTTATTGATAAAATAGAAATATTAAAAAACGAACGCAAAATGAATGTGTATTCTGACGGTAAACTGCTTAAAACCTACAAGGTGGCCCTCGGCCCCAACCCCGTGGGGCACAAGCAAGTTAAAGGCGACGGTAAAACGCCGGAGGGTAAGTATAAAGTTGACGGTAAAAACCCGGGCAGTTTATACCATAAGAACCTTGGCGTTTCTTACCCAAATGATAAAGACCGCGCGGCCGCCAAAAAACTTGGTAAAAGCCCCGGCGGCGACATTAAAATACACGGTATAGGCAAAACCTACGGTTACATTGGCAAAGCGCACGCGGAAGTTGACTGGACGCTTGGCTGCATAGCCGTAACTAACGAGGAAATTGACGAGATTTACGCCCGCACCGCAGTAGGCACCCCCATAGAAATTAAGCCCTGATAAACGCTGTTTTTTATACCTTATCCAAACAGGCTGTAAAACCTGTAAAAACCTCAAGTAAAATTGTCTCAAAATTAGTAAACTGTATATATATTACGCGAGGTGTATATGAATACAGAGAATTTGCATTTATTCCAAAAGCAGCTTAAAAAGAACGGTCTTGACGGTTACGTTATAACTGACTATGTAGAACAGCTTTACTTAACAGGTTTCCACTTTTCCCCGGAAGAAGCCGCCCTTTTAATCACACAAAAAGAAATTTACTGCTTTACGCGCGACCTTTACGTGCTGGAACTTAGCAATTACGCCCCTTTCATGCACACCTCTTCACCAAAAGATTTAAACTTCCCTAAAGCCGCCGCAGCGCAGGCCAAAAAACTTAAAATAAAAAAAGTGGCTTTTAACGCCGCAAAAACATTTTATTTGGACGGCAAAATATTTGAAAAAGCCAAATTTAAACCCAACGCCTTTACCGTAGGTAAAATGCGTGAAGTTAAAACAAAAACAGAACTTGCCAACATGCGCGAGGCCGGCCGCATAATTTATAAAACCTACGAACACATCAAAAAATATCTTAAACCCGGCTTAACCGAGTCACAGGTAGCGGCCGAAGTGGAAAGATATGTAAAAACAATAGGCGCTACAAGGGTAAGCTTTCGCACAATAGTTGCTTTTGGCGTAAACTCTAACAACACGCACCACCTTCCCGGGGATACTAAACTTAAAAAAGAAATGCCGGTGCTTATAGACATGGGCGCTTTATACAAAGACTATTGCTCTGATATCACGCGCAGCTGGTGGTACGGCAGCAAACCTACAGAAGAATATAAAAAAGTGTGGCATATAGTAGACAAAGCCCGCGCCGCGGGCGTAAAAAACGCGCGCCCCGGTATAACCGGTAAAGATTTGGACCTGGTGCCCAGAGGCGTAATTACAAAAGCAGGCTACGGTGAGTATTTTATACACCGCACGGGCCACGGCATCGGTATAGAAGTGCATGAACTGCCTAATGTTGAATCCACCAATACGGGTAAATTTGTGCAAAACAATGTAATATCAGTAGAGCCCGGCGTATATTTGCCGGGTAAATTCGGCGTCAGGTTGGAAGACAGTGTTGTTATAAACAAAACCGGCGGCATTATTTTAACGGATAAATAGTATGAAAAATAAGATTAGCAGTTTCATCAAATCAATTGCCCCTTATACGGGCTATGTCACCACGGACGTGGCTGATATTGAGTATTTTACAGGTTACCCCTGCCAGCCCACGGAGAGGAATGTAATGCTGGTAAGTAAAGACGGTATTGTCATTTTTGCCCGCGCCATGGGTTACCACGCTATTAAAGAGTCTGTACCCCAGGCTAATGTAATTTTGTCTGAAACCACGCCGTTAGAATCCTGCGTGTATTACTTAAAAAAAGCAAAGCTTAAACATTTAGTTTTTGATAAAAATAAAGAAACCTACGCCTTTGGCAGTGCGCTTGCTATTGTACGCGTTGTGGCGGCAAGCGGCGTGACCGCTGAGGTAAGAAAAATTAAGTCGGAAGCTGAAATTAAAATTATGCGTAAATCCTGCCAAATAGCTTACAAAGCTTTTGAGCACGTTAAACCGCTTATTAAAACAGGCATGACGGAGCTGGAAGTAGTTTCTATGTTAGAATCTTACATGAAACGCGCCGGCGCGAGAGAAAACGCCTTTAGAAACATAGTCTGCTTTGGCGCTAACTCAGCCAACGCCCACCACGCCGCCGACGATACAAAGCTTAAAGCTGAAGACGCTGTTTTAATGGATTTTGGCTGTATATACAAAGGCTATTGTTCAGATATTACCCGCTCATGGTGGCATGGTAAAAACGCCCCGGCGGAATATAAGAAAATCTGGAACATAGTAGATAAAGCTAAAAAGGCCGGCCTTAAAGGTATTAAAACAGGTATGCTTGCCAGAAAAGCCGACAAAATTTGCCGTGATATAGTGGAGGCCGCGGGTTACGGGCCGTTTATACACAGCACGGGCCACGGCGTGGGTATGGATATACATGAGGCCCCGGCCCTTTCACCCGCCAATGAGGATGAAGTGCTTAAAGCGGGCCACGTGTTTAGCGTGGAGCCTGGCATTTATATACCGGGCAAATTTGGCGTAAGACTTGAAGACACTGTATCTTTAACTGGTAAGGGTGTTGCTGTTTTAACAAAAAAATAAAGGTTCTTAGGAACGTAAAGGAGTAACAATGATAACGACAGGTGATTTTAAAGAAGGCTTGATTTTTGAAAACGAAAACGGTGAAATTGTAGAAATTATAGACTACCAACACCACCGCAAAAGCCAGGCCAGAGCGGTAATAAGAGTAAAAGTGAGAAAATTAGACAGCGGCACATACATTGAAACCTCTTACAGACCGGAAGATAAGTTTAAAGAAGTTTCTGTGGAAAAACGCCCGTTTGCCTACCTCTACACAGAGGGGGGCATGGCGCATTTTATGAATAACGATTCTTTTGAACAGGTTGCCGTACCGCTTGAAAAACTTGCCGACCAAAAAGATTTTTTAATAGACAATATGGAAGTTATAGGCCTTTATATTAACGACCAGCTTTTTAATATTGTACTGCCCATAAAAGTAACGCTTTCCATTAAGTCAACCGTGCCCGGCGTAAAAGGGGACACAGTGTCTAACTTAACTAAAGAAGCGGAACTTGAAACGGGTAAAATTATAAAAGTGCCGTTATTTATTAACGAGGGCGACAAAGTAATTATAGACACCCGTTACGGCACATACGTAGAAAGAGCGTAAAATGTTTTGCCTAAAGCGTGCGGCGTGGGTTGTGCTGGTAACGGTAACTTCCGCGTTGCACGCTTTAACAGTTGAAAGTATTACGCCTGAAGACGGAACTTTGCGTTTTAACTTTGGCGCCTTTGAGATAACAAATGTTGAATATGAAGACGGCCGCCTGTTAATGCCGCTGGAGCGGGATGATTATAAAAATATAACAGTTTTAACAAGAAGTTTAGCGGATAAATTAACCGAGTGTTTTGATTCCTGCTCTTTAAAAAAGAACAGCAATAAAAATATTAAGTTTAACGTTATGGAAGTAGCTCCGGTAGGCAAAATATATTTAGCTACGGCGGCTTTTGACGGAGAGTTGGCGGTAACTTTTATAGTAAGCAAAAATTATAAGGGCAATATAATCGTGCGCCGTCCGTCTGACTTTATATTTAAAGACAAAGATTTTGAAACAAAACTTAAAAACGCCGTAAGGGCAAAAGTAAAAGAGTATGAAAGCAATAAACCAAGCTAATGATTTTGTGCTTGCCGCGCACGTTGAAACGGCCAAAACATTTTGGAGCAGAATGAAAGGCCTGCTTGGCCGCGCAAATCTGCCCGAGGGGTACGGCATGCTTATTACTAATTGCAATGGCATACATATGTTTTTTATGCGTTTTGCCATAGACGCCGTGTTTTTGGACTATGAGGGTAAAGTACTGGCAATACTGCGTGATTTTAAGCCCTGGCGTGTAAGCAAAATGTACTGGGGCGCAAAAAATGTGCTGGAACTGCCCGCGGGCACCGTTAAACATAATGTTAAAAACGGGGATGTAATTTTGTTCAACTAATTTATATAATTTAAAAATAGTGCCGCACAAAGTTTACTTCAAAGCGTAAGGTAAACAAGAGCACGGGAGCCAAAAAAGAAGTATGAAGAGAATTTTATTAATTTTAACTTTAGTTTGTTTATCCTCAGCGGCATTTGCCGCTAAAGGCAGTTATAAGGATTTTTCAGACTACGTAACCAAAGACAATCTTAAGCATTTTGCTAAGGATATGGGCGGTCTTATGGGCGCTAATACGTTTACCACGGGCCGTGTGCTTGGCTGGGGCGGATTCCAGGTAGGGCCAAGGGCCAGCGCCTGGTTTGAGCCCAACGAAAAAAATACAGCGCTTGGCGACCCTGAGGATGTTGGCGTTAAAGTTATGCCGTGGATACAGGCGGACATTGGTTTTCCGTGGCGCATAGACGGTTTTATAAGAGCTTCCAGCTACGACGGCCTTACTGTGGCGGGCGGCGGTTTTAGGTGGGGGATATTTAGGCCTGTGCAAAATGAATGGTCCTTCCAAACCATGATTGTGCTGGGCGCGGACGCGGGCGTGGCGGACTCTTTTTCTATGTCGCACTATCACGCCAGCTTGGTGCTTTCTATGACTATGAAACATTTTACCCCGTATATTTCCGCCGGTGTTGACCATACCAACGTTAAAATACAGGATTCTACCTTGCCCGCTGACCTAAACGGCACTAACGAGCGTGTTACAACACCGCGTTATACCGCCGGGCTTAACTTCAAACTGCCTTTTTACCTGGACCTCAGCTTGGCCGGTAACTGGGCTTATTACGGCCCCGGGGCCGAGGCCAGCTTTACCTTAAGGTTCTAACAATGACCTCAAATATTACACCATTTCAAGTATTTAAAAATTCCGTCAAAGATAATATATTAATGCTGCTGTGTATTTCAGTGGCGTTATATTTGCTTTCATTTTTTATAAGCACAGGCATTATTTACGCGTTTAATAGCTTTAATATCGCGTTGCATGCCTCAGTATGGGCAACCGCTTTGCCTAAACTTATTAACGGGGTTATTTTAGGCTATTTGTTTTTAATGGCGGTTACATTAGTTTACGACGGTAAATTAGTTCACTTTAAAGAAGGGGCGCTCAAATATATTTGGGTGCTGGGGCTATTCGTTTTGGTTTATATAGTTGATGTGGGTGTCCGCTTAATATTGCAATATGTGAAAGGGGACTCTTACTTGCCTGCTGTTTTTTTTGCTATGGCTGTTTCCGCGGGGCTTGGGTTTATTTTAAAAACTTTAGTAACTTTTATATTCTTTCTTTTTTATAAAAATAACAGCCTTAAAGTTAACAGCTATAATATTATTTTGTTTATAGCGTTTTTTATTTTATCGGCGGCGCTTGCTTTGCCGGGCGTGGTTATGGGGCTGGTGCCGACGTATTTGGGCTATTCCGGCGTGCCTATACACCAGTTTATTAACTATTATATTGCGGCTATGCATGTAATGTCATTTGTGGTAATATTCTTAACAACGTTACTATACATTTTTGTACTGGCTTTTATTAAAAACGGAGGGGAAAATGGAATTAATTAAAAAAGGTTTTACTGATTTTGGCAAAAATTTTAAGCTGCGCTTTGGCGCGCTTTTTGCGGTGTCTATAATTTATGTGCTGCTGGCTATGCTGGCGCATTCGCCAAATGTACTGCTTATTAAAATAGAAAATTTAGCGGTTATGAACACGCTTTTAACTATTGTAAATACCTTTTGGAGGATTTTGTTTTCCTATTGTTTTTGGCTTTTAGTGGTAAATGTGTATGAGGGGAAATATAATTTTGCTGACTTCCGCGCCGCGTTTAAAAAACATTTAGTTTTTCTTGGTGTTTTAGCGGTTGTTATGGTGCTGGCGGCGGTTTTGTTTTTTATTCCGGGTTCTTTACTTAATGGTGTTACTATTTTACTTACGTTTGTTGAATGTCTGGCTATCGCCGTATTTTTGGTGTCCGCTAAAAAGGATGTTTCATATAAAGAAGCCGCGGCGCATGCTGTGCGCGGCGACAAAATGGCTGTGGTAATGTTTTTAATTTTCTTTATGATAGCGTCTCTTATTATTGGCCTGATTAATGTTGCCGCTAAAGATTTTATGAGACAAGTGGTTATGGACGGCCGCAGTTTTATTGTATTCTCATATTCAATATTTATTCAAATACTTGCTACATTTTTAAAAAGTATCGCGGGCTTTTACGGGCTGGCCTTTACCAACAAGGACTAGTTTATGGCTAACTTTATAAGTGTAGCGTATAAAGTAATTTTTATTTTGGTAATTTTCTTTTTGGGCGTGCTTATCGGGCACTGGGATTTTGTGCGTCCCGCGCTTAGAAATGACTTTATTTTGTTTGGTATGTCCACATTTATTGGCGCGGGTATACCGGCGTTTTTGGTGTGGAGTTTAAGTTTATGGCGCAGACTTGCCGAGGAAAAAGAAAGATTTTTAGATTCTTTGCAAAAGCAGTACGCCACAGCGTTTGAAATTTTTGTTTATATGTACTCTTTAATAACGCACGACACATCTGAGGTTGAGCTTGTAAAGTTGCCGCATATGTATGAAATAAGAAATTTAAAAGAGTATGATACCGAGGCGCTGTTAAAGCTTGACTCTATTTTAAGGCGTGAAGGGCAGGATAACCACCTGCTGGTATCTAAAATAGCGTCAGATTTATATATAAAAACCTTGCGTGAGCACGCCATAGAAATAGGCGACTCTTTAGAAGAAGTTAAAGACCCCGCCAACAGAGAAAGGCTGAAAGAAGTTATAACATCTTTATTTTTAGTTTCGGGCGCTATGTTAGAAATTGTAAGAAACTACCTGGACAGGCAGCACGAAGTTAACCTGCCGCCTATGGATAAACTTGCGCCATGGGAAACTTACCAAACTCTTTTGAAAGATAAAGACAATGAAATTAAAAAATTTTTAACTCGTAATATGGTAAAATAGATATTGTAATAAACAAATTAGTTCTGCAAATTTTACACGGGCGGGTGGCGGAACTGGCAGACGCGTACGTCTCAGAAGCGTATGACCTAACGGTCTTAAGGGTTCAAGTCCCTTTCCGCCCATAATTTAAAAAGCATGTGCATAGCGCACATGCTTTTTAAATTCCCCAAATCTTTGAGTTATTTTTGATTTTTACCTTAGTGACATACACTCACTCGCTTTGCTCGCTCGTACACAGTATGCCACTAAGGTAAAAATCAAAACTAATCTCAAATCTTCGGGGCCCCTGATATGTGCATGTTAAACTTCTTTTAAAATTTCGAAAGTGTTTTTATGATATTTTATTAGGCCTTCCGTCTGCATTTTGCTTAACTCTCGTGATAGCGCGCTGCGGTTAACCAATAGGTAGTCCGCCAAATCATTTCTGTCCATATTAATATTAAATTTTCTGCTTTTACTCTCTTGCATTTGCGTTGTAAGATACGCCCATATTTTGGCGCGTGTGCTGCCGCGCGCAAGCAAATCAAGTTTATTATTAAGCACAATGTTTTTGCGGGATATTATACGCAGCATATTGGCAATTACACGTTGGCGTATATTTTCTTTTACCTTTAAATCTTCCAGCAGTTCGCGGAAATTTAGCAGAAGTATGATACTGTTTTCGGCCGCCTCTACGGTTACCGGCAGTTCTTTAACACCGGCGCAGGCAAAGGCCTCGGCAAATAAACTGCCGCGCTGTACTATGGCGATTATGTTCTTTTTGCCAAAAGCGTCCCCGCGGCTTATGGTAACGCCGCCCATAAGCACTATTCCTATTTCCCGCGCGGGCTCACCCGCTAAAAACACTGTCTCTCTAGCCTTAAAACGCTTTTTGCGGGCCTTTAACTCCATAAGCAGGTATTCGCACTCTGCGGCGGACAAACCTTTAAATAAAGGGTTTTCCAACAAAACATTAATATAGTCTTTCATAATTCCTCAATTTGGTTGCAAATGCAACATATCTATACGCTAAATTCTACTAAACTTTAAGAGTAAAGAACGGAGGATTTATGAAACGCAAAATTATAAATATCGCCCAAGATAAATGCAACGGCTGCGGCCTGTGCGTAAGCGCGTGCCACGAGGGGGCCATAGGCATGGTGGACGGTAAAGCTAAACTTATGAGAGAGGATTACTGCGACGGTTTAGGTGATTGCCTGCCTGTATGTCCCACAGGCGCGATAACTTTTATAGAAAAGGACGCTCCTGCTTTTGACGAGGCAGCTGTAAAGGCGGCGCAAGCGGCCAAACAGGAAAGCCCAAGCGGGCAAAACGTGCCTTGCGGCTGCCCCGGTATGCAAAGTAAACATTTTGCCAAAAAAGAAAGTATAATTGAAAATAGTTACAATGATTTTTCGCTTATCAACTGGCCTTTGCAAATAAAGCTGGCGCCCATAAACGCGAGTTTTTTTGACGGGGCGGATTTGGTGATAGCGGCAGACTGTACGGCGTTTGCCTGCGGTAATATACATAAGCTTACACAAAATAAAGTTACGCTTATAGGCTGCCCCAAACTGGATGAGGGCGAGTATAGTGAAAAACTGACGGAGATTTTAAAAGGTAACGATATTAAAAGCGTTACTGTTATAAGAATGGAAGTTCCTTGTTGCGGGGGGCTTACATACGCGGTACAAAAGGCGTTACAAGACTGCGGTAAAGATATAAGATTAAATATAATTACCATCGGTATAGACGGTAAGAGTATATAGAGGAGGAGTATATTATGGGAATGTTTTGTTTTCAGTGCGAACAAACCGCACAGGGCAAAGGTTGTACAATACAGGGTGTTTGCGGTAAAAATGAGGTTACGGCAATAGCGCAGGATGACCTGACTGCGGCGATAATAAACTTGTCTAATACAGTGTTAGCCAAGAGCGCCACAAAAGAAACGGATGAGCTGGTAGTAGACAGCCTTTTTACCACCGTAACCAACGTTAATTTTGACCCTGTTACGGTAGAAGCGTTAACCAAAAAAGCTAAAACGCTTAACGCCGCTATGGGCGGGAAAGAAGATTATAAAGGCGAAATGCTGTTTCATGGTAATGAAGACATGCGCTCACTGCGTTCAACGCTGCTCTTTGGCATGAGAGGTATGGCCGCTTACGCCCATCACGCGCGTATTCTAGGTAAAAATAACCCGGAAGTTACGGCGTGGTTTTATAAAGGTCTTTCCGCTTTAAGCAAGGAACACAGCGTAGAAGAATGGCTTGGCTTAATTATGGAATTTGGCCAAATTAACCTTAAATGTATGGCGTTACTTGACGAGGCTAATACCTCCGCCTATGGCACCCCGGCGCCTACTAAAGTAAGCACAAATATTGAGGCCGGGCCTTTTATAGTAGTAACAGGCCATGACCTGCATGACCTTGAAATGCTGCTTAAACAAACCGAAGGTAAAGGCATTAATATTTATACCCACGGCGAAATGCTGCCCGCGCATGCCTACCCAAAACTTAAAGCGTATAAACATTTAAAAGGAAATTTTGGTACAGCCTGGCAAAACCAGCAGAAGGAATTTATTGATCTTCCCGCCCCGGTGCTTTTTACAACCAACTGCATAATGCTGGTACGCGATAATTACGCCGACAGGATTTTTACCACAGCTGTAGTGCAGTTTCCTAAAATGATACATATTGAGGCTAAAGCAGACGGCAGTAAAGACTTTACGCCGCTTATAAACAAAGCGCTGGAACTTGGCGGCTATAAAGAACTGCGCAAAATGACAGGCATTAACGGCGGCGACGTGCTGACGGTAGGCTTTGGCCACGGCACGGTAATGAGCGTGGCGGATAAAGTAATTGACGCCGTAAAAACAGGCGCCTTAAAACATATTTTCCTGGTGGGGGATGTGACGGCGCAAAACCGGGTAGAAATTATTATACGGAGTTTGTAAAAAATACGCCTAAAGACACCGCCGTGCTTACGCTTGCCTGCGGCAAATACCGCTTTAATGACCTGGACCTTGGTTCTATAGGCCCGTTACCCCGTATTATGGACATGGGCCAGTGTAACGACGCTTACAGCGCAATTGAGGTTGCCGTAGCGTTATCCAAGGCATTCAATGTGGGTGTCAACGAGCTGCCTTTAACATTAGTTTTGTCCTGGTACGAGCAAAAGGCCGTCTGCATACTGCTTACATTACTTTCATTGGGTATAAAAAACATACACTTAGGCCCCACACTGCCGGCGTTCTTGTCGCCAACGGTACTGGGCGTGTTGGTAGAAAAGTTTAATATAAAACTTATCACCACACCGGAAGAGGACCTTAAGGCCATACTTAAAAAGTAAGACAACTGTATTTAAAAGCCCCGTTTTCGACGGGGCTTTTTTGCTATAATTATGTAAATATAATTTCAAAGGAGAACTCATGAAAAGAGGTTTTACACTGATAGAACTTTTAGTAGTAGTTTTAATAATAGGCATTTTGGCGGCTATAGCGCTGCCACAATACACAAAAGCGGTAGAAAAATCCCGTGCTGCCGAGGCCATTACATGGGTTAGAAGTTACACCAATGCATATAATTTGTGGAGAATGGGCCCCGGTGCAGGGGAAGACGCGGACCATGTGCCTGATGAGGACGAGTTGGATATTACACTTCCCTCTTCAAAATACTATACTTGTTGGTTTGCTGAAGCTATAGAGGGGGCAACGACTGTACACTTTGGCGCGTGTTGTCATGACACTAAAGGCTATTGTATAGCTTCCGATATTAATGCCAATACTTTAGCTACCGACGGGCCATATTGTTTCCCGGTTACAGTTGGCAATACTACACAAATAGGATATTGTAAAGGCGCGGGGTTTAATAAAGAGGAATCAACTTCCGCCAGTAAATGTGTTGGCAGTATAAGCATTGAAGGTGCGACTAAGTGCTATACAAGGTAAGATAACAATTTAAAAATAAAAGTCCCTTGCCTTACGGTGGGGACTTTTTTATGGACCTATATCAAAATAGGTCTTTGGGCCCTTGGCAAAGTAGTACTGTTATACTAATATTAAATCATAAGCAATCCCAACAGGAGTGTATATGAAAAAAATATTTTTAATGCTGGTGCCGGTTTTGTTGGCGGCCTCATTTGCTGCGGCGCAGGAGTATAAAGAAATAGGGCAAGGCGATATTATAAAAACAGCAAAGGTTTTTAGCGGCGTGGCATTTTTAGACGATGATGATAACAAGCTTATTACACTTAACTTTGCTACATTTCACTTTGAAAGAGACGCAAAGGAAGAGGATAAAGATGTATCCCAAAACCTTAAGGGCGCTAATGTATATTCTTCCAAAATAAAAATGACGGTTAATGGAATAGAAGTGGCGTATATTGCCAAAGATGTTCTTGAGTTTAAATATACCTATGAAGATGACGGGAATGTTAAATTTCTTATAACAACAAGGTATAATAAAACTTTTACAGTATCTACCAAAGAACTTGTGGAAGCTGGCGCTATTAAAGAAATTAAACCTAGAAATATGGATGATGTTATTGGCGCCACACCCAGAAAAACACGCGGTTTCTCTAACGAGGATTAAATATAAAACCAAAATTAGATAAAAAAATCCTCGCTCGTATTGAGCGGGAAAAAGGCTGCCAAACTGGACAGCCGTATTAATTAGATAAAAAATCCTCGCTCGTATTGAGCGGGAAAAAGGCTGCCAAACTGGACAGCCGTATTAATTAGATAAAAAATCCTCGCTCGTATTGAGCGGGAAAAAGGCTGCCCAACTGGACAGCCGTATTAATTAGATAAAAAAATCCCCGCTCGTATTGAGCGGGGATTTTATATTGTAATAATACTTATTTAGCTTCAGCTGTTTCTTCAACGGCTGCGGGGGCTGCTGCGGCCTGGGCCTGTGCGCCGGCTTTATCTGTAGCCGCTGTTGATTTGGTAACTGTAACTTCTTTAAGTCTTGCGGCTTTACCGGAAAGATTTTTAAGGAAGTTAAGTTTAGCTCTTCTTACTTTGCCCACTTTGCTTACTTCAATGCGTTCTACTCTGGGGGAATGTAAGGGGAAAATTCTTTCCACGCCTACGCCAAAAGAAATTTTGCGTACTGTAAAAGTTTCGCCAATGCCGCTGCCTTTTCTGGCTATTACTACGCCGTCAAAAGCCTGCAGTCTTTCATTATCGCCTTCAACAACTTTTACCATTACTTTAACGGTGTCCCCAGCTTTAAACTGCGGAATGTTTGTTTTAAGGTTGTGCTTAATATCATTTATGTTCATACAGCTTGTTTCCTCCAAGAAACTTTACTTTGCCTTTTTTGCCTTAAGAGAGGTGTGCAAATCAGGTCTAAATTTTTTAGTTATTTTTACAGCTTGTTCTTTTTTCCAAATTTCTATTTCTTTATGGTTGCCGCTTAAAAGTACCGCCGGAACGCTTTTTTTACGCCAGACCTCAGGCCTGGTGTATTGAGGTGCTTCAAGAAGATTATTCTCAAAGCTCTCGTTCTCGGTTACTCCCGTTTTTTTAAAAACCCCGGGCAGCAGCCTTGTTATGGCGTCTATCATAACTACCGCGGCAGACTCGCCGCCTGTTAAGATAAAGTCCCCTAAAGAAATTTCTAAGTCAAATTCAGGGTAAACCCTTGCGTCTACACCCTCATAATGACCGCATACAAAAATTAAGTGCTTCTTTTTAGCAAGTTTTTTAGCTAAGTCTTGATTAAAAACTTTACCGCGCGGACTTGTGTATATTACACAGCTTCCTCTTTTCTTCAGCTTTTTAACAGCTTGGTAAATAGGTTCGGCCTGCATTATCATGCCTGCCCCGCCGCCGTAAGGCCTGTCGTCAATAGATTTGTGTTTATCAGTAGCAAAATCACGGGGGTTACAAAACCCCAGTTTAAGTATTTTGTTTGTTCTGGCGCGGCCTACTATGCTGTGACTCAGCGGGCCGTCCACCATTTGTTCAAATGCTGTTATAACGTCAACTTGCATTAGTCCTCAATTTTCAAAAAAACTTTTTTATTTTGCTTAGAAGCCGCCGCGCTTAGTACAGTGCGTACCGCTCTGATAATACAACCGTCTTTGCCAATAATCTTGCCTTTGTCGGCAGGATCAATTTTTGTGCTTAAGTAAATTTTTTCCTGTTCTTCTCTTTCTTCTATATTTATGTCAGCCGGTGATTGGGCCAGAGAAGTAAGCAGAAATTTTGCCATTTCCTTCATAAAAACCTCCCGGTTTATTTAGCGGAAGCTTTTTTTGCAAGAGCGGAAACAGTGGGTGAGGGTTTTGCGCCTACTTTTACCCAATAGTCGTACCTTTCCTGGTTAAGTCTAACTTGTTCGGTTTCTTTTGCGTTGCAGGGGTTATAGGTGCCTACTACTTCTTTAGCCTCTGAACCTACTGCGCTTTTTCTTTCGATAGCGACGATTCTGTACTGGGGCTGCTGTTTTTTACCAACTCTTTGTAATCTAAGAACTACTGCCATTTGATTTCTCCTAAGTTCACTTGCTGAGAGGAGCAAGCTTTGTTTATTTATATATTTTGCCGTGTTAACACAGCTTAAATTTATTTTGTTGCCGCCGCGCGTATATCACGCACAGCTTGGGCAATATCCGGGGCGCAAAATACCGCGTTGCCCGCCACAAGGGCGTCTGCCCCTGCTTTAACCGCGCGTGAAGCGGTTTCCATATTTATACCGCCGTCTACTTCTACCCATATAGGTCTGCCGCCTATAATCTCACGCACTTTTGTTATATTACGCTCGCCCTCGTCCATATAGCTTTGTCCGCCAAAGCCGGGGCGCACCGTCATAACTAAAATTAAATCTATCAAATCTAAGTAAGGTTTTATTTCCTCGGCGTCGGTATCCGGCTTAATGGAAATACCCGCGCTAATGCCTAACGCTTTAATCTCACGCAGTAAGGCCGAGGTGTCTTCTTTACTTTCAATATGCACAGTAATATTATCAGCGCCCGCTTTATGAAACGGCGCTATAAACATACCTGGATATTGTACCATTAAATGGACGTCCAAGGGAAGAGATGTTTTTTTACTTAACGCTTTGCATGTCGCGGGGCCAAAGCTTAAGTTAGGCACAAAGTGCCCGTCCATAATGTCTAAATGCAGCCAGTCCGCGCCGCCTTTTTGGGCAAGTTCTACGTCGTGCCCTATGTTCCACTGGTCTGTGGAGAGCAGTGAGGGGGCTATAGCCACATTACCGTTAGGTTTAGGCATTTTGGACATTATTTTACCTCTCTTTCACGCACTAAAATACCATTAATGTAAATTCTTATCTTACCCTCGCCGCCATAAGGTATTTCTAAATCTATTTTTGAGCCGGGGGCTTTGGTTTCGTTAAGAACGTCTTTTTCGCCGTTATCATCTATTAATGTTACTCTTACACGGCTGCTGTTTTTACCCTGTGCCATTTCATAGTGCAGGTGATATATTTTTTCATCACCTTCCACCTTACGGCGGCTGACGGTTACTTCAACAAAGCTGCCCTTTTTAACCTCAGCGTTGGCGGCGGGTTTTTGTTCTGTAATAGTACCGTTAGGGTAGTCAGAGTTAACGTCTTCAGTTGTTTCAACTTCAATATCGTTAGCGCTGGCCCAGCGGCTAAGGTCTGTAAGTCTTTTTAATCTGAATTCAGGCATTAAAATAACGTCAACGGGCGGCGGGCCGTTGGATACTACTAAAGATACCACGGAGCCTTTGAAAATAGGTTCCTCCGCTTTAGGTTTTTGTTCCATTACCGCGCCTTTTTCATAATCATTAGAAAAAGCGTTTTCTACAGTGCCTGTCATAAGGCCGCTTTGGCGTACTAAAAGCTGCGCGTTTCGCAGTGTCATGCCTACCATGTTGGGGGTGGAAATTTCGTCCTCGCTCTTGCTAACCCATACTCTTATAACGCGGCCTTCGCGCACAATGGTGCCGGCGGCGGGTAATTGACGGGTAACGGCGCCCGCGGGGGCGTTTTCAACATGCTCTTCCCCGGCCTTTTTCATAGCTAAATTGCTTAAGGCAAGTATGTCAAGCGCTTCTGAGGTGGTTTTAAAGTGTAAATCCGGCGTAGGCACTTCTTGCCTGGTGTGGATAAGCGCGTCCAGCGCCCAGTCTATAGAAAAATAAATAAGACCCGCAAATAAAGCTATTGTCACTAGGACAAAGGCTACTGTTTTGTTAGGTCTTTTAGTTTTAGATTTTTTAGAACTTTTACTATTTTCATCTTCAAAAAATTCGTTTGACATACGCTCTCTTTACTTTTAATTTAATAAAAAATTACATCCCCGGCTTTAATTTTGTGGCCGTTGGCAAAAGCCGCGGCCGGCATATCTTTTTTACCTGCGGGACGCAGTGTTTTTATATATACAAAACCTTGATAACATTTTACCAATATTTTACCGTCGCTTTCAATAGAAACAACCGTGCCGGGCGCGGTTGTGGCCTCGTCCGGCAGGGGGGAAAGCAGGGTTTCTAAAATTTGTACAACATCTTTAACGCCGCCCACCGTTATAAGCGCCTTAGCGTTGGGCCCGCAAGCCAGGCCGCGGACACGGTTGTGAAGCACTTCTGCCGCCATATTGTTAAAGTCAAGTATTGTGTCTTCTTTTTTAATCATTGGGGCGTAAGATGGTATTGGCAGTTCTTCCATTTCAGGTTCAGCGATTGTAATGGCGCCGGGTGCCGGTTTAACAGGTGTTTTATAGGTTTGCGCGCGTTTTATGATGTTATCCATACGTATGTTTTCTATTACGTCACGCAAAATTAAATCACCTAAAGGTATAAGCTTGGCAAAAAGCGTTTTGCAGTTGTCATCTTTGCTGACTTCTAGTGTTTTGTTTAAAAATATGGGGCCTGTGTCCATGCCTTGGTCTATCCAAAAGGCTGTTACTCCTGTTTCTTCAACACCCGCGAAAAGGCTGTGCTGCACAGGCGCCGCGCCTCTAAAATTGGGCAGTATGGAGAAATGCAGGTTGATTATGCCCAGGCGGGGGATATCTATAATATGCTGTTTTAAAATTTGGCCGTAGGCTACCGCTATGCCGTAATCGGCGTTGGCGGCTTTAATTTCTGCTTCTATTTCTGTAATTTTTTCAGGGGAGAGTACTTTAAGGCCCAGCTCCTGCGCTTTTAGTTTTACTGGGCAAGGCGTTATAACCATGCCGCGGCCTCTTGGCCTGTCGGGCTGGGTTATAACAAGGGCGACTTCTGTATATTTATGTAAAGTTTCTAAAAAGGGGACCGCCACTTCAGGCGTGCCTAAAAAAATTGTCTTCATTGTTATATTCTAGCAATTAATTAAAAATAACGCCTCCGTTACTTACCGGAGGCGTTATTTTTTTTAATAGCTTTTTTGGGGGCTTGTTTTTGTTTTAAATGGTATTGTAAATCTCTGTACATTTCTTCAAGTATTCTTTCCGCCGCCGTCTGGTCCATTTCGTAGTAAAATATTTTCTCTTCGCCCACTGTGATATAGAAGGGCTCGCCGGGGTTTTTATTGTTAGCTAAGTTGTATTTAAAATCACCCGCTATGGCGGACCTGGCGTTACGGTTGTATACGCGCTCAATCATATGAAAATGCAGGTTTTTACTTTCCAGCTCATGCTTGCCCATAAGGAACGATACGCGGCGTATTTCGTTGTTTTCAGCATATTCCACGGCGAGTTCATTTTCCGTTTCAATATAAATAACTTTAGCGTTTGGTTTGTGAAGGTACGATCTCAAATAACTGCCCGCGAAAATATTAAAACGTTTAAAACTCATATTACCTTGGTCTACTTTATAAGTAAGCGTAGGCACCCAATCATTTTTTCTGCCGGGCAGCGCGTCATAACTGGTAACTCTGGGGGCAAATACAAATTTTACGTTAGGCTTCTCTATAAAAAACATTTTAGCGTCTACTTTTTCCACATGTTTAAGCTGTTGCTGTTTAAGTTTGTTTATAGAATTGTTTTCAAAAGAGCCGTCCACAGGGCGTAACAATTGTACTTTTTGTGTTTTTAAATCTTTTATAGCTTTATTAAAGCCGTCCAGGTAGCCTGCCTCTAACCTTCTCATCATTACGTTTTTAGCGTAACGGCCAAAACTCATAAAAGAGTGAAAACCTTCTTCCAAATCAAGCGTTTCCACTAAATATTCTCTAAAAACAGGGGTGTCCAGCGCGCCCCACCATGGGGTAAAAGTTTTGTTTTCAAGCGCTTTTTGGTAGAGCGGATAATAAACAGAATTTTTTTCTTCCGCCTCAAGCTTTGATAACTTTTTGGAAGCGGGCTGCGCTTCTTGGGGTACGGTTGTGTTTAAAGGCGCGAAAGTTTTTTCTTCTTTAAGTATAGAAGTTGGAGCGGCTTTAGGCGCGGCGTTTGATGCCTGCGCTGCACCATTTGCGCTGCCGTTTGTTTTAATGCCAAGCATGTTTTTAATTTTACTTGTAACGGTTTCTTTTACTTTATTAAAATCGTCCAGCCTTATACTGATAACATCGCTGCCGGCGTCTTTTCTTAATAATGGCTGGCTGCTGTATTTTACGGGTTTTGCGCCGCCGTTAAGCTCTGATATTATATTCTTAAGCAAGGTTTTGGCGCGGTTTAGTTCTTTAGTGGTAACGACGGTGCCGTTTTCCTCAATAAATACCGACACGTCTTCCAAAAGCGAATTAAGAATTTTTGTTTTACTTTCACTTTTTAAAGCGTTTTCATAAATGCTTTGGTATGTGCTTAATTTGTCCGCGTCTTTAATATCTTCTCTGCGGTTTTTTAAACCATATTTTTCCCTAAGCGTTTTAACTATATTTTTTTGCTCCGGGGTTGAGTTAATTACATCCGTTAATATATTATGCATGCCATAATAAAGCGTGCGCTGCGCTTCAATATAAATAGATGGAATATCCTTATTAAGCGCTTCAAATTCAATTAATTTTTTAATATGCTCAGCCGCGGCGTCGGTATTAGTACCCGCTACTGCTTTTCTATAGTTGGGCGTGCTGGCCCACAGTTGTCTAAAATCCGTCAGCAGTTCCGGCTTTACATACATTTTTTCATTTAAAATTCTCATCGCAATCTGGTAAATTGGCGAGCCCGCTTGCGGCCTCATGCGGTTTACTTTTATATATTCGGTAATTTCCGCGATGCTTTTAGAGGACGGCGCATATTTGGCGTTTTCCTGAATATTCTTAAGACGCGCAAATTCTTGCGGAGTTGTTTTTTTATCGCCAAATAACATGTTTGAATATTGTCTGTATAAATAGCTGTCAAACGGGGGAAGCGCGTCATAATTTTGCGCGGCATAAGCCTCAATTTCAGATAAGGCCTGCGCCGGCGTCTTTCTTGCTATTAACCCCTCTGTAGTTTCTATAAGAGAAGGATATGTTTCTTTAAGATATTTAAGTCTTTCCAGTTGCGTTTTAGAGGAAATATTTTCACCTCTTAAAATTTTGGCAGCGCGCTGGTAAAGAGGATTCTCTTTAGGCATCCATGCGCCATGCTGCCCTATATGCTGCTCTACTTCTTTTACAGTAAGCGCGGCGGGTTTGTATTTTACGTTAAACTCTTCTTCAATATCAGCTATTCTTCCCAGCATTTCAGGTGTTACAAAGGGGCTTTTTTTAACAGTTAGAATACTTTGAGAAATTTCACTTCTACTATCGGCTAATACCCCGTTTTCACGTGCATAGGCTTCATACTGGTCTACTCTTTGAGTATATTCAGCTAAAACAGATTGCAGTTGTTTTGTGTCATAATAATTTTTAAGTGTGTTTAACCATGCTATATGTTCCGGGTGGCTTATAACATTTCCATTTAGTACCTTATTTACACCTATATATAATGCTTCTTTCCAAAAAGGCCATTTGCCGTTTTCATCAAGGTATTTTTCCACCTGTTCAATACGGTTATTGGCGGCTCTATATTTTTTGTCTAACGCTTCCGCGCTGAAAGCGGGGCGTTGCGGTCTTTCACCGGGGGTTAAAATTGTTTGCGTGTTAGAGGCGGCGGTTTGCGACTGCGCGGTAGAAGGGGTATGAATGGGGCTGAATTCCCTTATCTGCGCCAGTTCAAAATCTTCGGTTAAGTTACCGCTTAACGCCAGTTGCAGCCTTTGCTGTCTGTTATGCAGCCATGTTCTAAACAAGGTTATTCTGCTGGTGAAAGTTGTGCCTATTTGGTTAGCGTGCGGGCCGAATGTCGCGCGGTTGTCCAAGGCTAACATTTTTCTGTAAAGCGTGTTGTATATGCCCAGTTTTTCAGGCGTATCTGACATGTTTTCCAGTTTTAAAAGCTGGTTGTTTAATTGGTTTATTTCTTCAACGTATGCGTCGCTTGGATGGCCTGAGGCAGGGCCTGCGGGCGTTAGTGCCGGGGCCGCGGCAGGCTGCGCTTTAACCTGTGGGGCAGACGTTAAAACAATTTCAGCGTTCTCTTCCTCAATAATCGCAGAAGTTTCCTGTCTCTTGGAGAATATGTCAAAAAGTATGCTTGTAAGCTCGGCTACGTTCGCGTAGTCTTCATTTTGTACCAGCGCTCTAAATTGCATGAACTCAGCTAATATTTCTTCATATATATCAGCTCTGACAGTAGTGTCTGTAAGATTGTTTGCCTGTTCGATTTTTAACTTAAAGTCTTTAATAGCATTCTTATATAAATCGTTAAGCGACGCGGGACCTTCTTGTATAGACTCAGAAAGTGAAGGGCGTTTGGAAACCTCGTCTAATATTTTATTAAGCTCTTTTTGCTGTTCTTGGCTTAACCTGTAGAAATTGGCAAGCAGAAATTCACTTACAAGACCGTTACGGGCGTTATTAAGCTCTATTTCAAGCCTGGCGTAATCGTCTTGGTAGCGTTCTTGTTTATTGTTAAATATTGTACCGGCTAAGGTTGTTACATAAGCAAAACCTTTTGTCAGGTTTGGCGTTTGGGCAGGTAATTGCGTCGGAATAGCTGTGCTGCCTGTACCCGTTAAATTACCTATTATGCTTGACCCTTTACCCTTGTTAGCAACTTGTAATAATTCCTCGGTTTTAGTATAGCCTTGCATAAGACTTTCGAATAAGTTCGCGTTGGCCTGAACTTGCGCTTCTGTCGGTTTTGGTTGCGTTTTAGGTTTGCTTTGTGTTAAGACTTCTACCTCGCCCGCTGCGCCTACCTGCGGCCTGGCGCTGTTTGATATGGGGGTGGTTTTAGGTGTTTGAGGTATTAACTTGTTGTTGCCGTTATTTAATATCGGCGTGTTATTGCCGGACATTTTATTTGGTGTTGTGTGCGTGTATTGCGCGTTGGCGTCTTTTATTAAATTGCGCCCTATATGTTTATTTACATTGGCGCTAAAGTTGCCGCCTATTCCGTGCAGGCCGGGGTCGGTATGGGTAACAGCTGTTGGTTTTTTAAAATATTTGCCTAATCTTGAGCCTCTGGCCCACTGCGGGATGCTTGCCACGAACTCCATAAAACTAGGTAAACTCACCACCAAGGCTACCATATATACCCCGCCCATTATTTGGTCAAATCCTCTCGCTCCGGACATCGCTTTGCGGTACTCTGTTACCATGCCTATGTGGTTCTCATTGATTGCGCTGCCTCTGCCTAATTCAAGTTCTATTCTGCGTCTGGTGCCTTCAGGCATGTCTGCGTACGCGCTGCCGGCTTTGTACGCGTAATACAGTTTTTGATTGTAGTCCGAATAAATAGCAGCGCCGATAGTGAACGGTTTGTGTAAATTGGGTTCTTCCGATACCAACTCACTTACTAACTTTTTACCCCTCGCTCCGCCAAATAATATTAACTCTGAACCTATGTCCTCCCATACGTTCCTCGTCGGCATCATCACACAATCACGCGTGCTTGAGAACGGCGTACACTTGCCTGCCGTGCTTGGAAGACCAAACTTTTTTATGTGTTTTACGTCAGGGTATTCAAAGCGTATTGTGACCTCGTTATTGTATACTCCTTTAAAATATTTGTAACCTCTTTCTACATAACTAGTCACCCAGATTAAATCGAAAAACGCGTTTAACGCTATCTTAAAAACGTTGGTGGGGGTCGCTTTTTTTACGCTGTTTTTTATTACTTTTTTTAGCGCTTCGTACGACGCCTCGCTGTCCATTAACATCAGCGCGTTCGCCCCGCCTTTTAACACCGCGTGCGCGTTACGCCCCATGTAATTGTGGTTTAAAAATTCGTATACGTTTTGTTCGCCCTGGCCCAAATATCCCAACGCCAACATGCTTGTCACGGCGTTAGGACACAGACGGTCTTTTTTGTTGCGCGCTATCGCCCAATCTTCGCGGATCTCCATACCGCTTATTTCATCGCACACCCATTTTAACTCTAAACCTTTTTTAAAATACGCGGCTAAAACGTGGTTCGTGTCATAGTCCACACCGTCCGTCTTTAACATTATTTTGTAAACCTGCTCACTGTAATGCAAGGCTGTCTCGCGGTCCGTTACCTTCTCAAATGACTTCGCGAAAGCTTTTAAAAAACCTTTGTTCAACGCGTTAAATGTTACCGCCATTTTTACACTGCCGTCGGCGTTTTTTACCGTAATGTACATGTCTTTGTGCCCGCGCCCCGGCGCCGTCCATACTTCACGGCCCGTCGCGTCCGCCTTCAAATACTCGTAATCGCGTAATATGTGGTAATATTCGCTGATGATTTTACCGTGCGCGGCAGAGCTGCTTCGCTTAGATTTGCCGACGGAAGTAAAGTAACGGTAAGCTTCGGATGTTTCGGACGCCTCAAGTTTGCCCGGTGTCACATTGATATTTTTTAAATTGGACATGCGCGTAACTGCGTCTTTGAACTCCAGGTTCTTTATGGCTAGCGCACGCTCAGATGGCACATGACGCGTCGTCTCGGATACTAAACTTACGTCATATTGGTTTTTAGAGGGAGTAAGGGTATACTTTTTAAGATCCTGCGCAAAGATAGATGTGGGAACGGCCCCGCTTAACAGCGAGACACACATTAAAATAGTTAAACCCTTAGTATATATATTGCGCATATATATATTTTAAGAAGTATGTATGCCGTATACCAGGGTCTAAAGACCTAGGCAGAGTATAGGTCCTTTGGGTGGGGGGAATAGGGAGTATAGATTACAAATAAAAACCCCCGGCAATCCGGGGGTAATTTGTTTTATGATCTTATTTTGAAAGATGGTTGCTGATGTATTTGCTCATTTCAAACATGCTGATTTGTGTTTTGCCGCCAAAAATAACTTTAAGTTTGTCGTCGGCGTTGATCATGCGTTTGTTTTTAGCGTCCTGCAGGTTGTGCTTTTTGATATAATCCCACATTTTTTTAACAACTTCCGTTCTGGGAAGGGGGTTTGAACCTACTACCG
This sequence comes from Elusimicrobium simillimum, assembly GCF_049639735.1. Taxonomy (NCBI): domain Bacteria; kingdom Pseudomonadati; phylum Elusimicrobiota; class Elusimicrobia; order Elusimicrobiales; family Elusimicrobiaceae; genus Elusimicrobium; species Elusimicrobium simillimum. Next base: position 1,077,298 of record NZ_JBEVVA010000003.1, read on the forward strand.
CAGCTAAGTCAGCGCTGGGTTTTAAAGGTGCCATAAATTTATCATTTGCTTTTGCCATATTTGTAAGTCTCCTTATTTTATCTTTTTAAATTTGTTTATTTTACTCTTTAAAAGTTAAGTGCAGCGGGGCAACTAAACCGCTGCACTTTAACCTTATATATATTCTATTTAACTTTGGGGGCCGCCGCAAGTATTTCCGCGTCTACGCCGCTTTCGTATTTCTTAAAGTTCTCTACAAAAGAGGCCGCTAAAGCGCTGTAAGACTTGTCGTAAGCTTCTTTATCTGCCCAAAGGTTTCTGGGGGTAAGGATTTCCGCGGGTACACCGTCGCACTCAGTAGGAACCTCAAAACCAAAAACTTCGTCTTTGTTAAATTTAACCTTAGCAAGCTTACCTTCTAAAGCAGAGTTAAGCAGTGCGCGGGTATATTTGATGCTGATGCGTGAACCTACGCCGTAAGGGCCGCCTGTCCAGCCGGTGTTAACCAGCCAGCAGTCCACGTTATGCTTTTTAATTTTTTCTCTTAAAAGATCAGCGTATTTAGACGGGTGTAAAGGCATGAACGGGCCGCCAAAGCAGGTTGAGAATGTGCTCTGCGGTTCTTTTACGCCTTTTTCCGTGCCCGCTACTCTGGCTGTATAGCCTGAGATAAAGTGGTAAACCGCTTGCTCAGGGGTAAGCTTGGAGATGGGGGGCATAACGCCGAAAGCGTCTGCCGTTAAGAAGATAATATTCTTTGGGTGCGGGCCGCTTTTGGTTTCTACCGCGTTGTCAATAAAGTTAAGCGGGTAGCAGGCGCGGGTGTTTTCTGTAAGAGCGTCTGAATCGAGGTCAAGTTTGCCTGTTTCAGCGTCAAAAACAACGTTTTCAAGCACTGTGCCAAAGCGTTCTGTTGTAGAGAAAATCTGCGGTTCAGCTTCCTGTGAAAGTTTAATAACTTTAGCGTAGCAGCCGCCTTCAAAGTTAAAAATACCTTTATCGTCCCAGCCGTGTTCATCGTCGCCGATAAGGCCGCGTGTGATATCGGCTGAAAGGGTGGTTTTACCCGTGCCGGAAAGACCGAAGAAAAGGGCGGAATCGCCGTCTTTACCTACGTTAGCGCTGCAATGCATTGTTAAAATGCCTTTAAGCGGTAAGAAGTAGTTCATAGCCGTGAAAACGCATTTTTTGTTTTCGCCGCCGTATTCTGTGCCGGCTATAAGAACAATTTTCTTTTTAAAGTTAACTAAAACGGCTGTTTCTGAGCGGGTGCCATCGGTAGCGGGGTCCGCCTTCATTAAAGGAACGCAGAAAACCGTAAATTCCGGTGTAAAAGAGGCAAGCTCTTCTAAAGCGGGTTCAATAAACATGTTTTTGGTAAACAGGTTCTGCCACGCCATTGTGCTGATTAAGCGGACTTTCATTCTGGATTCTTTGTTAGCGCCCACGTAAGCGTCTCTTACAAAAATATCTTTGTCTTCAACATATTTTTGCGCTTTGGCAAAAAGGCTGTCAAAGCTGGCTTCGCTTATGCCTTTATTACCTTTGCTCCACCAAATGGTTTCTTTAACATCTTCTGTTTCCACAAAAAATCTGTCTTCAGGAGATCTGCCTGTATGTTTACCCGTGGCAACACATAAGGGGCCGCCGGCAACGATATTACCCTCTTTTCTCCAAATAGCTTCTTCGTAAAGAGCCGGTGTTGATAAGTTCCAAAAAACAGTCTTGTTTGTCTTTAAACCAAGGTAGTCCAGGCCGAAAGACGGTTTGAATGCGTCAGGTTTTCTCATATTATTACCATGTCCTTTTTACTAAATTATCACCTATCATTATTTCAGCAGGTGAGGTTTTATCCAGTGCCCAGCGTATGCGCCTGGCCCCTTCAATCACGTTTTCACGCGCACTGCAAAAGCTGATACGGGCGTAACCTTCCATGCCAAACGCATCGCCCGGCACCACTGCTACCAGCGCCTTGTCCAACAAAAACTCCGCCAGTTCCATTGACGTCATATTATAGGAACTGAAATCCGCTAAAGTGTAAAATGTGCCGTTTGATACGGTTACATTTACGCCTTTAATATTTTTAAGCTCAGCTATGAGGGCGTTTCTGTTTTCCTCCAGCTGCATTGTCATTTCTTTAACACCGCTCTGGTCGCCGTTAAGGGCTGCCGCGGCGGCGGCTTCCGACAAATCTGAGTTGCAAGACGTTGTTTGCGCCTGCATACGGCCCATGGCGGCTATAAGTTCTTTATTTTCACTTACCGCCCAGCCTATTCTTATACCCGTAAGCCCGTAAAGCTTGCTTACGCCGTTAATTATTACCAAATTGCGGCCGTCTTTAGAGTATTCTAAGGCGTTAGGGGTTGTTTTGCCGTCAAAAACTAATTGGTGGTAAATATCGTCCATTAAAAGGTAAATACCCTTTTTCTCACATATTTCTACCACGCCTTTTACAAATTCCGTGCCGAATATGAGACCGGAGGGGTTGTTTGGTGAGTTGAGCATTACGGCCTTGGTTTTATCCGTAATAGCCTCTTCAAATTCAGGCAGGGTTATTTGCAAACCGTGTTCCGGCTTTACCGCCACTGGTATGCCGCCGGCCATGGTTACCATTTCAGGATAGCTGACCCAATAGGGCGCGGGGAAAACGACTTCATCACCGGAGTTAACCACGCAGAGTAAAAAGTTGTATATAGCTTGTTTTGCGCCGCTGCTTATAATAATGTTACTTTGTTCAAAAGTTTTGCCGTAATGGTCTTTGGTGTATTTGATAACCGCGTTTTTAAGGTCCACGGTGCCGGTTGTGGGGGAATATTTGATTTTGCGGCTGTTGGCCTTAGCAATAATAGCGTCCACAGCTGACTGCGGGGCCGGGAACTCCGGTTCTCCGCCGCCTAAGTGCACTATAGGAAGCCCTTGTTTTTTAAGCGCGTTTGCGCGGGCGTTAATTTTTAACGTAGGTGAATCTCCGACAACTGCGGCAAGTTTGCTAAGTTCCATTTCAGTTCTCCAAGATTTGATATTTGTGCGAAGGCTAACGGGTAGCGCCCAAACTTCACATGATACTATTCTACAAATTTTGTATGAATTTGTTGCGGGTTGTTTTTTTGGTAGGGGGGATATAGCGCTTTAAGAAAATCAATCATGCCCGAAGGTGTGAACAACGGGCGGATACAAGATCCACCCCTACAGGGTTTATAATTCAGATCCTCGGCTTGCCTTTGCTGGTATGAAACGCGCTTAGAGTGACTTTGCTTTATTAATTAAAGCCAGCTTGTCTTGCCTTGTCATTCTTTTTATGGCGTATTCGCGGCGTTGGGCGTCTTGTTTGGTTGAAAAGGTTTCATTGTAAACAAGCTCAACGGGGCAGCGTGCGCGGGTGTATTTGCCGCCTTTGCCGCTGTTATGCGCGGCCAGGCGTTTGTCAAGGTTATTTGTCCACCCGGTATATAAGGTACCGTCGGCACATTTTAGGATGTAGGTATAGTGCATTGATGGGTTGGTCTTGCTTTTGAGATTAATACTTTTAAAAATAGTTTTCACAGGGATTTGAGTGGCTTTTTTATTTTTAATGGAGTGAGGTATATCGAGAGCCCCCGGAGTGGGGCGAATATCCGAACGGAGTTAAAGATAAAAAAGCCGCCAAATACCGAAGAAAACACGGAGAGGGAGGGATTTGAACCCTCGATACCTTGCGGTATGCAGGTTTTCGAGACCTGTCGTTTCAACCACTCACGCACCTCTCCATTACTATAATTATAGCAAGTTAATAATAATATTAAAATTTTTACAATACAACCGGCAGCCTTTTACCATTGGTATAAACGCGGCTTTTTAAGCGCCATTTATATTACCCTCTAAATTTGCTTAAATAGAACATATTTATATTTAGAGGGTTTTTATATGGCGCATAAAGTCTACATTATCAAAAAAAGCTTTTTTATGGCATCGCACCACCACAAAGGTATGCTTGACGAAGTGGAACACACGCATGAGTTCCGTTATGAAGTCAAACTTAAGGGCGTTACTAATAACGAGGGGTTTTTAGTTGATTTTAGAGATGTTGAAAAAGCTTTAAATGATTTAATTAATAAAAATTTTAACTACAAATCGCTCAATTCCGTAATGCAAGAAGAACCTACTACAGAAAATCTGGCCGCGTTAATTTACAATAAATTAAAGGTTATTTTTCTTGATAAGCTGCATTCTGTTGCAGTGTACGAAACACCTGACAACTGCGTAATATATGAAGGGGAAGATGAGTAAAGCTTTTATAGCGCTTGGCGGTAATAAAGACGACGCTTTTACCCGCCTGCAGGCAGCCGTGCGCGAGGTTAAAACACTTGGCGTTGTAGAAGCGGTTTCTTCAGTTTACACTACTAAACCGGAGGGGTATGCGGAACAACCGGACTTTTTAAACGCTGTGTTAATACTGCAAACTTCTCTTACGCCGCTACAGCTTTTGGCGCGGCTAAAAGAAATAGAAACCCGCCTGGGCCGCACACCCACATTTCGCAACGGCCCCAGAGAGATAGATTTAGACATAATTTTATTTGATGATATTGTTTTAGAGAGTGAAAATCTTACCGTGCCGCACCCGCGCGCGCAGGAAAGATTGTTTGTGTTAGAACCGCTTTGCGAGCTGGACGGGGGGGTAATATTTCCCAATTCAGGCACACGCGCTTCTAAACTTAAAGAGAATCTAAAGAAAAATACAGTTGCTAAATTTTGTAAAAAATTGTTAATATAAAGTATCGTATTAAAAAACAAATAAGGAGAATCATAATGAAGAAAACATTAGTTCTTTTATCAGTAGTAGTTTTCTTGGCTGCCTGCTCTACAGCGGCTGTCAGCACAAAGAAAGCCTGTGACAAAAAACCTTGCAAATCCGCCAAATGCGACGTAAAAAAAGGCCAGGATTGCAAACCTAAATGTCATCCGTTCAAAAACGTTCCCTGTGAACGCAAAGTGGTAAAACCGGTCGCCAGACCTGTTCCTCCCGCTCCTGTAAGACAGGCTCCCAGACAGATTGCGTCTGAAGACCTCGGTACAGTAGCCTCAGTCAGATCAACAGGCGCCGCCACACAGAGAATCGTGTTCAACACACCTATCTTGTTCGAAACAAACAGCGACAAGTTAAAAGCGGAATCCAACGAACCTATCAAAAAGCTTGCCGGCGTTCTTAAGAAATATCCTAACGCCCACACAACGGTTGAAGGTTATACAGATTCTATCGGCGATCCCGCCTACAACGTTGACCTTTCAGAAAGAAGAGCCAAAGCCGTAGTTGCTAAGCTTCAGTCTGAAGGCGTTAGCGAAGCTAACCTTTCTGCTAAAGGTTACGGCGCCGCCAACCCCATCGCGGACAACAAAACCAAAGAAGGCCGCGCTAAAAACCGCAGAGTTGAACTTGATATCGTAAACAAATAATAGTTCTTCTTATTTAAAACCCCCGCTCATTTGGGCGGGGGTTTTTGTATGCCGTTGAAAACAGCCGCCAGCCAGAACATAAGAAGTTATTAGCAAATTTATATTAGAGAAAATGTACCCAAAAGACCTACGTCTTAGTAGGCCTTAAGACCCTGGTGTATATCCCGAAGTAAATCTATTATTTATATAAGGGTATTGGTATGAGAAAAATTATTTCGTTGCTGTTAATAGTATGTCTTCTTACAAGCGCGCTCCCTATAAATGTCATGGGGCAGCGTGCCAATCCCTCTTCTAAAAAACCTTTTCCGCAGTACCAATTTCCCAGTAAAGAAGAATTAGACCGTCAATACAAAAACTCCACAATATCCGTATCCGAGACGACGCGTCATGTGCCATCTGAGCGTGCGCTAGCCATAAAGAACCTGGAGTTCAAAGACGCAGTTACGCGCATGTCCAATTTAAAAAATATCAATGTGACACCGGGCAAACTTGAGGCGTCCGAAATATCCGAAGCTTACCGTTACTTTACTTCCGTCGGTAAATCTAAGCGAAGCAGCTCTGCCGCGCACGGTAAAATCATCAGCGAATATTACCACATATTACGCGATTACGAGTATTTGAAGGCGGACGCGACTGGCCGTGAAGTATGGACGGCGCCGGGGCGCGGGCACAAAGACATGTACATAACGGTAAAAAACGCCGACGGCAGTGTAAAAATGGCGGTAACATTTAACGCGTTGAACAAAGGTTTTTTAAAAGCTTTCGCGAAGTCATTTGAGAAGGTAACGGACCGCGAGACAGCCTTGCATTACAGTGAGCAGGTTTACAAAATAATGTTAAAGACGGACGGTGTGGACTATGACACGAACCACGTTTTAGCCGCGTATTTTAAAAAAGGTTTAGAGTTAAAATGGGTTTGCGATGAAGTAAGCGGTATGGAGATCCGCGAAGATTGGGCGATAGCGCGCAACAAAAAAGACCGTCTGTGTCCTAACGCCGTGACAAGCATGTTGGCGTTGGGATATTTGGGCCAGGGCGAACAAAACGTATACGAATTTTTAAACCACAATTACATGGGGCGTAACGCGCACGCGGTGTTAAAAGGCGGGGCGAACGCGCTGATGTTAATGGACAGCGAGGCGTCGTACGAAGCGCTAAAAAAAGTAATAAAAAACAGCGTAAAAAAAGCGACCCCCACCAACGTTTTTAAGATAGCGTTAAACGCGTTTTTCGATTTAATCTGGGTGACTAGTTATGTAGAAAGAGGTTACAAATATTTTAAAGGAGTATACAATAACGAGGTCACAATACGCTTTGAATACCCTGACGTAAAACACATAAAAAAGTTTGGTCTTCCAAGCACGGCAGGCAAGTGTACGCCGTTCTCAAGCACGCGTGATTGTGTGATGATGCCGACGAGGAACGTATGGGAGGACATAGGTTCAGAGTTAATATTATTTGGCGGAGCGAGGGGTAAAAAGTTAGTAAGTGAGTTGGTATCGGAAGAACCCAATTTACACAAACCGTTCACTATCGGCGCTGCTATTTATTCGGACTACAACCAAAAACTGTATTACGCGTACAAAGCCGGCAGCGCGTACGCAGACATGCCTGAAGGCACCAGACGCAGAATAGAACTTGAATTAGGCAGAGGCAGCGCAATCAATGAGAACCACATAGGCATGGTAACGGAGTACCGCAAAGCGATGTCCGGAGCGAGAGGATTTGACCAAATAATGGGCGGGGTATATATGGTAGCCTTGGTGGTAAGTTTACCAAGTTTTATGGAGTTCGTGGCAAGCATCCCGCAGTGGGCCAGAGGCAGCAGGATAGGGCGCTACTTTAGCGCAAGCCGCGGCGCGCAGGCCGGCAAAGCCGCCCCCAGCGAAGCTATAGGCTCTAATTTAAAACCGCAAGTAGAAGTAAACAAACAAATAGGATTAGATTTAATAAAAGAGTACAATGAAGCGTTTGGGCTCAAAACGCCCAGGAACCCGGGCACAACACCGGGCACAAATATTTATACGCCGCCAAACACTAAAGTACCTGTATTTAACAGTGGCAGACCGGGCGGCGCAAGGCCGCAAGTGGGCGGCGGTAATGTTGACGTATTAACCAAACCCAGACCGCAGCCGCAAACAAGCGGGCCGATATTAAACACGCTTACCAACGAGGTAAAAACTTTATATAAACCCAGACCGCAGGTATCGGAGGTTGAGGTAATAACCCAGCCGCAGGTTCAGCCCATCACAAACATATTAGAAACACTGACGCAAAATTACGTCAAAGCGGAAGAAGCCTTATCAACTTTAAACAAAGGCAAAGGCGCCAATGTAATAAGCGATATCACAGGCACCCCGGCGCAGCTCCCCGCGCAAACGCCAAACATAACAAAAGGTTTTAGTTATATAACAACCTTAGCGGGAACCCTATTTAACAATAAAACAGAAGTAATAACGCAGCCGCAAACCAAAACCGTGAAAACGGAGGCAATACCTCAGCCCGCACAAGTAAACATGCTTGAACGAATCATAACAAACACAACGGACAGCGCAGCGCATCCATCAGCCATAATGCAAAACCCCGGCGAAGAAACACCAAAAATGCCTGAGACAGAACGTGTGGACCACGGCAGATTAGAGCGCGAGTTAAACAACGCGAAGAACGGTTATATCAGCCAATACTTAATGAACAATTTTTTTAGTTTAACGCAAGAGCAGCAAAAAGAGTTAGATAAAATATTAACAGAAACCGCCAAACGCCCCAAAACAGACCTACACCAAATTAATCCTGTGCAGCCCGCCATAAGCCAGGCGCAAATAGAGGAGCTGGTGGCAAGCGTTATTACTGAGATTAACGCCGCTATAAACGCTGAAAGGGGGGTAATGCTTAGTGAGCTTTTCCCCGGTATCGGCCTCTTTATGGATATGATAAAAAGACAGGGGCTTGTAAATGATAGAGAGGCCAGTATAGTTGTAACATTCCTTAATACAGCCGTACAAACCGCTGATATAGATTATCAAGACTATTTTGGCATGGAAGCGTTTGAAAACCTGCAGACCTCAGGCAATGCTTTACAAGACCCTAATTATCTTAACTTTCTTGAACATAATATAAAGGTGTCTGCAAGCTTGAATATACTTTTACTTGGCAAAAAGCCTAAGCAGATATTAGAACTGTTTTTAGAAAAACTTAGAGACGGCAGTCTTAATTTGGAAAATAAGTCTGACGCCGCCCTGCAATGGAATTCTGCGGCGGAAATAGAAAACAACTCTCTCTGGCTGCCTAAATCCAACTACCAACAACGTTTAGAAGCGTTGTTGGCGCCGGTAAAATTCAGCAAGGCTAAAGTATTCTATTCGGATGAAGTTAACCGGGCAAAATTTTATAGAGCGGAGCAAATAAAAGACCTTATTGATAAGTTGTATGTATTTGGGTTTAATAAATTTGGAAATCATTGGGAAATTTTAAACCGCATGCTGGCTGAAACTATTGAAGGCATGCCGTTGCCAGACACATACTATGCTGCCATCTCGCCCGTAATACGGGAACTTATGTTTCTGGCCAAAGAACCCAGACATTTTTATTCGCCTGAATTTAAAGCCAGGTGGGACGCCGCGCTTAAAAAAGCGCTTAAAGATAATTTTTACCGTGATATAAACCCGCAAAAACTTAATGTTGCGCCTGAATATTTTACACGAATGTTTGATTTTTACAGCGATAAAGAACAGCTGTTATATTTTGAGACACTGTTGAACACTGTTTATTCTAAAAAAGACCACCCCTTTAAACTACGCTATGAGCCCAAACTTAACAGCAAGGGGGAATACGGCGTAAATATTTTAAAAGTTAATAAACAAAGAATTCAAGAAGCCGGCACACACCCCGCGCAAACATTTCTGCATGAGTTTACACATTATATGCAGGATTCTTTCCTGCTAAAACTTGATCCGTCTAGTAGAGCGTATAACATTTTTTTCAGCTATCACCGCGCGGGCAAGCAAGGGTGGGGAGAATACTATCAATCTTCCGTGCGGCCGCAAAGAGAAAAGGAATTATTCTATCATAATACGCCTATAGAAAAGGACGCCAATATTATAGCGGGTATAGTATTTAAATCCTGGCAAACCCCATTGAACACAAAAAATATCTCTAAAGAACTTTTTATAATACCGCCGGCACAGCGCGAAGCCGCTATTATACAGAGTGAGCTTGCCAATCTAACCGCCAATATGAACAACCTCATAGCGGACAAAAACGCCATTGAAAATATGCCCAGAGAAACACGTCTTAAAAGCTTAAAGGAACTTATAGAAAACAAATCCAATCTTTCTATACAAGCGGTTAATTTAGAGTATTACTTACCCAAAAACAGCAAAGCTATTAATGAATTTAACAAAGCTAAAGAAAAAGTAGAAGCTGTTATAAGCGGTGTTATGGTTAAAGTGCCGGAAGATAATCTCTCATACATAAACGAACACCATATCAACGTTTATATGCCGGCTGCCGCCGCTGCTAACGATGTTAAAGAGGAATATGATTTGTGGGGACTTAACGCTAAACAGCCTAAAGACCCTTTTGAACAGCTTTTAAACATAGTTCTACCCCTTACCAGAAGCATGAGCGCCGCCGAAACGGTTGCTGTAAAAAAAATGCTGGCGCAGGCTTACCAAAACGCGGAAGCGGTTTACCAAAAAAGATACTATAAATCCGCCCAAAAACTTAAAAATGAAAACCGTTTTAATGATAAAAAGTTTATTACTGTATTAGCGGGATTTTTGAAACAGCTTAAAAAAGAAAAAAATGTAGTTTTAAAACCTGAAATTGTTGAAAACGTGGTTGACCAGGTGCTGCGCAAGCCGCCTTTTGGCGCGTTGCCTGAAATACAAACACCTATAAAAACACGCCTAACGCCGCCTGCGGTTGAACCCGCGCGTACTACGCAGCCGTATATAGAGCTTTACTCATATCTGCGCCAAATGTTAGAGGAGTACGGCCAGCATGCCGCGCTTCCGTCTAAAAGAGATGTACAGGAAAAAGATAGGATTATAGACACCTTTATAACTCTTATGCAAAATGGCGCGGGTAAAAACATACCGCAAATGTCCGGTATTTTGCTGGAAAAAACCACCATAAAACGCGCCAACATAAAACTGGCGGATTTAAACAAAGAACTTGCCAGAGTAACTTTTGTTAAAACGCCCGCCATTGTACTGGCGGACGCAACCACGGGTTATGATCCCAAAACAAACACCGTTACATTAGCTAAGCCCGCCTACACTCACCATGAATATATTACGGATTATATATTCCAAACGGCCTTAGACTATAGCGCGGCGCTGGATAATTTTTACCTTAAAAAAAGCGGTATTTATAATGTGGCGGACTACCCGCAAATAACACCCGCGCATTATTGGCAAAACCGTACTGACGCTGATGTCTACCAAATAATGAACACAATTTTTGCCCAGGCCCCGCACGAACAGCGGCAGTTTCTGGCAGCGCTTACAGAACTATTAAAAACAGGTTTTATTATAAAAGAATTTAAACCTATTACCGGCGGCGCCAGGCCGTGGCTTTATCTGCTGCGTGTTCCCACAACCCAAAAAATTGATTTGCAGGAATATTTTAACAGATATGTGCAAGCCGCTTCTTTAAAAACAGGATATAACGCGCCCTTGGTTTCTTTTAACCCCGAAGCGGGCTATAGCGGCAAAACAAATAAATTATTAATAAGAGAGCCTGATTTGTCAGCCTCTAACCGTGATTTATTCGCCAACCTTGCGGAAGATTTGCTTAAAGCTTTATCTGATTTTAAAGCGGCTAACTACACTATTTTAAAAGCGGCCGCTGCCCAACCGGAAGTTAAAAATATAATGCCCGCGCTAAATGCCCAGCCAGCGCGAATTATATTGCCAACCGTAAGATTTGAAGATAAAAAGCTTAAAGAGCTTTTAGGTGATTTTATTGAACACAGTGTCTTGCGGTATGCCAATACCAACAAAACGCCGCAGGCACTCAAGAACAGCGCGTTTTCGCCATTGTTAGAGGTCTTTGCCAAAACTGCCGATGACAACGGAGTATTAACCGCCAAAGTAAAAGACGCCGCCTACACGGCTTTGCCGCTGGCCGCGCAGGAATATGTTTATGATAACGGCGCGCCTGCTGTACGCGCAGTGGCCGACGGCACCGCTTTATATGACCCCTCTTTCCAAAAACACTTTACTGTTCAAATTGAAAATGTAATGCAGAGTAAGAAAGGCGACGGGCAAAATATAACTTCTGCGGTAAATATGTTGCTTTCAGATATAAATTCAGCACAAACGCCGCCTGTGCAACACTCTTTAGATAAAAAAACTTTTAATGATATCGTGGCGGCGGAAATAGAAAAACATTTGCCAAAAGAAGACAGCCCCAAGCTTTTCGCAGACCCTTTAGGGGTAGGTATGCTTGTGGATTTTGCCTCAAAAATCATGAAAAAGCTTACTTTCGTGCAGCTTACGGCTGCTAAAAAAATGCTGCAAAACGCCTACGACGCCGCTTTAAATGAATATAAACAAACGGTTGAACCTATAATAGAAAACGAAGCGGACCTTTTTAATAAACCGCAATTTCTGCATATTCTTTTAAAACATGTTACTGAGTTTAAAGGCCGCAGTAACCCCGTTATTAAAAAAAGTATTGTATATGACCTTTTTGATTCTGTTCTTAAGGAAATTAAATCTAAATTAGCGCATCATAATATAGCGCAACAAACACTTAAACAAGCCGAGGCAAAGCCCAATTTCTCGCTTTCACCCTATATAGGATTATTTGAAAATGTGCGTCTTATGCTTAAAGATGAAGCGGCAAAAAATTCTCCGTTATCAGACAAGCAGTTAAAAGAAAAAAATATGATTTTAGATACAATGGCTGACTTGTTTGAACATGGCGAGGCAGGCCAGGTAAGTCCGCTTTATTTTATATTGGCGGATTGGCGCAAATTCCCCGCGGAGCTTGATTTGCCAAGAAGCAACAAACTGCTTTCAGACCTTAGAAACAAAGCGTCCGAAAGATTAAAAGGGCTTAATATTCCGCGCCCCGTGTTTACAGGCAACCCTACCGGTTTTGACCCCGCGGCCAACACAATATTACTGCCCGCTCTGCAAGATTTTTCCCATGAGGGTATTACCGACTATATTTTCCAAACCGTTTATGATTACGCCGTAGCGCTTGATAACTACTATACCCAAACCCCGGGCTATTATAATGTGGGGGAAATACGTTATATAAACCCCCGTTCTTACTGGAGAAATAAATATGATAACGATATATACCAGTATCTTTCCGCTTTTGTTAAAGAAGCCCGCAACGTGCAAACCGCTCACGGCCAGGCTGCCGCGCTGGAAGCGGTTTTACAATATACCAAAACGGGTTTTAGCGCGGAGCCAGGCTTGGGTATAGAGGCGGCGCCGCTTATAAACGCTTTCAGGGGCAAAGGCAAAACAAGCTTTGAAATAAACGATTATTTAAACAGGTATATAAAAGCCGCTGAGCTTAAATTAGGCCAACCGCTGCCCGCTATTGAAAAGGGCGCCGCCGCCGGCTATAACGCGCGGGAAAATAAAATTGCGGTAAGAGGATTTACCGCTAATAATGATAATATGAGCATTTATCTTAACCTGGCCTATGACCTTGCCACAGGATTATGGGAATATTACTCAGGCAAAGAAGAAAGACCTATGATACCCGGTTTTCTTGATTATCTTTCTTTCAAGCCCGAAAAATCATCAGGTAAAATAAAAGAAGCTATAGAAGAGGAATATGTGGACCCCACCACAATGAAAGAAGTAGTAAGGGTGATTAAAAACGGCCGGGAGACAAGCAGTTTGCCGCAAAAACCCATGTTGTTTGTAACAGAAGAAATGGCGGCAAAAAAAAGATACGATGATGCGCTTATAAATCAAAAACTTGACGCGGCCGCGCAAGAGGCCATAAACGCGGCCGAGGAAGCCAGAAAAGTTTTTGCAAGCCAATATCCCGACAAAAGAGTATATTATGTTAAAGGGTTTTTAAATGAAGATAAAAAGCTTGGTGAGCGTTTAAATTCAGTGGTAAAAGCCGCCTCAAGAGAAGCCGCAAGAGAATACGTTATACTCTACGGCGATGCCGGCGCCGCCCAAATTACCGACGGCACAGCGCTTAACGATATCGCGTTTAAAATTTTAATTACAGAAAAAATTGACCAGGTTATCCAAAGAAGAACCAGTTACAGCAATATGGTTAAAGAAGCCGGCGAATGGCTAAAATCCGCCATAGAAACAACCACTTTTGACGTAACGCCTGAACAGCAAACATCTGCGGCCCCTGCAGTGCAGGCGGACGACTCTGCGCCGCAGGACGCCGTCAAGCTTTACGGCCCCGCCCCCGTGCTTTATGAGGACGCGGCGCAGCAGCGGCTTTTTACAGAGCTCTACTATAAGTTTTTTGATATGGAACAGCTAGAGGTAGCTGGTAAAACAGAACAGGCTTCCGCCAAGAAAGCGGAAATAAAAGAAATGTTTAACTCTTTACCGCTGCCGCGGGCGTATCATGCTTTTGCGGATGATTTTTTAGAACAATTTTATAAATCCGTAATAAAAAAATACCCCAGAAAAAACGGCCTGCCCGATAACATTCACTCTATTAAACCACGCCCTTATAACCATAAAGCGCCGGAGGAGGATTTTATAATATTAAGCAGGCTTATGGAAATATTTCCCAAGCTTAGCATAGACGACAAACAACGCTTTCTGCTTTACCATATAAACAAAACCGCTAACACCTACCTTGAACAATTTGAGGAAAAGGGTGTTACCCTTGTGGTACCGCAAATAAACGATATCAGGCTGCCCCATGAAAGCAAAATGACTGAAAACATGCACGGTTTTAGCCATATAAATATGCCATTCCCGCCCAATGCCGGGATTGAAGAAATTTTGCATGAGTTTATTTACGGTTACGCGTTTTCTTTGCAAAGACAGTTTTTTGATACTTATTTTAGAGATTATGAATTGGATGTTGTATTTGAGGAATATCCCTTTGAAGCATATTCAAAAGAACTTGCTGATAAATTTTTAGAAAAATTTCGCGCCAAAACAAGCACTTTTGATAATCTCTCCTCAGCGCTGCAGCCCTATGAGTCGCCGTTACCAACGCCAAGACCGCAATGGGCGGAACTTAAAAATCCTTTTGATATACTTGGTATGGAAAACATAACCCTGGCGCAGATAAATAAATATGTAACAGGCCAATACACCCCGGGTGGCAGTGTATGGTTAAAACCGTTTCCGTCACTTAAAATACTTGAGTCCGGCATGCCGTCACTTGAAACTTCTTTGGCGGAAAGTTTATATACGAACCGCCATTACCAAAATCTTTTTCAAAAGGCTTTGGAAACCAGCCAGTATCTCTTTAAAGTGCTGACAACGCCCAATCCTTCCGAATTGCTTTTAAACGGTATTTACAGGTCTCTTAGAGAGACTATGCGCTACTTGCCTCTGCCCGATAAATATTATGAATTAAAAGACGCTAAAACAGCCCCCTACCTTGATTTGCTTGATAACCCGCAGTATTTTAAACAGGAAGCGTTTTTAGATAAATGGTATGACGTTTTAACTAATCCTATAAAAATGGGGCTAATGTCCAATAATTTTAGTTTTGACGCGAAAAAACTTACAATTTCCGCGCAAGAATTTATAGCTAAATTTAACACTTTTACATACCCGGAACAAACGCTTTACATGCAAACCTTTATTAATATGTTCGCCGGCAAAAATGTTACCGTCATGTATGATTTTAAAATGAATGGCAGAGCCACCGGGGACCCTATCCGCCGTATGATATTAATTAACCCCAATAATTTTACCGGGGAAAACATACCCGCGCAAATTTTTGCCGCGGCTTTCCATGAGTACGGTCATATACTGCAGCACGAGCTGCTGCCTAAGGCCGACCCTGGTATGCAGTCTTATAATTTATTCTTTTACAATAACTACAGGGGTACGAAAACAGAGGGTGAATGGTGGGATTATTTTACTAATAGCAAAACACCGCAAAGAGAAAAAGACATTTTTTACTTAAAAATGCCCAAAGAGCTTGACGCGCGCCAAACCCAAAAAGAAGTTTTTGACCGTCTTAAAGATATTAAACCGTACGGACAGCAGCAAGTTAACCTCCCGTGGTTTACAGAGTTAAAGAAAACTCTTATGCCCCAGGCTGAGGAAAACTTTTGGATTAACCCGCCCAAAGCTAAGTTTGTGGAACTTTTGGACAACTGGCTGCCTGAAGTAGAAGAAAAATACAAACTACCCGGTTTATACGCGCAGCCTGAAAACACTGTTATCTTTGGCCTGGTAGAAAAAATGTATCATTTTCTCCTGGACAGACATGGTATGCGCACAAAGGCGCCCACACTATACAACGCTGTCAACAGGCTTATGGCTGAAGTTAGAGAGCACTTGCCCATGCCTGACAAATATATAGAACAGCGTGATATGGTGCTGGAGCAGGTTTTTTATATTATGGAAACACCCTCGCTTTTTAAAAATGAGGATTTTGTAAAGGGTTGGAATCTTAATTTACAGAAAGAAAGAAATTTCTTTCCTAAAAAAGCAAATATAAAGTTAGATAAACTTGCGGTGAGCCCGGAGTCGTTTTTTAGCAATATAAAAAAATATACTAAAGCTGAGCAAGCGCTGTATATGCAAACTATGCTTAATTCTATTTTAGCAGACAATCATGTGCGCGTAATCTACTCTAACAAAACAAACGATATGGGCGGCTATATGGATAATGAAATAAGCTTAAACTACGCCTTGCTTAAAAATAATACCATTGAACTTATTAAAACATTACTGCACGAGTACACTCACTTTTTACAAGATAATATTTTGGCGGAAATGGACGAAACCCACTCTCTTGTCACTATTTTCATGCATGATTTTAGAGGAGCGCGAGAAGGGTGGGATAAATATTCTGACGACCCCGCCATGCCCCAAAGAGAAAAAGAACTTTTTTATTATAACATGCCTATTGAGATAGACGCTGACCAGGTGGAGGTTAAAACCGGTGAAATAATAAAAGGGTGGAATCTTACCAAAAACAGAAAACCTTTGAATATAGACAGCCTTTTAAAATCCGCTGATGTAAAAGGGACAAAGCCGCCAAAACAGTCAGCAATACTAACCCCAACTTCGGTAAAAAGAAGAAATAATTTTAAAATAGTACAATATATACATGCACATCTATAACACAGTCATAATAGGCGCGGGGGCGTCGGGCCTTAGCGCGGCGGCTTACTCAGGCAGCAACACCCTTATAATAGACCATAACTCCGGCCCCGGTAAAAAAATATTAATTTCCGGCGGAGGGGCGTGCAATTTTTCCAATAAAAATGTATCCGCGGCGGACTACAACTCACATAACCCGCACTTTTGCAAAAGCGCTTTAGCGGGCTTTAAACCTTCTGATTTTACAGTAATTTTAGATAAGCATCACGTAGGCTGGCAAGAACGCGAAAAGGGCCAATATTTTGGTTTTAACGCTAAAGATATTTTAGATACCCTTGCCGCTGAAGCCCGCGCCGCCGGCGCGGAATTTTTATTTAACACCAAAGTTTACGGCGTAGAAAAAGAAAACGATATTTTTATAGTAAAAACAGCGGGCAAACCGCTGCACGCCAAGCGTGTAATAGTTGCCACAGGCGGCCTAAGTATGCCGCGCATAGGCGCCAGCGGTGTGGCGTATGATATAGCAAAATCCTTCAGTCTTAATGTTACCGAGCTTTACCCTGCCCTTACCCCTTTTTTATGGGATAAGGCGGATTTAGCTAAATTTGAAGCTCTGGCGGGAATATCAGCCCCTGTCACGCTTAAACTTGGCAAAAAAACCATTAAAGACAGCATGCTTTTTACCCATTACGGTATCAGCGGCCCGGCGGCTTTGCAAATGTCGCTTTACAGTAAGGGGGACGAAGCTTTAACAATCAACTTCCTGCCTGATACAAATATAGCGGAACTTATCGCCGCCGCCCGCAAAACACCTAAAACATTTTCACAAATCTTAGACGGACTTTTACCGGAACGCCTTGTTACAACTCTTACATACGGCTATGACCAACAGGTTTCCAACGCCAAGCGCGAAACTCTGCAGCATTTTGAACGCACGCTTACCGCTTACACTTTTACACCGCTTCTCAATACATCTTATCTCAAGGCCGAAATAACGGCGGGGGAGTGGACACTAAAGAACTTTCCTCCTCTACCATGGAGTCACGCAAAGTACCCGGACTTTATTTTACGGGCGAATGCGTAGATGTTTCCGGCCGCTTGGGCGGGTATAACCTGCACTGGGCCTGGGCCAGCGGCGCGGCCGCGGGCCGCGCTATAGCTACCAAATAGGCCTTTTGGCCTATAGCTAACTAGGTCTTTTGACCCTGGTTAGCTGTCACACGCTTTTATACAATATAAATATGATTAATTATCAAAAATTTTTATCAATAGCAATTTCTTTAAATTTGCTCATGGGCACTGTTCCGGTGTCTACATTTGGGCAAAGCGTTAAAAAACCTATTTATACCTTTACTCCCTCTAAAAACCAATATGACGTAAGTTTAGTATCCGAGACGACGCGTCATGTGCCATCTGAGCGTGCGCTAGCCATAAAGAACCTGGAGTTCAAAGACGCAGTTACGCGCATGTCCAATTTAAAAAATATCAATGTGACACCGGGCAAACTTGAGGCGTCCGAAACATCCGAAGCTTACCGTTACTTTACTTCCGTCGGCAAATCTAAGCGAAGCAGCTCTGCCGCGCACGGTAAAATCATCAGCGAATATTACCACATATTACGCGATTACGAGTATTTGAAGGCGGACGCGACTGGCCGTGAAGTATGGACGGCGCCGGGGCGCGGGCACAAAGACATGTACATAACGGTAAAAAACGCCGACGGCAGTGTAAAAATGGCGGTAACATTTAACGCGTTGAACAAAGGTTTTTTAAAAGCTTTCGCGAAGTCATTTGAGAAGGTAACGGACCGCGAGACAGCCTTGCATTACAGTGAGCAGGTTTACAAAATAATGTTAAAGACGGACGGTGTGGACTATGACACGAACCACGTTTTAGCCGCGTATTTTAAAAAAGGTTTAGAGTTAAAATGGGTTTGCGATGAAGTAAGCGGTATGGAGATCCGCGAAGATTGGGCGATAGCGCGCAACAAAAAAGACCGTCTGTGTCCTAACGCCGTGACAAGCATGTTGGCGTTGGGATATTTGGGCCAGGGCGAACAAAACGTATACGAATTTTTAAACCACAATTACATGGGGCGTAACGCGCACGCGGTGTTAAAAGGCGGGGCGAACGCGCTGATGTTAATGGACAGCGAGGCGTCGTACGAAGCGCTAAAAAAAGTAATAAAAAACAGCGTAAAAAAAGCGACCCCCACCAACGTTTTTAAGATAGCGTTAAACGCGTTTTTCGATTTAATCTGGGTGACTAGTTATGTAGAAAGAGGTTACAAATATTTTAAAGGAGTATACAATAACGAGGTCACAATACGCTTTGAATACCCTGACGTAAAACACATAAAAAAGTTTGGTCTTCCAAGCACGGCAGGCAAGTGTACGCCGTTCTCAAGCACGCGTGATTGTGTGATGATGCCGACGAGGAACGTATGGGAGGACATAGGTTCAGAGTTAATATTATTTGGCGGAGCGAGGGGTAAAAAGTTAGTAAGTGAGTTGGTATCGGAAGAACCCAATTTACACAAACCGTTCACTATCGGCGCTGCTATTTATTCGGACTACAACCAAAAACTGTATTACGCGTACAAAGCCGGCAGCGCGTACGCAGACATGCCTGAAGGCACCAGACGCAGAATAGAACTTGAATTAGGCAGAGGCAGCGCAATCAATGAGAACCACATAGGCATGGTAACGGAGTACCGCAAAGCGATGTCCGGAGCGAGAGGATTTGACCAAATAATGGGCGGGGTATATATGGTAGCCTTGGTGGTAAGTTTACCAAGTTTTATGGAGTTCGTGGCAAGCATCCCGCAGTGGGCCAGAGGCAGCAGGATAGGGCGCTACTTTAGCGCAAGCCGCGGCGCGCAGGCCGGCAAAGCCGCCCCCAGCGAAGCTATAGGCTCTAATTTAAAAACCCCTGACGTTCCCAACGTAAACACAACAAACTCAGGCAGGATAGGCTATGAGTTAATAAAAGACTATAACAAAACATTTGGCCAAAAAACGCCCGGCAAAACACCCGCGGGCAGCAAGCTTAGCGGGGATATATTAAAAGAGCCCGGTATGCAAAACCCCGTGTTAAACACAGGCCGCCCGCAGATAGGCGCAAGACCGCAGGTTAACACAATAGGCGACGCAGAAGTTTTAACGCAAACTAAACCGAAAACACAGCCGAAAACTAATCCTTTGGAAGCAAACGTGTATATGCGGCCGAATTTATTGGAAAAAATATTGGAAAACTACACAAAAGTCGATGAGCTGCTGCAAAGCGCAAATAAAGGAAAAGGCGCAAGCACAATAAGTGACATCACAGGCACAGGCGCGGCAAACACAGCCAGGCCGTCGCAAACTCCAAATATTACCAAAGCAATAACATATGTAACTGTTTTAGCGGGAACCTTATTTAGCAACAAAACAGAACAACAAACAGAGCTTGAACAAAGAGTTGACAGCGGCAAACTGGAAAGAGAGTTAAACAACGCGCGCAACGGCGTAATAAGCGAGTTTTTACTTGCCAACTTCTACAGCTTAAGCCAAGACCAGCAAAAAGAACTCAACAAAATACTAGACGAGGTTTCCAAACGCCCTAAAAAGGATGCGGCAGATACCCAACCTATAAATAATACCGCCTATAAAGCGCTAGAAAAACTGCAGCGCCAGCTTAACGACGCCAATATAACAGAACTTGAACTTGAGTATATTGCCGAAAGCGGCAATCTAACCATGCTTGAACAAAAGCAATACCAGCTTGATAATATAAAAGAACTTCTTAGAAAATTAAGTATTTCTTCGCTAAGCACTACTCTCACGGACAGTTTTACTTTTGAAGAACTAAAAGAAAATGTTATTTTAGCGCAAGAAATGTTAAACGACGCCTTTGCCGAACTGGACTCTGAGTATAAACCCGTTGAAGATGAAGACTTTGCCCCGTCAATGCAAGGCGCCTACAAAGCCGACAGCGGCTACAGTTATGACAGCAGCGCGATTTTGGGTTTTACCAAAGGAGAACTGCAGGACGGAGATTATGAAGACCCTGCTCTTTATATGTATAAAGACAGAACGAATGTTTTATTCCAATATTTTGACATCCTTGTTTCAGATGAGATATCTGATATTCACGGCATTAATGCCTTTAGAAAATTATTTGAAGACGCCAATCACTATAATTTAGAAAGGAGTATCGCCAGATATTTAGACACAGAAGAAGTTAAAGCCATTTCACGCAATTACAGCGCGTTGCGCTTTATGCTGGCGCAAAAAGAAAAGACTATTACCAACAATGAAGTCTTTGACGTAGAACAAGCGGAAGAAGATTTTTTTGCAAAAACAGGTTTGTCAGAATCCTATGAAGATTATCAGTTACACTTTAATCCTCATGCGCATAAACGCCCTCTGCTTTTCAGTACCAAGCAAAGGTTATTAAACGCGCGTAAACCAACAGTAAAAGAACAGTTCGATACTGAAATAATAATAGAAAAAGTAAAGAAGTCAGGCAAATCTTATACTCAGGACCCTGTATTAAAAAAGAGCGTTGAGGATATAATAAATAAACAAGTTATTTCTATGCCAGAGCAGATAGTGACGCTGGAAAGTCTTACAGGATTAGAAAGAGCAGTTACCACAATGGGACAAGAAACATCCGGCGTGCAACCTGTTCACGCGCAAGAAAATAAAGCCTTAACCCCCGTGCCTGCCGCCAAACCTAACCTAACAAAAGAAGAAAAAAGACAAAGAACTAAGGCACTCCGGGCAGCTGAAGAAAAAGCGAAGCTTGAAGTGGAAAAACGCCTGCAGGAGGCGCATGAAAAAAGAGACGCCTTGCAAAAACAGAGAGACTTAGAAGAAGCGGAAAAGAACGCAAAAAAGCAAGAACAAAAAGCGGCGGCCGCAGCCAAAAGAAAGGCGAAACAAGAAGAAATAAGAAAAGAAAGAGTAGATAAATTAAGAGAGGAACAAGAAGCAAAAGATAAAGAAAACTCCTCACTGCTGGGCAAGCTAAAAACCTTCTTTAAAAAGAAATAGTTCCCTTTGCGTAAAACATATAAGGTTACAGCATACAATCATCCCACGCATAAGCGTGGGATGATTTTTATATGTATTTTACATTATAATTTATCTATGAAGCCG
This sequence comes from Elusimicrobium simillimum, assembly GCF_049639735.1. NCBI lineage: Bacteria > Pseudomonadati > Elusimicrobiota > Elusimicrobia > Elusimicrobiales > Elusimicrobiaceae > Elusimicrobium > Elusimicrobium simillimum. Next base: position 1,099,097 of record NZ_JBEVVA010000003.1, read on the forward strand.
ATATGAGATTATAAGAAAATAGTAGCCAAAAAGAAGCAAATAAGTATCATTTATGTTTTATAATATTTTTACAAAAAAATATTTAGGTCTTGACTAATAATCATATATGACTATTATATATATAGCATTTGAGTAGCCTTTTTTATGTACATAAAAAACATATTAAGGAGGCTTCAATATGAAAAAACTATTATTAATAACAGGGGTTTTAACCGCGGCAGTTTTTGCAGCGGCGGGCACAATAGAAAGTGTGGCTTTCCATCCTGCGCCGTCAGGTAAGTATGCCAAACTAAGCGTATCCAATACGCTTAACGCGGGCGCAAGCAACACAACCGCGGCAAATATAAGCAGACTGGTGGCTAAGGGCAACTTAGACCTTGTCTCTTCTCAAAGCAAAGCCGCCGCAGGCAGGCTGCTGGTAACAGAATCCATGGCAATAAGGGGTTCAGGGGCTGAAGTGGATATAAAAGGCGTGGCGGATATAAAAACGGCCCATGCTTCAAAAAAATTCATCACGCCCGGCACAAAATTTACCGCGTCCAATATAATAGGCGCGCAAAAAACAAAGCCTGTCTTTAAGGCCAGGAACAATGACACGGTAGATTTTAAAAAAGGGCTTAGCGCTTCCTCCACACTAAGATGGCTGCAGCTGACTGACGTAGACGGCAAAAAGCATATGATACTGGTGGAGGATTCTAGTTCTGAGGGCAAAGAGTGCCCGGCTGAAGGGGTTGCCAGGGCCTGCTGTCTTAACCCGGCCGGCAATGACTGCGTAACTCATCCGGATTGGCAAGCCAACCTTCAAGCCGCTGTAAAAAAATCAGGTTTGCGAAACGCGGCCGCCCAATAAAATGCTTATAGCATTATCAATACCGCCCCGGGTTTGTTATCCCGGGGCGGTGGTATTACCTAGGCGCAATAAATAAGATATAATTAATTTGATTTTAATATTGGAGACTAAACATGATTATACCTACAATTATGGACAAAAACGTCGGGTACGACATTTTTTCAAGATTACTTAAAGACCGCATTATCTTTGTGGGCGGCAGAGAGGGGGAGGTAGACACCGCCAGCGCTACCATGATTATAGCCCAGCTGCTTTACTTGGACGCGGAAGATTCTGAAAGAGACATTAACCTTTACATCAATTCCCCGGGCGGCCTGGTAACAGCCGGGTTAGCTATTTACGACACAATGCAGTTTATTAAAGCGCCTATCACCACTATTTGTATGGGCCAGGCAATGAGCTTTGGCGCAGTGCTTTTAGCCGCCGGTTCTAAAGGCAAACGCTACGCTCTGCCGCACGCGCGCATTATGATACACCAGCCTTTAATATGGGGCGGCGGGATAAGCGGCCAGGTTACTGATATCGCTATCGAGGCCGAGGAACTGGCAAAAAACAAAGAACACTTGCTTGATATTCTCTCTCACCACACAGGCCAGCCTAAAGAAAAAATACGCCAAGACAGCGAACGCAACTACTATATGTCGGCGGAAGAAGCTAAAGCTTACGGCCTTATTGACGAAGTTTTAACACTTAAGAAGTAACTTTACAGGCCCTTGCCAAATATTGGCCGGGGCCTGTACTTTAATCTATAACTAGCAATCTTAACAATAATTTGCTAAAATAGATTAATATAGTTTTTATATTTTAAATTTTACCGTCTGTACACACACTATATATAAGTACAAATTTTAACTATTTAACCAACCTACAAAGGGGGATTACATGACAGCAGAAATGATAAATAAACACGAACCGGGGGACTTGCCCACTATAGTGCCCGCGGTTGCCATAAGGGACGTAGTAATGTTTCCGGGTATGTCGCTGCCGTTGTCGGTAAGCAGGGCCAAAAGCATGGCGGCCATAGAAATAGCCTTAAACACCAACAAATACGTTGTTGCCGTAGCGCAAAAAATTGCGGAGGTAGAGGACCCTAAATCTGAAGAAATTTACCGCTTTGGCGTACTGAGCGAGATTACGCAGTCTCTCAAACTGCCCGACGGCACCGCCAAAGTATTTTTACAGGGTATAGCAAGGGTAGAGCTTAGCAGCTTGGATTTTAATAATATTTCAAACTCCTGGTTTGCTAATGTTTCCTACCCGGTTGAAGCGTTTAATGACGGGCCGGAAATTACCGCCCTTATGCGTAATTTATTGGACGAGTTTGAGTCCTACGCCGAGGTTTCCCGCCGTATAGCTGTTGAGGGCGTGTCATTCCTCAGGCAAATTGAAGACCCTTCCAAACTGGCCGATACCGTCGCCAGCAACATGGTGGTTAAAATTGCTGACCGCCAGAAAGTTTTAGAAACGGTTGATATCAAAAAACGTCTTGAACTGCTTATAAAAATATTAGCTAACGAGACGGAAATTATAGCCTTAGAAGAGAAAATCCACACCAAAGTACGCTCACAGATAGAAAAAAACCAAAAAGAATACTATCTTAACGAGCAAATGAAGGCTATACAAAAGGAACTTAGCCAGAAGGACGATTTCCAAAAAGAAATTGACGAGCTTAAAGCCAAAATAAAAAAGAATAACCTGCCTAAAAACGCCAAAGAAGCGGCGGAAAAAGAACTGGAAAGGCTGTCAAAAATGGCGCCGTCTTCACCTGAGGCCACGGTTTCGCGCACATTTTTAGACTGGCTGGTTAATATGCCATGGAACGTCAGCACAGAGGACGTGTTAGACCTTAAAAAAGCCAAACAAGTTATGGACGCGGACCACTTTGGCCTTGAAAAACCTAAAGAGCGTATACTTGAGTACATTGCTGTAAGCAAGCTTACCAACTCGCTCAAAGGCCCTATACTTTGTTTTGCGGGCCCTCCGGGCGTGGGTAAAACAAGCTTGGCCAAATCTATAGCCACGGCTATAGGGCGCAAATTTGTAAGAATGTCGCTTGGCGGCGTGCGTGACGAAAGTGAAATACGCGGCCACAGGCGCACATACATAGGTTCTATGCCCGGGCGTATCATACAGGGTATAAGTAAAGCCAAAAGCAACAACCCCGTATTTTTACTGGACGAAATTGACAAAATGGGTTCAGACTGGAGGGGCGACCCTGCGGCGGCCTTGTTAGAACTTTTAGACCCCGAGCAAAACAAAGACTTTATGGACCATTACCTAGACGTGCCTTTTGACATGTCTAAAGTAATGTTTATTACTACGGCAAACTCGCTGGGTTCTATACCTATAACACTGCGTGACCGTCTGGAGATTATAGATTTTGACGGCTATACTGATTATGAAAAAAACTCCATAGCCCGCCAATATCTTATACCTAAACAGACAAAAGAGCACGGCCTTAAAGAGGGCGCCCTTACAATCAATGACGCCGCCATCAAGCTAATTATGCGTGAATATGTGCGTGAAGCGGGCGTAAGAAACTTTGAGCGTGAAATAGGCACCATATGCCGCAAAGCCGCCAAAAAATACGTTGAAAACGGCGGTAAAGCTATAAAAGTAACTGAGGATAACCTGCATGATTTCCTGGGCGTGCCAAAGTATTCCAACTTTGCTACTGAGGAAAACGGCATAGGCATATCCACAGGCCTTGCCTGGACCAGCGTGGGGGGCGAAACGCTTTCCATAGAAGCCACAGAAATACCGGACGGCAAAGGTAAAATAACCTTAACTGGTAAACTGGGTGATGTTATGAGAGAATCTGTCCACGCCGCTTTAACTTACGCCAGAAGCAAAGGCTACGGCAACGGTACGGACTTTAATAAGACGGACTTTCATATCCACTTCCCCGAGGGCGCTGTGCCTAAAGACGGCCCCAGCGCCGGCACGGCAATTACCACGGCTTTAATAAGCTTGCTTACTAAACGCCCCGTGCGTAAAAAGCTTGCCATGACGGGCGAGGTTACTATAACAGGCCGCGTGCTGCCCGTTGGCGGTATCAAGGAAAAATTCCTCGCCGCTTACAGAGAGGGCGTGGACACAATTCTTTACCCTCATACAAATGAGAAAGACGTGTCTGAAATACCTGAAACGGTTAGAAAAGCGTTAAAACTTATCCCCGTAAAACATATGGATGAGGTGGTAAAAATAGCTTTTGACGGCGCAGACCCGCTGGTACGCAAACCCGCCAAAAAGTCTAAAGCCAAAACCGCTAAGGCTGTAAAAGTTAAGCCCGCGGCAAAAGCAAAACTTAAGGCTAAAAAACCCGTGGTAAAAACTAAAAAAGTTACCGCAAAAAAAGCGGGTAAAAAAGCCAAAAGGAAATAAAGCTCTAATTAATAAGCCCCGGCCCTAACAGCCGGGGCTTATTTTTAATTTCTCCCTTTTGTAAAGTGAGAATAAACAGCCCGCCACTTCCCCAAAAACCTATTTTTCACCCAGCCAAATAAGTTATAATTTTTGTATGAAAAAATATTTAATAATATCATTTATATTTTTAAACACGGCGCTTAGCGCCCAGGTAGCGGTAACTTCGCAGGGCTATGAAAGACTGCCAGACGTACGTCTTAACGAAACGCAAACACGCAGATCTGTATTTGATTTTGTTATCCCCGCTGAAGTGGCCCAGGCGTCGCGCCTGTGCGCAAACACGGCGTTCCAGTCCTGCATAGATGACCTGGAAGATATTACCAAATCCAACCCGGACCCTAAAATAGGCGCTAGCGCGCAAACAGAAATAGCTTTTACATATTATAATCTTGGTATATATGATAAAGCGCTTACGCATATAACCAAAGCCTCCTCTCTTAATCCTGAGGACCCTTTCCCGTTACTCTCCAAAGCCTGGTTTCTTATAACAACAGGTGAATATAAAGAAGCGCAAAGCCAGTTAGACGCGTTGCTTTACCTTACAGGCGACTTTGAATATATTTCCGCTAAAAACCTGGCCGCCGCCTTCATCAGTCATTTGGAGGGGGATAATAAAGAGCAGGAACACTTCGCCCATATTTACACGGCTAACCCTTACCTTATAAGTTTGGCGTCCTACATGATAGCGTTGGAAAGCTATAATATAGGCAATACCAAAAACCTTAACGCGGCCGACATATTTTTACAACAGTCACTTTCCCACGATGAGCACAACTTTCCCGCCGCGCAGTTATTTGCCAAAGTAAAAGACAAAAGGAAAGACTACAATACCGCCTGGCAATACTATGCCATGCTTTACGCGCGTGATAATACCGATACAAAATCACTTAAAAGGGTACAGAAACTCGGCAAGAAAGATTTAAAAAATAAAAGCCTGTTTATTTACACCTTAAACCAGCCTATTGTAAGGAACTATAAATCCATCCCCGGGCCCGAGGTAAAAATGATGCTCTACGCCAGGGCGGACATGACGCCCACGTACCTGCAAAGCTTCGAGGTCGTCAGTACGGCGCCCATGAGCATAGTGGACGAAAAACTGGGTGAAGTTTTTAAAACCAACCCCTTATTGGCGGAGTCTGTAACTTTTGACAATCAATTTAAAAGTCTAATTATCAAAGACCGCCACGGAAAAACCAAGTTTGCAACAAAACGTCCTTTAACAATTGTTCCGCACACAGGTTACACAGTGCTTGTTAAAAATGCAAAAAGCAACAATATTTTTGAAGCTGACTTTAGCGACAAAGAACTTAAAGGCACTATTACAGTTAACACCTCGGACAAAGGGTTTAATCTTATAAACAATGTTACTATTGAGGATATTTTACCCTCGCTTTTAGCGTCTGAATCAAGAGCCATACAACATACACCGCAAACGCTCAAAGCATTCGCCATAGCGGTAAGAACGTATCTTTACAAAGAAACGGCGGAAGACGGCCTCTACCATATTTCAGACAGCGAACCCAGCCTTAAGTTTGGCGGCGTAAATATGGAGTCCGGCGTAGCCAAAAAGGCCGCGGCGGATACTCTTGGCATGGTGCTGGATGATAATAATGATGACTTTTACAGTTCATGCTTTATATACGGCGCCAACGGCGTTAAAAACTCAGCCTCGGCGGGGGATTTTGCCTACTCTCCGTCAAACGTATTTAAATATATTATTTCCAACCCGCCGGCGGATTTACTGTCCGCTCCTGCGGACGACAGCGCCTGGGCGCCGCTCAAATGGGCGTATCTTTACGATACCAAGGACATTGCCAGAAGAATAAAAGCCTCTTTCAAAGACATAGGCGCCCTTACCGGTATAAAAATATTAGAAACAGATTTTCTTGGCCATGTTAAAACAATGAAGTTTGAGGGTACAAAAGATTCGGTAACAATAACGGAGGCCAAGCAAATATCTTTTGTACTCAGCGCCGGCTCTATCCGTTCAAATCTTTTTCAGCTTATTCCTTTTTACAAAGGCGCTAAAATAAAAAGTATTTTGGCGCTGGGCGTAGACAGCGGGCTTGGCAGCGGGCTGTGCCTTAATGGCGCGCAAGGGCTGGAAAAAGAAGCTAAAGATTTTAACGAAATCTTAAAGTTTTACTATCCCGAAGTAACGTTAAAAACAGTATTACCGGCTTTAGTGGAAGACCATGAAGACGAACCTGCGGACACAGGAGAACTTTTAACATTACCGGACGCTAATGAAAAAACCCCAGAAATTTAAAAAGAAAAAAATTCTTTATATTATTACCCGTTTAGACGGCGGCGGAGCGCAGAAAAGCGTGCTTTACTCCGCCGTTAATTTGCCGCGTAAAGAGTATGATACATTTCTGGCGTCAGGCCCCGGCGGCCCGCTGGAGGCTCACGCAAAAAGCAAACTTAAAAACCGTTTTTTTACTATTAAAAGTTTACGCCAGCGTGTATCAGTGGCAAATATACCGGCGGACATCCTTTCAGTTTTTCAAACATATTTAATTATACGCAAAATACACCCCGACATTATTCACACCAACTGCCCCAAGGCTGGCATAGTAGGCAGAGCGGCAAGCATACTTTACCCGCGCGCAAAAGTGGTGCACACATATCACGGTCTTGGCTTTAGCATGTACGGCGGCATAAAAAGATTTTTTATTTTTACATATATAGAAAAGTTTTGGGCCGCGCTTGCCGACAAACTAATATTTGTATCCCAAGCTAATATGAATGAGGCCGCCAACCTTGGCATAGGCGGCAACAAAAAAAACATATTGCTGCACGCGGGGGCGGAGTTTGAAGAGCTTAAACCGTCTTTTGACAGACAAAAAAAGCTTGCCAGTCTTGGTATAAAAGAAGACAGCAAAGTTGTGCTTGGTATAGGCAATTTTAAACCGCTTAAAAACGCTAAAGAATTTGTGCTTACCGCCGCGCAGGTAATTAAACGCATGCCTAATGTTCATTTTTTATACGTAGGTTTCGGCGGCACTGATGAAGCTAAAACAAAAACTTTGGCAAAAAAGCTGGGGCTTAAAAAACATTTTTCTTTTCTTGGTCTTCGCCATGACGTAAGAGAACTTTTCGCTATTAGTGATATTTATGTAAGCACTTCTCTGCGCGAGGGGCTGCCTATAGCGCTGCTAGAGGCGCTTGCCTACGGCGTGCCGGCGCTGTGTTATGAGGCTGACGGCACAAGCGAGGTTCTTATAAACAACCAAAACGGCTATATTTTCGGCCAAGGCAGAAAAGATGAACTGGCCTCAAAAATAGTAAAAGTTCTTGGAAGTGAAAGCTTGCTAAACCATTTAAAAAATGGCGCAAAAAGCTTTAACCATCAAAAATATAGCGCGCAAACTACCGTCTTAAAACAAACCGAACTCTACAAAAAACTGCTAAAAAAATAGGTCTTTTTTATAGGCCCAAACAATGTTAAGCACCCTAAATAAAATTAGTATAATATTTATGTGTGATAGTTCAGACGTACAAATTGTAAAAACTTATTGTTTATGATAAACAACATTAACTTAATTTCCCGTCTTTCAAAGCGCGTTCGTATGACGAACGTGTCCACACGTGTTATGTTTAGATATGGTGTGGAGGAATTAGGTTAAATTATAAATTTTAATTTATATAGCCAACTTAAAACCTCCAAAAGATATTGGAGGTTTTTTTACTGCTTAGACGGTAAAAGTAGGCCAAAAGACCTACTTGCGTTTAGGTCTTTTGACCCTGGTGTGACGGTAAAAAAAATATTTAACTATATTAGTTGTTTAAATTTTAAGGATAAAATGAATAAACTTTCTTATAAAAACATCTTGCTAAAAGCCATAAGTGTACTGTTAATTAACAGCATACTTGTAAGTTTATTGCCTGCGGACGTGTACGCGCAAGTCAAGTCTTCCACCGTTAGAAAAAATAACACCGGAAAAGGTTCCGTTTCTGCCTCTTTATCAAAATATGATTTGAGCAAGTTAAAAACATTTAGTATAGAAGAGATCAAATCACAGGCGGCTGCAAAAGCGAATGAAGATATAGTATTGCGTCGAGATAACACTACAGTTGTGTATGTACCAATGGGGCCTGGAGAGAAGGCAGAGGAGGTAGTGGAGAGTATATCGGATAAGCGCGGGCGCGAGTTGAGTGAGGTAATAGAGGGATATTTTGGATTAAATGAAGGGGTAGAATCTGGGCCGTTGGGATATGAATCTTATAAGAAGGAGTTTGATAAGGAGCGAAGGGATTTGGAGGTAAAGTATTTAGGTGAGATATCGCGCAAGGTAGGAGAGCAGGAGGGGATATTGGCTGGGGAGTTGAGGGAGTACTCGTTGAGGGGGATGAGTGCGGCGGATCTGGCGTTGTATGAGGGATACAAGACTAGTGAGATATCGGCCTGGAGCAAAGAATTGCATGGTGAGTTGGGGGTAGTATTGGGAGTAGACAGCAAGTCTAGGTACGCGCAATACAAGGCAGAGTGGGGGAAGGTAGAGGAGAGGTTATTGAGGGAGACGCACCGAGAGCTATCGAAGAAGAAGAGTGAGTTGCTTGGTTTATGGAGGCGTGAGCCTAATACGTATGGCAAGTATGTATTGAGGGTGAGTCCGTTATTGTTGACGGTTGAGGGGATGTTTGATGTAGGAGAGCGAAGGGAATTACTTAGTTTGTATAAGAGTAAAGTATCGAAGGGTAATTGTTTGGAGGCGGGTTGTGTGGATGAGATGTACGCGGTGATGGGTATAGGGATGTTGGGCAGCAGGAGTGACGGTGGGGATGTTAGGCGTTTGTTAATAAACAGTATGGATATTGCGGGAAGCGGCGCGTTATTGATGGCAGGCGCGGGGACGCTGTTGTCGTTAGGGGCGTATAGTGAATTGGACACCGTTGTAGGATACGCGACGAGGGAGGAAAGGAAGCAGGTTAGCGGGGATTATGATTTATTATTATTAAGCACGTATGCGCGTGAGTGGAAGGACCGTCACGGGAAGTATTTGGGGAAGAAGAGTGTGAATGCGGCGTACCCAATAGACAGGACGAGCATGGGTAATGCTTGGACGCAGGTTGTGGATGTATTGTTGGCGGAAGGCAGCGCGGAGAGTTTGTCAATATTGTCTAAGTACAGTGTTGGGGCGTGTGGAGTAAGGACGTATATGGGAGCGAGGAGTGTGGGTTGTAGTGGAGTGATGCCGTTTATAGCGGAGGGTTTGTTAAGCGGGAAGGTTAAGGTAGATTTGGGTATAGAGTTTAGCGGACAGGCAGCGGCGGCGGGGTTAAGCCAGCGAGGGATGTTATTGGCGCATATAATGAACGCGAGTTTTGGAGATATGAACGAGGTAGATGAGGGGAAGTTGGATAAGAGGATATACAATTATTTATTAAGGACAGAGAGCAGTGCTGCGTTGAAGAAGAACGTAACGAAGCACGCGGTAATTAATCGAGAGGGTGAGTTATGGAAGGGGAGTGAGGTAAGCCAGACGGGTATAATGACGACGTTTGCGGGCAGCGCGGATGTAGCGCTGGCGGTATTTTTTATAGGTCGAATGGGTGTAAGTTTAGTACGTCAGAGCGGACAGATAGGTTTAAAGATGTACCGTTTGACGCAGGTGGGCAGGAAGGGAACGAACGGTATAAAGAACCTAAGGCATTACGCGATGTATAAGAACTTATCGCAAGCGACGAGAGCAGGGCGTGGTAGTAATTTTAAGGCGTTTAGCGGCAGTCAGTTTAAGGCGAACAACGCGGCGAACCCGTTGAACATTTTAACTCGTGAGCATTTGAGGACGAGTATAGGCCGCGCGAAGGTAGACGCGCGGGCGAAGCAGCTGGCCGGCGAGAAGTTAAGTATAGAGAGGTCGTTGGCAAGGGAGCAGCAATTAAACCAAATAAGCGGTAAAAAGATAGGCAAGGTAGACCCAAATATAAGTAAGACCTTGGCATCGGGAGGGAATAAGGTTAGCGTGGAAGGTTTGGAGGGGAAGAAGTTTAGCAGGTTGGGCAGTGAGACGGGAAACAATTTTATAGAGCGCAGGATATTGGGAGGAAAGAGTTATGGCGAGGCGTCAGGCTGGCGCCAGAACCTTCTTGATAGGAGCCGAGAGTTAAGTTTAAGTTTAGAGATATTAAAAGACAATATAGGCTACGGTTTGCAGGGGAGCAACAAGAAGTATGTAGCGGCGTCGTTAATAACGCCTGCGGGTCAAGCTGTAAGCACGCAGGGGGCTGCGACGGCGGAGTTCTCGGTAATGCAGTCTATGAAGAGTGGTATGCCCTCAGCAAGCATATTGTCGGAGTCAGGCGCGCCCACGGCGATAAGAGGTGTTGGCAGTGTAAGCAAAACAGCGCCTGTAACAAAAGTAACAACGGCAAGTCCTGTAAGTTCGGCGGCCAAGACGTTAAATGGTTTAGTGGGGGAAAACAGCGGTATAAACAAAGCGTTGGGCAAATTAAATATACCTGTAAGCGCCGGGGCGAGCGCGGGCTTATCGTTAGGCGCGCCGAGGATAATCGGGCGCGACATCCGCACGCCTATGCAAGGGCGAACTGCGGAAGAAGATAAAGGTATAAGTGATTTTGAATATTTATTAAAAGCGATGAACCCGTTTGCCAAAGAAGTAGGCGGTCAGATAGTAAAGGCGGATAATTTAGCGGGCAACTTGGCCAACGGCGCTAAGATGGGGCTAAGGTACGCAGCGCAAAGATTAAGTAATAAAACAAAGGCGGACGGTTTTACAAGAAGTGTAGACCAACAATATAATGTGTCCAGAGAAACGCGCCTTGCCCGCAGCGTAGCGGCGATAGATGCAATTTACCAAAACGCGAAAGCCTCTGGCAGAGAAGGAATGCTGACAGTTGGCGAAACGCGCGCTGTCAAAGGTTATATAAATGATATAGAGGGTAACAACCAGCATTGGGTATTAAATAAAGAAAGCGGCGTTTGGCAAAAGCAATACACGCAATCGGGGCAAGAAGCGATAACGCACCTAAACAACAATTACTTTACGGGCGTACAACCCAGAGAAGTAAAAAACCAGACCACAGCGTCCAATCCCACCACCCCCCGCCCCCAAATAACCCATGCTGAGGCAACCCCGGCTACAGTAGCTAAAGAAAATTTAGTTGCGCTCCGTCCGCACATAAACAATGGGGTGAAAACCCCGCAATCCCCAATAGCCGGCAGTCCCGCTGCAAGCTATGCATGGATAAATACCGATGTGACTGCGGCACCATCAAGACCTATAGTAAACAAGTTAGCGGAGATAAAACAGCTTGATGTTCTGCACGCTACAGAAGTAACCCCGCAGGAAAACGCAGGCTACATAAAGTTTTTTGACAGAACAGACACAGGGGCAACAATTAGCGGAAATACGCTAAACTCCGGCCTTAACCCCGCCGTGTTGGCAAGGCCGTTTAACGCCGTTAAAAAATGGGTGTCTGGCGTGCTTAGTAAAAAACCCGGCATTAATAAGGCCGGCGGACAAACAGCCGCGCCATTATTAGACCATGAGATATTTGCACAAATTACAAGTAATATTCTTACCCAACCTGAATATAATTTAAATTACAGTAAAAGAATATCCATTGAAAATACTTTAAATAATACCTTTGCGCGTGCTATTGTTGAGGCAAAGGGTGTCGCTATTTCACAAAACCAGACAGACAATCTGTTTAATAATATAAACTCTGCCGTAAATCAAATCAACTTTTTAAATGAAGAGCTAAAAACTGAATTAGTAACGGATATTAAAAACGCCGTAGGCAAAAACTTTAAAAAGCAGGCGTTTAATATAGCGCATGAGGATAATTATTTACAAAATGTAAAATTATCGGTGGCGGTGGAATCAGCCGAAGGTAAAATAGATATAGACCAGCTTTATGATATAACGGTAAACATAAAAGGCACCAAAAAAGATATCAGCAATTTTACCGCGCATATAAATAAAAATATACCGTATGTTAACAAAGACAATCATTTGGTATTTTATAACCCCAAAAAGGATAAAATAAATACTTCTTTCTCCGTGCACGTTACAAGCAACGCTAAGCTGAATAAAATTGCTGATATGGTAAGAAATAATAACGGCAAACTCAGCCACGCGCAAATAGAAAACGCCGCGCCCGCGTTTGACCTTAGTGTACGCAATGTAAGCAAATGGTCAAGGGCGATATACGCGACATCTTTAATAAACGGTTTTGTCACGCTTTATTCGGGCGCGAATATTATTTACCTTAAAGACGCTTTAGATTTAAGCAAAACCCAGGTTGCCGGGTTCTCCATGGTTACGTTTACATTAGCCGTGGTGGCGCCGCATATAGCAAGTGCTTTAAAAAATAAATTTGGTAAAAAAAATACTCTTTACATAGGCGCGGGCACTGTGCTTGCGGGCGGGCTTTCCAGCATAATTTTTGGCGCGGGACACATGCACGCATGGGATAACACCACATTGCAATACGCGGGCTTTCTGTTAGCTAACCTTATAACCTCAGCGGGCGTCTTTATCACGGCCACAACAGCGCCTACAATGGTATCTAACTATACGGGCGACAGAATGCTTACCGTGCAGAAAAGCACCAATACGCAGCGCACCATGGCCGTTGGCGTAATGTTGGGCGCGTTAATCACGTCACCTTTAAGCGCCATAGGCATTGACCCCACCGCCGGCCTGCCTATACTTTCAATAGGTTCCGCCATTATGTCTTTGGCATTAGTGGCAACATCTAAAATGCCTAACTTCAGATACAATGGTTTTGTAAGAGAAAATAAAAAAGAATCATCACTCTCTTTACTTGAGCAGTTAAAATGGGCAAAAAAGGACCCTGAAGCCAGAAGATTAGTAACAACAGCATTCTTAATGAACGGCGCGGAAGTGGCGTTTATGATGATAATGCCCGTCTTCCTTGCCAACATCCTCTCAGAAAACGGCTCTATCGGCACAATGTCGCTGCTTTATTCATCCGGCCCGTTTTTGCTGGGCAGGTTTATGGCAAAAAGCGTGGTAAATAAATTTGGCATATTTGGTGGCAAGGTATTTGCCATGGGCGTATCCACACTAGGTATACTTACGGCTGTTTCCACCAGCAGTATGGGTATAGCCCCGCTGCTTATGTCTATAGCTGTTACGGAATACGGTATATCGACATTATTTACCATAACCTATACAGGCCTTTCAGCGGCGCCCACAAGGGAGAGTATTTTACTGCCTTTAATACACAACTCAGCGTTAGGCGCGGCGTTAATACCTATGGCGCTAGGCTTTGGCGCGGATATGGGCCAGGAATATCTTATGGCGCGCGGCGTGGCGCAGGGCGCGGCGGAATTTAAAGCACTCTCAACATTTTTCTTCTACGCGCCTGTTTCGCTGTTTTTGGCATCCGCCGCTTTAATGTCCACAAAAACCGGTTTAAAAGAATTTTTACGCGGCCTGGGCTTTAAAAAGAAAGCGCCGCAACCGCAGGAAGCGTTAATACCCGTGCAAGAAGAAAAAAAGACAATAATAGAATTTTTCAGCAGAAATAAAAAAAGTGACGGCGGCTCAAATTCCGGCGCGGGGTATTTATTTACTGATTTTGGTTTGGGCGCGGTATTTAGCAGATTTATGGCGGGAAAAATACAAACGTTTTTACCTAAAGCCGAAGAGGGGGCAAAAGTAACAAAACCTATTACCTTAAGTATGCCCGTGCAGGAAGGGGAAACAATAAATCATGATAAAAAAGTCACCGTACCGTTTATTACCGTAGACAATCAAAAAAAGGTGGTTGAGTTTGAGAAGTTTTTAGAAAAAAACACACCATTTGTTTCAGAAGATAACGATATAGCTTTTGTTGATAATGAAACAGGCAAAATAAACGCTTCTTATATTATTAGAAGCGAAGATGGGAAAAAACCATACATAAAAGACGCGGATGAATTTTTAAACAATAACGAGGCTGTAAGACCTGAAAAAATAAAATTTACATCGGCCGCCAGATATACGGCGCCTTTATATTGGATGGCGTCTATGATAGGCTTTGAAGGCGCGTTTACGCCGCAGCTGGGCGTTATACAGAGAACACTTGGCATAAGTGATTTTGCCACCACAGCCATTACCGCAGCAAGCTTTACGGTGGCGGGCTTAATGCCTTTTATTTCAGCGCCGTTTGCCGCCAAATACGGTAAGAGAACAGCGCTTTACCGCGGGCTTACGTTTATGCTTGCCGGGGCTATAGCGTCATGGGCTTTTGGTTTTGGACACTTTAGCGCATGGGATATGAAGGGGCTGCAGCTGGCAGGTATTTTGGCTTCTGCGGGGCTTATAAGCGTTGGCGCGGATATGCTGGCTAACTCTATTTCACCCATGATATCCTCTTTTACAGGCGAGGGCAGCGTGCGTGTTAAAAAGAGCGGCAGGGCGCAGATAGCGCGCGCGGCGGGCTCGTTTGCTATATATTTCGCGCCTATGTTTTTTATTGATAAAACAACAGCTTTGCCGGCGTTTATTATACCTATGGCTTTGGTGGGGCTGGCATGGCTTAAACTTTCCGGCATGCATAATGACGTACATAATAAACCCAAAACGTCCAAAATACAAACGGGCGTTAAAGATACTTTAAAAATGTTTAAACATGAAGCCACCGCTTTTAAAGATGATTTAAGAACTAAATTTAAATATTTTAAAATTGACCCCGTAGCGCAAAAAACAGTGGCCGCCCTTATACTTATGAACTTTATAGAAATGACGCTTGGTTCCGCCGGGCCGATGATTTTTGAGCGCGTATATTCAGAAACAGTTTCAAGTATACTTAATATAGCCACGTTTCCTATACCGTTTTTCTTAGGAAGATTGCTAGCGCCCGCCTTTATAAGAGCTTTTGGTGAAACTAGAGCCAAGCATATAGCTAACGTTATAGTTGTGGCTGGCACTCTTATGGCAACAGCTTCCGCTGTTAACACAATAGCATTGCTGCCCTCTTTGTTTATGGTTGAATTTGGGATATCTACAATGTTTGGCATATCATTTGCGTCACTATCCAGAAATGTGGACAGAGAAAGAATGCTGCTGCCCTTTTTCTACTTTACAACCTTTGGCTGCGCGGTGGGACCGTTGTTATTTGGCGGCATTTCAACTTATATATTTAATGATACTTACCTGGGTATGATTGTGGCGCCTGTCTTGCTTAACCTGCCCATTACCTTGCTTTTATTAAACAGAACGCTACCCAAAGGCTTTTTTGGTTTAAGCGGAACCGAAATAGCGTTTGCCGATGACTTTGAAAGAGCTTATAACAAGAATAAAAATAAAGCATTCAAAGAACTTAAAGCATATTTTAAAAACCAAGACAAAGAAGTCAAAAATGATTATGACGTATTTACCTATGCCGCCGAACAGTTGGAAACAGACTACCCGCAATACGCGCAGGGTACCGGGCACGCTTACAGAGGTTTATTTGTGCAAACCCAAAGTGAGGTAGAAAATATTATTAATAACGGCATGGATATCGCCATGGTGTCGGAAAATACTAAAGACGACGATATGTTTGCTGACGCCGCCCCTACGGATATGTACTTTGCCTCTGCGCCGCGTATTACCATGAAGTACGCTTTTGGCGTTGGAAGACAATCCAATCCGTCAAAAAATAAAGGCTATTCTGTAATAGTAATATCAAATATACCTGAAGATATTAGAACAGACGGAATGATATTGACGCTTGGCAGGTCTATGCGGGCGGATGAAATAAAAGATGTGCTTATGTATGATTTTATAACAAAGAAATGGATATCGGTAAAAAATGCCATGGGTATAAAACCGCTCTCCTCCGCGCCCACGGCGTATAAATTAATGACAGAATACGCTTAGTCTAAGCGCAAAACTTTATTCGGGGGGAAGGCCGCCAACAATGGCGGCCTTTTGCTTTGTAAAAAAAATTTTATATACTTTATAAGAAGTTGGGGAGGATTTATGAAGAAGGGTTTTACATTAATAGAATTATTGGTAGTTGTTTTGATTATCGGCATTTTGGCCGCCATCGCGCTGCCGAACTACACTAAAGCGGTGGAAAAGACGCGTTTTACAGAAATGCTTCTTATCACCAAAAGCATTAAAGACGCTCAGGAAAGGTATTTCCTGCAACATGGCGAATATACCGCTGATTTTACCAATCTTGATCTGGATTATACAGGTACAAAAAGCGCTAATGGCGGCACATTGGCTGAAAAAAATTTTAAATATCAAATTGAAGGCGGCGCAGCAGGTTCACACATTTATGTGGTAAGAACTTCAGGTACTTTAAAACCGCAGTTTAACATGTATTACCAAAACTCACGCACTACGGCAAATAAAGGTTTAGATTTTTGCTATCCTGCCTCTGCAGACGAAACTTCTTTATGCAAAACTTTGGGTTTTACAAAAGAAATTTCATCAACACAATTTCAACGTGAGTAACTTTAAAATTCATGTTGCACAATAAAAACCCGGGCCATATGGCCCGGGTTTTTTAATTTATTCCCATTCTATTGTGCTTGGCGGTTTGGAAGTTATATCGTAAACCACTTTATTTATACCTCTAACCTCGCTCACAATGCGGGAAGAAATTTTTTGCAGCAAATCATGCGGCAGCTTGGTCCAGTCGGCCGTCATACCGTCAACGCTGTTTACCACGCGCACACAGCACGCTTTTTCGTAGGTGCGCTCGTCACCCATAACGCCTACTGTTCTAATGGGTAAAAGCACGGCAAATGACTGCCATGATTTTTTGTCCCAGCCGCTCTTTTTAAGTTCGTCACGTACAATAAAGTCCGCCGCGCGTAAAGTATCTAAATCAGGCTTAGTTATTGCGCCAAGCAGTCTTACCGCCAGGCCCGGGCCCGGGAACGGGTGAATGTCAATAATGTCTGAACTTAAGCCGAGCTCACGCCCAAGGGCGCGCACTTCGTCTTTAAATAAAAAGCGTAAAGGCTCTACCAGTTTAAGCTTCATTTTTTCAGGCAGGCCGCCCACGTTATGGTGAGATTTAATTACGGCCGACGGGCCTTTTACCGATATAGACTCTATCACATCGGGGTACAAGGTGCCCTGCGCCAAAAACTCAGCGTCTTTAAATTTACGGGCTTCACGCTCAAACACTTCTATAAAAAGGTTGCCTATAATTTTTCTCTTTTTCTCAGGGTCGGTCACGCCTTTAAGGGCGGTTAAAAATAGTTTTTCGGCGTCCACAACCTTAAGGCTTACTTTAAGCTGTTTGGCTAAAGCCACGGTGCGCTCTCTGTCGCCGGTTCTTAAAAGGCCTGTGTCAACGTAAATACAGTAAAGGCGTTTGCCTATAACCTTGGCAAGTAACGCCGCCACTACGCTGGAATCCACGCCGCCGCTAAGCCCGCATATAACGCGGCCTTTGCCTATTTGCGCTTTGGCGTCCGCCATAGCGGACAGCATTATTGATTTAGGCGTCCACTTTTCTTTATAGCCGCATATTAAACGGGCGAAGTTTTTAAGTATTTTCTCGCCTGCTTGCGTGTGCACCACTTCTGGGTGGAACTGCACGGCATAGCGGTTATTCTTAGCGTCTTCAGCCGCGCTAAATAGTGATGATGTTGTGGTGGCGGTTATTTTAAAACTTTTTGGCATTTGTTTTACGCCGTCGCCGTGGCTCATCCAGGCGGTAAAACTTTTTGGCATGCCTTTAAGCAGTTTAGAGTCGCTTTTTACTTTAACTTGGGCGAAGCCGTACTCACGCTTAGCGCAGGACACTACCTTGCCGCCGCCGTTAACAGCAAGCAGCTGCATACCGTAACAAATACCTAATATAGGCACTTTAACGTCAAATATTCTTTTATCGGGCATAGGGGCACCTTTGCCGTATACGCTGCTGGGCCCGCCGGAAAGTATAATACCCGCCAAATCTCTTGCGTTTATCTCTTCAATCTTGGTATTAAAGGGCACTATCTCACAATAAACCTGTAACTCTCTAAGACGTCTTGCTATAAGCTGCGTGTATTGGCTGCCAAAGTCTAAAATAAGTATTTGTTTCACGGTATACCTCTGTTTATAATTTTAATTATGATAGCTTTTTACTATAGTAAAGGCAAATATTTGTCCAGCTCGTACTGGCTGATGTTCAGACGGTACTGGCTCCACTCCACTTTCTTATTGGCCACAAACTTTTCAAAAGTATGCTTGCCAAGCGCTTTAAGGGCGATATCGCTCTTTTTAAGCTCGTCCACCGCCTGGAATAAGTAGCCTGGCAGGTTTTCAATTTTATGGCTTTTACGGTCTTCTTTACTCATACCAAAAATATTTTCCTCTATAGGCTCACGCAGCGGCAGTTTATTTTTAATACCGTCTAACCCTGCCGCCAGCATGACTGAAAACGCCAGGTAAGGGTTACACGCCGGGTCCGGAAAACGGCACTCTATGCGCGTTGCGTTAGGCTTGCCTGTTTTAACCTGCGGTATTCTTACAAGCGTGCTTCTGTTTTTTCTGCCCCATGCAATATAAACGGGCGCTTCATAACCGGGCACCAAACGTTTGTAGGAGTTTACCCACTGGTTAGTTACCGCGCAAATACCCTTTACATGCGCCATAATGCCCGCTATATAATGTTTGGCGGTGGGGGAAAGGTAATAGGGGTCCTTCTTGTCAAAAAACGTATTTTCACCGTCTTTAAATAAAGATTGGTGCACATGCATACCGCTGCCGTTCTCGCCCTGTATTGGTTTAGGCATAAAGGTGGCGTACACTCCGTTGGCCTCGGCAATGGTTTTAACTACGGCTTTGTAGGTGATAACATTATCGGCCATTTTAAGGGCTTCGTCGTACCTTAAATCAATTTCATGCTGCGAGGGGGCCACCTCGTGGTGCGCGTATTCCACACGTATCCCCAGCTTTTCTAACATTATCATAGTTTTACGGCGCAGAGAGTGTGACTCGTCTATCGGTATAGTATCAAAATAACCGCCTTTATCTAAAGGCTCTACGCTTTTATCATTTTTAAAATAAAAAAATTCTAACTCAGGCCCTACCATAAAGTTGCTAAAACCCATTTTGCGCATTTCGGCAAGATTCTTTTTAAGAATATATCTTGTGTCACCCTCAAACTGTTTGCCGTCGGGCATTTTGATATCGCAAAATACGCGGGCCACGGGCATGCCCATAAGTTCCTCGGGTAATATTGAAAATGTGTTTAAATCAGGCACGGCAACAAGGTCGGACTCAAAAGTTCTGGCAAAACCCTCTATAGAAGAACCGTCCAATCCCATCCCCTCGGTAAGCGCGTACTCCATTTCACGGTGGGAAATAGAGAGAGACTTAAGATTGCCCAAAATATCCACAAACCATACCTTTAAAAACTGTATGTTATTTTCCTGGCAGGTACGCATTATTTCTTCTATTTTTTTAATTTCAGCGGCCGTCCTTGTTATTGCCATGGTAACGTCTCCTTTTATTTTACTCCCTCACCCTTTTAGGGGAGAGGGAAGCGAGTGTATACGAGCAGGGTGAGGGTGATGCACACAAATATGTGCTGTTACTAAATTAAGTGCTTTTTAATAAACAGCTTTAGCACCCTCCCCCTGCCCTCTCCCCTAAAAGGGAGAGGAAAATATATAAAAAAAACCCCGCCGTTAGAGGCAGGGGTGCTAAAATTGTGGGACGGCGGATGTCTCCTTAAAACAAGGAGCGGACAACATATCAAACTGCATGTAAAGCCGTCTTTTTATGTGCATAATATATTCTACTATAAAAAATTCCACGGCGCAAAATTACGCCGTAATTTAAGATTGGTAATTGGCGTCTTCTTCGGTTTTTATTTCTTTTTCTTTTTCATCGTCTTCCGGGGCAATTTGCTCTGCGTCGGCGCTGGCGTCCAGGTCCAGCTTGCGGGCCACGCCGGTAATGGTTGTGCCTTGTATAAGCACAGACAGCAGTACCACGAAGAAAACTATGTTAAATATAAACTCCGCCCCTTTAACGTGCTCGGTAAGCGGAAAAGTGGCCAGCACAATTGGCGCCGCGCCCCTAAGGCCGACCCAAGATATAAGTATCTTCTCTTTAAGCGTATTGCCAAAGGGTTTTAAACACGCGAACACCGCTATTGGCCTGGCTATAAAGAAGAGTATTAAAGCCACTACTATACCCTCTAGCGCCACGTCCATAAGGCGCGACGGGTACACCAGCAGCCCAAGCGTCAAGAACATCACCGCCTGCATCAGCCACGCTATACTGTCATGAAAAGTGATAAGGTTGCTTTTATGGCGCAAATCAAAACGGGAGAGGTTAAGCCCCATAAGAAAAACAGCTAAGAATCCGTTACCGTCTAAAAGTGAGGTTATACTGTAGGTAAACAGCACAAAAGAAAACGTAAGCACGGGGTACAACCCCTCGTACTGCAAGTCAAGACGGCGTATAATAACCTCAAGCAGTCTTGATATGCCTAAGCCCAGCGTAACGCCCCAAAAAATCTGTTTAAGAAAAAGTATTGTAACGCTGGCAAAGTTTAGCGTAGGCATTGTCATTATCTGTATAACAATTATGGTAAGAAATACGGCGGAAGGGTCGTTACTGGCGGATTCTAACTCTAAAAGCGGCTTTAATGTGCCGCGCAGTTTAACATTACGGGAACGCAAAATGGAAAACACGGCCGCGGCGTCGGTAGAAGAGATAACCGCGCCCAAGAGAAAGCTTTCCATCATTCCTCTGCCAAGCACCAGCCATACCAAAAGCCCCACTATAACGGCGGATAATAACACCCCCACGCTGGCCAATGTAATAGCCGGCCACATAACAATACGCGTACGTTTAAAATTGGTGTCTAAACCGCCTGAGAACAAAATAAAAGACAGCGCTATGATACCAAGCGTTTTAGCAAAATCCACATTATCAAACTGTATTTTTCCAATACCCTCAGAGCCTGCCAGCATACCCACAAACAAAAAAACTGCCAGCACGGGAATGCTAAACCGTGATGACATTTTGCTTGCCACAATGCTTAACATTATCATTACCGATCCTGCCAGCATTATATATTCTGCTATAAATTCCATGTAAGAAGGCCCCTTAGTCTTTGTTATAGTTTACTAAAAAAGGTGATGGCAGGTCTATAAAAATCATTATATATTTAACTGCTGTTCATTATAATTTGATAAAATATTATAAATATGAATAAAAATACATTTCAGGACCTTGCCTTATCAGAAGTAACCCTAAATACAATTAAAACAATTGGCTTTACAACACCTACCCCGGTACAAGCGGCGGTTATACCGTTAGCGCTGGAGGGCAAAGATATTTTGGCCTCCGCCCAGACAGGTTCGGGCAAAACATGCGCTTTTGCTTTACCCATAATAGAACATTTAACCCAAAACCCTAAAAGCACCGCCCTTATAGTAGCGCCCACGCGCGAACTGGCGCTGCAGGTGCATAAAGTTTTTACGGAACTTACCGTAAAACACCCCAAACTATCCTCAGCGTTTTTAGTAGGCGGGCAAAGCGTAACCAACCAGCAGAGAAACCTTAAAAAAAATCCCCGCTGCGTTATAGGCACGCCGGGCCGTATTAACGATTTGCTTAAAAGAGGCTCCTTAAGTTTTGCCAATACAGAAGTTGTGGTATGGGACGAAATGGACAGGATGTTAGACATAGGTTTTCTCTACCAAATTAAAGAAATTGTGGCTCGTCTGCCCGCGCAAAAACAAACTATGATGTTCTCGGCCACGTTCCCCAAGCGTGTAGCAAAGTTGGCGGAGGAGTTTCTGGTTAACCCCAAACGTGTAACCATTGGTGAAGAAAACGCCGTAGCCGCAGGCGTAAAAGAAGAACACTTTGAAATTTTAAGAGACGAGAAATTTGAAAAATTACAGGATATTTTACGCTCACGCGGCGGCTCTACCTTAATTTTTGCCCGCACGCAGCGCAATGTTGAGTGGATGGCCAAAGCGCTTGAAAAGCTTGGGTTCAACGCCATACCTTTGCACGGCGGCCTTACGCAAGGCAAACGCACCAAAGCCGTAAAAGATTTTAGAGAAGAAAAGTTTGACATAATGGTAGCCACAGACGTCGCCGCCAGAGGTATAGACATACCACATATTCAGCTGGTAATTAACTATGACCTGCCGCTGCACGCCGAGGACTACATACACCGCATTGGCCGTACGGCACGCGCGGAACGCACGGGCACGGCGATATCATTTATAAGCAAAGGGGAAAAACACCTTTGGGACGATATACAAAAGTTTCTTGCCGGCAAAGACGTAGCGCAGCGCCCCGTAGGCAAAGATTACAAAGAATTTAAGAAAAAAGAAAAACGCGCCGAAAAGCCCAAATCTTTCGCCCAAAAAAGAACGGAAGCCAAAAGAACCGCGCGTAAAAACGCGGGCAAAAGCTCCCGTACAGCCTCAAGGGCAGAATTTAAAGCGCAGCAAAAAAGAGATAAAAAATTCGCTCCTAAACAGCGTGAAGAAAAAGAAGAGGTTTTTACAAGTAAAAAGGAATTTAAAAATTTTGAGCAAAAAGAACGCGGCGCTAAAAAAAGCGGCTTTGAAAAGTTTGACAAAAAACGCGGCTTTGAGCGCGAAGATAACTTTGAAAAGAAAGACAACTTTAAACGCGGCGGCAAGTTTGAAAAAAGGGCACCTCGCGGCGGCGGTAAACCCGCCTACAAAGGCCGCTCCGGCGGCAGGCAGGAACGTGACGGCGACAAAAAGTACGGCGCAAAAACGGGCAAACCCTTTAAAGGCGGCAAAAACGCCAAGTTTAAAACACGTGACGCAAAAAAAAGTAAATTTAAAAAGTTTACGCAAAAGCTTAAAAAATTTATTAAAGGAAGATAAAAATTAAAATGAAAAAACTATTATCTTTATTTTTGGCTGTATGTTTAATATCGGGCTGTTCCGTAATGGGTGGCACCAAACAAAAGCTTACCGTTATGTCAAACGTTGACGGGGCGGATGTATACATTAACGGCCAAAAAGTAGGCGTGACCAACTCCACATTCAAAGTAAAAAGAAACCAGGAAGCGCAGATAATGGCAAAAAAAGAAGGTTATAAAACAGGCTACGCCTACACAAGCACGCAGCTTAGCAAGTTGGGCGTGGTTGACCTGGTGGCCGGGTGCGTAATTCTTATTCCGTTTATAGGCCTGGCGTTTCCGGGCGCGCATAAATTAAGCCATACCAACCTGGTAGTAGAAATGGAAAAAGAAGCGGCGTAATTAACGTAAAAACAAATAAAAACTTTATAAAAATAAGATAGATTGCTATAATGTAAATAAGATTTGGCTGTTGCCATAAAACATGTCACAATTTACGTTGCAAATTCATACTTTTTGCCCCGGTAGCTCAATTGGATAGAGCAGATCCGTCCTAAGGATAAGGTTGTAGGTTCAATTCCTATCCGGGGTGCCATTTTAGTTATTACTATAAGCCTGCCAAGTGCGGCAGGTTTATTTTCTTCGGAGGGTTTTATGAATAAGGGTTTTACATTAATAGAACTTTTAGTTGTCGTTTTAATAATAGGCATACTTGCCGCGATTGCCTTACCGCAGTATAACAAAGCGGTAGAAAAGTCCCGCGTGTCTGAAGCCGTGGTTAAGCTTAAAGCCGTAGGCGACGCCATGGAAAGGTATCTGCTGCAAAACCAGAATATAACTAAGGATATGTCGGATTTGGATATAGATATACAAGACCAGTATTACACATATTCTATAGGTGAAGACAGCGATGTTGATTATTTTTGGTATATCAGGGCAGTGCCGCCGGGCGGCGCTTATGTTTTGTCTTATTTTATTGTAACTAACCAAAATACCAATTACTATAAATATAATCACAGGATTACCTGTCTGCCGCAAAACGATATAGGCAAAACCAAATGCAAACAAATCGGCAAAGACCAGCACAAATATGGTTTTAATGAGGATTTAGAAGCCACTTATATAATTTAGCTGTTTCGCAAAATATAATTATTCTAAATAACCGTCTTCTAAAAAAGAAGACGGTTATTTAATTTAAAAACTAAGTATAATTTATTACAATGGGCCAATAGGGGGGAACACAACTATGAAAAACGGCGTGATGATGCAGTACTTTGAATGGAACATACCTAACGACGGTAATTTATGGAAAAATTTAAAAGCGGACGCACAACACTTAAGTGACGTCGGCATAACAGGCGTATGGATACCGCCGGCCTATAAGTGCGACCAACAAAACAGCGTGGGCTATTCCCCATATGATATGTTTGACCTGGGCGAGTTTGACCAAAAGGGCAGCGTACGCACCAAATACGGCACAAAGCAAGAACTTAAAGAAGCCATTGCCGAGCTGCATAAATACGGCATAGAAGTTTACCTGGACGCCGTTATGAACCACAAATCAGGCTCCGATTATACCGAAAAATTTATGGCGCAGGAAGTAAACTGGGACAATAGAGAGCAAACTGTCAGCGACCCTTACGAAATTGAAGGCTGGACAGGTTTTAACTTTGACGGAAGAAAGAACCAATATTCTGACTTCAAATGGCACTACTATCACTTTACAGGCGTGGACTATAACAAAGCAAACGGCAAAAAAGCTATTTACCGCATTTTAGGCGACGGCAAAAAATGGGCCGATGGCGTAGACGGTGAAAAGGGCAATTTTGATTACCTTATGTACGCCGATATAGATTTTGACCACCCGGAAGTAAGAATAGAAATGAAAAAGTGGGGCATGTGGGTGGCCAAAGAGTTGGAACTGGACGGCGTAAGGTTGGACGCTATTAAGCATATTAACGACGAATTCATACAAAACTTTCTTGAGGCCGTACGCGCCAGCCTGCCCGACAAAAAGTTTTTTGCCGTGGGAGAATACTGGAAAAAGGACATAGGCTCTCTTATAAATTACCTTAATGAAGTAAAGTACGAGGTAAGCCTATTTGACGTATGCCTGCACTACAATTTATACCAGGCGTCGCAGCAGGGCAGAGACTATGATTTACGTAATCTGATGAACGACGCCCTTGTTGCTAAGCGCCCGCAAAACGCGGTAACGTTTGTGGATAATCATGACTCGCAGTGGGGCAGCTCGCTGGAATCTCAAATTAAGTCTTGGTTTAAACCGCTGGCCTATGGATTAATTTTACTTATGAAAGAGGGGTACCCATGCCTCTTCTACGGCGACTACTACCGTTTGGGGGATAAAGAATCCCCGCATCATTTAATAATTGACCTTTGTCTGCAGGCGCGTAAAAAATATGCCTATGGCGAACAGGACAACTATTTTGACCACGGCAACACAGTTGGCTTTGTAAGGCGGGGGACAAAGAACACCCCGGTTCTGGCCTGGCGTTTTTAATGTGCAGCGGCGACAACGGCGGCAAAACCATGTTTGTGGGTGAGGAGCGCAAAGGCGAAGTCTGGCGCGAGTTTACCGGAAATATAAAAGACACCGTAACCATCGGTGACGACGGCAAGGCGGAGTTTAAGGTATCGGGCGGCAATATAGCAATATGGGTTAAAAAAGAAGATTAACTTATATCTGCGGTAAGTAATAATAAAAGCGACTATTTTTCCACATAGGCCAAAGGACCTAAGACGCCGTAGGTCCTTTGGCCCTGGTAATAATTGTTAATAAACTATATAATTTTATTAGAAAGTTATTTTCGAGCGAGGTTCAACATGAAAAAATTATTTATTACATTTTTAGCTTTAGCCGTAATCGGCACCGCCGCGTCGGCGCAGCAAATAAGCAAATCCTGGGCGGATTTCCAGGTTATTAAAGAACATAAAACAGAATTTATAAAAGTAATTAACAGCACCAAAATATCTTTTGACAATAAAGTTAAAAGAACCGGCGAAATTTACCGCGCTCAGGCAAAACTTGCTTCACAATACGTTAACAAATATACGCCTGACCAAAAAACAAAAAACTCTCTTATAGCCTTAGACAGAGAACTTGCCGGTATGCATTCGCAGTTGGTTGACTTAAAAGTTGAATTAGATGACAAACTTACACGCGAATTTTTTAACGACTGTGTCGCCATACAAAAAGGTTCTCTTAAAAAAGAAACATTAGACATCGCGGCTAAAAAAGCGGCTAACCCTAATTTAGATACAGCTAAAGACTATTTTAATAAAAAGACTTTCAAATCTTTTCAGGACAAATATTACAACATTTCACTGAAAGACGCCCTTAGCCTGCAGCACAAAGGTGAGTTTTACCAGAAATATACAGACAAATACGGTAACACTGTTTTACCGCCCAGCTGCGTAGTTAAATTTTAGTTTACCAACACCCCCGCCGGTACTACAACTACCGGCGGGGGATTTTGTATAAAAGTGAGACAAACTTATGAATAAGAAACTTTTAGCTTTAACCGCCGCGCTAACTCTAATTCCCTGTGCCATACACGCGCAAACAACAGCTGATAACTTTAACGCTAAAGACAGCGCGGAGCAAATTACACTGTTAGAATCATACCAAACCTTTCCTTATAAATTTTTAAACGACCAGGACGTTCCTTTCGAAGAAAAACTGAACCGCGTAAACCATATTGCCGCCCAACTGCAAGATATTGAAAACGGCGCCCAATTGCCACTGCCACAGGACGGGGCGGCAAAGTTGCAAGACGCGCAGGCCAATATAGCGCAAATTAAAGAAATTATGCTTGAAGTAGAAAGTACTGCAAAAAGGTATGCTGGGGAAGTTATAGTTTTTTGTAAAAAAACAAAATCCCCGGCTAACGGTGTAATAGCAAAAAAGCTTAACAATGAAGCTTTGAACCTTACGGCTGACTATAAATATTATTTAGACGGTTTTTACTACTCAAATTTTGAAGACCGTTACGTTGGCTATGACCTTAAAGACGTGCTTTTAACGCAATACACCGCCGAGCTGCTGCTGCGTGAAGCAGACAATCTTAAATAAAATATAAGCAAATAAAAATCCCCCGGTTAAACCGGGGGATTTTTTTTATAACACTAAAAGGTATATGTGTCGTATCCGCCTTTTGTAGAGTGGAATTTAGTTCCCAAGGCCTTACAAATCCGGCCTCCTTTTTCAGTATACGCGCCGCAGGTTAAATGCGTGCCGTAATTTTGTGTGGACACATAGAAAGCTATTTCATAATCAGCGTCCTCATCACTGCCGTTAATCTTATTAAAAGCCATAAAATTAGCGTCTTGCGGGTTATAATTGCTGTTCCACCATGAATAACGGAAGTTTTTTAAAGGGGGCAGTTCTATATCTAGTTCATCTAAAAAAGATAAGTCCCCGGCTGCTGGCAGAGAATCGTGCTGTAACTGGTAGCGTTGCAATGCTTCTCCTGCGGCTTTTACGGCCACAACGGCCTGCATAGCCCTGGACTTTTCTACCGCTTTAGTATACTGCGGCAGCGCGATAGCGGCCAATATGCCTATTATTAGCACCACAACCAGCAACTCTATCAGGGTAAACCCTTTTTTCATACTGCCTCCTTTTTTGATTTATTGATATTATACAACAAGATTTACTTTTACAACTATTACCCTTTAATACAAAGCCCCGCAAATTTGCGGGGCTTTTATGTAAACATATTAAAGTAGGCAGTAAAATGTATCTGCATTAGCAGCAGATAGTTTGCCGCACAATGCCTCGCACGCTTTTAGCCCTTTAGGGCTGGTATTATACGCCCAGCAGCCCCTATTACCCTCTTTAAAAATAGGACTAGTGGATATCGGGCTCTGCCCTATAAAAATATAACGGCCGTCTTTATGAGAATTAAGCGCTATATATATGCCCCTGTAATAAACAAACTCCCAATTTTTGTTTATAGGAATATCCACATCTAAAACTTCATTCATTTTATCTGTACTAGGAAATGATGTTCCCACGTTAGGATACTCACCATGCTGCAAAAAATACCTTTCTAAAGCCTGGCTCCATGCGGCCAATTGGGTTACAGCTTCCATACTGCGGGACTTTTCTACCGCTTTATTATACTGCGGCAGCGCGATAGCGGCCAATATGCCTATTATCAAAACCACAACCAGCAATTCTATTAATGTGAATCCATTTTTCATAAATTTTATTCTTAATATTTTATAAGGCTGTTAACTTTTATTCCTTCTAATTTTTCCATCCCCTTAAGAAAGGTTAAATCCATTAAAAATGTCATACCCGCCAGCTTAGCGCCGGACATCGCCACCAGCTCCGCCGCCGCCTTAGCTGTGCCGCCCGTGGCAAGCACATCGTCTACAATAAGCACAACGTCATTGGGGGTAAAAGCGTCTTTGTGCACCTGTATCTCATTGGCGTGATACTCGCACTCATAAGTAACACTATACGTTTCGCGCGGCAATTTGCCTTTTTTTCTTACAGGCACAAAACCTACGCCAAGCGCCAGCGCCACAGGCGCCGCCAGTATAAACCCGCGGGAATCTATACCCGCCACTTTTGTTATACCCGCGTTTTTAAACGGGGCTATAAGCTGCGCAACCATTTCAGTAAAAGCGGCGTGGTCGTCCAAAAGGGGGGTAATATCTTTAAATATTACGCCCTCTTTAGGAAAGTTAGGCACGTCTTTAATATATTGTTTAAGGTCCATGTTATTTTTTCTTAGTTGTCTTTTTGGTTGTCTTAACCGCTTTGGCGGGTTTGTCCGCTTTTTTAGCGGGGGCTTTTGTTTTAGGCGCGGGCTTGGGTTTGGCCTCTTTGGGCTTTCTGCCGTGGCGTTCAACAGCGTTTTTGGCGGACTCACGCAGGCGCACTTCTTCCATTCTTTTTCTTAAAAGTCTTTCAAGCGCGCTGTTGCCGGTTATTTCACCCAGCACATTAGTTTTTTGCTTAAGTTCCATACCGGTGTGAATATTTTTGGTTCTGAAATCCTGCGGGATATTACGCTCCAAAATGCCCAGCTTCTGCGCTTTTTTTCTAAGGTGGTTTACAGCGCGTTCCTCAATTTGGCGCACGCGCTCACGGGAAAGGCCCATAACCTCTGCCACTTCGCTAAGCGTCATAGGTTCATTGGTTTTAAGACCGTGGCGCATCATTAAAATTTCTTTATCGCGCGGCGTAAGCTCGTTAAGAGCGCCAAGCAAGTCGGCGTTAGAGCTGGAACGGGAAAACACATCATCTGGGTTAGCCGTGCCATCGTCAGACAAGGTATCTTCCAGCGTGGTTTCGTCCTCGTCACCCATAGCAAGCGCCAATGAGTCCACGCCTTTAGCGGCGTTAATAGTTTCTAAAATTGATTTTACCTTACGCGCGCTCCAGTCCAGTGCTTCAGACATTTCTGTTAAAGACGGCTCATGCCCCAGGTTCTCTCTAAGAGCGTTCCAGGTGCGGGACCACTTTTTAATATCGCCCCAGGCGTGCGACGGTATTTTAATAGTGCCGCTTTGCTCGTCTATATATTTGCGTATTGACTGGTCTATCCAATAAATAGCGTAGGTGGAAAAACGGAAGCCTTTAGACGGTTCAAATTTTTCTATAGCCTGCATAAGGCCTAGGTTGCCCTCTTCTATTAAATCTAAAAGTTCAATGTCGGGGCGCATAAAACGCTTGGCCGCCGGCACTACAAGGCGCAGGTTAAGCTCCATCATTCTTTGTTTTGCCGCTTTGTCGCCTTTTTTAACGCGCGCCCAAAGTTTTGCTTGCGCCTCTCTGTCAATATCTTCGGACACTTCCCCAATGTGTTTAAAATACTGGCTTAAAGAATCTACATTTTCGCTCATTTTTCGATGTTCCTTACTTGTTCATAAGTGCTGCAAACCATTTTTTAAAAATGGATGTTAATTGTTTTTGTTCCGTTTGGTTAAGGTGGCTTACGGAGCGTTTGATAATAGCGTCGTACTGCTCCCACGCTTTTTCCACCACGTCGCTGCCGGCGGCGGTTATTTTAATAACGTTTACGCGGCGGTCAGTTTTGCTGGGGCTGCGTGTAATAAACCCCTGCAAAGTCAAACGGTCTAAAATTTTTGTTATATTCCCGGCGGAAACTATTAAACGTTTGCATATATCCACCTGGCTCATACCTTCTTTGCCGCCGGTGTACTTTACAATCATAAGTATATTGTACTTGGCGGGCGTTAAATCAAACTTGGCAAGGTAAGACGACGCCTCGTTATTTATCATATTATAAATAAGCGCCATTACATAAACAATTGCCTCATAGTTTCTACCCTTCTCAGGCAAAATACCGTAATCCCTAAAATCTGGCATACACACCTCTACACTAGTATAACTTCATTGTACACAAATATTTAAAGTTTAGGTTGACAAAAGAATGTTTAACTGGTAAACTATTTACCAGTTAATCAAATATGGAGGTTTTATGATAATACGCACACCGGGCTACAGGCCCGCGCCAAATCCGGCTAAAGAAATATGGAAAGCGCTTACACCCGCTATGCTTCTGCCATTTATAGCGGCTGTGTTTTACTTTAATATATTTGACGGCAGCCCATTAGCAAAACACATTTACGGCGCCAGCAAAATATTTGTGCTGTTATGGCCTATAATAGCTATGAAGTTTATTATAAAACGCCCTTTTGATATACCCGTAATGCTGCGCTTTGACGCTAAAAACGCCGCCCTCGGTCTGGCGTGGGGGCTGCTGATATTTGGCGGCGCGGTGGCCTTATGGTGCTACCCGCCGTTTGCGCAGGCGGCTAAAGCTAACGCAGGTTTGGTACAAGGCAAGGCGGCAAACTTTGGCGTTACACAATATTATTTGGCGTACAGTATTTTTATATCCTTCTTTCATTCTTTACTGGAAGAGTACTACTGGCGCTGGTTTGTATGCGGCCGTTTATTAAAGGTGGTTAAACAAAATACTGCGGTTATAGTTTCGGCCATAGCGTTTGCGTTACATCACTTTATAATATGTAACTTCTACTTCCCGCTCACATGGGCATTGTTTTTAACATTCTGGGTAGCGGTAGGCGGTGTGATATTTAACCTTTTATATAAAAAGGGCAACACGCTTATAAGCCCCTGGCTGGCGCACATGGGCGCGGATTTAGCTATAATGTACGTGGGCTACAAACTTATATTTTAAGGATATCACATGAAAATAAAACCGCTGCATTTAACGCTGCTTGGCATTGTAGGATTGTTTTTAGTATGGTCGGGCATTAGCCCGTACGACAGGTTAACCTGGTATATGGAGGTAGCGCCCGCCATTATAGGCGCCGCTATACTTATAGCAACCTATAAAAAGTTTAAGTTTACCGATATTACCTACTGCCTTATAGCGTTTTTCTGCGTAATACTTATAGTTGGCGGCAAATACACCTACGCGCTTGTGCCTGTGGGCGATTATGTTAAAGACCTTTTTGATATGAGCCGCAACCACTATGACAGAATGGGGCACTTTTTCCAGGGCGTAATACCCGCGCTTGTTGCCAGAGAAATACTTATAAGAATAACTAAAGTAGGCAGGGGAAAAATGTTATTTTTCCTATGCGTGTGCGTGGCGATGTTTGTAAGCTCCACCTACGAACTTATTGAATGGGCGGCGGCGGAACTTGTGGCTGACGGCGCGGCGGACTTTTTAGGCTCTCAGGGCGATATTTGGGACGCACAGAAAGATATGTTTATGTGCCTGCTTGGCGGCACATTCGCGCAGTTAGTATGCGCCAAGTGGCAGGACAGGCAAATGCAAAAGCTTTAAACAAAAGCCCTGTTGATTAGATTTAAAAAGCCCCGCCGTATTGCGGGGCTTTTTTATCTCTTCCTAAATCTTACGGGGTGAGGTTTTATTTCAATAAGTGTCGCCGCGCATAGGGCCAGTATAAAAACAGCCGCCAGCAGCTGCATAGAGTACTCAAACCCGCTGCGGTGTATTAACAATGATGTCACCCATATACCCACAGCGTCTACAATAGCTGTTAATGATATATAAAAAGCTAAAATTTTGGCTCTCATATATTCGGGCGTATTAATAGTTAAAAACGTTGTCATCATGGCGGCGTAAGCGCCAAAAGGCGCGCCGCATATAAAACTGGCAAATAAAACAACGGGCTTGTTTATTGTCAGCAAAAATATAGCTATAGGCAATATGTAAGCAGCGTAATTAAGTATAAGCATAGTTTTAAACTTAACTTTTTTACCATATACAGCGTAGCCAAGCGCACCTAACAGTATACCTATGCCAAACGCGCTTTCAAGCATACCTAAAAATACAGAACCATAACCATATAAATTAACATAGCTTGGCAGCACCACAGATTCCCACGCCGTATAAATTATAAAAAATGGCAGTGTAAAAAGTATTGCCAGGTATAAATGCGGCCTGCGCAGCACATAAATAATCGTCTTTTTAAAAGTAGATTTTGACTTAAACTTGAGCGCGCGTTCACGCCTTTGTATCATTTGCAGGCACAAAAGCACCGCAAGCAAAAAGAAAACGGCCGAGTATAGTACCGCGCTGCCCACGCCAAAAGCGGCTATAATAAACCCGCCTGTTAACGGCCCCATAATGGCGGCGGTACCGCTGACTGCCTCTCTAAAGCCAAAGGCCTTGTGCGGGCTTACCTTGGCGTAGCGCGCGTACACGGGTATTACCGCACCGCGGGCCACTTTGCCCGGCGCGTAAAAAAACGCGCTTAAAAACGCCATCATAACAAGAAAATAAAACGGAATAAAAGAGTATGTTACACAGAAAAATATAACTATAGTGCACAGCATTTGGCACAGATCAGAAAGTAAAATAGTTTTACGCGCGCCCAGGCGCTCTATAATATTACCGCCTATGTAGGAGCCGAATATAGCGGGCACCATCATAGCAAAACTAAGCACGCCAAGCGCAACCGCCCCGCCTGATATTTGCAACACATACCACGGCAGCACAAGTACAAGAGTATAACGGGCCATGGCTGTGCAGCCCTCCATAGACAGAAGGCGTATAAGCGGTATTTCTTTGCGTTTAATAAGGTGGCGCATATTAAATAAATTATAGCTTATCTATTTAATGTATGCCCCTTTACAAGGCCGAATATCCAAGCCCCGCAGTGACAACGTTTTAAAGCAAAAGACGAAGAAAAAGTCCTCGTTTTTCACAGTATTTTGTTTTAAAACTAGGAGCGCGGGGCGAGGTATATCGTGAGTGCCGGCAGGCCGAATATCCGAGCCCCGTAGTGACAACGTTTTAAAGCAAAAGACGAAGAAAAAGTCCTCGTTTTTCACAGTATTTTGTTTTAAAACTAGGAGCGCGGGGCGAGGTATATCGTGAGTGCCGCCAGGCCGAATATCCGAGCCCCGCAGTGACAACGTTTTAAAGCAAAAGACGAAGAAAAAGTGCATATGATAGTTAATTTTGGTATAATATGTCAAGGGATTTTTATGCAAAAAGTTATTACTAATTATAACACAGTACTTGAAGGCATAAAAGCGGCGTGCAGCGCCACCCATACCAATTTTGAAAACGTACACCCTATGGCCGTTATAAAATACGCCAAAGAGGAAGATATTTTAACCCTTCTCAGTCATAACGGCGGCCCCGTTCACGCGGGGGAATCAAAACTGCAGGACGCCATGGCCAGGTGGGCTAAAACTGAGTTTAACTTATTAAGACCGCGCGTTACTTTGCACTTCATCGGGCAATTGCAAAAAAATAAAATTGCCAAAATAGTTAATCTTTTTGATTTTATAGATTCAATAGCAAGCTTTGAAACCGCTGTATTTACAGACGCAAAGGCCAAAGAGCAGGGGAAAACAGTTAACTGTATGGTGCAGGTAAAACTTACTGATTCCGTTACGCAAAGCGGCGTAAAAATGGCCGACGCGCCGGGGTTGATAAAACAAATAAGAACGCTTGCTAACATTAACCTGCTTGGCATTATGGCTATAGCGCCCCAGGCGGATAACGCCGAGGATTTAAGACCTGTATTTAAAGAAGTAAAACAGCTGTGGGACAGTGAATTTGGCGGCGTGCCAGGCGCGCAGTTATCACTGGGAATGAGCGGGGACTACGCCGCAGCGGTGCGGGAAGGTTCTACAATGCCCCGTATAGGCAGTGCCATTTTTGACTAATAAAGACCGCAAGGTTATAGTTAAACTCTTGGAGGAAAAATGATTATAAAAGTACGTGTAATTCCAACAACAGGGGATAATGAAGTTGTCAGCAGAATAGGCAGTGTGCTAAGAGTAAAAGTAAAAACCAAGAGCATAGAGGCCGAAGCTAACGATATTATCCAGGTTTTTCTTGCTGAGTTTTTTTCCGTTGGTAACGATAACGTTAACATCGTAAAAGGCGCTAAAGGCAAGGAAAAAACGGTAGAAATAAGGGGTAAGAGCGAAGAAGCTCTCAAAAAAGTGATGGACGCTATTCCGTAATTAATTAAGCCCCGCATACTAAGGCGGGGCTTTTAGAATATTTAAAATGCTTTGTTTTTATATCTCCTCTCCCTTGTTTGACGGGAGAGGAAGTTTTTATTTGGGCGCATGCACAAATAAAAGCAGGAGAGGGTGAATATGAGTGCTAGTTGACATCTAATGTTTACGCATAACTCTTCGACAAATATGATTTTATATAAAAAGTGCCGTTCCCTCAGTGAGGTACGAGTTATACCGCGCCGTAGCGAAGCGAAGGCGGGCGTGAGGGTCTCAAGCCAAAGCCGTGTAAGACACTTTGCTTTAACAACGCAACACCAAGCGAAGATTAGCATTTGTTTTAATAGGATATTTTTTTAATATAATGTTGTTAGATTTTAATGAGGTAACATTATGGCAGATTATAAAGACTACTACAAAATTTTAGGTGTAAATAAAAGCGCGTCAGACGCTGAAATTAAAAAAGCGTTTAAGGCGGCCGCGCGCAAGTACCACCCCGACATGCACAAAGACGCGGATAAAGCCGCTATGACGGAAAAGTTTAAAGACATAAACGAAGCGTACGAAGTGCTCTCAGACAAACAAAAAAGAAATATTTATGACCAGGTAGGCCCGGACTACAAAAAATACGCAAACGGCGGCGCTGGGGGATACCAACGCCAGTCCGCGGGCGGCAACCCGTATGAGCAGTATTACGGCGGGTCCGGCGGGGGCGGCTCGCAGGGGTTTAACTTTCACAGCACCGGCGGTTTTGACTCAGGCGATTTTAGCGACTTCTTTCAAAGCATATTCGGCGGCGCTTTTGGCGGTGGCGGCGGGGGTATGAGCGGGTTTAGCGGTTTTGGCGGCGGGCAGCAGGCGGCCGGCAATGCGGCCGATGAAGCCAACCTGCAAGTGTCTTTAGAAGACGCTCATAAAGGCGGCAAAATGCGCCTTACTCTGCCCACAGGCAAAACTGTGACCGTCAATATACCCGTTGGCATAAAAGACGGCCAAACCTTAAAACTTAAAGGGCAGGGTTCGCAAGGCAGAAGAGGGGCAAAAGATTTACACTTAAAAATTTCTATCACGCCGCACCCGGTATTTAACGTAACGGGCAGTGACCTGGAAGTTAAAGTACGCGTTATGCCGTGGGACGCTGTGCTTGGCGGGCAAATATATGTGCCCACATTAGACGGCGACGTTAAAATCAAAATACCCGCAGGCACGCAGACTGGTAAAAGAATGAAGCTAAGCGGCAAGGGCCTGGGCGGCAAAGGGGATTTGTATGTAAGCATGCTTATAGACATACCCACAAACCCGTCGGCAAAACAGATGGAACTGTTTCAAAAACTTAAGGACGCGGCGTAAACGCTGTAAACATTATGGACAAAGATAATCACGTAAAACAAGACGAGTGGCGCTATACTACCTCAAACACCAAAAGCCGTACGCGCGTAAAACGCGCCAGGCAAAAGGCCAAACGCGCACAGGTAAAAAAAGCTATAAAAGAAGATGAGTTTGAATAACAAAACCCCCGGCGTTGCCGGGGGTTTTGTTATTTAGAGATTGTTCTTAACCTAGGCTCCTTATCAGGCGCCTGGTCCGGAAATTCCGCTATAAACTGCATAAGCAAATCATGTATTTCCGTTTCAAACTTTTCTTTATCTTCCGCAGGAATATCTTTAAACGCGGCCGCCTCGTAGGTGCCGTAAAAGGCTATAAATTCATTGGTAGCCACATTATAAACCTTATTTTTTTGTAAAGGCTCACCGTTAATTTTTATAATGGCGTGCCTGGGCTTATCTCCGTCAAAAATAATATCCGCCTCCAGCCCGCTGTACTGAAATAAAGAAAAATTGGGCATGACTGTAGTTATAAGTAAATTAGCTATAAAATCACCGCTAAGCTTAATAGTGGAAAGTTTGTTATACGGCATAGACAGCACCAGGTCACGCACAGTAATTTTACCTTTGGGCAAAATATTTCTAAAGCTGGTGGAGTTTAGTATGCCAATGTCTGCATCTTCCACGGAATCTTTTACAATATCCGCCATCAAATTGCCAAGCTGGCTGTCCAGCCTGCCGGGCTCGTTGTTGGTGTAATAAAAGCTGTTTTCCAGACGGCCGATAACCTTTTCATATTCAGGGTTTTTAATGCCGTCGAGAATGGTTTTAATGGCTGCGTCCTCCCCTACCGCGTCTATGTAAAGAGGGACTTTCTCGTGTTTGGCGGATTTAAAAACATTTGTGTCATCGTCAAATGTCATTATAATTTTAGAAACGCTTTTAAGCTGGGTGCCGCTCTCGGCAAATAAAGTACCGTCCGCTATGGCGCTGGCTTCAATATGCCTGTGCCCGCCCAGCATAACATGCGCTTTAAGGGGGGAAGAGGCCGCAATTTCTTTAGGCGGGTTACCGTCGCGGATATCGTAGTCTGAAGAATGTGTAAGAACAACAACAGCGTTCACATCATTTTTATATACTTCCGCCATGGCAGATTTATAAGATTCTATTGTGTCGCGTTCTTTAAATGTTTTATTTTTACCGCCGTTAAGGCCAATGCCTACTACGCCTATTTTAACACCGTCTACATTAAATATCTCGTATTCTTGTGTAGTACCTATGCTTAAAAAGTTTGCGGCAAGCACCTTGGCGTCCATAGACTTGGTTACGTCGTAAACTGACGCGCCGAAGTCAAACTCGTGATTGCCTATTGTTACTGCGTGGTAACCCATAGCGTTATAAACCCGGGCAGAAGTCATGCCTTTGGAATCATTGGCCTCCAGGTTGCCTTGCATAAAATCGCCGCTGTCAAGCAGGAGGTAATTAGCCTGCCCTTTACTATCTTTCTTAATAAAAGCGGCCAGCGCGGCAAAACCGCCCTGCATGCGGCCGTTTTCATCTTCTTTGGCAAAATAATAGCCGTGCGTATCGCTGGTGTGGTATATTACAATATCTTTGGCCCACAATCCGCAAGCAAAAAATACGGCAGTTAAAATTAATGAAAGTCTTCTCATTTATGAATTATACTATTCTTAGAAGTAGAATACATGGGTCAAAGGACCTAAAATTAAATAGGTCCTTTGGCCCATGTAAATAATACGGATTAATCTTATTATATAGTTATACTATTTCAATATAGGAGAGTTTATGAATAAAAAGCTACTATCTCTACTTATAGCGCTTACATTGTGCCCGGCGCTTGCGTCCGCCCAAAGCATGAAAAAAATTGAACAGGATATTAAAGACACATACCAGCAAAAAGAAATTGCCGCTCAAGAATATGAGCAAAAAATTGAACAACTTGAAAAAGATAAAAAAGCACTTGCCAAACGCTTAACGGCAAAAATTGATAAAGCGGTTGCTGATAACGCGCCCCAGGCAGTTATAGACAATTTAGTTAAACAAGGCGCAAAGGTTTCCCCCGGCGTGGCGGCGCAGTCCGCTAACCCTGAAGTATGGAAATTTACCGACGCTCAGTATTTTTTAAACAAAGCGCTTCATTATAAAAATTTTGAGGCCATAGAGTATGCTATGGCGCCTAATAGAGACTATTTCTACAACCCCAGAGAACTTGAAAATTTTTTCTTAGATATATCTAAATCAAACGCGCAAATACAACGCTTTTTTGCTATGCCCCAGCGCACACAGGCAAATTTAATTACAGACTACTTTTATCATATGGGCCAAGAAAAAACAAGCAAAAGATTACCCACTACAGAAGTAATGAACATTGCCTACAAAGTACTGCAAAATGAGGCAAAACAAAAAGAAAACTCTATCTTCATTAATAACGGTGAGATAAACTGGTCAAAACTGGGCCTTGCGTTTTACTTCTATCTTAATAATGATTATAATTCCACTCAAAAGAGTAACATCGGAATAAAAAACTCCAATACCGTTTTAGTACAAGCTTTTAGAATGGCCGAGGCCCTGCAGCCGGGCAGCGTGGCGCCTGAAATTTATAAACTGGTAAAAGACTCTTTCTGTGAACCACAGCGGGCTATCCGCTACATGCAAATGGCAAAATACGCAGGCGCGGATTTAAGCGTTATAAAAGATGACCTTGTAAAAAAACTTGATGATAAGACAGCCTATTTCAGCGGTACGCTGAAAAAAGAAACTTATGCAAAGAAGAAAGCTTTTTTAAATATTCTTGAGGGCAAATCGCCCGACGAGTCATTAGGTTTTACGGATTGGCTTAGAACAGCGTTATATTAAGATATTGTTTATCAGTTAGTTTTTAAAAGCCCCGCTTGTTTAAGCGGGGCTTTTAATTTTATTTCTTTGTATATTCTATATCTTTAACCAAGTCTTCAAGGTCCTGTTCGTGTTCAATTTCCTCTTCCATAATATGGCGGGCCATATGTGTGGTAATAGCGTCTTTGCCTTTGCACATATCAAATATTTTTTTGTATACGGCAATAGCGGCGCGTTCGCCTTTAATGTTTTGGTCTAAAAGAACGGTTGTATCGGGGTTTGAAGGAACTTCATAACCGGCTTTTGTTTTTTCATACCAGGCTTTAGGCTCTAAAAGCGGCGTGCCG
This sequence comes from Elusimicrobium simillimum, assembly GCF_049639735.1. Taxonomy (NCBI): domain Bacteria; kingdom Pseudomonadati; phylum Elusimicrobiota; class Elusimicrobia; order Elusimicrobiales; family Elusimicrobiaceae; genus Elusimicrobium; species Elusimicrobium simillimum. The sequence goes on from NZ_JBEVVA010000003.1 coordinate 1,138,166, forward strand.
CCGAGTGATATAATTCTGTCGGCCAGTCTGCCCGCGTGGTCCAGCTCTTCTCCGGCGTGTTCTTCAAGTTCTTTTTGAACGTCGGGCCTCATTAAGCCCTCGGCCACTTTTGCGCCTACCCAGTACTGGTAATAGGCCAGCCATTCGTCTGCAAATGCGCTGTTAAGCGTTTCAATTAATTCATTTACGTCCAAACCGCCTGCTTTTACTATTTCAATGTCTTTTGTTCCCATATGTAGTACCCTCCAAGTAATAAATAATCATTACTCTTTAATAATACATCTATTTATACCCCTTGTAAAGGGTCAAAATTAACGTAAAAAAGTTCTGTACAAAAGCAGATAAGTTTGGTATAGTTAATATAGTTAGTTCCTGCTAACATATTGAACAACCAGAGGACACCGTGAAAAAACTTTTAAGCATCGCACTATCCGCCGCACTTTTTATTACATCCGCGCCGTATGCCAGCGCTCAAAGCAAAAAGGATTCCGTAGCGCTCTACCACGCCCAGCTGCAAACAATTAAAGATAATATTACAGATTTACGCACAGAGCTGGACAAACTGGAAGCTGAACAAAAAAAGACCGAAGAAAAAATAAAGCAGCAGTACAAGCGCAACCTTAAAGCGGGCATGACAGAAGAAACTGCCGAAGAAAAGGCTAAAGAAAACGTAATGCAGGCCAGCCTGGCCCTTGCCGGAGATTTGCTGATGCTGCCCGGTAGAATGCAGGCAAACATCGCCGGGATAGGACCGGATTTTAATGTTAAAAGAGATATTAAAAACCCAAGGCTCTTGGAAATTATAGGCGACAAAGGCTACGGTGTTTTTGCCACAATTATGGTGGCAGAAGCTATAATCGCCTTTGAATGCTTTGACAAAGCTAAAAAACTGCAGTCTTTAAAATGGGCAGCCAGGGGCGCGGGCGCTACGTTTATGATAGTAACATCCGTAGCCGTGCTGGCAAGCAGTTTTAAAACTTACTCAGACTTTAACCACCCGGCCACAAGCGCGGACAAAAAGGTGGAAATGCTGCTTAAAAACCCGGACTACTTTGCCTCGCAGGGGGAAAACCTGGAAGATACCGCCATGGCGCTTATGATGTTGTTTGAAAAGCACCCTGAAATGATGGACTATATGTATAATTATACCAGCTACCTGCGCTATCAAAATAAATATAAATCCATACCGGTATCTCTCTTTTGGGAGGCTGACCAGGTGCCTGCTGACAAGCTTACCCGCCCGCTTGCCTATTCACTCATGGTAAAAGCGCTTTACAGGGCGGAAAAACGCGCGGAAAATGTGCAAAAACAATATAAGAACGCTGTTGATTTAAACAAGCTTACCGTGCCTGAAATAAAGGATAAAAATACTTTGCTCAACCAATTTCAAACACTGCAAAAAATACAAAATAAAAAGAGTAAATAGATATAGCAACTACAATCGGGGGATTACCCGGCGGAAGTTATTCCGCCGGGGTTTTTATTAAATTACTTCTCTCTTGCTTGATGAAAAGTGAGCAAAGCCTTACTAGCGTATCAAGTGCTCTCCCTCTCCCTTGTTGGATGGGAGAGGGTCGGGGTGAGGGTGAATATGAGTGTTTTGTCTACTTAAAAAACTTTTGTTTAAATCTACAGCACATATTTTATGATATTGGTTGGTGATTCCAACTTAAACATTATCCCCATAAAACACTCATATTCACCCTCACCCTGCTCACTGCGTTCGCTTCCCTCTCCCATCCAACAAGGGAGAGGGATAATCTTATTGATACGCTCGCAAGGCTTTGCTCACTTTTCAACAAACAATGGAGAGGTATTATATTTTACAAAACTCAAATATTCAATTTTTTATAAAATAGCCCCCGCACAGTAATTATGCAGGGGGCTATAAAATAAGTTGTCTTATTTCCTATTTAGCTTGCTCAATAGCAACGGCTACAGCTACAGACGCGCCTACCATAGGGTTATTACCCATACCGATAAGGCCCATCATTTCCACGTGCGCCGGCACTGAGGACGAACCCGCAAACTGCGCGTCGCCATGCATGCGGCCCATGGTGTCTGTCATACCGTAAGAAGCGGGACCCGCGGCCATATTGTCGGGGTGAAGCGTTCTGCCTGTACCGCCGCCGGAGGCTACTGAGAAATACTTCTTGCCGTTTTCACCGGCCCACTTTTTGTAGGTGCCGGCAACGGGGTGCTGGAAGCGTGTAGGATTGGTAGAGTTACCTGTGATGGAAACGTCTACATTTTCATGCCTCATAATAGCAACGCCTTCGCTCACATCGTCCGCGCCGTAGCATTTTACTTTGGCTTTGTCGCCGTTAGAAAACGGTGTTTCTTTTACAATGTTAAGCTTGCCTGAACCGTACTCATATTCCGTTTCAACATGTGTAAAACCGTTGATGCGGGAAATGATGTAAGCGGCGTCTTTGCCAAGACCGTTTAAAATAACTTTTAAAGGTTCTTTTCTGACTTTGTTGGCTGTTCTGGCAATACCGATGGCGCCCTCTGCGGCGGCAAAGGATTCGTGGCCCGCTAAAAAGCAGAAACATTTTGTCTGCTCTCTCAGTAACATGGCGGCTAAATTGCCGTGGCCAATGCCTACTAAGCGCTGGTCAGCTACTGAACCGGGTATACAAAAAGCCTGTAAGCCGATGCCGATAGCTTCGGCGGCTTCAGCGGCGTTTGTTAAACCTTTTTTAATAGCGATAGCTGCGCCAAGTGTATAGGCCCAAACGGCGTTATCAAAAGCTATAGGCTGTATGCCTTTGACAATGGCGTCAACGTCAATGCCTTTGCCGTCGCAAACTTTTTTTGCGTCTTCCAAATCTGTCATGCCGTATTCTTTAAGGCAGGCATTTATTTGGTTGATTCTTCTTTCATAACCTTCAAATCTAATCATATCTATGCTCTCCTTAAATTATTGGTGCCTGGGGTCAATTTTGGCTGCGGCTTCGTCAAATCTGCCGTAGGTGCTTATATTTTTTTCATAAGCGGTTTTAGGGTCTGTGCCTTTTTTAATGGCGTCCATCATTTTGCCAAGGTGCACAAATTTGTAGCCGATAACTTCGCCGCCCTCTTTGTCTAAACCAAGCTCAAGAATATAGCCCTCGGCCATTTCAAGGTAGCGTACGCCTTTGTCTTTGGTGCCGTACATGGTGCCGACCTGTGAGCGTAAACCTTTGCCTAAGTCTTCCAGGCCCGCGCCTATGGGTAAGCCGTTTTCTGAGAAAGCGGTTTGTGTTCTGCCGTATACTATCTGCAAGAAAAGCTCTCTCATGGCTGTATTAATAGCGTCGCACACTAAGTCTGTGTTAAGAGCTTCTAAAATAGTTTTGCCTGTAATAACTTCGGCGGCCATGGCGGCGGAGTGCGTCATACCGCTGCAGCCTAAGGTTTCTATTAAGGCCTCTTCAATTACGCCGTTTTTAACGTTTAAAGTTAATTTGCACGCGCCCTGTTGGGGTGCGCACCAGCCCACACCGTGGGTAAGACCGCTGATATCGGTTACTTGTGTGGCTTTTACCCATTTACCTTCTTCAGGTATGGGCGCCGGGCCGTGTTTGGGGCCGCGGGCTACACTACACATTTGCTGTACTTCATGTGAACATTCATACTGACATTTTTTTGTGTCACAGCTCATATTGTCTCCTCTAAGTTAAATATAAAAACTAAAACAAAGCATAAAAATAAGGCGGACGTGCGCCTTAAAAAGTTAGTTTAGCTATATGCTTATTTTATAAAATTTAGAGGAGTTTGTAATAATCTCCCTTTACAAAAGGGAGAAATAATAGTGTTAACCTTTAAGGTGTTTTACTCTGGCGCCGTATTTTTCCGCCAATACCTCGTTACCATCGTCACCGCCGGCGTTTGAGCTGGAATATACAGGTGTTTTAATGCCTTTAGCCAACAGTAACTCTACCGCCCTAAAATAAACAGCGTTTATTATAGCCGCCCCTGTTATTGTGGAAAGCGGCCCTACTTTCTTGCCGTCGTATAACTCTATATTCGCCTCGTCTTTACCCGCCAGATTATCTATAACAATATCAGCGTAATCAGCCAACTTCTTGCCGCTTGAATGGCGGGAGGGGGACGCTTTTTGCGCCCCATACGCAGTTATAACAATAACTTTAAGCCCGCGCTTTTTAGCGTAAATAGCGGTGTCTATCCCGGCAGGGTTACGGCCGGAGTTGGAGATTATAATAATGCAGTCCTGCGGGCGCATATCGTGCGAGGCAAGTATAGGTAAAACATAGCCCTCTTGCCGCTCAATCATAGTGCCAGCCTCCGCCCCGTGCTGGAACATCAACGCCGGGTCCAAAATCGCGCTTATTTGCACCGGCGCGCCGCTGCGGTGAAAGCCCTCCAGCGCAACACTGCCGCTGTGCCCCGCGCCAAATGTGTGCACTATGCCATCGTGTTCAATAGTATTGGCCACTATAGCGGCGGACTCATCTATATTGGCGTCTTTATCCAAAGCTTGTAGAAGTTTAACGGCTTCCTGCAAATATTTGTTTTTCATACTTTCATTTTAACAATAATAAAATAAAAAAACATATTAAAGAATGAGAGAAAAGACTACTTGTAGGGGCGGACCTTGTGTCCGCCCTTTATAATGGCATACAAATAAAAAAGGCCCCTTTCGGGGCCCTTAGTTTAATATTATTTACGGTCTGATTTTATCCATCATTCTGGCAAACGGGATAGTCTCGCGCACGTGGTGCAGGCCGCATATCCAGCGTACCATTCTCTCCACGCCCATACCAAAACCGCTGTGCGGCACGCTGCCGTATTTGCGCAGGTCAAGGTACCAGTCCATAGATTCGGGCTCAATACCCTGGTCTTTCATGCGCTGTACGAGGGCATCGTAATCATCTTCACGCTCACTGCCGCCTATAATCTCACCGGCGCCCTCCGGGCCTATAACGTCCATAGCCAGTACAACCTTGGGGTTGTTTGGATCGCGCTTCATATAAAAAGCTTTAATGTCGGCCGGATAGCGGTGTATGATAACAGGGCGGTCGTAATGGTTGGAAATTAAAGTTTCCTCGTCGCCGCCTATGTCGCCGCCCCAGTCTGTGGGGTTGCCAAGGTCATTTAACAGTTTTATAGCGTCTGTATAATCTAAACGGGGGAAAGGTTTTTTAACCGCTTCAAGCTTGCTGATATCCCTGTCTAAAGCTTCCAGTTCTTCACGTCTGTTTTTGAGCACACGCTCCACTATGTAAACTATAAAGTCTTCAGCCAGTTCCATATTGTCGTTTAAAGTGTTAAAAGCTACTTCAGGCTCAACCATCCAAAATTCTGTCAAATGGCGGCGGGTTTTAGATTTTTCCGCCCTAAAGGTTGGGCCAAAGCAATATACTTTGCCAAGTGCCATGGCCGAAGCCTCGGCGTATAACTGGCCGCTTTGGCTGAGGTAGGCTTTCTCGTCAAAATAATCTGTTTCAAAAAGTGTGCTTCTGCCTTCGCAGGCGGCGGGAGTAAGGATAGGGGAATCAACCAGCGTAAAATCACGCTCTCTAAAAAAATCTCTTATGGCGTTGATAATCTCATCACGCACTTTAAGTATGGCTACCTGGCGGTTAGAGCGCAGCCAGAGGTGGCGGTTTTGCATAAGAAAAGCGTCGCCGTGTTCTTTGGGGGTAATAGGGTAATCTACTGATTTACCTATAACGGCCAAATCTTTCACGTCAAGTTCAAAACCCAGTTTAGAGCGTTTATCTTCTTTAACGGTGCCGGTAACGGAGATCGAGGTTTCCTGCGTTAAATTAGAGGCGAGTTCAAAAACTTCAGGCGTTACATTACCCTTAAAAACAACACATTGTATAATGCCGCTGCCGTCACGCAGTTGCAAAAAGTGCAGTTTTCCGCTGCTGCGCATATTGTAAAGCCAACCCTTTAAAATTACTTCTTTGCCAAGGTAGTTGCCAATCTTATTTATATAAACTCTTTCGCTCATAATAATTCCTTTTACTAAAGTATTATTTCATTTTATCAAATAAATACTGTACTGTGTAGACGGCATAAATGATATAATATAAGAAATTATGAAGAAAACTATGTTAACAATATTAGCGGTGTTTGCGGCCGCTAATATTATTTTTGCGCAAAATTGCCCGTATACTTATGAACAATTTATAAATAATGTATACGTTTGTGATCAGACGGAAGACATAAAAACCTGTGCCGCGCTTGCCACACAATGCCCTGATATACGTAACAACAAAAACCAAAGCGCCGCAATGCGCATAGCCTACTTTGCCCGCCCGGCCACATTAAAAGCTATGTTTGAAGCTGGCCTGGAACTGCCTTTAAAATATAAAACAGAAAAAGAGTATGTAGACAACTCTTCCCGCTTTATCTGTGATATGGTAAAAAATTATCACAAAGGGACATTGTCTTTAGAAAAATTTAAAATACTTTATAAAAAAGCTAAACAGAAATATGAGTCTTATTTTTGCACTAACGATGATGCCGCCATACACTTTAGCCCGTTGGAACTGGCAATGATACTAGGCCATAAAGAACTGGCGCATTATATGCAAAGCACTTCAAGCATGCCGGACTACTACGCCTTGGCTGACTTTAAAGCGCCGCAAGGCATTTTTGAAACGGAAGAAAAAACGCGCTGGCTTGCTTACCTGCAAGACCCTAAATATATTAGATTTATAGATAAAAATTTTGACTACAGTATTTTAATGCCTTTTGACACTGAAGTGCTTGTAGTGGGGGAATACCATTACGGCCAATACTATAAAGAAGTCACCCGCATAGCAAAAAGCCTGCAGTGTAAGGGGGGGCTGACGCACTTTGCCTCTGAGTTTTTACTGGAAATGCAAGAAGAGGATATTGCCAAATTTAAAGAAACCGGCAACGACTGCTACCTTAATATAGAAGAAGATTACACAACCGGCCGCGATGATGTTAACCGTTATTGTTTAAACGCTTTATTTTGCGATATTAACATACTTCCGCTTGAGCGCAACAAAGACCTGCTGGGTAGAGATTATAAAGACAGCAAAGCCGCTAAAAAGAAATTGCGTGACCTGCAAACAAAAAAAGCACCTGAAACAGAAATTATAGCCTTTGACCAAAGGCTTGACAGAAGCAATGTTACCACAAGAAATTTTAGCTGGACAGAGCTTATAACCAAAACATTAAAAACGGCAAATAAGCCAAGAATGCTGGCCTATATGGGAAAAGGGCACAGCCACTTTAATATACCGGAAGATTTTAACGTAGGCCCGCTGCTGATAAAAGAAGGAGTAAAAGCCAAAAGCGTTTCTATAGTAGGGGAACATTTTGCCATGGCGCCGGACTCACTGTACTTTAGACATTTCGGCTTGGAAAATAAACACTTTGTATTTTTTGTCCCGAAAGAATTTAGAGAAATGACGGGCACAGATTATTTTATACATTTACCCACCAACGGCAAACAGGAAAAGAAACTTAAAAAATATATTGAAGAATATTCCACGACTTATGATTATTAGATAATCACAAAATAAAAAATCCCCGGCATTTAAACACTGCCGGGGATTTTTGTTTTATACTAATTTAAATATTGCTATTTGCTTCGCACGCCTTGGCAAGGCCTTTTTTACAGGCTTTCTTATACAGCTTTTTAGCGCCGGCCGCGTCGCCGTTGCCCTCTTTAATAAGGCCCGCGTTGTAGCAGCCGCTTTTCTCGCTTTTGGAACACGCCATTAGGAAGTATTCCTGCGCTTGGGCGGTATTTTCCTGCTCTAAAGCTATGAAGGCCGCCTGGTTGCAGGCGTTAGCCGCGCCTTTGGCGCAGGCGTCACCGTAAACTCTTTTAGCGTCCTCTATATTACCCGCTTTTACGGCGTTTTGGGCGGAGCACATATAACCGGTGTTTTCAACTTTCACAGTTTTAGCGCAAGCGGCGGCAAACAAAACACACATAGACAAAATAATAACTTTTTTCATAAATCCTCCGTTAGTAACCAGCTTAGTGATATGGTAGTAAATTTTTGCGCGGCAAATAAATATATTTTTGTTTTACTTCTAAGAATTTTTAAGAATCAATTTTTAATATTTGGTATAATATTTATGTTGAATTTGATTTTAGGGCGTGTAGCTCAGTTGATAGAGCGCCTCGTTCGCAACGAGGAGGTCGTGGGTTTGATTCCCATCACGTCCATAATATAAAAGGCATCCCGTTAAGGGGTGCTTTTTTTATTATGGAATCTTGTTCATTTTATAAATTTACATCCGCAAAATAAAACCCAAGCGTTAAAATGTTAACGCTTGGGTTTTATTTTAAATTTTTATTTGTTTATTTGCCGCTTTTAGCGCACCAGCCTGCGTCACAATGATATCCGTCGCATGTGCACTGCACTTCACCTTTTTCAACGGCGGGTGGTTCTATGGCAGGGTAAGCAACCATTGTAACAGCATCTATTTTTGGCAAAACCATTAAACAACCTGTTTTGTCTGAACAGTCTTTACCATTGCAAGATTTACCATGATGTATACCAGGTCCATACTCAACGGCAGGCGGTTCTATGGCGGGGTAAGAAACTGTAACGTCAGCCTCTATTTTAGGCTTAATCATAAAGCAGCCGTGTGAGGAGCAATCTTTGCCGTCACAATTCTTTGCATGGTAAATGCCGGGTTCTATAATATCTTCGCCAGACTGCGCGGGCACTGCGATAAAATTGCCCTTTTCGTCGCCTTGTTTAATATAAATACCTGGGCGGACTTTGCTTGTGCGCACAACATAAGAACTAATATTTTCATTAGATGTCATGTTTGTATCCCCTTCTAAACAAAGGCAGGAGTGCGGGTCACGGGTATAATGGGGGTTGGCCTCCAGGCCAATCATAGCGCAAAACCTTTCGCCTGCGGGAGCCTCTTTTTCTTCAGCCTTTTTGGCTGCCATTTCTTTTTCATAGGCTTGTTTAAAGTGCGCCTGGGCTTCTTCAAATGTGGCAAACTCTAATGCCATGGCTGAGGCATTCTTGTACGCTTTTTTTGCGTTCTGCGCGTTTGCTGTCACAGCTACGGCGCAAATAAGGGCTAACAATAATATTTTTTTCATTTTAGTTCCTCTCTGTTAAGTTACTTAATTAAATTATAGCATTAACGTCATAAAAAACATGGGTCAAAAGACCTATTTTTGATATAGGCCCTATAATAGCGCCAGTACGCCAATCTCCGTTACTTCAACACTGTCTTCTTTCATTTTTTCATCTATTTGCTCTTTGGTAAGACAGGGGGCTTCTTGGGTTATGTCGCCTTTATAAAATTGGTTTACCAACAGTTTTTGCTCTGTGCAATACACAGCCAAAAGTGAAACTGCCTCATTGTGCATAACGGCGGAACCTGTTTGCGCGGCGGAAAGCATAAAATTGTTGATAATATCAAGCTGCCGTTCTTTAGGTAAAGTTTTAAAATCAACAGGCTCAGGGTCCTGTTCTTGGGGGCGGGAATATCGGCGCTTTGCGCCGCCTTAACTTTAGCGTCAAAAACCGCCTGCAAATCCTGCGTTGTGCCCGCGCTAAGCGTGGCGGACAATAATACGGCAAATAATATAAAAAGTTTTTTCATATAAATATCCTCTACAAGATTTTATAGAAACACAATACAAAAAACCAGGGCCTAAAGACCTATATTTTAAATAGGTCCTTAGACCGTCTGGGGGGAACAGTAATAATCTTATTATCTGCCGCTGTTAATACTGCGTATGCTTGCGCCTGTTACTTTGCCGGCGTTGCCGTCCGGGCCGCCATTACCTTTTGAGGGGGCTGAAGCATTGTTTTTATTGCCGCGCCCAGAACCTTTGTTATTAGCTTGTCCGGCGGCAGCTTTATCGCCCTTGTTATTATTGCCGCCTATATGTCCGTTATTTTGTTTTTTATTGTTATTATTGCCATAAAAAGAGGCTTTTTGAGGTTCTTTCTTATTATTGTTTTTACCATGGTTTACATTTTTATTACCGTTTATATTCGTATGGTATTTACCATGGTTAGACTTAGAAGACGCTATTATAACAGGTTGCTTAACCTTTTCCTTCACTATAACTGTTTCAGTATGGTAGGAGGGCTGGTCAAATATATAAACGCTGTCATAACTGCGGGCGGTATACCCGCCGGTTGTGGCGCAAGCGCCTAAACATAAGGTTGATAACATAAGTATTAATACTTTTTTCATAAACGGCCTCCTTTACTGCAAAATCTACTGCTTATAGTGCTAAAACGCAGCGGAGGTATATTTTATTGCAAAATTCTACCAACCGGTAGGTAAAATATTCTAAAGGCCGCAATAGATAAATTGTTAAGCGGCGGCGGGCGGAGACCAGCTCCGCCCCTACAGTTATATTTTTATCCAAGATATTAGCATTAATACTTCTTAGTACAAAAAAATACCCCGCCATATGGCGGGGTATTTATACTAAACTATTTTGCTTACTTAGGCTTGCGGTGTTTCTTCTTTTTTAACGTCGCATGCAAGTGTGGCAAGCTGCGTGTAAACACTGCGTCTCCAGTCATACTCGGCGGAGGCTAACTTGGCAAGCTTTGCGGCCAGCTCAGGGTTTGCCTTAGCGAGTGATTTGAATCTGTTTTCGCCGTTCATAAAGTCTTCTACTTTAATTGTAGGTGCGGGGGAGTCAATCTTAAGCGGATTGATGCCCTGCGCTTTAAGAGCGGGGTTGAAGCGGTAAAGTACCCAGCGGCCGCTTTGCACTGCTTTTTTGGCTTCGTTCATGCCTTTGCTCATATCGATACCGTGAGCGATACAGTGCGCGTACGCTATTACTATAGCCGGGCCGTCGTGGGCTTCAGCTTCCGCCAGGGCCTGTACAGCCTGGTTCATATTGGCGCCCATGGCGATTTGCGCGACATAGATATTGCCGTATGTCATGGAAATCATACCAAGGTCTTTCTTAGGCGTTGTTTTACCGCCCGCGGCAAATAATGCCGTAGCGCCCATAGGGGTAGCTTTTGACATTTGGCCGCCGGTGTTGGAGTAGACTTCTGTGTCCATGACTAAAACTTTAACGTTTTTGCCGCTGGCAAGCACGTGGTCTAAACCGCCATAACCAATGTCATACGCCCAGCCGTCGCCGCCTAAAATCCAAACAGATTTTTTGACTAAGTAGTCTGCAATGGTAATAAGTCTGGCGCAATGTTCGCATTTCTGGGCAGCTAAAACTTCTTTAAGTTTAGCTACTCTGGCTCTCTGCGCGTCAACTTCCTGTGTTGTGGCCTGCGTTGCGCCAAGTATTTCCTGGGCTAACGGGGCTACTTCTTTAACATTGGCAGCTACATCTTTAAGTAAGGCTTTGGCATCAGAGTTAAGCTGGTCATAAGCAAGTCTTATGCCTAAACCGAATTCAGCGTTATCCTCAAACAGTGAGTTAGCCCATGCCGGGCCTTTGCCGTCTTCACGTTTGCAGTAAGGCGTGGTGGGCAGGTTGCCGCCGTAAATGGAGGAACAGCCCGTGGCGTTGGCTATGGCGATATGATCGCCGTGAAGCTGTGTTAAAAGCTTAACGTACGGTGTTTCGCCGCAGCCCGCGCAAGCGCCGGAGAATTCAAACAACGGCTGTTGCAGCTGCGAGCCTTTAATGCTTTCTTTTTTGGTTTTGACATCAGCTGATTTAAGACCTAAGAAGAAAGCGAAGTTGTCAATCTCTGTGTCTCTAAGCGGCATCTGGTGCGTCATGTTGATGGCTTTGAGTTCCGGGTTGGCTTTGTTCTTGGCAGGGCAGTTAAATACGCAAGCGCCGCAGCCTGTGCAGTCTTCTACTGCTACCTGTACGGTTACTTTGTTGCCCGCGAGGTCAGCTTTACCGTCCGCTGATTTAAATGTTTTGGGGGCGTTAGCCAGTTGGTCGGCGCTGTACGCTTTCATTCTGATAGCGGCGTGAGGGCAAACCATGGAGCAGATACCGCACTGAATACATGTCTCAGTGTCCCATGACGGGCACATAATGGCGATATTGCGTTTTTCATACTGGGTTGTGGCTGTGGGGAATACGCCGCCCTTAGGCATGGCTGAAGTGGGCAGGGCGTCACCGCGGAAAGCGATCATTTCGCCAAGCACTTCTTTAACCATTTTGGGGGCCGTGGCCGGCACAGCGGGTTTAACGTGAAGTTTAGATGAAACTTCAGAAGGATATTTAACCTCATGCAAACCTGCTATGGCTGAATCAACAGCGGAGTAGTTTTTCTGTACGATTTCTTCGCCCTTTTTGGAGTAGGTTTTTTTGATAGCGTCTTTAATAGCTTCTATAGCTTTGCTTGTTTCAATAACGTCTGAAATAGCGAAGAACGCCGTTTGCATGATGGTGTTTGTTCTGGCGCCCATACCTGTTTTGAGGGCGATTTCTGAAGCGTCTATTGAGTAAAACTTAAGTTTTTTATCAATAATCTGCTGCTGTACTTCGGCCGGGATATTGTCCCAAACCTGGTCAGCCGGGTAGGGGGCGTTAAGCAGGAATGTCGCGCCTGTTTTGGCTTTGCTGAGCACGTCGTACTTTTCTAAGAAAGAGAACATGTGCACGGCAATAAAGTCAGCCTGTTCTATTAAATAAGGGGCTTTAATAATACTCTTACCAAAGCGGATGTGTGATGTTGTCATGGAGCCGGCTTTCTTGGAGTCGTACACAAAGTAGCCTTGGGCGTAGTTATCAGTTTTTTCGCTGATAATTTTCATGGTGTTTTTGTTAGCGCCTACGGTACCGTCTGAGCCTAAACCGTAGAACATAGCGCCAAATGTATTGCCCGCGCCAAGTGAGTCACACTGTATTGTGCCGGGTAAGGCTGAGCCTGTCATATCGTCATCAATACCTACCACAAAGTTTGTTTTAGGTTTGGCTGAGTCAAGGTTATCAAAAACAGCTTTTACCATGCCGGGCGTAAATTCCTTAGAACCTAAACCATAGCGGCCACCAACGATGAGGGGGGTTACGGGGAAAGCTTTGCGGCCTTCTTCTGTTAAGAAAGCGGAGCAAACGTCCTGGAATAAAGGTTCGCCCAGTGAACCGGGTTCTTTTGTTCTGTCCATAACGGCAATTTTTTTGATTGTTTTGGGAATTGCGTTTACAAAGTCAGCAATGCTGAAAGGTCTGAAAAGTCTAATTTTAAGTACGCCTACTTTGGAACCTTTTAAGCATTCAACAGCTGTTTCGGCCACGTCAGCGCCGCTGGCCATAATGACAACCAGTTTGTCAGCGTCAGCGTCGCCTACGTATTCAAAAAGGCCGTAGTTGCGGCCCGTAAGTTTGCCAAATTTGTCCATATATTTTTTGACAATAGCGGGCACTGCGTCGTAATATTTGTTAACGGCTTCTCTGCCCTGGAAGTAAACGTCTGGGTTTTGGGCTGTGCCGCGGATTGTCGGTTTTTCAGGGTCCATGGCTCTGGTTCTGTGTTTGGCGACAAGTTCTGCGTCTAACATGGATGTCATTTGCTCTTTGGTAAGAGGATCAACCATGTTAAGCTCATGTGATGTTCTAAAACCGTCAAAGAAGTGGAGGAACGGAACTTCCGCTTCAAAGGTGGAGGCGGCGGAAATCATAGCGAAGTCCATAGCTTCCTGCGGGTTAGCGCTGGAAAGCATGGCCCAGCCTGTCTGGCGTACTGCCATAACGTCTGAATGATCGCCGAAGATTGATAAAGCGTGTGTGGCTATAGCGCGGGCTGATACGTGAAATACCGTGGGAGTAAGTTCACCGGCTATTTTGAACATGTTAGGAATCATGAGCAGCAAACCCTGTGAAGCGGTAAAGGTTGTGGTTAAAGCACCGGCCGCTAAAGCGCCGTGCACCGCGCCGGCAGCGCCGCCTTCTGACTGCAACTCGCTCACTATGGGTGTGTTACCCCAAATGTTTGTTTCGCCTTTTGCTGATTTTGCGTCGCATATTTCGCCCATGTTTGAAGATGGTGTGATAGGATAAATGGCGATAACTTCGTTTGTAGCATGCGCTACGTGCGCTACCGCGCTGTTACCGTCCATTGCAACTAATTTTGCCATATAATGACTCTCCTTGTTAGGCGGCTGGCCGCCCCAATAAATAAAAACTGCTATTGAGTATTACCACATGTTTACTATTTTGAATTTGAACAACAAAAATTGACCGCATATGATATACATTTAAGACCCATATATTTTATAACTTTGGAACTGCGAAAGCAAATATTAGGAAACCCTAACTTTTACGAGAGAAAAAGCCTTTAAAAATACGCGCAAAAAAATTGGCAAAAACAATATAAAAAAACCCCGCGCAAACCAGCACGGGACTTAACTATTTATAAAATATTATCTGCCTGTTTTAGCGCCTGAGGAGCTGAATTTATTATTTCTGCTGTTAAAATTAATTTGCTTCTTTTTTTCTTGCAGTTCTTTAGAGTACTGCCGCTGCGTGGCGGGGGAGGAGAGCACGGCATGGGTATTATCTAAAATTTCCACAAGCACGTCAGCAAGCGCGGCGTCTTTGGAAATATCGTCAAGCACTTTATCATCCGCGTCTAAAATAAGGGAAACGTTATTTTTAATTCTGTTTACCGCCCCGGCGTTTTCAGAAGCAAACGCTGCACTCATAACCATTATGGCCACGCCAAGCAAAGCGTACCTTTTTAAAACGCTTCTGGCGCCGCTGTTAAGATACCTGGACTCTCTTTTAAGCAGATTTCCTACTTTTTCATATTCTTTAGTGCCAAACGCCGCTCTTACCTTGCCCATAGATTTTAACAGTGACACGCGCATATTTTTATCTACCGTGCTTGCCATAATTTCTTCTCTAAGACGCAGAAGCTTGCGGCCGCCTAAGTTAGACTCTATTTCAATATACATACTCTCTTTGGCGGCGATAAAAGACTGAACATTGTTCTCGTAAAGAATATGGTTACGTAAATTATTTAAATACGTGTCGTAAACCTGCCGCAATGTGCGTCCGCCGCCCATATCGCCTGCAAGATTTTTAAACTCCCGGGGGTTTTCTTTAACAAGTTTTTCAAGCAGTTTTCTGTTTTCATTAATTTCGTAGCCTTCCAAATGCAGAAGCATGTCTTTATAGCTGAACGTTTGGTCATGCAGGTAGCGGGCAAACTGCTCCGCCAGCTTTTTGTCGCCGTTGGCCTTTGCATAGCGCGAGACATCTTGGGCAAGAGTATTTTTGGCCCTGGTATTTTTTAAACTGTGATCTTTTTTACGCAGCTCATTAAGGTTGCTTTCAAGTGTTATATAACCGCTAAAAAACCCCATAGAAGTAAGAGTTAAAATATCACCGTCCAGCATGTCTTTCAAATTTATACCTTTTTTAGCTAAAGCGGCGCTGTCTGCCCGCAACGCCTCCACAGATTTTTTAAGGGGGCTGCCTGCGGACTGCGCATAAGCAAAGTTATTAGCAAGTAAAACCGCGCTAAGAGTTAAAGATATAATTTTGTTAAGATTGTTCATTGCAAGCTCTCATTTAAAGTTCTTAATAAAATTGTAGGAACTATATACGTGTGCCGCCAGGGCCTTTGGACCCATATACACTATAGGCCTAAAGGCTACCCGCAGTAATACAAAAGAGCTATATATAAAAATAAAACATCCTCCCGTTTTGTTATGGGGAGGATGTTTTGTAAAACCAAAAACAGCGGTTTATCTTCCTGTTTTAACGCCGTATGAAGTGTGTTTGGCGTTATTGGGCGTGCTAAACTTAATCTTTTTAGCCTTAGCGTTATACTTATCGGCAAACTCTTCCTGCGTTTCTTGGTCAGCCATAGATAAGGCGTGGAAAGTATTCAGCGCTTCTTTTAGGGGGGCGGCCAGATCCGGGTTAGCTTCTATAGCGTTAAGCGTTTCTTGGTCGGCCTCGGTTAAAAGATCAATATTTTCAAATATTTTAGCAATCTTTTCGTTCTGGGCGCCGTTAGCGGCTAAAGAGTCGGTAAACAACATAAACGCGCCAAATAATAAAGAACCTTTTAAAAACCTTACCGCGCCTGGCGTCATGCGGTTAATTTTGAATGCCTCTTTATTAAATGTAGCGGTAAACTTAGCATAATTACCAGTTAAGGCGGCTTTTCTAATATTTAGCAAGTGGGCCTGCACAACGTTCCTTTCCAAAATATTTGAATGCGCTAGTACAACTTCTTCCCAGATACGCGCGGGGGCCACACCGTGGCTTTCCATTTTAGAGTAAATGGCCTCTTGCTTAAAAATCATATTTTTGGGAGGCCTTTTTTGTAAGTTTACAAGAGCGTCACGCAGCGGGTTTAACTCTTTGGCTAAAGCGGGGTTTTGGCGTATAGCGTGCTCCACTAATTCCATATTACGCTTAAGCTCGTTACCAATAGCAAGTTTTTTTAACTCGCTTAAATTATTTATGGTGAAAGACTGGTAATACCCGGCCCTTACAGGGTCATAGGAAACACGGCTGTTGGGGTTCATGCGCAGAGACTCCAAACCCCATTGGCGAATAATATTGTTAACTTTAACGCCGTAATCATATAATGTCTGATTATAGTTTCTTACGTAAGTAGGGCGTGTGCTTTCATAATGGAAAGTATTTTTTAGTTTTTTTCTAAGTAATGTCCTTTCATTAACATTCTCGACAATTATATCCTCAGTGACCCTGTTTATAGCAAGCATCGCCAGCACCGCCAGCAAAAACGCCACGTCTTCGCCGCCTATATCTATATCCGGCATACGCATTTTATCTTCTTTATAACGCTCCGCGTACGCTGTCATATGAACGGGCTCGCCCTGTACATTGTACTTGCCAAAGCCTTTACCCGCCGGTTTTTGCGCGTAAACAAAGGTATTGCTTAATAGAACGACGCTTAAAACAGCGGATATTATTTTATATAAATTATTCATATTATCTCCCTGTCCTTACGCCATAGGAGCTGTGTTTGGTGTTGTTGGCGGTATCAAATTTAATTTCTTTAGCCTTAGACTCAATATCCGTAGCAAAAGCTTCCTGCACCTCATCCCCACCTTGGGCAATCATGTGGAAGATGTCCAAAGCCTCTTTTATTAAGGCGGCGGCGTCAGCATTGGCTTCTATGGCTTCAAGCGCGGTACTGTCTGCGGTTGCTATAAGGTCAATATTCTCAAGCACTTTAGCCGCGTGTTTGGCGCCGTTGTCTTGCGCCGCTATAGCGTCGCTCAGCACCATAAAAGCGCCCAATACGCCCAAACTTTTTAAAATCTTAGCGTTTTTGGGGGAAAGTAAATTAATAGTTTTCCTTTCCGCCTTCAACACATTTTTAAAAGCCGCGTAATCTCCTTTAAAAGCGACGTCGCGCATTTTTTTAAGAGACTGCGCTGCTAAAACTTTTTCTTCCGGATACTTAATCCCGTCAAGTATAATATCCTCAACCACTCTTACGGGTGAAATATTTTTCTTTTCCAGCGCCATATAAACGGCTTCTTTTTCCATTAAAATATTTTTGTACGGTTGGGCCGATAAAGCGGTTAAGGTTTTATATTCGGAAACAAGGTTGGGGTTACCGGCTATGGCTTTCATATTAAGCTCAAGCTCTGTCTGTTGGAGAATATTTTTAAAAGAGCTTGGGGAAAGACCGTTGGAAGATGTTCTGTGCGCCCAATCCACCCTTTTTTTAGTAATGGCTTCGTAGAGTTCAGTTTCATTTTTATTCTTAAGATACGTTTGAAGCAGGTAGGAATTTTCATATAACTTTGCGGCTCTTTTAGAATATTGCCAATCAAACTCACGGTACGTCCAAGTAGTTTTTTTGGGCATATTATTATTGCCGCGTGCTATCTTGTATTGCCAGTATTTTCTCTCTTGCTGTCCGTATGTAATAGCGACATAAAAGGCAAATAACGAAATAAACGCATAGCCCCCCAGAACAAATAATTCATGGTTTCCTATAGCGGCCTGTACAACTTTTTTGTCCTCAATATAACGTTCTTTATATTCCTGCATTGTAAAAGGTTGTTCTTTAGAACCTGCGGGCCTGGCGCCCTTTGCTGCTATTTGCGCATGCGTAGTTGTTGTACAAAGTATGATTGCGCTTAATATAACTGCTGCCAGCTTATTAAGCTTGCTCATAATGTTTATCTCCTTGTTTTGACACCGGTCGAATTAAATTTAGTGTTTCTTGTGTCAAACTGTATTTGCTTTTTTTGTGCTTCGTAGCGCCGCTTGTACTCCTCTTGCTCCTTAAGGCTTGCGTTGGCAATCTCATGGTAGCCGTCGGTTATTATGTTAATCACTTTTAAATAGTCTTCGTTTTTATCTATGGCGGCAAGAAGGTTGTCATCCGCCTGTAAAAATAAAGCAAAATTCTCGTTAATTCTGGCAAGCTGCTTATCTGTTTTAGAGGTGTCCATAGCCACAGAAACTATAATTAAGAAAGAACCCAAAAAGAACATCCTCTTTAACCCTTTTTTAAATAAATATGATTTACCGGAGTTAGATTCCGCTTTCAACAATTTTTCCATAACCGCAAAATCTTTGTTTATATAAGCATTGGTAAGTTTATCTGAAAGTTTTAAATAGGCCTGCCTCTGCCCCTGCGGTATAGAATGAGCGGTAATTTCTTCCACGCTTCTGGTAAGTTTTACATTTAATAGATTTTCTATTTTTGCATAAAGCTCTTCTTTTTTTAAAAGAATATCCACAGTAACACCTGTGTTTACGTAATGCGTACGAAGCTGTTCAACTTCCATTATATACTTGTACAATGTCCTTGATACGCTTTCAGGCATGGTGTTATTCATACGCCCTGCAAAAATACTGCTGTTAAGATAGTTTGAAAGACCTCTTAACTCTCTCTCTTCAAGAAAGCTGATGACGTCCACATAAGTGGCTGATTTGTTGGAAGCGAAATTTCTCATTACTGTTTTTAAAGCATTATCATTTTTTTCCGTGGCGTACTCTAAAGCGTCTTTAATAAGGCTTTCTTTAGCCTCGTTTAAGTGATACGACAAACGCAACGACGCTCTGCCCGGCGCAACATCTCCCATGCCTTTATAAATTGAATACAGCCCCGCAGCCACAGCCGTTATAGTGCCTGTAATAAGCAACGCGCCGCCAAATTCGTTCATTTTAACGGTGTCTTCTTTTAATATAGTCTGGCATTCTTTTGCGCTGCGCTGCCCGGGCGCCTGCGCATAAACAAAGCTGTTGCCCGTTAAAACCGCAATCAGGCCCACAGCAATAATTTTTTTAAGAATTTTCATAAATTTTAAATCCTCTTACCCAGATTCTAACAGTGCCCGCCAAACTAAACAAGGGCCAAAAGACCCAGGCATGCCTAGGCCTTTTGGCCCAGTAAGTTATAAGCATACAAAAAGCCCCGCCGTATGGCGGGGCTTAGTTATAACTGTTATTTAAAACTTATTTTGCTTTTTCGTCAATTACATGCCACATCCAGCCGCCAAAAAGGCCGCCGAGTACAGGCATAATAATGAACAGCCACAGCTGGCCCATAGGCGCTGTATTGCCCGCGAATAATGTAATTAAAGCGGGGCCAAATGACCTGGCGGGGTTAACTGAAACGCCTGTCACCGGTATACCCACAATGTGGATAAGCGTTAAGCAAAGGCCGATAGCGATACCGGCAAAACCGGCCGCGGCTCTTTTGCTTGTAACGCCGAAAATTACAAATAAGAATAAAGCTGTAAGCACAAACTCAGCTAAAGCGGCTGAAAGCACGCAGTAACCGCCGGGGGAGTGCACGCCGTAGCCGTTCTGGCCGAGGCCGTTTACAAGTATGTCATAACCGGGTGTGCCGGAAGCTATGCCGTAAAGCACGGCCGCGCCGATTGTAGCGCCAATAAACTGGGCAACCATATGGCCCACGGCTTCTTTAGAACCTATTTTTTTGTTAAACCACATAGCTACTGTAATAGCCGGGTTAATATGACAGCCCGTTATAGGCCCAATGGCGTAAACCATAACCATAACAGAAAGACCAAAGGCAAATGCTATGCCTAATGTGCCCACGTGTTCGCCTGCGAGTACCGCGCTGCCGCAGCCCATAAGCACCAAGAACATTGTGCCAATAGCTTCAGCAAGATATTTTTTTGTATTTGACATTGTTTACTATACTCCTTGATTTTATTAACTAAAGTATTGCAACTTTATAATTATAGCAACTTTAAATAGTAAAATATAGATATTATGAAACTTACAAAAGAAGTGTTTACGGTATCGCTTGCCAACGCGTTAATTGTTATGGGGTACGGGTTATCAGTACCGTTTTTCGCCATATATTTAAACGTGCAAAGGGGTATACCCGCAAGCATAGTGGGCGCCATAGTGGCGTTTGCCATGCTGGGCACTTCTGTGGCCAGCGGTGTAAGCGGGGAACTTTCAGACGTACTGGGCCGTAAAAAAGTTATGGTTGTCTCTCTATACCTGCGCGCGGCAAGCATGCTGCTGATGGGCCTGGCTATGGCGCTGGGCGCGCACTATATTTGGATAATAATATGCCATGTGCTGGGCAGTTTTTTTGGCGCTTTCTTCAGGCCCGCCTCAAACGCCTGGATAGCCGACACTGTCAGCCGTAAAAACCTTATGCAGGCTTTTGGCTATATAAGAATAGGCCTTAACATAGGCTGGGCATCGGGCCCGGCTATAGGGGGGATATTGGCGGGGCACTCATTCGCGCTGCCGTTCGCCCTTACAGGTGTGGCTTACGCTCTAACAGGGATATTTTTGCATTTTAACATTAAAGAATGCTTTGTAAGAAGCAAAGAACGCAAAGCTAAATTTACAGATATGGTTTTAGAACTTAAAAACCCAAGGCTTTTTAAAATGTGTATTTTAATCTTCGCAATCGCTTTAGTTTCGGCCCAGCTGGTTACCGGGCTGTCATTGCATGGTATTAACTATATAAAGCTTACCCAGGGGCAAATAGGCATGTTATTTTCCATTAACGGGCTGGTTGTGGTGCTATTACAATACCATATGGGCAAAATAATGACAGGCATACGTGTAACCACCGCTTTAATAATAGGCTGCATAATATACGGCATAGGCTATATTTTGGTGGGTGCGGCACACGCTTTTACACTTGCCGCCGTGGGTGTGTCGCTGGTATCCATAGGGGAAATGGCTTTGTCGCCTGGCTCCAATACGCTTATATCAAACATAGCGCCTGACAAACTGCGCGGCCGCTACCTTGGCATGCAGGAAGTCTCCAGGCAGATAGGCGTGGCTTGCGGCATGTTTGCCGCGGGTATGATGATAGAACATCTAAGCCCCATTCACCAAATAATACCCTGGCTGCTGGTGGGCGCGGTAGCGTTTGCGGCGGCTTTTGGATTTTATAAAATAAGATGTATGTTTACACCTGAAGAAGACGGCCTTAACCAACCCCTAACCCCGCCGCCCCCGGCAAAAAACGACGACGTACAGGTAGTAAGCTAGCTTTTGATTTAATACTTATAAAAACCCCCGCTGTTTAGCGGGGGTTTTTAAAAACATATTTAGAACATATAGTGCAGTTTTAACATACCTGTGTGCGACGAATAGTCTTCTTTAAATAAGCCGTCATAACTTAAAGACACTTGCATATCATCTTTAATCATAGCGTTTACAGATACGCCGGCTTCCACGCCAAGGCGGTGCAGACGCTCGCCTTTAACTTCGTAGCTGGAAGCGTTGGGCAAGACTACCGTACTGTCAGAACCGTCGCTTACAAAATCATACACAAGACCCAGGTTCGCCTGCGGCTGCAGCCTGAGTTTATGTGAAACAGAATATTCTTCCGCTATAAGATCAACACCCGCGGAACCCGCCAGGTAATCACTGCTGTCCGCGGAAACTGACTGGCCGGAACTGTCGCTATAGCCCTCCTGGTGCATACGCATATAACGCACGCCTATATTTGGCACCAGAAAGTCTTGTATATAATAACCTGTTTTAGCGGAAGCGGAATACGTGTGTAATTTATAGTCCGCCGTTATGGGCATACCCGGGATATATTTGTTTTCATCATAATTTGAATGGCCGTAATTTAATATGGCGTTAACATAAAAATCGCCCGGCTGGTATTGCCCGTAGACAAAAAAGTTATCCCCGTCAATTTTAGTTTTACGCTGTAAAGAAGTAACATTAGTATGTGTATACGCGTAACCTAAGCCCACCAGGAAGTCCCCGCCAACATTGGTATCAATACCGGCGGAAAGCCCTGTGGTGTTACCCGTATAAGAAGAGGAAGAAGACGTCCATTCTTTATGCGTTTTGTTTAACAAACCTTGCACCCAGAAAGAAAAGTCAGCCTCGTCACTGGTATAAACGGAACCTTTAGCGGGCAAAGCGTAAGATGAAGGCGCCGCTACTGCTGACATACGCATGCTGGCCGCGTTAAAAATTTGCTGTGTCGCGCCCGCGTGAACAGCTTGGCGCGCGGGGGCGGATTCCGGCGCTATGGCGGTGCTTGCCGCTATAAAACCGCCTGTATCAACCTGCGCTAAATTGGCCAAAATATCCGCCGCCTGGTTAGCTGAGGCAGACCCCAAATCACCGCCCGCCAAAAATGCTGAAGCGGTGGCCGCGTTATTTGACGTGCCGCCCGCGTCTTTAATAGCATCGGCCTGTTGCTCGGCCGTATTACGCGCGGCTGTTATATTAAAACTATCATCCATCTCCAGCCCGTATAAAATATTGCTGGCGTTTGCCAATACTAAAGAACCATTGTTCACGCTGCCTGTGATAAGCTGTTTGGTTACAGGTGTGGTGGAAGCAAAATCTTTAGACAAAGCTATAACAAGATTAGCTTTATCGGAAGCGGAAGAGCCGATATTAACATTAGCCGCGTCCACCGTGCCCATTTCTGTTTCCGTCATAGAAAGTGATAACGTGGAACCGTTAGCCATATTAACCGTGTCCGCCTGTAAAACCGTAGTGCCTATATCAAGCGTGGCGGTATTATTAATGTTTACAGTACCCGTGCCCGCTATGCCGCCGCCTATAACTGCGGTGCCACCGTTAAAGTTAAGCGTGCCAAGGTTGTACATATCATTATCCGCCCCGGCCGCTTTGTTGCCGCTAAACGTAACGTCACCCGCAAAGTTAATCTCCGAGCCCGTATGGTTATAAATAGCGCCGGAAGAAGATTGTGATATATTGTCCGTAAATTTAGCGCCGGAGCCTATATTAACGGTGCCCATATTAAATATAGCCGCGCCGCTGTTACCCGCCGTATTAGCGTTAAAAGTCGCGTTATCGCCTATATTAAAAGCGCCGCCGGTATTATAAATAGCGCCGCCGTAAGAGTTAGAACTGTTGGAATCAAACACAACATTGTTTCCTATAGTGGTGCTTAACAGCGCCGGGTCATCGCCTGTGCCGGCCTCCTGCGATATCGCGCCGCCGCCCCAGCCGCCGGTGGAATTGCCCAAGAACCGCACATTATCGCCAACAGCCAAAACGCTTTTGTTAAAAATGGCCCCGCCGGTAGCGCCGGTGGTTGAGTTATTTTGAAACAAAACGCCGTCGCCAATATTAAGCGTTTGATGGGCGTAACCTGAAGCGGGGTAAAAGTCATTTATAATGGCCCCGCCGCCCGCCTGGGCGGTATTGTTTATAAACTGCGTATTATTAATAGTTACCGTGCCTATAGGCCCGTTACCCTCAGCCCTTACGCTGATAGCGCCGCCGCGCGCCGTGGCGCCCGTTGCGCTATTGCCTGAGAACACAGTATTATTTATTGTTAACGGCCCGCCAACCTGGTAAATAGCGCCGCCCCAATGGGTGGTGCTGTTACCGCTAAAGGTAGCGTTATCAATAGTAACCCCGTCATAAGCTAAAACAGCCCCGCCGCCTGCGTTACCGGGAGTGGGAATGTTAATAAAATCAGCGTCCGTATAAGTAACAGGTGAACCCGCCTGAACAGTTTGCTGCGCGGTATACTCCGTACGGGCAAAGGCTGTGTTGGCGTTTGCCGCTATCATAAAGGTACTCAAAAGTACCGCTAATAATTTTTTCGTCATTTAATTGCCTCTTGTCCTGCTATAATAACTTCAATGTGACTCTCTTCCTGACCAAGAATACTAGCATAATATTTGTAAAAAGGAAATAGAGTTGTTTTTTTAAGTTCCCTACGTCGTAAATTAAGCCAATTACCGCCGTGTTTAAACAACTTTTTATTACTAAGCGTTCTGGCGGCGGGGGCGTATATTCTGCCATAGAAATGCAGGTTATCAGCGGCGGGATTTAAAAGCTGTTCTATATTATCAGCGGTAAACGGCGGGGGGAGAAAGCCCGTCCCTTTATAGTTAAGATAAGGCGCGTAAGCATATTGTTTAAAAGCCTCAAAATCTTTATTTTTAAAGCTTTGTAGCGCGGGGGCGGACAAACGCGCGTAATCACCGCAAGCGGCGTAATAGGCGGGATTTGCGGCGGTTTTTGAAACAATAAAATACGCTTCCCAGGAAGAAGAAAGAAATTCGTCATAAAGCGTTGGCGGCCAGGTAAAACCGTATTCCCGCCCCTTAGACCATAGCAAAGCGTGCTCGGCCTCGTGTATAATAACAGGCGCTACGCAGCGGGCAAATAAGGCGGGCAGTTCTTCCTCAGAATAATTTAAAGAAGTCTGTTCCAGCCAACTTTTAAGGGGGGAGGACATAATAAGAATTTGTTTGCGCGAAGGGGACCATAAGGCCAAAGCGGAACTATTTTGCGGGCCAAGAACGGCGGGGATATCAGACAATAAAGCAAAACGTTCTAAATGCGCGGCGCCCTCAAACTCACCCGGTAAAAAAGAAACCGCTTTTGTAAAAAAGGACTGCAATTCAACATTCTGCCCGCCGTAGAGTGTGACACGCGCGGACAGAGAAAGCGCGCATAGCGCGCAGCAAAATATAACTTTTTTATAAAGCATATAAATATATGCGTATTTTATTTGTCCACGCTGCCCACAAGGGCAAAACCTTTCAGTTCGTCTTGCGCTGTTTTAATTATATCTACTTTCCACACGCAGTTGATTGTTTTGCTTTCAGTTAACATGACGCTTTGGTCCCAAGTAAATGTGCCTTTTTCGCTGTTATACGCGGTAAAAAAAGCTTTTCTGGCCATATGCGGCGCAGGGGTGAAAAGATCAAAGAAGTTTTTGCCAAGATATTCTTCCTCCTCCGGCCTGTGAAATGTGGAAAGGAAAGCGCCGTTAATATATTTAATGTCGCCGTTAGGGTCAAAAATAACGGCGGGGAGTGAAAGATATTTAAACGTATCTTCCAGACGTTTGGTGCCTTCATCTAAAATTTTACCGGCCTGGCGCACCTCTATACTGGCGCTTAAAAGGCGCGACATAAGAGCTATAAGCTCCTGGTCGCCCTCGCCAAACTTAATTCTGTCTCTGCTTACAAAACATAAGCCGCCCGCCACTTTACCGCCCAAATAAAGCGGCCCGGCAATAAGAACTTTTATTTCTTTACTTTTACAAAGAGAGCCTGGCTCGCAGGAGGACCTGTCTACGTCAGATAACATAATTATGCTGCCGTTTTTAATACCGGCAAAACACTGGTCGTCAGGAAATACCATGCTGCGCCTTATGTTAAGGTCATTTTCAGAAGCGTAAACTATAGTAAAATTATCACTGCCTCCGCCCGCGTAACGCAGTATAAAACCGGCGTCGGCGTTAAACATTTTTTTGCCAAGCTCTAAAACCTCATCCACGCGTTTGGTAAAAGTATCACCATTTTCAGACGTTACTTCATATAACGCCTGTATTTTACGTTCCATTTCATTGGTGTTGGCAATTTCTTCTAAAAGCAAGAAAACCTGCTGCTCTTCAAGTATGGGGGAGATAAAAGCCTCGTACGACTTAACCCCATCCTCATTACTAAGACTGAATGTAAAAGAAGTTGTAATATTTATGCCAAGAGCCTCTTTGATAGAGTAAACCAAAGTATCCGCCACATCTTTAGGCCAAGCGTCGTAAGGGGATTTATACTGGTATCTTGTAAAATTATAAATGCCGCCGGAATCTTTGGAGTTTGTGTATCCCTCCTGTACCACGCCATCGGCGTCGGCTTTAAGCAAAATACCTTTGAAAAATTTTTTAAGGCTGGAAAGTTCTATATGGTCTTTACTGTCGGCGGCCGCCATTTTAACAAGCGCGTTTAAATCCCTTACCACACATAAAACCATGGAGGAATCATTAAGGTCAAACTTATTAAAAGCCACTTCCACCTGCATTTCCTCACCGGTTTGCTTATAAGCTTTTGCCGTAAAAACAACACGCGGCACAGATGAAAGCTGCTTAATGTGCGCGTCTATAAGCCGCTGCGCCTTCTCTACATTTTCATTAGCGGGGGCTGTAAATAAACGCTCCAGGCTCATGTCGGCAAAGTCATGCATTTTATAAGAGAATATACCCTCAGACTCTTTGTTGGCGTGCAGTATGGGGCCCGCCATATTACCTTCTAATTTGCAAAAGAAAGCCGCGCCGCCAATAGAGGCCATAAGAGAGTTGGCTATTTCCTGGCGCTCTCTTAAAATACCGGCGGTTTGTTCGGCGGGAGTTTCATTTTTAAAAATAACTATAAACCCGCTGTCATCGCTTGTTCTGGCCGCGCTTATTACCACGGAAAGGGGATTATCGGTATTAAGCTTATAAAACCTGCCGTATATATGCCTGTTTCTAAAAAGCTCTTCTAAATCACGCGCCAGCATATGCCTGTCTGCCGGAACAAATAAATTGCTGAACATTTTGCCCTTTTGGTACATAGACCCAGGCAGGCCAAGCGTGTCAAAAGCGGGGTTAACGCTGTCTATAGTGCCGTCGTTAAGGCACTTTACGGCAGGGTCGTTAAGCCACATGGCGTCAATAACGTTAAAAGCCGGGTCCTCCTTAACATAACGCTCTATAAGAACTATATAATCAGACGCCACGCTGCCGTCCCTTGTGTCGCGCCTGTTTATAGGGGCCATACGCAGCGTAAATTCCATTTTCTCTTTAAGGTCAGAGGTAAACACCGCTTCGTTAAGTTTAGCGGGGTCAAAAGTAAAGTGGCTGTCCGCCCTCTCACCGCGCTTTAAACGTTTGCGTACGCCAAGGGGCAGCAACGGTTTAACATAATATGTTCTGTAAACTTTTTGGTCTTCTTTTTTTAGATTAAATATTTCCCTGGCGGCCGCGTTTAACAACATGGGGTAACCCGTGCTGGACATAACAGCAAGCGCGGAGGGGTTGTTTTCAAAAGAGTTTCTAAATTTTTCCACGTCTGTACGCAGGTCTTTAATAAGAGAGTTTTGCAGCGTGACATCCCTAAAAAACATAAGCACAATTTTTTTGCCCATATATTTGGAAAGTACCGCGCTGGCCTCAAGGTCAGCTATTTCCTCGCCGTCCGCTTTAAGCATTTTGATATCGGCGGGTTTGGGGGAGGACTCGCTCACCGCGCCGTCCCAAAGTTCCTCCAAAAACATTTTGTGCTCTTTAACCGCGTAGTCAACAATATTGACGTTCATAATCTGCTCTGGCGTTTCATAACCCAGCAGGTTTGCCATTTTGGCGTTGGCAAAAATAATTTTTTTGCCCTCTAATATTACCACGCCCTCGTTAGAGTTTTCTACCATAAGGGAATATTTTTCCCTGGACTGCATGAGCTGCTTTTCCATCTTGCTTTTTTGCGTAATATCTTCTGATACCGACAGCAGGTAATCAGGCGTGCCGTCCTCTTTGTAGATAGGCGTTTTAACGGTGTGCATTATTTTAACGCCGGACTTCATGGTGGAAACTAACTCCTGCGGAATATCAATTTCACGTTTGGAATCAAATACCATTTTGTCCTGCTGTAAAATATAATCTTTAAGGTCTTTGTTAAGGTTTGTCTGGTAAAATTCTTTACCTACAACCTCGTCAGCCTTGGCGCCAAAAAGTTCTTCGCTTTTTTTGTTCCACAAAATATATTGGCCGTTATACTTTTTGGCAAGTAAGGCCACGGGCAAATTGTCCACCACGTTTTGCAAAAAGTTTTTGGCGTTAATAACCTCACGCTCTGAGTTGCGTTTATCGGTAATATCCTGCGCTATTGTAAGCACTAAAAACGGCTGGCCTTTGTCGTCTAAGACGGGCGCTTTTATAAGGTGCATCACATATTCTTCCGCGCCGTCAGGCGTAACGTAAATTTCTTCCGCCACTTCCATAGTTTTGCGTTCTTTAACTATTTTTGCTTCACGCGCGGTGATGAACGCCAGCTCATCCTCCGCCGACATATTTTTAACGGAAAGATTTTTATCTATAAATATTTCTTTTGTTTTCTTGTTGGAAAATACCATATTCCCGTCTAAATCACGGGCGTACATTGAAAGCGGCGCGTAGGAAAACACGGCGTCTAAAAAGTTTTTAGCTTCCAGCACTTCTCTGTCTTTTTTAATTTTTTCCGTAACATCCTCGGCCACGGTAAGCACGGCTATAACATTGTTTTTGCCGCTGTATACAGGTGCTTTTATAAGGTGCACAACTTTTTTGCTGCCGTCTTCTCTGACGTAATCTTCCTGCTCCACGTCCAGCGTTTCGCCGCTTGCAAATATTTTTTGCTCACGGTTAAGATACTGTTTAACTTGTGAGAGCGTTTCATGTTTGGGGTTAAATTCACGCCAGGCTTCTTTGCCAACCTCACGGTCATAAAGCGATGATATGCGCTCCGTAAACGGCGGCATTTCCTCACCGCCAAAGTATTCTCTGGATTTTTTATTGGTAAATAAATATCTGCCGTGCTCGTCGCGCGCGTAAAGCGCCATGGGGATGGTGGCGATGATTGTTTCCAAAAATTCCTGCACTTGCTTGTTTTTTACGTCTTCTTTATATTTTTGGGTAACTTCCTCAAACACGTCTAAAAACAAAGAGTCTCCGTCGTCCGTATTTTTAAAACTTTTAAATATATTAAAATATTTATCGCCCATGTTTGTGGGTATTTTAAAATTTTCCATATACATGGCGCGGCCTTTTTTTAGCAGCGCGGCGTCGGCGTCGTCAAACACTTTAAGCACTGCTTTATCTTTAATAATGGCGGACAGTTTTTTACCCACAATGTCGCCTGCCATAATATCTGTTTTAAGGGCGGCGGTATTGTTCCACAGCAGTACGTTGCCCTCTTTGTCGCGCATGCAGATGGAAAAGGGGGACTCGTCAAACATATCAAACATGCTTGTTCTGGTAAGCTGCGCCTGCGTTTGGTGGGCTTCCACTGTAAGTATTAAAAATTTGGTGCCCGATAACGGACTTACCGAAATTTTGGCAAAAACTTTTTTGCCCTCTTTAGTGGTTATTTTTTGGGAGAAGACATTCCCGGGTTTAAGCGTGTCTTTTTTAAGGGCTAATTTGGAGTATGACAGGCCCTCGGCCTCCTCTTCAGGGTAGCCAAGCAGGTCTAAAGCGCGTTGGTTGGCGTAAAGTATTTTTTTATCCGCGCCAAGTATAACGATGGGGGAGGAAAACTCTTTAAAAAACTGCCTTGCCTGCGTTAAAGCGGCCTTACTTTCTTCTGACATTTCACCGGAAAAAAACGAAAACAAACTCTTTGTCATAAACTCCCCTGGTATAATAAGAACATGATGTTATTTATATTTATATATATATTATATATAAGCCGTTGTAGTAATGCTATTAAATTAATGCGTTAAATTCAAGAGTACCCGCCGTGGAATAAGATATCCCCGCCCCACTGGGGATAAGCGTAGAATGCGGAGGAAGTAAAGTGAGCGTTAGTGAGCAGGTGAGGGGAATACACAGTTTACGCTATCCCCCAGAAGGCGAGGGAAATATAAATAAAAAAACCGCGGGGTTTTAGCCCCGCGGTTTGTGTTAAAAAACTTATCTTAGTTTTATTGATTGTGCGCCTTTGTCTGTGTCTACTTTTATTATGTACATGCTGTTCTTGGGCAGGTTGGCGTTGATTTTGTTAACAGCGTCGTTAAGCGCTTCGCTGGCTAACATTCTGCCGTTCATGTCGTAGATTGTGGCTTTGGCGCCCGGTCTCCACTCAGGCAATTCTATTGTTACACCATCGGCGGTTCTATAGGCTTTGGCCTTTTCTTCCGTTGTCGCTTTATCTATGCCTACCGTGCTGTGGCCTGTGGCTTTAGGGACTTTAAGAGTAGCTTGTGATACATACCCCTCTTGTTGACCATGAGGAAGAGTCCTGAGACCATCAACTACTTTATAAAATGTAACCGCATAATAATCACCACCATCAGCAAGCGTTTTCCCTGTGGGTAAGCCTGTTTGGCGGTTTCTTACTTTAAAAGGTGTTCCATCAACAGGGTCTTTAAGGTTAACATCAAAAGTGGTTAACTCATATGGATTTGCTCTACCCGCATATACATAGCCCAACACTGTGTCAGGCATACATAAACCTGTGGATTGGTCCCATTTGTCAAAGTCTTCGCCTGTTTCAAAATAGTGGCTGAAGCCTTTACCCATACCTTTGTCTACAAAAGCTTGTATACCATTGTTAAAGTCATCTATATTATACCACTCAAAACAAGCCCAATTACTAACAATGACATACCAAATATCAGCTTCCATATTAGATAAAATTTGCGGATTAGCTTTTACAGAGTCGTAATATGAGCTTATTGTACCAAAAGAATTATACGGGTCGCTTATTCTTTCCGCCCAAAACATTTGCCTGTTTAAATAACGGAAATCATCGTCTTCCGGCAAATCCATGTTTTCTACTGATAAATATGGGGCACCCCCTATTACAAATTCCTCACCTTTTATGTTAACTGTAGGGGGGAAAAGTCTGTTTTCAACAACATACTCATCACCAGGAGAATAAATATTAAACCTATCACTTTCCCAAACATTTACCCATTCATCCGGGTCAATTTCATATTGAGGTTCATTTACTTCGTCAATAGAGGAGGTTGTTTTAAGTTGGGTTTTTAAAGTTTTCAAAGCAACTTTTTTTGTATTTTGTAAAGCGGCTATTTTTGTTTTATCAATACGGCCATTATGGTCCATTGTATAAGCTTGTATCTCACCTTTAGCTTTAGGATCAGCAGCTTTAGTTTTTTTAAGAACAGGCTCGTCTGACATAAGGGCTTTCATAAAATCTGTATTGGGTACAGTTGCTCTTATTGCAGCGTTAACCTCATCATTAAAAGAACCCGCGCCAACAGTAACTGTCATCGGGCTTTCGTAATAATAGTTTTCACCTGCAGGGGTTTGAGCGGGAATAACGGTATAGTCTATAGAAGTTTGCACATATCCCGCATTAGCGTTTGTGACGCAGGCCAAAGCGATAAGTGTGCATAGGGTAATTGTTACTATCCTGTTCATAAACAGCCTCCAATATTTGCTGATATATAACATATTAACATATGTTAACTAAATACAAAATACATTTTATGTTTTTATATTATATATATATTATTAAGTGTACTGTAACAAAACTTAGCGCACAATACTTAATTTTACACTAGAATTTATTAACATATTTCACTAAAAATAAGGATTGCTTAAAATCCCTCCCGGCTCTGCCGTACTCCCTTTGATTAAAAATTTACTCCCTTTGCAAAGGGAGTACCCGCAAAGCGGGGGAGGAGATTAATACTTGCCGTACATGTACAGCACTTTAATATGCGCTTGTACCTCACTTTATCAATCGCCTCCCCTTTTAGCTTTGCAAAAAGGTACCCCTCTTACAAAGAGGAGGAAAATAAGCAACTATTTATGGCAAACTCATATTTTTTAAGAAATATTTGTAACCGGAGAAAGAGGTAAATAAATATTATTGACATTTATGAATATTTTAAATAGACTTATTAGGTCTTGACAAATATTTTTTATATGATTATTATATAAATAATATTTAAATAACCCTTTATATATAAATTAGGGGAGGAATCATGAAAAGAATAATGGCAATTTGCGCCGCTTTGGCCGCTGTGGCGGCATTAAACAGCGCGGCACTGGCTGACACGGTGAACCTGGTAACAATATTACCACAGCCCGTGGCTGCGTTTGTTAAGCTGGAAGTGGCGGGGAACTCTAACTTTACAAAAGTTAATATGGGCAAATCCGGCACAACAAGCACAGTACAAACAAAACAGGCGGATATTTATGTGCCCAACGTTATAGTAGGCCAAATAATAAAAGCTAAAGAGGCCGACATAACAGTTAACACCTCCGCGTTAGATTTTGGTGAAGCTGAAGCTGACAACATTGACGTGCTTGACGGTACCGTAACCTCAAATAATTTTGCCATTACGGCTGATAACTCCCTTTACATAAACGGCGTAAAATGGGCCGCGCCCAGCACAGGCAATATAAACTGGAACGAGGTAAAAGTGGGCGAAGTTACATCCGGTATTAAGGCCGTTACAGACGGTACTATTACCAGCCTGGAATAGGAGATTAACATGAAAAAATTATTATCTTTATTAACACTTTTAACAGTTGCCAGCCTTGCCATGGCCGCCACAATAGAGAGCGTGGCTTTCCACCCGTCACCCTCAGGCAAGTATGACAAATTAAACGTGTCTAACACGCTTAACGCGGGCACAACCGGCGGTACAACAGCCAATATAAGCAGGCTGGTGACCAACGGTAACTTAGACTTAAAATCAGAAAGCGGCAGCGCGGGCAACCTGGTTGTTACAGAGTCTCTTACAATAAGAGGCACAGGCGCTGAAGTGGATGTAACAGGTTCGGCAAATATTAAAACAAACCACGCTTCTAAAAAGTTTACGTCGCCTAACACGAAGTTTACCGCTAAAAGCAGACTGGGCGCGCAAAAAACAAAGCCTGTTTTTAAAGCCACAAACGGTGACACCGCAAACTTTAAAAGCCCTTCCTCGTCCGCCACACTCAGATGGTTACAATTAACTGACGTGGACGGTAAAAAGCATATGGTTCTGATGGAAGACACAAATTCTTCTGGTGCAGGTTGTCCTCCGGATGGATATGCAAGAGCTTGCTGCCTTAACCCAGCCGGTCCTGCATGTACAGGCAACGCACAGTGGGAAGTTGACCGTCAGGCTGCTGTAAACAAATCAGGTTTAAGATAAGTTAAAAGACTTAAAAAATATTTACAAATAAAACACCCGGGATTAAAAAATAATCCCGGGTGTTTTATCTTTTCCATCCAACAAAGCGAAAAATATTTACAGCTTAACAAGCAACCGCAAAAACCCCGCGTAATTATTTTATTACGCGGGTTTTTTGTACATTCCCTATTTTAAAACCCCTGCAAATGTGACGGCAAACATTGCTAAGTAAACTGCTTTGCCATTTTGCCGGTACTGCGTTAAACCCTGCACTACATTGCTGCAACTACTATTTGTTTTCTTCTTCTTTGACAGTTTTGGGGGTGCCCCAAAAAGTCATTATTTTCCAACCGTCTTTAAGCAAAAAGTTGGAAATGCTGCCCACAACCGTTTGCTCGCCCTCTTCTGCCGGGTTAAGACCATCCTTGTTGTTTTCTGCCTTAAGAGTTTTCCTTTTGTCTGACATTAGTACCCCTCTCAAGAGCGCGCGTCAGCGCGCGCCCTTCACCACGATGTTTTTAACAACGCTAATATTATAGTAAATTTTAATTAGAATAGCATATATTAGATTAATTAACAGCAAAAATAACTTTCCATTTTCTAAAAGGTGAACTATTATAAAAGTATGGAAGAAAAAGGCCGCCCAACTGGACGGCCGTATTAATAAGTAGATTTTGACACGTTGCAATTTTGACAAAGTTAAAATTGTCAAAATCTTTTTTGTGAAACAAAAAAACCGCCGGGGCATTAGCCCCGGCGGTATATGCTGCGTAAAACGCTAAAACTAACTACTTAGATTCAGAAGACGCGGAGGAAGATGAGTCCTTTTTAAACAAACCGCCTATGCCTTTAAGCGCGTCTTTAGCGGTATTTACTGTGGCGGCGGCAGCGTCTTTAGCCGCTGTAGCCGTGCCAGAGGCAACATCTTTAGCGGTGCTTGCCGTGCCTGTCGCCGTGTTTTTACCAAGCGTGGTCAACCCGGGGATAATAGAGGTAGCCGTAGACAGCACATCAAGCGTAGGTTTAGGGTCGCTCATAGTGCCGCCCACTTTAATAGCCACAGGCTTAAACCCGCTGGAACCCTGTTTCCCCAGGTGCGCGTTAACCTTCATGTTCAACTTTTCTGTATTAAAGTCAATAGTACCAAGCGCCTGCACGGTGGCCAGGTCAGAGTTGAGCGTAGTTTTGTCTATATTCATAAGGCCTGATTTAAACGTATAAGCGCCTTCTATAGAGTGGAAGGGTATTTCATCCTTAGCCTGCCCGCTCTTGTTAAAAACGTCAAGTTTAAGGTATTTAAACACTTTGTCCACCACGCCAAGTGAAATAAACATTACATTAACAAGTTTATTTGACTTAAGAAAAGCGTTAATATCGCTTATAGCGCCTTTTTGCAGGTCAAATGACATAGGGCCCGTAATTTTTTTAAGATCGGCGTCAACGTTAGTAAGATTGGTTTGCAGTGTAACACCGTCCGAATAAAAATGCGGTACAGTTATTTTGCCAACCTTAATGTTTGATTTAACATCAAACAACATGTTGGAGCCTGAAGGCTGCGCCGCGGCAGAACCCGATGCGGCGGGCGTTGCGGACGCGGTGGTATCGGCGGAAGAAGCGGGTAATTTTTTAAGCGTAAGGCTGTCTAAGTCGAAATTAAAATCAACTTTATAGTGGTTGGCCTTAGCCTCGGTCAATGATAGGTTTGTTTTAAAGTTTGCGTCGTTAATTTTGCCTGTAATATCGCTTGTTTTAACGGCGGAGAGGGAGGATATGGTAATATCGCCCGTAATCTCCTTAACAGTCGCAATATCTTCATAAGAAGCGTTTATGTTAGATAGTTTAATAGAACCTTTAACCGGGTTCTTTTCCGTCGTAACAATGTCGCCGGTAACGCCGCCTGTCAGGTTATAGGGCGCGGTAAGTTCCTGCGCTATAGCGGCAATTTCCGCCAAAGCAAGCGAGATGTTGGTATTAGCCGTGTAGGCAATATCCTTGCCGCCCCAGTTTGCGCTGGCCGTGCCTTTAATAAGCGACTTTGGCAGGGTTATTGAAAAGTTTTCAACCGTAGCTTTTGAGTTATCCAAATCCGCCTTAACTTTAGCGGCCAGTTTTATAACGGGCAGGGTAAAGTTGGGCAGGTCCGCCACAAAGCCGCTTACGGTTTGTTTGTTTACGCCGCTGATGGTGGCTTTAATATCCGCCACCGGGTTGTTAAAGCCGGTTACACTGCCTGTTACGTCAAAAGTGGCCTTGTTAAATATTAAGGCGAGTTTTTTGATTTCAGCGTAGGCGGTGTCAAAGTTATTGTTTTTAAGATCGGCCGCAAACTGACCTACAACGGGCAGCGTCACTTCCATATCGCTGTCAGAATAAAGCACTTTAAGCGCGGCGTCTATATTAAACACGCCGTCAAGTTTAAAGTCATTAATTTTAACGTTAATATCTTTAATGTGCAGCTTCATATTTTGCTGTTTATCGTTGTAATTAACGTTTGAATTGTTGATGTAAAATTTATCCACGCTTACGTCAAAGGCAAGGCCTTTGTCGGTAACTTCCTGCGGGGCCTCGGGCTGCGGGGGGCTTCATTCTCGGCGGGTATTAAATCGGCAAAGTTAAAAACACCGTTTTTATCTTTTATTATGTTAGCGGTAAAACCTTCTAAACCTACCGTGCTTACCTCTATTTGTTTTTTAAAAAGCGGGGCCAGGGCAATTTTTACAACCAGGCTTTTTGCCTCGGCAAAAGTGCCGTCTTTAAACGTAGCCTTTTCAGATACCGCGAAGTTGGAAAGTTCCACACCTATAAGCCTGAAAGACACGTCATCAAAACGTACTTCTCTGTTGTAGTTTGTTTTTGCGTAGTCTACAACAATTTCTCTTACTTTGTCCGCGTTAAAAATCTGTCTTAGCGCAAAAGCCGCGCCCAAAAGCAGCACAAGCAGGACAATAAATAATATTATTAATACTTTTATTAACTTCTTCATACGTCCCCCAAATTATAATCATTACAAGTCAAATAAATTATATCAAAAAGGGGGCTGCGGGGGTAATAATTTTTAGTATTATTTTCAGAAGTATTTTTGTAATTTAGGCAGCCTAATTTTTTAAATAAGATGCCAGCAGTTTTTTAAACTTTTTAACTTCGTTGTTTTTAGGGTCTAACTTATAGTATTTATTATCTTCAAACAGCAAGTTATCTTCGGGGTAAAAAACAATGCTTTTAGCGCTGCCGCCGTAACTTAACTTTATTTCAAACCTTAATGCGCCGGAAGCGGCGGTTATATTTTTTTTCGTTTTGGGGGCATAGTAAAAATTATTAAAAACAAGTCTTTCGTCTTCACTAAGCGCAAGCAAGCGGGCAGTAAATTTAAACGGATACTTTGATACGTACGCGGTAATATCTGCGGACTGCAGTGCTCCTCCTCTTAAAAAACCTTGCGGTGAAACATCGTCGCTTTGTTTGCGCGTAAAGTTGCCTGCGGTTGTCTCAACCGCGTCTGCCGTTTGCCTGATAATTTTTATTTCATGGGGTAAAAGGGGGTTCTGCCTTTTTGTATATGGGGAGTTAGTAAACGCTACGTCTGTTTTAAGAGTAATTGTTTGGCGCTTGGCGTCATAATTATACGTGCCGCCTGCGCTGTCGTTAAAGTATATTCCGCCGGAATAATAGTGCGAATAAGAAAATCTGCCGTCTTTAGAAAAAAAGTATGAAGTGCCGCTAATGCCTGCCGCCAGGCCGGACTCTTTTGTCCAAGATTCGCTTTTTTCAAACGCGTTTGGCACGGGCTCGTCAGTAACTTTTAGTTTTTCGGTTTGCGTTATAAATTTTTCAATTTTCTTTTTATCTTTCCCGGTGCCGTAAGCGGCAAATATTTTATCCGCCATTTCCGCGCGGCGCTCACCTACGGAAGCGTCAAAAATATTTAAAAGTATATTATTATCGTTATTATTTTCTAAGGCGTAATCAAACGCGGTTTTCCCGTAAATATCTTTTAGGTCTCTGCCGCCTTTATAGAAAAATAAATCAGACATATTTTTTATTTTACGCGCGTCGGTCTCACCCGCTTCAGGCATAAGGGCAATGTAATGCAGCATGTTTCTGCCCTCATTATCTTTTATATTTACATCTGCGCCGTTGTCAATCAGATCCCGCACACTGTCATAATTTTTTTGCGCCGCCATATACAAAAGCGCCGTTTGTCCGGCTTTTATATCATACAGCTCTTGCTTTGCCAGGGCGTTAATATTTGCTTTATCCGCCAACAACTGCTTTATTAAAAAGTTATAATGCCTATGGTCGTTTTTATATTCATAAGCGGTTAAAAACCACTCTGCCTCTACATCTCTTTTAGCGCCGCTCTCAAGCAAAGTATAAGAAACGTGTTTGGTTGCGGGTAATACATTAGCCTTTGTAAGCGCGCTCATGCCCTTATTATCCACTGCGTTTACATCCGCGCCATATTTTAATAACAGCGCAACACGTTCTGTCATACCCCGGCCGGCATTAATATTTTCTATCTCATAAATAAGCGCTGTTTTACCCTCTGCGTTACGGCTGCCCGGGTTTACGCCGGCTTTAAGCATTCTTTCTAAAATCTCCGGGGACGCCAGTTCCCGCGCGCCGCCCCAGTATTTATCTGTAAGAGTAAAAAATAAAAGGTTAACGCCCTCCGGTTCAAAAACTCTCTCCCCGTCCGCCCCGGCGGCTAAAAGCGCTTCCGCCCTGAAGATACTGCCTTTGCTGTTATATGCAATACTTTTAATTAAAGCCTCAAGCTCCTCGTCTAAAAAATTCTGCGCCGCCCCTTTGTACGCTTCTTTTGAAGCATCGGCTATAGTTTTATCATCAATATAATCCCAGGCGGTATTACCGCGTTCGTCAGCGGCGTCCATATCGGCGCCGTATTTAAGCAGGGTTTTAAAAGCTTTAGCATCTTTCTCGTAAACTGCCCTTACCAGCAGTGTTGATTTATAATCACCGCCAAGATACTGCGCGTTTATATCCAAACCGCCGTCCAACAGGGTTTGTAATGTTTTACCGTCGGATTTTGCGGCTGCTTTGTAAGCGGTTTTGTATAAATTATTATCAGTCACGGTTACCTCTTGCGAAATTGCAAAAGTATATAGGAATAAAGATATAAAAATAAATATTGTTTTTATGCTGCAAAAATAGGGTTGTAGAAAAACGCTATTTTTCATCTTTCTGCTCTGGCAGTTGTTTGGGGGAATCATCGGCGTTACCCTGCTGTGCGCGGAATTTTTTTAGTTCTTTTTTTACTCTGGTACCCGTAAAAAATAAAAGCGCGGCGTCATCGGTAAAACCAAGTATGGGCAAAGCTATGTCGGGTATGATATCTATGGGTGAAATAAAGTAAAATAAGAAAAACAGCATCCACAGGCTCATAGCCCACGGCATGGGGTATTTGCCTTTGCGTACGGCGTTAAACATTTTAAAAAATGTTTCTATATCGCCGGGGTTAGTAACGGGGTTGCTTTTTTTGCTCATATTTTATTTTATGTTTTTATATTCCCCAGGTCAACGAGGTTATCATGAACTTTATAGAAAATATTTTCGCCGCCGCCCACGCCAACGGGCAAACCGCCCTTACCGAGGCGCAGTGCTACCAGGTTTTTAACCGCCTTGGTTTAGAAACGCCCAAGTGGCAGTTATTTGATATGGACGGCGAAAATTTTGAAGCTATAATATCATCTTTTGACGGCGACAAGCTGGCCTTAAAAATATCCTCGCCCGATATTCTGCACAAAACAGAAGTAGGCGGCGTAAAAATAGTAACCAAAACGGAAGCAAAAAAAACCTTTGAAGAATTTAAAAAGAAATTTCCCAAGGCCGAGGGGGTGCTGGCGGTGGAATTTGTAAAGTACACCCCATTTACCCTTGGCACAGAGCTTATGCTTGGCGTACGCGCGGACGAGGCCTTTGGCCCGCTTACAGTGCTTGGCCTGGGCGGTACGGGGGCGGAGTTTCTTACTAAAAATTTGAAACCGGGCGCCAGCCCAAGCATAGCGCTAAGCGCCAATGTGCACCCTGAGGAGTTTGTATCAAATAACCTTGCCGCCCATTACATGCACGGCCTTGTGCGCGGCGCCAAAAAGCACGCGGACATAAAACTGCTTACCAAATGGGTAAGCGCTATGAGCACGCTTATCAATTACTTTTCAGACGAAGCAGGCAATGCCTGGACCGTGGAAGAAGCAGAAATTAACCCGCTTGCCGTAAGTGAGGGCAAGCTGGTGGCGTTAGACGGCGTAATCCGCTTCCGCCAAGCAGAGAGCAAAACCCGCTCGCTGCCAAGCAAAGAGGGGCTGCGCAGTTTACTGCGCCCAAACAGCGTCGGCGTAGTGGGCGTGAGCGAGAAAAACATGAACATGGGCAGGATTATACTTAACAATATAATTTCCGCCGGCATGGCCAAAGAAAATATCTATATAGTAAAACCCGGCGAAACTAAAGAAATAGACGGCGTACCCTGCTACGCAACTTGCGCTGATTTGCCTGCCAAAATAGACTGCCTTATCATAACAGTACCCGCGGCCGCCGCGCCCGACGTTATTAAAGACGCCGCCGCCAGCGGTAAAATTAAAAGTATAGTTTTAATTTCCGGCGGAGTGGGGGAAAAGGAAGGCAGCGAAGGTTTAAAAGAAGATATAGAAAACCTGATAGTAGAAGCCCGCAAAACCAACCCCGACTTTATGCTTAACGGCGGCAATTCTTTGGGCATAGTGTCTAACCCATCCAAGGTTAACACGCTTTTTATTCCCAAGAACAAGCTTACCCCGCCGCTGGGCGTTAACGAAAAACTTAAACCTTGCGCGTTTTTAAGCCAAAGCGGGGCGTTTGTAGTATCCACGCTTAGCAAAAACCCGTGGTTAAAACCTGTTTACAGCGTAACAGTAGGCAACCAGCTTGACGCTACGGTTACAGACTACGCCTCTTACGCCGTGGAAGATGAAGACGTAAAAGTACTGCTGCTTTATATAGAAGGCTTTAAATTTATGGACGGCAGAAACTTAGTCAATGTAGTAGAACGCGCCAAGGAACTGAATAAAGACGTTATAATCTATAAGGCTGGCAGAACAGCGGCGGGCCAAAAGGCTGTTATGGGGCACACGGCCTCGATAGCGGGCTCCTACACCGTTACCAAAACCTTGCTTGAGCGCGCGGGCGCTATAATGGCGGACACGTTTGAGGAATTTGAAACGTTGGCCAACATGTGCATGTCTTACAACAGGACCAACGGCAAAACATTTATGATAAGCAACGGCGGCTTTGAAACCAGCGGCATGGCCGACAATATTGAAGACGGCGACGTTATAACCTGCCCGTTCCCGTCTGACAAACTAAAAGAAGAAATGAAAGCCGTACTTAAAACCTATAAACTTGACAGCATTGTAGACGTGCGCAACCCCTTTGACATCACGCCCATGGCGCCCGACGCCGCCTACTTTGACATAATATCCGCCGCCGCCAAAAGCGGCGAGTACGGCCAAATAGTGTATTCCATGATACCGCTGTCCCCCGTGGTAAAAACTTTGCCCGAGGAAAACCCCGATGTTTTTGCCAAACTGGCCAAGCTAAAAGAAGAAACAGGCTTACCCGTATACGTTGTGGTGGCGGGGGGAGAGAAGTTTGACGTTTACGCCAGTATGGGCCGCGCGGAAGGGTTTGTTGTAATGCGCGACGCCGACAAGCTGGTAAAAATGATAACCAAGTTTGTTAAGTAAATTACAATAAAAAAGCCCCGCAAAACGCGGGGCTTTTTTATATTAGTATATCTCTATACTGTCAAAAACCGCGTCTGAAACCGCGTCCCTGCTGTTCTCCACTCTGTGGGTGGCGGCAATTGTCCACAGGTCGTTACCGTCAACACACACCATAACTTTGTTTCTGGTGGAAAGACCTTTTAGGGTAAAGTCGCGGCGCTCACAGTCCACATTATCAATATTAACGGGCATAATTTCATAGTCAGATTTGCTGAAGGGAAAGTGCTCCATAATACTGTTAAACATTGTTTCTATATCCGGCTCCCCGTAAAACGTTGAGTGCCTTAGGGAAAACGCCAGGCCCGTAACATCACTGTCATAGGAGTAAACCTGATGTTCTGCTATTATTTCTTTAAACGCGGGGTCAGTAATTTCAGGCTCAAGAGTGAGAGTATAGGGGAACTCCACGCTTATACCGCCCTCAAGGTACTGCCTGGACGCTTGGGGTACGGTTTTAAGCGGCGGCGGCGTTTTAAACTCCGCCGCGAAGCTAAAGTATAAAACAATAAAAGTAAATATTAAAGCAAGAATATCAGATATAACCAAAAAACCTTCCTTCTTACTTACGCCGCCGGTACCGTTAATAATAACCTGCATTACGGTAAGCAATACCGCCTGCACAAGCATGAAAAATATAACAAATAACAGCACAGGCATAATTTTAAACAGTATTTGTATAAATATTAATACAAGCGGGATAATATAGAGAGCGGCGCTCTTTTTATATTTATTTACCAAAATCTCCGTCAGCGGGAAAATAAATATGAGCGAAAACACCGCGCGCCAAAACGGCATTATTTTGGAATATGCCGGTGTGTTTTTCTTAAGCGTAGCCCATTGTTTATAGCACCAAAACGCTATGTAAACGCCCATAGTAAAAAACATTAAAATAAAAACTTTTACCGGGGATATTCTTCTAAACACCGGCGGGGTGTTGTCTGGCTGCTTGGCAGGCTGCGCAGGTGCGGGGGGAATATTTTGCGCGTCCGCTAAATTATTATTAACATAAATTCTTTGCATAGTTCTCCTATAACGTTATTTATCTGAAATTATGCAGCGTTTTTTACCTGCTTTTATAAAAACTTCTCTTGTATCCACAAAATATTTTTTAGGGTTTTTTACGTCGAAAAAAACATTTAATTCCTCCGGTATAAAGGGGGAAGGCTGAAAGTCAAACCCATGGCTTTTGTATATAACGCCGTTGTCGTCTTTAACTTCAATATAATAAACCGTTCTGCTGGTGTTTTTGCTTCTCTTTACCACATGCGTAGTGCGTGAAAAGCGCATAGGCTGCACGGCGCCGTATTTCAAAAGTTTATTGGCGCGCCTTACCCGTAAAATATCCATTATTATAACAGGGGCAAACATAAGCGTAAGCACGGCGAGCATAAAGAGCGCCGGGTAAAACTTGCTACCGCTGTTATTAATACCCGCAAAAAAGAATATGGCAAAAATAAAAACCATCACCGCCATAGCTATATATATTTTTAAATTGTGTTTATACTCGTGCATTTTAATTCCCCGTTACAATTCATATTACAAATTTTTGAAATAAAAAATACTATTGACAAAACATAAATTAAGTTCTATAATTCTAGAATCATGGAACTAGTTTCCATACACTTTGGAGGACGTATGAAAATATCACAAGTAGGTAATATTTTTGCGGCGCTGTCGCAGGAATCACGTTTGAAAATATTCCGCACGCTGGTAAAACACGGCGACAAAGGCCTGTGCGCGGGCGATATAAGTAAAGAGCTTAAAATAACAAAAAACACTCTTTCTTTTCACCTGCTGCTGCTTACCCAGGCGGGGCTTTTGCAAAAGCGTAAGGAGGGATTATTCCTTTTTTATTCTGTCAATTTTGAGGCTATTAAAGACATAATAGATTTTCTGTTAGTAGACTGCTGCGCGGCTGAGGGGGCATGCACCAGGTGTAACGTGTTTGACGCTCTTGAGGAAAAACACCGCGAAAATTGCCACTGCGACCACGACAAGGAAGCGGCGGCCCCGGCAAAAACTAAAAAAACAATAAAAAAGAGGAAATAACTATGTTTGATAAATTAATTAAAAAATTTGATAAATGGCTTAAAAAAGAATCTGAAAAACCCTGTCACTGCGGTGACAAATCAGGCGTGTGCGAAAAGGACGGTAAATAGCTATGGAGACCCTGGTAAACAACCTGCTTACAACCGCCGGGCTGGACATTACAACCCGCTTTGGCGGCGCGGTGTCATTTTTTATATACGACAGCATTAAAATTTTACTGCTGCTGTTCTTTATGATATCTGCCATTGGCGTGGTGCGCACGTATTTTGGCAAAGATAAAATGGAAAAGTACCTTGGCAGCAGAAATA
The DNA here is from genome assembly GCF_049639735.1 of Elusimicrobium simillimum. Lineage (NCBI taxonomy): Bacteria > Pseudomonadati > Elusimicrobiota > Elusimicrobia > Elusimicrobiales > Elusimicrobiaceae > Elusimicrobium > Elusimicrobium simillimum. Next base: position 1,181,254 of record NZ_JBEVVA010000003.1, read on the forward strand.
AATTTATAAGCAGTTTTTTTGCCGCCTTATTCGCTATTTTTACGCCGTTTTGTTCGTGCTCATCCGTACCTATATTTTTAAGTTTGGTAAGAATGAGAATACCTTTTGCCGCCAGCATTTGTTTTTTGGCGGTGTCGCCGCTTGTTAACGAATACCTTGTGGCGCTTATGCCCGGCTACTTTGGCATAAAAATAGTAGCTATTTACATAATAGGCGGCATAACCGTGGGTATGGCCGGCGGCTGGGTGCTGGAAAAACTGGGTATGGAAAAATATATTGAGGCGCACGCCAGCGGCAACGCGCCGGAAAACATGGTTTTTAACAGTTTTAAAGAAAGAGTTTCTTTTGGCGTTAACGAGGGCAAAGACATAGTAAAAAAATTGTGGATATGGATTTTGGCGGGCGTCGCGCTGGGCGCCGCCATACATAATTATGTGCCCGATGAAACTATACTTAAAATAGCCAACTTTGGCGGCGTTTTCAGCGTGCCTTTAGCGGTGCTTATAGGCGCGCCCGTATACGGCAGCTGCGCGGGCGTGGTGCCCATAGCGGTGGTAATGTTTAGTAAGCCAATTCCCCTGGGGACGACGCTGGCGTTCTTAATGTCCGTATCAGCCATGAGCCTGCCCGAGGCCATACTGCTAAGAAGCGTGATGAAACTGAAACTTTTGGCGGCGTTTTTTGCTACTATAATTGTTGGAATAATCATACTTGGTTACGCCATCAATTTTATAGCGCCTTACGTTTTATAAGGGGGAAACATGTACCTGCCAAACAAAGAAAGATACGACAAAATGGTGTACCGCCGCTGCGGTAACAGCGGCATAAGGCTGCCGTTAATATCGCTGGGCCTGTGGCACAACTTTGGCGACGGGGACGATTTTGACAATATGGTAGAAATGCTTACAACAGCCTTTGACCTTGGCATAACCCACTTTGATCTTGCCAACAACTATGGGTTCCCTGTTGTAGGAAGCGCCGAAGAAAACTTTGGCACTATAATTAACGACGAACTTTACCGCTACCGTGACCAAATGATAATATCTACCAAAGCGGGTTACACCATGTGGGAAGGCCCGTATGGCGACTGGGGCAGCCGCAAATATTTGCTGTCCAGCTTAGACGCCAGCCTTAAACGTATGCGCCTTGATTATGTGGATATTTTTTATTCGCACCGTTTTGACCCTAATACACCTTTAGAGGAAACCATGGGCGCCTTAGCCTCCGCCGTTAAACAGGGCAAAGCTTTGTACGTAGGCATATCTAACTACGGGCCGGAGGAAACCAAACAGGCCGTGGCCATACTAAAAAATATGGGCGTGCCGCTGTTAATACACCAGCCCAAATATTCTATGTTTGTAAGAACGCCTGAAGAGGGGCTGTTTAAAACGCTTAAAGAGACAGGCGTGGGTTCCATAGTATTCAGCCCGTTGGCGCAGGGCCTTTTGGCCGGGCGCTACCTTAACGGTATACCGCTGGACTCCAGGGTAAAAACATCCGGCATTTTTCTTAAAGAAGAGTCTATTACCGAGGAAAATGTGGAGAAGACCAAAAAGCTTAACGAGATAGCCATTGCACGCGGCCAAAACTTAGCGCAAATGGCTTTGGCCTGGGTTTTACGTGAAGACTGCGTAACATCCGCCCTTATAGGCGCCAGCCGCGCGGAGCAGATAATAGATAACGTAAAAGCGTTGGCCAACCTGGACTTTACCAAAGAAGAACTGGACGCTATAGATAAAATATTAGGTTAATATAATAATAAAGTCATGCTGAGGAGGCGCGCCAACGCGTCTACGTAGGCATCTACCGCTTTGAAACTATTGTAGTTTTTATAAGGTAGATCCTCACGTTTTTGCGTTGACGCAAAAACTCAGGATGACTTTATTTTTTTGATATCTCAAAAAATATTAAAAAAACGTAACTTCGGGCGCGGCGGACGCGCCGCTAAAGTGCGTGTGTACGGCGTAGCGTAACGCGTCCATAGTATGGTCGTTAAACTTAACGGGCTCTTCCAGCACAACGCCGTTAAGGTCGGTCTTCCATGAATATGTTTGTATTTCTTGAGTAAGATTGGCCGAGCCTTTTACTATAAACAGCTTTTTGGCTTTCAAACTCAAAATACCCTGTTTTACCGCCTTATGGGCGGGTTTTACGTTAAAGCCGGCCTGCGCTATTTCTTGTATCCTGTCAGGCTCGGCGGCGTCGGCGTAGATAGTTTGGTGGCGCTCTGCGGGGGGAATGTGGCGGGCAAGCTCTTTTATTAAATCCCCGTTGGTAAGGCCTGACGCATACAGCTTTTCCTCCGCAGTTAACCCGGCGTCGGTTATATAAACCTTAACAAGCGCGCTGGGGTTATTAAAACCAAAGTCCAGGCCCCATATAATGTCGTCCGTCTGCGGCGGAGCATCGACAAAAGTATAATTATCATAAATAACGCTTTTACTCTGCCCCCACTGGCCAAGGGCAAAAATACGGTAGTAGTTTTCATCCGCAGTACGTAAGCTGAGCAAGGTGTTGACATAGTCTTTACTTAAAAAAGGATTGTCTTTGTAAGAACTGTGTATAACCTGCGTATCCGCCGCAGCAAGCAGTTTTGTGGCTATCCAGGACTCTGCGTCAGATGGGTTGAGAGTTAAAAATATTTGGTTTTTATGCCCCTGTGCGGCGGGGGCGGAAAGGCGGGTAAGCAGCGTAATATAGTCGTCGTAGGTAAACTCAGTCGCTTCTTCCATCCATATATAGTTAAACTCTGAGGAGCGTATTTTCTCAGGGTCGTCCAGTGAAAAAAACTGCACCCTGCTGCCGCCAAGCATATAATAATGTTCCATTTTATTATGCTTTTTGGCGTTATACAGGCCGTACTTTTTAAGCAGGTCTATAAATAAGCGATAGGCCGTCATTTTTAAGGCAGGCATGGTTTTGCGGGTTATGCCTACCGTTATACCCTGCAGGTTTTGCGCGCGCATTATAAGCAGCTGCGCCAAAGCGTAACTTTTACCGCTGCGCGCGCCGCCTACGTTTACCACAGTGCGGGCCGCCGCTTTATTGTTTGCCTTAAAAACACGCGCCACTATGGCTTTAAGCGGCGGTTGTGTCATCGGTTAATTCCGTAAATATAATTTGCGCGCCTTGCGGGGAGGACGCGGGCTGTGCGGCGGGCTTTGATTTATTGTATTTCTCTGGCAAGCGGTTGCTTAGGGCAAAGGAAAGGATACTGGCGGATTTGGTTTTTAAAGCGGCGTCTAAGAAAGCCAGTTCAAGTTTAAGGTTAACTATACTGTCAAATTTGGCGCTAAATTCCCGGTCTTTTTCCAAATAACCGTAAAAACGCATAAATTCAAGCCCCGCGGCTTCCAGCGCGGCTTCCACGCTTTGTGGTTTTTGTAATTCTTTAAGAAATGCTTTTTTGCTTTTTGCGGCGGTACTATGGTCCGCCTTAGGTTTAAAAATATTGTCTAATGTCATAATGTCATAAATTTGGGTTTTATGACGGCTTCCTGCCATGTATTATACCAAATTTTAGTTTACATATCAACTAATCGGCCGCGCAAGAATTTGGTAGAATTTAAATATGGCTATATTAAAAGAATTTATTATTGTCGGGCTGGGCGGTTTTTTAGGCGCGGGCGGCAGACATGTTATTAATGTATACCTTGCCGAGCATACGCTCAGGCACGGGTTCCACTTTGGTACGTTGGCGGTTAATATAATAGGCTCTTTCCTTATAGGTCTGCTGGCGGCGCAGACTTCTAACCACCTGAGACTATTTTTGGTAGTGGGTATTTTAGGCGGGTTTACCACGTTTTCGGCCTTTTCATATGAGACGGTAGGTCTGCTGCAAAACGGGGCGGTAGTTAAAGGGCTGTTAAATATATTTTTAAATGTTACACTTTGTTTAATAGGCGTGTTTATCGGCCTTAAAACAGCAAAATTATTTTTTTAAAACAGGAGGGTATATGACAAAAATAATGACAGAATATTTGGGGGACGACCAAGTAAAATCCACCCACGAACATACCAAAGACACTATGGTAACGGATTTGCCGCCTGATAACGGGGGTAAAGGCAGAACGTTTTCACCTACAGATATTTTTGCAGCGTCTCTTGGCGCTTGCGCTTTAACAATTATGGGCAAACTGGCCGAGCGTAAAGGGCACGACCTTAAAGGCGCTAAAATAGAGGTAGATAAAATTATGGCCGACAGCCCGCGCCGCGTTGGCAAGTTTATTTTACAAATTGAACTGCCCGCTAACCTTACCGCGGAAGAAAAGGCTATGTATGTAAACACATTACACAGCTGTCCGGTGCATAACTCTTTAAACCCGGAAATTAAAGTTGAGGTAAATGTAAAATAGTCCTATAAAAAAGTCCTACAAAATTTAGCTAAAAAAGTTCATGTTTTTAAAAATCTTAAAAACATGAACTTTTTTGTTTTTTACCATTTCAAGCATTTCTTAGACGTAAAACCCACTTTTATATCATTTTTGGCATAGTACAAAAGTCCTATGTCCGCGTAGGCCTTTTGGCCCTGGTTAAAAAATTTTTTTAGTGTTAGAATTCAAGTGTAAGGCAATAAAATATGTACTAACACGGGGAATTTAATATGAGGAATACTTTATTAAACGGCATCAAAAAAACAATTTCTATTTTACTTATCACAAGCATGATTTCAAATATTTCAATAGATCTGCTTGCGCAGACAACCTCTTTACCTAAACTTAAAAACCCCAAAAAACAGGACGTTCTTCAGCAATATTTAAACACTCTTTCCACCAACCCGTTCCCCACGGGCAGCAAGGAAAATGAGCTTTACAGTAAAAAATCCCTAGAATTAAACTCAGAAGCTAACCAAAGGTTTAAAGATTGCAGCCCTTGCACGCTTAATGTCGTAAAACAGCAGCATGTAGAACTGCCATTAAACCTTTACAAGGGCACCCTTAACGACCCTATCACAGGCAAAGCGGAGATTATTAAACATCTGCTTACAACGCCTGCCCCAAAAATAGTAAAAGAAGAAAAAACCTTAAACAAAGCTGAGTTTGCCGCCGAGTTTAAAAAAGACATAGACACCCAAGCCCAGCAAATGCTGCAAAACGCAAAAAAACAATACGAAAGATACCAGCGTGACGTAAAAAAAGAAGCCAAAAACTACGCCGATATATATACTGCGCAGGAAGTGGAAGCGTGGGCAAGCGAGCAAAACGCTTCACTTGAAACCTGGTTTAAAGACGTGCAGCAGCAAGTTAAATTAATTCAGACAAACGAGAAAAAGCTTGCCAATAAAAAATATGAAGAATATAAAAAACATATAGCCCAGGCGGAAGAAGAAGCCAACCACGAAGCATTCAGATACCTTAAAGACATTGCCCAGGAATTAATGACGCTCTACGCCAAAGACAAACAAAAAATGGAAAGGTATTTGGTTGAGCTCACCCCCATGCTTTTAATGGTCACCTATAAAGGTGAAAGATTATTTAGCAAAACAGAAAACGCCACCTTAAGAAACCTTTACAGAAAAACACTGGCCAACTCTAAATCCTGCACAGAATACGCCAGCTGCGCGCCGCACCTTAACTCTTTAGCGGGCCTGGGCATAGTGGGCGACGCCGATGACCTTATGCCTATAAATAGTTTTATTAACTCCCACCTGCAGCACGCGGAGTCTGTAAAAATTATATCCACAGGCATCAGCGCTTTAGCCGCTCTTAAAGCCTACGGCGAAATTAACGGCATTATAAACGGCGTGGCAACCAAAGACAGAAAACTGGAAGATATTGACCTTCTTAGCGTAGGAACCTATGTTACGGCCGCCGCCAATAAAGACGGCCAGTACCTTGGTAACATAAGCAAATATAACCAGTATGTAATGGATAACAATGTTAAAAACAACGTTTGGTTTGACGTTGCGCTTATTTTGGCCAGAGACGGCTCCCCTAAAGCTTTAGATATTTTAAGAAAACAAGGCGTGGAAAAATGTACCGTTAAATTCGAAAGAGAGTTAGATTTTACATCCAATGCTTACATAAACTGCAACAGCGCGTTAATGCCCTTTTTAGTGGGCGCTTTAGTATCCAAGAAAAGCGGCGCGGATAAATATAATAAACAGCCCGTGATAACAAATACGCACAACCTTATAGCCAGCGGCAAAACTGTTGTTTATACGCACCAAGACCTTGCCAACAGCAAAATTGAAGCGCAGAACTATACAAACAATTTCTTCTATTACGCAAAAAAGATGGGCGTAACACCCGCCGAAGCGGTGGCCGCGCATATCATAAACAGAGACTTTGGCGACATAGACGCCAAGCAAGAAGAGTATATTGACACGCAGCTTGACAATATATACGGTGTAAGACTTAAAAATAAATATAACAGCTACGCGGTAATTGACAGCGCGAAATTAAAAGCTAAAGAATCAAGAGTAAGCAACTTTGATTCATGGCGCACATTCGCCTCAGTAGCTGACGTGGGCATACTTGTATGGTGCGCGTGGGACATTACAAAATTAGGCACTAAAGGCGTTAGGGGTATATATAAATTTATGGGCCCCAACATGTACCATACCATCAGAATAGCGCGTTTAGGGAAAGAATCAACAACCTCCGGATACCTGCTTAAAAATATGACTTACGGCAGATATCTGGTAAATAAGAGAACAGCCCTTGCCAAAGCTTCCACAAGAATAAAAAACGGTATTTCCGCGCCTGTTCTGGAGGATATTAAAAAATTTACCTCCGCCAAATTACCTATAGAGTTTGTGCCCCCGGCGCCCAACTCTACAATGCAGAATGTATTTAAAACAGCCAGGTTTACCGCTGAAACGGGTAAGCTTGCCGTAGACGCTAAAAAAGCGTATAGATTGTCACAAGACAACCCCGGCAGAGTGCTTGATATTATTAAAGCCAAAAATGAAATTATGCCCGCGCTTAACAGCAGCATACAAAACACACAGCTTGGCAGGCCCAAGGCATTAGCCAGACTTGCGCCCAAAACAGTATTTAAAAGTTCTTTAGTAAAAGGCGGTAAAGAGTTTATATACGGCGCCGACTATCTTACAGCTTTTGAAAAAGGCTCCGCCATAGACATGCTGGCCAATGTAAAAATAACTAAAGACATAAAAACCTTTATAGCATCATTAAAACAGGCGGAAGAGGGTTTTACCGCGGCGCAGGTAAACACCAGATTCATGAAAGATAAAAAGAGCCTCATCCTCTTTAGAAAAGCGGAAGACGGCACCCCTGAGCAGGTTGAGTCTGTAAGAATTTTCTTAGAGGGCTCTATCCCTGGCGTAAACAGAACATTATTCCGTCATTCTAAAAAGAAAACCGCTGACCTTGCCAGCGTTTACCTTACCGACGCTAAAAGAGGGGAGAGCGGCACATTTCTTAAATTTATAAAAAGTGATAACAGGGGTATAGACGCGGATTTCTTTAAAATAAAACTTAATAAAGAAAGCGTTAGCGATATCTTAAAATTCGCCAATCAAACCACTCTTAAAGAACCTTTTGTTTTAAAATTGGTGCCCGAATATTCCGGCGCCCAGAAAGCCGCGCAAATGGTTAAGTTTGAAGTACCGTCTTTCTTTAAAGGCAAAAAACATCTTACATCTCAGGAAATGCCCGTTTTCTTTAAAAACGCTTCCGGCGTGGAAGAAGCCTCTAACATTAAAGTTCTTGCCGACGGCAGATTTAAAGGCGGCAAACTTATTTTAAACTCAGACAACTCCGTAAGCATATTTAACGCTTACGGCAAGCAGTTTAATAATAATTTCGGCCTTTACCTGCCTAAAGCGCAGTTAGATAACTTTATGGAAATAGCCGGCGCCGCTAACAAGGTAAATAAAGATTTAAACCTTAACCTTACGCTTACCGGCAGCAAAAATAAAATTAACCCGTTATTTTTCACAACGGCTATCAGCTTAAGCGCGGCGTCGTCAGGTTTGGTGGGCCCACTGGAAAATACATTTAAAACGGACGATTCCACCATCACCATGATAACAATCGGTTTTCCTTACGCGGCGTCCGCGGCGTCACCGTTGTTTGCCCCGTTGGTTAAAAGATATGGCGCGGCCAATATGTTAAAGGCCAGCAGTCTTATAGCGCTGGGCGCGCTTTCAATACCCACAGCTTACGGCTATAACGGTTTTGGCAATATTTATGCCGGCAACCCTGATAACCCCAGCGTAACGCCTTTGCTTGCCTCCGCGTCACTTGTGGGCGTTTCCGCGGCGTTAACCAGGTCATCCATTAACCCGCTTATGGACGCTATCGGCGGCGGCGGTAACTTTCTTAAATCAATGGTGTTTAAAAACTTCAGTTCATTTGCCATGATAGCGCCGCCTCTTATTTTCAATTCGTTTGGTAAAGACAGAACCAACAAGGACGGCACGCCGCTTTTGGATGAAAATAATAAACCCGTGCGCTTTACAGACTTCGCTCTTTCTTACCCTGTGCTTGCGGCGGTAACAGGCTCGTCTTTAGTCTGGCTGCAAAAATCAAAACTGCCCAACACAATTGGCAGAATAGAAGAAATTAAAGGCACCACCAAAACCCAAACTCTTAAAAATATGAGCGCGGACGCTTGGAAGTCAGTCAAAACAGTGGGCCATAAAGAAGTAGTGGCGCCCATGATAGGCGGTACTCTTGTGGTGGGGGCGGAATCCGCTTTAGTTAACAAGTACAGCAACAGCACGGCAAACATATACGTGGATGAAGTTATGGATGTAGGTTCAGACGTCAGGCCTATTATAGCTACCTCCGCTCTTATAACCGCGCCGCTTATAGTAAGATGGAATTCTAAAAAAATTATCAGCGCTCTTGGCGGTGAAGCAAACCCCGCGGCTTACAGCAGGTTACTGGCGGGCTCTTTAGCTACCGCAGGTACGGGCACAGCTTTATTAATGACACAAGACAGCCCCGCGACATTTGCCGGCGGCATGGCGCTTACGGCGGCGGGCTTTGCCAGCACCACGCAGGGTATACAGAAACTTGGCCAGCTTAACCTTAAAAATAAACTCGCCATGGTTACTGAACTTAACAAAGCGGGCCGCTTCTCTTCAGAATTTGCCAAAGGCGGAGAGTTGTCTAAAAACCTGAAATCAGCCGCTACAATAGACAAGTCTTTCATAGAGGGCTATAACGTTATGTACCCCGGTATACACGTAGGTATGGCGTTTATACCGCTGATACCGGCGAATATAGTAAAAGAGCAAACCTCTGAGAGTGACAGCAAAATTGAAAAAAACAAAGTCTTCCAACAAAACCTTTGGGCGCCCGCGGCCGCGCTTGGCATAGGCAGTATGTTTGTAGGTAAAAATATGCTTAACGCCTCTAAAACAACACGCATGCTTACAGATGTTAAAGCAGGTAAATCGCTGCAGCAGTTTAACCAGGGCGCTCAGTATAGAACAGCCGCCGCGCTGGGCATAGGTTTAACGCTGCCGCAAAAAACAAAAGCCATGCTTGAGGAAACATATGAACCGCAGTTTTACAAAGCGCAGGACTTTGGGTTCTTAGAGCAGCACCTTAAACCCGCCGACTATGTGGACATGCCGAAACTGGACGTAACAACGGCTCCGTATAATAAAAATATGCCTGAGGACGCGGCTAGAAAATAATCTGAGTAAATATCAAAATAAAAAATCCCGCCGGATATAACGCCCGGCGGGATTTTTTTATATACACATACTAAAAATAAGGCGTAAGCAGCCTAAAAAGCTTGTTTCTAAGCTTTTTTAATGTGGGCAGGGCTTTGTAGTGGGCAAGCGTTTGCGGGGCGGATTCTTTAATTTTAGCGTGCGCGTATTTATCCATTTGCGCGCCAAAATCTTTAGACAAACATTCAATACACGCTTCAAAATTAAGCTTAAAGCTGCGTTCGTCCCAATTGGCCGAACCTATAATACTCCACACCCCGTCAATAACAAATACTTTACTGTGGTCAAACGGCTCCTGACTGTGGTAAATATTTACGCCTTTGGCCAGCAAACGCTCATAGTTGGCGGCGGGCGCCCACTCAAAAATTTTCTGGTCGCTCTTTTTAGGCAAAATAAGGTTAACCTCCACGCCGCGCATAGCGGCCATTTCCACCGCCACAAGCACGGTCTCGTTTGGTAAAAAGTAAGGGGTAACAATATTAATTGTTTTGGCGGCGGAGTTTAAAGCGGCCAAAAACAAAAGTTCTATCTTGCCAAAATCTTCATCCGGCCCGTCTGGTATTAAACGGCAGTACGCGCCGCCCGTTATGGTTTTACCCTGATAGCTAAGCGGTTTAAAGCGGCGGTGGGTGGTAAAAAACCAGTCCTGCAAAAACAGGCTGCCTATCTTGGTGATTACAGGGCCTTCTATTTTAAAAGTAATATCTTGCACGGCGTCAGGGTGGTTTTCGGCAAGAATGTTGGGCGCGCTTATATTCATACCGCCAAATACCGCGGCCTCGCCGTCTACCACAAGTATTTTGCGGTGGTTGCGCAGGTTTATAAACGGCAGTTTAACGGGGCTTTTGGTAGGCAGGAAAAACGCGTACTGCAAATTTTTATTAGCCGTGCTAAGCATTTGCACAACTTTTCTGCGCCATTTTCCTATGCCCACGGCGTCCAGCATAACACGCACGCGCACTCCGCGCTGCGCGGCGGCGGTAAGGGCGGCGCAAAACTTTTCGCCTATTGAGTCACCGTCAAAAATATAACTGGTAAGCAGCACCTCGCGCTTTGCGCCGTTAATAAGGCGCAGCATTTCGGGGTAGGCCTGGTCGCCATTAACAAGCGGGGTTACAATATGGCCTGGCCTCATTACTTCAGGGTGTATATTCATACCCAGTTTAAAAAATGTTAAGTCCTCGTCTTTAAGTTTAGCCGCTATTTCAGGGGGAACTTTCTTTTTTAAGAATTCAAAATCTTTTTTATAGTTATGGTGGCGCAACTTTCTGGCGCGGCGCCTTACACGGTTAATACCCAATATAACGTAAATTATGCCGCCCAGTACAGGCGTAAGCCATACAAGCGCTATCCAGCCTATAGCGGCCTTAACATCCTCTTTATGCAGTAAAATATGACAAGTAAGGCTTACCGCCAGTACTAAATAAAACAGTACCGCGAAAAAATAATAAACTCCGCTGTGCGTGCCCGCAATGGCTGTAGTTATATCCATACATTAATTATAAAAGTTTTTTAGAGAAATAAAAGGATAAGTAATTTATTAGAACACAGCATCGTATTGATATTAAGTTTTTAAATAATGTTTTACTTTCTCCCTTTGTAAAGGGAGAAAGAACAACAAAATATAAGCGTAAGCTCTGTCTGACTACAGGGTTTTGATTTTTATTAATAAAGAGGGGTTAAGACTGGCACGGCAAGCAACCGTGCGTATTAATAAAAATGCCGTTCCCTCAGCAAGGTACGCGCGTGAGGGTCTCAAGCAAGCCGTTACCTCACCTTGCGTATGCGTCTTATGTTGGCTACGTGCTCGTTGTAGGTCTTGCTGAACACATGCTTACCGTCTTCCCTTTCCGCTACAAAAAATAAAGCGTCAAAGTTAGGTTCTGGGTGGAGCACGGCGTAGACGGACTCGTAACTGGGGCTGCAAATAGGCCCCGGGGGTATGCCGCCGTAGCGGTAAGTGTTGTAGGGGGAATCTATGCGTAAATCGCGCAGGGTAAGGCCCTTCTTCCAAAATCTGTTCTCATTAGGCGTGTAACCCAAAACATATTGTACGGTAGGGTCGGCCTCAAGCTTTTTGCCTATTTTAATTCTGTTAAGATAAACGGCGGCTATTTTTGGGCGTTCCTCATGCACCACAGCCTCACGCTCTACAATGGAGGCCACGGTAATTATAGCGCGTTCGCTAAGGCCGCGCATGTACTGCTCCTGCAGTATAGGGCGCACGCGCCTGTTAAACTCGCCAGTCATAACATCTATCACTTTTTGCGCGGGAGTGTTTTTTGAAAACCTGTAGGTGGACGGATAAAGGTAGCCCTCTAAATTTTGCTTTTTGGCAAGCGCCGTAAACTCAAGATTATCACATATGCCGTTGTCTTCCAACGCCATGGCGATTTCCTCAATTCTCCAGCCTTCTATAATTGTAACTTTTTCAAGATGCTGGCATTTACCGCTGGAAATACAGCTTATAACCTCTTCCGGGCAGGTATTTTTGTACAGGTCATATGTGCCGGCTTTAAGGCCGCGCGGGTCGGCAAATAAACGCAGTACTATTTTAAAAAGTATCTCGCTTTTTATAATGCCCGCTTTTTTAAGGTCCGCCGCTACACTGCTGCCTGTTTGCCCGTCTCTTATTTCAAACACAACGCTTTCGCCTTTGTTAAAGTAGTATGAGCGCACGCCGCATACTACAATAACAAACAGCAGTACTGAAAGAAGTATTAAAATAAGTTTTCTGTATTTTTTCATTTATTTTATAAGTTTAATAAAATGCCTGCGGCCTGCCTGCAGCACAACGCTGTCGCCTTCAAAACCTATTTCACCGTCGGCTTCAATTTTGGCTTCGTTAATGCGTATGGCGCCCTGGTCAATTAAACGTCTGGCTTCATTTTTGCTTTTGGCAATACCGGCCGATACCAGCAAAGCGGAAAGCATGGTGCCCTTTTCCACTTTTACTTCTTTCATATCGGTGGGTAATTCTTTTTTAGAAAAAACATTGTCAAAATGTTCCAGCGCGGCTTTGGCCGCGGCTTCGCCGTTAAAGCGCGCCACCATTATCATGGCCAGTTCTTTTTTGGCCGTCATGGGGTGCTTTGCTTTAACTTCGGCCATATCTTCTGATGTTAAAAGTTCGTAATACGTGTACATCATCTCGTCAGAGAGTGACATAACTTTACCAAACATGTCATTTGGCGCGTCGTTAAGACCAATGTAGTTGTTATAACTCTTAGACATTTTTTTAACGCCGTCTAAACCGACAAGCAGCGGCAGCGTCATGGCAACCTGCTCAGGCTGGCTGTTAAGTCTTTGCATATGGCGGCCCATAAGCAGGTTAAAAATTTGGTCTGTACCGCCAAGTTCCACGTCGGCCTTTAAAGCGACGGAGTCCTGCCCCTGAAAAATGCTGTACAAAATTTCAAGTATGCTTACGGGTTCTCTGTTGGCAATACGTTTTTTAAAGTCCTCACGCTCAAGCCCCTGCGCTATAGTTATTTTGGAAAGTGTGTTAAGAAAATCTCTGCCTTGCACAAAGCTGTCCAGCCATTCGCTGTTAAAGCGTACTTCTGTTTTTTCTTTATCTAAAATTTTAAAAACTTGGTCTGTATAAGTTTTGGCGTTTTGTAAAATGTCTTCGCGCGTAAGCATAGGGCGGGCTGAGTTGCGCCCGCTTGGGTCGCCCACGCCGGCGGTAAAATCACCTATAACAAGCACGGCTATGTGGCCTTTATCTTGAAAATGGCGCAGTTTGCTAAGCACCACGCTGTGCCCAAAGTGCAGGTCAGAGCTGGTTGGGTCCGCGCCCAGTTTAATACGCAGCTGTTTGCCTGATTCTAATTTCTTTTTTAAATCTTCTTTAGATACAACGTCCACGCACCCGCGTGTCAAAAAATCTACTGTGTCTTGCATAAACTAACTCCAATTTTAACGCGGGACAAAAACCCGCTTTCACGTTAATTATATCATTTTAAAAAAACGAATACGGGTCAACAACAACTTTTATTTTTATATTTTTGTCCGCCGGTAAGGCAGCCATTGTTTGCGTAACAGCGGCAAAAGGGATATTTTTTAAAAGCAAATATTCCTTTTTAAGAGCGTCCGTCTTTTTGCCGAATGTTATGGGGCCCAGCACGTCGCCAAGCGGGGCGAAAGCTTGTTTAATATCCTCGGCGCGTTTTAGTAAAAGCGCTTTATCTTTGGCTGAAATATTTATTCTTATAAGCGTGGCGTACGGGGGGAAGTTAAAGGCCTCCCTAAACTCGGCCTCCTCTGCGGCAAACGCGTTATAATCGCCGTGCACGACGGCGTTTATCAGGCCGCTTTCGGCCTTATCTGTGGTTACAACCATACGCGCACCGGCGGTATAGTGCAGCATGGATTTTGCGGTAAAAAGCGTCTCGGCCAAATGTTCCGACGCGCGGAAATCCGGCGAGTTTAGCTCCATATCAGCGTCTAAAAACACTACAAGATTAACACTGGCCTTGCTTTCGGCCAGCATTTTAAGGCCCGCCGTAGTGGCTATAATTATATTAGCTTTACCCTCGGCAATTTGCGGGGCGGCAAGAGTTGTGTCCATACGTATAATATTGGCGGCGGGAAAAAGTTTTTTTACTTCCGTATAAGTTTTTTGCGTGCCGCTTGTTTTCATGCGGAAAATAACATTCTCGCACTTGGGGCATTTTTGCTCAAGCTGGGCCGTCTTGCCGCATTTAAGGCAGGTTAAGTGAGTGTCCGTCTCGTTTTTAAAAACTAAAATGCCGTTACAGTCAGGGCAACGCGCTATAAGCCCGCAATTTAGGCAAGAATATACAGGCGCGCCGCCGCGTGAATTAAGCACTAAAAGTGTAGTTTCATTAGATTTGACAGCAAGCGTTAACTGGTCAAAAGTTACGTCTGGGAATACGGACTGTTTGCCCGCTTTTTTACCTGTAACGCTGACCATAGGAAAAGGGTTTTCAATATTTAAATTTTGGCTTAAAGTAATTTGTTTTACACCGCCCTCAGCCGCCATTTTTAATATTTCAAGCGATGGGGTTTGGCTGGAAAATACCAGCTTGCCGCCGTTAGCCTTTACTCTGTGTAACAGTATATCACGCACGTGGTAGAATGGGCGGTTTTCTTCCTGTTTATAATCCTCGGACTCTTCATTAATTACGGCAAAAAAAGTGGGTTTAACAAAGGGCAGCAGCGCGGCTGAACGTGTGCCTATAACCACACAGTTGTCGCCCTGCAAAAGAGAGGCGAATACAGTTTTTTTTGCGCTTAACAAAATTTTACTGTGCCAAACGTGAACATTGTTAGGAATAAACTTTTTAATATACTCGGCAAAAACTTCGCAAGATAAAATGTCGGGCAGCAATATTAAAGCGGGGCCGTTTTGCGCCGCCTCCGCCGCCAGAGAAACTAAAATATCTTTTTTACCTGAACTGCCCGGGCCATACAATAAACACGGTGATGAAGAGGCGTTAATATCACTAACCGCCGCTTCTTGCTGCGCCGTCAAATTTGGGGTGGTTATTTGGTGCGGGGCAAACTGCGCCTTGTGCGCTTCACGCACAAAAAACGGAACCAGAGAAAATAATATCGGGCCCAGCCCGCCGCCCCAGGTCGCTTTCATATAAAGGGCAAGGTCCAGCAGGTCAGAACTGAAGGGGGGGGTGATGTCTAAAACTTCTTTAATTTCTTTAAGCTTAAAAGTTGTTTCTACAGACTCGGCCACAGACGTTATTATACCAACCGCCACGCGCGGGCCAAACGGCGCTTTCACGCGCACGCCGGGCCGGGCTGCGTCGGCAAGAGCATCAGGCACAATATAGTCAAACTCTCTGTCAAGAGCTATATCAAAAACAACTTTGCAGTACATAGTAAATCCTTATCTATTATAAAAAAGCTGTTGGGGCGGAGCTTGTCTCCGCCCGTTGTTAAAATATGTTTAAAATTGTAGATATTCACGTTGGCATGTTGAAGAGCCTACCCAACATGACTTTATTTTATAACGACACTGGTTTAATAGCGCCCGTCTTCGCTTTGCTACAACGCGGCAAAGCTCGTACCTCGCTTTATTAAATCCCTCCCGGCTTTGCCGTACTCCCTTTACAAAAGGGAGAAAACGGCTTTAAAAACATCGTTTACTTCATTGCGGGCGGAGACAAGCTCCGCCCCTACGATTTTTTTAATTATTACACACTTTTGTTTTTAATTATTACGCCCCTTTATTAGCGGGGGGAGTGATGCCCATGTCTTTCATAAGCATTTTAAGGTCGTCCCAGGCGTCCTTCTTCCAGTTAGGGTTTCTAAGAAGGGCGGCAGGGTGATATGTGGCGATAATTTTGGTTTTGCCGCCAAGGTCCACACTGTCTAAATCAAGCGTATGTATTTTGCGCCTTAACGCGCCAAGTGAGTCAGCGTCGCGTATTAACGCTTTTGCCGCCACTCCGCCAAGCGCTACAATATATTCAGGCCTTATTACGCCTATCTGCGCTTCAATATAATTTCTGCAATAAGCAATTTCTTCTTTGCTGGGCGCTCTGTCATTGCCATGGCGTTCGGGGTTAGAAGGGTCAGTCATAGGGTGACATTTAACCATATTGGCTATAAAAACCTCTTCACGGCTAAGGCCCATGGCCTCAATCATTTTGGTAAGCAGCGTGCCGGCACGGCCTATAAAAGGGCGGCCTTTGTGGTCTTCGTCAAACCCGGGGCCCTCACCCACAAACATAAGGCGTGCGTTTGCGTTACCCTCGCCGGGTACGGCGTTTAAGCGCGTTGCGCCAAGTGGGCATTTTTTACATACTAAAATTTGGTCTGCCAGCTCTTTAAGGGCGGCGTCTTTATTTGTATTTTGGGCGGAAGACATAGGCGTGACTCCTGTAGAAATTTGCTGTGGCTTGGGGGCAGTTTTAATTGGTTCCGCCACCGGCGCGGCAACTGCGTGCGCGGGTGTTTGCGGCGGCTCTGCCGCCGCTTTAGCAGCGGCCTGGCGCGGCAAAACGGCGGGGGCTTTTTGCAAAGCCCCCGCTGTTAATGTAAAGTCGTCTTCCTCATTGTTAAGTAAAAAAGCTTTAAACTCTTTTACCAACTTTTTCGCTTCGTTCTTCATCTAATTATAATTTGAGGGGTTCTTTAGCTTTTCTTTCAGCTTCTTTTCTGGCTTCTTCGGCGGCTTTCATGTCCGCCTCAAAGCTGGCGCGTACGGCCTCTACCACTTGCTCTTTAAGAACTTTGTTGGAAAGGATATCGTCTAACGCTACTTTAATAACAACCGCGGCGGGCTGGGACTTGTATTCTTCTTTTTTTCTTAACTCTTTTGCCCACATTGTAGCAAGCACAACCATGTCATAGCGGTCGCCGCTATAGTCCATAAGTTTGGTTTCAAATTCTTTATCTGTTGCCATTTTTTTCTCCGTTAAATAAGTTTGCGTTTTTTAAGCAGCGGCAGTTTACGCGCCGTTTTGCTTTGCTCCGCAAATATAATTTTGCCTAAATTTTGCACCGCTTCTTCCAAGTTGTCGTTAATTAAAACATAGTCGTAATTTTTTATTTCCGCCGCTTCTTTTTTAGCTGTTTTTAAGCGCAGGGTTATATTATTTGTCCCGTCCTGACTTCTGGCCAGCAGCCTTTTTTTAAGCTCGCTCCAGGTGGGCGGCATTATAAAAATACTTACCGCGTTTTTATAATGTTTCTTTATTGTTTTGGCGCCCTGCACGTCTATTACTAATACGGGGATGATACCCTTTTTTATTAACGCGTCCAAACTGGTTTTTGGCACGCCGTAGTAGTCTGTATGTACTTTGGCCCACTCCGCCATTTTTTTATTTTTTATGGCGGATTCAAACTGTTTTACCGTCCAAAAATGGTAATCCGCCCCGTTACGCTCGCCATGTCTGGGGGCGCGGGTGGTGGCTGTGATTACTCTTTTTACACCGTCAATTTCCTTAAGAAGAGCGGTGACTATAGTTGTCTTACCTCCGCCTGACGGCGAAGATACTATAAGCGGAAAAGCGTTCATAGTTTATTTTATTAAATAAATCACTGCAGCGCAACCGTAAAAATTGATAAAATTCTCTTATGAAACGCCAAAACAAACTGCGCTTAGTATTAATCATAATAATTTTTGCGGCTTTATGCATGGGGGCGGGGATGTTATTTACAGAATCTCCCGCCGCTGAGGATTACTCTGTACAGGCGGGCATATCGTTGTACGACCGCAACGGCGTGCCTATGCGCAGTTTTATTTCGGCCAACCAAACCTACAGCACGCCTGTGCCGCTTGAAGATATTTCACCCTGGCTTATACTGGCGCTGACAGCGGCGGAAGATAAAAGGTTTTTTACACACCCCGGCGTGGATATAAAGGCTGTTACCAGGGCTATGTGGCAAAATATAACGGCGGGGGAAGTGGTGTCCGGCGCCAGCACCATAACACAGCAGCTTGTAAAAGCCATAGAACCCCGCCCCAAAAGTTTACCCGCTAAAATAAAAGAAGCTCTTATCGCCCTGCGTATGGAGCGCAAGCTGGATAAATACCAAATACTGGAGTCTTACCTTAACACGGTAGAATTTTCAAACATGATACAAGGGGCCGAGGCCGCCGCCCGTTTCTATTTTAATACCAACGCGGCAAATTTATCTTTATCACAGGCTGCATTTTTGGCGGGCATGGTAAAGGCGCCCGCCTCTTATAACCCGCTTAAAAATTTTAAACTCGCACTACAGCGCCGTGACAATGTACTTGATAAAATGCTTGAGAACGGCCTGATAACAGAAGAAATGCACCGCATAGCTAAAGAAGAAACCATAGCCATAACAGCCGCCGCACGCCCGTTTGACGCGCCGCACTACGCGCAGTTTATAATAAATAATTTACCCTCACCCCAAACGCGCGTAACCACTACCATAGACGCCGCCCTGCAAAATCATTTGCAAAAAATTGTACCCGCTTATATTAAAAAAATGTCGTCAAACAATGTTAACAATGCCGCCGTAATTGTATTGGATAATAAAACGATGCAGGTGCTTGGGTACTTGGGTTCACAAAATTATTTTGACGAGGCGTCTGCCGGCCAGGTAAACGGTATAAACGCTTTGCGCCAGCCGGGGTCCGCCCTAAAACCTTTTATTTACGCCATGGCTATGGAGGAGGGGTATACGCCCGCCACTGTGATAAAAGATGAAGATACATTTTTTACCGGCGGCTTCCGCCCCAGAAATTACGATGAAACTTTCCACGGCAATGTACGCCTGCGAAGCGCACTGGCTAACTCTTATAATGTACCCGTTGTGCGCGTGGCGGAGTATCTTGGCACAACAAAAATTTTAAATGTTTTGCGGCAAATAGGTTTTGACAGCCTTAGTAAAGAGCCTGATGTTTACGGCCTGGGCATATCGCTTGGCAACGGGGAAGTTAAACCCGTTGAACTTGCCGCCGCTTACGCGGCTTTAGCTAACGGGGGGGTGTATAGAGAAGTTGTGTATACGCTGGCCCCGCCCGCGCCTGCGGCGCGGCCAAGACGCGTCTTCACCCGCCAAACAGCCTATTTAATTACAGACATTTTGGCTGACAATAACGCCAGGGCGGAAGCGTTCGGCCTAAACTCGCCGCTGCATTTGCCATTTGATTTCGCCTCAAAAACAGGCACATCAAAAGATTACCGCGACAACTGGGCCGCCGGCTATACGCCGCAGTGGACAATAGTTGTGTGGGTGGGCAACTTTAACGGCGAGCCTATGCGTAAGGTTTCTGGCATCAGCGGCAGCGCGCCTTTACTTAGAGACGTGGCGATGTATATGCACAAGCATTATCCTACAACTAATTTTACAATGCCTGAGGGCATAGTAAAACTTTCAGTATGCCAGCAGTCAGGTTTACTGCCGGGCCCCAAATGCAAAAATATAAAAGACGAAGTTTTTAACTCTAAATTTACGCCGCAAGAAAATTGCGACGGCAGCCATGACCACGGCGGAGAAGAAAAAAATTATTTAATAAAATTTCCGCAAGAGGGCGACGTTTTTAAAATAGACTCCTCCGTGCCGTTAGACTCACAAAAACTGCTGTTCAAATTTACTTCAGAAAATATTGTTTGCGAACTTAACGGCAAACCGCTTACAAATTTTTGGTGGCAGCTTACACCCGGGCAGCACCAACTTGAGTGCGCCGCTCCGTCAAAACAAAAAGAAAGAATTTCATTTAAAATTTTAAAATAAAAGTTACCGCTTTAATTTGTCTAAATAATTATTATAATAATGAAGAAGTATTATAATAGTACTTGTCTGACCTATCCTAATTAACTGAGTAAAAGGCTAATAATGAAAAAAACTATAGTGTTATTTGTAACATCTCTCATGCTTTTGACGACAGCATTACAGGCGGCAGAGCCGATGAAGATGACAACCTATTACCCCACGCCGTACGCGTCATATTCGACAGTAACTGTGGGGGAAACTAATGTAGGTACAGAAACCGGCGGCGGGGCGCTAACCACCCAAAACCTTAACATTACCACGCTGGACGTGGCCGGGACTCTCAGCGCTGATAATGTTACGCAGCTTAAAACAAGAAATCTTAGAGTGGGGCCCGCGGCGGGAACATCAGGCGGCAAACTTAAGGCGTCTAAAATAAAACTTAACGCTGATTTAGAAACCACAACGGTTGAAGCCGCGCAGGCGCATATAGTTGACACTATAGACTTTGGCGGAAAAATATTTCCATATGCTAAAGCGGCGGCGCCGGCCGCAGAAAGATTGGTTTGGAAAGAAATTGTTTTTAAAGGGCTTGATGGTAAAAAGAAAAAAGGCACGTTTTTGGCTATAGATGTAGAAAATACTTGCGCCCAGCATACTTACGCGGTGCCCTACAACGCAACTGAAGAAATAAGCCAATACGAAATAGAAGTAGTGGCGGCGTGCCAGTTTTTAGGTTATCCCGTACCGTCTGATATTTTTGTAACGGACGACGTTGATGTTATAGACGAAACCTTCAGGTACTGCGAAGCTTTGATAGAAGCAAACCTTTGCGATGATAACGAGGAAGCTTTATACACCTGCGAAACTCTTGAACCGAAAAGATGTATAGACGTAATGTCTGTACCCGGCGGGACGGTTGATTTAACTGCGGAGACCGGGGAATGGAACTGGATACCGTTTAACGGCTTCCAGGGTATAGCATTGCCCTATACGCCGGGCAAAAGATCAGCGGCTGCGTCCACCAGCTCTGGCACAGGGTCTACCACACCTCAACTTAGAGCGGGCGGCTATACGCAGTTCCCTCCGGGTGTAGAACTTGAAATAGGCCCTGGCGGCGGCGGTATACAGGCAGTATTGCCGTGTGAATACTGGCAGGACTGCTCGTCACGTTCCACCGAATATTTAAGGCAGCTTTGCGCCAGAATGCACAACATGATGTGCCCGACAACCTTACAGTTACCTGACACAATAAAATTAAGAATGGTAAGCTGCTGCGACGAATATACACCGGAAGGCGCCGCACTAACTGAGGATAAATGTCCTGACCCGTTAAAATATACATTATGTCCCAGCGACCATCGCTTTAACGTAGCAAATAAAAAGTGTGAACCGTGTATAGATAACGGACTGGAAAAATGCTTTACCGTACGCCCCGGCGCCGAGGATACCGGCATATGTTACTTTACCGAAACGGGCGGCAGCGCAAATATAAAACTTTGCCAGGATTGCGGCCTTACAAAAAAATGCAATGATTACTGCGCGGATAATCTGCTTTCCTATGAATGCAGATGTATAAACGGCGATTTCAGGTCATGCAACTGTTTAGACGTGGGCGTTAATACCACAGAGTGCCAGGTAGGCGGCAGATATACTTCAGTAAACGGCAGAACCACTGAGTATTACAATATTCTTGGTAATGAATGGTCTCAAGAAATTGTAAAAAAGATGCAGTACAAATTGACCTGCCAAACCAACCCCTGCGTTGGCGAATATGCCTATATGGAAGGCTGTTCCTGCGCTAGCGGCCAGGGGCAGCTAGAGTGGCTGTGGAACTCCGGACATGATTTTGAGCCCACGCTACAATGCTGTAAACCAGGTACGATGACGTGGATATCAGGCGACCGCGCTTGCCAGCCTGCGCCATAAAGCAGTTTATTTTTAGTAATCAAAAAGAACATCCCCCGCTAAAACCGGGGGATGTTTTTTTTACACAAAAATTATCACTGTATAAATACCAAATAATTATTATAATAATTGCAAAGGTTTTATATGCGCACATATTATACTGCACTAATAAAAAATATAGAACTATAGTAAAGGAGTTCTTATGAAAAAATATATAGCTGTTTTTGTAGGGGCGCTCATGCTTTTGGCGCCGGCATTGCAAGCGGCAGAGCCGATGAAGATGACAACCTATTACCCCACGCCGTACGCGTCGTATTCGACAGTAACTGTGGGGGAAACTAACATAGGCACAGAGAGCGGCGGCGGCGCGCTGGCCACACAAAACCTTAATGTTACCACATTGGAAGTTGGCGGTTCTTTAACTGCTGATAATGTGACGCAGCTTAAGGCCAGAACTCTTAGAGTTGGCCCGGCGGCAAGCACATCCGGCGGTAAATTAAAAGCGTCTAAAATAAGGCTTAACGCTGATTTAGAAGCAAATAATATTGAAGCCGCGCAGGCGCATATAGTTGACACCATAGACTTTGGCGGCAAGGTATTTCCATACGCTAAAGCGGCGGCGCCGGCTGCAGAAAGATTAGTTTGGAAAGAAATTGTTTTTAAAGGGCTTGACGGTAAAAAGAAAAAAGGCACGTTTTTGGCTATAGACGTGGAAAACACTTGTGCGCAATACAACTATGTTGTTGAGCAGTCCGCCACAGAGGAAGTGAGCCAATACGAGATAGAAGTATTAGCGGCGTGCCAGTTTTTAGGTTATACGATACCATCGGATATTTTTATGTCTGATGATGTGGAATATGTAGACGAAACATTTAAATACTGTGAAGCTTTAATTGAAGCGAACCTTTGTGACGATAATGAAGCAGCGGACTACACCTGTCCCAATCTTGAGCCCAAAAGATGTATAGACGTAATAAGCGTACCGGGCGGTACCGCCAGCTTTACGCTTGATGAGGGCACAACAAACTGGATACGGTTTGTAGGTTTTGCGGGAACGATTATCTCTCCAAAATTAAAATCAGGAAAAGCGGGCGGCGGATATACGCAGTTTCCTCCCGGAGTAGGCTTAGATCTAAAGCCTGATTACCAATCAGTATTGCCGTGCGAACAATTGCTGGAGTGCGCTACTGGCGGCGGCAGCACCTATACGCAAAACAATTGCGCCAGGCTTTACAACATACACTGTCCTAACACTATACGTTTACCTGACTCGGTAAAATTTAGAATGGTAAGCTGCTGTGACGAATATACACCGCCCCCCGGGCCGGAACTTTGCACACAATCAAACAGACTTATTTTTGATACCGCTATGTTCCAATATTCCGGTAATAATATAGTTGTAAACACTTATTTGCACAACCTGTTGGTATCAAGTGATCCTGATAATAGCCTACATTTTGCTATAGGCGCAATTATTGATATGGATATAGTATTATACGCACTGGGTTATGACACAAATAATGACTATTGCAGATATCCATTAGGTTCAGATAAATGTTTGGGTATAGACACTATGAAAAAATGTATTTTCCCAATAGACTCTAACGGTGTTATACGCGGGCCTTTTGGTCACGGTTCTTCATCCGGCAATACAGAGACTACGTATACATTACTATCGGCTACCAAGGCGCCTTCGTCACTTCAGTGTGTGGGCGGTAAATTAACGCAACCTGATACAGGTTCACCAGTAGACCCCGGCCACCATCAAGAAAGCCTTCTGGCAGGACATGAGGCGGACTACTGTGATCAAGATGCAATATCTGCCTGTAAAACACAAAACAAAGACACATGCAGCTTATTCCTTACTGACCATCTTAGCCAAGGCACGCAGGAACAGTGTGTAAGCGGTACCAGCGTACCGGGCACAATGCTTACGTGTAAGTATAATGTTACCCAGGGCAACCAGGGTGGCGGCGGCGGCAGTGACGGCTTAACTTACAGATACTTTGAGCAACAGTGCTGCGGTAATTAAGTTGATAAAATAAACATATATATCTGTCTATAAAAAAATCCCCCGTCAAAACCGGGGGATTTTTTATAAATAAAGTTAGGTCTGTACAAACATGTAATAATTACTATAATATATTAAATATATATGATACTCATAAACAAGTAGGTAAGAGGGATAACATGAAAAAGTATATAGCAATTATCATCGCTTCCGCATTTTGTTTAGCGTCAGCAAACGCTAACGCCGCGGAACCAATGAAGATGACAACATACTACCCCACCCCGTACGCTTCGTACGATAATGTAGCAGTGGGGGAAACTAACATTGCCACGGATAAAGGCGGCGGCGCCTTTTCCGCGCAAAACATCAACATCACAACACTTGAGGTTGGCGGTAGTTTGTCGGCAGAAAGCGTAAAACAGCTTAAAACAAAAAATCTTAGCGTCGGCCCCACAGCCAAGACTTCAGAAGGGGGCAAACTTAAAGCCGGCACTATTAAGCTTAACGCTGATTTAGAATCTAACAATATACAAGCCAAGCAGGCGCATATAGTGGATACTATAACTTTTGGCGATAAAATATTCCCATACGCCAAGGCGGCGGTACCCGCGGCGCAGGAATTAATATGGAAAGAAATTACTTTTACCGGCCTTGACGGCAAAAAGAAAAAGGGTAAATTTCTTGCTATTAATGAATATGACCCCGGCTGCGAACAAAAAAGCTCACTCCTTTTTGATACAGCCAAATTAGTGCGCAACGGCGACGGGGACTTTTTAGTTGATAATAATCTAATGGCTCAGCTTGTAGCAAGAAACCCTGACAACGCGGGATTTTTTAACATAGGTGAATATATTCCATTGGAAATACTTTTAGGCGCTTATGGCTATTGGTTTAACAACGCCTGCCCCTATCCGCAATATAGCGACAAGTGTACAGGCATTACAGAAGAAAAATCTTGTTACTACTTTGTTAACCCTGACGGCAGCACAACAGGTACAGGCGGCAGTTCTTCGCAGGAACCTACTTATGAGTTACAGTCATACTCTAAATCGGCGTCCTCGCTACCTTGTATTGGCGGTAAGTTAAACCAACCCTACAATTCTTCCGTAGCTGTAGACCCCGGCCATCACAGAGAATTACTTTTGTCCGGCAATGAAACGGAATATTGTATGGAAGCTTTATCCGGTTGCAAAGCGCAAAGCACAGATACGTGTTCAATTTTCTTAACGGACAATATTAACCAAAGCAGCCAGGAACAATGCGTAAGCGGTACATCTGTAGCCGGCACATTACTTACCTGTAAATTCAAAGTTTCAGGCGGCAGTGACGGTTCCACCGGGGAAACCGGCATTATAGAAAGAAAATACTACGAACAGCAGTGTTGTGGTGACAGCAAGGGCGTTACCCCAACAGGCTGCGCCGCTTTAACTAACGAAACGGAAAGAAAACAATGTGAGTGTAATGAGGCCGGTGTAGACTATAATACCGAAACAGGCGCCTGCTGCACCGCAGATAAGCCTTATTTCGACGCTAATTACGACGTTTGTACCTATTGTAAAGACGGGCAGATACCCGCGATAAACGGCGACGGTGTTTGCTGTCCCGCAACCGCGCAGTATTACTGGCCCAATTATGAAAGATGCGACGCTTGCCCTGAGGAAAACTACATGTCTTCCAACGGCGTAACAAAAAAATGTTGCCCGTGGGGCCAGTCGCTCTCACCTTATGATGGTACATGTAAAGAATGCACGCCTTTCTTTGACGATGTTTACCAGCAGCCTCTTTACAACGGTAAAGCTGTGTTTAACTTACAAAAAATGCAGTGCGAAATTATTTGTGACCCTGGCTATTACTTAAACAGCGGCCATGACATCTGTTCACCGCAACAAGGTCTCGACGAAGGTTTGTGTGAACATGTACCGTGGTATTGTGACGACGACAGAGGTTACGACGACGGCGGTTATTAATATTTAAAACCAAAACTCCACAGCCAAGGCTGTGGAGTTTTTTATTTTTACAATTATACTTTGAGTAATTTAGACAAAAAACCCCCGCCCATAAATAACGGGCGGGGGTTTTATATAAAGCTTAATTAATTTCTACAATCTTTACTTCAAAGTGCAGTTCCTTACCGGCTAAGGGGTGGTTGAAATCAAGCTCTATTTCTTTGTCGGAAATTTTGCTTACCACAGCCTGGAATGTCTGCCCGCCCGCTTGCGCGCCTACAATGTCGCCTATTTTAAGGTCTTTGGCGTTGGTTATGGCTTCGGCGGGAACGGTCTTTTTGGCGTCGGCGTTAACTTCACCGTAGCCTTCGGCGGGGGCTACTGTTACTACCTTAGAGTCGCCTACTTTCATGCCTTCAAGTTCTTTTTCCAACCCTTTTATAATCTGCCCGGCGCCATGCTCATATTCCAACGGGCCGCGGCCTGAAGATGTGTCTTTTACGTCGCCGTCTACTTTTAATGTATAGTCAAATTTGACTTTTGAACCTTGTTTTATCATTTATTTCTCCATTATTTAATTTAAATTTGTGCCTGATGGCCGGCGCCGGGGTCGGTTTCTTCGAAAATAAAAAAATCATATCTTTCAAAATCAAACATTTTGCCCACTATACTTACGGGGAAAATTGAAAGCATAGTGTTAAAATCCCTCACGGCGTTATTATACCCGGATACAGTCTGTTTTATTTTTATCTCAGCTTTGGCTAAAGATTTTTTGTAAAGAACAAAATTCTCGTTAGTTGTAAGCGATAAGTTAATATCGGTTAAAATAAAAAAACTGCGCAGATTGTGTGATATTTCCACCTCTTCTTTGCTGCGTTGGTTGGGCATAACCTCGGGGTCTAAGTCCGTATTAAGCGCGTTGATAACTTTTACCAGCTCTTCAGTTTCTATAGAATGTTTTTCAGTAAGAGATACAAAATTTTTTACAATCTCTCTTCTAAATCTCAACGCCACGTCTAAGGACGCCCACGCGCTTTTTAAACTTTCATGCAAACGTGAAAGTTTAAAGTAAGAATACGCGGCAAACCCCACCGTGCAAAATAATATACTAAAAAATATTATTAACGCTGTCATAACAATAATTTAGCATATATTTGCCCTAAAAAGATATCATATATATATGACGAATAAAAATATTAAACTTGCGATATTTGATATGGACGGCCTGCTTTTAGACAGTGAACGTTTGTATGAAGACTTCTTTTTTAAAACAACCAAACAATTTGGCTACGAGGGTACCAAAGAAATTTACTCTCTTTGCATAGGTATAGGCAACCACAATATACGCCGTATTTTAAGAGAGCGCTTTGGCCAAGATTTCCCGGCAGAGGAAATAGAACAGACTTCCTACAAAAACATATGGAAACACGTTCAAACGCACGGTATCGACCAAAAAACAGGCGTAAAAGAGGTTTTAGCACGCCTTAAGCAGTTGAACATACCGGCGGCCGTAGCGTCCTCTAACGATAAAAATTTTGTACACTTCGCCCTTGAACGCAGCGGCCTGGCGGGGGAATTTAAAGTAATAAATACCGCCGGAGACGTTGAGCGCACCAAACCCGCGCCTGATTTATTTTTAAAAACCGCCAAAGACTTTAATATAGCGCCCAAGGACTGCATAGTTTTTGAAGACAGTGAAAACGGCGTACTGGCGGCCGAGGCGGCGGGCATACCCGTAGTGCTTATACCTGATATTAAAGACCCGGCAAAAGAAATCAAGGCCAAGGCATATAAGGTTTACAATACATTACACGACGCGCTGGAGCTTTTTAAATGATACCTGAAAACGTGCAAAAATTTTTGGATACATACAACCTTACGGCAATAGAATTTGCCCCCGGCTCTACCGCCACGGCGGTGACCGCGGCGGCGCAGCTGGGCGTAGAGGTAGGGCAAATTGCCAAAAGCCTGTTGTTTAAAAATAAAGAAGGCAAATATTTTTTGGTGCTGTGCGCGGGCGATAAAAAAGTTTCTTCCGCTAAAATAAAAGAAATTACCGGCAGTAAAACAGGCCTTTCCACCCCGCAGGAAACGCTGGAAGTTACCGGTTTTGCCATAGGCGGCGTATGCCCCTTTGGCGTAAGCGGCGTACCTGTTTATATCGACAAAAGCCTGGAAGCTTATACTACGGTTTACCCTGCCGCCGGTACGGCAGAGTCCGCGGTAAAAACATCTTACAGCCAGTTGCTGCAAATTTTAGGCGCCGCACCCTGCGACGTTACAATCTAGCGTTTTATCCGCCGCTATTGCCGCGCCTTTGGCGCGGCTTTTTTGCCCCGCGCCCCAAATATGTTAAATTGTAAAAAACCAAGATAGGGGAATCGTATGGAAAACCTTACCAAAAAAATTAAAGACAGCAGAGACTATGTTATAGAGTTACAAAAGGGCCTTATTTCCCGCCCGGCGCTCTCGCCCGATGTTGAGGGGGGAGAGGGTGAATATGATAAAGCGCAGTTTCTGCTCTCAGAAGTAAAAAAATTAAAATTTGACGAAGTTACCGTTATAGACGCGCCAGACGCGCGCGCCAAGCACGGCGTACGCCCCAACATTGTCGCCAAATACTACGGCAAAAATAAAGAAAAGACCCTCTGGATAATGGGACACATGGACATTGTACACCCCGGCGACATGGAAAAATGGAAAACCAACCCCTACGAAGCCGTTATAGACGGCGACAAAATTTACGGCCGCGGCGCGGAAGATAACAACCAGGGGATAGTATCATCAATGGTACTTGCCAGGGCCATGATGGAACTGGACATACGCCCGGAGGTTAACGTCGGGCTTTTGCTGGTGGCTGATGAAGAAGTAGGCTGCAAATACGGCATAGAATATATAACAAAAAACCATAAAGATATTTTTGGGCCTAATGACTTTTTTATAACGCCCGACTCAGGCAACCCTGAAGGCACTTTTATGGAAATAGCCGAGAAAGCCGTAATTTGGTTTAAATTTGTAGTTGAAGGTAAAGAGGGCCATGCCTCCACCCCGCATAAAACAATTAACGCATGCCGCGCGGGCAGCCATTTTATAGCCGCGCTGGACGAGCTTTACAAAATATATCCCGAAACAAACGACCTTTTTGACGCCCCGCCGTTCTCTACCTTTGAGCCTACCAAGCACGAGCTTAACGTAGGCAGCGCCAACATCATACCCGGTAAAGACGTTATATGGTACGACGTGCGTCTGCTGCCGCACTTAACGGCCGAAGAAGTGATGGCAAAGTGTTTGGAATTAGCAAAACCGATAGAAGAAAAGTTTAAAGTTAAAATAACAGGCACTATAGAAAAAAATAAAGTTTCTAAAGCCACGGATATTAACGCCGATATTGTTAAACTTTACATAAAGGCCATAGAACATGTGTTTAACAAAACGCCAAAACCTGTTGGCATAGGCGGCGGCACGGCAAGCGCGTTTGTGCGCAATATGGGCCTGCCCGCTGTTGTGGGCGGAACGCAGTACGCCACGCTGCACCAGCCAAACGAATACAGCAGCATAACATTCACCCTGCAAGACGCCTGCGTAATGGCCTACGTCGCGTTTAACACAAAGTAAATAAGATATAAAAAATCCCCCGGC
Organism: Elusimicrobium simillimum; assembly: GCF_049639735.1. Classification (NCBI taxonomy): domain Bacteria; kingdom Pseudomonadati; phylum Elusimicrobiota; class Elusimicrobia; order Elusimicrobiales; family Elusimicrobiaceae; genus Elusimicrobium; species Elusimicrobium simillimum. The sequence goes on from NZ_JBEVVA010000003.1 coordinate 1,210,589, forward strand.
ATATTAGCCGGGGGATTTTTTATTTTAAATTAGAAATAGAGTCTTAACGCTACTCCCGCACTTAAACCGTCTACATCTAGCTGCGGGTTAGGAAGATTTGGAACATCTATAAAATCATCAATCTCAGAGGAGAATGAATATCTGGCGTCAAGGCCAAGGCCCACGTTAGGGCTCATACGCCACTCAACACCGGCGTCAACATGAGGGTAAACCTTATGTTCTTTAAATTTTTCGCCGTTGTCTTTAAGCTGGCCAAATAACATAGCCACACCGCCGCCGCCCCATATATTAACTTTTTCCGTCAGATAATATTTATAATAAATGGTAAGCGGGATTACATAACCCGTCATTTCTAAAGAATATTTATAAGGCAGGATTGTAAAGTCCAACTCATCTTTACCAAGGCCTTCATAACCCGCTTTAATGCCTAAAAAAGCTCTGTCATTAAGCTGGTGTTCGTAAAATAACTCAAGGCCCCAAAATCCATTATTCTCGTCTAAAGAAGTACTTATGGCGCCATTATCTTGCGCCCAGTCTTTCAGGTCATCAAGTTTAGTATCTTTCTGTGTGAATCCGCCTTTTATGCCTATACCAAAATCATGCGCGTATGAAACTGATACAGCAAGGGCAAACATACATACAAACAACAATAATTTTTTCATGAAGCCTCCTTAGTTTTATAGTTTACGTATTTTTTAATTATAATAAAAAGTAAAAATATTGCAAGTAAAATTTTTTTACAAAAGGTCAGCTTCTTCTTAACATTAATTTTAAAAAGGGGAATATCAAAGTACCCCAAAAATCAAATTTAAGCATTTTCGCAAAATCACGGGCGATTTTAATTTTCCGCATTTAATCTTATTTTTTACAATTTTTTGCAAAACCTCAAAAATATCTTCTTTTTGCGATATTTCAAAAAAGGGGGTATTTTTTGCGGCATAAAAAATTTAATGTCTTTTTTAAAAAATTCAAAAACACACTTGTATCTTGTCATATAATTAAAAGCATTTCTAAACACCCTTGTAAGATATTTTTTAAAACTAACAAATTTTTACGTCGACAGGCAAGCCCTGCCCACAGGGCTAGACATATAATGACATATGCTTGCCATATATTGACATATGTCAAGTTAGTTGATATTATATGTCAAAGACAGTTGGCAAGTTGTTTTTAACCATTGTTTGGAGGGTTGTTTATGGCAAATAATTTTGACCGGAATGTACGCGTAAAGTTCAAGCTTAGGACAGGTGAAGAGTTTGAGGCTGAAGGCAACGAGGGCTTTATAACGGAGCAAAAAAACGATTTTTTAACCCTTGTCGGCAAAACAACCCCTAATTTTGCGTCGCATAAAACACCGCAAACTAAGGCGGAGGCCCCCGCTGCTGCGCCGCACCCCTCACATATACCCGCTTACTCCACCCCGTCAGATTTTGGTCTTCCGCGTGAAATGCGTAAACCCGCGCCGGCACCCGCCACGCCGCTATCCCCGTCGGCAGGACAACAAACTTTAACCAAAAACATAAGCAACACTATCATAACAGACACACACAGCGTTTGGAATAACGCCCTGCGCATAGAGGGGGACTTGGTGATAATAAGACGCAAATTTAAGCTTTTAAGCCCCTCTCTGGCCGCTTTAATAATTGTAGCGGGCGCAAAAGTTCTGCTTAAAGAAAGCGCCTATCCAGCACTAAAGCTGGCAAAGTCAATGAAGTTATCGGGCTTTATGGAGGGGGCGGACCGCTTGGACCGTCTTACAGCGGTAGAAGTAAAGCAGGGGACCTTGGCGTTTGAGGGCACCAAAAGAAACCGCGCCTACAAAGTTTCCGACGAAGGCTTCGCCCGCGCGTTCGTCCTGGCGGAAAAATTGATATAAAAAATATCCCTCTCCCTTTTAGGGGAGAAGGAAGTGAGCCTATGCGAGCAGGGTGAGGGTAATTTGCACAAATATATGCCGTTATAAAATTAATAAAAAATCACCCTCACCTGCTTTTCTGCAGCCGCTACGCGGCAAACAACGCAGAAAAACTTCCTCAGCATACCGGATATATGCATGCTACGCTATCCCCTAAGAGGGAGAGGAAATCATAAGTGCAGTTAAGCTGTATTCCACTTCGTTGTTATCAGTGCCGTTGTAGAAGAAAATTTTCACAGGAGTTTGAGTGGGGTTTCCGCTTTTTTTAGGCGAACAAGTACTTAAAAGCGGAGCGTACGGTGAGGCCGGAAAAAATTCAAAAGCCGCCAAAATTGGAAGCTAGTAAGCCGTGGAATAAGGAATAAAAAATATAAAGGCCGCCCAACCGGACGGCCGTATTAATAAGATGATTTTGAAAGCTGTTATTTTGACAAAGTCAAAATATTCAAAATCTTTTTTACGAAGTAAAAAAGCCCCGCAGCTAAAGCTGCGGGGCTTACTCCATATATCTTAATCAAGTGTTTTTTTACTTCTAAAACACGCCCAGCTTAATACCGCCAGCAAGAATATCACCACACACCAGCCCATCGCGCCAAGCTTGGTGTAGTCGTTATTATAGCTCACTATAACGGGCGCCACTATAACGGCAACCAGGTTAACCACTTTAATCATAGGGTTAAGCGCCGGGCCCGCCGTATCTTTAAGCGGGTCGCCCACAGTATCGCCCACAACGCTGGCTTTATGGCGTTCAGAGCCTTTGCCTGTGTTGTTAGCGGGGTCTGAGGGTTCGTCCTCAATAAGCTTTTTAGCGTTATCCCACGCGCCGCCGGCATTAGACATAAACACGGCAAGCAGCTGGCCCGATACTATAATACCCGCCAAAAAGCCGCCTAAGGCCTCTACGCCAAGCGCAAGGCCCACCACTATAGGTGAAACTATACCTAACAGCGCCAGGTTAATAAGCTCTTTTTGCGCGGCGGTTGTGGAAATGCGCACAACCTTGTCGTAGTCCGGTTTAGCTTTACCGTCTAAAATACCCAGGCCGAACTGGCGTCTTACCTCATGCACAATAAGCGCGGCCGCGCGGCTGACGGCGTTAATAGCGAATGATGAAAACAACCACGGCACAGCGCCGCCTATAAGCATACCCACAAATACTAACGGGTTAGACACCACTATACCAACGTCTTTAAGCAGCGGCAGCACTTTGTCTGCCCCGGTGGCTGCCCAGGCGTTGTTAAGCACAATTTGCACATTGCTGACGTCAACCATGTAGGAGCCAAACAGCGACACAGCGGCTATAACGGCGGAGCCTATGGCCACGCCTTTGGTAATAGCCTTAGTAGTGTTACCTACGCCGTCTAAGTCTGCCATAATCTGGCGGGCTTTTTTGGTTTCTTCGTCGTTTCTATCATGCCAGGCCATTTCGCCTATGCCGTTGGCATTGTCGGCAATGGGGCCGAAGGAGTCCATAGCCACGTTGTTACCCGTTAAGGTCAACATGCCTACGCCCGTCATTGCTACGCCATAGAGGATAAAGTTAAATTTATCCGCCCCGCTCAGGCCGTCTATTGAGCCAAACAGTAATATTGACGAGAATATTGTTAAAGCAATTATCAGTACTGACCATACGGAAGACTCTAAGCCCACGGCAAAACCGCTTAGTATTGTGGTAGCGGGGCCTGTGTTGGTAGATTTTTTTACCTCAAGCACCGGTTTACCTTTGGTGCCTGTAAAGTGTTCTGTAATCCTGTCAATTGCCATGGCAAGCAGCACGCCTATTGACACGGCCGCCCATGGGCGCATCCACCCGCCGGGCACGGTGTCCATATAGAAGTACGCCAGTATAGCAAACAGCGTTATAGAAATTACCGCGGAGGTAAAATAACCTCTGAAAATAGATTTCATAGCGTCGCCCGCGCCGCCGTGGTCGCGCACAACGTATGTGCCTATGATAGAGCACAGCACGCCTATACCGCGCACAATGAGCGGGAATACTATCCACTCAAAATGCCCTGTAATATGCCACAAAGCAAGGCCTAAAATAAGGCCCGACACTATTGTGACTTCATAGGATTCAAAAATATCCGCGGCCATACCGGCGCAGTCGCCAACGTTGTCGCCAACCAGGTCGGCCACAACGGCGGGGTTGCGCGGGTCGTCCTCAGGTATGCCGGCTTCTACTTTACCAACAAGGTCGGCCCCTACGTCGGCCGCTTTGGTGTAAATACCGCCGCCTACCCTCATAAACAACGCCACCAGCGTACCGCCAAAACCAAAGCCTAACAGCGCGTCAGGCGCGGCAATGCCGAATACGATAAAAATAGCCGTACCGCCCAACAGGCCCAGGCCGTCAGTCAACATACCTGTAACTGTACCGGCGCGGTAAGCTATTTTAAGAGCCTCGCCAAAGCTGCGGCGTGAAGCGTCGGCCACGCGCACGTTAGCGTCTACCGCTATGCGCATGCCAATTTGGCCTACCATAAGTGAAAACAGCGATCCCAAAATAAATGACCCCGCGCGGCCAAAAGCTATAATAAGCTTAATCTTTTCAGGTGAGTAACCCTCAAAGCGCGCCATAGCCTCCGCCGTTACGGGAACCACGTATACTGACAAAAATAAACATATTGTCAGTACAATAATAAGGGGGATGATAGCCTTAAACTGTTTATTAAGGTACGCGTTTGCGCCCTCTCTTATAGCACCCCAAACTTCTTGCATTTTGGCCTCGCCCATAGGGTGGGCCATAACCTGTTTTTTTAAAAACAAGGCATAAAAAAGGCCCGCTATTGCAATGCCAACCACCCCAAACAGAGCGTATTGTTCATACAAATGCAGACCGCTAATTCCATACCACATAGCTTGCCTCCGATTTATTAATTTAAATCACATAAACAAACTTCACCCACATTGTACAACTTTTATTTGTAATATTACACGTATTTTATGATAGAATAAAAAAGATATTTTACGGGGAGGGTTTACTTAAATGAAAAATACTCTTTTTATTATTTATCCTTTAGCGCTTTTACTTGCGGTGGGGCTGCTGGTATTTGCCATTAACAAAGAAGTTAACCGCAGAACGCACGAAAAAGCCCGCGTTGAGCGTGAACTGGCCAATGTAAAAAAAGCTAAAGCCGAGCAAAAAGCAAAAGAGCATAACACCGCTATACCCGCGCAAGGTTTTGAAAGTAATTTTACCTTTGAAGATATTATAGAAGACCCGCAAGCTATGCAAACAGCTATAATGGGAGAGGGGGGTATGGTAAAACAAGCTATAACGCAGCTTACCACACCTGTCAGCGGTAAAAATATTTATTTAACATCTTATCCGGTGATTAAGGAGATAATTAACTCACAACAGCGCTACTACCTGCAGCACGGTAAATATACCACAGACGCAAACGAAATTGATTTGGAATTTCCGCAGAAAAATACTGTGCAACGTATAGGTCCCAATACACGTTTACACTTAGACAACAGCTATATGTACATGTTTAATAATAACAGCGTTGCGGCGTTTTATAAGACAACAACTAATAAACCGGAAATGTTTTTTATAGACTTTGACTATAACGGTAAAGACGCTCTCTGTATAGCAAGAACAACCGAGGGGGAACAGTCCTGTAAAGAGCTGGGCGGCGTGCTAAACACAGAGATAGAAAGCGCGTCAAAAATATATAACCTGCCGGAAAACTTTTTAGAAACACAGTTGGCAAAAATATAGAACTATAATAAGCATCCCCGCCGTATGGCGGGAATGCTTATTTGTTTATATTAAAATTAGAAAAAGAGAATAAAGGGGCCCCGAAGATTTGAGATTAGTTTTGACTTTTCCATTGTTGGCATACTGTGTGCGAGTGAGCGCAGCGACTGAGTGTATGTCAGCAATGGAAAAGTCAAAAATAACTCAAAGATTTGGGGGATAAAAAAGCCCCGCGCAAAGCGCGGGGCTTTTTTACTGCTGCAAATTCCAGGTTTGAGCATTTTCCACTAACTCTAAATACTTGTTAACTTTCTTTATGTTCTTTTTAAATTTCTTATCACCGTACATTTTAGGGGACATAACTTTAGAGAGCGGCACCTGCTCCTGCGAAACCTCGGCCGCGAACAAAGCGTCCGCGCCGTTGTCTACCAAGTACTTGATAATATCGTAGCCGTCGTCCTGTATGGCGCAGTGCTTTACGGCCAAACCCAGCGGCGTCATACCGGAGTTAAACCTTATGTTGCCATAAGCATCTTGACGGTAGGCGTTTACCGCCGCCCCGTTTTTTACAAGCAGCTCAACTAAATCAAGGTCACAGCCCCATGAATTTACCGCCAGCATAAGGGGGGAATAAACGTTCTCATCCTCAATGTTTACGTCTGCCCCGTGTTCTAAAAGGTGCGCCGCTATAGAATAGTTATTTCTTTGTACCGCCTTTGCCAGGGGGGTATATTTATTAACATCCGCTTTGTTACTGACAAGCAAAACAACCATTTGCAGCTTATTACCGGCGGCGGCAATTGAGAGCGGCGTGTTTTTGCCTGTGTCAAAATTAACGTTTGCGCCCTGGCTGATAAGCCAAGCCGCTATCTCACGCTGCCCGTGGGCCACTGCGAAAATAAGCGGGTTTACACGTGTGCCCGCCGCGGTATTGGCGGCGGAGTTATTAACGTTTTTCTTATTAATAAGTTTTTTAACCTGTTCAAGATTGCCGTCAAGTATAGCCTTATATACGGGGTTTGAGTTAAACCAGGCGTCTTGCGCAGGTTTAACTTTTTTACCAACCGCAATTTCTCTTTTTAATAAGGCGTTTATTTTGCCAAATTCTTCTTTTTCCTGCTCATTTTCCGCCCTATCTTCATCTATGTAAAAAGGAAATTCCGGTAAAGATTTTTCATTGGCAAGCACCACGCTGGCGCCGTTATCTACAAGAAACTTAACCATATCATAGGAAGGGCGGGCGCCAATAAAATCTAACGCGCTTGAAAGCGGGGTACTGCCTTTTAAAGACAAGCCCTCAACACTGCCGTCAAAAACAACATAAGAGTTTACGTCAGCCCCGGCGGCTACCAACGCCTTTACGGAGCCCAGCTTACCCCAGCTTACCGCCATATTCAGGGCGGTATTACCCATATCCTCACGCCCGTTAACGGGCGCGCCTATAGAGATAAGATATTTAGTTATTTCCACATTATCAGGCCTCTCACCCGCTACAGCGTCTATAAGGGGATAGCCTTCTTTAGCGTTAGCCTTGGCGTCGCCCAGTATTTTTACTATTTCAAAATTACCTTTTATCGCAGCCAGTGAAAGGGGGGTAAAGTATTCCCCGTCGATGGCACTTATAGCGGCGCCTTGTGAAATAAAATATTTTACAGCGTCAGCGTTACCTGTTGTAATAGCGGCGGTTAAAGGAGAGAGAAACGCTCTGCCGGTTTCAGGGTTTAGAATGCGCTCATTCACATTGGTTTTATCAACCAGTTGTTTAACGGCGTCCATATCGTTAGAGTGTAACGCTATAAACAGCGGATGCTGATCCTTCCAGGAGGATTTTTGATATCCCATTTTTTGTTTGGCTTGCGTATCCTCTTTCTTTTTACAGGCGGTTACGCTAAAACATAAAAATAAAGATAAAGCTATAACTAAAGTTTTTTTCATGTTAACTCTCCTCAATCAGATAATAAATTATACACAAAAATATACGCCGGCGTAGCCAAAATGTTAGTGCTTCGCGACAACATCTATGTGCGTCAACACGCACAATTGCTTGGGACCCTCACGCCTAACGGCTGAGGGAACGGCTTTTTACACAAAAAACACCCACAGTTTTCACTGCGGGTATTTTTTACTTTGTAAAAAATAAATTTTGCCTGTTTTGATTTCATCAAAACTACAACATGTCAAAATTTAACTTATTAACACGGCCGCCCGGCCGGGCGGCCTTTTTGCTTAAAAAACTATTTTCCTTTTTTGTCAGCGTCTATTTTATCTAACGCGGCTTTAAGGTTGGCGCGTTGGTTATGGTTAAGGTTCTTTAGTATAGCGTTTTCCTGCGCCTGGCGCTCTTTAAGCAGGGCGGTTATTTTTATAACAATATCTTTTTGGGCGCCTTGGTACTTGTTAACGTCGTACCAATCTGTAATAGAAATATTTTTGCCAAGGGTTTTATCCGCTATCAGCACAGATGACCTGTGGTCAAGCAAATAGGTAATAACGTCTAAGGTATTTTGCGTTTTTTTACCTTTGCCAATAACAGCCATGGCCAGCGGGGTAAGGCCGTCACGGTCTGTCACATTTACCTTAGCGCCGTTTTCCACCAAAAGCTTAACGCTGTTAAGGTTTTGCCAGCTGGCGGCGGTGATAAGGGCGGTGGTGTCCTCGTACCCTCTTACGTTTACGTCAGCGTGGTTATCTAAAAGGTATTCTATAATTTGGGGGGAATCAGTATCGCCCACACAAGCGGCAATTATAGGCGCGCCAAGGTTAACATCCGCGCCATGTAACACAAGCAGCTTAACCATATTTAAGTTTTTAAGTAAAGCGGCGGTGGAAATAGGCGTAAACTCGCCAGATGGGGAGATAAAATTAACGTCAGCCCCGTGTTGAATAAGATATTCCACAATAGCGGGTTGGTTAGAATATGTTGCTATATACAAAGCGGTAAGGCCTTTGTCTGTAATAGGGTCATTAACATTACTTTTGGTAACAAGTTTTTTAACTTGCTTCAAATCTCCGGCGGCTATAGCCGCGCCCAGTTGGTCAGCGTGTGACCCGGTGTAAACAGTTTTTTGCGTGTTAAAAGCGGCGCACGCCGTTAAAAATGACGCCAGTAATATAAGTACTAAGGTTTTCTTCATAATCCCTCCATAATAACTTAACTAATTATACATATTTTTTACCCTTGGACAAGATATCTAAAAACCATCCGCCAAATATGGGGGATGGTTATAAGTCGTGCAATTAAAATATTGTCTAACCGGTTAAAATCTGGCAATTATATAACACGGGCTGGCGGTGCCAAAACCGCACTCCTTTTGTTCATTCTCCGGTTCAGAACTGATAGACTTGCAAAGCGCTTTCCCCTGTGCCGTGGAAGAGGTGCAAACCATAGTCTTTTTAAGATACGGCGCGGCGGAGGTGCGGTACACTATTTTTATATACTGGTTGTCTTTTTTTCTATACAATGTCAAACCTTTATCATACAAATAAGCGTACCAGTGTTTAGATAAATCTCTATGGCTGTAAACACCGGAGGCTATACCTTTATCTACGCCGGGCATATCTATATCTAAATCACTAAATAACGATGGGGGGGCGCCGTTAGCAAGTTCGTAACGTTCTATAGCATCAGCCCCGGAACGCAAAAAGGTTATAGCTTCTGTCAGGCGCGTCTTTTCAACCGCTTTTGTGTATTGCGGTAATGCGACAGCGGCCAATATACCTATTATTAATACAACTACAAGTAATTCAATCAATGTAAAACCTTCCGTCTTTATACAAAAACGCGATTGAAATTTTTTCATAATAATCCTCTCATTTATACAACAATTACAAAAGAAAATGCTTGGCCACATTAGCGGCTACTTCAGGTCCTTGCAATATTTCTACAAGACACAGGCCAAACTTCATGGCCGTCGCCGGGCCGCGCGACGTGGTAATATTGCGGTCGGTCACAACATCATCGGTAGAATGTATGGCGCCTTGGCCCAGGTACTCTTCCATGTCGGGGTAAATAGTAGCCCTATAGCCGTCTAATATTTTGGCTTTGCCAAATACGGCGGGGGCGGCACAGATAGCGGCAAGCTTTTTACCCTCTTTATGATATTTGCCAACTAATCCTACCAAACCGTCGTGCTCCATATATTTAGTAGTGCCGCCCGGTATAATAAGCATGTCAAAATCTTCATAAATAATATTTTCAAAAACCTCGTCGGCAAGCACCGTAATGCCATGCTTACCGTTTACAGCGCCCTCTACGTCCACGTCCTCGTTAAGTGAAACTATTTTAAGGTCCACATTGGCGCGTCTTAAAAGGTCCGCCGTTACCACGGCCTCGGTTTCTTCAAAACCGTCTATTATAAAAAGTGCCGCTTTAGCCATAAACCCCTCCGGTTACTATCAATAATTGTAATGAATAATTATAGTATTTATAAAAATTTTTATAAAGGGGGAGGGGAAAGTTTAAATTTTTTTAAGCAGCTTAATATAAATATTTTAGGAATGAGAAATGATGCGGCGGGAGTAATTTTTAAAATTTAGACTTTGGGGAAAGCTAAAAAGCTTTTTCATATTAGAACAAATGATTTTTTGGCCCCAAGCAACAGCGTACAAGCTTTTCCAGGCAGGCATTCATTCAATTTTTTAATATACTAAAAGCCCTCTTTTCAAACCATCCCAAACCCTCAAAAAGCAATTTTTATCCATTCCTTTCCCCTTTTTCAAAATCGCCCCCAATTTTGAAATATAATTTCAAGGGGACTAAAAATCACTTTGTCTGGTACCCCAATATCCCTAAAATCAAAATAACGCAAATCTCAAAATTTGAAAAATACAAAATTTAGTACACATATTTGGGTTGGGGGAGTTATTTGTCAGACAGTATTAACTAACGATAATTTTTATTATGTTGCTTTTTATATACGATTCTAAGAGCTTTCTTTTACCTATAATCAATATTATAATTTTTTTATTTTCATTTATTTAATAAGTAAAAAAATATTTATTCTAATAGATATTTTAGATTTTTTTAACTGGCAGAAAAGGAATTTGAAAATCTAAGCATCAAATCATATTTTTACAAACTATTTATTTGATAAACATTGTTAGATTTTCATGATTCATAAAACATCATTTTATGGCGCCAATTTCAAAAATGCAATTTTAGGGACAAATTTGCGATTTTGCAAAATTGATACTATTTTTAAAAAATACTATTTTCCCCATATTCTCCCCCACTCTGCTTAAGTATCCATTTTTTAAGAATGCGTTATTTTGATTTGGGGGATATCTAGGTACCCCCCAAACCAAAACTATAAAATACTAATTTGCCACAATCCACCCCAAAACTCAATTTTTTACAAAACTCATCAAAATTTACCAAAACCCCCATTTTCAAAAATAAAAATGGGGTATACCAATACCCCTAAAATCAAAATAACGCAATCCATTTTGTTTGCTAACCTAACATCCCGCTGCCAACTATGCCAATTTCATATAATACTTAAGTAACAATTATTAATTAACAGGTGACTTATGAATGACAACAAAACCTCCCAACCTAAACAGCTTTACATGCTCTCGGCTGTAGAAATGGGGGAACGTTTTAACTTCTACGGTATGCGTGCGCTTCTTATGTTGTTTATGACCAGCGCCATACTTAGCTTTACCGATAAAACCGCCGGCAGAATATTTGGACTATTTGTAGCGCTTGTCTACCTTACACCTATATTTGGCGGCTTTATGGCGGACAGATTCCTTGGTAAAAGAACCGCCATAATCATAGGCGCTTTATGTATGATAACCGGTCAGCTTACCCTTGCATCTTACGGCTTTATACCGCCGCAAATAGCGCTTGCCCTGGGGCTTGCTTTTATAATAGTGGGAAACGGGTTTTTTAAACCTAATATATCGTCGATAGTGGGGGAAATGTACACCCCGGACGACCCCAGGCGCGACGCCGGGTTTACCATATTCTATATGGGCATTAACGTGGGCGCGTTTTTGGCGCCCATTATCTGCGGTTCTTTAGGAGAAAAAATAGCTTTTAAATACGGCTTTTTAGCGGCGGCCGTAGGTATGACTTTGAGCTTATTATGGTTTTTATTTGTACAGCATAATTACCTTGGCGACCTGGGCAAACGCCCCGCCATGGCCGCCCGCAAAAAAACAAAAGCAGAGCAAAAACCGCTTACCAAAGAGGAAAAACAAAGAATCGGCGCTATATTTATATTCGTTTTCTTCTCAATATTCTTCTGGGCATTTTACGAACAGGCAGGGTCCTCCCTCACACTATTCGCGCAAAGGTCTACCGATAGAGTTATATTTGGGTGGGAAATGCCCGCCAGTTATTTTCAGTCGATACCCGCGTTATTTGTGGTGCTTTTAGCCCCCTTATTTGCCATGCTCTGGCGTAAAATGGGTAAAAACGAACTTTCCACCCCCGCCAAATTTGCCTGGGGCCTTGGTTTACTGGGCGTTGGTTACATAATAATTACCTGCGCCGCTTACGTTTACCAAACCAGCGGCGCGGCGGTAAGCATGCTGTGGCTTATTGCGCTGTATCTTATGCACGTTTTTGGCGAGTTATGCCTTTCCCCCGTCGGACTTTCTATGATAAGCAAACTTTCGCCCGCTAAATATGTTTCTATATTTATGGGTATTTGGTTTACCGGCGAATTCTTCGGCGGTATACTGGGCGGTTTTGTGGCCGGCAACTACGCGGAGGGCGCGCTTGTTAAATTGTTCTCGATACCGGCTATTACGTCTATAGCAAGCGCCTTAATATTATGGGCGTTATCAGGTAAAATTAAACAATGGATGAACGGGGTAAGATAATGCAAAAAATAGACAGAAAACATATTATAGGCCTTATAATAGCGCTGTTTGTTATACTGGCGCTGGTATTTGCGGAAGATTTGTCTGTACTGATGGGTTTTGGCCCTAACGAGATTGCGGCGCCAATACCGGCGGAATACACACAGCAGTAATTTTAGCCCCGCAAACGCGGGGCTTTTTTATATACTGTAACCATGAAGAAAACAGCGCATCACATCCTATTATTTTTAGTGTTATTAATACCAGTACTCCTTTTACTAAGAGGGGATGATGACCCGCCTACGGATGAAGATCTTTCTCCCCCCGTCACAACAATTGAATTTGTACCGCCCACAATTGAGGAAGATAAAAAAGAGGAAGCTACTCTCCACCCGCTTAATGAGGAAATGGCGGCGGAGGGCTTTGTTAATATGCACAACCCGCCGTACGATAAATTCTTTTTTGATATGCGTTACGCAAAAGACACCAATTTTACCGGTAAAGTTATTTACCCCACAGACACCTGCTATTTACGTAAAAACGCCGCTAACGCGCTGCTAGAGGCCTATAATACCGCGCAAAAACAGCCGCAACCGCTGACATTTATCATTTACGATTGTTACCGCCCACAGTCTTATCATAGAAAGCTTTGGGAGGCCTACCCCAACCCAAGTTACGTTGCCATGCCTAAAAAAGGCTCACGCCACAGCAGGGGTATGGCGGTAGACCTGGGGCTTGCGTACATGAATGGGGAAATACTGCCTATGCCAACGGATTTTGACACATTCTCCCCCCTTGCCCATATGGACTATGAGGGAGAGGAGCTGGACGTTGAGGCAAGAGTAAACAGAGAACTGCTTAAGAAAATTATGACGGATGCCGGCTTTACCTACACCCGCACGGAATGGTGGCACTTTGACAAAACAGGCTGGCAAGACTTCCCCCTTTCAGACGTAAAACCTTAACAAAACTTATTGGCGCCGCACACGTACACAACAGCGCCTATGTGCGCTAACGCGCAATAATTGCTTGGGACCCTCACGCCTCCGGATGAGGGAACGGCAAAAAACTTCTGTTTTTTTAAGCTTTTCATCCGCGCAATCTTTACAGAAGCACACGTAAGTGCGCGTAGGTCAGGCCGCGCAACCGCACGGCCGTATTAATTAGAATGATTTTGACACGTTGTAATTTTGACGAAGTCAAAATAGTCAAAATCTATTTTTTACAAAGTAAAAAAGGCCGCCCAACCGGACGGCCGTATTAATTAGAGTGATTTTGAAAGTCGTTTTTGCGAAGCAAAATTCAAAATCTATTTTTTACAAAGTAAAAAATCCCCCGGCGGGGCAGCCCGGGGGATTTGTTTAAATTTTAAACAATTTTATTGCATATTTTCATTTTGCAGCGCGTCAATTTCGTTACCAAACTCTTCTTGCGCGGCCGCTATTGCGTTAACCATGTTTGTAAGAGAAACCCTGTAAGATATGCTGTATAACTGCAGGTCTGTTGACTCGGTGCCGTTTATAAGCTTGCCCAAAAGACTGTTAAAAGATATTAGCAGTTTATCCGCCTCCAGCCTGTCAGCCGTCGCTTTGATTTTTCTTAAAATATTTATACATTCGGTATTATAAGAATAAAGTTTAGGTTCTGCGCTTATAGTAATTGAATAGTTGCTCAAAATATTTTCAGCCTTCATGGCGTATCTGTGCAAGATGTTAATATAGGCCGCGTTATTTTTATTATTTGCGGCTACATGAACTTCCAATACAGTGTAAATATCATCCACCATCGCGATTGTTTTTTCAAGCGTGCGTTTTACATAATTACCGGCTACAATGTTATCGGCGTAAACAAATTCAAAGTTGCTGTCGTCTATAAAAGAATTATAATTTTTTATAACGTCAGTATACGCGTTAAGAAAATCATCATAATAAGCGGTCTTTATCATACGTTCCACGCTTAAGCGCAAATCTTCCAGCTTTATAACCATCTGCGCCTGGGCGGACTTAACCGCTTTTGAATTTGTAGAATACTGCACCTGATGCTTAGCGCTGTTAACGTCCATTTCAGCGTAAGGATACTTCTTTAATACTTCTTTTATGTCATCAGTAAGCGGAGTTTTTGCTACCCCAGCAGAACTCTGCGCCACCGCGAAGGCGGTGCACATAAAGCATACTGTTAACATTGTTAATACTATTTTTTTAATCATATACCCTCTTAATTTAATTTACTTACCCCGTTAAGAACTTTTTGTTCTTATATATAAATTATAAGATATTTTTATTTGATACCAGGGTCTAAAGACCTATTTTCGTTCTAGGTCCAAATTACCTCTATGACGTAATTTCGTATAAAAAAGCCCCGCTCAATTGAGCGGGGCTTAAAAAATTTTTGTTATTTTAAAGTGTTAAGCGCAGCGTCAAACTCCTCGCTGGCTTTATTAAACACCGTAACAACATTATTATACGTCGCAATATCAGACGGGGTTAGAATAGATTTGCTGGTAAACTCAGCCGAGAATATAACTTCTATTGATTTATTGGTTTTTGTTATCAAAGCGTTAACTTCTTCATAATCCGTTGACGACGCTAAGCTGGTAAAATCGGCAATAAGGTTTTTCATCATTGTCTGGTGGGTGGAATCTTTTATAATAGCTTCATAAGCTTTAAGCGGTTCAAGAATTTTTTTGGCGTATGTATTTGCCATGGCGTAATATTTAACAAGCATTTCCTGCTGGGCGGCCTGCTGCGCCTCTATGTTTGTTACAGCTATGCCAAGTTCTTTTTGAAGCGCCGGGGTAACTGTTGTAAGTATTTGTTCATGCGCGGCTATAAATTTGGTGGAAACTGTATTAAAAGCAAAATCCTCCGCCACAATTTTTGAACTGTTTTCCGATTCACAAAGAGCGTTAAACGCATCAACATAAATATCATAATTAGCCACAACCTTTTGAAGATCGCTGTAAGCCATAAGGTCGTAAAAAGCGTTGTTAACAGCCTCGGCTTCTTTAATATAGGCCGCTAAAGCCGCGGTTGAAGCGCCGCCGGCATTAGATAAAGTAAAACTCTTAAGATCTGCCATAACCTTTTTAACTTCTTTATCATCAATATCTATTTTAAAACTCTGCGCCGAAGCTGAAAGTGCGAATACCGCCAAACATAGTGCAGAAAATAATAATTTTTTCATTGTAATCTCCGTAATGTGTTTTGTCTTAGTTTTATTTTAACGTTATTTCCGGCGGTGCGCCAGGGCCAAAAGACCTACGCGCGTCTGGGTCTTTGGTCCTACCCGTCATAGTGTATAACGTTTTTATAAAGCCAGGCGGTAAATCTCTTTCACGTCTTCTTTAGATAGTTTTACAAAGCTGCCGAGCGGGCCGAATGATGTAGCTTTAGACGCCATAACTTCAAAATCTTTTTCACCTACATTTACTTCAGAAAGCCTGACTGGCAGGCCTATTGATTTAAAAAACGTTTCCGTCATTTCAATACCTTTTAGGGCCACGGCCTCAGTATCTCTAAGCGCATCCGTAACACCCCAGACATTGACGGCAAACTGCGCGAATATGGCGGGGTTATGTTTATAAACATACTTCATCCACGCCGGAAAAACTATGCTCAGGCCTGCCCCGTGCGCTATATCATGCACAGCGCTTATGGCGTGCTCTATACCGTGCGACGCCCAGTCCTCTTCTCTGCCCATGCCAAACAGGCTGTTATGCGCCAGGTTGCCCGCCCACATAATTTCCGCCCAGGCGTCGTAGTCTTTAATATTTTTAACTACTTTAGGGGCATTGTTTATAATGGCTTTAAGCGCGCCCTCGCAAAGTTTATCAGACAATTCTGTATGTTTTGTATTGGTAAAATATCTTTCAAAAATATGGGCCATCATGTCGCACACGCCGTTGCCAACCTGCTCTTTAGGCAGGGTAAAACAAAACTCCGGGTTTAAAATGCTGAACACAGGGCGCACAAGATGCGTGCCCAGGCCTATTTTCATAGAAGTTTCTTCGTTAGTGATAACTGTGCTTTGGCTGCTTTCGCTACCGGCGGCGGGGATAGTTAAAATTGTGGCTACGGGCAAGGCTGCTTGCGGCACGGCCTTTCTAAGGTAAAAATCCCACACGTCGCCCTCATAATCTACGCCAAGCGCAATGGCTTTGGCGCTGTCAATAACGCTGCCGCCGCCAACGGCTAAAATAAATTCCACACCTTCACGCCTGCAAAGTTCTATGCCTTTATGTACTAAAGACAACCTGGGATTGGGCTGTACGCCGCCAAGCTCTACAAAATCTACTTTAGCTTCTTTAAGTGATTTTACCACAGCATCGTAAAGGCCGCTTTTTTTAATGCTGCCGCCGCCGTAGTGCAGTAAAACTTTAGACGAGTACTTGGCAATGCGGCCGCCTATTTCTTTTTCCGTGCCTTTGCCAAAAATAATTCTTGTAGGACTGTAAAATTCAAAATTATTCATTTTTCTCCCCCTGGGCTGCTATATAGACATTATATCTTTATACCGTGCTCTTTGCCATACTTGCTAAGCACATAGTCCAGGTCTTTGTCGCCGCGGCCAGACAGATTAACTAAAATAGTTTTATCCGCCGTAAGTTTTTTAGCCAGTTTTATGGCGTAGGCAACTGCGTGGGCGCTTTCCAATGCGGGTATAATGCCCTCACGCCTTGAAAGGGTAAAAAACGCGTCCAGCGCCTCTCTATCGGTAACAGAAACATACTGCGCCAACCCGCTGTCTTTAAGCAGGCAGTGTAACGGCCCAACGCCGGGGTAATCCAACCCGCTGGCAACAGAATGTGTTTTGCCGGGGCGGCCTTTGGTGTCTTGTATATAGTAGCAGTTAAAACCGTGCAATACGCCCGGTTTGCCCGCCGCCAAGGGGGCGGCGTGCTTGCCGGTTTTTATACCCATGCCGCCTGGTTCCACGCCGATAAGTTTTACTTTATCATCCTGTAAAAAGCCTGAAAACATTCCTATTGAGTTTGACCCGCCTCCAACACACGCCACAACATTGTCGGGCAGGCGGCCTGTTTGTTCCAAAATCTGCTCTCTGGCCTCCGTACCAACTACGCTTTGAAAATATGAAACTATTGACGGAAAAGGGTGCGGCCCAACAACCGAGCCTATGGCGTACATCGTATTTTTGGGGTCTGCCAGATAATCCTCAAAAGCGGCGTCTACGGCGTCTTTAAGGCCTTTGCCGCCCTTATCCACAGACACTACTTCCGCGCCTAGCAGCTTCATTTTAAGCACGTTGGGGTATTCCTTTTTTATATCTTTAGCGCCCATGTATATACTGCATTTTATGCCCAACAGCGCGGCCGCTGTTGCAAGCGCTATACCGTGCTGCCCGGCGCCTGTTTCGGCTATTACACGTTTTTTATTCATTTTTTTAGCCAGCAGAACCTCACCCAGGCAGTGGTTTATTTTGTGAGCGCCGGTGTGGTTAAGGTCTTCTCTTTTTAAAAATATTTTAGCGCCGCGGCCGGATATGTTTTGCGCGAAATACAAAGGCGAAGGGCGGCCGACATAGTTTTTGTAGTAGTAATAAAGTTCCTGCTGAAAGTCTTTTGATTTGGCGGCGTCTGCAAAGTAGGCCGCGACGTCCGCCAATGGTTTTTTTAAAGGTTCGGGCACAAAAATGCCGCCGTAAGAGCCATAAAATCCGTCTTTATCCGCTATTAATGTTAATATCATAAAGTTCCTCTTATTTCAAAATTTTTTTGGTTGTAGATTGTTTGTTTAAAAGTTTTGCGCCGCGCGTAATTTTACAAAGGCTGACGCTGAGTTCTTTGGCTATACCTCTTTGAGTGTAGCCCTCATCAAGCATTTGTAAAAGACGCCAACGAAGGGAGAGAGTTTTAAGTTCATTAGGGGTAAGAATTTCTTTTAGAAAAGTAGTAATTTCTTTTTCTGTTTTAAGTTTTAGAAGAGACGCGGCAAAATCTTCAAGCGCGCCAATTTGTGTTTTGTTAGTTTTTTGTGTCATGCGTATTCTCCCTGTGTTTCTACACATAGAAACAATACCATTTACTATTTAACCTGTCAAGAAAAATAAAACCCCGCTGAAAAGCGGGGTTTTGGGCAGAAGTAAAACTTAAAGGTCTTTGGGGCTGAAGGGTAATGGGAAAAAATCTTCCAGCGTATGTTCTGTAACAACAGTCTTGCCTTTTAAATCTTTTTTAACTAAAAGCAGCGGCGAGGAAGCGTCCAAAAACTCTGCCATTACCTGCCTGCACGCGCCGCAAGGCGAACCTGCCGCCCCGGCTGTTTTTTTACCGGCGTATATGGCGATTGCTTTTATTTTTTTCTCGCCTTCTGATATTGCTTTAAATATAGCGGTTCTTTCCGCGCAGACGGTAAGACCGTAGGAAGCGTTTTCTATATTAGTACCCATATATATTTTGCCGCTGCCGGCCAGTATTGCCGCGCCAACGGGATATTTGGAATAAGGCGAGTAAGAAGACTGCCTTGCTTCTATAGCCTTTTTAACAAGATCGTTTTTTTGTTTAGTTGTCAGCTTCATACCTTGAGTATAGCAAAAATCATACGTAAATCAATATTAAAAATACGTACTATTTTATGTATACTATTTACTGAAAGGAGATTTTATGAATAATTTACAATCATGCCGCAGCTTAACAAAAGGTTTTACACTTATAGAAATGTTAGTAGTTGTTTTAATCATAGGCATACTTGCCGGTATAGCGTTGCCGCAATACACAAAATCTGTGGAACGCGCCAGAGCATCTGAGGCTGTTATAGCCGTGGCCGGCATGGGCCGCGCAATGAAAATATGGGCGATGGAAAAGGGCCTAAAACCAAATGTAGTACCGTGCAACTGGCACAGCAGCCTGCGCCCAACCATGAGGCAGCTTGCCGTGGAATATGAGGCAACTTCAAAGTATTTTAATTATCAAATATTTAATTGCCCCGTAATAGGCGGCCCCGAAGCCAGGCGCATAAAAAGTGATGTTAATGAAAGTTATGTAATATGGTTTGACTACAATACAAGTAAAGTTTACTGTTCCGCCCCGGAGTCAAACAAACCGGAAGATGCGTGTAAAATGTCCGGCGTAGAATATCATGTAAATGGCGCCTGGTAAAAATATTTTTAAGCCCCGCCGCCAGGCGGGGCTTTTTATTATACATCTTGCATAACTACGGGGTCCGCGGGGTACAACGCTTTATAAAACCTCTTGCTCCTTTTAGAAATAAATAACAAAATAAACGCCGCGCTTAAAACAAAAAATAAAATAATAAAATCATAATGCAAATAATACTTGCCGTAAACACTCTTAAGTAAATGCAATATATACGGCGAGGTAAACTGCCCTAAAAACTGTGCGCACCCCGCCAAGGACAGCGCGAACACAACTGTAGTTTTGCCGCATTTATTGTTAATTTTGCTGAGTATCAACGGGAATAAAACAGCAAAACTAAACCCCACCATTGCCGCCCCGCAACTAACCATAGTTAAATTTGACGAGAAAGAAAGCACCGCATACCCCGCCGCCATAACGCCCGTGCCAAATGTTGCCGTATATTTTTGAAATACCTTGCGTATAAAAACCAAACTAAGCCCGCCAGCCAACCCAGCCAACATAAACGCCGATATTACGTAACCCGCACTGCCCGCGCCGCCTATCCCCCTCTCACGCATAAATAAAGCTACGTTGGCCGGCACCGCATAAAAAGCCACATTGAGCAAGAACATGCCCGCTATTAAAAACCAAACGGGTTTAGAAATTTTAGCTTTATGCTTAGCTGTATTTTGCAAGGGCGCGTCAGATGGTAGTGCTATTATATTTAAAACCAAAACAACTACAGCTATCAAATAAATAAAAAAGCCGTAATGCCAGTTAATACCAGACACAGGCGCGACAGTAAACGACGCTATCACCCCCATAAGATAAGAGGCGGCGGCGCTGTAGCCGGTCATCCTGGCGCGCGTCTCGCCTGTATAATTTAAAGCTATTAAACTTTGCGATACCGGCACTATCAGCCCGCAGCCGCAGCCAAGCACCGCGCGGTAAAACAAAAGCTGCCCAAGCGTGTTTGCCATCACCGGCCCCACGCCGCCAATGATATAGATAATTATTCCGGTATAAAGTACTTTTTTGTTACCGTACCTGGCCACAAGCATACCTGATATCAGGCTAAAGGGGATTATAAAAAGCGACGGCAGTGTTAAAACTGTTTTTATTGTGTTTATGCTTGCGTCTGGAAAAGCGGCGGCGATATTGGCTAAAGCCGGCGATATTGCCGCGCTGGCCATAACTGTAATCATGGATATTGAAAGTATTGAGATGTTTAAAAGTCTATTGTTCACAAAGTAAACCTCCTTGTATTTTCCCGCAAAAAAAAGCCGCCACATATAAATATGGCAACTATCCGATGTTTAGAAATTCAATCAAGTAAGGTTACTCTGTTAGTCAGATAAGCGTATAATTTATTATAACTCTTTTTGTTCTTTTAGCCAAGTTTGCACCAATTTACGCGCCAGGCTGATTTTGGAAGGCAACGGCGGCAGGTTGTTGATATCAAAAAAGTCCGCCGTCTCAAGCTCATTAGTATCCACGCGTAATTTGCCGCCCGCGTAGTCGGCAAAAAAACCTATTATTAAGTTGCTGGGGAACGGCCACGGCTGGCTGGTAATGTAGCGTAAGTTTTTTATTTTTATATTAGTTTCCTCCATTACCTCACGGTGAGCGCACTCTTCTAAGGTTTCCCCCGCTTCTACAAAACCGGCTACAAGGCCGTAAAACTTCCTTCTAAAATTTTTGCCCCTTACCATAAGTATGCGGCTGCCTTTGCGCACAAGCACCATTACAACAGGGTTAATGCGGGGGTAAATTTCCTGTTTGCATGTGGGGCATTGTTTTGCGTTAACGCTTACGCGTGTGGTGGCCACGCCGCAGGCGGGGCAGTAGCGGCTGTTGGTATCCCAGTGGGTGAATTGAAAAGCTTTGCCGGCGGCCCAAAATTCTTTTGCTGTAAGTAGTTGGTGCGAGGCGCGTAAATCCACCAGTTCATAGCCGCGCGGAAGAGTGGGCTTGGGATGTGGCTGGGAGGAAAACGCAAAAGCCTTGCAGTCTACCCCATTAAGCTGGCCTGTGCTTATAACGATAGAGGACTTGGGCGGCGTAAGCGGGGCGCGTGACGCCAGCGGCACATAATACCCGCCGCCGCGCTTAACCAGCGCGACACTCCCGTTATAAAACATAAACCAATAAGATTTTTTCATAAGATAATTTTATCTTATTTTTCAGGTATTATATTTTTGCGTCCAATCCGCCTACTATGTTGATGGCGTCGGCTGTTACTTCTACGCTTTGGCTGCCGGTGATGCCCGTTTGGTTGTTTACCCACGCGCTGTCTTGGTAGCCGCTGCTTTGGTTGTAACCGCCGCTTATGGTTTGACCGGCTTTGGTGTGTTGGGTGACGGTCTCGCCTGTTTTACTTGTGGGCACTTGTTTCTCGCTGGCGCCGGTGAAGCTTATGCCTGCGTTAAAGCCTGTGCTGCTGTTGTTGGAGTGATGTTCGTCCTGGAGGGATTCAACAGTGAGTGTGCCGCCGGTGTTTACAACAACGTCCGCGCCGTGCGCGTTGGCGCCGCTTAACGTGGTGTCACCCCCGCTGGTCAGTTCCAGCGTGCCGCCCGCTAACGTTGTGCTGTTGTTATACGTTACGCTTGTGGACGTATTATTGCCTTTTTGTTGGCCGTAATTTAGGCTGATGCCCCCGCCTGTGTTCATGCCTACCCCCGCTGTGTAGCTCTCGTGGCTGCCGCGCTCGTTGTATGTGTCCGCGCTGGCTTCTATTGTTATATCTTTACCTGCGTTGTATGTGACGTCATTTTCGCCTATTACCGCGCTGCCTTTTTGCGATATGTCAGCGCGTGATGTTAAGTTTATGTCGCCCACGCCGTATATCGTGCTGCCGTAGTTTGACTCCGCCGTGGCCTCGCTTTTTTGCGTGGATACCGACGCTTCCAACCCTACGTCCGCTTGCATACCCGTGCCCAGGCTGTTTACCGCGCTGCCTACCATGTCTTTGGCCGCGTTATAGCCGGCTTTTACCGTAATGGCCAGGTTAGCGGTGGCTATGGCAAGGTTGGTTTCATAGTCGCTGTAATCTGTTATACGCGGGTTTTCTTTCGCTTTTTCTAACGCTTCCCGCGCGTCTTCCACCGCTTTGCCCGCGTCGTAAACTTCTTTTGCCGCTAAACCTGTGTTTACATAAGAGTTGCTTATGCCCGCGCTTATGGAAAGGTCCTTTTGTGTATGTGTTTCTTTATTCCAGGACTCTAACTCCTGCGCCAGGATGTTGATGTTTTCCGCCTCTATATTTGTGGCGCCTTCAACTAAAATTTCACTGCCTTTTATTGTTGCGTCGCCTGCGGCGTTAATATCCAAATTACCGCCAAAATTTAATGTGGCGGCACGCGCGGTTTCGTTATAACTTTCAAGAGTGTCTTCGGTTTCTTTACCCAGACTTACGTTAAACACTTCATAACGGCCGCTGTCCGCAGCGTCTTTGGCCTTGTCTATTACATTTGTTAAAGAGTTTACTTCTTTGTATACGTCCACCAACGTGTCCACCAAATCGAAACTTCTTTTCATGTGGTATTCGTAGTGGTACTCGCTCTCTTTGCCGGCAAGTAGGTTAAAATTACCGCCTGTCTCTATATTTCCGTCGCCTTGGGCGCCTACGTCGCTTGCAAAAATTGTTGTGTCGGCGCCGCTCTTCATTACTATGTTGTCGCCGCTGAACGCGCTGGCGGCTTCTAGTGTCTTTACATTATCATACACTATATCTTTGCTTGCTGACAAGCCCAAAAAGCCCGTCTTCTCGCGGCGGGTAAGGCTGGCCTCCTCATTTACCCCCGCAAGTATGTTGATGTTGTTGGCGGCGTCCAGCGTCATGGTGCCTGTACCTGTGGCTAAGGCGCTGGCCAAAACGGTAATGTCATTGGCGGCGTTTAACGTCATATCCCCGCCCGCTAGCATGTTGGAGCCCACATGCGTGCTGGTGTCTAACCTGTCCTCTTTTATTTTGCTGCGGCCAAAACTTTTTTTGGTTTTCTCGTATTTATAATAATGTGTAGAGTCAACGTTGCTAAGTATGTTTATATCGTTAGCGTCAACGGTAATATTATTATCCGCCGCCAGTGTGCTGCCCGCAAGCGTGAAGGCGTTACCTGCAGCTATATTAATATCGCTGCCTCCCTCAATCAAGCTGCCTATGTGCGTTTCCGACGATTTTTCGTAATTCTTTTTCCAAATACCCTCGGTAAGCGCATGTGCGCCCACGGTAATGTCGCCCCCGGCGTTTAGGCTGATATCCCCATCCGCACCTATGTATGCCGACGTGTTGACAATATCTTGCCCGGCGCTTAGATTAAGCGTGCCGCCGCTGGTTATACCCGCCGTGGGGCCAAGGTAATCATACTGCGTTTTTATAACTTTTATTTAAAATTACATGGCGGAGCTTCTTTTTGTTCAATTTCCACGGGATATGGGTCGCCCCATTGGAGTTCACTTATATTTGCTCCCGGCAAGCGTCTCATTCTTGTGCCTTTTTTGTATAGGCATTCTGTGGCGTTTTGATCTACATAATATACACTGTCTTCAGGTTTCCATTTAATATATTTGTATAGTTTTTTATAGTCGGCAGGGTCTATTTCGGCAACACCTTTTTTTGCTAGTTTTCTACCGATTTTTGGGTCGATTTCAATGTATTCCCAAAAACCACCAAATGGACCTTTAACAACTATTTGATTCCACACGTGATCCGCAAATTTTTCTGTACCAGGTTTGTAAGGTTCATTATAAATACAATTTCCCTCAAGCGGTGGATCATAACAAAGCAAATCTTTATGTCTACTAGAATAAATTTCTAATTCTTTTTTAGTTAAATTTTTTACTTCTACAAGCTCTCCAACTTCATTATCTATTTGTTTCTCAATAATCCTATTAATTTCTTTCTTATCTGGTCCTTTAAAAATAATTTCATTATCTTTAGTAAGAATCAAATGTCCCGCATAATTTATACTAAATTGGTAATACAGTTTTTCGCCGCTTATACTCAAGAATCTATTATTTCTATTTTGAACTTTAAGCAATAACAAATAAACTTCTTTTTTTATTTCCTTTCTATTAGAAGTATTACAAGATATAAGCAAAGGAAAAATTAATAAAATAAAAATTATTTTTTTCATAACACCTCCCTTATTTCTTAGGCTTTGTTACAGTTAGATTTGATTTAACTTTTTCTGTAGCTGTTCTAACCATATGCTCAGCAGCAAGATATTTGTATACCCCATCTCTTACTTTATCTAATCTTCCGGCTTCAAGGCTTGCCTGTAACACCTTAAAACTGTTGTCATTTTCGTGCCCCTGTTGAATGTCCGGTCTACTAACCCATTCCAACAACATTTTATGCAATTTCTCATGTATAAGAGCCTCTACTGCTTTGTCAAAACTTGAGTCTGATAATGTTTTTTGATCTACGAGTATACCACCCGTAACACTGTCAAAACCCATAATCGCACCTTTTAGTTTACCTTGATCATCTTTACTTATAAAAGTTTTATCATCAATTATTTTATTTATTTCTGCAAGCGATATAACCTTACCCGCAGAATTATAAGACGACCATTGTAACATAGCAGTTAAATATTTTTGATTTTGCCCCATTCCAGAAAAAGCTTTAATAGCTTCACTTGAAAAATCATCTCTAAGGCCAGGCATCACGCCCATATATTTTTGAAGTTCAAGCACACTTGGTAACAAGTTGTTATATTCCACAGCAAGAGCGCGTTTTTCCGCTAACAACTTATTTTTATCTGCTATACTTAAATTATCAGAGTTTTTCAACATTTGTGATATAACAGCGTCTCTATCCAAAACTTCATTTATTCTTATAGCGTCGTTCCCAAATGTCTCCAGCTGCATATTAAAAAAGTCAGTTTTGCTTGTGTTAGGATTTGCTTTTAAATATTCCTTATAGGCATCGTTAAATATTTGCTCTTGTTCTTTTCTTATTTTTTCTACTTCGGCCTCAGAATTATTCCCATCTGCAAACATTAAAGACAAGTCATTGTTATCTCCAAGCAAACTGTTAAATATATCATCCGCCACTTGCTCGGCAGCCATGTCTGCTGCAAAAGCAAACTTTTCATTGTCATCCATTTTATTTAATGCATTTTCTACGTCTTGCGGATTTACAGCTTCACCGTTTTTTAACTTATCAAGAGAATCCTTTTCATTAGAGGTTAATTTTTCATAGCCTTTTGATATAACTTCCGCTGTTGCTACAGCAAAGTCTTTGACAACTTTATAGCTTTCTGTTCCTACTGCTTCTATGTTGTCCAGTTGGCCTTTGAAGTCGGTTATCCATTCCTTGTCTATTGTTATCTCTGCATCTAGGCCGCCTGTTATTACGTCTTTGGTGATTGCTTGTGTGTTGTCTAAGTCACGGTTTAGGCCCTCTAGGGCTTCTTCTTGGGCGGCTTCGCTGTTGATTGTGATTTCGCCATCGCCTATTGTGGCTTTGGTTACTTGTTGTTTTTCTTCTCCGGAGAGCTTTATGCTGCCCGTTACGCTGTCCGGGTGGATTTCGCCGGGCGTCTTAGCGCCCGCGTTAAAGCCGAAGCCGTAGCCCAAACTGTCGCTTACGCTGTCGTCATAGATATTGGCGTACGCCAGGCTGCCGGTGTTTAGCTGCATATCACCGCTCTCACTGCCCAGTATGCCGCCTGTGAGTTGTGTGTTGTTTGCCACGTTTACCGCCATGTCCTCTGCACTTAAGATGCTGCTCTGTTCGTCTACCCAACGGCTGCTTGCGTCTGTCTTGCTGTAGTTGTAGCTGCCGCCCACGCCTATGCCTGTGCTGCCTACGCTTGCGCTTAAGTCAAAGCCCTCGCTCCTCTCGGCGTTGTAGCCTGTGTTTTGCAGGCTTTCTATTGTTACGTTTTCGGCGGTGATGTCTACTGTTTCGCCGTAAATGTTGCCGCCTTTTACCAACAAGTCACCCGTGTTTATGCTTACGTTGCCCTCGCCCGCGTATACGCCGCTGTTGGTGTAACTGTGCGTGCTGTTGTCCGACGTGTCACGCTGTTGGCTGTACGCTGCCTCTACGCTCCAGTCCTGCGGTAACAGCGGGTTGATGTTGCCCTGTATTGAAGCGTGGTAGTTGGCATTACTAGAACTGCCTGAGTGATAATTTTCCCCGGCTGTCAGATTGACGTCGCCGCCTGCGTTATACGCTATGTCCCCGCCGTAACTTACTACGCCGCTACCTGCCTGGTTTATATCTTTGGCAGAGGTTAAATTTATGTTGCCCGCCCCCTCTATCATACTGCCTACGCTTACGCTGGACGACGAACTGTGGGACGACTCCTGCACGTCCATATCTATGCGCCCGTAGACGGATAACTGGCTTTGCAAGTTGTTTGCCGCGCCGCCTGCTGCGGCGTTTGCCTTGTTGAACTCTGCTAAGTTTTTGCCCAACCCGGCGTAGCTGTTGGCAAAGTCTAACCCGTTAATACCCAGCCCGATGTACCCCTGCTCTTTATCCTGCTGCGCAGGGTCAGAGTTGGCGGCGTGGATATCATCTACGTTGCCCGCTATTTTATCGCCCTTATTGTACACGTCTTTTACCGAATTTATCAGGCTGTACCCAGGCACGTTTACACCGCCGCTTAAGTTTAGTTCAGCCTTAGACTCGGAGTGGTTTTCGTAACTATTGGCCTGTACATCAAAAATATTAATATCGTTGGCGGTTATGTCCACCTGCTCCGCCACAATGCTGCCGGCACCTATATTTACGTCGCCTTTGGCGTTGATGTCCGCCTTGCCGCCAAAGGTTAAGGTGGAGCCGACTACGTTTTCACTATAAGATTCGTGCGTGCTTTCCTTTTGACTGCCAAAATCCATATTGAACATTTCATAACGGCCCGTATCGTAAGCGTCTTTAGCTTTGTCCTTGGTTTCGTCAAAAACTGATGCCGCCGCCAACAAAGGCCCGCCAAACATAGTAAGCACGCTGCCTTTAAGCATGTCCCCGGCAATGTCACCAATGGAGTCTATAAGGTCAAAAGAGCGTTTCATGTGGTATTCGTAGTGGTACTGGCTCTCTTTGCCCGCCAGTAAATTAAAGTTGCCGCCGGTTTCTATTTGTCCGTCGCCCTGGGCGCCTACGTCGCTTGCAAAAATTGTTGTGTCGGCGCCGCTTTTCATTACTATGTTGTCGCCGCTGAAGGCGCTGGCGGCGTCTAGTGTCTTTACATTATCATACACTATATCTTTGCTGGCTGACAAGCCCAAAAAGCCCGTTTTTTCGCGCCGCGTCAGGCTGGCTTCCTCATTTACGCCCGCAAGTATGTTGATATTATTGGCCGCGTCCAGCGTCATGGTGCCCGCGCCTGTGGCTAATGCGCTGGCCAAAACGGTAATGTCATTGGCGGCGTTTAACGTCATATCACCGCCCGCTAGCATGTTGGAGCCAACGTGCGTGCTGGTGTCTAACCTGTCCTCTTTTATTTTACTGCGGCCAAAACTTTTTTTGGTTTTTTCGTATTTATAATAATGCGTAGAGTCAACGTTGCTAACTATATTAATATCTTCCGCGTCCACGGTAATATTATTATCCGCCGCCAACGTACTGCCCGCAAGCGTAAACGCGTTGCCAGCCGTTATATTAATATCGCTGCCGCCCTCTATAAGGCTGCCTATATGCGTCTCGGACGACTTTTCGTAATTCTTTTTCCAAATACCCTCGGTTAGCGCGTGCGCCCCAACGGTAATATCACCCCCGGCGTTTAGGCCAATATCCCCCTCCGCACCGATATAGGCTGATGTATTTATAATGTCCTGCCCGGCGCTTAAATTAAGTGTGCCGCCGCTGGTTATGCCCGCCGTGGGGCCAAGGTAATCATACTGCGTTTTAACGCCGCCGGCGTCGCGGCTGAGCGTGTTCTTTTTGGTTTCATTAATAATACTGCCGCCGGCTGTGATACCTGTGGAGTTTTCCGCGGTTATAAGGCCGCTGATATTTTTAATATCGCCGTCCGCAGTCATCACAATATCTGTGCCCGTTATAAGGCCGCTGTTTATAATGGTGCCTGCGTTAATATTTATGCTGTCGCCTTTTATGGTACTGTCACTGCCAGCCAGCAGGTTTGCCGCCGTACCGGCGGCTAAATAAAGCGTAGGCACAAGCACAGTTTGCCCGTTAACCACCTGCTCAACATACCAAATAATATTGTCTGTAAGCGCGGCCTGCTGCGCCTCGCTCAGCGGTTGGCCGATTGTAAGGCCGTGGTCAAGGTACGCGCCCAGCGCGTTGTCATAAAGGCGGCTCATTTGGTCATTAACGCTGGAGACACCGTCGTACAGGTAACGTGTCCCTGTCAGGCGCAAGATTGCGTCCATAATAAGGTTTTGCTCAAAAAAGCTGTCGCCAAGTAATTTACTGGCGGTTTTGTCCACAGTTGTGTGGTGGATATCTGTAACGGGGTTAAAGCCGGGGACTTCAGGTTCCGGTTGCGGCTCTGGCGTGACGGCGGGCGGGTTGGCGGCGATGATTTGCATAATTTTATCTAGCAAATAGTTTGCGCCCACGTAGTCCTCCGGGTTAATAAACCTGTTGGTGCTTGTGTAAAGGTAGTCGCCGCCCGGGGCGGATTCTTTAAATAGGCCGTTGTAGGTAAAGTCTAACCCTTCCGGCGCGCCTATGCCGTCCTTTAAAGCCTGGTTAACGTCGGAAAGTTGGGGTACGTACATAGGCGGCAGGTTTAGGCCTTCTTCTGAAAAATCATCGTTTAACACTGTGTTTTCCGCGTTAATATTAACTTCCGCGCCTGAGAGAACGGCCACGCCACTGGAGAATATTGTTACTTCAGCTTCTGCAACGCGACCTTTAATATCACTATTATGAAAAGTTCTTCCTTCTGCAAGTTCTGCTAAAACAAATGCAAAAAGATCTAACATTTCAATTACTGGCGTTGGGCCATATTTAGCTTCATATGCATCTACTGGACTTTTTTTAGAAATACCTCCTTCTTTTTTAAAAGCCCACCCCCAATCCCATACAACTTCCAAAACATCTCTTAGCGCTGTAGTAACAAATGACGACCGTTTATTAAACAAATTAACCGCACTTATATTTAGCTTTTCCCCAGCGCTTAACACACTGCTTTGGTTTAGCAAATCGCCAGTATTTATAAAAATATCTTTACCCGCAAGTATTTTGCCTTGGTGTAAAGCATACCAGCCGCTGGTATCATAAGTATCAATATATTCACGTTTCATACGGTGCCATTTGCCGTCTACTACCAAACTATCATCGATACCACGCCCATCTTTTACGTAACAAACTTCAGTCGCCGGGTCGCAGTTATCTATACTTACATTATTTATATTATCCGCTGATATATTTATGCTGCCTCTGCTTTCTATCAGGCCGCCGATGTTGTTTAAATCGCCGCTGCGGGCGTTGCTTAGGCCCGCTATCAAAATACCGTTCATGCCGTAGATACTGCCTAGTGTGTTGGTTATGCCGCCGTCTGTCTTTATGCTCAGCAAATTATTGCCAAATATTGAGCCGCCCTCGTTATTATTAATATCGCCACCCTCTATAAAAAGTGAATCATTTGCCAGCATAAGCCCGCTGTTATTAAGTGTAACGGGTTTTAGTAAAAGGTTGCCAAACGCGCTTATTTCACCGTCAGCAAAATTATTAATTGTGCCGCCTGTCACGGTTAAATCACTGTTGGAAAGTATAAGAGCGTGGTTATCCAGCGTGCCAGCATTTATTACAACATTACCAAGTGAGGATATTTCCCCCTCATTAACAATATCGCCGCCCTGCAAGGAAAGGGCTTCCCCGCCGTACATTTTGCCGCTGTTGTTTATACTGCCGCCAGCCAAACTCAAGCCGCCTGAAGATAAAATATTGCCGTTGTTGCTAATCACACCGCCGTTAATATCAACAGCCGCGCCCGCCAACTCGCCTGAATTTGTAAGAGTGTCGGCAGTTGCGTTAAGCGCGTTTTGCGCTTTTAACGCGCCTGACTGCACGTCTAAATTACCCGCCGTTATATTAATATCGCGCCCCGCTGCCGCTGTGCCTGTATGCGTTATAGCGGCGGAATTTAAGGTTATGTCACGCCCGGCTTGCAGTGTGTCAACAGCTAGGGCGGCGGCGGATAAGTTGATGTCTGTCTTGGCGTAAAAAGCCCCGTTTACGCCGCCGCTTGCGTTAACGTTTACATTTTGCCCTGCGTAAATGTTTTGCGCGGAAATATTTTCAAGCGCGGTTAAATTAATGTCACCTGCGCCCTCAAGCCCGTCTAACTCCAAGCTCGCGCCGCTTATGGTTACGTTGCCCGCCGCACCGCTTGCGCTGCCAAGCACGTCACCTTTAGCCGCCACGTTAAACGCCGTGCCAGAACTTACGCCGCTAAACTCTACCCCGCCTGCGGAGTTTATATTAATATCGCCAAGGTCAGACACCAGTTTGCTGTGTGTACGCACGCCAAACCCGTCTTCCGTTCCTACAATATTTATCCTGCCCGCATACATACCGCCAAGGTTGCCGGCGTCTACGGCAAATTCTTTTGGGTCGGCGGAAGCGGTGGAAGAAATTTCTTTTGTAACATAATCAAATTTATCATTACCCGCAAGCAGGTTTATTGAAGAAGCATAAACATCACCCGCCGTGTTAATATAGCGTGAAGCCAAGTACAGCGGCACTCCGTCGGCCTCCAAGCCCAAATTAGCGTGGTTTTGCGTGGCCAGCCCACTAATATCTATGCGGCCCATCTGACTCATATTAAACCCTGCCAAATTGCCTTTATTTAAAATAGAGTTGCCCGTAACCAAACTTACCATAGGCGTATTAATAAACCCGGCCCCGGCCACGCTTATGCCGTTGGGGTTAGCTATAATAAGCTCCGCCGGGGCCCCCAGAACCTCGGTATAACCGTTAAGGTTGGTTTTGTTCGCACCCGTGACTTCATTCAAAATTATCTGCGCTTCTTTACCCGCTTTTACCAGGTTGGGGTTGCCCAGCACGTCGCCGCCTATTTTAGACGCCGCGTCCGCCTTAGAGTTATTTAAAATAAGGTTACGCTGGTCAACGTTATACTCTTTAAATTTATTATGGGACAACCCTTTACTATTAGGCGCGGCAATATTAATGACAGGTGTGTCATTAGCCGAGCTTTTGTTAAAAGACATCACCGTACTGCCGTCCGGCAACACAAGCTGCGCGCACAGCGGCCCCGCGTTTAAAAGTAAAGATAAAATTACTGCCAATATTTTTTTAGTTATGTTCATATTTTCTCTCTCTAAAACAATATATTAAGCGCGATGTTAAAATAAAAAACGTTGCCCTCACTCTCAATATGGCTGGGGCGGTGAACGGCGCGGGCGTATGTTACCCCGCCGTTAAGGTATTTGCCGTAATACGCCATTTTTGCGCCCGCGCCCGCCAAACTTGTGCTTGGGCCGTAGGTTTTGGGCTTTACGTAGCCGTAATCAGCGAATACGCTTAAAAAAATGTCATCTATAAAATTGTTTAAATACTGGTTTTGGCCGTGGCCTGTAAGAGCACTGAGCGGCACGCGCACGTCCTGGCGTACAACTACGCCGTGCTCACCGTAGCCGTTGTTTTCCTTAAAGCCGCGCACGGAGGATTCGCCGCCTATTATCATTTGCTCTGACGAGTAAAGGTCGTCAAAACTGTACTGACTGTCAACACTGGCGGTGTAGTTAAATATGCCAAAACCTTTGGAGTAATTAGCGTATAAAGAAATATCGGTAAACTGCGCACGGGGCACGCCGTTTGATTTATCATCATCTTTTTTTACGCCAAAAATGTCCAGCCCTCTGTTAACCGATAACTTTGAGAAAAATGAGCCTATTCCCGAATAATAAGTCCCTGTCATATACAGACTGCCTATGGCAAGCGTACGGCTGGAGGTGCCAAGATAAACGCCCTCTATATAATTTTTGTTTTGCTTTACGCTAAGCTGCGCACCAAGCGCGGCCTTATAGTTCTGTCCTCGTAAAACTACACGTTCCACGCCAAAAGCGTTACTGGCCGACGTACCCTCTGACTCAAACGAAGTCACCGCGCCTTCCGTAGTAGTAAGATATTTTGAGTAACTGAAATTATTGTTAATACTCCAATAACCAAACGGTACGCTTACGCTGGCCGCTAACGCGCGGGAATAGCGTTTGCCGTCGTCATTCCAAACCGTTGAGTTGGCGTTAAGGTAAATATTTTCGTTAAGGCGCAGTAAATTGTCGCGCGACAGGCTGGCGCCCATGCGGTATTTACCCGTGGACTCACTGCCGCTGTTGTCATATGAAACGCCAAGCGTGTGACGGGGGCCGGTATTATCTTTTACCACTACTATGCTGCCGCCTTCTGTTTTGCCGGGGCGCATTTCCATAGTTGCGTTGTTGGAGCTGAGTTTATTAATTTGCTCAAGGCCTTGTTCAATATCACGCAACTGAAGAGGGCGGCCTGTGGTGAAAGGGAAAGCGGTAGCTTCCTCTAACTTCGCGCCGAAACCGCTGCGCGGATTGCCCGCCGGGTTAAGCAAAACTATATCCTCCAGCGTACCCTCAGCCGCTACAATTACCAATTTTTTAGCGGCGATTGACGTAAAATCAAAATACACCCTCGCGCCGATGTAGCCCTTGGCGGTGTAGGCGTTTTGTATATTAATTTGTGTGTTTTGTAAAACGGTTTTGGTAATGCAGGACGCCGGGTCCGGCAAAAAGCTTTCCACTTTTTTTATGTTTAATTTAGTTACGCCTGTTAGGGCTACCTCGCTAATGTCCAGGCAGGCGCCGCCGTCTTCCTCATTTAAAGCCGCTTGTTCAGGCTGAATATTTTGCGTGGCGTTTAAAGAGCGTTCGCTGCGCTGCATTTCGCGCTCTCTAAACATATCAGCGCTGTCTTGCTCTAAGCGGCGCTGTAAACGGGAACCCAAATCCGACGGCGGCGCAGCCATAACCATGGCCGCGCAAAATATAAAAGTTAAAAGTGTTAATAATCTTTTCATGTAATTACCAATAAGAACGTACGCCTATATTAAAAAATAAGTTTTTGTATACGCTGTTTATGTCCGCCCCGCGCCCGCGTATAAATGCGCGTAGTCATTAAACTTTTTAACACCGCCCACTTTAACGCCGTAAGACAACTTTTCCTCGGCGGGTTTTACCGTAAAATCTTGTGAATATATGCTTAACTTCATGTCCGGGTTATTTATGTTTTGGGAAATATTAAAATCCGCGTAATAAGAGTAAGTGCGGGCATTTTTTTGCACACCCGCGCCCGCGCGGGCGGCGGCATAAAAAATATTGTCACCGTTAAATTTGATATTCGCGCTGTTTGCCCCCTCCTCTTCAAAGGAGTTTCTGGATTCAAACGTACCTGTTACGGCGGCAAACGGGCGCAGCTCAAAGCCGTTTAGTTCTAATATTTTTACAGAGGCCCGCGTGTCTAAATTTATGTTAAATGACCTTGCCCTCGCGCGGGCCGTTCTGCCCAAAAAGTTTATATTACGTTTAACCATGCTTGTTCTGTAACCTGTGGAAAGCATTGTCTTTATATCCGCCGCGCCAAGAGCGGCAAGCGCGTAAACGCCAAGCTGGTATTCGTCGCCGTCTAAATTTTCTGTCTTGTTATGTTTAAGGTCATGGCGGGTGTAAGAGGCGGCAAGACCCGCTTTAAAATTATCGGCGTAATATTTGTCTAACCCCAGGGCAAAACCGCCTGAAAAATTGTAAAGTTCTTCAGAATAATCATTTGCTTTAGTATCACGGTAAGTGCCAGTGGCCTGCGCCCATATGCCGCGGGAGGTTTGCTCACTATCTTTTACCCCCTCAAAACGCTGATAGACGTTTTCCTTTAGCATGTTAAAAGAGTTTATACCCGGGATATTGGCGTAGATAAAGCCGCCAAGCCGGGTGAGGGCCGCGCTACGCGCGGCTGACGGCAGCGCGTCTAACGTGTTTAAAACCAAATCAAAGTCCGCATTCGGCACTGCTGACCCGCTATCTATTGCGTGCGCAAGCGCACGCTGGTTACGCTTAAGCCCGCTTACAGAACTGTAGTCAGACAGCATTCTTGAAAGCAGCACATGCACGCTGCCGGGCATGCTGTAGTCAAGCGCGGCGTTAACCCTGGCGCCGCCGGCTACCGTTACACCGTCAAACACGCCGGTAAGAGCGCCCTCATATGATATAAGCTCCAGCCGCTCCCCGGTAAGAAAGGTATCCGCGGTTATAATTTCTAAGGTTGAGCCCGCGGCTAAATTTAAATTGCCCTGCGTAGTGCTGCCGTCGTCTTTAATTAAAACTTTACCTTGCGCCCCCTGTGCCGCCTCCAGCACAATAGTACTACCGCTTGCGGCGTTTATGGAGCCCGTGTAGTTAATGTCAGACGTTAAATCAAAATATAATTTGCCGCTGTTGTTTACCGTACCGCCGCTGTCCCCGGCCAGCATAAGCGCGGCGCCGCCGCCCACATTAATATTGCCGTTTAAGTTTGCGCCCAGCGCGTTGCCCGCCAAAATATTAAAAACATCAAAATTATTTGTCCCCGTAAACTCCACAAGGCCAACGCCTGTTTTATTAATAACAGTGCCCGCAGCACCCGTAATATCACCGCTGTAAACGCCATCAAAATCCTGAGCGAAGGTTAACGCGCCGCCGCTTAAAATTGCGTCGCCTACAATAGAACTCGTATTCCCCTCCAGCGTGCCCGCGCGTACATCTACGCCGTTTTCATATAAATTTGTTTCTGTTAAAACCAGCGTGCCCTGGCCCGTCTTTATCACCGCCCCCTCACCCGCCACTATGCCGTTAACGGTTAGAGTATCGCCTGAGTTAATATCAAAAGCGCCGTTATCACGTACGTAAACATTTAAATCCAGCGCCATTGAATTAAGCGGATTAAAAACACCATCATCCGTCACCGCCAACAGGCCGCCGCCAAGAGAATTTTGTGAAGAAACACTAAGCGTGCCCTCCGCCACTTGCGTGCCGCCGCTGTGCGTGTTAACACCGCCCAAAATAAGCGTGCCAAGCCCCTTTTTAACAAAAGATGTTCCGCTTATAACGCCGTTTATTGTATAGGTCAAATTATCAGCGACATTTATATAATTGGGCGCGTTACTCACCGTGCTTAAAATAAAATCTCTGGCGGAAGTTGCGCTGTTATCTTCCAGTGACAAAGCCCCGCTTTCTAAAAAAATATTTGAGCCTGCCGCGCCAAGCGCGGCGTCTGAGTTTATAATAATACCCGCCGCGTCGCGTATATATGTGCCGCCCGAGTAAGTGTTAACACCCGTAAGTTTAAGACTGTCCAGCCCCTCTTTAACAAGCGCCCCGCCGCCGGAAATTATGTTACCGTATTCCCCCGCGCCATTACGCTGGTCAAATATAACAGCGGTATTAAGAGATGTAATGATGTCTTTATTTATACTGACGGACGTGCCCTTTATAGCGCCCTCAAGCAAATTAAAATTGCCTGTAAAATACTGCTGCCCCGCCAAGGTAAGCGTACCCGCGCCCTTTTTATCCACATTGCCGCCGCCGTATATAGCGGCTAAAAAAGTACCGTCAGATTCCTGCATAAAGGTGACGTTGGCATTGTTGATTATGTTTTTGGTAAAAGATTCACTGTCGCCCTGCAGAGTGCCGGCGTTTACGGTAACTGTGCCAGCGTTTTCAAAGCGGCCGGTAACGTGCAATATACCCGCTCCGTCTTTAATAAAATCGCCGTCGCCGCCTATTACGCCGCCCAAAGTAAGAGTGCCGCTTTCAACAGTAAAGGTACCGCCGTCTGTGTTGACATCATTAGACAGGCTGTGCTCACCGTCGGCCTTAAACTCTGCGCCGCTTTCCACATTTAAAATAAATGCACCGCCAAGAGCGGCGGCGCCGTCTAAATACAAAGTACCGCCGTTTATATTAACTTCTGTATCAAAGCTATTACTGCCGTTAAGCTCAAGCTGCCCGCTTAAGTTTTTATCAAGCGTTGCCCCGCTTAACGGGCCGGCGCTACCCGCGCCGTCACAAACAAAATTGCCGGGCGTTTGCTCTACGCAAACCCCGTATACAAATGTACTGCACAGTATTAACGCTGAAATTATAAACCCTTGCGCGCTATATTTAAAGTTATGACGGTAACTCATATTTTTTATAATTAAATAAAATTAAAATGCACTAATTATATTACAATATCTTTAAAAATATTTTTTATTTTTTAAATATTTTGCCGCGGTTTTAATAAAAAATTCCCCCACGTTACAGTCACATATTTCAAGTTGTCTTAACATATCACGCGTAGAAGTTACACGGGAAACCCTTTTATGCCACACCTTATAACAGACGCCTTCCGTAACGGGCGGCGGTAAATATTTTTTGCTTTTCAACACCCAAACTCCTGTTCACCTTATATAAACCCTAAGATTTGCTATAATAAAACCGTATAGCGATTATCGTGGTGGATGGCACTATACGGTTTGGGGGGTAAGGAATGGCAGGCAAAAATTTTTGCCCGCTTACAAACCTCCTGCTACTTTTACATCAGTGCGGCAGAGAAACAGCTTATTGGATGAGATAGCGCTGCTTCATTGCACTAATATGATATAAGTGTAACACAAGCATAACACTTTGTCAATATGTGATTTCTGCCGCCTAAACGGTGGGTAATAAAATGAATATAGGTAAAAAAATTCTTAAAGCCAGAAAGGAACTTAACCTTACGCAACAGCAACTGGCCGATATTATAGGCCAAGACAGGGCCGCCATAGCGCGTTGGGAGATAGGCAGGTTTAACCCCTCTACAAAAAATTTAGAGGAACTGGCCAAAGCCCTTGGTAAAGATTACAAATATTTTTACGAAGATTTTGACGACGTGTTTCCGCTAAACAGGTTTAAAAACTTAAATGAGATTCGTGACTCCGGCAGCCCGTACCCGCCCGCGTTGCAGGAATATCCGCAAACAGCGCTGCTTAAAAAAGGCGAAGTAATATTTTTAGATACCGAAAACGTGCCGCTGCCGCACAATGTAAACGCACCGCATAAATTCAGCGTAGAAATAAGAGACAACTCTGTACTGCCTGATTTTGAGGCGTCTGACATTTTGGAAATACAGGCCGTAAGCAAAGTAGAAAAAGCTTACGAAAACAGATATTTTCTGGTGCAGATGGAGGGCGAGCTTTACATATACAGGTGCGCCCCATACTACGGTAAAATGAAAATGGAAATAGCCAACTTTGAAAAAAGCGTACCGCTTAAAGATGTGGTTGTTCTTGGCAGAGTGGTATCGGTAAGAAGAAAAGTTTAAAATAAGTATAAAAAATCCCGCTCAATTGAGCGGGATTTTTTATTTTATAACATCCATATTTTTTAGTTCTTTTTCCGCCGCCTCGGCCGTGGTAAACAGAACTGTTTTAAAACCCAGTTTTTTGGCGGTTTCTATATTATCGGCGCGGTCATCTAAAAATACGGATTCTTCGGGTTTAATATTATATTTTTCTATAAGTATTTTATAAATCTTTTCATCAGGCTTTATTTCACCTACGTCCGATGATACCACCAACCCTTTAAAGTGGTTGGCAAAGGGGTATTGGGCCGCGCAAACGTCAAATTTTTCTCTGGCAAAGTTGGACAGGCCGTATATTTGATAGCCCGCCGCTTCAAGCGCCGTCATCATATCATACGTCCCCGCTACTTCGCCGGTGATAGAGTCTATCCACTCACGGTCATAGGCGCGCAGCGGCGTTTGGTACTGGGGGAATTTTTCAACAGCTTCGCCTATGCACTCGGCGAATGTTACGCCTTTGTCCATGTCAAGAATCATTTTTTCAAAATTTATTTCTTTAAAAAACGCGTCTATCTCTTCTTTATTTTTAAAGTATTTGAGAAATACAGCGTACGGGTCCCACGTTACAAACACATTGCCTACGTCAAAAACTATATTTTTTATTCTCATGCTAACCTCACCTAATAAATTTTTTAAGTAAATCGTCTGATTCTATAAAGGCGGCGGCTTTGTCAAAAGAATCTGCTTCAGAAAGTATTGTGTAATAATTGGCCTTTACGTAGGGCGCCATTTTTAGCGCGGCTATAAAATCCGCCTTAGAAAACGGCGCTTTCTCAACAAAATCCGCAAAACCTGTTCTTATAAGAAAAGTTCTTATAATATCAGTGCTATTGCCCTGTAACATAGAACACAAATACGCCGCCACGCCCACCTGAATGCCGTGCATGTGCGGACTGGGGCTAAGCGCGTCTAAGGCGTGGGAAATAAGATGCTCGCTGCCGCTGGCGGGGCGGGAAGAACCGGCTATCTCCATAGCCACGCCGCTAAGCACAAGAGAGTTAACCAACTTATATTGGAACTCATACGACTTAATATCCTTTCCCCCCTCGTTAAACAAAACGTCAAGAGAGTTGCGTGATATTAAGGCGGCAAAATCGCTGTGGTCTTCGCCGTGTTTTAGGAAAGCCTGCTTCCAGTCCCACAGCGCGGTTATTTTAGAAATAATATCGCCAAGGCCCGAGTACAAAGTAACGGCGGGCGCGCCGGCTATAACGTCAAGGTCAGCCACTACGCCGTAAGGCATGGATGACTTGACGCTGCGGCGTTTACCATCCACCATAAGCGAGGCGTTAGGGCTGCAAAAGCCGTCGTTTGATACCGATGTTGGCACGCTGATAAACGGCAGTTTTAGCACGTGGGCGCAATATTTACTGTAGTCAAGCGATTTACCGCCACCTATGCCTATAAGCACGTTTACCCCGGCGGGTATTTTAAAAGCGGTGTGGATAATGTTTTCGATGTTAATATCAGAGATATCGGCCTTGTGCGTTACCTCAATGCCAAACTCTTTAAAGCCTGTGTAAAGGTTATCCGCCACCAATGCCTCTATACCCTCACTGAAAAACAAAGCGGTTTTAATAAATTTTCTATCTGACAAATACTTGCCTATTTTACGTATTTTACCGCTGTCTATTTTAAGAAGGGACGGAATATTTATTTCTTTATTCAGCCGCATAAATGCCCTCCATATACCCCAAAATATCTTTAAAACTGTCAAAATTCTCCGTCTTAAGACCTGTTTCCCGGCAAAGCGCCAGCAGGGCGTCTTTGGCAAAAACAACATCAGCCGCTTGGGCAGCCTGCAGATCCGGTTTACCATCGCCCGCGTAAATTACGGTGTAAC
Source organism: Elusimicrobium simillimum (assembly GCF_049639735.1). Taxonomy (NCBI): domain Bacteria; kingdom Pseudomonadati; phylum Elusimicrobiota; class Elusimicrobia; order Elusimicrobiales; family Elusimicrobiaceae; genus Elusimicrobium; species Elusimicrobium simillimum. The sequence goes on from NZ_JBEVVA010000003.1 coordinate 1,250,290, forward strand.
CGCGCTCTTTTAAATGCTGTACAAGCAGTTCTTTAGAAACGCCAAGATTTTCGCTGTAAAAAGGGTCAGACGGCGGCGGCGGAATAAGGCTGAGCCCCGTGTCTTGCGAGTAGGAGCCGCCGTTGGCAAGCAAAGTAATACCACTGTCTTTTAAGTATGCGCCCATTTTGCGCTCTATGTAATAACGGGACCCTGCGCTGCAAATGTAGAGCGGAATATTATGTGATTTACAAAAATCTACCGTGGGATAAAAATATTCGTCCACGCTGATTTGCGCTATAAAATCGTCCAGTTCCGTTTTGGTAAGGTGCACTTGCCCGAATATACCGTTAAGCGCCTGAACATGCGTTATACGCCCCGCAAGGTACTCGTCCCATGGGGCCATGGCGGCGGGCGTTAAAAGACGGGTGGTTACCATTTTAAAGAAGTCTTCTTTTGTAATGGTGCCGTCAAAATCTGAAACAAATACGATGTTTTTATCCATACCCCATTATATCAAGTAATGAACTAAAAACCCCGCCAAAAGCGGGGTTTTTAAAGCTAATTAATACGGCTATTTATTTAATATTTTTTGCCCAATCATTAAGAGAATCTTTAAACCTGCCTTTGGGGCCCATAGTGCCTATTGGTATAAATGCCAAAAGTACTGTAGGGCAGCCTTTGTTTTGCAAACGCTGTTTGTTAAGTAAGTCTCCGCTTGCAACGTCGTAAACCTGTATAGATACGTCCAGTGAGTCTGTTTTCTGCGCTTGGAGTGTATTTTGTTTAGGGGGAATGCAGGTCATATAAAACTCGTCATTCCATTCATGTACGTCAAATGTAATCATATATTTATCGCCGCGCGCTTTTGCTTCTTCAAGGCCTTTTGTAACAGACATATTTTCGTCGCTCATAACCAAGCTGCCAAAAGCTTTGTGGAATTTTTTAAAGAATACATCAGCCGCTTCTTTGCCGCTGCCTTTGCTTTCAACACGGTTTTCTTTGAAATAGCTTATTTCATGCCCGTCTTTGGGAAGTATCATGTAGAAGCTTTCGCCAGTGTTAATTTTTTTATCCTGCTCAAATGTGCCAACATCCTTTCTTGTACCTACAAAAGTACAACCGCAAATTAATGCGAAAACAGCTAGTAGACATATGTTCTTTCTCATCAACAATCTCCTTTGTGGTTTTTATAATACAATTTACAGCTTACATACTTTATTCTTATAACATATTAATTATAAAGTGTATATAAAAAAGTTAGCGTTACACGTGCTACCCTTAAACACTATAAATTAGCTGTTTAATACACAAAGGAGAGAGAGGGAGTTAAAAATACGTGTGAGCGGTGCCTGTTTTGGTGTCTGTTTTGTTTTCTAAAATCTATAAATAAATGTATATTTTTATGGATAAACATCAAACATTATAAACTTTTGTTTAAGTTATTTTTTCCGGCAGACTTCGCCCAACAAACCACTTTCGCCGTAACAATATTCCGAGAGTACGCATATATTAAAAAGATTATCGCGGTTAAGCGCCGCAACGCCGCTGTCTTGCAGGTCAAAGCGGGCATAATCACATAAAGCGGTATTAGGCAGCGCTCTGACGGATGCGCAACCGCTAACGCTTAATGTTATTGTAATGCTTATCAGCAATAGTTTTAAGTTTTTCATTTTCTTTTTGCTCATATTTAGCCTGGGCTTCACGTTCTTTTATGCGGCCGTAAGAAATAAGTTTGAGGGCCGCAAAAGCGCACACGCTTATAATAAGCGCGATATAAAGAATTTCATTATTTAATATTGTCATGCGCGGTATTAATCTTTTTAAGATATTTGTTGTAGCCTATAATTGCGCACGCGGAGGTAAGTATTATGCTTTTTACCGGTAAGGGCATAAAAAACATGCCTGTGCTTGCCGCAAGTACGCTTAAAAGGCTGAGCAGCGCGGGCAGGTCTTTATTTCTTATTTCTTTATAAAATCTTTTTATAATTTCCGTGGCGCCAACTACCGTTACGGCGTTTATTGCCGCTTCTGTTAATATGTGCAATTCGTTCATATTTATTCCTCTATGTTTTGGTAAAAATCCAAAGTTTTGCCGTTATCCCAAACAAAAGACTGGCCGCACTTAGCGTGCTCTCTAAAAGGGTGCCCCATGCTTATATGCAGCCACTCTTTACCTTTAACTCTTTCATGTATAAGTTGGCCAAAACGCAAGTTACTTTGCCTTATAATTTTAAACCCCTCTTCTAAAGTCATGTTTTGGGGAATAAAGTCTATGGCCTCACATTTTAAATGCTGGCTTGTCCCCGCGCCGTTTAACGCGGCGTTTAAACCAGGGCATCTTGCCGCGGAAGTTACTATCATAGGAGTATTTAAAATACTTCTTACTTTCTGCGCGAAAGCGGCTAAAAGCTTTAGCTTGCCCAAGTTTTCCATAGCAAAATCTAGGTTTGTTTTTCTAAAACGCGCCAGACTTGTAAAAGCAAGCTCGTCAAATGTAAAATTTTCCGCCAGTTTAGCGGGATAAATTGTATCCATAAACGCCCCTATTTAGTTTGTTTTAACAGTACTTTAATATCGCCTTTAATATCTTTTACATCCGCCTGCAACGTCTCAAGCTTTAGGTTTATAAGTAATTTCTCGCTGTTAAACTCAGTTACTTTTTGGTTAGTTTGGCTGATTTCTTGTTTAAGATTTTTAGTCAGCGATGTGGTGGTTTTTACCTCGTAATAAAAAGAAAAACAAAAGCACAGCGTAGCACCGGCAAAACCAAGCAGCCACGGCAGGGGGCACGCCCGGCTATAAACTTAATAGTTTTATATTTACGGGCCAGGCGTTCATTCTCTTTATCAAGACGCTCTTTTTCTTTTTGGTTTAAATTACAGGTTTCACACATAAAAACACTTTATCTAAGCCTCGTGCCTTATTTCAGCGCAAATTGCTTCTATTTCCATGACGCGTGTCATAATAAAGTCAGATACGCTGTCTTTATTAGAAAGATAGAACTCTCTTAAATGTCTGGGGAGAGAATATTCCTCCTCTAACATTAAAACCTGCTCTTCTTTTGTTGGTGCCTGCGGGGCCGCCAATACAAGGCTGCCACGGTCATTAATTATTATCTTACCCTCGGCGTTGGCCAGCTTGGCTAGCTTATTATAATCTTCTACGGAGATATCAACACCGTTAATAGTTACTATTTCTTTTTCTGTCATATTAATACCTCACTCTTATTTTTAAAGTGCAGTTATTTAAAGGAATTGCCATCCTGTCATAAGGTTCCTCTATTTTTTGGGCGTAAAAGCCAGCATCGGGAAAATTACCTAAAGGACAGAATACAGTGTCAGCTGTTAACAATGCTTTTACGGTTGCGTATTGAACATCCTGGCTGCTTTTATACACTACCTGCATAGGGTTTGCCGCTTCATCCCCGGCGCTATAGCCAAAGGCGGCGCTTTTAACATTTACAATTACCTCAGCCGATACTCTTTTGGGGTTAAGTTCCAGCATCTTTTTTATATCGTTAGGAAGTGTGAAAGACACCATTGAGTTGGCCGTAGGCACAACAGACGCGCTTTCCCACACCTGCGAGCCTATAGGCTGCCATGCGCCCCATGCGGAGCCGAGGTACTTTCTCATATAAATATTAAAACAGCCATTGTTTTGCTGGCACGCAAACTGCATAGGGTTTCCCCCGTCTACACCTACGCCGCAGTTGCCAACAACCATTACATAGATATTATCCGGGCCCGTATTTTGAAGCGGCTGCTTAATATTGGTTTGCGCGGGCGCGAAAGCGCCGTAAATGCCCGGTGATTTAAGAGTGTCTAAATCCACCGTGCCTACCCATTTATAGGGCATGGCTTTTATGTTAGCTAAAATATCCGCCCCGCAGTTATTAGCGCTTAAGTTTAATTTACCGTCTAAGCCTTTTGTTTTTATATAATCAAAAAGCTGCTGCGCTGAGAGCCTGAACGTTTGCGCCCCATTGTCTATTACAAGATTGTTGCTGTCCATTAACCCGTCAGCTTTGTTTTCTAATTGTGGTATAGAAATACCCGGCCTTTCTGCCATATTAAATACCTCCGTTTATAAGCGAAAAATCTACTTCTAAAAATATGCCAGAGGGGTTTAAACTGTTTAAAATCCCCTGGACTTCCCTAAAATCCGTTATGCCAAGCTGTTGCTGAAAGAAAACTGGGAGAGAATCCTTCCTCTCTACAATAGCCCCGCTGTCTACAATATTGTTATCCACTTTCTTATTTACAATCCATTCAAAATAGCCTGTTTTGCTGGAAACAATATTTATTTTAAGATGCGCCGGCGCCGCGCGTTCAAAAGTTATTTGCGATTCCTCGCCAAAAATATGCCTGAAAACATATAAATAACTTTCAAATGTGCCGCCGTAGCGCCACATCTCAAAAATCTGGTTGAAGTGTTTTACAAAAATGTCACGCGCCACCACGCCCGTAAGCGGGGTAACGGCGTTGTCATATAAAACACCACCGAACTGCTCGTCTGAGTACGCTTTTTCAAACCAAAGGGACAGCTCGTCCTTTAATTTGCTAAAAACGTCCTCCGCCGCGCCGTAAAACTTTAGTTCTACGTTGTCTTTGTAAAAAAACTGTGTCATACATTACCTATAACTACTGTTATTTTTTCTTTATCAAAATTCATCAAATCCCTAAACCCGGCGGTAAAAATATCTGTCCTAAACGCAGAGTCAGAAGCGCGTTTATAGCTAAGCACCACTTTACCCGCGTATGGGGCGTCGCGGTCTACGGTAAAGCAGCGTTCAGGCGCGAAGTCCAGCCCCAGGCCGTAAAGGTCTTTAATGTTTTTGAGCAGTTTTTCTTTAATGGTGTCGTCGCTGTCTACTAAAATTCTTGTGTTTCTTGACGGGGTTATATTAATTTTTAACTCCGTGTCATGGTAAGTAGGCAGATAGAACCCATAGTCAAACACCTGGCCATTGCTAAGGGTGATATCGCCACGCTGGTCACCGGCGTAATACAGGCCCGCTACAGTGTAATCTTTAAGACCCTGCAAAACTTTTTGTTTTTGGGCGGGATAGTCGGCGTCTGCGTCATTTAACAGGGCGCATACCGATATTGTGCCGGCGTTTGCCGCGCTTTGCGGCGCTACCGCCACGGTAATGCCTAAAGCGCTTTTAAAGGTCTCCGCCAGGCCCTCTACCGGGGTTTTGGGTATGGCAATGCGCTCGTTTGTGGTTCTTATATAATCTTGGTATTTAAGATATATTTCAGCAAAAATATTTTCCAGCTCTATACCGCGCTGCGCTACGCCGTAGTAATATTTGTAAAAATTAGTGCCCTGGAAGGTGTCGTACGTGTATTTTGTACCAAATTTCTCATTAACGCCCTCCATAAGAATTTGCATCGCTTCGTCAAGGCTTCCCGGGGTAAAACCCGTATCTGTAAAATATGGCATGTTATTATCCTCTCATCATAGTGTCTTTTTGGTTATCGCAAAAAGTAAAGTTTAATTCTTCGGCAAATTTGCCGTCCTCTTTAACCAGCTTAGATACGCTAAACCCCCACTCGCCAAGCTTTTGCGTTAAATAACTGTTAAAAGAAGTGTTTTGTATCTGATAGTTAGGGTCAAGAAAATACTCCAAATCTATCCCCCAATCCGCAAAATATTGCAGTACGCCTATTTGCACTTCAAACAGGTTTTTTGCCCTGGGTACCTCGGTATTGGCCAGGGCAATGTCCCCACCCCTGATTTCTGTAATATCTTTCATTGTAAGTTTCCTTTAAGTTGGTCTATTTTAGCGCTTATCGCCGCCATGTCCGCCGCCAAGGTGGGCGCGATGGGTCCGCCGCCATTTGCGGCACTGACGCCCCCTCCCACCCCGTCGGCCAAAGCAGCCACTATTGTAAGCAGCTGCTTAATGCTGTCCATAGGCATGGCTATGTAAACTTTTTCCAGTTCGTTTAAAATTATTACGCCCTCGCTGGCGGCTTTGCCTTGGCTGAGTATATCAGCCCCCGGCACTTCTTGGCCGTTAATTAAAACTTTGCCGTCTTTGGCGTTTGCTTTAAGTATTTTAGTCATAGCTTATGCTCTCCAAAACTACTTTTTTATAGTAATACCTGTAGTAGCCGTTAAAACTTTTTAATGTTTTACCGTCAATTTTGGCGCCGGCTTGCGGCGTGTCGGTTGTTTGGCCCTCAAAGTCAGGCGCGGTGTAGAGGGTAAGTTTTTCTGTTATATCGGCTATATTCACCAGTTTTTGCGCTGTAAGTGAGTACACCCAGCCGTTAGCCCTTAAAATAGCGGGGATATCTGCGCAGATAGTAACCTTGGCGGTTTGCCCGCCGTAGTCTTGGCCCTCTATGGCGTAACCGGGCAGCGCGGCAAGCGCGCTTAGGGTGTAGCCGTGTTTATAGGGCACAATGTCCAGGCCCAGTATGTGGCGCAGGTAAAACAGGTTGGTGGGCTTTTCCGTTTCAAAAAAGTAAAAGCCGTGGTCGCAGTTAATCCTCATAAAACCCCAGCCAGATATTTTTATCTTCGTCAATGTAAGCGGCCATTTTTTGGTCGAAAGAAACAAAAGGGTTTCTGTCATTTAACCCCGGGGTAAGCATATAGCCGTTAACATACAGGCTATACGTAAGCCCGCGGGAAAGGCGCACCTCAACGCTGCCTTGCCCCTCCAGCTCAAATGTGCGGGTGATATAAGGCACGCTAAGCGCGTCAAAATCAGTTAAGTTAAAAAGATTGTAATATTTGTATTTCATAGGAATAGTCCTTAGATTTGTTAATTTTTTGTTGAAATATTTTTCAGTGTGGAATTATAAAATTTAGTGTATAATTACTATATAGATTTATTCGGGGGGTAATAGAACTTAAAGGGTAATGCTTATATTCACTAAGTCATTATCCTTTTGTTCTACCGTGTTAAAACTTACCAGCTTACCGCTAAATATAAGTATATTGTCGTTAAAGTACGCTATTCTGTAGTCTTTACCATACAAGGTATACTCATATATAGTCTTAAACAAAGGCAGTATTATGTTAAAACCGGGGCTTGTTTTCTTGCCCACTAAGTCTATATCTACACGCTGTTTCTCACACTTTTCATTTACTTTAAGTTCTCCCTCTTTTGCTGTTACAAGAGGCTCGTTGCTTATTTGTAAATTGCTTGCTTGGCGTTTAAAACCTGTGCTTTATTTTAATTTTAGTGTATAATTATTACATAGATTTATTTTTAAGGGGAATTATATGAAAAAATTAATGTTGTTATTGCCTGTTGTATTATTATCCGCTTGCGCTACTACTGGAACTAATGTATATACTAAGCCTGCGGCATCAAGAACAAACTTTGTTATAGCTTCTACAACACAAGATATAGGCTATACATATGATGCAAATACAGACACCTATACTGACAGCATTAATTTATCCAAAGCTCCATATTATAAAACTGATAATTTACTAGTTCAACTTGATAGAGCATACTCTTCATTAGAAATGGAAATTAATGAGACTGATATAGAATGGACTATCATAGAGGGAAAGCTAGATGATAGGGAAGTTAGTAGATTTAGCAATACGCCACAAGATATCTACGTCTTAATTTTCAAAGATTTAAAGCAAAGAAATTTTGTTAGAGTTATTTTTAATAAGCACCAAAAAGAATTTTTTGATAAAGCAAGACCAGGTGATAATATTAGAGCATTATGCATGTATAGAAGCATAGGTTCTAGGTATCTTTATGCCAGTATTTGGGAACATACTATTCGTTTTTCAGGATGTCTACCATTAAACTAAACGTGTTTCTTTCTGAAGGTGGAATGGTCCTTTTTCATTGCCAGGTGATGCTTTTCTCACCCCACCTTTATCTTTTTCTTCATCTTCTTTCTTCTTCTTTTCGGGGGGTAGGACTTCAAGGGTAATGCTTATATTCACTAAGTCATTATCCTTTTGTTCTACCGTATTAAAACTTACCAGCTTGCCGCTAAATATAAGTATGTTATCGTTAAAGTACGCTATTCTGTAGTCTTTACCATACAAAGTGTACTCGTATATTGTTTTAAACAAAGGCAGTATTATGTTTAAACCGGGGCTGCTCTTTTTACCTACTAAGTCTATATCTACACGTTGTTTCTCACACTTTTCATTTACTTTAAGATCAGTGCCCTCCGCCGTTACCAGTGGCTCGTTGCTTATTTGTAAATTGCTTACTTGCCGTTCTACATATACGCCAAGGCGTTCGTCTAAGTACAGTGGTATTGGCGCGGAATAATTGGCGTACATTGCGCTAAGGCCTGTTTTGGCGTCTGAATACAGGTTTTTAGCGGCTTGAACAGGATTACCCAAGGTACCGCTTACAAAACCGCTGCCCTGCGTGCTGGCACTGTAGGAGGATTTTTCATTGTTCCTTTTAAAGTAAACTAAAAATATCGGCGCTACTCCATTTAACATACAGCCTCCTTATTTTTATAACTTAAATTAAAATATGTGTTTATTCCTTATTAGATGTATTGTTGGATAATTTTCTTTTTAAAAGATCTATTGTGTCTGATAGAGTGTTAATTGCCTTTAACATGGGGGCAAATGTGTCTATCATACCGTCTCTTGCGGCGGTCTTGCCGGCATCATAACCTTGGTCAACCATGCTTATTGTTTTGTAGTTGAGAAAATTTTTATTTTCATTAGCATTTTTTTGACGTTCATTGCTGTCGTTGCGCCTTATCTTAGAAGAGGTTAAAACATCTTGTTTGCCAATATTATCGTCTATATGCCTTTTTAGTTCTAAGCGTCTCTGTTCCGCGCCAAGTTCCGAGTAGTGATTTATAGCGGATACATACTCCTTAAGTTTTTGCGGGGTAAAGGCTTTATCGGCGCCATAGTCTAAGCCGTTATTTATTAAGTTGTCTAACGCCTTTGTATGCCTTACGCCTAAAGTATTTTCTATAAATTCTGTTTTTCTAAGCCCCGGCGCCATGCCTTTTATATCTTCAAAAACCTGTTTTAAAAGGTCTGTTCTGTCACTGTTAAGGTAGCCGCCGTATTGGGCCATAAACTCGTTAGGTTCGCCGCTTTTCAGGTTTTCTGTTAAGGTGTTAAGCATTGTGTCAAAATCGCCGTTGTTCATGCCCATATACTGCGCTGAAGCGCTGTATTTAACGTACTTTTCTACTGAGGTATTGTTGGCGTTGGCGCCTTGTATAATTTTTTCGGACTCGTTAAACATTCTAAACATTTTAGTGTTAAGGTTTTCTAACGGCGCTATAATATGCTCTATAATGGCTATCGCGCCTGAGAAAGCTTTTGAAAAATTAGTAAACCCTACAGTATTAGCTTTTTTAAACTTGGTTTCATAGTCTTTGGTTATACGGCTGTTTATTTTGCTATATGTAAGCTCAAAATCCGTCATGCTCTGCCCTGATGACGGTGATGGTGTGATTGATTGTTGTGTGGTTGATGCCATATTGTTTTACTTCCTTGTAAATTTTTGTAAATATTTTAAAAGAGTTTTTTGTTCTACCGTGTTAAAACTTACCAGCTTACCGCTAAATATAAGTATGTTATCGTTAAAGTAGGCTATCCTGTAGTCTTTGCCATATAGAGTGTACTCATATATAGTCTTAAACAAAGGCAGTATTATGTTAAAACCGGGGCTTGTTTTTTTGCCCACTAAGTCTATATCTACACGCTGTTTCTCACACTTTTCATTTACTTTAAGTTCTCCCTCTTTTGCTGTTACAAGAGGTTCGTTGCTTATTTGTACTCGCGCGTAACTAAAAATTGTGCTTTATTGGTAATTTAGTGTATAATTATTATAAAGTTTCTTTTTAAGGGGAATTATCATGAAAAAGTTAATTTTGTTGTTACCTGTTGTGTTTTTAGTATCCGCTTGTGCTACTACTGGAACTAATCCTAATAGCACAAAGTTAAGTGCTAGCACAACTAACTTTGTAATAACAACAACTAAAGAAGACTTAAACTTTATATACGATGCAGTGGCAAATACATATACAGGTGGGGTCAACGTAGTAAAAGCTCCACGTTATCAAGCATCTAACTTGTTAGAACAACTTGATCGTTCTTTTAGCTCTATTGAAATGGAATTTGATGAAACCCCTGCAGGTTGGACCGTTATCGAAGGCAAGCTAGATGACAGAGAGGTTAGTAAATTTAATGACTCTCCACATGATATTTATGTATTAGTTTTCAAAGATTTAAAACAAAGAAATTTTGTTGAACTCATATTTAATAAACATCAAAAAAATTACTTTGATAAAGTCAGACCTGGCGACAATATTAAAGCCCTTTGTTTAAATAAAAGAATAAGATCAAAATATCTCTATGCAAGCATCTGGAAGCATACTGCTCAATTTACGGCATGCATCCCCTTAAACTAGCTTTTCTCTAAAGATGGAAAGGCCCATTTTTGTCACCTGGAAATGCTTCTAATGTTACAGAATCTCCACCTTTTTTATCTTCTTTTGTTTTCTTTTCGGGTGGTAGGACTTCAAGGGTAATGCTTATATTCACTAAGTCATTATCCTTTTGTTCTACCGTGTTAAAACTTACCAGCTTGCCGCTAAATATTAGTATGTTGTCGTTAAAGTACGCTATTCTGTAGTCTTTGCCATATAGAGTGTACTCATATATCGTCTTAAATAAAGGCAGTATTATGTTAAAACCGGGGCTTGTTTTCTTGCCCACCAAGTCTATATCTACACGCTGTTTTTCACACTTTTCATTTACTTTAAGCTCACCCTCTTTTGCCGTTACCAATGGCTCGTTGCTTATTTGCAAGTTGCTTGTTTGGCGTTCTACATATACACCCAGGCGTTCGTCTAAATACAGCGGTATTGGCGCGGAATAATTGGCGTACATTGCGCTAAGGCCTGTTTTAGCGTCTGAATACAGGTTTTTAGCGGCTTGAACAGGCTTACCCAAGGTGCCGCTTACAAAACCGCCGCCCTGCGTGCTGGCACTGTAGGAGGATTTCTCATTGTTCCTTTTAAAATAAACTAAAAATATCGGCGCTACTCCGTTTAACATACAGCCTCCTTATTTTTATAACTTAAATTAAAATATGTGTTTATTCCTTATTAGACGGGGTGTTGGATACCTTTTTTTTGAAAAGATCTATTGTGTCTGACAGGGCGTTAATTGCCTTAAGCAAGGGCGCCAGCGTATCTATCATGCCATCTCTTGCGGCGGTCTTACCGGCCTCATACCCCTGGTCAACCATGCTTATTGTTTTATAGTTGAGGAAGTTTTTATTTTCATCAGCATTTTTTTGACGCTCATTGCTGTCATGCCTTTTTACTGTAGAAGGGAGTATAACGTCTTGCTTGCTTATTGTGTCGTCAATCTGCCTTTTAATATTCAGGTGTTTGCTCTGCAGGGCCATATCAGCGTTGCTGATTATTGCGGCGACATAATCATTAAGTTGTTGCGGGGTAAAGGCTTTATCCGCGCCATAGTCTAAGCCATTATTTATTAAGTTGTCTAAAGCCTTGGTATGGCTTACACCTAAAGTATTTTCTATAAATTCTGTTTTTCTAAGTCCCGGCGCCATGCCTTTTATATCTTCAAAAACCTGTTTTAAAAGGTCTGTTCTGTCACCGTTAAGGTAGCCGCCGTATTGGGCCATAAACTCGTTAGGTTCGCCGCTTTTCAGGTTTTCTGTTAAGGTGTTAAGCATTGTGTCAAAATCGCCGTTGTTCATGCCCATATACTGCGCTGAAGCGCTGTATTTTACATACTTTTCTACTGAGGTATTGTTGGCGTTGGCGCCTTGTATAATTTTTTCGGACTCGTTAAACATCCTAAACATTTTAGTGTTAAGGTTTTCTAACGGCGCTATAATATGCTCTATAATGGCTATCGCGCCTGAGAAAGCTTTTGAAAAATTAGTAAACCCTACAGTATTGGCTTTTTTAAACTTGGTTTCATAGTCTTTGGTTATACGGCTGTTTATTTTGCTATATGTAAGCTCAAAATCCGTCATGCTCTGCGCTGATGACGGTGATGGTGTGATTGATTGTTGTGTGGTTGATGCCATATTGTTTTACTTCCTTGTAAATTTTTGTAAATATTTTTAAGAGCTTTGTTTTAGTAATATCAAAGGGCGTGCCGCTTACGCGGCGGCGCCCTTGTTATAAATATTTGTTTTTCTATTAATTTAGTGTATAATTACTACATAGATTTATTTTTAAGGGGAATTATATGAAAAAACTAATATTGCTATTACCTGTTATATTATTATCCGCTTGCGCCACAACAACTACTACAGGCATTAGCTCTAGTAGAACAGACTATGTGATAACTTCTATCAACCAAGACTCAAAACCATCTTACGATGCACAGACTGACACGTATTCTAGAGGTCTTGATATTTCAAAAATATCTCATTATAGAACAGCAAATCTACTAACTCAACTTGATAGATCTTATTCCTCATTGGAAATGGAGGTCGAATCCTCACCCGTAGTATGGGCTTTAGTAGAGGGATCACTAGATGATAGAGAAATTAATTCATTTCAAAATTCTAATGAAAAATCTTATGTTTTTATTTTCAAAGATTTAAAACAAAGAAATTTTGTTAGACTTATCTTTAATAAGCATCAAAAAGACTTTTTTGATAAAGCTAGACCTGGCGACAACATTAAAGCACTATGTCTTTATAAAGATATTAAATCTGAAAATCTTTATTCAACAATATGGAAACATACAATTATATTCTCTGGATGCGTACAAGCAAAGTAATACTATTATTAGATATCTGAAGTTTGTTTATTGGGATCCAAACTTTGATTTTTCTTCTTTTCGGGGGGTAGGACTTCAAGGGTAATGCTTATATTCACTAAGTCATTATCCTTTTGTTCTACTGTGTTAAAACTTACCAGCTTACCGCTAAATATTAGTATGTTATCGTTAAAGTACGCTATTCTGTAGTCTTTACCATATAGAGTGTACTCATATATCGTCTTAAATAAAGGCAGTATTATGTTAAAACCGGGGCTTGTTTTCTTGCCCACTAAGTCTATATCTACACGCTGTTTCTCACACTTTTCATTTACTTTAAGTTCTCCCTCTTTTGCTGTTACAAGAGGTTCGTTGCTTATTTGTACTCGCGCGTAACTAAAAATTGTGCTTTATTGGTAATTTAGTGTATAATTATTATAAAGTTTCTTTTTAAGGGGAATTATCATGAAAAAGTTAATTTTGTTGTTACCTGTTGTATTATTAATATCAGCTTGTGCTACTACTGGTACTAGTTCTACCAAATTAAGCGCCAGCACAACTAATTTTGTCATAGTAACAACAACAGAAGATATAAATCCGACCTATGATGCCGTAACTGATACATACACAGATGGAGCGAATCTATCAAAAGCTCCACATTATCAAACTGCCAATCTACTTTCTCAACTTGACCGTTCTTTCAGCTCTATAGAAATGGAAATAGAAAGCACTCCTATAGTTTGGACTGTTATTGAGGGAAAATTGGATGATAGAAAAATCAGTAAGTATAACGATTTTCCTGAAAAAATTTATGTTTTAACGTTCAAAGATCTAAAACAAAGAAATTTTGTTGAAGTTGTTTTTAATAAACATCAAAAAGATTACTTTGACAAAGCTCGTCCAGGAGACAACATTAAAGCGATGTGTTTATATAGAAAAATTATATCTAAATACCTTTATGCCAATATATGGGAGCACACTCTTCTTTTTGATGGATGCGTACCTTTAAACTAATATTGTCTTTTTAGGAAGAAAAGGGCCATTATTGTTTCCTTCTACAGGTTTTAATTCTCTAGAATTGTTTGCTGCTGTAGTATTATCTTTCTTCTTTTCGGGTGGTAGGACTTCAAGGGTAATGCTTATATTCACTAAGTCATTATCCTTTTGTTCTACCGTGTTAAAACTTACCAGCTTGCCGCTAAATATTAGTATGTTGTCGTTAAAGTACGCTATCCTGTAGTCTTTACCATATAGAGTGTACTCATATATCGTCTTAAATAAAGGCAGTATTATGTTAAAACCGGGGCTTGTTTTCTTGCCCACTAAGTCTATATCTACACGCTGTTTCTCACACTTTTCATTTACTTTAAGTTCACCCTCTTTTGCTGTTACAAGAGGCTCGTTACTTATTTGCAAATTGCTTGCTTGTCGTTCTACATATACACCAAGGCGTTCGTCTAAGTACAACGGTATTGGCGCGGAATAATTGGCGTACATTGCGCCAAGGCCTGTTTTGGCGTCTGAATACAGGTTTTTAGCGGCTTGTACAGGGTTGCCAATGGCACCGCTTACAAACCCGCCGCCCTGCGTGCTGGCACTGTAGGAGGATTTTTCATTGTTCCTTTTAAAATAAACTAAAAATATCGGCGCTACTCCGTTTAACATACTATATTCCTTTGTCTAATCTTTCACGGCTTGCATAGTAAGCCGCCGCCTTATAAAAGGCTTTGTTCATTAAATCATCTAAGTCTAGTTCCGCCTGGGTATCAAAGGCCTCGGCCATGATATCTACGCTGTAAGGCGGGAGTTTTTTTTACATCGTCGCTTATGGAGCGTATTTTAATTTTGCTTATTTCTAAACATACCGCTGTTAATACTTCTACAATATCTTCCGGCGACATACGGGCCGTGTTAGCGTCTGTAAAAGGCACGCCGTTGGCGTCCTGGGCAAAACATATGAGGCTGCGCATATCGTCCTCCGGCAGGTTAACTATGCTTATGGCGCGGCGCAACTGCAGCTCCTTAGCTTCAAGCGGCAAGGCCTCAAAGTTTTTGTAGGTTTCCTCAAAGGGCTGGCCTGTAAGGGCTTGCTCCGTAGCAAGCCCGAACAGTAAGGTATTGTAGGCGTTTAAAGCCCAAATACTCTTTAACCCTTTTAAAGGCAGCACCCTAACAGCCATTAGGCGGCCTCTTCTATTTTAAACGTCTCAAACACTAAGGAGATGTTAAGCTCCTCTGCACCCTCAGCCATGTTAAGCTGTGTGGGCGCTTTTTGCAAAATACAGTCTTTAAACATACGTTTAGCGCCTGTTTTGCGGTCTATACAGTAAATTTCCAGCCTGTCTTCCTCTTCTCTTATTGTTTTAAATAAAGAGGCGTATTCAGGCGCCATATTAACCAGTACTATTGTTACTACCTTGGGTGATTTAGAACCCTCTGTATAAACAATGCCTTTGGTGTTTCTGGCGGAGGCGCCGCGCGTTAGGTGCTTGGCCTCGGAATCTTCTATAGTTACGCTTTCTACCTGGTCGGTAAAGTCATAGGCCTGGGAGTTGTGCGTAAAGCCTATGTCGCACTTTCTAAGCTGTAAAATCATTTTATAAGACCTCCTGTCTTAAATTACCGATAATCTTCCAAAGCGCGGTAGGCTGCGGAACAGCGATAAGGGCGGAAGCCTCGTAATTTTGTTTATGTAAAGTAATGGTAATTTTGCCTTCTTCTAACAGGCCCATGTCATGGTACTTGTTAAGAGTGCCCTGTAAATACTCTTCCAACAGTTTAGACTGTGTCATAGTATACTGCGGTTTATTAATGTTAATATACTGCACCGCCGCGCCCTGAAGCGCAAGGCTGAGTTCCTTAATAAGATAAGGCGAAATAATGGCCTGGCCGCCGGCTGTAAAAAACGCCAGTCTGGGGCCGTATTGGGCCGAGGTAAGCACAAAGCTCAGGCGGTCATCATAATGGGCATTGGCTGTGCCAAGGTCCTTAATACCGTCATCTTTGGGCATGGTGATATACTGGCGGTTGTCCCAAGGCTCAGCGTTAAGAAGTGAGCCAAAGGCGTAAAACATATTAGCCGCGCCGTTTTCTTCCGTTACTAAGAATCCGCACTGTTTATCAATGGCGGCAAAGGCTTTGGCGTCCGCCTCAAGCGTAAAAGATTTAGCTGTAACGCCCTCAAAAGCGCCAAAATCTCTGGCGGTAACTTCGGCAGAGCTAAACTCTGACCCTACGGCAATGGTGTAAAAGCCGTATTCCGTATTGTCTATAATTGAAGCAATATCTAAAGAAGCCACAGGCAATACATAGACAGAAGAAAGACCGCCTTTTAAAGCGAACTCTACTTCTTTATTATCTGTTAACGCGGCGATTGAAGCAGGTGTTGTGCAGCGCACAATGCTACCCCCTGTAACGCCGGCTTTAGGCTTAACTACCGCAAGCATATTGCGTAAAAAAGCCGTGGAAGCCTCCGGCAACGGTGCTTCTGCATTTACTGTAAATGCAAAGTTTAATAAAACATCATTCATTTATTTTCTCCTTTATTGATGCGCCGCGTGTAAAGTAACGCGTTTTTAATTATTTCAACAGCATCTCAAAAAATATTTTGGCGTACTCTATAAATCCTGTGGGCTGCTGGGGAGCGGCCTCGTAAAAATAGATAAACGGCAGACGGTAGGTATAAAAGTCACGTCCGTCTTCTAAGGTTATTTTAACGGCCTCTTCCATACGGCTGAACCAAAAGCGTTTTTCTACGTCAAGCGGCGCGGCTTCTATTTGTGTGGAAAGAAAGTCGTAACACTCGTCCTCAGGCGAACCTATAAAAGCTATAGTGCCGCTGATTCTGGCTTTGTCAGAGCTGCCGCCCTTTATAGGGCTGGTTAGAGAAAGCTGTACGCACAGGCAGTTTGTCTGTTTAATATCTTCAGCTTTCCCCCATACAATATTGTCTACGCCAAAAATTGTGCTTAAATCCGCCGCAAGGGCTTGCTTGAACATAATTTACTCCGGGTGTAATTAAGGTGATTAGTATATAGGTAGTTTGGAGGGAATAAAAAAAGCCTATTCCGTATGGAATAAGCCGTTATCATCTGGTAGGGCAAAAAAATGCGTTATACTCAGAGGGAGATTTCTCCCACATCTATATAACACACTTATATTATAGCATGTTTCAAAAAAAAATGCAAATTTTTTTGAAAATTAGTCTAAATCAGGGCGTTTAACACGTCTTACAGGCCTGTGTATGTGAATAACACGGCCCATAATCTCTATATCATGAATAGAGCCCTTAATCTTTGTGTATTTAGGGTTATCGGGCACAAGATAGATAAGATTGTCTTTAATATAAATACGTTTTAAAGTGCAATCTTCGCCCATTCTGGCTACAACTATGTCCCCCTCCCTAAAAGACTGGCCGGGGCGGATGATAACGTACTCGCCCTCTTTAACCTCAGGCTCCATACAATCGCCTTTAACTTTGAGGGCATAATCATTATCCCCCCTTTAAGAACACCTAAAAATAATTCAGGTTCCTGGTCACACACAATACATTTAAATCTGTCAGCAAAAACTTCTCCTAGCATTGGCACTAAGTTGACCCTTTGAGCTACAACAATAGGTGTAGGCTTAAAAGAACGCTCCTTGTTAGAAATATTAAAAATCAGCTTTAGTTCTTCTTCCGGCCTTTTAAAAAGTTTTGACATTTTTTTAATAATGTCAGGGCTGGGTTTGGTTAGCCCTTTGACGTAGCGGTTAACATTGGCGTCGGTTATGCCCAAGGCCTTCGCAACTTTAATCTGCGAGCCCCTAAACATGCCGTTATTTATGGTAGAAAATAATTCTTCTATTTTATTCATGCTATTCCCCCCGTCGTAAAAAATTAAACATCTTGACAAACTTAATTAAATTACCTAAACTAAGTAAGCAGGATAATTAAGTTTGATTTCTGCAAAACCACAATAGTGGTGTGTGTTATTAAAAAGTAAAAGGCTAAAAATTTTGGACTGTATATTGGTAGGTTTAAGCCACCTGTCAATATCTATATAACACACGCCGATAGTACCAGCAAAGGTACTATCGGCTTTTATTATAGCAAATACGACACAAAGGTTTATATACATTTAGGAGGTATTATGACATTTGACTTAAGGTTTTTTAACCCCGATGAAGTGGTGATCGACACTATGGGCAACAGGTTTATAAAAAGATGCGGGGTGGCAAGGTTTTTGGGGTGTTCCATAATGGCGCTGCATAAAACACATACAAAAAAGGGGCTCTCTCCGTTAATCAGACGAGTAAACGGTTATGTTGTTTTTGTGCCTGAAGATGTAAAACAATACGCCCAGCTGCGCTGCTGCGGCACAATGGCACGGTAGACAAGCTATGCCGACAGGGTACATAAAACTATATAGACAAATAGAAGATAATAAAGATATTTGGGAAGATAAAAATATTTTTAACTGTTTTACAAAACTTTTACTTGTTGTCAATAGAAATAACGGCGTATATGAAAGCGGAGTAAAACCGCTTGCCTTACGCCTGGGCCTTGGGTCGCGCAATACTCTAAAAAAGGCCTTAGATAAACTAAAAGAACTTGGGTGTGTAGAATACGCTGTAGTAGGTAATAAAACAAGAATTACTGTAACAAACTATTATATGTTCCAAAAAAATAAGTATTTAAAAAATGAACAGTCTTGTGTTCAAAAAACAAACACTTCCCCGCCATGTGATGTAGCAATAATTGAATACCACACTAAGCAAAATTTGAACAAAGACAGGTCAAAAAATAAACACCCCATAATAGGTATAGAAGAAATTAAAGATAAATTAACAAATAAAGAAACTAAAAAAGAGGCAAAAGTTCATAAATTAACTTTTGGAGAGTTCAACAATATAAAACTGACAGAAAAAGAATATTCAGCCCTTATCGGGATATATGGAGAGGAAAGAACAAACAGCGCCATAAACTATCTTTCCTCCTACAAAGAAGAAAAAGGTTATAAATCCAAAAACGATAATTTAACATTGCGCAGATGGGTATTTAGCGCTATAGATAAACAATTAAACGGAGGCAGCTATTATGCAGGAAAAGACTATAACAGAGAAAAAAATTTTAAATATGAAAGATTTGGCCGCAAAATATAATAATCTAATAAAACATTTTTGCCCAAAATGCGGGTATTACGCCTGCCAATGCGAACAGATTAAAAGAAACAAAGAATTGGCAATACAAGAAGAAGAGAGAGAAAAGGCCCGGCAAATAAAAAACTTAGGCGGGCTAAGAGCTTATGAAGACTTTAAAAAGGAAACTTTTCATAATAAGAAGCTGCTTTCCTGCCTCTCCGCCTTTCCCAAAGAAAACTTTTACCTTTGGGGCGCGGCGGGAACCGGTAAAACGCACGCCGCTACGGCGGTAATACGAAGTTTTTTACCAAAAGCCCGTGTTGTCCGCGCGTCGGAAATATCCCGAGAGTTGAGGGCCTGCCGTGATGGTGTGACGGAAAGAAAAATTATAGAAAAATTTTCGAAAGATATTTTTGTTTTTGATGATCTTGGGTCAGAAAAATACACAGACTTCCTAAATTACGCTTTATTTGAAATTTTAGACCTGCGCTGGCAGTATAAGCGGGGCGGGCTCATTATAACCAGCAACATGAGTATAAGCGCGCTTGGCGCTGTTATAGGAGACCGCAGCGCCAGCCGCATAGCCGGCCTTGTAGGCAGCCGCAATACAATTGAAGTAAGCGGCCAAGATTACCGGCTGAGTGAGGGAGAGTAAAATGAAAAGCGGAAACAGCGTATGCAAAATAAAAGGACACAACAAATACCGCGGGCGAATAATGATTAACAACCGCATATTCACCAAATACTTTTCTGAGAATAAACTTGAGTCAGAAAAGCAATGTAAAGCGTGGAAAGAATATTTAAAGTTACAGTTTAAAGAACGTTACGACGGCGCAAAGTCATGGATATTTTTTAGAACACATTTCTTAGAATGGTTAGGCCAAAATAAAAGTAAATATAACGACGCCTATAAAACCCGTACAATACAAGAATATATTTATGCCTTTGATAAAACAGAACAAATTTTATCTCCGCGCTATATGGCCGATATAACAATAAAAGAACTGGGAATATTAAAAACAGAGTTAGAAAAGGACGCCGTTTTAAAAAGAGTAGGGTTCTATGGCGCAAATAAAGTATTAATATGTTTTAAAGCAGCTATAAAATGGGGCATAGAGCGCGGCTATGTGCCTGACATGAGCCTGGGCGCCGTAAAATTACTGCAGGTTTCAAAAATAAAGGTAAAAATATTTACTCCTAAAGAAATAGAACTTATGCTTAAATACAGCCCGCCCAAATGGCGCGCGGCAATACTGTTAGGGTTTGACTCCGGCTGCCGCCCTGAAGAAGTGTATAATCTGCTTTTAAATAAGCTTGATTTGACAAACGGTTTTGCTTGGGTCTCCCCCAATAAAGAAGATAAACAAAACTCTATAACAAGCTGGACGCCTAAAGCCGGCAAAAGCCGTCTTATAAGACTAACGCCGCGCACTATAGATGAAATTAAAAAAATAGATTCTAAAAGCCTTTATTTAATTACCGACCGCTCCAATAAACCCTATAAGGATACTAACTTCTCTAACAGTTTTAAACAAAACCTTGAGAATATTAACAAGCAAATTGAGGAAAATGAAACCACGCCGGTTTTAATAAGAGGCACTTTTAAGCTCTTACGTAAATCCTATTGCACAACAAGACAAGGGGAAGGCGCGGCCTTAGAAGATATTTCTAACTCTATGGCGCATAATAATGAGGCAATTACCATAGAACATTATACAGATATGGAATATGCTCCTCTAAAAAATAAATCTATCGCAAGGCAAAAAGAACGCTTGAGAGCGCTGGATAAATACATGGTTGCTCTTAAATATTAGGCGGTGCCTAACGCGGTGCCTAGTAACGGTGTCAAAAACGGTGTTTAATAAAACAAATATTTTTATTTGACAGAGGGTTATAAAAACATACAAACCTTTACACAGCATGCACCAACAAGCTAAACAAAAACCCCGTTTCTCGATAGAGAACGGGGTTTATAATGAAACGGAGAGAGAGGGATTCGAACCCTCGGTACCCGAATTAACGAGTACAACGGTTTAGCAAACCGCCGCTTTCGACCACTCAGCCATCTCTCCTTAAAGGGGGTTACATAGGTCTAATTAAAACTACAAGTCTTATTATATCAAATTTTAATTTTAAGACATAGAAGATTATTTTCTACGCCACAAAAAAAACGCGCCACAACTATACCAAGCACGTATATACGCTAAAAAATATATTATTTTTTATGACGGAGAACATAGGCCGCCATCTTAAAATCCTCCCCTTTGATATGATTTTTAAGCCAACTGGCTAAAGCGGTTATAACCTCGGCCATAAGCTCATTATCATAGCCTTCTTTATTAAGACGCGTAACAAACCCGCCAACAACCCGCTTAAACTCATCATGATAAGATTTATGCACTAAATAATCAGCGTAATCGTTCTCTTTTTGCAATCTTTCCTCGTCCTCAAAGTGTTTGACGGTATAGGCCACTAAAAACTCAAGCGTTTTAGCCAAAACTTCCTACCCGCGGTTTTCTTCAAACGCGGTTTGAAGCTCGTTAAGAGTTTCTATAAGTAGTTTATGCTGCCGGTCTACCTGCTTGTGCCCTGTTTCCAAAATGGCACTCCATTCATACTTCATAATTCCCCCTTAAAGGTAGTTTAAAACTGTTTTCCCACTTATACGTATATGCATGTAAAACAATATTTAAGTGATTACATAAGCTAACGTTCTTCTACTAAAAAAGCGCCGCTAAAACAACCCGCGGCGCTTTACTATTATATTACAACCTTTAGGCACTCTGGCCTACTTATCTCGCGTCTTGCTTAGGGTACCCTAAGACGCACTTCAACCCCAACTGCTATTTCTTCTCTTGTGGTTTTTGGGCGAAATATTCAACCATATCTTTAAATAGCTTTTTAATCTCCCCCATCTTATTGAGCGGAAGCCTGATACCCTTTTTTGTCCACCCTGTATAAATATCATCTTCTTGCCATTGTCTTAAATCCAAACCTCTGGCGCCTTTAAAAGAGCTTATCCTGGCAATCACGCTCATCCCCGGGCGTTTGGCAAATTTGCCAAGCTCAATATCATCAACTTTTGTTGCGTCATCGGGCAGCTTTTCAAGCGCGCTGGCAACACCCTTTATAATCTCAGGCGTCATTGTAATACCCGCCCTTGTAGCGCCGCTGTAAGAGTCTGACTTTAAGTACTTTCTTATAGAGGCATATCTGTAGCCCCTGTAAGCGTCTATGGAAAATTTGACCTCTTCCATATTATCATCCGAAAAAATTGACCCGACATGCTGCAATATCATAAAGCTGCTTTCTGTCATACCGCACCCTCCGCCTTTATTAACCACCACTGGATAGATATTTATATATTACATTATAATAATTGTATTAAATATTATTGTAATGATTATTAAAGGGAAAATCAAGACCTAAATTTGGTTAGTGTTTAGAATGCGCTTTGGACAGCCGGACAGTGATTTGCGCTAATTATACGGCAATGTTTTTCTTCTCAAAAAATATTTCTCCTCTGTAAAACATATTTTTTTAAAATTAATTATGAAAATTTATGTTATTTTGCTAAAATATAAATATTCAAGATTTACGCGCCCATAGCACAATGGATAGTGCACTTCCCTGCGAAGGAAGGGATACAAGTTCGATTCCTGTTGGGCGCACCATCTAAAACGTCGTCGGTATACCGACGACGTTTTTTATTTGTCTCAAAAATTTCCTCGTCGACGTTTCGTCTAAAAAACCAGAGTCACCGTCTTGTATGGCTTATGCAAGGGTCAAAATATCGCTTTTTACCGTCGAATCTATACCTTGCCCAATTTCGCAGAGTCACAACTTGTGCATGGTTTTAAATATTGACAACTGTGCACTAAATCAGATTTTGACATAACAGGAATCGAACTTCTATCCCCAACACAAAAACAGCGGTTTAACCATAAGTTAAACCGCTGTTTTTTACTATTAAAAAGCATTATTTCTTTTTTATTTCACTGACTTGTTCGGGCAAAAACAGCATATAATCGCCCTGTGTTTTTGATACAGGCTTTATCTTACCGACACGCAGATAATAGCGAATCGTTGAAACAGGCAGACCAGCCGCCTTTGCAAATTCACTTATCTTCATAAGTTTATTATGCTGCACGTCAGGTTTGCTATTATCAAACATATCAATGTAAGTATCTATCGTGCGTTCAAAAGCCTTGAACATGAAGTTATTATATTGCTCCAAACTTTCCGTTAGCTGGCCTTTTTCTATAGAATTGATATATTGCTTTCTGTCACGCGGCCTGATGATTATGGGCCAATAGCCACCCTTTAAAAGAATTAAGTTCATCAGCAATCTGCCTACGCGCCCGTTGCCATCGATAAACGGATGGATAGATACAAATTTAAAATGCGCATCTAAAGCCATCTCAGGCACAGATAAATCCTTAGAGTTTATATGCTTAACAAACTTTTCCATCAAATCAGGCACCTTTAATGGATTAGGCATTATAACCGTTGATCCAGATATTCTTACTCGCACAGTTCTGTATCTTCCGGCATATTCTTCATTAATGCCTTTAAGAACTTCTTTATGGATTTTGAGAATATCGTTTTCCGAAATATCCTCTTTCTTAGAAGCAAGCTCTAAAACCAACTTAAAAGCGTCAGCATGGTTTGTGGCCTCTATGTAATCTTTTATCGGCTTTTCGGCAGTAGTAATACCTTCTGTAATTGCCATTTCGGTTTCATGGCGCGTCAAAGTATTACCTTCAATATGGTTTGAGGTATAGGTAAGTTCAGTAAGAAGCCATTTTTTTAGCTCTTCTTTAGCCTGCGAATTACGCAGTATTTTGCTCAACTGCTTATTCTTTTTAATAATATTTTCTAAAATCCAATTCATAAATACCTCTAAAATAGATGTATAGTTTGTCTATAATTTAACTATACACTATAAACACCGAAGAGTCAAGCCCCACAGTTTCTATATTTTTATAATTATTTGACATTAGATATATTTGTGTGTATAATATCATTCGGAGAAGCCGTCATTAATGACTTTGGAGTTCCTATGAACGGCAAAATGTTTTTTAAGAAACAGAGCAATGTTACGTTTCTTAAAACATTAATTTATGAAAAATATATAAGCAGTTATCTATCACGAATGCTGACGCAGACTAAAAAGATTTACATTGCAGATCTCTGTTGCGGCAGCGGCAAAAACGCTAAAAACAACGGTAGTCCTTTAATCCTAATTGATATCATCAAAGATTTATTTAAGAGAAACAAACTTTTGTGTAGCACCTTAGAAATTGAAGTAATTTTTAATGATTCAAACAAAGATTTAATTAAAACCCTCAAATGGCGTATATCGCAAGAAGACCTTCCGCCAAACGCAAAAATCACCTTTTACTGCAGTAAATATGAAGTGCTTATCAAAAAGATTGTTCCCGCTATGGAAGCAGATAGTTATAAATTTTTCTTTTTAGATACATTTTATTACACCCAAATATCGCTTGAAAACCTAAAAACTATTTTAAATGCCGGGAATGCTGAAATTTTATTGTTCTTTCCTATAGCACACATGTTCCGCTTTTCCAATTACTACACTTTTAAAGGAAAAGGGCGAGAGTTTTTTGAAACATATACTACAAAAGGCTGCTATAGATATAAGACGGTTTATGATTTTACAGAATCCATAAGAAAGAAGTTGTCTTCACAGTTAAAAACAAAGTGGGTTAGAGATATACTTTTAAAGGATTCTAATAGAATAAATGGCTTGTTTCTTATAAGCGAACAGCAAGAATCTATGGTTGCAATAAACAATATTTTCTGGAATTATACGGGAAACGGCCTGGATATTTCTATAGATAATTATTCGAAATACGATCTTCCGATAACAAATAGAACTATTGAAGCAAAAAAGATACTTTCTTCCTTTAAAAATGCTTTGATTGATAAAATTGCTAAAGGCACTAAAGATTTAAAGACATTTGCAGCACTTAAGAAAATATCTTGCACCCACCTAAAAACTGTTTTAAATGATTTGCTTGCGGCGGAAAAAATAAAAAAGAATGTTTTATTGGGATAACAAACAACAAATATTAGTAAAATATGGCATGGCAAACTCTTCTAAAATTGGCTGGACTGAAGCCACTTGGAATCCTGTAACCGGTTGCAGCAAAAGATCAGACGGCTGTAAAAATTGCTATGCGGAGCGTGTGGCATATAGGCTTAAAACACTTGGGACAACACATTATAAAAATGGGTTTGAGGTTACAGAGCACTCAAGCTCACTTTCTATCCCGCTTAAATGGAAGAAAACAAAAACAATTTTTGTTTGTTCAATGAGTGATCTTTTTCATGAAAAAGTTTCAAAAGGATTTATTTTAAAAGTTTTTGATGTAATGAATAAAGCTCACTGGCACAAGTTTCTAGTCCTCACAAAACGCCCGGAACGCCTGTTGGAACTGGATAAAGAACTGCCTTGGTCTCCCAATATTATAATGGGTGTTACTGTAGAGAGCGATAAGTATACAAACAGAATTGATTTGCTGAAAAAGTGTGGCGCCAATGCGAGGTTTTTATCTCTCGAACCATTAATTTCCCCACTACCCAATCTTGATTTGTCAGGCATAGATTGGGTAATTGTTGGCGGAGAAAGCGGCCGCTATGCTAGGCCAATGCAGGAAGAATGGGTTTTGAATATAAAACAACAATGCTCAGAACAAAGCATACCTTTCTTTTTTGAGCAATGGAGCGGATTTAACAAACACAATAGCGGCAACCTTTTACAAGGTAAAATTTGCCATGAATATCCTGCTATATTACAAACTGACACTCTATTCTAAAATCTAAAAGAACTATTTACCTTGAACAGTAAAAACTCCTTTATCGTTTGTGGACAACATTACCATAGGTAGCGCTTCTAAAGTTAAAGATATTGACGGAGAGCTAAAATTTCCCGCCATAGATGGTTTTAAAATATATTTTATAGTCTTTTCTCCGTTAATATCGCCCTTAATATTTAAAACAATTTTATCAGGAGCACTATAATCCTTATCTATGCTATAGCCAATATCTTCCTCTTTATAATCAAAAGAAGATATCCGGGGTATTTCAACGATCATATTTCTTATTCTAAAAGGTGTTGCTATAACAATATGCATCTCCAATTCTTCATCTAAGGAAATCACATCATCTTTGGAGAACTCTTTAAGTTTGTAATTGGCCCCTTCTAAATAGCGTCTATAGTACACTCTTTTAATATTAAAAACGTCGCTACTTTTTGCCTCAATGTTTTGCGGATTATCCAAATAAGACAAATATGCTCTGCCTAAAGGATTCTTAGAAAGGTTCAGAATATCTATCTGTGCTTTATTTATACTCTCTTGAAGCTCAATCTCTTCAAAGTGATATTTGTCATCACCCTCCAAAGAAAAGTTCTTAAGTTCTTCGCCATTAACGCTAAATTCTATTTTACCAGAATTAAAATTTTTAACTTTAGACTGCTCTAATATTACAATAAGAGCAGCAAGCGCTTCGTCATCATGCATAAAACTCAATTTTGGCCTTAATACTATACTGCGAACGATATTGGCGGACTCCTCTATATATTCCCCTCCTAAAGAACTCAAAATATCTATTAACAAGATTGATGTTACCTCTGGAGACCTGTCTAAAATACTGGACTTCATTTTATTATAATTTTCCTCAATATGATCACCAAGGAAATAATCTTTTTTGATATATTTTGAAAATTTATCAAGATAATGAAGAGTCATCTTCCTATCTCCTTTCATATGATAGAAATAGGCAAGATAGGCATTTTCATAAGGATTTACTTCCCCCTCATAAGAATCCATATATTTATACAGATATTCAATTAATTCATGCCCTGTAAAAAAAGTACCTTTAGAAACATCCGAGCCATAAGATTCAATCTTTTCATTTAGTCTCTTCTTATCATATGATAATAATGGATATTGTTTTAATATAACCTTTGATACATTAGGAGAGTCATATTTAAATTTCTTTCCATTCTCTTTATCCTTTAATCTTTGGGTCTCATAGAACGCATTTTTAGCTAAAATCGGATATAGCTTGTCTTTCATCTCTAGAAGTCGCTTATCTTCGGTTATTTTATAAGTTTTTGTCAGCAATAGAGGATATCTTTCACTAAAAGAATAATAGATGCTGGCCCCCTTTACCTTATCGTTAAATTTGGAATAAGCCGCTTCTTTCATTTCTTTAAGTTCTGCTTTAGTTGCTAAAGGACCAAGATAATTTTTCGGGGTATATTCGTCTCTCCAATTTTTTTCCGATTCTTTTCTTGCAAGTTGGTTTTTAGCATATATATCTGGATTATTATTATATACATACTCCAATAACACCGCTTTAATATAAGTATCCATATATCCATCTACCTTTTCTTCATCAGAGCGGTAGCCCTCTTTTATATTATTCAGTCCAGGTTCCAATATATTAAAATCAAGGTCTAAATATATTTTTTCAATTCCTTCTAGTAATTCCGTGGATATAGTGTTTTTACCAGGTGCAATAGATTGAACTATTGTATTAACAATTGTTATCTCGTTAGACTTAACAGGAATAATCCTAGTTACAACCTCTTGGAATTTATCTTTTATTATAGTAGCCCTAAATTCTAAATCTTCCTCTGTATTCGCTATAATTGAGTACGGAATTACTTGAGAAGATTTTGCTTTAATTGAGTATTGCTGTTTTAAAATTTGTTGATAGCCAGCCTTTGTCTTCTGCTCCAAAAGAAGTTCTACCAATAAAGACTTCTCAGTATTATTAGTAATCGGCACCATAATGCTGCCTATATCTCCCATTCGTAAAAATAATGGAGAAATAATATCAAAACTCAATTCCTTAACAACTCCGAATTCAGAAGAGGTATACCCTGTGTTGTCCGAGGCATCAGCAAAGTCAGCTAAAATTTTCCAATTTGCTGTAGCATTCGGCAATTCAAAAGAAAAATATGCTTTACCTGCTGTTGTTTTAAGGTCAGGATAAAAAGTAATAGAATCCTTTACACTATCTTTCAAAAGGCCGCCGTAAGAAAATTTTTTCTTAGAGGAATAATTTGAATCTGACATATCAGAATCTTTTCTTCGGCTGAAACTTTCTGAGTCTGCAGGTCCAGCCATACTATAATGCAAAACTGGATCTTCTTTCTTTTTAATATAGAAATCTCTTGCAAAGTTTACGGCATTGAGATATAAGGAAATATTCTCTCTCTTAGGATAGTCGTAAAAATACAAAGATTCAGGCAAATTAAAATCTTCTTTATTTTCATATGAGAAAGAGGTTCTGTATCCATTTCCAAAATACCTCATTGGAGATAATGACACATCATGTTTTTCGTGCATGTTTACCGAAGAAATCCTATCTAAATCAGTATTATAAACTCGTATCAACATTTCACCATCTGCCGGCAAAGGACCTTCCTCAACAAATACTTCACCATTTACAACTCCCCCAGGCATATAATTACTGAAGAGGTTAAGTTCAAGGTTAACGTTCCTTTTAGGTTTTTCTACAGTAAACCAGCCGGAAGATTTATATATTTTATAATCATTTACAGAAAACCAATTTAAGGAGTAATCAGATTTATAATTTACATCTTTCTTAAATTTGGCCAAATAAAGCCCCTTTGCTTTTAAAGTAAGAAACTCCTCCTTAAAATCCGCCTGCATCAGCCCAACAAAGATATCCCCAGAAACAAAACTACTACCTAACAAAATTTCCACCTCCTGACCTGATGTGTAGTTATTATATTCAGGAATAGTTATTGAAGGTAAGTATATATCTTTCATGTTATCAGGATCAATTACTATAAAAATATGTTCGGATATATCTTTACCTGCCTCCACTTTAAGCCTATAAATACCGCTTTTAATATTTTTTAAATTTAATTTAAAGTATTTCCCGTTTTTGAATTTTACCTTCTTGCTGTAAATTTCCTCAACTGCTTTGGCTGAGGCAAATAGTTTTTGCAAATCACCGTCAGTATCACCGGATACTTGCTCGGGTATATTTTCAAGCCTTGAAACAGTAGTTTTAGCAACAATGTCATACGACAGATCATTTACTGTAGCGGCAGATAAAACAAACTCAATATCATCGCCTTTTTTATAATAATTTTTATCATAGTTAAGATTAAAAAATGTGGCTCTATCACTGGCAAGGATATATTTTTCGCCTGTCGCCTCTCCAAAAAGATCATTTTCGGCGCGGGTTTCTATTTTATATTCCATAATGCGCCCGGCTTGGTTAAAGGAATAATCTTTTTCTTTTCCTTTACGGTACCACTCCTCAGGAACAACAACTGTTTTAAAATCAATTTTAAATTCCGATTTCCTATTAACCTCTGCAGTACCAGTACTTACCAACTGAAATCTATTAGGGTACATATGCGCATTCAACTCATAGTCTCTTACATAAATACTATAAGAAACCTTGCTGTCCGGTACTTGGCGTCCGTTATAATCCTTTATATTTCCGTTTAGTGTAATATTGCCATTCAGGAGTGGAACCTTTTTATAATCATCTATCTGCACATAAAAATCAGAAACTTGATATGGTTTGACTTCAATACGCTCATAAATATTGCTGTCTCCATAAAATATCCTTAATGTATACTCCCCCATATCATCCAATAAGAAGGTTGCGTTAGCCGAGCCAAATTCATTTAAAGAAAGCTCTTTTTCATCTTTAATATTACTCCAACCTTTAAGTAACTGGACTTTTAACTTATCATCTGATATAGGTGCTTTTAACCCGTTAAGAGTTTTTTCCAATACTTTAAGCCTTACCTTAAGTTCATCATTTTGCTTATATATGGGCTTATCTTTCAATACTGAAATAAGGTATCTGTTAAAAGGGTTTCTATAACTAAACTTTATAGGGTGAGATATCAGTGCATGCGCCCCGTCTTTCTCCACTTCGGGAAGTAAAGATACCCCATCTTTAAGAGTGTTTAACGGAAGCTTAACTTCAAAAGGCATTTTATCAAGATCTTTAATTTGTTTTTTCCCATTCTCAGATGGATTTGAAAGTTCGTATTTTAAAGTCCCCTCATTTAAAAGAGAACCTGTTGCAATATCTAAAGGGTAAATAGTAAAAATTCCCGGTTCAGGATTTTCTTCCTTAACATAAGCGCTATATGCATCTTGTACAGACATATTTATACCGCTTGTTACAATTAACGCTATGTCTGTAATGTTTATATAAATGCCACTCTGTGGTTGTTCATTGAGGACACTGCGGTTTGTGGTAAGACAATTTCTATATCTATAATCTCCTAAAAAGGAATCATCATCTTTTTCTGTTTTTTCACAAATAGGAAGAATATATTTTTTGATAAACTCTTTTTCTTCTTCTATATAGTCCACCGTTACAGCTTTAAGATAATAAAATCCTTTATCAGTTATCGGATCTATAGTAATTTCAGATTTAGAGGCACTTTCATCCTCCTCAGGCTCATAATACCACTCTCTGACAGGTTGCCCATATCCTCCGTTAGATAAAATACCAGAAACATACTTATCATTTCTTTTGGTGAAAGAATATGGATTAACTCCCACTCCAAGGTTAATTTTATAGAGCTGTAACTTTGTTCTTCTATTAGAGGAAAACTTAACATCAAAAGGAACATTAGGTTTTTGTTCCATAGTAGCCATTGCGCCCATATGAACATATGGCCTAAAATTATCATAAATTATACTTTTGCAACCATAAAGTTCAGAGATATCCCCATAACTATCCACAAGATCTTTACAAATTAGTATCTTATCTTTGCTGCTAATAGATTTCGCTTTTGAAAGAAGAGGCAAATATTTAAAAATCAGCTCAGCTTTATTTACAGAGAAGCCAATATTGTCTTTATTAAAATTTATTCTGCCCGAATCCCTTGCTGCAAGTAACGAATCTGCTATATCTTTATACTCTTGTTTTATAATTTCTTTTAAGTTCGAATTATTTTCAAGAGGGTTATCATATTTGAGAGAGAGTAAAACTCTTTCAACACCAAAATAATCCATTTCATCATCTGTTGCTGAATGTAGCATATAGTCTAATACATATAATTTTTTATCAAAGGAGAGTTCTTTTGTAAATTTAGGAGCATAAGAGGAATCATTTATCCTAACCAAATTATCGTAATTTCCTAAAGATTCGCGCATTCCCCATACATATACCGCAGCGTTCAAAACATATTGTAATGATTTTTTAGAAATATCATTATCCGAAGGCACAACAAACCTAACCTTACTTGCCGGTACATTTCTTAACGTTTCTTTATTTTTCCAAATATTATTAAACGCAATTTCAAACTCCGCTTCTGCATTATTTTTATCAATAAATAAGAAAGGAGGTTTCTGTGAATTGGTTAGACCGGCTTTTATAGTAGTATCTTCCACTTCTTCTTTAATAGCATTCTCTTTTATTGGAACAAATAGATTATTTTTCTCATCTTCATTAGCAATCCAGTCTTCTTTATAGTCATAACTTTTTAGAATTTCCAAATAAAAATCCATTTTAAACAAATTTAACTTAGCCGCCTCTATTGCATCTTTAGGATTAGAAATTTTTTGCAGTTTCCTATATGCAGATTCATACTGCTTATTAGACAAATTCTCTTGAATATCCTTTATAGCAATATCAACAGATGATGTTTGGGCAAACAAAGAAGATGCTAAGATAAACAAACTAAAAACAAACAAAGATATTTTTTTCATATACCCCTCAAAGAAATACTAAATATATATTAATTTTATACAAAATTATAGGCCTTTAGCCTTTTGACATTCATTAATTTCTCGCACATTAACTATAAACTATATTTCCCCGCTAATCAAGTCTTAGTAAAATAGACTTGACTTCCTGCCCAAAGTAAGGCTAAATGTGTATGGTAGAATGAAAAATTTAAAACCCCTCGGACGAGGGGCATTGATCCTGAGGATACAAGTTCGATTCCTGTTAAAAGCACCATCTAAAACGTCGTCGGTATACCGACGACGTTTTTTGTTTGTCTTAAAATATCCCTCGTCGACGTTTCGTCTAAAAAATCAGAGTCTCCGTTTTGTATCGCTTATACAAGGGGAAAAATACGCCCTTTTATCGTCGAACCTATACCTTGCCCAATTTCGCAGAGTCACAACTTGTTCACAGTTGACTATATTAGCAACTGTACACTAAATGCGATTTTGACACAACAGGAATCGAACTTCTATCCCTAACGTAAAAACAGCGGTTTAACCATAAGTTAAACCGCTGTTTTTCGCTATTAAAAAATATTATTTCTTTTTTATTGCGCTGATTTGTTCAGATGAGAACAACATATAATCGCCTTGTGTCTTTGATACAGGCTTCAATTTACCAGCACGCAGGTAATAGCGAATTGTTGAAACAGGCACTCCCGCCGCTTTGGCAAATTGGCTTATCTTCATAAGTTTATTATGCTGTATGTCAGGCTTACTGTTATCAAACATATCAATGTAAGTATCTATCGTGCGTTCAAAAGCCTTGAACATAAAGCTATTATATTGCTCCAAACTTTCCGTTAGCTGGCCTTTTTCAATAGAGTTGACATATTGTTTCCTATCTCTAGGTCTGATAATTATAGGCCAGTAGCCGCCCTTCAAAAGTATCAAGTTCATAAGCAATCTACCTACACGCCCGTTACCATCGATAAACGGGTGGATAGATACAAACTTGAAATGTGCTTCCAAGGCCATCTGAGGCACAGATATTTCCTTAGAGTTTATATATTTAACAAACTCTTTCATTAAATCAGGCACCTTCAATGGATTAGGCATAACTACTGTTGAGCCTGATATTCTAACACGCACAGTTCTATGCCTGCCGGCATATTCTTCATTTATGCCTTTTAATACTTCTTTGTGGATTTTCAGGATATCATTTTCAATTATATCCTCTTTTTTACATGCAAGCTCTAAAACCAGCTTAAAAGCATCAGCATGGTTAGTGGCCTCCATATAATCCTTTATCGGCTTTTCGGCAGTAGTAATACCTTTAGTAATTGCCATTTCGGTTTCATGGCGCGTTAAAGTATTACCTTCAATATGGTTTGAGGTATAGGCAAGTTCAGTAAGAAGCCATTTTTTAAGTTCTTCTTTGGCCTGCGGGTTGCGCAATATTTTGTTCAACTGTTTGTTCTTCTTAATAATATTCTCTAAAATCCAGTTCATAAAAAATTCCTAAATAGATGTATAGTTTGCCTATAACACAACTATACACTATAAACACCAAGGAGTCAAGTTCTATTTTTTTGAAAATATTTACCTACAACCTCCTTTTTAATTATTTTCAACCCTTTCAATTCGTATCGTAAAATCATTTTCTGCTTTTTCAAATTTATTCAAACCGTTTGCAACATGACCAATAATAAGCCCGTCTGCATAAGGCGCGTCTTTATAAAATATCGCTATATTTC
Organism: Elusimicrobium simillimum; assembly: GCF_049639735.1. NCBI lineage: Bacteria > Pseudomonadati > Elusimicrobiota > Elusimicrobia > Elusimicrobiales > Elusimicrobiaceae > Elusimicrobium > Elusimicrobium simillimum. The sequence goes on from NZ_JBEVVA010000003.1 coordinate 1,283,597, forward strand.
CCCAGGGGGCATAATATGCAATATCACCCGCTTTTGGTTTTGCACCGGACGGCGCCCCTTCAGTAGAGAGGCGGCTTGGCAGATTGAATATCTTTTCTTTTTGGGCATAATCCGTTAATGTCACCTCTTGGGGTAATAATGCTAAAAAATCCCGAGCAGTTTTAGTATTATTCATGGCAGCGCTCAGAACATTTTCTCCCAAAATAAATTTTATTTGCATTTCTCCTCCGCTTGTATCTGCGGCCGCTCCTTGACATGCAAGGAGCGCGCAGACAAATATTGTAGTAAGCAGATATAATTTTTTCATAAGCAATTATTTCAGATTTTTATTAAAAAATTCTTCAATTTTGTCAAATGGGATTTTATCCATACCGTCATATAAATCCACATGATTTGCATTTGGAATAATCAAAAGCTCTTTATTATCACCTTGCAGCTTTTTGAATGCATCCTCGCTGAAATAACGGCTGTGAGCCTGCTCTCCGTGAATAAGAAGAACAGCGTTTTTAATCTCCCCAGAATAAGACAAAATAGGCATATTAATAAAAGAAAGAGCAGATGTCATGTTCCACCCGGAGGTTGAGTTGATTGAACGTTTGTGATAGCCGCGTTTTGTTTTATAGTAACCAAAATAGTCTTTAACAAACTGGGGCTCATCCCCGGTTAGACTGTCAGGCAGTCCTGCCGCTACAGCATAGGTTCCGTTTTTAGCGTCTTTAGTGCGCTGGGCATTAAGAGTTTGGCGCAGTTTATAACGCTCTTCCCCGTCCATAGCGTCAAAATAACCGTTTGCGTTAACGCGGCTCATATCATACATAGTGGAAGTAACCGTTGCCTTGATCCTTGTATCCATAGCCGCTGCGTTTAATCCCATTCCGCCAAAACCGCAAATGCCGATAATAGCAATTTTATCAGGATTAACATCAGGCTGAATGCTTAAAAAATCTACAGCCGCGCTGAAATCCTCACTGTTTATATCGGGAGAGGCGACATGACGCGGACTTCCTTTACTTTCCCCCGTAAAAGACGGGTCAAATGCCAAGGTAATAAATCCTTTTTCAGCCATTGTTTGGGCATACAACCCGGACGCCTGCTCTTTAACTGCGCCAAACGGGCCTGATACGGCAATCGCCGCCAAAGGCCTGCTTTCTTTATTTTTAGGTATGTATATATTACCCGCAAGTTCCACACCGTAGCGGTTTTTAAAGCTGACTTTTTTGACATCCACTTTATCACTTTTTGCAAATACTTTATCCCAGCTCTTATTTTGGCAGAACTTCCATGCCGCTACAGCGGCAAGCAGACAGACTACAATTGTTACAGCCATTATTTTCATAACATTCTCCTTTTTGTTTATATAATAATAGTATAAACCTTAGAGTTAACTCTAAGTCAAGCCCTGTTTTAAATTTATGCTACAATTTGTTTAATCGGAGGAATTTATGCAATATACTATAGCCCAGGTAGCTGAGAGATACGGTGTGTCAACACATACACTGCGATATTATGATAAAGAAGGGCTTTTGCCTTTTGTAGACAGAACTGAAAGCGGAATTCGCAATTTTAAAGAGAGCGATTTTGAGTGGCTTTCCATAATTACCTGTCTTAAAGAAACAGGTATGCCCGTAAAAAAAATAAAAGAGTTTATCGACCTGTGCATGCAAGGCCAGCGCAGCGTAGACAAACGCCTAAACTTGTTTAAAGAACAGAAACAAGAGGTGGAAGAGCAAATAAAAACCTTACAAAAGCATTTAGATAAAATAAATTTTAAGATATGGTACTACTCTACGGCACAAAAAGAAGGGCTTGAAGCTGTACATAAAAAGAAAAAATATAGAGATGAAGTTAAAAAAGATATTGAGGCTAAAACAAAAATTCTTACCAAAATGGCTAAATAGTAAATCCCCGGGGTTAAGCCCGGGGATTTACTTCTAAATATGTTTACTCCTGTCTCCTACATAGCCATTAGCAATAGGACCAACAATACTAAAAACACCATTGCAAGCAGCAACTTAGTTAAGGCCAAGTGTTTTTTTAGAAAATCGTTAAAACCTTTGGACTCATAACCAAGCAGCGTAAGCACAAATACTACTATCAGCGGCACTATAAACATTAAGTTGTAAATCAACAAATATGCAACTGCACGCCAAAAATGAGCGTCCGCCTCTTTTAGTATCAACACTATTGTAGGTAAATATACCTGCCCTGTGCAGACAGCCTCTACTAAAGAGACTACAAAACCAACAGCGACGGAGGCCATTATAAGGCGCGGAGTGCTTTTTTCTTTGTCTTTAAGGAAAAAGCGCATTACTTTGTGGATATATTCTTTATAACTTTTGGGCAGTTGCAATATTATTTTGTCCGCACGGCCTGTTATCTTATAGGCTAATAAATCATAAACGCTAAGCAAGAAAAAGATGCCGCACAAAATAATAGTAAGCCACTTAAAAGCTACAATAACATAATAAAAAGAGCCCATAGCATATAAGAAATTAAACAGGCCAAGCCCCATCAAAATATATGCTACAAAGACTGAAGCGCAGTAGCATATACCTACAATGAGAATTTCCCGCTTTTCATATTTGTAAACCGCAAGGAAAGATATAAAAAATACTATAACGGCAAATGCGCACGGATTTATGCCGTCCACAAGGCCCGCGCCTACAATCGCCCACAGCGTGATACTTTCAAAGATACTTTTTGTTGTTGAAGGCCCATTTTCTTTAACAGATTCCAACGGCGAAACATTTTGAGAAGAGTCTTCGTGTATTATAATTTCCTCTTTGGGCGCAACGGGCAGAGGCTCCTCTTTCTTTATTTCCTTTTTAGGCTCAGCCTTTTTTTCAACTTTAGCCACAGTAGTTTTCTTTGCGGGGGTAAGCTCTTTTTTTACAGGTTCTTGTTGGGGCTCAGGTGCGGCAATGGCGAGTTTTCTTACTCTTGTCTTTTGGCCTTTTGCTATAGCATCGTCTAAAGCCATTTGCGCGGTATTACCTATTTGGTAAGGATAGCCTAAAAAGTAATGGTCCCCTATAACCATAGCAGGCACACCTGAGGACTGTTGCTTGTACTCTTTCACAGCGTCATAAAATATGCCATTTTTGCCTTCTTCAAAGATATTGTGCTCTATAAAGTTTATTCGGTCCTTGTTTGCTTCTATAAAGCTTGGAATAAACTCCGCCATACATCTTTTGCAATATCCGCAATAAGGTGATGTAAAGAACACTACATCTATTTTCTCCTGCTCAGCAAAGGCCGCATTATCTTGCGCCATACAAGGCAAAATAAGACAAAGCGCCGCCATGCTGATAAAAATAAATTTTTTTATCATATTATCTCCTATACTCAATTTTTAGTTTATTTTACTTCTTAGCAAGCAACTTTATATAAAAACAGCGGCTCTACTTTTGGCTTGTACTTATCAGTGCAGACACGCAATTTATTCATATCCTGCTCAGAAAAAATATCCTTGGAATACATCGTCATTTCACGCTCCAGGGCGGCTATAATTTTACTGTCATAGCTGCTTATAGGCTCGGACGCTGTGGGACAGTTTTTTGCCCTTGCAAGAAGTATACTTTGCTCTCCTGCGGCCCGCGCAAGCAGATATTTTGTATTAACTTCGGCGCAGTCTTCTTCCGTTAAATCTTGGGTAGAAGGTGTTTGAGGCTCCGCAGCAGATACAATAATATTTTGCTTATCGGTTTCTATAACGGAGCAAATAATACCGCTTTGGGTTTTGGAAGAAAATATTCTGTCGCTGTAAACGCCGACAAAAAAACCAAACAACAACACAAATGACGCGCCTGTGGCATACGCCCATTTAAAGTTGCCCCCACGTTTTGGCGCGGTGGCCTTAGCGTATATTCTGCCTTTTCTGCCCGGGTCAGAATCAAACCTTGAGTCCTGATATTGTTTTATTATTTCTTTATCTTTATTTTTCATACTTCCTCCAGCAAAAATCTTAATTTTGCTATCGCTCTATTTACTATAGTACCGACGTTAGACTCACCGATATTTATCAGAGAAGCAATTTCTCGGTTATTTAAACCTGAATAAAATTTAAGCGCTATTATATCTCTTTCTTTACTTTTAAGTTCTGCCATTGCATTAAGCAGTTTTGCGTTAAGCTCACTTTCTTCCGCTTGCGCGGCCGGCTCTTTTTCATTTGAAGGGGTTGATTCCTCAAAATCAGTAAGAGAAAGGAATTTCTTCACATAATATAAGCGGTAGTGCATATTAATCTCGTTTCTGGCGATACCAAACAGCCATTGGCGCATTATCCCTTTGGAGTCATCGTAGGAATGCAGTTTTTCAAAAACCCGCCGCCATAAACCTGCGGCAAGGTCTTCCGCCAAGGATTCATCTCTAACCCTTGCTATTATATAAGAGAACACAATATCATAGTACTCATCATAAATTTTATCGAAGTTTAACATAGCCTCTCCGCTATTAGTATGCAGTTTTTAAAAAAGTATCACAAAATATTTTGAGTTTATATATAAAGAATAGCAAAACAGTACTATCTTGGTTATAAACCTTTAATATTGTTATAATGTTAGTATGAAAATAAACAGTAATTCTGATGAGCCCCCGAGTAGCAGGTTAAAAAACTTTTTAAAAGGTAATTTAAAAAAATATTTGGTTTTCCTTCTCCATCTTTCACCTTATCAAAACCTGACGTTTACGGTTTTTCTCTATACAATAATAGGCTGGGTTTTACTTTCAATTCCTTTTATTTCAAATAACGGCGTTTCTTTGCTGGACAACTTGTTTACATCGGCCTCTGCTGTTACAACCACGGGGCTTAACTCCGTAAACTTTGCAAACTCCTACACATTTTTTGGCAAAGTTGTTGTTCTGCTTATAATACAAGCCTGCGGCATAGGCTACATGACAATAACATCATTTTTACATCTTTCTCTTTCCCAAAGAATAGCGCACCGCCACAAAGAAGTTTTAAACGTTGAATTCAGTTTACCAAACAACCTGCGGTTAAAAGATTTTTTAAAGGCCGTTGTTACTTTTACCCTACTTGTTGAAATTACAGGCGCGGTTTTTTTATTTAATTATTTTAACCACCACGGCTATGGTTTTTGGCAGTCTTTGTATTATGGCGTTTTTCACAGTATATCCGCTTTTTGTACGGCGGGGTTTAGCCTTTTTCCAAACAGTTTGGAAAGTTTTGCCGACAGCAAAACAATAAACATTGTTATTTCCATATTATCTCTTTGCGGGGCAATAGGCTTTATTGTAGTGACAGATTTATTTAACAGAGTAACAAGAAAAACAACTGCTATTTCCTATACCACAAAAATAATATTATTTGCCACTTCTATAATGCTTGTATTTGGCACGTTTTTCATATATATAACAAATAATATTAATTTGGCTGAGTCATTTTTTCAAACAATGTCTGCAATGACTACCGTTGGGTTTAACACAACTTCTATGCAAACGATGTCGCTTGCTTCTGTTTTAATTTTAATTGTTTTAATGTGTATAGGCGCTTCCCCCTCCGGCACAGGCGGCGGTATAAAAACCACTGCAGTTACGGCGGTAATGGCGGTTGTGTATAACAGAATTAAAGGAAGCGAGCAAATTACATTTTTGGGCAGAAGAATCCCTTTAGTCAGGCTTTATATAGCCACGTCAACATTTATATTTTATGTACTGGTTTTATTTGTAAGCGTTTTTTTACTGGCCTGCACGGAAAAGGCAACTCTTGCCGACCTGTTGTTTGAAGCGGCGTCCGCATTAGGTACCGTTGGCCTTAGCAGAGGTATAACAGAAGACTTAAGCGTTTTGGGCAAAATTATAATAATATTTACAATGATTATAGGCCGCGTCGGGGTGATTACCTTCGGAATGTCACTGTTAAGACGCCAGCACCAAGAACCCCGTGCCTGCGAAAGAGAAGACTTGGCCGTATAACAATTTCCACTCTTTACCTCCACACACATTTTCCCAAATTACTATTGACTTAGAGTTAACTCTAAGTTGTAGAATATAAACATACATATTAAAAAGGAGGGAAAAATGCAAAAAAAGTATATTTTTACGGCAGCATTAATACTTATATCGGCAGTATTTGTTGTTGTATGTCTAAATTTCTGCTGTACAAAAGGGGATAAAAACATGACACAAGAATCAAACTTACTAAGCAAAAGAGAAGCAGCCATAGTAAATATCGCGGCATTCAGCGCTGCGGGCAATATGGCGGAAGTGGCACCTGCATTAAATAGCGCTTTGGATAACGGATTAACAGTTAATGAAATAAAAGAAGTTTTAGTACAAGTCTATGCGTACGCGGGCTTTCCGCGCAGCTTAAACGCAATCGGCGCTTTTATGGATGTATTAAAAAGACGTCAGGCAAAAAGCATTAAAGACACCGAAGGCGAAGCGGGCAAATTCCTGCCGGCCGGCACGGACAAACGCGCTTACGGAGCCAAAGTGCAAACAGAGCTTGTTGGCGCGGAAGTTAAAGGCGGCGCGATGGATTTTGCGCCTGCCATAGATATGTTTCTTAAAGAGCATTTGTTTGCAGATATTTTCGGGCGCGGGGTATTGTCTCATCAGGACAGAGAACTTGCCACGCTTGCCATGCTTTCTGTTTTAGAAGGGGCACAACCGCAATTAAACTCACATATTAATATGTCTAAAAATATCGGAATTTCAGACGCAAAAATACAAGCCGCAATATCTTTGGCCAAAAACACAAACAAAGAAAAACTTGATACTATTTTTGCTCGCGGGGAAGAAAACCCTTACGGCAAATTTTTTACCGGGCAGACATATCTTAATATGCTAAACGCCAATGATGATGTTTTTAACGCCCCAATAGGCAATGTAACATTTGAACCGTGCGCAAGAACAAACTGGCACAAACATTCCGGCGGGCAAATCCTTTTAGTTACCGCCGGTGAAGGCCGCTATCAGGAACGCGGCAAAGACATAAGAATATTAAAGAAAGGCGACACCGTGCGCATTGCGCCAGATATTGAACACTGGCACGGCGCCGCGCCAAACACTTGGTTTACGCATATATCCATAGAAACCAATGTTCCAAACAATAAAGCCGTCTGGCTTGAACCTGTGACGGAGGAACAATATAAATAAGGCATATATTAGTCAAGGTGTTTCACAAAAAGCACCTTGACTTTCTCCCCAAAGTAAGGCTAAATGTGTATGGCAGAATGAGAAATTTAATACCCCTCTGAAGAGGGGCATTGCTCCTGGGGATATAAGTTCGATTCCTATTAAAAGCACCATTTTAAAGGGGCACACTTAAAAGTGTGCCCCTTTTGTATTTTTTAATAAATATTCCGACGAGAGTTTTTGTGGTTTTGCCCCTTGCCATTCTTGTATAGGCCTATACTCTGGGTAAATACGGCCTTTTTATGACCAACCTATACAATGCCTTATTTCCCAAAGGCACTACTTTATGATCCCCTTGCAGACCTTGTGCCCCGACATAGTGGAAACCGAGAACAGCCATAAAAGTTGTTATACTTTCCTCTCCGTAAACGCATGCTTGATCCACAAATAGGGCAGCCTTCATGTCCACCAGTATTAAAAAACACCTTTGGAGGTTTATAATGGTCATGCTCTTCCGGCACATATGTAAAATCATTTTTGCAATGTCTACAAATTCTTCCATGACCGGTAATCAGTTTATCATCTTTAAAATCGCCGATAGCGCGGATTTCTTTACATTTGGGACACTCTTTCATGTCTCCACTTGAAATCCCCTTAAAAGTCTGTCTTATACTATCCTTGAGTTCATAAGCGATATCTGTTTTCTTAAGCAAATTTTTAAGTCTATCATCCAATACTTTCACAGGGTTTTCACCCAAATTAAATTTATTTATTCTTAGAAACTTATAACCATAACTTTCTAATACTTTCTGACGGAAAACATCTGAATCTGTATAATATTCCATATAATTCAAATTTGTTACTGCTTCAGGGTCTTTAAAATGTTCTTCAAAACCGTCATATTCTATTATTATTTTGCACTCTTCTTTAGGCGAAGATTTATATATCAAAAGAAAATCTACCCTATAGTTAGGATGTGTATAAGTTTTATCTAATTGTGCAAGGTATTTACCTAATTCGAATTGGGGTTTAAACTCAATCTTATCTTTGTTTTCCTGCCAGAAGCTAGTTTGATAAAACCAATTGAGTACATGCTTTTCCATCTCCGAATTTTCATCGGTTTCAGTTGCACTTGATTCCTTTTTAACATCCAATAAAACGCCATAATAGTGTCTAAGAGCATCCCCTATTGCACCTTCATATGATTCCAAAGGTTTGCTAAGTACAAAATGCATTTGTTCTTTTGCGCGGCTAAAACCAACATTTAACCTTTGCGCTTTTATTTTGCCATCTTCCTCAATATCTACGCTTGCTAAATCTTTTATAAAGACGCCCCATAGTCTATCCATCTTTTCTGTAGCCACCATAGAGTAATAAATAACATCCCTTTCCTCACCTTGGCAAGTGTCAAAGGTCATTATTTTCAGCTTTAAGGTATCGTAGAAATAATCTTTATTTATGGTTTTATCAATCAATTGGATTAATAACTTTTGCTGATTTGTATGTGGGGTAATTATACCAACAGTTGAAGCGTCTCCGGATTCTTTTAATAAGTTTAATTGGGAAACTATAAATTCAGCTTCCATTGTATTAGTATTTGCAACATCTTCTTCCCTTCCGTCATGTTCAATAAAAGAAAATTTAAGAACATCATCTATCGCCTTACCCCTTATCTTCATGACTTGAAGGTCATTTTTATAAAAATATCGATTGGAATAGGATATTAATTCTTTATACCCTCTAAAATGCTTAAGAAGTTGCGTGCTATAGTTTGAGATATAATCAAAAAAATCTAAAATAGATGTCTTTATGTTAAACTTATCTACTTTGACAAGCTTTTCATTATCCGTTGATATGTTTTTGACAAAACAGTCTTTTAAGTTATTAGTATATTCTCTATTAACCTCTGTCCTTGCTTGGGCGGTTTTAACGTTGCTAAACTGCTTTCTATCACCCAAAATCAACACCTTTTTAGAACGAAGCAGCGCCGGAAAGGCCTGGGCGATGCTGACTTGAGATGCCTCGTCAATAATAATTAAATCGAAAATTTCAGGTTGTAACGGTATATACTCCGCATAATCTCTTATTCCGGCCAAAATACATGGGAAGGCTTCCTTTAACTTAGAAAAAACATTTTTAGGAAACTTCTGTTTAGAGCGGATGATATTTTTCAGAGTTGTGGCAGTAGCCTTGTTATTATCATAAAAATTTATCAAACGTTCATCAATTATATATGCCATTTTATATGTTATGTCTTTTTCAAGATAATCCTTTCGCGCGGAGTAATTAGTTTGCGGGATAGCATCAAAAGCACTTGTAACATTGTGTTTAAGAGTTAAATAAGATATCAATGTCTCAAAATCTTCGTCTGAATAATCTGTAAAAAAGTTATTTTCAAAATTGGAGAAAGAGGCTAAAATATCGTTATTTTCTTGTATCGAAGGGTATTTTGTCAAAAATTTTGAAAGATTGATTATATGTTGCTCTACTGAAAAGAAGTTTTGCAATTCGCTTAAAGTACTCTCTTCTGTTATAATTTTATGCAACACCTTTATGACATCGTATTTTTGTTGATTAGTACAAATACTTGCATAATACTCTTGTGCAAATTTGGATATAGCTTTTACTATGCCCAAGTCAATCAAATTCTTGTGCGGCTCTATTTCTGCCGACAAATCAAATATTTGCTTAAATTCAGTATCGATCGTAAAAATTTTTTTCTTTTTAAACAAAAATCCAAAAACAGGAGTTTTCTCTTTCTCATATTTTTCCAAAATATTATTCAAATGCCATAAATCCGGCGAGCTAAATTCCGTAAAAATGTTAAATTTATTGAGGTTGTAAGTATAAACATTTTTTAACTTATCGTAAGTTTTTATCAAAAGTTTCAAGCAATTAATATAATCCTGGAATTCTTTAATTGTTTTAAAATCAGATATAGAAAAATCTAATATTTTTAAAATTGGAACTTCCTCAATGGCAAGACCACTTTTAATAGATAACAAGCACTCCCTAATATCACATAAATCTTTTATAGCTTGAATTGTTTTAAAAAATTCTTTTGTATCGATAGAAATATTAGCCAAAGAAAAACGTTTTTCTAATTGCATTAACTCATAAAGGTCTGAAAGCTTAATTTCCTCATAGGATATGATTTCCGTTTGAATATCCTCTTTTAACGTTGTATTTAATTTTTCAACTTCATTTTCTATTTCTAAAAACTTTTTATTTATAACTTTATGAAATAAACGTATTTGGTTTATACTTCCCGTATTAAGTATTTGATTATATGTAGAACCAGTTTTTCCCAGCCTTAATATAGGATTTTGAAAATCTTTATTGTCACGAATTTTATTAATAGCATCAGTTATCTTATCTTCCACTACATCCAGCGCTTCTTTTTTATCTGAAAGAACGAGAACTGACTGATGTCTTAAAATAGCGTCACATACTATTGCCGTAATTGTATGACTTTTCCCTGTTCCCGGAGGGCCCTCTACCACGATATATTTGCACCCATCTTTTCTTATGGCGGATAATATTGAACGCTGTTCACTATTTAGAGGAATAGGGGTATTATAAACAAGTTTATCACCAACTGTTAAACTGTCCCATTTTTCACCTATTTCTGCTGTAAAAGACTCGGGCTCTTTATATATAAAATCATTAATAAGAGTACCAAAAGATGCAACTAACGCAGAGTCTTCCTTAGCCAAAAGGTCCAAAATCTCCTCATAATCATTAACAAGAGCCTCGTCAGACCTATCAAACAAAGCGATATAACAACTATTTGAGATATTGCAAAAAAGCCCTTTGGAAATTTGTTTTTCAAAAGAAGTTATATCTATTTTTTTATCTAATCCAAAAAACGTTGTAATCTCCTCAAGTATTTTATTGATTTGTTGAGGAAAATCATTGGTATGATGCGCTAGATATATTATTCTCTCTTTAATAGCGTCTATGGTGCCGCTCTTATCATTCACTTTGTTGTATTCTTGAACAATAAAATCAATTGCCCTTTTATTAATATATACCTGAGAGGCAAACTCTATAGTATTATCAGAATCAACTTCAATTGGAATATAAAATATAGGAAAAGTTTCTTTTGCGTAGGTTATATCACAAAAATAAAGATAAAGTTCCTGCTTGTCTAAAATTCTATTGTTGCGTTTCAATTCAAGCACTTCAGAACGTAAATCCCCTACCTGAAAGCTTTTAAAGAACGTATGTATTGCTTCTTTTATATCTTTTATTCTGAAAACAGCAAAAAATTCTTTTACAATATCAATCTCGTCCTTAAGAATTTCTTTTTGGATAATATCTATTAGCTTTCCATACAACATAGAAAATAAAATCTCTGTCAACTCTTCTTCCACAAGAAAAATCACATTAAGATCATCCGCACTTAACTGAAGAAGTGAGGTTTCAATATTTTTCGCAAATGGAACCACAATTTCCTGTTTTAGAACATTGTTAATTAATGGAGTGACTTTTCCAACAGTTAATTCAAAATCCGAGTTACAATCTCTAATGCTTTTTAAAATTATTTGTCTGATAGTTTCTAAAACTTTTTCTATTTGGACAGTTGAAATTTTTTCAATTTGGAGTTCAATTAGCTTAAAAACGTTTTGCGGTATCTTTGTTTTATAGGTATTTGCTGGGATAGATATATTGTTTTCAAAATTTTTATTAAGATTTTTCCATACAACATTAACAAAAGAAGGATATTTTGCAAGAGATATTCCAATTAAGAGATTGTCCTTATTTACATGCTTAACACTTCTTTTTGGATACCTTCTTTTTTTAAAGTCCGTTTCCAAAAAGTCCATGAAATACCTGGAGATTTGTTTTACAAACTCAATTTCTTTGGTATTCTCTTTTATTTTTTGTTCGTTCGTATTCATTTTTGAAATTCAGCACTTATTCCCAATAGTACAAAAGTATTATTTTTATTCTATCATAATTTATTCCTCTCTTTTATACCATTTTCTCTCCTGCTCTATAAAGCTGGAATTGCTAGAGGCGATGTCCAATATTTCATTAAGTTTTGTATTTTTGGGGTTCCTGTTTTCAAAAATATCTTCAATGATTCTAGGAGATAGATAGGTTAGATTTATATATTTATAAATACGTCTGCGTTGGAGGCCCGACTCTTTTTCTAGTTCCGTTACAGTTTCCCCCGATTCCATAGCTTTGGCAAATTTCCAACCATAGGCTATTGCCCGCACTAAACTTTCATTCATTTGGCTTATTGTCAAAATGTTATTGCTACACGTATTTTTAAGTTTTGTACTACTCGTATTATCAATTACAAATTCTACTTTTATGATTAATTCTTTTTTATCATTTGAGGGGGTAATACCACCGTCATTTCTAATACTTATATCATTAAGATAGTTCGGGTTATTATTCCTTTGAGTATATTTGATAAATTCGGATATATTTACATGTAGCATCAATTCCGAAATGTTCTCTTTTTTCAAATATAATCCTTTACTTAAAAAGTTCTTTACATTAGACATATGAAAGGGCTCAAGATGCTTAATAGCGAGCTTAGTATCCTCTGGAAGCATATCCCTCAGATTAACATCTCTGATTTGCCCAATGGCCGCCAAGGCTATTTTATCTATTTGTTCTGTAGGGATGCAGTTTCCACCTCTGATATAGTAATAGTTGAATCTTCTAGCTGACTTTTTACTGCTTGTATGCAAAAATACTTTTCCATCAGCGGTTACAAGATTTTTATTAAATAGACATTTAGCATACTCATACTTCTTTCGTTTAACCTTATTTTCATATCTCCGCCCTAACATCTCTTGAACCTTATCAAAAACATCTTTGGGAACAATTCCCTCGTGCTGCCCTTTATACACCTTATTATTACTTTTGTGTTCAATCATACCGATATAAAGCTGTTTCCTAAGAAACTCATGCAATGTTGCAACTAAAAAATGCTTGCCTCCTTTCATATGCCCTTTCTTAGTCTTCCACTCTTTTGCTTTATAACCTTGCTCTACAGTCCAATCTTTTAACTTCAAGATACTTTCCAAGTCCAAGTATTTATTGAATATGTTATTAACCATCTCCGCTTCTTTAGGGTTGGGAATCAGTTTTTTATCCACCAAATCATATCCTAATGGTGGAGTTCCCCCTACCCACATGCCTTTAGCCTTTGTAGCGGCTATTTTATCACGAACACGCTCACTCCCTACCTCTCGCTCAAACTGCGCAAATGAGAGAAGCATATTAAGTGTTAGCTTTCCCATAGAATTGCTAGTGTCAAAAGCCTGTGTGACAGAGACAAAATTACAATTATATCTCTCTAATTCCTGAATCATTTTATGAAAATCCACTATAGAACGGGAGAGCCTATCCACCTTATAAACTACTACCATGTTCACATTCCCATCCCGGACATCTTTAAGCATCTTCTGAAGCCCAGGCCTCTCCATGGTCCCACCGCTTATTCCACCATCGGAGTAGGTTTTGTGATAACCCCATCTATTAAAGGTTTGGCTAGCCACATAAGCCTTACAGGCCTCTTCCTGATTATGCAGCGAATTAAATTCTAACTCCAGTCCATGCTCCGTAGATTTCCTCACATATATCGCACAATTAACTTTATTCATATCTAGACCTTTTTTACTATAATAATCCTATACACATTACCGCTTACTAAGCGGAAAAAGTCAAGCAAATTGAGGTTAAAGAAATGAGACAAGTTATATACTCAGTATTGAGACCTTTATCACAAGAAGAACTACAATTTCTATCAGTTAGCATCCTAAACTTCTTTAGTCCATCAAATAATACAGAAAACCGAGGGTTATTATCTCTTCCTATAGAAAAAGGAACTTTGCGACCTCTTTCCATAGGGAATCTTTTTACTTTTTTAAAAAATCACAATACGCAAAATAAATCTATTGATCCTTATCAATATGAAAAAAGTATTTATTCTTTAATAAAAAAATTTGAGAATGCTGGATATTTGTCTGATGCGGGAACTTCTTTAAAAGGGGGAAGCCCTCCTATGCACCTCTGTTATTATTCCCATATCGAACTTACCTCTTTACAGGAAAATAATTTATTTTGGCTAGGAGAAGTTCTTGGCAGTAGTTTTCTGAAAAATTTAGTTTCTAAATATACAATAAGAATAGAGGGCAAATACCTTTCAAATAAAAGATGTGGAACGGGTTCGGGAGTACTTATTGCCCCCGATTTAATTCTAACTTGTAAACACAATATTACAGATTTAGAGGAACATTCCTGTTGGCTAGGAAACCAAAACCTCCCTATAAAAAAGCATGTTGTACATCCTAAATACGATATTGGATTTATTATTCTATCGGAAAAATTAACTTATGACACATACCCATATCTAGGAGAGGCATATATACTCGATCAAACACTAACCCTTGGATATCCACCTAATACGGGATTGAGAGAAGCAACAATAATTTCCCAAAATGGCGAAATAAATGCAATCGGCAATCATACCACTGACAATTGTGAGTGTATTCTCATATCCTCAATAACAAGACCCGGGAATAGTGGGGGTCCCGTTTTTTCGTTAAAAGGTCATATTGCAGGAATAGTTGTTAATGAAGGAGGATCCTCCGATGCATCCACTTCTAAGACAATCCATCATCCTTTTTATATGGCAATATCTTCAAATTTTATAAAAAAGATATCAAAAGAAATATTTCCTGAATATGATTTAAACTTCGAAAATTATCTCTAATCTATATCAAATTTTCACAATTGCTTTACGATATTAAAAAAGTCAGGCCCACTGACTTTTTTGCCACAGATTGCTTTAGCTACCGCTGATAATGTGCGGTAACTTTGCTCTTTATACACAAACTCTTTCTCCCCTTTAACTGTAAGCTTGTGCTCTTGTCCTAGATATTGCTTTATTATTTCTGTTCCTGAACTTAAGTTATACTTACTTTTATTAGCTCTTTGAATGTATTCCTCAGGATTATTAGCATATTTGTTAAGGCGGGTTATATACTTTTGATCAAGTCGCATATTAAAGTTTTCACATTGGATTTTATACCATAGTGGCCTTAACATGGAGCTTTTTGCTCTAGACTCACTGTCATAATATCTGCGCCATAAGACGCATAAATCTTCATATTTAAGCTTTCCTAGCTTTTCAAAACTATTGGGTAAAACCATTTTACTTCTCATCTAAAATCTCCTTAATTCTCTTCAGTTTATATTGAACACTACGATCTTTGTTTTTGTATTTTATAAGCAATTCAAAAATAGCTGTTGTTAAAATAAAGACATCCCGCTCTGTGACTCTAGGGCGTCCATATGGATTCCCAGAAGCCCCTTTTTTAAATCTTTGTTCAATAGGTGGCACTCTAGTCATAAAGATCAATTCCGATGTATAAATAGCATAGCTTCATAAATATTTTTTAAATGTTGTGCAGTTTCTTCTATACCGGAGAGACTGCCTATTATTAAATTGGCGTTCTCCTCCTCAAGCCCACTTTTTGCATCATCCATTTTCTGATTTATATCTTTAGCCAAACCTTCTAAAACATTATAAGATTGCTTTAAAAAATTAATTTTCTCTTCTTTTTTCATAATAACTTCCTCCTAAACACATTACCGCTTACTATAGGGAGAGAAGTCAAGTTTATATTTAAGTTAGAAATAGTCTTTTAATGTACATTGATTACTATATTTTGATACCATGAAGCTAAGAAATATATTATTTTTAAAATTTTTATCATAAAAACTATTTTGGGGTTGTGCTACTGCATATGTTAAAAAACAAAGAACAAATTATTATAAATGGCGAGGATAAAACTGATAGGGTAAGTGCTTGCATCCGAAATGGTAATAAGATAGAAATAACATTCCTAGATGGACAAACTTACCGTTATAATGCGGATAAGGTGCAAATCAGACCCTCTGCCCTGTCAAATGCCACTGCACTTCACCGTTTTAAATATCTCAAAAAAATAGCCGAAACTATTAGCCTAAGCGATCCTGAGGGTGGTAACATATTATTAAACCGTTATAATAAAATAGATTTTGTCAGCCAGGAAAGCATGCTAGCAGTATTCTTAACAGGAGTGCTTAAGAACATAAAACAAATAACAACTACTCCCATATTCCCTTTTGGCTTTAATATAAGCCAGAAGAGTGCCGTAGATAAGGCTATGGAAAATACTCTTTCAATAATTGAAGGACCTCCCGGCACCGGTAAAACACAAACGATTTTAAATATCATTGCAAATGCAATTATGAATGGCGAAAGTGTTGCTGTAGTATCAAACAATAATTCAGCAACTTTTAATGTGTTTGAAAAATTAGAAAAATATGGTTTCAATTTTATCGCCGCATGTCTAGGCAACGCTGACAACAAACAGGAATTTATCAACTCTCAAAAACCTCTTCCGAATTTAACGCCATGGAAACTTACAGTTGAAGAAGAAAATAAAATCAAGAAAACGCTTCAATCTCTTTACACAGCACTAAATGATACTCTTTTAATGAAAAATGAATTATCAAAACTGCGTAGCGAGCTCAACTCTCTTGAGCTTGAACACAAGCATTTTGTTGAATACTGTGATTATAACGACAAAACTGTATCTTTATACTTAAAACCAACATCTTCAACTAAAGCGCTTCAATTATGGTTTTTATGCGAAAAATATATTGAACGTAACAAAATGCCTGGATTTTTTGGAAGAATTATTAACCGTCTTAAATATGGTGTAAAAAATAAGACTTTCTATAGTGACCCCGAAATGATGATCGCCCTCTGTCAAAAGCGATGGTATAGAGCAAAAATCAACGAATTGACAGAACCCGTCTCAACGCTTCAGAAAGATATAGATAATTTTGATTTCACAAAAAAAATGAAAGACTATTCAAGTTTATCTGCAAAACTCTTTCGCAATAAACTAGCCAATAAATATAAAAATACTGAACGAACCAAATTTAAACTTGAAGACTTATGGAGAAATGCTCAAAAAGTTATCTCTGAATATCCTGTAATCCTTAGTACAACATATTCACTACGCAGTAGTCTGAATCATACTGTTATGTATGACTATGTGATTATTGATGAGTCCTCGCAGGTTGATATAGCTACTGGGGCATTGGCTCTTTCATGTGCACGAAAAGGTGTTATTGTGGGAGATCAAAAACAGCTTCCGAACGTAGTTGATCGTATTTCGGCTCGAGTTACAGATGACATATTTCATAAATTCAAACTACCTGAAAGCTACAGATATAAGACTCACAGCTTACTACTTTCTATTTCAGAAATGTTTCCAACTGCTCCAAAAACATTTTTACATGAACATTACCGTTGCCACCCTCAAATTATAGAATTTTGCAACAAAAAATTTTATAACAATCAATTAATCGTACTTACTGAAAACAAATTTAACAAACAACCTCTTATTCTCTATAAAACAACTCCGGGAAATCATGCACGTAGTAATATTAACCAGCGTCAAATTGACGTTATTAAGAACGAAATTATACCCCAACAAACTGCAGGGTGCATTCCAACCTCTATAGGAATTGTCACTCCTTATAGAAATCAAACAAATGAACTGCAACGAGCTTTTGCAAAAACAGGTATTCAGGCAGATACTGTGGACAAATTTCAAGGGCGCGAAAAAGAGATAGTAATCTTATCAACCGTTGATAATAAAATTACTGAATTTGCAGATAATGCAAACCGCTTAAATGTTGCCGTTTCCCGCGCAATTGAACAACTAATTGTCATAGTTAATGGCGGAGATGAGGCTATAGACAAAAATATTGGAGATCTTATGCGCTACATCCAATATAATAACTTGGAAATTGTTAATAGTGAAATATACTCTGTTTTTGACTATCTGTATAAATGCTATTCCGATAAGAGAAAAGAGTTTTTGCGTAATAAAAAGAAAATATCTGAATATGACAGCGAAAATCTAATGTACAACTTAATATGTGATGTTTTAAATATGGAAAGATTTAGAAAATTTGATGTATCTGTACATGTCCCGTTAAGAATGATACTCCGCAATTTAAACAAGCTAGAAGCAAATGAAAAGCTATATGCTGCAAACTCACTAACACATGTTGATTTCCTTATCTTTGAGAAACTAGGAAAAACACCACGCCTAATAGTTGAAGTTGATGGCGCGTCATTCCATGCCAAAGGAACACGTCAAGCAGAGCGCGATATCTTAAAAAATAGAATATTGGAAAAATATAACCTTCCATTTATAAGATTCGAAACCACTGGTAGTCGTGAACAAGAGCTGTTAGAATTAAAGCTAAACGAAATCATGGCTTCTTCTTAATTGTTATGGGCGGAGTTATGAAAATAACCCCGCCCATTTTAATTATCCTTCATTCTCATCATTTACTTGGAGTTCTTCCAATACTTCAAACTTTTTTAGTTCTCTCTGTTTTCTTCGTCTTCTATGAGCTTTTTTTATTTCCTCATTCATCTGGGCAATTTCATGCAAACTTTCACGCATATAATCCACATCCAAATCGGCTGTCATTCGCGCAATATATTTTACAGCAGATATTTTACCACTCATCGCATCATTTACTAATCTTTTAGCAATGGCCTCCTTCACGCTAATAGCCCGCCGCTTTCCATCTTCCTTTATGTTGACTGAGCAATTCAGAGCATTACATATTTCTTCTGGAAGTAAACTTACACGAGGTATTAACCTCACAGGCCGTCCGCGCGTATTGCCAGACTGCCCAGGTTTAAATTGATGCTCTTTTGGAGGTTTGCCATATCCAACATCATAGTTTTTGTCTCCCATATTATTTGTCCTCCTTTATGGCCTTAAGTTTGGTTTTATAGGTTTGATTTGAGGCTATATGAATGGCGTCTTTTCTAGTTAGCGCTTCCCAGCGTTTTATTGTTGTATCGATATACTTTGGCTCCAGCTCTATTCCATAGCACACGCGTTTTGTCTTCTCTGCCGCCACAAGAGTACTCCCAGAACCCAAAAACGCGTCTAAAACGATATTTCCGCGGCTAGAAACATCATAAATCGCGTCGCGGATCATTTCAACGGGCTTACATGTGGGGTGGATTTTTAACAAATCTCTATCCCCGCTGAAAGAATTAAGCCCGGCATAATCCCACACATTTGTGCGATAACGGCCATTTTTGCCAAGTTCCACGTTGTTTATGTGCGACGCAGTCCCATTCTTAAAGACAAAAACAAGTTCGTGCTTAGAACGATAAAGACTGCCCATTCCGCCATTATCCTTATTCCATACGCAGATATTTTTTAACTCGGTATAAACGTCCTCTGCGGCCAGCATAATTTCTTTTACGTTACGCCAATCCATGCATTGAAAATGGATACTGCCATCTTTTGAAAATTCTGCTTGCAGAGCAAATGTTGTCCGTAGGAAGTTCTGAAATTCCTCTGAAGACATCTCTCCAGATGCCATAGCAAACTCTTCGTGTTTAACTGCGCCTTTGCCACAAACTTGACCATTGATTTTAAGATTATACGGGCTATCCGCGAAGATTATATCGGCTTTTTTATCCTCCATCAAAGCCTCAAAAGTTGCCCGCTTCAAAGAATCTCCGCATATTATCCTATGGCTGCCCAACTGCCAAATATCGCCTAATTTTGAAACAATCTCATCATCTTCAACCTCTGGAATGTTGTTTAATTTTTCATCCAGTTCTTCTTTGCCAACAACCAGACCTTCTATTTGTGGCATTTCAAAGCCTGTTATATCAAGGGATATTTCTATATCCTCCAATTCCTTAAACTCCAGCTTAAGCAAATCCTTGTCCCATTCGCCATTTTCTGTGAGTTTGTTGTCTGCTATCCTGTAAAGGCGTTTTTGTTCTGCTGTAAGGTGAGTAAGCCTAATAGTAGGCACTTTCTCTATTCGCAGTTTCTTCGCGGCCAATAAGCGTCCATGTCCAGCTAGGACCTCATTGTTTTCATCAAGAATAATGGGATTGTTAAAATTAAACTCGCTAATTGAATTAATTATTTGCCGGACCTGCTTTTCCTTATGCTTGCGCGGATTGTTTTTATAAGGCTTTATATCTCCGATTGGCAGATATTCTAACTTTAAATTCTCTTTTTCTGACATACTGTATCTCCTTTATTTAATTTACGTCAGAAATAGTATACAGCGTAGAAAAAAAGCAGTATAGGACAAGCCAATTTCAAAAAAAATTGGCTTGTCCTATATTTTTATATATTTGATTAGGAAATTCGCTTTTTTCGCTTGGAAACCATCCTTACGGAAGGAGGTATTGCAAGAGAGTATTTTATAAGTAACTTTTGAGTTAAATTATCTCTTGTTTTAATAGGAAAGCCTTGAATCTCAGCATATTCCTCTATAAATTGAGCCCAATTCTTTTCTCTTTTAAACATCGTAGAAATATACTCATTACTTACGACATTCGTATCCTGGGGAATAACTGTCCACAAAAGCTCCCCTATTATTTTGGCTGAAGTAGGAATTTTCTTTATACCTTTTGTGTATAAATACCCAGAAAGCAAAAAGATGATGCGTTTAATTCGGCGGGTAGAGGAATATGTTTCAAAGGGTGCATATCTGTTATGGTAGCCTTGCATATCCTTGTCTTCTGGCAGCAATGAATATATTTGAGTCAAAATATACCTAGTACGAGAGATGGTATTCAAAGATTCGTGCAAATTCTTCAAGATCTTATCCTTACTGGCAAAATCAATTTTTATTGTTTTTGTAGTTAGTATTGGAATCACTTGCTCCACGGTCATTTTTTCAAAATCATAATATTTTTCTGTAATTTCTGGAATAGTTTTGGCCAACTCTGCAAATTTAAAAGCGGCTTTATTTTTAGACGTCACAGGATATTCATTTATTTGTCGAAGAATAGGAATAACTTCTTTAAAGGTAACCTTATATTTTTCAAACTCATTTTTTATTTTTTCATTTTCCAATAGTTCAAGGAAGTTGTCTTCAATATCCGCATCAGATATTCTGTAATTATGTTTAAAAGTTATTTTATCAGTAGGTTTCATATTTAGACTCTATAATTTTTCAAGCGACCTTGCAAAAAAGGACTTGATTTACTTCGGGAAATAAGCGTAAATGTGTGTGGGAGGTAAAGAAGGGCTAATTTTAGTAAAATTGAATTAGCAGGATGTAAATACAATTTAAGAATTTGTTTTTGGAAGCCGGACAGCCCGGCGCAGTTTTGTTAAGAAATTAGCAAAGCAGAGATCAAAGCCAAAAACGAACTCGCCAACTTTGCCATGCCCTCCGGGGCATGGCGGGCGATGTTTCGTTATGGGTGCTTGATCTCTCTCATACGATCATCGCCTTTTTTATTGTCAAAAAGGAGGTGTTCAAAAAATCAAAAGGAGAAAAAAATGAAAAAAAACATAGTAATACTGGCGAGCATACTTTTTATGGCCGCCTGTGCCACTACAGCACAATTAACTTCAGAAGAACAGGTATATTTGGATTCTATCCAAAATGAAACAAATAAAGTTGTTATAGCCAAAGCCGATATAGCAGATGCTTGGGGCAGAGCAAACAGTTACGTGGCTAAAAATTCTTCCATGAAAATACAAACAGCCAATGACCACTTAATTGACACGTATAACCCCACTAACGACAATAGCGCTTACAGCATAACCTATGGATACCGCGTAACAAAAACCCCAGTAGACGGCGGCTATGAGATTGAAATAACATGTTTAAGAAACGCTTCCGCTTATGGCGGATTAGCCAAAAATCAATGCCCTCGTAATGAGAAGATTTTCTCCAACTACTTACGAACAGGCAAATTGCCTTACCCTAACTTAATTGCAAAATAAAATATATGGAGCCTGTCTATTAACAGCTTCAGGCTCCATTTTCAGATTTAAAAGGAGGCGTTATGAAATATTGGATTTTTCAAGGCAACCCCGATGCAGACTGGCTAAAAGGAAAAAAGTTGATTGATGATATTAAAGAGGACGATTACTACATCTGGTCCATAAATCAACATAAAAAAGAAATTCAAAAATACGATGTAGTCCTGTTTTTGATTTCTGGGCCTCAAGGCGGGATAGTATCTGAATTTGTAATACTTGACGTGTTTGAAGAGAAAGGGCAACTTTTTGCAGACATGGTGCGCACGCTAGATTTTGAACCTATTATCAAGCGTGAACAAATTAAAGAAATTATCCCAAATAACGCCTTAATAAAAGCGCGTGTAGGAACTAATTTTGCTATCACACAAGAAGAATACTTTAAAATAATGGAAATTAACAAAGAGCGCGCTATGACACCTGAATTATTAGAAAGTATTATAAACGGAGACCCTGAAAAGAAAGAAGCCGCTTAGTTACACATTGCAAAGGCGAAGAAATTCGCCTTTGCCAATTTTGTTTTTATATATTAAAATAACTATATAAGTTTAATTATTAGGAGGGTTCTAAAATGGCAATAACAGCAAAAGCTGACAAGAGAATAAATGCTAATTTAACAAAATACCAAAATATTCTTAAAGTAGCTAAAGATAGAGATTTAAATGAAAGCGACACAGTAGTTATAATAAGCGACATGATGTCCGATATCTTTGGTTACGACAAGTATCTTGAAGTTACCAGCGAACTTGCTGTTAAAGGCACATGGTGTGACTTAGCCATAAAGATAGAAGGCAAATTTCAGTTTATAATTGAATGTAAGTCTATCGGAACAACCCTGAAAGATAACCACTTAAGACAAGTAGTGGACTATGGCGCAAAATTAGGTGTTCCGTGGGTGGCGCTTACCAACGGTATAGATTGGGAAATTTATAGAATTAAATTTGAACAACCCATTAGCTATGATTTAGTTTGCTCTTTTAATATGTTAGAAGTATCTGCTAAAAAAGAGGATGATTTAGAAAAAATCTTTGTCCTCTGCAAAGGCGGCCTTTCTAAAGACCATAGAGAAAACTTTTACGAAAAAACCCAGTGCGTGAACAGGTTCGTTGTCGGTGGTTTAATTTTATCTGAACCTGTACTTTCTGCAATTAAAAGAGAGTTGCGCAAATTTGCTGACGGAGTTAAGGTAGACAATGATGAGATAGAAAAAATCATTAAAGCAGAAGTTTTAAAAAGAGAAATACTTGAAGGCGACGATGCCGTAAAAACTCTTGCCAAGATCAAAAGATTTTATAGCAAGCAAAACAAGCAAAAAGAAGCCGCTAACTCTGCCGCAAAACAGACTGCGCCCTCTGAAGAACCTGCACCAGCAACAGAAACTCCTTCAGAAAACCAACCGTCTTAATAGTAAAGTAATAAATGCAAAAAGCGAGGCCCAACAGCCTCGCTTTTTTCAGTTATGATAGATAAGCAATTTCATTTTTTATTAAATTTAGTAATATAAAATAATAACATGAGCATTTTTAAGGGGCTAATATGTATAAGACAAAAGGACTTTTTTCTAAGGGAACAAATCTTATTTCAGCTGAAATAGTAGCAAGAGAGTTATATCCATCAGATGACACAATAGATGTGATTCAAACAAATATTGGTTATACACAAGATGAAACCTTTTTAACAGAAATACCCACCCCTAACCTTTCCACTCCAAAACCCGGCGGTTTTTACCAAACATGCTTATGGGGTTCAATAATACTTTCTGTCATTTGCTTACTATCATCCCCCACTCTATTAATTTTTACACTGATTCCACTCATAATCATAATTGTTATAAAGATTATGCAAAGAAATAAAAATAAAAAATACGCGCCTTTGTTTAAAATGCTAAAGGATATGGATTTTAAAAGTTTTAATCAAACAATTAACTCTTTTAATTTGCAACCTAACCTTGGAAAGCACGAAAATCGTATTATTCTTAGGCTTTATACCGAAATACTTGATGACGGTGTAGAGGAGCAAGAAATGGAAAGCATAGCAATTTTGCAAAAAATAGCAAATCCCTTTGATTTAAAAAATATAAATGCATATTATATCTCTCAAATCTTTAATTCGGAACTAAATACACAAATATCATTAGAAGCCTTGAATTATATAAATAAGCTTATAACAACACTAAATTTGACTGAAGAAAATAAGGATAAGTTTGAAAAACTTTTAGATAAAAACAGACAATTTCACGCAGAACCCGCAAAAATTGAACCGTCCTTTCAAATTAAAGAAGATTGTTACTATGAAGGCCATGGTAAAGTTATAACCTTTACGACACTAGGTAGATATTCCCGCAACACTATCAAATACACAAAAAAAGGCTTCAAGGAAAAAGAAGAGGTTGACACTCTTTTAACCGATAAGTGTCTGATACTTATCGGTACAGGAACAACAAAAATTCTTTTTAAAAATATAATGAAAATCAGAATCATGGAAAGATATAAGCTAATTTCCTTTTTGCTTTCCAACAGAAAAGAACCTGTTTATCTATCCACTCCAGACAACGTTAAATTACTCAGCATATTGTCACGCTTAAACAGCAAATAAATAACTTTAAATATCCAATACAGTATTTTTTTTGCAATACCCGATAATTAATATTTGGTAACATAAATTATATACAAAACGGTCAAAGGGGTATTTATGAAAGAAATATATAAAAACTTGTTTGTTGGGAGTGATATAGATTGTTCTCCTCAAAATTTCAAAACCATTCATGCTTGCAAAACTTGCCATCAAAAACATTTAGGCTATCGAGGTAGTCTTCCTCAGAATCATCCAGAATATCTGGTCGCAGAAACTTCAGAACATTTATTTCTAAATATGGTAGACATGGAAAGGGAATTCCTTCCTAAATTTACACATCCGATCATGAATGCAGCTATGAATTTTATAGATAAACATATAGAAAACAATAAAATACTCATTCACTGTAACCAAGGCGCATCTCGCTCTTGCGGTATTGCTCTATTATATTTAGCTAGAAAAGAAGCTATTTCTAAAGAAAATCTTCAAAAAGCAGAATCAGATTTTATAAAAATATATCCTAATGCTAACCTGGGGTTAGGAATAAGACTTTATTTAAATAATAATTGGCAAGATTTAGTCGTAGCGCCTATTTTTTAAGGAAGTGATATTCAGATATGGCAGATATAGAATTTGAAATAAAAGCAAGCAAAATAGGTCCTCATAAAAACTTAAATGCAAAATATGAGGTTAACTCATTGAAAATGGGGATTTTTGCAGAAAATGGCAGGGGAAAAACTTTTTTAAGCAGTCTTTTTAATTTGTTTAAACCAGAAGATAGCATTTTAGAGAGTATTCCAACTGAATTAATATCTTTAGGCGAAACAAATGGAGAATTTTATTTTTCTGTTAAAAATAAAAACTCCCCAACCAAAGATTCTTTTAAGGCAGAACTGAATCGCAGCAATGGCGTTAATATTCCAGAAAGGGGTTCTTATATATTTCATGTTTTTAATGAACATTTTATTAAAAACAATTTACAAACACATTCTTATACCACCGCATTATTAGATGTTCCTGGGGAAATACTTTTAGTTGGTAAAGAGAAAATAGATTTAAAAGAAGAAAAAGAAAAGTTAACAAAAATAAAAGAACAATTTGATGAAAAAGAAAATGCTCTTAAGCGAGAAATCAAAAAACTTCAGGACAGACTAAAAGCTTTAAAAGTATACGCCAGTCTTGAAGAGTTTTCCAAAATAACTTATGAAAATTTTATCACTCCAATTGACGAGACCTTGCCCTCCATTGAGACCATTAAAACTTCTTATGAAAAATCCTCTAGCATGCCAGAAACTAAGGATATTATAGAAATATCTTTTTTACTTGATAAAAAATTTCTAGATAATGTAGAAACTCTTTTAAAAACTTCTTATTCCAAGAGCACCATTTCTGAGATCGTGAAACAACGAATATCTGCTAATTCAGGCTTCTATGAAACCGGGTTAGCCTTAAAAATAGAGGATTCTAAATGCCCTTTCTGCGAACAAAACTTGACTGATGCAGCATTGAAGGTCATAGAGATATATGAGAATTATTTCAATGATGAAGAAGCAAAAGTATTAAAAGAAATAGATAAATTTAAAACCCTTTCGGAAAGCTTAAACAAAAGCTTAATTCTATTAGAAAAAAATTATTTAGTAGCTAAAACAGCTTTTGATGAGATAAAAAGCTATCTGCCGTCTTATTCTAATGTTTCTTTTCCAAATGTAGATCTTTTGGGGAATATAAAACCTTCTTTGGATACACTGATAAAACAATTAGATGAAAAAAAGAAAGATATTGCTTCTAATATACATGAGAATATCGACATAAAAAATATTAAAAATAATTTCACGACATTGGAAAGCATTTTAAAACAATGTAATGCTCATATTCTTGGGATAAATACTGCGAAATCAAAAATCAGCAATGAAATTAGAATGCTTAAAAGACAATTATGCATCTCTGGCTTAAATGATCTGAAAAAAGCAAACAAAGAGCAGATTGAAGAATTATTTAAACTGGTCAAAGATAAAAATGATTTAGAAGTATCTATAAAAGAAAAAGAAAACAATGAAAAAGCTTTAAAAAAGGATATCGTCTATAATGAATTCTCTAGACTAATTCAAAGTTTTTTCCCAAACAAATATTCTTTTGATGTTGAAAGTGGAGAAATAACATTCCAAGACACTTCTATCCAAGACAAAATAAGCTATTTTTTTAGCGAAGGTGAACGTAGGGTTTTAAGCTTTTGCTTTTATTTGGCAATGACACACTCCTTAATAGAAAATGATAGCGAGTATGAAAATCTTTTTTTCATAATTGACGACCCAATTTCAAGCCTAGATTTCAGATATAACTATGCCGTTTGTAACATAATAAAGGACATCTCTCGCCTTTTCCCCAAAATAAAGAGAGAAAGAATAATAATATTTACACATAGTCTAGAATTTATGAGTACCCTTATAAGGAATCATGTTATAAATGGACAGTTTTTTATCTCTAGAGAAGGAGAATTAAAAAGAATGGGGAATAAGGCATTGCTTCCCTACTACTCCCATTTAGAAGATATTTTATATGTTTCTAAATTAATACCTGGTATAGAATGTTCATTCTTACATACAATTCCTAATTCTATCAGACATGTTTTGGAAACTATATGCAAATTTACCGAACACAGAGATAAAAATTTAGACGATTTTATCCAAGAAAACGATATCCTTAAGAGCAATGCGTATTTGCAACAAATGATTAATGACCTATCCCATGGAAACTGGCGATTAGAAAAACCTATTTGTGAAGAGGAACTACAAAAATCCTGTGAAACCGTGTGCAAATACATTGAGTCTAAATTCAAGGGCCAAATAGACAGTCTCTCCGCTTAAAAAACCGAAAACAAAAATACAATCTGAATTTATTGCGAAAAATGACAAAATAATTGTATTTTAATAGCAAATCCACTAACTTTCTGAACGCGGGAATTATGGCCTTTTGTATTGGCAAAAATACCTCTTAAACTCAAATGTTTTAAACACATGGGGAGGTAGCCCTTTCATTGCAGAATCCCTACACACTATAATTAAATTCCGTAGCCCTTAAAGACCTATACCCTATTTTTATTCTTAGGGAATTTGAAATGTTACTCTTTCATTTATATAGGCGAAAGGCACTTCAACACCGAAAAAGAAGCCACTAAAACCCTTTAAAACATGTATTTTCCCTGTTAACAGGGAATAACTGCGAAGATACCTCCGCCATTGCTGTAAGCTAGACGCACTTCATTGCAGCGCACCATTATAAAGGGGCACACTTAAAAGTGTGCCCCTTTTGCATTTTTAAATTATTCCTACCACGAGAGTTTTTGTGGTTTTACCCCTTACTATTCTTGTATAGGTCTATACAATCACCTATTTTCCAGAGGCACTCTTTCTCCCTTTTACATATTCTTTTAATAGAATTTTAATTTTTTCAATCTTTTCTAGACTATTTAACGGGGAGTATTCTTTCACAGCCGGGATAATTTTAGCAAAGCAGTTCATATATTCTTTAAATAAATTAACTTGTTGCTCTTCCAAGATATTAACCGAGCCTTCTATAATGGCCAACTCATCAGAGAGATCTTCATATATTTGAAAAGGAGCGGGAGTTTCACCAAGTTGAAATCTAAAATCATAGTCAAATTTTTGATAATCATCTTCCAAGATCTTTAATTCTATTTTTATTCGCTCAATCTCGCTTCTTTTCCAGGCTATAAAATTTAATAAAAATGAAAGATCTCTACAAATAATAGTATCAACACCTATCTCTGCCTTCTCATTATTTTTTAGATAGGAGAGAAGCTCAGGTAAAAGATTTTTCAAAGTATTAAATGGAATATCAATCGTTTTGGCCGTTATAGTTTCGCGAATTCGCTGTAATTCGCTTTCAATTGCTTCTCCACATGTTTCACCCGTTATAAAAAACCTCAGTCTCTTCCGCACAGTCGCGACACTAATTCTATTGGACAAAAAGTCTCTTTTGATTTTGATCGTAGTATTATAAAGCCTGCTCTTAGAAAAAATTGCTAATATCTTATCTATTAAAAATGTTATCGCAAATAACATAAATGCATATTTTATATCTACCATGTTCAAATCCAATTCTTTAAAACAGGCAAAAACTGATAGTACTGTTCCAATAATTATGACAATAAAAGCCACACGATCAATATAATTATATTTTGAGTTCGGGATAGTATATGAAATATGCTTTCCATAAGTTATATTCATATAAAAAAACAAATAGAAGAATAAAGACCAAAGTATAAGACTTATTGGAATCAAAAAATAATAAATTTTAGGCAGTGGAAAGAAAAGCCACAATACGGCAAGTCCAAAAGTATATATAACGGATAAAAGCCAACAAGAAGGAGTTAAACTATATACTAGAACTGAAAGATGTTCTGTGGATATTAGTGCCCGTTTCTTGATTGCAAGCATATCCACCCTAAACCATACGACTATACAAATATGCCAAACTAAAACTAAAGAGATATAAAGTTGTAAAACACTAGGAAAACAAAAAGGATTTGCACTCGTATCTGAGAGCATTTCCAAAAATAACCATATCAATGCCGCGACTGCAAATATTAGCACTTGGAAACTCAAACCATGCTTTTGTAGGTTCTTTTCTGCCAAATCAGTTTCTGCATCAAGAAGGTGCAATATCTTCTCATCGGCCATTGCGTTAAGTTTATCTTGTTCCTTTTCCATATCTTATTATAATAATTTAAAATTATTTCCTTAAAGACTTTGAGTCCATATTTTTTTCCTGCTCTCTAAAGAATTGACAACTTCTTTCTTTAAAACGTCTACTGAGATTATCATTGCAAAAAGTAAATAATATATTTCTTCAGAAGAAAAAGAAACAATTTCTCCCTTTTTAAAAATTTTATTTTGCATAGTTATGGAAAAAGAAAATTCCAAAGACCCGTTTGGTGCTTTTATGTGTCTACCTAATGGGACCTGAACTTCCTCACCTGTATCTATATTTTTGATTATACTATTAAAAACCGGGAGAACTAAAATAAGATTTTCCTTGTCCACGATGCTCATATTGTGGGTTATTATATTTCTTATATCCTGTATAGCCTGCAAAAAAGCCAGGTCTAATTTCTGACTATTTATTAACAAAGCAACTTGTTTTAATTTCTCAGGAAAAGATTTTCTAGAAAAATTTTTAACCGCCGTACCCATTGATAAACCAGCTGTCTCTTTGTCATTATCAATTGAGTGAAAAAAGCTAAATATCTTTACCATCGTTTTTTCGAATAGCTCTATCATTTCTCTTAACGAATTTTTTACTACAAAACTCTTGAATTCATCAAATATCTCCAGAAAAGATTCTGATTTTACTGGAAGGGAAAAGAGAGAGGCGCCATCTACAATGTCCCATGATTCAATATTAATCTTATTTTTACCATTTAATGCTATTGCAAGAAAAAGGGATGCCCTGCTTATTCCACACATTGTTGGATAAAAAAGCGTCTCAATATTTTTTTTATTATTTGAATATTTCTGCATAATTCTATTTTACCAATTCCCCGATATTTTTCTAAGGAATTGGAGCAGACTTGTAGTTTTCATAGTCTTTGTAATGCAAATAGAATTGAATATCTCTATCATAAAAACTAACGCATTTCATAATTTTCCCACTATTTCTTCAAGCTGCTCTTCCATGGTTGCACAATGATCTAGATTAAACATATGCGAAGATTCTACTGTTTTAATATTCTTATTCATAAGCTACTCTCCTTTTTTTATCTTTTTGTTTTAAATATAAATAGAACAGAAACTTTGATAGATTCATCAACCCCAGTATCTTTTCTTTACTAGATCACATTAAATATTCAGATTCTATCCCGTAGAAAATACGATGGGTAAAGACTGTAATACCCAGTATTATTAACCCCGCCGCGTAAAATGGGGAATACATATTACCGTCTATATTGTCAAAAATAATGCCATATATAAATTGCCCCAACGCAATCGTGCACATACAAACACAAATAAAACATGAAATAACCTTGCCAATTAAGTCTTTGGGCGTTAAAAGCTGCAAATATGTCATTACCTGAATTTGAAATAATGTAGATAACGCCACTAATAAACTTCCCCCCGCCACCAGCATAATATAAACCACCATTGGCACTTTTAACGCGTGCAGCGCGCCACCAGCCACAAGCATAGACAAAGCGCAGCCCGCTAAAATAAACGGGCACGCCTTTGAAGTTAGCTTTTTTGACAGCATTCCCGCGCCCAGGCCCCCCAGCACGGCGCCCGCGCCTATAGCGCCTTGCGCGTAGCCGTATAAACGGCTGGCGCTATCCTGCCCAAACCCCAAATACCGGGTAATTAAAACAGGAAATCCTATCAAAACTAAAGGCGTTAGAAACAAGTTAATAGCCGCGAATATTAAAGATAACTTCCACAAAACAGGCTGTCTGTTAAACATAAAGTTAAAACTTTCTTTAAGATCATTAAACCCGGTAACAAAAATATTTGAGGTTGTTTTCTTCTTCTCAAATGGAATATTAATAAAAATTTCCATTACCGCCGAAGCAAAAAAGCAAACAATACTTACATAAAGAATAGGCGCCAGCCCAAAGACGGAAAACAATATCCCCCCGCCACCGGCCCCACCATACTTGACAAAGACGTTATCAGGTTAATAATAGAATTGCCCTGCATTATATACTTCTTTTCCAGCAAAACAGGCACACTGGCCTGCACTGCCGGCTGATAGGCGCCCTGTATTGCGTACAAAATAACCATTGTAACAGCGATAAGGGGCACAACACCCACCTTTCCCGCCATCAAATAAAACAAGCATATAAGCACGGCAGTGCTAAAATCCAAAATCACCATAATATTTCTTTTATTACCGCGGTCGGCAATTATCCCCCCTATAGGGAATAATATAAGCATAGGAATAAAAGAGACCGCCAAAATTGTGCCAAACAAAGCCGCGGAGCCTGTCTCCCGCAACAAATACAGCGGCAGGGCGTACCTTAATATCTGGTTGCCGAATATAGAAATAATCTGCCCCGCCGCCACAAGCATAAAATCTTTTGAAAACGGAATTTTCTTACACATAAAAATTACTTCTCCTTTTAATAGGCCCTACAAACAGGTTATCTTTCTTCTGACAAACCATGCTTTTGTTTCCATGGAAGCATAATTATAATATCACTATTTTGCTTCCTTGTCAACAAAATGGCAATAAAAATATAGCCCGCCCCCGTTGTGGGGCGGGCCGCGCTTTACCGCTTAAATTTAATCCCGGGCGCTTATTTAGCGCCGCGTTTATTTATTTCAGTGTCCAGGTGTTTGTTGTATTTTTCCACAAAGCTAAGTATGCTGTCAAACTGCTGGGCGGTTACACTGTCAAACACAACTTTATCACGTTTAGCAAACTCTTTATGCAGACTTTCATGTGTTTTATTAACCGCCTTACCCCGTTTAGTGAGCTTAAAATAAATTTCTTTTTTGTTATCCGGGCTGCGGTAACTTTCTATAAGGCCTTTTTTCAATAATTTTTTAGTTAGCTTGCTTATTGCGCCGCTGGTCATGTAAAAATACTGCGCAAGCGTTGTCACATTGGCCCCGCTGTTGCCGGCTATATATTCAATGCAGTGCACCTCAGAAGACTTATAACCTTTAAGGCAGTCTTCCATCTTCAGCTTATTAAGCCAGGACATCTTATTATATATATTCCTAAAACCCGCCAGAACCTGCGCTCTTTTGTTCATATAACCATCACCTGCCTGATATTTTAATTATAACTTTTTATTTCTGTTTCTTTAAAGCTTTTAACCTTTATGGTAAATAAGATTATAAAAATTCTACCGCTCGGTATATTTTTTTGTTATACTGTTTGTATAAATAATTTGTCAAAGGTTATATTTAATGAAAAAATTTTTGCTGGCTTTACTCGCGCTTATGCCCCTGTCCCCTTTATGCGCGGTTGAATATAAAAAAGGCGACGTACAGTTAAGCGTCTCAATATCCACAGCCTACCCGTTTTTGGGCACCTGGGGCGGGGAATATTATGTGGATAACCTAACCACTGGCGTAAGGCATGACGCAAAACTTGGTAAATGGAGCGTTGGCAGTAATTTGGAGGCGGTTTACTTTCTTAACAGCAGCATTGCCGTAGGACTGCAAACGGGCCACAATGAATTTGCCGACGTTATCGCCAGCGGCGTAGAAGAAGAAGTGGGCACAAATATTTCAAATATAATGTTTTTAACAAGATATTATTTTAATCCCGCCGCCAAATTTAAATATTATACCGCGGCTTCTATAGGCATAGCATTTCTTAAAGCATACGCTGATTTAGCCAAAAGAGAAGAGTTTGAAGACACTGGTTTTGGCGCTAAATTAGGTTTTGGCACGGAATATTACTTTGGCAAGAAGTGGGGCACCGGCGCTGAGTTAAGGTACAACCACAACACTTTTAAAGTAGACAAAAACATATCCAACGGCGACAGAGTGCGCCTCTACCCGCGCGCTAACTATTTTTCATTTTCACTGCGTTTATTTCGCAAGTTTTAGCTTACTCCGCAGGTTGTGCATTTTTGCTTTGTAGAACAGTTTTCTTTTTTAAGCGCGGCAAGATACTTTTTATGTTTTTGCACATAATCCAGACCGTGCTTTGCCGCCGTGTTGTAATACCAGATTTTAAAGTTAACTTTTTCTAAGTGTTTGTTTAACAGCGCCATTTGCTGTTCTATATTCTTTTTTTGCTGCTTAAACAGCTCAAGCCTTTGCCCTACGGTGCTATCCCCTTTTTGGCACAGTTCTATAAACTCTCGTATCTGCCGCACGGGCATGCCTGTTTGTTTAAGGCAGGTTATTATGCTAAGCCATTCAAAATCACTTTCCTTAAA
This sequence comes from Elusimicrobium simillimum, assembly GCF_049639735.1. Lineage (NCBI taxonomy): Bacteria > Pseudomonadati > Elusimicrobiota > Elusimicrobia > Elusimicrobiales > Elusimicrobiaceae > Elusimicrobium > Elusimicrobium simillimum. Next base: position 1,317,047 of record NZ_JBEVVA010000003.1, read on the forward strand.
GCTGCGTATGCCGCTGTCCGTCCTGTCCACAAAAGGCAGTAAACCCTCTTTATCATAATAGCGCAGCGTATGCGCGGTTAAGCCGTAAATCTCGGCTACTTGGGCTATGGTATATTTCATAAATCCTCCGTTTGTTACCCCTATTATAGCACAATTAAAAAATAAAGCTTGACTTAGAGTTAACTCTAAGGTTTATACTATACTTGTACAATGTTTTTAATGAGAGGCTTAATAAAATATATGGCAAAACAAATATTAGTTATTTCAGGCAGCCCAAGAAAGGGCGGCAACTCAGACATTCTTTGTGACGAGTTTATAAAAGGCGCAAAAGAAAGCGGACACACCGCTGAGAAAGTATTTATAAGCGGTAAAAATATAGCTTATTGCAAAGGCTGTATGGCGTGCATGAACACGGCTAAATGCGTTATCCAAGACGACGCGGCGGACATTCTTGATAAAATGGTACAGGCGGACATAATTGTCTTTGCCACACCCATATATTTTTACAATATGTCAGCCCAGCTTAAAACGCTTATAGACCGCTCTTGCCCGCGCTATACGGAAATGAGCAACAAAGATTTCTATGTTATCATGACAGCCTTTGACAGCAGTAAGAGCACCACCGCAACCACCGTAGCGGGCGTACAAAGTTTTATTGACTGCCTTGAAGGCGGAGAAATAAAAGACACGCTTTTCGCCAGCGGCGTAAACGCCGTGGGAGAAGTAAAAAATACAAAATTTATGCAAGCCGCCTACAACATGGGCAAAAAAATATAGGAGAGTATTATGGGAAATATAAAGGGTAAAGTAGTAATTATAACAGGCGCCAGCAGCGGCCTGGGCGAAGTAACGGCAAAAAAGTTAGCAGCAGAGGGCGCGACACTAGTTTTAGCCGCCAGAAGAGAAGACAGGCTTAACGCCATAGTTAACGATATTGAGGCAAAAGGCGGCAAAGCCTCCTACTACGTAGTAAACGTAACCAATAAAGAAGAACTTAAAAATATGGTCGATTCCGCCGCCAAAAGGTACGGCAAGGTTGACGTTATGGTTAACAACGCGGGTATTATGCCCGCAGCCCCCCTCTCGCTTTTAAAAACCGACGAATGGGATAATATGATAGACGTAAACATAAAAGGCCTGCTTTACGGCGTAGCCGCCGTACTGCCGCTGTTTGAGGCCCAGGGCAAAGGGCATATTATTAACATAGCCTCTATAGCGGGTTTAAAAGTAGCGCCGGGTAACGTAGTATACTGCGCCACAAAGCACGCGGTAAGGGCGATATCAGAAGGCATACGCATGGAATACCTTGGCAAAATAAGAAGCACCATAGTTTCCCCCGGTTACACAGAGTCAGAACTTAAATACTGCTCCAGCGACCCTGCCACCAAAGAAGCAACTATAGCAGGCTACGCGGAACATGAAATACCGGGCACAACCGTGGCCGACGCCATAGCCTACGCCATTTCGCAGCCGGATAATACCAGCATAAGCGAAATTGTGATAAGGCCCACCACGCAGGAATTTTAGGAGACGCTTAATGATAATGGTTTTACAATTAGCTCTTGTTGTAGTTTTAAATATTTACCTGCCGTGGCGCATTGGCGGGGGCCTGCAAAGCAAAATATGGCTGTACGCTTTATTTGCCGCCGGCATAGCGTCAGCGCTTATAGTAATGCAGTTGGTTACAAAGTATGACAACGTGCTTGTAAACGCGTACTATAACATAACGTCGGCCTGGTTGGGTATATTTTTATACCTCACATGTTTTATGGTTATTTTTGAGGTTATTAACCTTATACACCGCCTGCCACGTTCCGCAAGCGCGTGGGTTATAATAGGTTTAACGGCGGCGGTGGCGGTGTACTCGCTTATTAACGCGGCTGTTTTCAAAACTGTCAGCGTTGATATAACGCTAAAAAATCTTAAACAAGAGGTTCGCGTAGCGCAAATTACGGACGTGCACCTTGGCGCCGCGCGCGGCAAAAATTACCTGCAAAAAATAATTAATAAAACCAATGAGCTTAAGCCTGATATAGTTGTAATCACAGGCGACATAACGGACAGTAAAGTTGCCTTAACTAAAAACATGTTTACCCCGCTAAAAGATTTACAGGCCCCCGCCTACTTTGTATCCGGCAACCATGACGTGTACGTAGGCCTGCCTGAAATTTTAGCTAAGATACGGGAAAACAATGTGCGGGTTTTACAGAACGAAACTCTGCTTACCAACGGCATAAAGCTTATAGGCCTTAACTATATGAAAGCGGACGATTCCGTCTACGACCCGCACCAGGTAACAGACGAAACTATTAAAGACACTTTGCCTACGCTAGATCTTAGCGGTGACATGCCCAAAGTAGTTTTACACCACGGCCCCTGGGGCTTGGAGTATATGAATGAACACGGCGTTGACCTGGTAATAGCGGGCCACACGCACGGCGGGCAGTTATTCCCCGCTACGTTTTTGGCTAAGGCGGCGTTCCCGTACAACAAAGGCTTGGCGGAGTATAAAGGCACACGCATATATGTATCACAGGGCGTGGGCACGTTTTTACCCAAAATGCGTTTAGGTACAAATAACGAGCTTACCCTTATAACCCTAAAACCTGCAAACTAATAACAATAATAAAAAAGGCGCTTATCCACGGGCGCCTTTTTTATTGTTAAAATATCTTATGGCTAAATGTAAAAGAACATCAGGCAATAAAAAATTAAACAAACAGCTTAACAAACTGATAGCGCTTGTAATAACGCTTATCATAGGCGCGTTTTTCGCCCAAAACAGTTTAAAGTATGACGATGCCCCGCGCGTTATAGGCACTGTAGAGGGCAAAGTTATAAAGGTATCAGACGGCGACACTATTACCGTTTTAAACGCAGACAAGCAACAGCTTAAAGTAAGATTATACGGCATAGACGCGCCCGAAACAAAACAAGTTTACGGCAATGCTTCCCGCAAGGCTTTAGCTGCCATGATAGCCGGGCAACAAGTTACTTTAAATGTTTTAGAAATAGACCAATACGGCCGTTCTGTAGCTAAGGTTAGGTTTAATGATACCGATATAAACCGCAATATGGTAGAAGATGGCCATGCCTGGGTATACACGCAATACTGCAAAACATTAGGCTGCGAAAGGTTGGAAGAATTACAATACCGCGCCCGCCAAGACAAAATAGGTTTGTGGAAAGACAAAAACCCCACCCCGCCCTGGACCTGGCGCAAAAATAATAAAAAATAAATAAAAAGGCGCAGACAACTGGCGCCTTTTTGCTTACCTGTTATTTAATCAAGCATAGCTACGGCGGGAAATTTCTTATTCACCCGCTTAACAAACAAAACCAAAAGCAATATTATAAACCATGCGCCAAGCATTGTTATTAAAGTGTGTGTGAGAAAGTGCTCACCCCTCAGCATTTGGTATATACCCATAGCCAAGCCTGAAGATAAACCCGTAATAAGCCCGGCTATTTTATATTTTTTCCTTTTAAAACAAAAAAACAAACACATAAGCGCGAACCCGCCGCTGGCGTGCCCGGCAGGAAAGCACCTGCCTTTTTTATTTGCCGCGCGGTCAAAATCCGGCGGATAGGAACTAAAAACTTTGGCATAAGGTTTGTCCGCGCAGTAGCACGCCAGTTGTGCGGGGCAGTAAACATTAGTATATTTTTTAGCGCCGGCCAGCGTTAGCGGTACCAAAGCCATTGTTAAAATAAACAATAGGCAGCCATACCTGTACTGCCTTAATTTTGTGTTTTTAAAAGAATAAGCAAACAATCCTATAACCAATATGCTTAAAGCTATAATTAATATTTTTATACCGTCATACAACAAAAAATGTAAAACCGTATTAACGCTTTTATTTAACACCCACGAGCAAGTACTAAAATCAAAAAACATGTTTTGTACTTTTATGTCCATGGATGTAAACTGCTCCGCCAGTAAAACTACACCAAGCAGCAAGGCTGTAATTATAAGTTGTTTTTGTATTTTCATTTTACTTAGTATAGCCCGGCAATTCTTTTGTTCTGCAAGAGCTGAAAGCGTCCATATTTTTATCGTAAAGTTTGCTTTTTATCTCCAACAGTCCTATTATTGAGTGGAATATATTATCATGCGAGTAAGTATTTTGCCGCGCTTCTTTTTTAAGGCAGTCATAGTCAATATAATCCCACTTTTTCATATTCTCAGACATCCACAAAACCATGGGCACCTGCAGCTGTTCTTTGGGCGCTATTTTATAGGGCAGACTGTGCAAATATATATTATTTTCACCCAAAGATTCCCCATGGTCAGACACATACAATACCCCACCCTCAAACGGAAATTTATCCATAATATCAATGGTGCTTGATATTATATAGTCTGTATATAAAATGGTGTTATCATAGGTGTTTATAACGGCCTCTTTAGAGCACTTTTGAATATCGGCGCTGTCGCAGGTGGGGGTGAACTTTTTAAATTCATCGGGGTAGCGTTTGTGGTAGGTGGGCCCGTGCGAACCCATTGTATGCAAAATTATAAATGTATCTTTTTTTATCTTTTTCAGTCTGTCTTCTAAATCATGTATAAGAACTTCGTCTTTGCAATAGCGGCCGTCGCAGTATTTGGGGTTGCCGGGGTTACGCATATCCTCGGTATAAACACGCTGGCAAACGCCTTTACAACCGTCGTCATTTTCCAGCCATATTACGTCGTAACCGGACTGCATGGCCAGGTCGACAAGGTTTTCTGTATACTTTGCCTCGCCAACGCTAAAATCTTTGCGGGTTTTGTCTGAAAACATGCACGGCACAGAGACCGCGGTAGAGGTGCCGCAGGCCCCAACCTCTTTAAAGGCTATGATGTCCCGCTTGGCAAGCATAGGGTTTGTTTCTTTTTTATAACCGTAGAGAGAAAAGTTTTTTGCTCTGGCGGTTTCCCCTACTATAAACACAACTACTGTTATAAGGTCGTCCTCATAAGGGGCAAGGGCGGCATCCTCGTCAATACGCACAAGCGCCTTTTCTACCTGATATAAAGATTGTGCGTATCTAAAGGTGGCGTATATGTAATTGCTGGGGTTTACCAGCTTTCTAAACTCTCTGTTATTACGCGCGAAAGAGGCATAATCTTTATAAACAAAAACACCGAATATTACAGATATTAGCAGCAACACCGCACCAGATATTGCCCTAAACTTAACCTCTTTATATAAAGAGTTATATTTAATATTTGTAAACACCAGCAGCAGCGCGGGCAGCAGCCCGGTAATAACAAAAGTAATGATAAAAGGAAGTGTAAAAAAATCTGACGCTTCTCTGGCGGTAGTTTCAAAGGTATTACGCAGCATGTCCACGTCTATAAAAGCGCCAAAACGGAACATTAAAAAATTTGTAGAACTTGAAATAAGCAAAAGCGCCATTATAAGCGGCTTGGCTATATAAGGCACAACTATAATACTGAATATAATATAAAGCAAGCTAAAAATAAGCAGCGCAAAAGAAGAAAAAAATAAAATTCCTCCAAGATTTATCTCTATATGCTGTAAAACAAACCGCCATAAACTAAGGTTTAATACCAAGCCAAAATATAAGGCTGTTATTATAATTAAATGACTGCTTTTTACGTTTAATTTTTGTTTAAGTTTTTTAAATATTTTTAGCATATATCTCTCTCTAATTATTTCAATATAAAATAACCGCGTAACCTGCTTCGCATATTTCACTTTTGGTGTTTAACAGGCTAATTATATTTTAAAACTATACTATGCACATAATACTTACACACCTATTACATTTTTGTAATTAAGATAAAACTTAAACGGAACCCCCGGTAAGCCGGGGGTTCCGTTTAAATCAATAAGCATTCCCGCTTTTTGCGGAGATTTTTTTATTTAATATCTGTTACTTTATAGCCGCCTTTTTCTATTGTGGAGCGTAGTGTATCGTCCGTTACAGTGGGCTGCGCTTTAACCACAGCTTCTTTAGCGGCAAGGTTTACTTCCACGCTTTCTACCCCCGCCACACTCTTAAGCGCTCTTGTTACGGCCGCGCTGCAGTGGCCGCAGCTCATACCCTCAATTTTTATTGTTTTCTTCATATAATTCTCCTTTTTATCTTCAAAATCAGTTTTAAAAAACCTTAATCTTAGCGCATTTGTTACTACGGAAACGGAACTAAAGCTCATAGCCGCCGCCGCTATCATTGGGCTGAGTAAAACGCCAAACTTTGGGTATAGCACCCCCGCCGCCACGGGTATACCTATGGTGTTATAAATAAACGCCCAAAAAAGGTTTTGTTTAATATTACGCACAACCGCGCGGCTTAGCTTAATGGCCGCCACAGCGTCCGTTAAACTGCTTTTCATAAGCACAATACCCGCGGATTCTATGGCGACGTCGGTACCCGCGCCAATGGCTATGCCAACGTCCGCGCGGGCAAGGGCGGGCGCGTCGTTTATGCCGTCGCCTACCATGGCTACTTTTTTACCCTGCTCCTGCAAAGCGCGCACTTCACGTTCTTTGTCTTGGGGCAAAACCTCCGCTATTACTTTGTCTATGCCGGCAATTTTGGCAACGGCGTTGGCCGTGGCGGTATTGTCGCCCGTAATCATGATAACCTCAAGTCCCATTTTTTTAAATTCTTCTACTGCGGCTGGGCTGGCGGGTTTAATGGTGTCGGCCAAAACAATTGTGCCAAGCAGTTTTTTATCCTCCGCAAAGTACAGCGGTATATTGCCTGATTCATTTTCAAATTTATCAAACTCAACGCCTGCATCATTCATAATTTTAGCGTTGCCGCCTATATATTCTTTGCCGTCAATAAAACCGCGCACTCCCCTGCCATGCTCCAATTGGTAATTGCTTACTTGTTTAAATGTAAATCCCCGCTCTTTAGCTTTAGCGGTTATCGCCAACGCAAGCGGATGGCCTGACAAACTTTCTAAAGACGCCGCTATAGTAAGCAGGTATTCTTCAGTAACGCCGTTTGGCATAACCTGTACAACTTTTGGTTTGCCCTCTGTAACGGTGCCTGTCTTGTCCAGTACAATGGTATCTACGGCCCGGGCGGCCTCAAGCGCACGGGCTGACTTTATTAAAATGCCGTTCTCCGCCCCCTTACCCGTGCCAACCATAATGGCGGTAGGCGTAGCTAACCCCAAAGCGCACGGGCATGATATTACCAAAACCGCAATGGCAACCGTAAGCGCGAACTCAAAGCTTTGCCCGCTTACCAGCCAAAATATTGCCGCCAATACCGCTATAGCGATAACCACAGGCACAAAAACCGCGCTGACTTTATCGGCCAATTTAGCTATAGGCGCTTTAGAAGAAGTGGCCTCATCAACCAGGCGTATAATTTGCGCCAAAGCGGTGTTTTCACCCACTGCGGTGGCTTTCATTTTAAAATATCCCGTTTGGTTTATTGTGCCTGCGGTAACCTTATCCCCGGCCGCTTTTTCCACAGGCAGGCTTTCGCCGGTAAGGGCGGCCTCGTCTACAGTACCGCTGCCCTCTTCAATTATGCCGTCCACTGGTATAGAATCCCCCGCTTTTACTACCAGAATATCGCCAAGCGCAACATCTTCAACCGCAATGCTATACTCCGCCCCGTCACGCACAACTACGGCGGTTTTGGGGGCTAGGTTAATAAGTTTGCTTATGGCGGCCGATGTTTTACCTTTGGCCCTTGCCTCAAAAAACTTGCCAAGAGTAATAAGCGTAAGTATCATAGCGGCGGACTCAAAATATAAATCCATACTAAAACGGTGCACGGTTTGTGTGTCGCCCGCGCCCAAGGCGTACGCTATTTTATAAATGGCGTAAACGCCGTATGTAAACGCCGCGCCGCTGCCTAACGCTATTAAAGAATCCATATTTGGAGAGAGTTTAAATAAATTTTTAAAGCCAATTTTAAAATACACGCGGTTAACAAACATTACGGGCAACACAAGCAAAAATTGCGTGAAAGCAAACGCCATAGCGTTTTGCATACCGTTAAGAAATGACGGCAATGGCAGCCCAACCATACTACCCATAGCGACGTAAAACAACGGCACAGTAAATATGGTTGAGATAATAAGACGTGACTTGAGTTCCGCAGTTTCTTTCTCCACCGGGTTTTCTTTGGGGGCGGCGGTTTTGGCGTTGGTTTCGTAGGCGCCGTAGCCGGCGTCTTGCACGGTTTTTATTATTTTGCCGGCGTCTGTTGCGGCACCATCAAAAGTTACGGCCATGCTGTTTTTAAGCAGGTTAACGCTGACTTCTTTTACCCCGCCAACTTTGGCAACCTCACGCTCTACTCTGGCGCTGCAAGCGCTGCACGTCATACCCGTTACATTAAAAGTTTTCTTTTGCATAAGTACCTCAAATTGACAATGTTTTACCTTTTTAATACCATTGTATACAGTAGTTATCCTTTTAGCAAGAATGCACTTTTTTGTAATATAGTACCCAAAAAGGTACCAAGAGGTTAAATGAAAAATATTATACCCGAGTACAATTGCCCGGTATCGGCCACGCTGGAGCTTATAGGCGGCAAATATAAAGCGCTTATACTGTGGCATTTAACGCCAACCACTTTGCGCTTTTCAGAACTTAGAAAGCTGGTTACAGGCGCTACGGCAAAAATGCTTACCCAGCAGTTAAGAGAGCTTGAGGACAGCGGGCTTATCACACGCAAAGTTTACCCGGTGGTGCCGCCCAAGGTGGAATATTCTTTAACTAAAAAAGGCGCCAGTCTGCGCCCTATACTGCAAGAAATGTTTGCCTGGGGCAACAAACACCTTAAAACCAAAGGCCTTAACGCCAACTGCACAATGGTGGATAAATCCGCCTGCGGCTGCGGCAAAAAGAAATAATTGTTTTTATAAAGTAAAAGGCCCCGCCGTATGGCGGGGCCTTTTGCGTTTAATTAGAATTTTCAGCGGGTGAGGGCTGCGGTTGTGCTTGCGTATCAGCGGCTTTACCGCCGCCTGTAAGGCTGTCGGGCACTACACTTACCACACCGCTTTTAATAGCGTTAGACAGCGGGTTTTTAAACGCTGTGCCTGTTATCAGCGACGCCACGCTTGAAACCACGCTCATACTGCCTTTGGGCTCGTCTATCGTACCGCCTATTTTTACCGTTAACGGCATTACCCCCTCTTCAGGGTGGCGGCCGGGCGCGGCGTTTACTGTCATGTTAAGGTTGCGGTTATTAAAATCCATATTACCGGCAAGTTTAAATGAGAGTAAGCCCGAAACAAAGTTACCGTGCTTAATATCAGCCTTGCCTGTTTTAAAATTGATATTAGTTGAAAAACTGTCAAAGTCCAGCTTGCCGTCAATCTTTTGCGGGTTGGCGGCCAACTCTTCTTCTAAAGCGGCTTCCTCTTTTTTATTTTTGGCGGGCACCATCTGTTTAAACACAGAAAGGATGTTAAGACTGTTTACAACCTTGCTTACCACACCTACAGACATGAACAGCACCTTAGTAACGGCGTTGGCCTCAGTCAAACTGTAAAGGTCTTTTATTTCGCCTTTTTCAGTGGAAAAGTTTAAACTTCCCTGCATCTTATCAAGCAAGATAGTAACGTCTGTAATATCGGCGTTAAACTTGATATTGTCCGCGTTGATAAACGGCGCGTCTAAACTTTTTATACCAACATTAGCATTAATCTTAAAGGGCGGCAGGTTAAGTTTATCCTGCAGCTCCTGCTGGGTTTGTTTAAGAGTCGCGCTTTTTGCGGCGGCCTTGGGCGGCGGGGCGGCGGTGGCAGCCTCTTTCACCGTCATAGCTTTAAGCGCTTCCGGCGTGGGTTTTACCCATACTCTGTTTGCGTTAAAGGCGGCGTCCACACTACCCGCCTTTGAAGTTAAAAAATATTTAAATTTAGAGCTAAAAGCGTGTCCGTTAAGCTTACCTGTAAGCGACGGCATGCTAACGCTGTGAAGCCCGTCAAGCGTAACCGTAGTATTGACATTGGCCAATGTGCCCGCCTGCGGCAAAAACGCGCCGATCTCGGCGGCTGTAAGGTTAGCTTTTATAGAGGCGTTTTTAACCTCGCTGTTCCAGTTTAACTCCCCCAGCGGTTTAAACTCCGCCAGCATGGGAACCGCCTGCGGGGTTTTGTCTAAGAACACTTTACCGTCGGCGTTTATATCATACAGCGGCTCTTCGGCGGTCATAGCCACAAAGCCTCTGGCGTTAAGCTCTGTAAAAACAGTGGTAAGGTTAAAGCGGTTTATGTCCACACGCATAGCGCCTGGGTCCGCCGCCAGCTGGCCAACCGCCTTAAGAGATGTCATGTCAAAATCCGGCACATCAACCATTGGCTTGAACGAGGCCGAAACCAGTTTCTCCGTACCTACGGTAAAGTCGAACACGGGTCTCAGAAAGTTACTAAGCTTGCCGTTTATAAATATAGAAGAATTATTTACGGACACTACAAAAGGCTCAATAGCCAGGCTGGCGTTTTCCAGCTTTATGGCCGCTAAATCTGCAATTAACTTGAGGCCGAAGTTAAGGTTTTCTATATTAACATCTTTGCTTGCCACGCTCATAAAACTGCTTATGTTCATTTTAAAAGGTTTTTTAATATTAATATGTTCGCTGTCTATATTAAACTCGTTTATCTTTACCGTAAGGCCTTTTTGGGCATCGGTATAAGTAACGTTGGTATCGTAAATATAAAATTTATTTATGACGGGTTTTAATAGCGGGGCTTTAATGGGTTTGGCATCCTGCTGGGCGGCTGACGTTTCTGCCGCCGGAGCCTCTGCCAGCATAGGCTCAAAGTTGAACTTGCCGTTAGCGTCTTTTACTATATTAACTTCTATACCTGAGACAATTATATTTTTTACTTTAAGCTGCAAAATAAAAAGGTGAATTAATGAAAAGCGTACATCGGTATTTTTTACTTTTAAAATATCACTGCCGCCCGCGCTAAGGCTGAGGCCCTTTACATGCAGGCCGCCAAGCCCGGCGGAAATATGCTCAACACCAACATCTGCGTTTATGGCTGAGGAAATTTTAGCCGTGATATAGTTTTTTACTTTCTCGGCAGGTAAAACAAACCTTAGCGCCATTTCCGCACAAAACAGCACTATTAGTATAGCACAGACGGTATAGACCGTTATTCTTACAGCTTTTTTATGTTTTTGGGTAAAGTTTTTTGTTTTGGTTTTCAGTTTGGAAAGTGTTTGTGTTTTCATAGTTATTATTATATATCTTTGGGCAAAGGTGTTCCAGAAAGAATTTATTGTATAATTAGTTTATGAGTAAACAATTCTATTTTTTATTATTTGTATTTTTGCTGGCTGTTTGCGCTAACGCGCAGCCGCCCGTTGCGGCAAGCCCGGCCAACAGCCTGCTAGACATAAACTATACCGAAGATCAGCTGTTTGGCAGCCTAAAAAAGAAAAAGGGTAAAATAACAAAGTACGCATATAATATAGCCGTTATAAAGAGTGACTCTTATGCATTTACCTTGCGCATGGATATGGAAGTATTAACAATCAAAGATAAACTGCTTGGCATGACAGTAACTACCGACAATCTTATAAAAACGCTTTCTCTAACACAGACATCCGCGGTAAACCCCGGCGGGCAATATAAAATTAAAGCAAACTTTTTAAAAATGCCCGTGCTTAGTAAAACATCAAAGCTGGCGGCTAACCAAATGCTTAGCTTAACAGTAGAAAACGGCAAGACAAAAGACAATATAGTACTGCTGGCCATACACTCACAAATATCCGGGTTTTTCTCAAGCGCGCCCAAGCCCGAGGACGTGCATGTATATATAAATAAGGCAGATTAACAATAGTGCCGCCCTCCTTAAAATGATATTATATATTCAGACGTTTAAAGGAGAAGAACAATGCAAGACATTAAAATAACTCTTACCAAAACCCCTAAGCAGAAAGTTACCGATACATCCGCCCTCGGCTTTGGCAAATATTTTTCAGACCATATGTTTGTGATGGATTATGATAAAGAAAACGGCTGGCATAACGCCCAAATTTTACCCTTTGGCCCTATTGAACTGAGCCCCTCGGCCATGGTGCTGCACTACGGGCAGGAAGTTTTTGAGGGTATGAAAGCATATAAAGCTAAAGACGGCAGAATCTTACTTTTCCGCCCGCAAGAAAACTTTAAAAGGCTTAACGCCTCTAACGACCGCCTGGCTATACCGCAAATAGATGAAGACTTTGCTTTAGAAGCCCTTAAAAAATTGGTAAATATAGATAAAGATTGGATACCTGAGGGTACCGGGCCGTCACTCTACATACGCCCCTTTATTATTGCCACGCAGCCTAACCTTGGCGTAAAAATAAGCGACTCTTACAAATTTATAATAATAATGTCCCCTGTAGGCTCTTACTTTAAAGCGGCCTTAACACCCACAAACATTTTGGTGGAAGACACCTACGTACGCGCCGTACGCGGCGGCATGGGCGCGGCAAAGACAGGCGGCAACTACGCCTCTGCCCTTAAAGCGCAGGATAAAGCGGCCAAGCAAGATTGCAGCCAGGTACTGTGGCTGGACGGCATTGAGCATAAATATATAGAAGAAGTAGGCGCCATGAACGTATTTTTTGTTATAGGGGACGAGGTTATAACCCCCGCCCTTAACGGCAGCATACTTTCGGGCATAACCAGAAAGTCTGTCATAGAAATGTTGTCTAAAAAAGGCTACAAAGTAGTAGAGCGCAGGCTTGGCATAGAAGAAGTTTATGAGGCCAGCCAAAAAGGCATGCTTAAAGAAATGTTTGGCAGCGGCACGGCGGCTATAGTTTCCCCGGTGGGCATACTTAAATGGCAGGATAAAGTTATTACCATTAACGATAACAAAACAGGCCCCGTTACAGAACTTGCCTACAACACGCTGCTTGGCCTGCAAACAGGCGCACTGCCAGATGACCTGGGCTGGACAGTAGAAGTTAAATAGTATTGAAGATATTAAAAAGCCCCGCTTCTAGCGGGGCTTTCTATATTATAAGTTGGCTTTAATTTTTGCTATAAGTTCTTGGTTTTCTTCGTCGGTCAAATAAACTTTTTGCGGGTTCATTTGGAAAATACCGGGGTAGTCCGGCCCGCCGATGTATTTGGGAACTAAGTGAAAATGCAGGTGAGACAGCTTGTCAGAATAAGCGCCCATATTTATTTTTTCGGCGCCAAGGGCAACGCTCATGGCTTTGCACACGCGGGCTACATCCTTCATAAAAGCGTCTCTCTGTTCATCAGACAACTCAAAAAGCTCATCTGTATGTTCTTTATGGGCCACAAGGCAGCGGCCTTTGTAGGTTTGTTCTTTAAATAAAAATACGCGCGAAACGTCCAGGTCGCAAATATCAATCATAAGGTCTTTTTGCGTTTGGTTGCGCTGGCAGTACAGACACTGTGAAGCGGGGCTTTTTTCTTTCATAATCAACACCTTTGCAATTAGATTAACATACCGTTTTACTATACTTTTTATTCCCCTAAAATTCAATCTTTTTTGCGGCGTGGCCCACAGCGAATAATATTATATAATAGGAGTGAAAATATAATTTTTGAGGAGAGGAAATGAAAACATCTATTGAAGAAAGATGGGGTACCCACCCGGATGATGTAAAACATTACGACACCACGCACCTGCGTAAAGAATTTTTAGTAGAAAAAGTATTTGCCGCTGACGAAGTTTTAATGACTTATACCCACAACGACCGCCTTATAATAGGCGGCGCGTACCCGGTAAAAGAAAACTTAAAATTAGAAACAGTGCCGTTAATACGCTCCGAATATTTTTGCGAAAGACGTGAAGTAGGCATAATATGTATTGAAGGCGAAGGCGTAGTAACCGTGGACGGCACAGACTACCCCATGACATACAAAGACGCCATTTACGTAGGCCGCGGCGCTAAAGAAGTTGTGTTTAAATCTAATGACAGCAAGGCGCCCGCAAAATTTTATTTTGCCTCCGCCCCCGCGCACACAGCTTACCCAACAGCTAAAATAACCGCTGAAATGAGAAGAGTACGCGAACTTGGCGCGCCCGAAACATCTAACCGCCGCACCTTAAACCAGCTTGTACTTAGCGAGATTATACCTTGCTGCCAGCTGCAAATGGGACTGACGGAACTGCACCCCGGCAGCGTGTGGAACACCATGCCCCCGCATACACACTCCCGCAGGATGGAAGCTTACTTTTATTTCAAAGTGCCTAAAGAGCAGGCTGTCTGCCACTTTATGGGGCGTCCCCAGGAAACACGCCACATTTTTATGAATAATGAGCAAGCGGTTATTTCCCCCTCATGGTCCATACACTCTGCGGCGGGCACAAGCAACTATACATTTATCTGGGCCATGTGCGGCGAGAATTTAAATTACGACGACATGGACACATTTACAGCGGATAAACTTAAATAAGGAGATTAACATGCAAGAACAGTTTTCACTCAAGGGTAAAATTGCTTTAGTCACCGGCGCTTCATACGGCATCGGCATGGCTATGGCCAAGGCCTTAAACGCCGCCGGCGCGACAATAGTGTTTAACGACATTAAAGAAGAGCTGGTTGCCAAAGGCGTTGAAGAATATAAAAAAGACGGCATTACCGCCCACGGTTACGTGTGCGACGTTACAAATGAAGATGAGGTAAATAAGTTTGTAGCGCAGGTTGAAAAAGAAGTAGGCGTTATTGATATTTTGATAAACAACGCTGGCATTATCAAACGTATTCCCGCTTTGGAAATGTCGGCCAAAGACTTCCGCCAGGTTATTGATATTGACCTTAACGGCCCTTTTATTATGTCCAAGGCTGTTGCGCCGGGCATGATTAAAAAAGGCGCGGGCAAAATTATCAATATTTGCTCTATGATGAGCGAGCTTGGGCGCGAAACAGTGTCTGCCTACGCGGCGGCCAAAGGCGGCCTTAAAATGTTAACAAAAAACTTAGCCTGCGAATGGGCGGAGCATAATATTCAAGTTAACGGCATAGGCCCCGGCTATATAGCCACCCCGCAAACAGCCCCGCTTAGAACGCCCGGCCACCCGTTTAACGACTTTATTATCGCCAAAACCCCCGCCGCGCGCTGGGGCACGGCTGAAGATTTAGCGGGCCCGGCTGTATTTTTGGCTTCTAAAGCGTCAGACTTCGTCAACGGCCACATTTTATACGTGGACGGCGGCATACTTGCCTACATAGGCAAACAACCTAAATAACGTAACCTTAACATAAAAAGTAATTTCCTCTCCCTTCTTTGACGGGAGAGGAAATTTTTATTTGTGCGTATGTACAAATAAAAATAGGTGAGGGTGAATATGAGTGCTGTAAGACGCATAGTATTTCTGTTTAAATCCCCGCACGGTATAAACAACAATACGTGCCGTTAATTTTAACAACAGTTTTATAAATAGATATAACACTCATATTCACCCTCACCCTGCTCGCTCCACTCGCTTCCCTCTCCCATCCAACAAGGGAGAGGGATGTACCTTATTGACACGCTCGGCAAGCTTGCCTCACTTTTCATCCGACAAGGGAGAGGAAATTAAAACCAGCGCAAAGGGGCCACGAAGGTTTGAGATTAGTTTTGATTTTTATTTACTTGGCACACTTGCGCGAGGAGGCCGCAGGCCGGACGGGGTGTGTCAAGTAAATAAAAATCAAAAATAACTCAAAGATTTGGGGATAAAAAAAGCCCCTGCCAATAGGCAGGGGCTTTTTAATTATAAGTCTGTTATGGGTTTGAACTGGGGTACTAATGCTTTCATAATAACCCAGGCTATAACATAAGCTAAAGCGCAGAACGCGAACATTATGGTGTAACCTGTTTCAATATGGCCAAGAGCGCCGTAATAGTCAAACAACCAGCCGCCTGTCTTAGATATTATAACACCGCCAATACCGCCGGCCATGCCGCCAATACCTGTAACTGAAGCCACAACTTTCTTGGGGAACATATCAGAAACTGTGGTGAAGATGTTTGCAGACCACGCCTGGTGGGCGGAAGCGCCGATGCCGATAAGCAAAATAGGAAACCAATAGCTTATCGCGCCTAAAGGCTGCGCCAAAAGCACCACTAACGGGAACAAGGCAATCACAATCATAGCTGTTAAACGGGCCTGGTACACTTTCATCCCCCTGTTAATAAAGAATGTTGGGAACCAACCGCCGCCAATGCTGCCAACCATTGTCATACTGTAAAGCACGGCAAGGGGTAACATTATTTGTGTGCCTGTTATGCCGTACTGCGCTTTTAAATAAGCGGGTAACCAGAACAGGAAGAACCACCACACGCCGTCTGTCATAAACTTGCCTATAACAAAGGACCATGTCTGGCGGTATTTTAACAGCTGGAACCACTTAACATTGCTTTGGGTGCCGTCTTTTTGCGCTTGTTGTTCAAGGGCTTGTTCGTCAGCGTCGCTGTGAATGTGGTCAAACTCCGCCTGGGTAATTCTGCCTTTTTCAAGCATGGCTTTGGGTGAGTCATAATAATGACCCCAGAATATTAACCATAAGAACCCGGCCGCGCCCACTAAGATAAACGTCATCTCCCAGCCCATGTGGCTGGCTATCCACGGTACGGTAAGCGGGGCTACGATAGCGCCGATGTTTGAACCGGAGTTAAAAATACCCGTGGCAAAGGAACGTTCTTTTTTGGGGAACCATTCCGCCGTTGTTTTGATAGCGGCGGGAAAGTTGCCAGCCTCGCCAATACCAAGCACTAAGCGCGCGAACATAAAGCCTATTACCGACACAGGCACAACTATGCCCACAAAAGAAAGTATGGGCGAAATAATGCCGCCAATAGCAACGGCAAAGGCGTGTATTACCGCGCCAAGCGACCATAAAATCAGCGCGAACGCGTAGCCTCTTTTTGTACCCAGCCAGTCAATAAACCTGCCGGCAAAAAGCATGGCTATAGCATAAGAAAACTGGAAAACGGAGGCTATGTTAGCATAGTCGCTGTTTGTCCAGCCGAACTGTTCAGACAAAAGGGGCTGCAATAAGCTCAGCACCTGCCTGTCGAGGTAATTTACCGTTGTCGCAAAAAATAACAACGCGCAAATAGTCCATCTGTATTTACCTATTTTCTCGTTAATCGCGCCAACTGCTGACGCAATAGATTTTTTTTCTGTCATTGGGGGTGTCTCTCCTTTTAAGCAAGTCCCGCAGCGCCACACACGGCACTGCGGGTCACACAATTAAAGTTTGAACTTAAAATACTTTACTGCATTGTCATACGATATGTCTTCTACAATCTTTGAAAGCATTTTCATATCCGCCGGGTATTCGCCGTTTTCCACCCAGCCGCCTATAAGGTCACAGAGTATACGTCTGAAATACTCGTGTCTTGTATAGGAAAGGAAGCTGCGTGAGTCCGTAAGCATACCCGCGAAATTGCTCAAAATACCCAGATTGGCAAGCGACGTCATCTGCTCAATCATGCCTACTTTATGGTCGTTAAACCACCAGGCGGAACCTTGCTGTATTTTGCTTAAAGCGGTTGAGTTTTGAAAGCAGCCCAGTATAGTGCCTATAGAGGCGTTATCATACGGATTAAGACTGTAGATAATTGTCTGGGGCAGTTCGTCGGTAGCGTTAAGGGCGTTAAGAAAATCGGCCATTTGCGCGCTGGGGGCAAAGTTGTTAATACAATCGTACCCCGTATCGGGGCCGAGTTTATTAAACATAAGAGTGTTATTATCGCGTTTGCAGCCGTAGTGCAGTTCCATAACTAAATCATTTTTATGGTACTCTTTACCTGCAAAAACCATAAACGCTGTTTTATATTTTAACTCTTCTTCTTTTGTTATGCCTTTGCCGGAAAGCTTTTTGGCAAAAATGTCTTCAATTTCTTTGTCTGTGGCGGGCGCGTACATAATGTACTCAAGCGCGTGGTCTGTGGCGCGGCAGCCGTTTTCTATAAAGAAAGCGAGTCTTTTTCTAAACGCTTCTTTAAGCGCTTCAAAAGATTTTATTTCAATACCGCTGGCGGCGCTAAGCTGTTTAATATAGTCAACAAATGTAGGTTTTTCTATATTTAAGGCTTTATCAGGGCGCCAGGCGGGCAGGACTTGTACGTCGAAGGATGTATCTTCTTTAATTTTTTTGTGCCATTCCAATGTGTCCACCGGGTCGTCGGTAGTGCAAATTAACGTAACGCCGGATTGTTTGATAATGCCGCGTACGGACATAGCTTTTTCTTGTAATTTTTTATTACAGAGGTTCCATACTTCTTCCGCCGTTTCACTGCTGAGTACGCCGTCATAATTAAAATATCTTCTAAGTTCAAGGTGGCTCCAGTGGTAAAGCGGGTTGCCTATGGCCCTTTCTAATGTTTCGGCCCACTTTTGAAACTTTTCCCTGTCGGTAGCGTCACCCGTAATATATTTTTCTTCCACACCGTTTGAGCGCATTTGGCGCCACTTGTAATGGTCCCCGCCAAGCCAAACCTGGGTGATGTTTTCAAACTGTCTGTCTTCGGCTATTTCTTTTGGGTTGATGTGGCAATGGTAATCCAAAATAGGTTTTTTTGCCGCAACGTCGTGATACAATTTTTTGGCTGTATCTGTTGAAAGCAAAAAGTCTTTATCTAAAAATTTCTTCATATTTCCTCCTAATTAAGTTTACTACACACAAAAATTATACGCCGCTGTAAGCGCTGAACCCGCCGTCCACGGCTATCACTGTGCCGGTGACAAAGGCGGACGCGTCCTCATCGCACAGCCACAACATGGCGCCAAACAAATCTTCCACTTCTCCAAATCTTTTCATGGGGGTATGTGAAATAATTTTGTTAGAACGCGGCGTGAGAGAACCGTCCGGGTTAGTAAGCAACGCTCTGTTCTGGTTGGTTAAAAAGAAACCGGGGGCAATGGCGTTAACTCTAAGGCCTTGCTCCGCAAAGTGCACCGCTAACCATTTTGTAAAGTTATCTATGGCGGCTTTGGCGGCGCTGTAGCCAAGCACCTTTGTCATAGGGCGCAAGGCGGCCATGCTGGAAAAGTTAATTACAGTGGCGCCCTTTACGCCTATCATACGTTTGGCAAAAACCTGTGTTGTAATAAATGTACCCAAAAAGTTAACGTTAAATACTTTTTGTACTTCGGCGGGGTCTAAATCAAAAAAAGATAAAGTGCCCGGGTTATCCATGTCTTCCTGATTAAAAACTTCAGACGTGGTGTTGGCCTTAGGCATATTGCCGCCGGCGCCGTTTATTAAAATATGATATTGGCCAAAATCTTTAAAAATTTGTTCTTCAGCTTTTTCCAGCGCGGGTTTATCAAGCACGTCACACGCGTAAGCTTTGGCCGTGCCGCCGGCTGCTGTAATAGCGTCTAATGTGGCTTGGGCGTTTTCAAGTTTTCTGCTTAAAACGGCAATTTTAACACCTTTTGAGGCCAACTCTTTTGCGCACGCGCTTAACAGTACCCCGCCAGCGCCTGTAATTACGGCAACTTTATCTTTCCATTCCATAAATTTCTCCTTAATAGTTTTTTTCCAGCGTATCCCACACGCCCCACATATACATTATGCCTAACGCTCTGTCGTACAGGCCGTAACCGGGGCGGCATTTTTCGTCCCAGATATGTCTGCCATGGTCAGGGCGCACATAATATTTATAACCTATATCATGATAAGCTTTTACTATTTCCACAATATCAAGCGACCCGTCGCAACCGCGGTGCGAAACCTCGGTAAAGTCACCGTTTTCAAAACGTTTTACGTTACGTATGTGGGCAAAATAAATTCTGTCGCCATAGGTGCGCACAATATCAGGTATATTGTTTTTTTCAGACGCGCCTAAAGAGCCGCTGCACAACGTAAGACCGTTAGCCGGGGAGTCAACCAATTTTAAAAATTTACCTAAATTTTCTTTGCTTGTAATAATTCTTGGCAGGCCAAAAATATTCCATGGCGGGTCGTCTGGGTGAATGGCCATTTTTATGCCGGCTTCTTCGGCCACGGGTATAATAGCCTCAAGAAAGTACTTCAGGTTATCCCAAAGTTTTTCTTCGGTCATATCTTTGTATAAAACAAAAAGTTCTTTTAGTTTGGCCAGCCTTTCAGGCTCCCAGCCGGGCATGGTGCCCAGGCCTTCCTGCTTAGACATTTGGTCCATAAACTTAATGGGGTCTATGCCGTCAATTTTTGCCTTCTCATAAAAAAGCGCTGTGGAACCGTCCGGCAGCGCTTTAAAAAGGTCGGTCCTGGTCCAGTCGAACACAGGCATAAAATTATAGCACACAACTTTTACGCCGGCTTTGCCCAGGTTTTTAAGTGTATTTTTGTAATTTTCAATATACTTTTCACGTGTAGGCAAGCCTAGTTTAATGTCTTCGTGCACGTTAACGCTTTCCACCACGTCTATATTTAAACCGTACTCGGCCGCCTGCGCTTTAACTTCCTCTATGCGTTCCATGGGCCAGTACTCCCCGGCGGGCATATCGTGCAGTGACCATACCACGCCAGACACACCGGGAATTTGTTTAATATGTTTTAAAGGTATGCAATCGTTGCCTTTGCCGTACCACCTGAAAGTCATTTGCATAGGTTATCTCTGCACTCTGCCTGAAGCGTCGCCGCCGGCAAGCTTTTTAACTTCGTCAACGGAAACCTGGTTATAGTCTCCCTCAATAGAGTGCTTTAAACAGCTTGCCGCTACGGCAAATTCAATAGCGTCGGCCGCTTTGTAGCCGCTGATAAGAGAGTAAATAAGCCCCGCGCCGAAGGAATCACCCCCGCCCACGCGGTCAACAATATGCATTAAATATTCTTTGCTGAAAAAGAAGTCTTTGCCGTCGTAAAGCATGGCGGCCCAGCGGTTGTCGTTAGCGGAAATTGAACTTCTTAGTGTAATGGCAACGTATTTAAAACCAAACCTTTTTTTAAGTTCCTCAGCTACTTCTTTGTAACCGTCGTGGTTAACTTTGCCGGAGGCAACGTCTGTGTTTTTAGCTTTAATGCCAAACACGTCTGAAGAATCTTCCTCGTTAGCTATGCAGACGTCTACGTATTTACAAAGTTCGCCCATTACCTGGCCGGCTTTTTCTTTGCTCCAGAGTTTGTTGCGGTAGTTAAGATCGCAGCTAACTGTAATGCCGCGCTCTTTAGCGGCTTTGCAGGCGGCCGCGCAAATAGCGGTAACATTGTCGCCAAGCGCCGGGGTAATGCCCGTAAAGTGAAACCATTCTACGCCTTCAAAAATTTTGTTCCAGTCAAAATCCGCTTCCGCAGCTGTGGCTATGGATGAGCCCGCTCTGTCATAAATAACTTTAGACGGACGCTGGCTGGCGCCCTTTTCTAAAAAGTAAATGCCCACTCTGTCGCCGCCGCGCGCTATAAAAGATGTGTCCACCCCGTATTTTCTAAGTGAGTTAATGCCTGCCTGGCCAATTTCGTGCTTAGGCATTTTGCTTACAAAAGCAGCGTTTAAACCAAAGTTAGCAAGTGACACCGCCACGTTAGCCTCGCCGCCGCCGTATGTCGCGCCATAACTGTCCGCCTGTGAAAATCTATAATACCCCTCAGGAGCAAGCCTGAGCATAAGTTCGCCAAATGTAATTACTTTTTTAGACATTTTATATTCTCCAATTTATTTTTTTTGAAATAAGTGCAGGGCAAAATTGCCAATTTCTTCTTTAAAGTAAATGGTCATCAAGTTGCCGGCCGCGTCGTAATTAGCGGTTTCCATATTAAACTCTACGCCATGCTGTTTAAGGTAGTACATTGCGCGTTCTATATAGTTTGTTTTTATGGCGATATGTCCGCATTTACCTAAAAACTGTTTCTTCATAACTTCAAAGCCTGTGCCGGCAAAGAAAGAGCCGTTGCCCTCTTTGCTTACAAAGCCGAAAAGTTTTTCATACTGCGCCGCTACGCCGCGCGCGGATTCTATGTCAGGCATATTAATACCTATATGCTGCAGCTCAAAGCCAAGCATGGCAAGCACAGCCTCTCTGGTAAGTTTGGTGATTGTGGCGTAATCGTTATTTTTAAGGTATTCCTTATTAACCATCCATGACCCGCCGCACGCTATAACCTTATTAAACCCCAGGTAAGAGTTAAGGTTTTTCATGTCAACGCCGCCGGTGGGCATAAACTTTACATTAGTATAAGGCGCGGCCATGGCCTTAATCATATTAATACCGCCGGCCGCTTCCGCGGGGAAAAATTTTACCACTTCAAGGCCAAGTTCAAGCGCGGCCTCAACATCGCTGGGGTTAGCGCAGCCGGGTATTATTGTAATACCTTTTTCTTGGCAGTGTTTAACAATTTTGGGGTTAAGCCCGGGGCTTACTATAAATTTAGCGCCGGCGGCAATCGCTCTGTCCGCCTGCTCTGTAGTAAGTACTGTACCCGCGCCCACAAGCATGTCGGGCATTTCTTTAGCCATTATTTTTATAGATTCTTCCGCGGCCGCGGTTCTAAAGGTAACCTCAGCGCATTTTAACCCGCCGTCACATAACGCTTTGGCCAGCGGCAGCGCCTGCGCCGCGTCATCCAGCACCACAACCGGCACTATGCCGATGTTAGAAATTTCTTTCAGCATCTCGTTCATTAAAAAATCTCCTGATTAATATTTTTAAAAAAGGCGTACCCAAATACATTTATCATATCTTGGCAAAAAAAACAACAATTTGTTTTTCTTTACAAGATATGATACAAATGTTAATTGTGAGGATTTGTTTTTCAAAACTTAATTTATTGTTGTAATTACAATTCTAAACCTATGGAGTGTGCATAATGAAAAAGATTAATGAAGTTGTAACCAAAGTTTATGGCAAATATCCGGAAAAAATTCTTCAAATAGGCGAGGGCAATTTTTTAAGAGCGTTTGCGGACTGGATGGTGGATGTAGTTAACGAAGCAGGTGATTATAAAGGCAGCATACTTTTAACTACAGCGCGCTCTGCGGGCAAATCAGAAATACTTAACAAGCAAGACGGTTTATATACAGTAGTAACAAGAGGCATTGACAACGGGCAGTTAGTATCACAAACAAGAGCGATTACGTCAGTTTCAAAATGTTTAAATATTTTATCAGACTACGCAAAATTTATTGGGTCCGCTAAAAACCCGGAACTTGAAGTAGTAATTTCTAATACAACAGAAGCCGGCATATCATATAAGGAAGAAGATAAAATTACAGACACTCCCCCCTCCTCCTTCCCCGCCAAAATGACGGCGTTTTTATATGAAAGGTTTAAAGCCTTTAACGGTGACAATACCAAAGGTCTTTTATTTTTACCCACAGAACTTATTGACTACAACGGCGCCGAACTTAAAAAATATATTTTACAGTACACCGCAGCGTGGAATTTACCCGCCGAGTTTGCCGCCTGGGTTGAGGCCGCCTGCAAATTTACCAACACATTAGTTGACCGCATTGTCCCGGGTTACCCCAAAGACAAAACGGAAGTCGACGCGCTTGAAAAAGAACTTGGCTACACAGATGAACTGCTGGTAACGGCCGAGCCTTTTAACATATGGGTTATAGAGGGCAAACAAGAATGGAAAGACATTTTACCCTTGCACAAAACCAACCCTAATGTTGTGTGGACAGACAATGTAGCCCCGTATAAAACAAGAAAAGTGCGCATATTAAACGGCGCCCACACAGCCACAGTACCCGCCGCATATCTTGCCGGCCACACAATAGTATTAGAGTTTATGAACGACCCTATATTTAAAAAATACGTGGACGGCTTACTTTTTGACGAGGTTATCCCCACATTAGACCTGCCCAGGGCCGACTTAGAAGCCTTTGCCAAAGCCGTTAACGACCGCTTTGCAAACCCCTACATTAAACACGCGCTTTTAGACATTTCACTTAACTGCTGCAGCAAGTTTAACGCGCGCTGCTTACCGTCACTGCTGGAATATAATAAAAGAAAAGGCGAACTGCCAAAAATCTTAACATTCGCTTTAGCGGCGTTTATAAAATTCTACCAGGGCACAATGATTGACGGCGCTTTCACAGGCACCCGCGCCGACGGCACAAACTACGCCATTAAAGACGCGCCTGAAGTTATAGAATTCTTTAACAATCTATATTCTTCCAAACCTTCCGCCGCAGCGGTGGCCAAAGCCGTACTTTCCAAAAAAGAATTTTGGAGCGGCCAGGATTTAACTGAGGTTAAAGGTTTAGAAGAAGCCGTGGCAAAATATCTTGAACAATTAAATACAAAATCTGTAAAAGATATTGTGGCCGAACTGGTTAAATAGGAATTAAAATGTCTGCTGAAAACACCATGATTTTAGTAAACCCCAAAGACAACGTTGCAGTGGCCTTAACGCCACTGCAAGCGGGGGCTAAGGTTAATATTGAAGGTAAAGAAATAACTTTGCTGGACAATATCCCCTTTGGGCACAAAGCCGCGCTGGTTGACGTAAAAGCGGGCGAAAACATTATAAAATACGGCTACCCCATAGGCCACGCTAAGGTTGATATTAAGGCCGGCGCTCATGTGCATGTGCACAACCTTAAAACCAATCTTTCGGGCATACTAAACTACACTTATAATAAAGTTGATTCCCCATTACCGCAAATACCCGCCAAATATAAAAATGCAACCTTTGACGGCTACAAAAGGCCAAACGGCACTGCCGGGGTGCGTAATGAGGTGTGGATAATACCCACAGTAGGCTGCGTTAACACAACGGCCAAAATACTTGAGAAAAAAGCTAATGAAATGTTCGCCGGTAAGACAGACGGCTTTTTTGCCTACACGCACAACATGGGCTGCAGCCAGTTGGGCGACGACCAGGCCACAACACAAAAAATTTTAAAAGGTATTATCAATAACCCCAACGCAGGCGCCGTACTGGTACTTAGCCTGGGCTGCGAAAATAATAACCTTAAAACATTCATGCCTGTACTGGGTGAGTACGACCCAAACAGAGTAAAATTCATGGTAACGCAAAACGTGGAAGACGAGTACGAAGCAGGCCTAAAAATACTTGGCGAACTGGCGGAGTATGCAAGCTCATTTAAGCGCGAGCCGCTTTCCCCCTCCTACTTAACACTAGGCTTTAAATGCGGCGGGTCAGACGCGTTTTCAGGCATTACGGCAAACCCGCTTTGCGGCAGAATTAATGATTTGTTGGTATCGCTTGGCGGCAGTACAATACTTACAGAAGTGCCCGAGATGTTTGGCGCAGAAACCTTGCTTATGAACCGCGCCACAAATGAGGGCGTGTTCCATAAAATTGTCAGCCTTATCAATGATTTTAAAGGTTACTTTACTAAGTACAAGCAAACCATTTACGAAAACCCCTCCCCCGGCAATAAAGACGGCGGTATTTCTTCTTTGGAAGAAAAGTCGCTTGGTTGCACGCAAAAAGGCGGCGGGGCGCAGGTAGTGGGCGTACTAGACTACGGCGAGCAAATTAGCACGCGCGGGCTTAACCTGTTAACAGGCCCCGGTAATGACCAGGTGTCTGTAACTAACCTTACGGCCAGCGGCGCGCAAGTAATATTGTTTACCACAGGCAGGGGCAACCCGTTTGGCGCGCCTGTGCCTACCATAAAAATATCCTCTAACTCTAACCTGTACAACAATAAAAAACAGTGGATAGATTTTAACGCAGGCATATTGCTGGAAGGGAAAACTTTTGACGAGGCTACAGAACAGCTGTTTGACTATATTTTGGCCTTAGCATCAGGCAAAGTACGCACCAAAAATGAGGAGTACGGCTATAAAGAAATTTCCATATTCCGCGACGGTGTAATACTG
Organism: Elusimicrobium simillimum; assembly: GCF_049639735.1. Taxonomy (NCBI): domain Bacteria; kingdom Pseudomonadati; phylum Elusimicrobiota; class Elusimicrobia; order Elusimicrobiales; family Elusimicrobiaceae; genus Elusimicrobium; species Elusimicrobium simillimum. The sequence goes on from NZ_JBEVVA010000003.1 coordinate 1,342,737, forward strand.
TAAAAATAAAAATTAACATAAATGCCATTGTAAAAGTGAATTTCACAGGATTTTGAGTGTCTTTTTAATTTTTCTGATTCCAGCACACTTGGTGCGGGTAACACGGTGGGTGTGGTGGAAGCAGAAAAATTAAAAAGACGCCAAAAGCCGAAGAAATTTTTTTCCGCTGATTGGAACCCAAGCGAACGCAGAGAGCGCAATAGCTGGAACGCGAAGCGCAAAAAAACAATAATATTTTCCTTATAAAAGTTATCTGCAAGCACATCTATTTTAAACAAATTATAAAAAAAGCGCTTTTCAAGAAGCGCTTTTTTTATTTATACTTAAATATACGGCTGCTTGCCATAAGGTTTACATAAGTGTAGGCTGAGGAGATTTCATGAAGATTGGTTGCCCTAAAGAAATAAAAAATAATGAGTACAGAGTTGGCCTTACCCCCAACGCCGCTGAGATGTATGTTAAAGCCGGCCACCAAGTTTATATAGAAACAGGCGCGGGCAAAGGTTCCGCCATAGAAGACACCGACTATGAAAAAGCAGGCTGTAAAATTTTACCCGCCGCCGCTGAAGTTTGGAATACGGCGGATATGATAGTAAAAGTTAAAGAACCTCTAGAGCAGGAATACCCGCTTATGCGCGAAGGGCAAATATTATTTACCTACTTTCACTTTGCCGCCAGCGAGCCGCTTTTAAAAGCCTGCCTTAAACAAAAAATTATCAGCATAGCCTATGAAACTGTAGAAGAAAACGGCGCGTTACCATTGCTAAAACCCATGAGCGAAGTGGCAGGCCGCATGGCCATGGTAATGGGCGCTTTTTACTTAGGCAAACCTTATGGCGGGCGCGGCGTGCTGGCCACCGGGCTTACCGGTGTTGCCCCCGCAAGCGTTACCATACTGGGCGGCGGGGTTGTGGGGACCAACGCAGCAAAAATGGCGGCCGGCATGGGCGCCAACGTATCTTTACTCGATTTAAATTTGGCACGGCTTGAACGCCTTAGCGAGATTCTTCCGCCAAATGTAGACGGCCTCTTTAGTGACAATGTAACGCTGGAAAACGCCCTTAGAAACGCTGACATTGTTGTAGGCGCCGTACTTATACCGGGCGCAAAAGCGCCAAAGCTGGTGCGTAAAGAACACCTTAAAATAATGAAACCGGGCTCTGTAATGGTTGACGTAGCCATAGACCAGGGCGGTTGTTTTGAGACCTCACGCCCCACCACCCATTCCGACCCTATTTACGAGGTGGACGGCATAATACACTACTGCGTGGCAAATATGCCGGGCGCTTACGCCAGGTCATCCACATTCGCGCTTAACAACGCAACGCTTAAATATGGTTTAGAACTGGCTAATAAAGGCGCGGAAAAAGCGTGTAGAGAAAACCCCGCCCTTAAATCGGGGCTAAATACTTACAAAGGTGTTATAACGTTAAAAGCGGTGGCCGAGGCGTTTGGCATGTTGGACAATTACACACCGCCGGAAAAATTTTTAAGTTAAACAAAAATCCCCCGGTTTAGCCGGGGGATTTTTATTTTATGGTATCAATTCTCTTTTAGCTTTTTTGTATTTGTAGATTATTGATTTGGCCGCGTCAGCGGGGTTTACGCGTAAGATAAGCGGTTTATCGGCGGCGGGTTTATAATCAAGAAAATCATTGCCGTTATACTCCTTACCGTCATAAGAGTATGTATACTTAACCTCATACAAAAAACGGTAAAAAGCCGCGGTTTCAGGGCCGCGCGTGCCAACCTCAGCCGGAGCCATAGAGGTAATTTTACCATCCGCGCTTTTCCAACCGCTGTATTTAAAAAACTTAGGCAGAGAAAACACAAAGTCTATCACTCTTACGTATAAAAAATACACAAGTATAAAAGCAAGACCAATGCCTAAACCTATAAGTAAACTTCCCATAATTCCTCCTTACCGTACGTCGCCCATCCATCTTTTTAGCGGCTTCATTATTGATATTAATATGACGGACGCAACTATCGGCGCTACTATCAGCCCGCCGAAGAACGCCTCGTTGCTTATTACGCCAAAATAGCTGGAGTAGAAGCCCGCCAGTTTATTTGCGGCCGCGTTAGCCAGCTTCCACACGCCCATAAGCGTGCCCACAAACTGCACGGGCGCAAGCTTGGTAACCAGTGACAGGCCCACAGGCGACAGGCACAGCTCGCCGGTGGTAAAAGCGGCGTATGTTATAACTAAATACATCATATTTACTTTAACGCCGGGGCCCATTTGCATAGCGGCAATAAGCAGCACAACATAGCCCGCCGCAAGCAGCCATAACGCCCATACAAATTTAGCGGGAGTAGAAGGCTCTTTACCTTTAGCCGCCAGGTTAAGCCACATTTTTGAAAATATAGGGGCAAACAAAACCACAAACACAGGGTTTAAAGACTGAAACCATGTGGCGGGCACTTCCCAGCCAAACAGCATTCTGTTAGTATGCTCGTAAGCAAACAGGTTTAACGCCGCGCCGGACTGTTCAAAAGCCGTCCAGAAGAAAATTACAAAAAACGCCAAAATAAAAATTACCAGTACTTTCATTTTTTCTTCATGCGTAAGTTCTGACTTTATTTCAATTCCTTTAGAAGCCGCCTTCTTTTTAGCCCACAAAATTGCCACGCATAACGCCAATACCCCCGCGCCTATCCAGAAGCCAAACTTCCATATAACTAAGGCAACCAGCAGCAGTATACCGCCGTTAATAGCGGCTTTGCCCCACTCGCCTTTGGCTATTTGGGGACGGTCGCCAACGCCTTTAAAATATTTTTCTTTGCCCCATAAAAAGATAAATAGGCCTAATATCATTACAATGCCGGCCAGCCAAAAACCGTATCTCCAGCCAAATTTTTCACCTATGCCGCCGCCTATAATACCCGCGAAAAACGCGCCTATATTAACAGCCATGTAAAAATATGTAAACCCGCCGTCGCGCCTGGGGTCATTTTTCTCATAGAGAGAGCCAACGAAGGTGCTTATGCTGATTTTAAAGAACCCGTTGCCCATTATTAAAAAACCAAGCGCGGTGTAAATCATGCCGATATTTTCAAAGCCCAGCATAAACTGGCCTATGGCTATCATTATAGCGCCCCAGATTATGGCCAGCTTTTGGCCTATAAACCTGTCCGCCACATAACCGCCTACTATTCCCGATAAATACACCAAGCTTGTAAAAGAACCGTATAGGTTAGAGGCGTCGGCCCTGTTCATTTTAAGCGCGTATACAAAGTACAGTATAAGCAGCGCGCGCATAGCGTAGTAGCTAAAACGCTCAAATATTTCCGTAGCGCATATAAGCCAAAGGCCTACGGGTTGTTTATCCTTAATGTGTTCCATGGGGTCTCCTGAGTACAAAATCAATTCTCATTTATTATACAAACTAACTTTTATTTTGGGTGGAAAGACTTTCCCGGTGAGGCCAAGGTTTTTTATGCCGTTATTAGTGCCGTAACAAAAGTGAATTTCACAGGATTTTGAGTAAATTTCGGACTTTCTTTATTTTGGCACACTTGGTGCGGGAACACGGTGGATGTGGTGAAATAAAGAAAGGAAAGCGAGGCAAACTTGCTGAGCGTATTAATAAGAAGATTTTGAAAGTTGTTATTTTGACCAAGTCAAAATATTCAAAATCTAATTTTTGCTATGCAAAAATTTGCCAAAAGCCGAAGAAATTCTTTTCCGCTGCTTGAAACCCAAGCAAACGCAGTGCGCGACATAACCGGGACGCGAAGCGCAAAAAAAACCTCCCCAAATGGGGAGGTTTTTAAAACTTAAACTAAATTTTACTGAGCTTCTGTATGGCAGGCATTGTCACAGCCGGTGGCGTCGTTCTTTTTAGGAGCGGCCTCTTTCTTCCATGTTGTGGCAATTAAAATACCAGCTATAATACAAGCAAAAATACAGGATATAAACACGCCTCTCCAACCGTAAAGCTTGCTGATATACGCCGCGCCGGAGCTGGAAAGCATAGCGCCGAAGTAGCCAAACATACCTGTAAAACCGCACGCCGCTGATACCGCCTGCGGGGTTACTATACGGCTGGTTTGCACGCCGCCGGCCAGGTTCTGCGGGCCGTCGACAAAAAAGCCTATAAAAGCCGCGAATAATGATGTAACTATCATAGCGTTAGGACCGGCGAGTTTATAAAAGCACCAGCAGCTTACCGCTAAAATAGTTAAGTAAATAAGGTTCATCTGCGTGCAGCGGCCCTGAAAGAATTTATCAGCCAGGTAACCCGCTACGATACCGCCGGGCATACCGAGGAAAGGCATCCACTTAAGCGCGGAAACAGCGGCCTGCTGTGTGAATCCCCTGTCGTCAACTAAGAACATTGTGCCCCAGTCCAACGTGGCAAAGCGTACATAGTACACAAATACATATGATAACGCTAAAGCCCAAAGGAACGGGTTTGTAAAAATATGCTTTTTAAGAATATACCAGTGAGAGACGCCTACTTCATTTTTAATAGGCATAGGGTCATTTTTATACTCTTCAATAGGCGGCAGACCAACGTTTGTAGGCTTATCTTTTAATAAAAGTAAAACGCCCAAGCTGTAGGTTATACCCATAATAGCGGGGATAACAAAGGCCATTTTCCACATATCCAGTTTAAGTAAATATGAAATAAGCACGCCTACAAAGAACGCGCCGAATGTGTGGGAAGATGACCAAAGCGTCCATTTTGTGGCCCTTTCGCTTGCGGAGAACCAGCTTACCAAGCCTTTAGCGACGGGAGGAAAGCCCATTGACTGGAACACGCCGTTTAAGCCCCAGAAGAAAGCGGCAAAACCAACCAGCGGTATTGTCATACCGGAGTTGGCAAACCAGCTTTGCAAATTAGGAAGAAACGGGAAAGCGAGGTTAACAAGTGATGAACATAAAAGACCTGTGGCCATAATACTTCTTACGTTACATCTGTCGGCCAGTACGCCGCTTAAAAACTTACCTACGCCGTAAGTGGCGTAAATGGTTGTACCGATAATACCTAACTGAATAACGTCAAAGCCAAAGTTATCTCTGAGAGCGGGTTTTACAAAGTCAAGGTTTTTTCTGGTGAAGTAATATAAGGCATAACCAAAATACATATAAAAGAACATCTTGATACGCATGTTTCTGTACAATCTTTTTATTTCTTTTTCATCTGTAAGCCTTTCTGTGTCGGGAAGGGGCTTAAAGAAGCTAAACAGCTTTTGCATAAGTTAGTCCTCCAAGGATTGTTACTGCCGGTTAACTGCCACTGCTATATGTTTTTGCATATATCCAGATTATACATAAACAAATTTAAAAAGAATAGTCCTAAATAAAAGTCCTATTTTAAAGTTGACGGCAACATATATAAAAGAATAAAATGTAAGAGTAAACAAAGGACATAAAATATAATCTCAAAGGGAGAATAAATGAGTACTACATTGATAGTATTAAACGTTCTGGGCGGTCTTGCTATTTTCTTATACGGCATGAAGCTTATGAGCGACGGGCTGCAAAAAATGGCCGGCAACTCTATGCGCAAACTGCTTGCCGCCGCAACAACCAACCGGTACACTGCGACATTGTCAGGTATCTTAGTAACAAGTATTATACAATCGTCCAGCGCTACCACGGTTATGGTGGTGGGCTTTACCAGCGCGGGGCTGTTAACGCTTAACCAGGCTTTGGGCGTAATATTCGGCGCCAACATAGGCACCACTATGACGGCCTGGATAGTCAGCTTCTTTGGCTTTAAAATGCAAATTTCCCTATTCGCCTTACCGGTACTGGCAATAGGGTTTTTTATTCAGTTCATCGGCAAGTGGAAAACACTTCACAGAATAGGCGAGGCTATGGTAGGCTTCGGCTTTCTCTTCTTAGGTCTTGATTTAATGAAAAACGCCATACCGGACTTTTCCCAGTCCCCCGGCGTAATGGCGTGGCTCTCACAGTTTAGGCCAACCAACTTTGGCTACCTGCTGCTGCTTATATTTATAGGTTCCGCATTAACTGTGGTACTACAATCCTCCAGCGCGGTTATGGCCATGACCATTACCTGCGCGGCCAAAGGGTTTATAGATTTTCCCACCGCGGTAGCGCTTGTGTTGGGTGAAAACATCGGCACCACAATCACCGCTAACCTGGCGGCCATAGGCGCTAATAAAGCGGCTAAACGCGCGGCGCTTGGGCACTTCTTTTTCAACTTTATAGGCGTGGTTTGGGTTGCGCTTATATTTAAACCGTTTGTTAACTTTGTGGACTGGCTTATCCCCGGTTCCCCCTACGGCACGGACCCTAAAACCCTTACCGAATATATACCGTACCATATCAGCGCGTTCCACACCGTATTTAACCTTATAAATACTTTTGTAATGCTTTTCTTTATAAGATATCTGGCAAAATTAACCACTCTTATAATACCTGTAACCAAAAGGGAAAAACACTCTACGGAACTTGTGTTTATAAACTCACGCTTTGCCAGCGCGCCGGAACTTGCCATAGAAGCCGTGCGTAAAGAAATAGAACGCATGACCGCCCTTGTAAGCAAAATGCTTAACAAAATTACCCACGCCATGAAAGTGGAAGAAGACGGCATGTTTGACCAGTTAATAAAAGACGTCTACGCCTTAGAAAAAGACACCGATATAATGGAATATAAAATAAACAATTATCTTACTTCTATAGCGCATGAAAGAGTGTCAAGCACAGTGCTGGACGAAATTATGGCGCTTATTGAAGTAATAAACAGCGTAGAACGCATGGGTGACAGCGGCGAGAATATAGCCAAACTGCTTGTACTTGCGCGCCAAAGTAAAGAGTTTTCGCCGGAAGATATTAAGAGTATAGACGACATGGCCGACCTTATAAAAGCGGCGGTAAAAGACGCCAGGACAAGCCTGTTAAGCGTGGACAGCGGCAAAATCAGCGCGCATGAACTGTTAAGAAGAGCCTATGAAAGAGAAGGCAAAATAAATACGCTGCGCAACAAGCTGCGTGACGAGCGTAATTTGCAGACAATAAAAAGAGAAGACGTGTCCGCAATATCCTCCACGCATTACGCAGATATTATCAGCCGTCTTGAAAGAATAGGCGACCACGCTTTAAGAGTTATAGACAACTCCATAAGCAAAAAAACGCCGGAAAAAGAAAAGGGCGAGAGCAACGCGGTTACAACAAAAAGGTTTTAGAGAATATTATGAAAATTATAACTAAAATAATAATATTAACCGCCGTGGTGTTTACCTTTGCCGCGTGTAAAAATAACACAACGCAAAACGCCGCGGCCGCGCAGGAAAGATACCGGCAAACTCTGGCCGGGCAAAATACCTGCGCCGCAGACAGCGACTGTGTCAAAATAGCCGCCGGCTGCTGCCAGTGCGACGGGTACGCCGCCATAAACAAAAAACACTTTGCAGCGCTTACTCAAAAAAAGAACGCTATGTGCGATGGCGCCATGTGCACAATGCAATATTGTTTTAATGATGTAACGGTGTCATGCCAGAATAAAAAATGCGTAGCAACGCCTGTTAAAACACAAATACAATAAAAGACTTAGGCAATATATAAAAGGGGCCCGCGCGGCCCCTTTTATAATTGACATAAGAAAAACATAAAAGTACCATATATAATATGAGGAAATACACCATTTTATTTTTGCTGGTTTTATCCGTGGTCTTCTATTGCGCGTGCAATAAAGAAGCGTCTACTGATTTTGTGCAGCCAGAAATAACTGCGGAAAATAAAGCGCAGTTTAAAGAAACTTTAAACTTTGCAAAACTGGGTAATCCTGATTTTCAATATAAAGCCGCCATTATGTACCGTGACGGGATAGGCGTAAAAAGAAGTTATAAGCACGCGGCAAAGTGGTTTGAAAAGTCCGCCGCCAAAGGCAATGCCCGCGCCGCGTACAATATAGCGCTTATGTATGATTTTGGCCAAGGGGTAAAAGAAAACCCCGCAAAAGCGCTTGAGTGGATGACAACGGCGGCCGAGTTAAAAGACGAACGCGCCCTTAACCGCCTGGGTAATATGTACTATATGGGCCGCGGCGTTGAGAGAGACTTTGCCAAAGCTTTAGATTTTTACCAAAAAGCCGTTGAAAACGGTTCTGTCAACGCCAAGACTTCTCTTGGCACAATGTATTTTTTAGGGCACGGCGTTACTCCTGATAAAGACAAGGCTTACTCTATTTTAAGAGAAGCGGCTAACGCGGGCGACCCATACGCCCAGGAAAAACTAAGAGCGTGGTTTACCCCGCCAAAATTTAGAATGAAAAAACCGTAATGAAAATAGACCATATAGCTATTTATACCGCTAATTTAGAGGCATTAAAACTGTTTTACATAAAATATTTTAATGCCTCTTCTAACTCTATGTACCATAACCCCAAAACAGGGCTTAAAACTTATTTTCTTATGTTTGAAAACGGCGCCAGGCTGGAAATAATGTCCCGCCCTGATATAACCGAAAATGCGCCGCAGCAAAGCCTTGGCATTATACATATAGCTTTTAGCGTAAAAACAAAAACAGATGTAGACACGCTTACCAACCGCCTGGCCAAAGACGGCTACACCATACTCAGCGCCCCCAGAACCACAGGCGACGGCTACTACGAGTCATGCGTGCTTGACCCTGACGGCAACCAGCTGGAAATAGTTGCGGGTAAATAATGAGCATAAAATTTATCATTAAAATTTTTATAAAAATAGCAATGGCATTGTTTGTGCTAAGGGCAATGCAGATGACCGGCCTGCGTGAAATGGCAAGAATACTTAGCGTAAAAACAGTACCCACCGGAGAAAAAACTAAATTACGCCGCGTAGGGCTGGTAAAAGATTTTAAAGAAGACGAAAGTGACGGCACCATTTCCTACAAAAATTCTTACACTCTTTTATGGCTTAAAAATATTACCTTGGCGGGACATGGGATATATATAGAAACGGCGTTTCCCTTCGGCATGTTTTCAGACGCTTTTTTTATACCCTTTGACGCGGTAAAAGACGTGTATAAATATGAGGGCCGCCTGCGCTACGCTTACATATGCACGGTGGAATATAAAGAAAAATCATTTCTCATGATTTTTGATAAAAAAACCGCCGCCAAGCTGGCGCCGATACTTGAGGATATAATAAAATCCCGCAGTTAAGGCGGCTATTTTGCTATATTTAAATTATGAAAAGAAATTCTATTTTATTTTTAATTTTAACGGCAACATTATTTTTTGCGGCGTGTGAAAAGAAAGAAGAGCCTAAACAAAAACAGGAAAACGCGCTTAAATCTTACCACTCCAATTTAAAAAACGCCGTTGATTCCGCCAGAGCTATACAATATAAACAGCCTGACATAAGCGCGTTAGAAAGCAATTCTTCCGCCTCTACACAACCGCGCCGTACTCAAACACAAATGCGCCAGCCCTCCGCCGCAAAAAGACCTTCCTACAAATCACAAAGCGGCAATTCCTCGTCTGGCACATGCCAAATTATGAACGATAAAGGCAAAATGGTAGACTGCAATTCAATATTATAATTTGCTAAACACACAATAACCCCGGGAGAGAAATTTTCTCTACCAGGGTTTTATATCTATTTTAAAATTTATTTTATTAGTCGGGGCCCCGAGATTTTGAGCGCAGTTTTGATTTTTACGGAGTGGGGCACACTTTTAAAATATTATATTTTTACCGGGGCCCCGAAGATTTGAGATTAGTTTTGATTTTTATTTATTTGGCACACTTTGCGCGAGGAGCCCAAAGGGCGGACGGGGTGTGTCAAATAAATAAAAATCAAAAATAACTCAAATATTTGGGGAAAGTTTTAAATAAAAAAGGCGGCCTGAAAAGGCCGCCTTTTATTTAAAACTTATTACATCATGCCCATGCCGCCCATGCCGCCGGGCATGGCCGGTGCCGCGCCCTTTTCTTCGGGTTTGTCGGCCACTAAGGCTTCGGTAAGAAGTACCGTGCCGGCGATAGAGGCCGCATTTTCCAGCCCTATGCGCACTACTTTCACAGCGTCAACCACGCCTTCTTTAATCATGTCTACGTATTTGCCTGTTTCGGCGTCAAAGCCTTCGCTGCCTTTGGCTTTTCTTACGTTTTCAACTATGACTGAACCGTCAAGGCCCGCGTTAACCGCAATTTGCCTAAGCGGGGCTGTTAGGGCCTTTTTAACTATGTTAATACCTGTCTGAACGTCTTCGTTATCAGCCTTTAAAGCTTCAAGCGCGGGCTCGCATCTTGTTAAAGCTACGCCGCCGCCGGCAACTAAGCCTTCTTCAACACCGGCTTTGGTAGCGTTTTTAGCGTCTTCTACTTTGGCTTTTTTGGCTTTCATTTCAGTTTCTGTGGCCGCGCCCACCGCTATTACGGCAACACCGCCGGAAAGCTTGGCTAAACGTTCCTGCAGTTTTTCTTTGTCATAATCTGAGGTAGAGTTTTCAATCTGTTTTCTAATCTGCTCCGCTCTGGCGGCAATGTTTTTCTTGTCGCCTTCGCCGTTTACTATTGTTGTGTTTTCTTTGTCTACAACAATTCTTTTGGCGGTGCCCAGCATTTCAGGGGTAGCGGTTTCAAGCTTTAAACCTTTTTCTTCAGCAATTACCGTGCCGCCCGTTAAAATAGCTATGTCTTCTAACATTTCTTTACGTCTGTCGCCAAAGCCGGGGGCTTTTACGGCGCAGCCTCTTAAGGTGCCGCGCAGGCGGTTAACTACCAAGGTGGCTAAAGCTTCACCGTCAACATCTTCGGCAATAATGAGAAAGTTGCGGCCGTTTTTAACTATGCCTTCAAGTAAAGGCAAAAGTTCGTTCATAGAGCTGATTTTTTTGTCTGTCAAAATAATCTGGCAGTCTTCCAGTACGCATTCCATTCTTTCGGAATCTGTTACAAAGTAGGGTGAAATGTAACCGCGGTCAAACTGCATGCCCTCAACAATCTGTAGTTCTGTTGTGGCTGTTTTACCCTCTTCTACCGTTATAACGCCCTCGTGGCCAACCTTTTCCATGGCTTCGGCAATAAGTTCGCCCACCATGCGGTCATTGGCTGAAATTGTGGCAATTTGCGCTTTTTCTTCTTTGGTTTTAACGGGCCTGTGCATTTTGGCAAGTTCCGCTTTTACAGCTTCTACGGCCATTTCAATACCTTTTTTAACTAATGTAGGGTTGGCGCCCGCCGTAATATTTTTAATACCCTCTGTAAGCATAGCCTGGGTAAGCACTGTGGCTGTTGTGGTGCCGTCGCCGGCGATATCGTTGGTTTTAGACGCTACTTCACGTATAAGCTGCGCGCCCATATTTTCAAATTTATCTTCTAACTCTATATCTTTTGCTATTGTTACGCCGTCATCTATAATTAACGGTGAACCAAATTTCTTTTCCAACACTACGCTTCTGCCCTTGGGACCTAATGTTACGCTGACTGCGTTTGCTACTTTTTCAATACCGGCCTTCATTTTGGCCCTGGCTTCGTCGCCATAAATAATCTGCTTCGACATATTGGTTTTTCTCCTTTTTTGTCCCTCTCCCTCTTAGGGGAGAGGGCGCGGGTGAGGGTGATGTACACAAAATGTGTTGTTTAATCTATTCAAGGTCCCTCCTTTCGGGACCGATAAGATAAAAAACCCTTCCCCGGCCATTTCAATTTTTTAAATTTTTATTTAATAATACCGAGGACATCGTCCTGATGCATGATAAGATAATTTTTATCGTTAATCTTAACTTCTGTGCCCGAATATTTGCCGTAAAGCACTTTGTCGCCTTTTTTAACGTCCATGGGTAATCTTTCCCCATTGTCTTTCAGTTTACCCTGGCCTGCGGCTACAACTTCACCCTCCATCGGCTTTTCTTTGGCTGTATCGGGTATGATAATACCGCTTTTCATAACTTCACGCTCTATGGGTTTTACTATAATTCTATCCCCAAGAGGCACTATATTAATGTCTGACATATTTGCTAACCTCCCAACTAATATTTTTAAATTGATTTTACTACGTATGATTAGTATAAAGAGTATTTTTACTCCTTATCCTATAACTAATTTATCAAATTATCTCATAATTGTCAAACCAGCCAAAAGAGTGCTAATAAAGAACACAACAACTTTTCCAGGCACAAAACCAACAAAACAGTCTATTGTAGGGGCGGAGCTAGTCTCCGCCCCTTTTGTACTTATATTTATAGAAAGCATAGGGCGGAGACTAGCTCCGCCCCTACAGAAATTTTTTACATTAAAAAACGGCAAATATTTTTAACAAAAATTAGGAAAATACAGTGGATATTTTATTTAAAAAATGTATTTTATTATTTTTGCCCTATGAACATTTTTTTAAATTTGTTCCATTTTGTCTCAATAAACCCGGGCTCCGGCATTACCTGTACCACAACGGCGGAAATATTGTCTTTGCCGTCTTTTTCATTAGCTTTTCTTACTATGGCTTTGCAAATTTTGGATACCGATGTTCTGCCTGTTTTCATAAGGTACTGCTTTATTTCCTCATCTTCCAGGCCTTTATTCACACCGTCAGAGCACATAAATATTACGTCCCCCTCCAGCACGCCAAACTGCAAAATGTCAAACTCCACGTCTTTTTTAATGCCCATGGCGCGGGTAAGCACGTTTTGTATGGCGGACTTTTCCGCCTGCGCTTTTGTAAGCAGGCCGCGGCGCACGTGCTCTGCCGCTAAAGAATGGTCTATGGTAAGCTGTGTAAAAACACCGTCTCTTAAAAGATATATTCTGGTGTCGCCAATATGTATGGCGTAGGCGCTGTCTTTATTGTCAAAAAGCAGGCAGCTGAGCGTAGTGCCCATGGTGCGGTACATTTGGTTATCCTGCGCCATTTTGTACACGGTATAATTGGCGTAGTCCGCCGCCATAAGCAAACGGCGTTCCATTTTGTTCATTTCAGGTAAAAAATCTTTGGGTATTACTATTTTGCCGCTTTCCATTTTTATAAGAGTGTCAACAAAGGTGGTTATGGCAAGATTACTGGCTATTTCCCCGGCGCTGTGCCCCCCCATGCCGTCTGCGACGGCGGCAAAACGGAGTTCAGACGATATAAACACCATATCTTCATTTTTCTCTCTTATCTTACCAATATCGCTGTAAGCGGCAAAGTTTAGTCTAATGGTCATATATCAAATATTACCGTAAATCACGTCTTAAAATAGTATGTACTATAAAGTAAATATTAGCAAACAAGAGTAACAGTATAAGACCGTATTTAAAAACCGCGGTTTGCGCGCTGTGCTCAGCCACCCGGTCAAACGGGGTAAGAATGGCGTTTTTCCATATAGCGTAACGCATTTTTTTATCGCCTTGGGTTTCATAAATACTTACAAAATCGGCTATAGGGTCCTTTTGGGCGGCGGCAGCGGCTTTTTTATCATCCGCTTCTTTATTGTCCGCGGAAGTGCTGCCCTCTACAATTTTTGCTATGCCAAGCAAACTGGAACCAAAGTTAAGGTCTAACGCCGGCTTAGAAAACTTAAGCCCAGCCCCCTCTTTAGGTTTAATATTTTTGGTTTCAATAACTTTACCTGCGGCGGTTATATCAGCGTAAACTTTGCCTGATATTTGGTAGCCGCCCACACTGGCCAGCGCGAGCGTCATTAAAAACGCGGGCAGCAAACTGCTAAAAACAAATGTTCTTGGCAGCACAACAGCCACGCAGGACAGCGTTAAAAGCACCGCGCAGTAAAAAAGTAATGACACAAAAGGCTCGTCCGAAGGATCAATAGGCAGCGCGGAAAACGCTTTAAACGAATATATGGTTATAAGTATAGCAACACCGCAAATTATGCGCGCGGGAAACGGCGACGACTTGCCAAACATAAGCGTTAAAGAAAGTATGGCGCCTATTAAAGCGTATACAAGACAGTAATCCTGCGCCGCAATATTACCAAGCCCCTTGGCAAAAGCGCCGGCAAAAGAAACATCCGCCGTAAAAAACCCGGCCAAATATCCGCACACCATCACCATAAATACGCCTAAAGCGTGACGGGCGTAAACTTTCATGCAAGCAAGCAAAAAAGTTATAAAGGCCATAAGCGCCGTAAGCACGGTAATAAGAGGCGCGGCGGTAAGCGTGGAAAGTTTGCCTATATACTTAAACGCGCCAAAAAATGTAGCGCTTGTCTCAGCATCCAGCGTTGATGCCGCCGCGGCGCCAAATTTGACCGCCACAACAGCCGCTGTTATAGATACAACCAAAAATATAGGAATATGAATGAGAACCTTAGCCAGTGCGGCGGGAATGCCGCTGGCTTTAACTTTCATTTTAACTTCGTCAATAGCCAGACCTCTCTCATGTATCTTTTCCTCCTCAGGCATAGGCGGGGCCGCCTTGGCCGACTGGGTGGGCGAACCAAGCACCGGCATTTTAGGACCCGTTGTCATGGCTTGCTTAGAAGAAATTCTTGTTATTCTCTCGCTTCTTGTGGCGCGTTTCATTCTAAGAGACTCTGTAGTTGTCGTCTTCTCAGGGCGAAGGCGGAGCGGGACCTCTGTGCCTATATCAAGCACAGCGTCAAGACCTGTGCGCACTTTCATTTGGTCTTCTGCGCGCATTTTCATTATATGGTCCAACACTTCCTCGGCTGTTTGAAACCTGTCGTCGGGGCGTTTGGCCATAAGTTTTTGTGTGACAAGAGAAAGCCAGGCGGGAATATCTTTTCTGATATCGCCGGGGTTGGGAATAGGGTCGTGAATGTGCTTTTGAATAATGTCTATGGAGTTTTTGCCCTTATAAGGAAATTGCCCCGTAAGCATAAAATAAAGCGTGGCGCCGGCGGAGTAAAGGTCCGCCCTGGTATCAATAACGCCGCCAAGGGCCTGCTCCGGCGCTATAAAATAGGCTGTGCCGGCCATCTCTGTGGTTTTTGTCATGGACTGGTTTTTTTCTATTTTTTTGGCGATGCCAAAGTCCACAATTTTTGCTTCAAGCTTCTCGTTAATTAAAATATTAGAGGGCTTAATATCACGGTGGATAATACCCTTTTCATGCGCTACGGCAAGCCCTTTAAGAACCCCTTGGAAAATGTTTAAAATAAACCCGATAGGCAGGTTGGGGCGCCTGCGTATAATGTTAGAAACTGTGTCCCCGGAAATAAAAGTCATTACTATAAAATAAAGGCCCCTTTCTCTGCCAACGTTATAAACGTTGACGATGTTGGGGTGGTCAAGCTCGGCAATGGCGCGGGCTTCGGTAAGAAATAAGGTTACGGCTTTTTGGTCTTCCGCCAAAGACGGGCTTAATATTTTTACGCAGACAATCCTGTCAAGCGCCTTATGCCTGGCTTTGTAGACGGACCCCATACCGCCGACGGCGATTTTCTCAAGAATCTCGCAGCCTGATATTACGGTGCCTATCAAAGGGTCTTGCATATTTTTGTCTTCACTCATGGTAACACCTGTTTGGGAATATATATATTTATATTAATATATAAATTATACAATGTAAAATAAACACTGGCAATTTATTTAACTAAAATCTGCCGTGTTTTTAACTGCCTTAACTCATGTTATACAAAATACGGCAAAAAATAGTATAATAAATTAATAAATTTTATTGAGGTTACAAAAAAATGAAAGAAAAAATTCATCCAAAATATCAAGAAGTGGAAGTTAATTGTGCCTGCGGCGCAAAATTTACAACACGCTCCACAATGAAGTCAATTAAATTAGACATTTGCTCAGAATGCCACCCTTTCTTCACAGGCAAGCAAAAAGTGTTGGACACAGAAGGCAGAGTAGATAAATTTAACAAAAAATTTGCCGCTTCAGAAGGTAAACTTATCGCAAGAAAACCTAAAACTGTGGTTAAAGCCCAGGCCAAAATGAAAGCGCCCGTTAAAATTAAAAAAATAATTGTAGCCGGTGATGAAAAAAAGGCTCCTGTAAAAAAGGCTAAAAAAGAAGCAGCAAAATAATAAAAATATTTTAAGCCCCGCTCTAAGTGAGCGGGGCTTTTGCTTTGCAAAAGCTAATTCAGGCATTTTAGCTTTGCTAAAAAAAGACTTGCCTGAATTTTACCCATTGATACGCCCCGCTTTTAGCGGGGCTTTTGCCTTGCAAAAGCTAATTCAGGCATTTTAGCTTTGCTAAAAAAAGACTTGCCTGAATTTTACCCATTGATACGCCCCGCTTTTAGCGGGGCTTTTTATTCCCCCCCGACTAGACCGGGGAGGTCGCTTAGCTTTTTCTAGGGAGCAGATTATTTATTGTTAAAAATAGTACGTTGTTGTTGCCGCTCCCTCAGCCGTAAGGCGTGAGGGTCTCAAGCAATGAGTGCGCGTTGGCGCACATAGGTGCTGTCTTATTTTGGCTACGCCATTGTCCTTGAGACCATCTCGCTCCGCCGCGCGATGGAACAGCACTTATTATGCAAAAGTAAGGTGTTCTAAATACGCTTTTAAACGCTGCTGCTAGAAAGGAGTACTCGCGTTTGTAACCCACGCCTACTCCGGGGGATGGGATTTGCGCAAAAAAACCCCAAGGCAGAATTTGCCTCGGGGTAAAATATTTTATGCAAGCCGCGTATAAAAACGCCGCTTAATCGCAAGTAGATTTAAGATGGCTGCCTACCATAAAACTGCAGTCATCACCCACACAGCACAAGTTTGAATCCCTATAATTTATAAGACGTATAGTATAAGAATATTTTGTACCGTTTCTTGAAGCGGACGCGTAGGACTTGGTTGTGTCCGTATTTGTAACAAGTTTGTAAGTAAAGTTATCTGTGGAAATAGAATCCGCGTTTGGTGAGGTAATGCCTGAAACAACAGGCCCAAGCTGGTCAAAATTTTTAGCGTAACCTTTACCTGTGGAGTTGCCAAGAAGCGCCCTTGTCTCCTGCTCTGAACGTATGTGGGAGAGAATGTCTATAGCCTCCGTCACTCTGCCGCGCTCTACGGATTTTTCATACTGCGGCAAAGCAAAGCCCGCCATAAGCGCTATTATTATAACCACAATAGACAGCTCCATAAGTGTAAAACCGGCGCAGCGCTGTCGCGCCGTCCTCAGGGGGAGTTGCTTGCAAATCCCCAGCGGGGACCTCATCAAATTTCTCATAACATATCTCCTAAAAAATAAATCTATAAGAACATGATACAAAAAAATACCACCCTTTCGGGTGGTATTTTTAACACTAAACTATTTATAATTTTGTTCAACAAGCTTCTGGTTGGCTGTAATGTTAAGGTTAACGCGTCTGTTTTGTGAGCGGCCCTCAGCTGTAGCGTTAGACGCTATGGGGTTGCTCTGGCCAAAACCCTGGTAACCAATGCTGTAGGTTTTAACATTGTTGGCAAGAAGTTCATTGTAAACAGCCTGGGCTCTTTTCTGTGAAAGAGAAAGGTTAAAAGCTTCTGACCCTGTTGAATCCGTATAGCCTTCAACAACAATTATGTTTTCAGGATATTTTTTGAGAACTTTGCCAAGGTCGGCAACGTTCTGTTTTGCGGCTGCGGAAAGCTCTGAGCTGCCGGTGGCGAATAAAATGTCGTTTTTCAAAACAACTTTTATGCTGCCGTCGGCGTTTCTTTCAACTGTGGCAATTTTAGCAAGTTCTTTGGCCTGTTTGTCATAATAGTTACCAATGCCGCCGCCTAAAAGACCACCTGCCGCCGCGCCTATAAGAGCGCCTGTTTCAGCCTTGCCGCCTGTGTTATGCGCTATTACCGCGCCGCCTATAGCGCCTATTGCCGCGCCGGCACCCGCGCCGATGGCTGTTTTTTTACCGGGTGTTGTACAGGCAGTAAACACTAAAGCTACTGCCGTTAAAGTTAAAACTATTTTCTTCATACTACCTCCTAATTTTTTACCTGCTTATATTCTACATAAATTTTTAAGCCAGCACATACAACTTATAACGCAGTATTAGGTTTTTTATTGCACTCTCAATTTCCTAATGTTATACTTAATATTATAAAAAGATGGAGGATTTATGAAAAAGGGTTTTACATTAATTGAGTTATTAGTAGTTGTTCTTATCATAGGCATTTTGGCCGCAATCGCTTTACCGCAATATACAAAAGCGGTGGAAAAGTCACGCGCGGCGGAAGCGCTGTTAATAGGCAAGGCAATAAAAGACGCCCAGGAAAGATACTACCTGGCCAACAACACCTACGCCGTAAGCACCGACGACCTTGACCTGGGCTTTACCACCACGCAGCCAAACACTAAAGACGCAGTGCTTACAAAAAACTTTAGGTATATTTTCGGCGCCGGCGCAACCGCGCAATCTCATGTATGGGTATCAAGATTAAACACAACCGACGCATACCACTTTAATATGTATTACACAAACACTCCCACAAAAGCTAATGTGGATAAGGTTGAATGCTCCGGCAATACCGCTAAAGCTAAAGAAATTTGCAAGGCTGTAGGTTTTACAAAAGAAGAAACCGGCGGCAGCTTCATACGTCCGTAAACGTCCCCAGCAAACTACAGCACGGTATTTTTTGCTTATTAAACCTGCGCTATAATAATGTTATAACGCAGGTTTAAATTTATCATTGCAAAGCCGTTTAACGTGTTAATAGAAAATATGTTTTAGCAAAACAAACAAGAGCCTCTTTACTTTATAAAAGTGTTTTGCAAAAGCGAGGCAAGCCTGCCGAGCGTATCAATAAGTAAATATGTTTTAGCAAAACTCTTTACTTTATAAAAGTGTTTTGCTAAAATATATGTGTAGTAAACAGTAAACACCAATTTATTCCTCGGTAGCTCAATGGTGGAGCATTCGACTGTTAATCGAAGGGTTGCTGGTTCGAGTCCAGCCCGGGGAGCACTTTAACCGTCTGAGCTGTGCTAGTAACTGTGCTAGTTAAACGCAGACAAAAACATTAAAAAAGACCTTACACAAAATTGTGCAAGGTCTTTTTTCTTAGACGTATAAACTATTTAAAATAGACAGCAAAACTCACACCTATACTTTTGGGCTTAATAAACAAACCAGCCGCAGCATTGTTTAAACCAATATCCGTTAAACGCATATCAGCAAAAGCAAAAGGCTCAATCTTCTCATTGTCGCTCAAATTAAAGCTTACGCCGCCCCCTGCGCCAAACCTGTTCCAATATGCCAGCCGTGCGCCTAGCCCCACGTTTACGTCTTTACCTGCCAGGAAGAACGCCCCGGGGGTAAGGGTAAAACCCTTATTTGTTACATCCGTCTCAGCTTCGCCGTCTAAGTTTACACGCACCGCCGCTTTCCCCTCAGAGGGTAAATATGAAACATTTTGTTTTATTTTCTCCTCTCCGGTAATTTTGTTAGTTACGCGCTGCGTAACAATAACTTTATTGTCTTTAACAACAGTCTCGTGCTTTATATTATCCGGCAGCACGGCAGGCGTGCCTGGGGACTGCAGGTTTTTAAGCCACAGCTGCAGGCCCAGGTACACGCACAATGCCGCAAGGACAATGCTTAACAGTCTATACAGACGGTTTAACATTATCTATAGCACCCCCCGCTTTTTTAACTATCTTTGGATTTATCGCTTTTAACGCCTTAAAGCAGCTTTGCTGCATACCTAAGGTTAACAGCCCTAAGAGTAAGCTGGGAAATATCCAATTTACAGCCTTGGAAAATACCCCCAGTTCTACAAAGGCCAGCCACGCAAGGCAGCCTAAAAGTATGCTTACCACAAAGGCGCGTAAGCTTTTCTTCCAGGTATCTTTATTGACACTGTCAATAAAATCCTGTAAACCTACTGAGGCTAACGCAGCAAAAAACATTGCCACAAAAAGCCCAATTCCTATCAATATTACGCTCATTTTATTTCTCCTGTTCTCATTATTTTTGACAACTTTTCAGCGCGTGGACCAACTTGCTGCTTCCACACACTGTCTAACATCTCTGCCGCCGCCTGCTCATAGCGGCCTACGGCAAGCGCAGCAAACATCTTTTTAAAGCCCGCAAGCTTAGGCTTACCCATGTTAAAACACATACTTACCAGCACATACTGTCGCTCTGAATCCAAATTATCAAAGCCAACATAGTCTGAGCCGCCGGGAAACAAATCTTTTACATCACGCACAGCCGCGTTAATATCATTGGTTAACATCAGGTCTATTTCATCAGGTCTAAACCCGTTATCTTCCAAATTACGGCCAACGCCGCCCGTAAGTTTCCCTTTTATTGTTTTTTTATTAGGCCCTATAGTTACGCCGTCCGCGTCGTCATACGGCTTTACGCGTATTGCTTCTTCTTCCTTTAAACGTCTTTTAATTTCCTGCATATACATTTTTGTTGTCATAATTATCATACCCACCTTTTACTTTGGAATTTTACCACTGCCCCAATAACCCAAAAGAATAGCACCCAGCAGCACAACCCACTGCAAAGCTGTGTTGAAAAACTTTTCTTTAGTGTCCTCAATGGGCTTCATAGACTTTTTCATAATAGCCATGTCCGTAAGCAACCCTGGCTTGCCGTTACCATACAGCGCACCCTCGTGTTTTTTGACAGTCTCTGCAATCTCACTATCCTTAGACTGCAGGTTGTTTACGTCTTTTTTTATAACCACAATGTCTGTTTTTACAAGGCTTACATCACCCTGTAAAGCGTCTAATTTTTTATTTATATTTTGCAGGTTATCTATAACCAGCCGGGTGGCCCGGCCCATGTCAGTGCGTTTTTCGTCACCCATTAGGCCACCTCACTGTCTGCAGCTTCAACCATTACGTTTTCTTCTTTCCTTAATGTTTCGGCCTGGGCAGCCAAAGTTTCTATTTCTTGCACACGCGCCCACACCTTTTCGGGCACTTGTAGCCCAACCTCGTACATGCTTATAAAAATATCCCTTACCGGGCGCGGCAGGCTATACTCAACCTCTAGCGCTTCTATTTTTTCTAGAGGAGTAGGTTCAACTACAGGCGCGGCAGGCTCTGTGCCCTCTATATAATAAATACCGTCATTACGCCAGTTATAACCAGGCATTATTTTTTTATCGGTAGATTTTATAATCAGCTTCTCTATCTGCCTACTTGTTACTTCTGTCATTTCTGCCGCAGAAACAATTTCAACCTCACTCTCTCCAGGTCGGCCAACAATCAAAATATTGCCGTCAAATTCGCCATAAAATACTATTTCACTCATATTACCTCTCCTTTCGCATAAACAAATCTAAAAGAAACTGGCGTTACCCCACCGTAACCAACCTTTAACACCTGCCCCTTATCAACATCAATATCAGTTGCTGTTGTTCTACCTGTAGTCGCTATTTCTGGCTGCTTATTAAGCACAAGAGTGGATAATGTGTTATCCGTAAACGTTTGCATATCCACACCTTGGTTAGAAGACGTAGTGGTAAACTTAAGGTTAAATTTTCCTTTCGCTGGCGCAATATATGTACTTCCACTAGCACCCAGAGTTAAGGTTGTGGATTTTTCACTCGGGGCACTCCAAGAAGTAATTTCTTTCTTATCCTGTCTTCCCAGGATGTCAACAATAGAAAACGGGGTCAGCGCGGTAACATTGCCGGAAGAATCCCTGTCCACACATAATACTACGGCAATTACATCAGCGCCTATAACGCCGCTGCCGCCAACATATCTAATTTTATTGTCTTTAGGGCTGTACCAAAATGCGGAAAGCGCGGCCGCTGGCTGCTCGTCCGCAACAAAGAAGCCATTATCAGCGCCTTCTATCAGCCCTTTACCCGCAGCGTTTATACCAACAAAAGCACGGCTTCTGGCAGCAGCATAACTTTGCGTTATATTCGCCGGGACAGTATATACCGAAGTTATTTTAGTACCGTCAGCTGCCCTGCCTTGCGGCCATAAAAGTTTAAGCCCAGCTTTTATGGTAAGCACATTACCCTCAATAGAATATATACCGTCAGGCGCGGCCAATATGCCGCACGATAACATAGCTGTATTAACCAGGTCCACATCAGCTTTTGCGTTAAAAAGCGCTTTCCCGGTATCAGATAAGTTAGACAAATCTTTATTTGCCAAAGCACTAAATTTACCCTCACCCGCTGCAGATAAGTTGGACAAATCCTTATTAGCGCCGTTTATCTTGCTCTCCCCGGCCACAGACAAGTTAGACAAATCTTTATTTGCTTTATCTGCAGTAGCCGCAGCTATAGCACTTTCCAGCGCGGCCGTCTTAACATCTACTTGCGCTGCAGTATAATAATTAGCCAGTGTTACTATGTCCACTTTCCCGGCCAGACGCTCGTAAATATCCTCCGGCAGTGAGCCCATTTTGCCTATCGGGTTCCATATCCCCAGCGTTTCATTCCACACGTAAATATAGTTATCAACGCCTACTAAATACGCGTCTTCTTTAGTACCCACAGGGTGCGCAGCTGACAGTTCTTCCGGCGTATCATAATGCGGCGCCTTTAAAGACGTCACTCCGCCCGGGTCACCCTTTTCGCCCTTAGGCCCCGCCGGGCCTATATCACTTTCAAACTCCCAGGAGTTCGGGCTTGCGGGTACAAAAACACCGCCCACAATTTGCCCTATATAAACGCCTGTATAAAGGCCCCATTCACTACCTGTGTATTTGTAGTTAAACTGAAAGTCTTTATTAAAAAATATTTTCCCGTCTTCAGTGGTTTGGGGGAAGCCGTGCCCGCCGTCTTGTTTAAATATTTCTGTCTTAAGCCTGTAATCTTGCATTAAGTAAACGTACCCGCCCTCAACATAATTCACAATCTTATCTGTTAAACGCAGTATTGTATCCTTAGGTATTCCGGCTTCAAACCCTTGCGCCATAGTCGCGTACAAATCGCCTTTTAAGGAAAATTCCACATCACCAGGCACCACAGCATATACAGCCAGTTCATAAACGTGCCAGCCGTTATTTACAACGTTTGTAGGGTCCCACGCTTTACCTATGGCTGTATTAGCCAGTATTCTTATGGCGTACGGGCCTGCAGGCAGCGCAACATTCGTCATATCAATTCTTCTTCTGATATATGGGTAGTCCTCGCCCTCAAAAGTTTTAACAGTGTTCCATGTTACCCCGTTATCAGGTGAAACTTGAACAAGAATAGAACGCGCTGCATAGTCTGTACTTTGTTGAAATTCTATAGCTGTTACCGGGTACATAATATTTTTTTGTCCCAAATACGCCGTACCCGCTGCGGCCGCGCCCAGCTGCTTGCTTATCCAGGTATTTAAAATTGTCCAAACACCGTCAAACCCTTGCGCAAGATAGTCCGCATTATCGTAGAACTCCCCGCTGGAAATAGCGTTAGCCAACGTTGCAATATTAGTTTCATGTTCATTATCATGCTTAAGTTCTACCGCGCCGGAAATAACGCACTGCCTTCTTTGGTTATAATAGCCCGCCATGCGGTAAGCTTCCTCAGCCCACTGCTTGGCCGAGCCGTCCGGGTATTCGTCAAGCCCGGCATTAGCGTATTTTTTAGCGTCTACGGCCGAGCGCCTGGCCATTTCGGCGTTATAAGAGGATGTGCTGGCCGCTTGTTGCGCCAATGTTTTAAATTCATAGGCATTATCTTTAAAAATCCCGGCGTTAAGTTCTGAGTCTTTTGCATTGCTTTCACTGCTTTTAGCTTTTTCTTCAGATGTTACTGCTTTTTCCGCGCTTTCCTGCGCAATAATGCTGGCGCGGCCTACTTCCGCAGCCAACCTCTCTAAGCGCGCTATAAGGTCTTTAGGGTCCTCTAACGGGCTGCCATACGGCGCCTGCAGCATACGCTTTTGCTCATACTTAAGTTCTTGTATACGCATGGCCACAATATCCAGGGCATACTCAATAGAAGCAGGGCTGTAGTCGCCCAAGTTCTGCAGTACAATTTCATTTTGCCCAAGCGGCGTTTCCCTTATAATAAGCAGGCGTTCTTTATCTGTTAAAGGCGCAAGTGGGCTGCTCTCCATTGGGTAAATAATTGTTTTTGTCGCCGCTACAACGGTAAAAGAATCTACTATTACCGTTTCCGTTCCGTCTTCAGCAATTTTGATAATTTTTAAATCATCAATATTTCTTAAACGAAAGTCCCACTGCCACTGTCTGTTTATCCCGTAGCCGTATTTCGGTATAGGGTTGTATGTTTCCTGTAAACTCATTATTTTTTCCTCTCTTTTTTACGTCTTCTTCTTGCCAAATCTCTCAACTCAAAATCCATGTCACCCTGGTAAATGTCTACAAAGTTAAAAAGTAAAGCATTAAAATAATTAGGGTACACAAACCACAGGCTGGCCGCCGTGGTGCTGCGCTCGGCAAGGTTTTGGTAATCTATTTCCTCACCCTTAATCAACTTACGCGCGCTGCTTAGCATTGTTTTTGCGGGCAGTATAGTGGCCTTATCAAGCGCCGTATTAAGCGGGTTTTTGCCTGAACTGTACATATTATCCAGCCCCAACAAGTCACCGCCTATAAGCGGCGCGGCCTCTTTAGTAAAAGGCGTTAACCCGCTGGCATACCTTAACATGGTATTGCCAAGCCACTTGTACCACTCCTCGTCTTCGTCAGGTATATTAAATGACAGTATTTCACTAAGCGCTGCGAACAATACAAACTTTTGAAAGCAAAACCAAAACAGCCTGACATATTCTTTGCGGTGTATATCTCTGCCTGTTTCACGCATAATTTTGTTAAGCTCTTTGTTAAAAAATGTCATAAACGGCGTAATCATTTTTACCCAAACATTGCGGCTTCTTTGTATGCTGGCGGTATTATATTTACGGCCGCTGCCTACCGTTCTGTCCACCACCATATTGGCGCGGCGTACAGCTTCTTCTTCTGTCAGCTGCATTTCGTTAATACCCTGTTCATAAGCAATTTTCCATGCGGGCAGCATAGATATATTGTCGGTAGTATTCATTAGCCAGTTAGCCACGTTAGACAGTCTGTCTTGCCCTAACTCCAGCGGGTTTTGGTATTCCGCAATTTGGCGCAGCGTATAATCAGCTGCGGCCGCGCGGTCTCTCATAAGCTGGCTTTTTGCAAAAATAGCTTCCTTATATGTCCTGCCCTTAGTGGTGTTTAAAATCATTTCTGTTAACATTGACCTGCTTTCAAGTATGGTTTTGGCCACTTCTTTTTTACCAAAACCGTCTACCACGTTTTCAAGCGTTCCA
The DNA here is from genome assembly GCF_049639735.1 of Elusimicrobium simillimum. Taxonomy (NCBI): domain Bacteria; kingdom Pseudomonadati; phylum Elusimicrobiota; class Elusimicrobia; order Elusimicrobiales; family Elusimicrobiaceae; genus Elusimicrobium; species Elusimicrobium simillimum. The sequence goes on from NZ_JBEVVA010000003.1 coordinate 1,367,768, forward strand.
AAGTTAGACAGGTTCTGAAATAAAATACCCGGGTTAAACGCTAATGACGACACGCCCATACCGCGCCTTAAATGGTTTATAGCCACTTCCACAGCTTCTATTGTTCCGGCTTCTCGCAGCCCGCCGCCCAACATCATGCGGTAGTTGTCTATTTCCCTAAAATCCAAGTCACCTACAGTAGCGCGCAAAAGTTCGGCAAACTCGGTACGTCTAAAAAGCGCGTTCCAGTCATTCACAATTTCCCTAAAACATACGTCGTGCACTTGGTCCGCTATATTTTTGTACAGGTCCATAAAATCAACGCTTATGGGGTAGGTTACATTTTGCCTTGCTTGCACGTTGCCGCTGTCTGTGTAATAATTTTTAGCGGGTATATTTCTAAGTTTTTCCTGTTCTTCATATTTATATTTAGCTATAGTGCGCCTGTCCATAATACGCGGGTAATAGCCGCCGCTTACATATTTTGTTTTACCGTCAGCGGTGTTAATAGCAAAAGGGCTTGCTTCAATTTTAGGCGGGGCAAAGCCGCGCACACGTTCCTCTAAAGCAAACTGCTCTTTACCTATTACTTCTAACGCGTTCCATATAGCCTGCGCGACATCCCAATGCGCGGCCGTTAAGTATTTTTCAAACCAGCCGTTTAGCATAAACTCAGCGCTTTCCGTCCACTGCTCAAAGCTTCCCGTCCAGTCTGAAATAGGCTCGGCAAACAACACTTTTTTATTACTTTCGTTACCGTAGTTTAAGGCTAGTGTAAATAACTCCAGTTCTGTTAACGTCATGCCGTCGTCTAAATCTAATTTACGCACAGACATTTCTTTTAACCTCTCACGCCCCAGCCCGTTTTCCAGCACGGCGGTTATTGTGTTTATAAAACTTCTTATCATTTGGCTTTCTTTATCGGCCGCCACGTCTACAGGCGCGGCAAATAAATCCCTAAAATACCCGGTGTCTTTATAGCCGTCAATTTTATATACAATAGTATCCATTGTTTTTAACCATGGCCAAAGCCCGCCAAACACCTTTTTAAATACAAACAACACACCGCGTTTTTCTTTGGTACTTTGGCGTATTTTTTCTTTATTTCTGGCAATGACAGCCGGGCTAAAGTTATGTTTAAGTTCTTCAGTCAGCAGGTTAATTGTCTCGGTAATATCCTTACCGCGCGCAATCTTTTGAAACGTGTTCATTCTGTTAGAAGATGTCTGCAAAGTTTTTAAGGTAGAAATAACATCCGCCAATTCCTCATAAGTAAGTTCTTTGTAGGGCTTAGTGTTGCGCTCGTCCAGCACAAACTGCGGCAGCGCGGGCATATTAAGCTCTTTAGTCATATTTTGCGCGTATTCAAATAATGCTATTTCATGCGCGCCCTGCGCGTAGTCTTTACGCGGGAAGCCAAAGCGCGCTAATATCTCCGCCATTTGCTCAAAGTTAGCCCTGTTTTTAAAAGTCTTTTGTGGCGTAATTTGCATTTCACGTAAATATCTTCTTTTAGCTTCAATATCTTTTTTAACAATTACGGCTTCGGCGGCTATAGCCTGCCACAATAGCTGCTTCATTTTATGGCCCATAGCTTTAATATTTTCATTCACCCGGCTGTAAAGTCCGGCTTTTTTAGCTTCCTGTATAGCCATGCTGTACGGGCTGCGGAAGTTGCCCGCCTTGCCTATTACCTGTTTGGCCAGGTACGCCTTTGCCTTAATGCGGTATCTTTGTTTATAGTTTGTAATAAACTCTTTATTCGCAGCTTCCGGCAGCAGCCCGCGCACTTTATCTTGCAGTATTTTAAATTCAATTACCGCTTCGTCCTGTATACGCTCGTCTTTTAATATTATTTCCCTGGCCTTATCCTCAAGCGCTTGCGGGTTACCTAGCAGGCTGCCGTAGTCTTTCATGGCAGCGTCAAGGCGCGCGGCAACTTCTTCCTCAATAGGGCGCAGCTGCGCAAGCTTTCCGGCCATATCAATCTCACTTTCAAACAAGTCGGCGTTTAACTCATACAATCTGTTAAAGCGTGTAGCGTCCAACGCGCTAAGCTTGCCGTCCAAATAGTCCTGCGCCACGCCGCCCGGGTAACGTTTAAATTCAAAGCGTACAATGTCGGCCGCTTTATAATCCACGTCTTCTTTTATCTCTTTTCTTATTTTCTTTTCGGCGGCTTTTTGGTAGCGGCTTCTTTTACGCTGCTCACCCTCTGTTAATTCTTTCATTAACAGCGCAAACAGTTCAAGTTTTGCCTTTTCTTTGGCGGCCTCGTCCAATCCGCCCAATATTATAGAACTGGCTATTTTGCTGTCTTCAGCCAGCGTAGCTCTGTCTATAGCGTCTTCAGCGGCAAGCAGGCGGTCCATAACATTGGCAATATCGTCACTTAAAACAAGGCCCTCAGCCACAATACCGTTTTTATAAACTTTTACAAGCCACTTCCTAATATCAGCAAACAGTTTTTTAAGCCCGGGCACAGGCGCTTTACCTTGCATAAGGTAGGCTTCAAACCCGCGCGCAAACATTTCTTCCTGGTGGTATTGCACCGCCCTGGCCGCTTCGCTGTCCATAGAAGCCGCGCCAAGCGCAACATCTTTTACAAATTCTTTACCGCCTCGCTGTTCTATTTCTTTAAGTACGGCCGCGCGTTGCGCAAGGGTAAGGCGGCCGTCTTTTTTTATAGCTTCAACAACAAAGTCATATCCCTCGCCCTGCCACTTTTTAAGCGTGTCAAAATCTTTCTGCATAGCTTCAGTAATTTGCCCGGCCGCTACCAAATTTCTTAAATCGTCAGAAATATAGTGCGCCACCTCATGTAGCAAGGTAGAAAAGTTAGCATGCTCAGTCAGGTGTATAACAGGGTTGCCCTGCTCGTCTTTAAGAAAAGCGCCTTGTACTCTGCTTTCATTTTCCTGCAGCTTAATATTTTGTTTGTTGGAATCAAGCCCAAACACAGACATAATACCGTTCTTAAGCTTATCCCACAAAGATGTTTCCGCCTGCGCAATAGCGCGTTGCTCCTGCACATCCAACAGATTTATAGCAGTATCATCGAAAACAACATAATTATAACTACCGTCACCCTGATTGCGTGAAGAACCATCTAAATATCTAATACCCTTAATATTAAAATCATTAAGTTTTTTAGAAGCTTTTTCTTCTGAATCAAAAGCTAGAGATAGCATATGATAATAATAAGAACCCTTAGCAGCACTTAGATAAGTATCTATATTCTCTGCGCCATTTCCTGGTCCCAAAAATATTCTTTTTTCGCGGGAATCCAAACTAGCTGCTAGTTGTTTAAAAATTTCCTTATTCTTAATGCTAAGCCCTTTATCCCAATCAAGCAAAACATTGTTTTCTGGAATATCTACTGTATAAAGTTTGCTTTCAACATCAAAATCTATTTCATTATCCTCTGAAAGTGTATTAAGATAGCCATAAATATCTTGTTCAAGCTTATAATTTAGAGATTTTTTTCCATAAGAGGACAAACGTTCTTTTGTTTCAGCAACAGCGCCGATATAACCATAGTCATAAATTCTACGAACTGCAGTTATTTTTTCCTCTCCTGTTACGCGCACTCCATCAACCGTAGGTCTTTCTTTTCCAAGACGATTTTTATACCATTGAGCCACTTCTTTTTTACCAGCAAAATATAATCCCCAACCATATGCCTGGACTCCCTCCCCACTTCCAATTTTGTCAAGGTTAAAACTATTAAAAGTATGGGGTGAGCCATGAAAAGCCATTTGATAGCTAACAGAACCACCCTTGATTTTTTGTTGTTTATCCGCTATACTATTTACAGTTCCTTCCTGCCCGGGGCCTACAATGTTCCCCGGTGATGTGGAAGGGACTTCTTTTTGCTTAAGGCTCATTAACGTATAAAACTTTTTATTATTCTTTGTCTCGCCAATATCGGCCTGTATTAAATACTTTTTCTCACCAATATTTACAAACCCTTTAAGATAGTGAAACCTTATAAAATCGTCTTTTCTTTCACCCTTTTCAAAGTAGCGTGAAGCGCCGTCATAATTAGCGTTTTTAATAAAATCTAAAAGCTTAGGCAGCAATCTAAGTTTAATGGCGTTGCCCTGGGCGCTTTTCAGCTTTTCCCAGCCTTTCCCGGTAACTATAATATTCCCTATGTCCGCCCTCTCCGTGCCTTTACCCTGCAGTTCTTTTTGGTAGTATTCTTTAGCGGCAAGCTTAAGGTCAGAATATTTAGTTAAATCCTTACCGGAATATTCTTCAAGTTCACGGCCGCTTAACTCAACAACAGGCGCTTTCGGCACCTCTGTTTGAAAAGGCACATCCGCCGTGCTTGGAACATTAGCCCCTAAATTTTGATCGGATTTTAAAGCTTCGGCCGTTAGCTCGTGCTCCGCCAGCGCAGCGTCGCCAATTTCCACGCCCTGCGCCGCCAGGTCTTTAAGCAGCATTTTGTGAAACTCGCGGTATTCTTTACCATTGGGCAGCTTTACACGCCCCTCTTTTTCCCAAGCTGCTTTAAATTCCTGCGCTGTCATATTGCCCATATTGTTTACAACCGAAGCAAGGTCTTTTGCGCTGACCCTACCTCTTTGCCCTGGCGCTACGTAAGCGCTTATTTCGCCATTTAACGCGTTTAAAAGGGTATTAACGTCAGGTGTTACACCAGCTTCCAAATATTGCGGGTATTTACCGCCCTCAAAAATGGAGTACGCCATTTCACCCGGCGCGCGGCCGCCGGGCCGCACAACGCCCTTTGCCGCGCTTTCTTTATCTGTAAAATTTGCAAACTCGCCGCTTTCGGCAATACCGTCAATATTAATGCCGCCCAGGCTTATTATTTCGTCTATTACAGGCGTAAGGCTGCCCTGCTGCTGCATTTCAAAGTTTTCTTTAATAGCGGTGGTTTCATTTACAATCTCTCTTGCTATCATACTAGCCATAGTCGCCAAGTTCTTTTGTCTCGCACTTAACTCTGTTTGTATTTTAGGCAGCTTAAAATTAACTTCAGTTTCTGTTTTATCAATGTCCAAACCCTTAGCTTTAACCGCTGTATAAAGCCCTACAATTTTAGCGGCCGCAGTTTTGTTTTGCTCCCATTGTGCTGCGGTTATGTTCTCCGGGCGCGCGGCTTTATTAAAGTTTTCTAAAAGGCGGCTTTCTGTATACTGCGCTACCTCTTGCGCTTCAGTATTGTTTTTTATGCTTTCCTGCAGCTTTTGCACCACATCCATACTGGCGGCGCGCTCCATGTCCGCAACTTCATTTACGCTCAAGTCTTCAGGCTTAAATTTAACATCGTTTTTAAGCTGCTCATATAAGCTTTTATTATTCTTAGCCACAGTACGCGCAAGCATGGTCCACTTAGCGGTAGGTATTTGTATATACGGCGTGTCCAGGCTGTCGCTTAGCGCCGCCTCATCCGCTATACCCAGTTCGCTTACCGCTGCCTGCACGTCTTGCGTTGTGGCGCTTAGCACTTGGTAAAGCGCGTCTTTATTCATATAAATATCGCTTACGCCTTGCGTTTCTGCAATATCTTGCAGCACTACTTTAGCCGCGTCAGGGTTTTTGTCGGCAATTTCCATATTGTCGGCCGCGTTTACAAAAGCTTCAGCGTTACGCTGCGCGGCGTTGGCTGTCGCCCTCAAATTCATATGGTTGTAATATGACGCGCCGCCGCCCAAAATAACCATTGGTATAACGCCAGTCAGCGTAGGTACTATAACCTGCGCGGCCTGCGCTATTTTTTCGTCGTCAGATAATTTTCTAAATTCCCATGCCTGGCGGTCTTCGGGTGAAAGTAAGTGCAAGTTTTTATCAATTTCATTTACGCTCAGCCCGTATCTTGTTTTAAGGTTAAACGCTATATCCATAGCTTCGGCAAAATCATAGCCCGGGTTTTCTTTCAACCTGTTGCCGCCCTCTATACTTACTACTTCCTGCGTAAACTCCGTGGCAGGCTCGGTAAACAAAACACCGCCGCTGGCAAGCGCCTTTTTTACCGCGTTGCCAAAACTCATGTTTTCAAATTGTGACGGGTTTTGCGCGATATATCCTACAGCCTTACCAAGCGCGGGGTATTCTTTAGCAGCCGCGCCAAAAGCCGGGTTAGCAATAACACTTTTTATACTCTTTCCGGCAACACCCCTTAAAGCTTTAGTTGCGGGCTTAAGCACACCGCCCACAATAATAACGTCCCCGGCCACCTCAATACCAGCGCTTATCACCCCTACGTTTCTGGCCATGCTCCACGCTGCGGCCGAATCTATTTTATTACCGTTTATATCCGTATAATCCCTATACTCCAGGTAAGCAAGCCCGGCTTCCATTTGGTATGCGTCCCTGCCCATACCAAAAAGCAATCCGCCCTGTGCGCCCACTTTCGCGCCGCCTATCATACCGGGCACCACACCGGGGCCGCCTGTAGCTATAGCGCCGCCTACGCCGCCCACAACCGCGCCGCCCAGGCCACCAGCCACAGCCCACGGCCCGCCATACACCATACTTGCGCCTATTTGTGTGCTTGTTTCACCCATGTTATAGGCCCAGTTACCGCTAAAAAAGTTTTTTTCTTTTTCATTATGCTGCGGTATACTCATTATTTCAGACTGCAGCCTGTTTATTTTTTCAAGTTCTTGGGAATAGTCCGCGCCCTTGCCCTCTTTTTTAGCCATATTAACGGCCGTTTTAGCTATTTGTCTTTGTTTTAGCGCCAGGCTGCCGCCGTTTATGGTGCTTCTTAAATATCTTTCCGCTGCGCCCATTTTACCGTAATAGCTTTTAATATACGGTTCAACCTTAGCGTCGGCCATATACTTTACGGTGCTGGGGTTAGCTGTTTCATTATTTGCAAAAACGCTTAACTCGTACAAGTCTTTTTGTTGTCTTATATTGTCCAAGTTGGCATACACCACCTCAACAGGCGTGCCAAACACTTTTGACAGCCTTGCAGCTTCATTCATACCCTCACTGTCAATATCTTTGTTTTTGTGGTAAAGTTCCACAATTTCCTTACGCCTGGTATTACCATAACTAAGGCGCGGCAACCCCTCTGCGTAGCTGGCGGGCGCGGCCGTTGCGGCCGGGTTGTCCTCTGCTGCGGGTTTATAATCAAGTTTAGGTAGTGTGCTTGCGTAATTATTGTTGTTTTCCATAGTTAATATCCGTAAGGGTGTGGTTTGTGTACTAAATCAGGGTGTTGCTCCTCAAAGTTCTGCATACTTCTTCTGCGCTGCTCTCTTATAATAAAGCCGGGCAAGATATAATTTTTCCTTTTATCCGCAGGTAAAGACTGGTCATAGTCATACAAAGCTTTTATGGCGGAGTTCATTGTTTCTTCATTAAGCAGCGTAGCGCCGTCTTCTTTAATATCACGTAAAACCATTTCCAGCGCGTCGAATTCCACGCTGCCCGGCCGCGCCGCTGTATCAATCCTGTATTTACGGCTAAAAGTATTCCATGCTTTCTCCGTAGGCGCTTTCCCTGCCGCCGTCATGCTCTGCGTATATGCCTGCCAGAACTCAGTCGCCTTCCTGTCAGCAGCTTCATTATGTTTTGCTGTTGCAACTTCTCTTTGCTGCGGGGTCGCATTAGGCGGCACATACAAAGGCTCAGATGTTGCAAATATGCCGCGCATATTGTTATATACATCAACTTTTGTTTTCTCTATGCCGCTGTCTAAGTTGTAAGTATCACGGTAAACAGTTTCTTCAATAGTCGGCGCTGAAACCTGTTCAGCAATGGCAATTTGTTTTTGTAAATCAGCATGGGCGTTCTGCTCATCCACTGTTTTATAAAATGCAAATTTCCACTCATATTGCTGCGTTTTACCAGTTATCTCTTTTTCAAACTTTCTTGCTATATAAGCGTCTAGTTGTTTTTGCTGTACAGGGCTAAGGCTCTTTCCCTTCACACCATCGGTAAAAAACATATTTGTTAATGTCTTGTAAGACCCCGCGTTAATGCCGTCGTTGTCATAAGCGTTTTCAATCATGCCTCTTGTGGTAGTACCCTCTCTTATACCGTCACGCAGCGCTACAAAAAGCTTTACGTCTTCACTTCTGTTTTCATTCCCAGCCCAAATATCGTTAAGCTGCTTTTCTTTAAAATATCTGTCCCTACTGTCACGCGCGGTAGGCAGTAATTCTCTTTTTGTGTCGTCCAAACTTCTTTTGCTTGCAAACGCCTGCGTTGCCTGCACGCCAAAGTTATAATCTTGGTCAGCGTAGTTTTGCTTAAATATTCTGTTTTGCTCTCTCGCGCGGGCTTCAGTATCTTTGTAAAGCTGTTCTTTTTCCGCGCGGGGTATGTCCATATGGTCAATAAAAGTGTCCATATAAAGCAGGTCTACCTCACCCTCAGCGTTTACGCTTTTTCTTACCTCGTCCCATACGCCAAAAGCAAGGTTTTCATATTTCTTACCCTCTACCTGCTTTTTCAAACTTTCCAGCGTTTTATTATCCACGCTTCCGGCCACCATTTCTATTGTTCGCAGCGCGCCGTCAATATCATTGTTGTCCAACAAGACTGTTACTTTTTTGTCCGCCGCTTCGCCCAAACTTTTAATATCCAAATCTTCAAAGGCTCTTTTAGAACTATCGTTAAGTATCGGTCTTATTCCGGCTTCGTTAGGCTTGTAGGCGTTTTCAATTTGCTGTTTGGTACGCTCACGCTGCAGCGCAAATGTTTCAGCGTCTTTAGCGTCCAGCGCAAGCTGCGCTTCTTTTTTTACAGTGTCTTGCAGGGTGTTTTGCGCGCGCACTACTTTTTTATCTGTGGCTATACGGGCGGTATCTACCTCAGCGCGTTTAAAAAACACCTGGCCCTGGTTACCCTTCCATGCGTTATACGCTCTTTCTCCCAGCTGTTTTACGCCCTTATCCTCAATATCTTTAATAAAAGCCGTGTACTCAGCGCCAAAGCTGTCTACGTCATTACTTGCGCCCAGCTTATCCTGGTATGTCATTAATTCTATTCTTGCCAGGTCCTCAAAATTGCCTAAATTTATATTGTTTTCGGCTATCGCAATACTGGCAGCGGCACTGCCTATCCTTTCTTCTGCGGCACCCAGCGTTTTTAAAGCGCTGCCTATATTCTCACCATAAGCGCCCGCAACAGGCCCGGCGGCTTCCCCGCGCGCGGCGGTTTGTTGCTGCATATCAACCTGCTGCTCATACATAGGTACTTTCATTGGTTAAACCTCCTTTTTCATTTTGTACCAGTCATAACCAACAGTAGCCCCGGTATTAAGCATTGTTGAATACATTTCCATGTTAGAAGCTATCTTCGCGTTTTTTCCGGCCAGCCTGGCCTGGGTGGCCTGGCTTTTCAAATTAATGTTTGTAAGCTTGTTAGCCAAACGCTTTTCTCCGGCGGCGGTGTGCGTGTTATAGCGCAGCATATCCTGGTCTAAAATTTGGTTATAAGCGCTGTCTCGTATAATATCTTCGGCAGACACGCTTGACAGGTCCATTCCGGCCGCAGCCATAGCAACCTTTTGCTGTCCAAAAATCTTTTTGCCCTCTTTGTTTATCTGCCCGTATTGGTAAGCGCCGCGCTCCGCGTCTAAATCTATCTGTCTTTCTGTAGCAAGGTCATTTTGCCTTGTTTGCGACTCTAAAGAGTCGGCCATACTATTGTAGTAACTCTGCTGCGCGCGGCCGCTTATATAGCTGCCCGCCATACTTGTTAACCCGCCCGCCGCTTGCGTCCCCATTATTGCTGTAGGTGTACACATATTTCTTACCTCTCTTTTAAAAAATAAAAAATCTAAATTTTTCCTGCTTTACGCCAAACGGCTTTGCGTTATTGGCAAACGCCGCGCCCATATACTCAAGCCACCTTTTTGTAGTTTCATTTTCGTCATAAACAAGGTTATATAACATACCGTATTTTTCTTTAAATTCTTTTATAATTTCTTTGCCTTGCTTAATAAAACTTATTTTGTGTTTTTCTACTTCTTCAGTAGCCAGCAGCCATACACAGGCGCAGTCTTTTTCTTTTTGCACACCATATATCAGTATGGCCTGGCCACCAATAGTACCCACATAGCTTTCTGTAGACACCGCTACACTGCGCTGTAGGCTTTTTAGCGTATCCATACCACTGCCTGCCAGTATTTCTTTTACGTCGCATTTACGCAGGTTTTCAGCCAAAAAGCGTAAATGTTCTTCAGTGGGTTTTTCTTTTTTTATTCTCATAAGTTTAAATGCAGCACAAAACCGCCTACTTCCATAGGCATAGGGTCCGGCTGCTCCACAATAAGCGTTACTTCTTTACCGCTTGAGCAAGATACCTCTTGCGTCTTAAACCCGCTTACCATTTCAGCAGGTTTATCAAAATGCCTGCGTCCCTCAAACGGGTACAATTTTTCTTCAGCAAACTGCGCTATTCTTATTTCTTCCTCGGTGCGCGTGCCCACATACCCGCCAATGGTATCAACAACCCATACGTCAACGGCGGCCACGCTTTTACTTCTGCTGCTGGTGCTTCCGTCCGTCCCGGTTTCGCCAAAAGACAAGCTTTCAATTCTGCAGTTATACGGCAGTCCCGCGTGTATTTTTTTAGCGGTAAACCCGTTAGGAAATTTAATTTTACCGTCCGTCACCTTAAGCCATTCACCCTGCGCCGCGTCCTCTTTAGGCGCGTCACGTATTACATATCCGTCCGCCACAACCGCAACGCCCTTACCTTCTAAATGCCCTAAGCCGGACACTTCGTTTACAGCTTCGTCGAACTCAAAAGTTACGCCGCAGTCCACAAAAAACTGGTCTTCAGGTTTGTTGCTTTTTAGCCTTTGCTCCATTTTTTCAACGTATAAAATACCGCCCCTGCGTACGCTAAGCCACAGGTCGTCATGGTCCCCGCCGGAATTAACGTTTATATTTTCCACCTTTCCGTCAGTTTCAAATCTTGTCCACGCTAAAATATCTTGCTCTCTAAGGTAGGTCATTACGGCCATACTGCCGTCGCTAAACATTACCCACAACAAACTGTTGGGTTCTTGCTGGTATTCCATTGCCGCAATTTGTTTACCCTTAAATAAATGCGGCGCAAGCAGTCTTAAATCGTCGCCGCCAAAGCTGTCGTTTTGTAGTGAATAACTTATTTCACGCAGCACATTCCCCTGTGACTGCGCGTATACAATCTTATCGCCTATAATAACCGGGCGCGCCTTGCTGCCGCCATAACTGTTTTGCCTGGGTGCGGAGGTTGCGGGGGTCAATTCGTCAGTGCTGGTAACATAAGCGCCGTCCTGCGTAAGCAGAACCAGTCTTTTAAGGCCCACAATCGCGTTTATATCGTTTTGTGACTTAAGGGCAATGGTCGCCCCGTCACTGTCCAGCAAAGGCGTATTACGCGCAAAACTTTCATAATTTTCAACTTCCGTAGTGTAGGCGCTTCTTCCCTTTACCCAGCATACGCGGCCCTGGTAAGCGTAAACAGATGTGGGGTAACCCTGCGCGTCACTCCATGCGCCCTCGGCCCAGTCTGTTGTGCCAAGGCCTTGCTCGGCCGTAGTGCCGTTAGCGTAGGCACAGCTTAAACTTTCGCCCGTGTTCATTTTAAAGCGGAATTTAGTTATTTGCACCGGGGCAAAATCCCACTGGCATAATTTTTGTGTTTTACCTAATGTTAAACGCCAGCCGTTATGCGGCTTACCTAAATTTTCCCAACCGTTGTTTGTCCATATAAGCAGCTCAATATCAAGGTAGTCACTCTGGCCTTTTAAAAATGTGGCTGCTATGGTATTAACCGCGTACTTTGTGCGGCCGTCATTCCAAAATTCATATTCCCAATAGGTCCCGTCAGCGCGGTCTTTAAGGTCTCCACTCATACCCAGGTACACCCCAAAATAAACCAGTTGCCCGTTTTTATACCCATTACCGTCACCGCCCACAACCCCGGGGTCCTGTTGCGGTACGCCCGTCAAGTCAGGCGTAAGTTTTACTATATCCACACCGTTTCCGGTAAACAGTTCATGTATTCCGGTTACGCCGTTTTCAATAGTTACGTCACACTCGGTAGGGTTCCAGTATTTCACAATCTTTACTATGTTATAGTGTTTAAAAGTATCTACGCTTAAAGTAGCCACGCATTCCCCGCTGGTGTACTCATAACGCAAGCGCAGCCATACCAGACTGTCTTCCCCGGTATCACCAAAACTGTTAGCGTTGTTGCCGTCACTGTCATTGGTAAAGGTCGCCACGGTAGACCATTCCACGCGGTTAGCGCTTTTTTCCAAAAACAGTTTACCCGTCCAGTCTCCGGCGGTTTTAACTTTCCATTCTGATTTGGCCAAAACATATTGGCTGGAAGTTTTTGTACTGTTAAAAGTTTCTTTTTTAATTTGCCCTTGCACGTCGCCGCGCACTCTAAAATAAGCGCCTGTGTGCATTTCTGTAAAGTAGTTGGTAGAGGCTTTTATTTTATACCCGCTGTCCGCTTTATAAAAAACGCTAATTCTAATAGTTTCGTCTGTATTAGTATTTAAAAACGGGCCGCCTTTATACGGGTATTCCGTAAATACCCAGTCCAAATTACCACGCCTATGCAATTCATACGGTCTTTTACCCAGGCACGCTATATAAAAAACGTCTGCAGTTTGGTGGTAATAAATATTTTCTAAATCCGCTTCAGTAAAAGGGCTTAGTATTTCGTAGGGCACGTCCAGGTCGTCTGGGTTTTCTTTTTCTTTAACTACTAAACCGTCAGGCGTATAAAACCTTACGTATTCATGTCCAAATTCTAATTCAAAAACTTGGTCTTTATTAAATGTAAAAGGTATCAAAGCAATCTTGTCTGTACCGTTCTTTGTCCTGTGGTACATTCTTGTACCCGGGCGGTTAGCCATGCCGCCCTGCGGGCGCACGTAAAAGTTGAGGGCCTTTTTAACGGCGCTGGTTTTTATTGCCAGGTCATTACGCACCCACAAACTTATGTCTATTTCACCCTTTGACAAACTGGCCTGTAACGGATAATATTGCATACCTTAACCCCTGCTATCTAAAATTTCATTGCTTTTAATTACCACTGGTTTACTTTCTTTTTTACTGTTAAGGCGCGCCTTATCAATACGCAACATTGCCTCTTGTTTTAAACGTGCGGTAAGGTCAGCTTTCTTTTTTAACTCTGCGCTAAACTCGCTTGACATATAGTAGGCCAAAGCTGTGTCATACCCGTTGCGGAAAAACGCCGGGTCAGTCTGTTTATAAGTAGTTACCGCGCTGGCTTCGTTAATGTTTGAGGGTATTACCAATTTACCCAGTGACGGTATAAAAAGTATTTCAGGGTTAAGTTCGCTGTGTCCGTTATAGTCTGGGCTGCGTCTTAAATTTGCCGGGCCGGTAAATACTTCCTGCACGCTAACAGTATTGGGGGGCAATTCATAGTAGTTTTCATACCCGTCCACTTTATACATTCCCACGTCTACCCTGGTCAGCTTTACAATAACACGCGCAAAACCCCAATCACTCTCTTGCAGTAAATCCACACAAGAACTTTCCCAAAATCTTGCGCACACTTCCGCGCGCAAACTGTTGTCGCTCAGGCTTGAAATAGGCGGCTCTTCTGCGTAGCTTAACGCCCTGTTGCAAATACTCAATTTTAAATGTTCAGACATATCTTTTATTCCTTTTTAAAAAGGGCGGCAGCTAAGCGCCGCCCTTTTAGCTCGCTATACCGTTGCCATATCAACTGTAGGCGCCAAATAAGCATTAACTGTGCCCGCACCGTCAGTCACAAATTTAAATCTCAAATATTCAAGATTGCCTATTGCAAGTCTTGCTTTTAAGATAAAATCTGCAAATCCGTCAGCTGTAGCAACAACTTCTCCTGAGCTTAACAGTGTTTTAGGCGTAGTAAACACCTCGTCTTCTGATGTCTCCACCGAAGCGGTTAGTTTAGCACCTACGGCAAACTTAGTTTTTCCCTGCGAAACACACGCAAACGGATTAACATAAGCATCTCCTTTACCAAACTTGAACACTTTAGAATAGCTGGTCCCGGCAGCTAATTCCTGTTCTTCTGATAATATTTCTTCATTATCTCTAATCATTTTCCAAGTCTCCTTAAATTTCTAAAAACTGATTAGTTAAACTTAACCAGCGTTTCGCCTTCTCTTTCAGCGGCGCCGCCTTTGATAGCGTCGCACATTCTTAAAGGAATGCGGTGCAATGTTCTCAGCTTAAGCAGCGAGGGGCTTTCATTGGTAAACTGAACATTGTTTTTTGCGTCCAAAGCGCCTTCCACGCGGTCAGTGGCCCATCTGTTCATATACCAGCAGAACTTGCCCTTATTAAGGGTCTGAACCATGTTTGTGGCGCGTCTAAGCAGCTTTAACAGCTCAGCGTCAGAAATGCTGTCAAGGTCAAGATTGGCGATACGGGAGCAAAATCTAAGGTCTTTAACACCAATACCCTGGTCCCATTCAACAAAGGTTTCATAGCCCAAAAACGCAGCGCCAGGTTTCTTCGCGTCCTCAATTTTATGGGGCTTATTTCCGGGTGTTAAGTCCGTTACGTTAATACCAACTTTAGCGCCTTTAGGCACAAAGCCGTACGCACCAACCTCTTTATCCCAACAAACAAGATAAATAGATGTTAGATGTGTCCCCGTACCTTTACCGTCAATTAATGTTCTGCCCGCTTTTTTAGGGTCAGAATATCTCACGGCAAAGCCGTTAAACGCGTCAGGGTCTTCTTTTGCGTCACCGTAAAAGATTTCGCCGGACATCCCCTCACCAAGCGCAGATATAGATTTGCCAAGCTCCTGTGCTCTAAAATCCTCAATCTTCGCCTGTGCGGGTACTAACCTTTTGTCAACTATTGAGCGCTGCTCATAGTGGGCGTATCCTTCAACAATTTGCTCGTTTTTGCCTTTTGTCGCTTCCACGCCACTATTAACTCTTCTCTTACTTGCAGCGGGTCTTTCTGTAGAAGCAAGATAAACGTCTCCAGTATCTAGGTTGCCCTCAATAACTGGCATATCGTTTATAATTTCATTTTCTTCTGCCAATCTGTCTACTGCAGGTACTACATCACCGTTAGGGTCAATAGATTTAGCGTAGTCCGATAAATTCGGAAGTCCTGTTCCGTTAGCCATAATAAAAATCCTCTCTTATTCTTTTGGTTTAAAAATATCAGCAAGCGTCCTAGGTCTTCCGCTTGCGCCGGCACCGCCAGAAACAAACTTGTGCGTGCCAAATACTTCTCTACCGAGTTTTGAAAACACTTCAATAAATGCCTTATGCTCGGTTGCGCCCAGGTCTTGCATAAATTCTTTAAAGCCCTCTACGCCCACACCGTCTAACGCTTTGTTAACGTCAGCGCTAATTATGGTCATATCTTTACCTTTAAAGTGCTCTGCAGCTTCAGCACGCCACTGTTCTTTTACCTGTTTACCCGTATCAAGTACGGTTTTAACAGTTTCAGTGTGCATATCTACCAAAGCCTGGGCCTGTTCTTGTCCTAATTTGTTGTCTTTTATATAGGCTTCAAACTTGGCGGCTTTTTCGCCGTCTAATTTAAAACCCTCTGGTATGCTTAACTTAGATAAGTCAGCACTCTGTACTTCTTCACCGCCAGGTTGCGCCCCGTCAGTGGTTTTATTCTCGGTTGCGGCGGCTTGCGTACCGTCACCCCCTACCAAATCTTCTTTGCCTGCAGCGGCAGGCTCCTGTGTTCCGGCCGCTGGCTGCGGCGCAGCTGCGGGTTCTGTAATGGCTACAGGTACGGCTGTCGGCTCTGTTGTTACCGCAGGCGCTGTGGCCGGGGTTGCATTTTCAACCGCGGGCACTACCACAGGTTCTGTTGTTTGTGTTGTTTTAGGGTCCATAAAACTAATCCTCTCTTTCTTTATTTATTTGGTTTATTTGCTCTTGCGTTTCCTTAACGTCAGATTTATACTCGTCTTCCATTTGGAATATCGCCTCACGCTTAGAGTTTTTAATCTTCTTTTTAATTATTTCGCCTACATCTTTTTTGCCGTTTTGGTATGCGGTATTGTAGGGGTTGGCCGGGTCAAATGTATTTACATCCTCATTGCAATTTAAAAGTATTGAGTATATTACGCGCCTGCCCTCAGGCATACTTAATACTTTCGCCCAGTCGTCTTTATTCCTTTTTATCTGACGGTCAGAAAGTTTTTGTTTTTCTTTTTTCTTATCGCTCATAATTACGCCGCCATTCCGGTATTTTCAAGCACAGTGTCAAGCGCGCTGTCATTGCCTAACGGTATTTCGCTTGCGGTCTTTGCGCCTTGCAAAAGCGCCTGCGCGTTAGCCGCCTGTTGCTGCATTTGCGCGGCCTGGGCGCGTTGCTCTCTTTCCTGCGACACAACTTCCTCGTCTTTAAAAATCAAGCCTGCGCCAATCTTTTCACCTATCAGCCTGGCGTACTTGTCAGCGTCTATGTTGTCCAAAACTTCGGGCCTGGCTTGCGCCAGTTCAAACAGTCTTCTTACAGCGTCTTCGTAGGTATTTAAGCTGCTGGCTTTTTGCGCCATAGCTACTATGGAAACAAAGTTAATATTCAAATTCCTGCCCTGCAGTTCCTGCGGCGCGGGGTCAACAATATTATGTTTGTTAAGCAGATAGAAAATAGTTTCTATTATCGGTATCAACGCTTCGTCGTTAAGCACGTTAAGTATAGGCCCTATTTTAGACAGGCGTTCAACTTCGCGGCGGTTAATTTCATAAGCCAGCATTTTGCCCACGTTTTCAGGGGTAAATAAGTGGAACACATCAGCAAAAAACTTTTTGCGTACGCTTTCTTTTTTTACAGCCTGGTCACGCGTAAGCTTTTCATTGTCAATGTCTACCTGGTACATAGTCCTTACCGCGCCTTCTACCTGCCCGTTAACCACGTTTACAGCGCCCTCGCTTACGTCAATAGGCCCTGTTACGCTGCTGCTTACTAAAAGCGGCGGGTCTTCTTTCTTACCCGTAGAACTCATTTTTTTACGTTCCATTCTTTGTATTTGTTTAAGGTCGCCAAGTGCAAACCAGCCCGGCCCCTTTCCGTAAGTCATACTTTTGTTTTTGGTAAACCAGCGCGGGCTTATCACAGGCCAGTAGTCATACCCGCCAACACTTACAAACTCTTCTTTCCCGTCCATAAAATAAAAACTGGCATACTCAAAATGTTTACTTATCTTACTGCCGGGTATATAGTTTTCATTGGGGCAAACAAGGTGCGTTATTGTAAATTCTTGTGTATATAATTTGCCGTTATAAGCAGCTTTCACTGTTTCAGGCAGGTTCTCCAGCCCAAATTCCTCCACCAGTTCCAAAACCGTTTTAACAATATCACGGGCAAATATTTGCACCTTACCGTTTTTGCCAAGGCCCAGGTAATAATCTCCAAACGTTAAAAACTCACAATCAATTATTTTTTCAGCGTCTTCTTTAATAAAAAAGCAGCCTGTGCCAAAGATAGCGGTTTCTATATAAAGCGCGTGCAGCACACGGTAAAGGTTGCTTTTTTGCATAATCAACTCAATCAGCGTGCAGGTATCCTCAAGCCATTGTTTTACCGCCGCAGGTATCCAAAAGCGCGGGTAGTCAACCGTAAGTTCAAACCACCTTTTACTTGGGCTGGTTAAACCGTTTTGCATTCCGGCGGCCAAGTCATTAATATCATTCTCAACGTCGCTGTCCAGCAATGTTTTATGGTCAATCAGGTCTCCGTCCTGTTTTGACGTTCCCCAATTTCCCAAATATGGCATTGTATACTTAGCTATAGTTTTGCAGGATTTAAAGAAAGGCGCTCTTACAGCTTCCAGCTGTTCTTTTATTCTCCTAGCGTCGGTAATATCTTTAATCATATTGGCTATTCCCCTAAAGTTTTTTTAGTGCCGGACACATACATCCCGCCGCCAGTTGTAGCAGGCGCGGCCAAGTCGCCTTGTCTGCTTGTTTTAAAAGTGCTTGCGTACCCTGCGCGTACCGCATTCATACGGTCACTTTCCAGGGTAGACGTATATTTTTGCGTCTCACCCGGTGTTTTTTCCTTTAGCGCTTGCTCCGCTTCTTCATTAGCGCGTTTTTGCTCTCTGCTTGCTTCCTTAGCGGCTTTCTTTTGCTCTACCGCGCCGTAAGCTGTGGCACCCGCGCCTATCAGCGCAGACCCCGCCATAATCCCCGCCGAAACTGGTTCACACATATTCTTCACCTCTAGTCATAATCTTTAAGCTTGTTTACTGTACGTCTCATTCCAAACCCGCCTAACACTTCTGTCTGCGCCCTGCTTTGTACTGGCATGGCAAAAGTTAAAACAAACGCGTCCGCCTTATCGGGTGAGCGTCCTATCTTTTGCCTTATTTCTTCTTTACTTATCAGGCATATCTTCCCGGCTTCACTTTTCCTGGGGTCTATTTCTATGGCCGCCAGTTCTTCGCGCAAATCAGCGTCGTCGGGCAAGCACCCGCCAGCGCGCAGCCATTCTAAAGCTTCGCCGTACATCTCAGCGCGTTTATTTCTGTAAATATCTTTAAGGGGGGACGACGCAAAATGCACAGGCGTTATATTAAAGTGCAGCTGGCCGCTGCATATAGCTACCACAGCTTCACCAAAAGCTGCGTCAGTAAAAGCGCCGTCAGCGTTCTTATCACGCATTTCAATAGCCATACGGTTGGCCAGGCCCAGCGGGTCCAAGTCTTTAAATTCAAGCAGCGGGTACAGCTTTAACCCTTGCCTGCGGGCAATTACCGCCCGGTCGTCACCGCCGCCGTTAGGGTCCAAACCTAAAACAACGGCGGCGTGCCTAACGTCGTAATCATTAATATTACGCTGGCACGCCGCCGTTACAAGTTCACGCGGAAAAAACGCGTTAGGCCCGCTGCTGTTGCGCGGTTTTCCTAACCATATGTGGTCATAGTCCTGCGGCCTTTCATTTAAACAGCGCAAACGTTCAATGTTTAAAGCGTCAGTAAAAAACGGGTTATCATACCACTGCACTTCAAGCACCAGCGTTGTATCGTCCGGGTGTTCGCAAAAATACATCCACACAGGGTCTTTTTCTTCAAATCTGTTGAAAGTAAACCACACTTCGCTGCCGCCCTTACGTATAGTAGGCATTAAAATATCAATGGTGTCTTTACTAATGTTGTGCGCTTCCTCAACCCAGCAAATATCAAACCCCTCTAATGATTTAATTTTGCTTATATCGCCCTTAAACCCTTTAAATACAAACTCACTTCCGTTAAACACACGTATAGTGTTTTCTGTAATATCAAAAAACCCGTCAATCTCAGCGTCTTTTATTATCTGGCTAAAAAGCTGGTGCACACTCTCAGCTATAGAGTTTTGCTGTTCTCTCGCGCACAAAATACGCATTTTCTTTTGGCAGGACAGTATTAGCAGCGCACGCGCAATATTATGGCTCTTAGCGCCGCCGCGCCCGCCGTGCGCAACTTTTACGCGGTATTGCCCGCGCACAAAAAACGGTTTAAACTTTTCAACCACTACAACGTTTTTCAACGCTTCGTTAATATCGGCAAATGTCATTGCTCACCCCCTTTAGCCTGGGGGGCTTTACCGTCTACAAAACGTACATTAAGTACGGCGTTTTCAGGTATTTCAAAAGCGTTATCCGCGCCTAAAATGCCGTAGTGTTTACCCATTAACTCATTGGCCTTTATAATAACGCGCTGCTGCTTGGTACAAATCAAATCACCGTCCCCGTCATATATGGGAATACGCGCCACTTCTGACAGGTTTTCCAGCACTTCATTAGCTTCCAAAACGCTTTTACTTATTCCAAGCGCTCTTAGCTGCTTAACCCTAAGGGTTATTGTGGGGTCTTTTAAAAGTTCGTTTACTTCGGAATATATTGTTGAGGGTTTTGCGTTAGTGTCAAACGCTTTTCGGTATGCTTCGGCTGCGTTACCATGCGTCGCGTACTCTATGCAGAAGTTATCGCGCTTTATGGTAAGCGGTTTTAGTTTGGTAAGGTTATGGGAAGACGAAGCGCGGTAGTGTTTCTGCGCTTCCTCAGCTATATTATCACCTTGTGTAACGTGCCTGGGCATAAAAAAATCAGACTCCCCAGTCCGTCCACTGGTTTATCTGATAGATTATGCAGGCAATTAAAAACTAATTGCCCCTAGGCCCATTACACACATGACTAGTATAAACTAAATTTCCATTTTTTACAAGTCTTTTTTTAATTACCCCAAGTGTTTACCACGGTTTACCGCCGTACACTCTTTCATTGTACTCACTCAGTCTTTCGCCTTTTCTAAATTTAAGGTCCGGGTGTTCCTCTTTTTTCGCAAAAAAGTAGCAGCTAAACGTATTTACCCTTGGGTTAGCGGCTATCAGCTCTTTCCATGTTTTCAAGTCGTTAGAGTGCGGCGCTAGGGTGCTGTGCCACCCGTGGTACGCGTAAACCTTGCCGCACTGCGCGCACACCGTTTTAGTGCAAATTTTCATTATATTTTTGCTGTAATTTGGCGGGTCGTCATTAAGCGTTACGTCAACATAAATCAAGTCAAAACACCCGCAAGCGCAAGACTGTTTTTTATCCGCGCCCTCAGCGCTTACCGCCGCCGCTTTAGTTTTTTCACTGCTTTTTTGTGAGTTTAAATAATTTGCCATAGCCCCTATCTCCCTCCGTATTTTTCGCTGTTAATTTCTTGTATGTAAGACACCGCGCGCTGCTCTATCGCAGCCAGGCTCTTACACCCGGCCAGCCAGCCCTTAACAAGCACGCTGCGCGTTAATTCCAGGTCCCCGCCGCAACGTACCGCCATGCGTTCCAGCACTTCCCTATCAGGCTCAAAAGCCGCGTTTATTTTCATGTTATCACCCAGACTTAAAAGTTCTGTGTTCGTTTCCCCAAGCCACCAGGCAACCAGTTTTTCTTTTTCAGTTACCGGGTTAAGTACGTCTAAAATATAAAACACTTCCCCTTGCGGCGCTTCGTCCTTGTACAGCCTTTTTGTAATATACTTAACGGCGGTAGGTACATATCTGCCGTTATTTCTATGCCAGTCCCTAAGCATAACCTGCCAGCACAGGCCATTTATTACCTCACCCAAGTCAGGGCTGTATTTCTCCCACGCTTCCCCGGCTTTTTCTGCAGTTTTTTTGTTAGGGTAGTGCTGCAAAAAAAACATAAAATCCGCACGTCCCCTGTGGGGACTATAGGGGTTCTTGTAAACTGCTTGTTTATGCTTGTATTCCTTATATGCCTGTGTCAAATTTTGACACAAACCCTCTTTTTTTTCCGCTTCCTCTGTGTCAAAATTTGACACATCTTCTTCACTCTCGCCGCTTTCCCCGGCTTCACCAGGTGTAAAGTCTTCCGGCGCGTCAAAGTCTTCAAACGCTTTTAGCCCGTCCTGGTATTTCCCGTAGTTAATTATTTCTATGCGCCCGTCTTGGTATTTGATTGAGCCGCTTTCTTCCAAAAACGCCAGCGCCTTACGCAGCGTGTTAACACTCACGTTTAACCGCTCCGCCAGCTTACGCACAGGCATTTCAATGGCGGCTACGCGCCTGTCCGCAATCACAAGCATTTTTACCCACAGGCCAAAAACCGTAGTATCACTCCAAATCCCGTTGTATTCAATTTTTCGGCTTATTTTCACCCAGCCTTTTTTATCTTTTTCCATGCAAATTGCCCCGTATTTTTTGCTAAAGCTACCGCTAACATCTTTTTAAAAGCGTTTGTTTTCACGTCTAAACTTAGTGTTTTTTAATTTTCAGCTTTATGTCATGTCATTTCCCTTATTTTAACCGCCGGGCTTTGCCCGTAGATGTGCAGCCCGTCACTTTTAAGCGCCAGTACCGTAACGCCAGGTTCTTTTCTTCTCGCGCGAATTTCTTCAACAGGTATATGTTCTATATATATCTTCATATTCTCTATATGCGCCTTATACGCGCCTGCACCATACAGCACAGCGTCACGCTCTGCCGCGTTCAAAACCGCTATCAAATGTCTCATTATCACGCTGCTTAGCCTATCTGCTTGCGCCCAGGCTTTATCAACGGCAGTCTTATAATTTTTTCTTGCTGGCTTTTCTTTTGTCATATTTTCTTAAGTCCTTTAATATAGGTGACGGGGTTAACACGTCTTTTACAACCCTGTCAGGCTGCCTCCTCAAACCTTGAAACCAAAAGTTTGCTGGCTTCAATTTTTCTCAGCTCATTCTTAAGCTTTATATTAAGGTCAATCAAATCCTCTGCCGCGCGGAACATTACAAGAAACGGGCTATTGCCCCGATCCTCTACAACAGATTCCGCTCCCTTTACCCAGCAAAGAACATCAGAAAGCGCCATCTGCATTTTTTCCGCTTCCCCTTTTGTCATTTTTATTTCTATATCTTTTTCCATAACACCCTCTTTATACCGCGCAAAACTGCACGTATTTTAATTTTTATCCTAAACTTAAGCAGCCACCACTTAGTTAGCTTTTTGCCCTCTGTGGACATAATACGCGCGGCGCAGCGCAAGTCTTTATTTGAGTAGGTTGCGCTCCACGCGGCATACAGTAAGCAATCAATACTATCCTCGTGTTTTTGCAGCGGCGGGAACTCTCTAAAATTCCCACATGCTACCCCGTTCCGGGGTTTGCCCACAGCAATATTCGCTTACTTTTTCCATGCTACCGTCTGCTTTTAAAATATATTTACCGTCGCGCCTAAACATTATCACCTTAAATCCAGAGCGGACCCAAGCCAAAGCTTCCTGGCGGCGCAAAAACTCCTTACTACGCTGTCTACCGCCAAATTCAATATGAGTCATATTTCCTCTCCCCAATAGTTTTTTATTAATCTAGATTTTCCACAATCAATAATTTCTCCACTTATGGTAATTGAATATATTGCCACTCCAGGGTGTGCTATATATTGCAGCAGCGCCTCTGCGTCGTCTATCACAATCCAATCTACCCGCTTACCCCAATACCTGTTTTCAATAAATTCATTAAATGTAAGTGGAAAATTTATTTCTAGTCCAAAACTTTGTGCATATTCGAATATAATTTTTGCCACCTGCTTGCTGCGGACAACAATATACCCATTACCCTCAATGGGAAGCCTTCTTAAAAGTTCTGTAGTTTTTCCTGAAGCCCTAGCGCCTGTAATTATTTTCATTTCAAAAACCTCTTAGCGAATGCCTCGGCGGCTCTTTCAGATATATCTCTGCCCGCCCAATCCGCAAAATTTCCCCAAAACGTCTTAGGAAATGCATCATATATTGACTGTGTTCCACGTGCTATAATTTCATTAAGAGTAAAAGCTTTTTTATTAAAAAGTTTCAAATCTCCCCTACATAGAACATTGTCGGCCCCTGTACAGTTGCCGCTTTTTAAACACGGCGCAGGGCATACTTTTAAAAGCGCTACATATTTTTCTATTTCAGGCATATTATTTCCCCTTTAAAGTTATTATTGCGGGGTTAATTGTGCCTTTTTCTTTCCCGGTGCCGCCGCATTTTTTATTCCAGAATTTCCTAAAATCTTCACCACGGGGATGAAAATATTTTATGGTTGCGGCTATAGCGCCCGCCTGGTATCCGCTTGTCCCGCCTACGCCTATTTCATCCTCAGCGTCTTCGCAGCTTTTGCCAGCGTCCAGTGCTTTGCCAGCAGCGGCCGCGCGCACTATAACATGGTTGCCGTACCAGTCCTGGTTTTTAGCAACATATTCCGCATAATCTTTTTCCAACCCGGGTCTAACCGTCATCTTTTCTTCTTTTCTCATAGATTTTTCTCCTTGTTAAAATATTTTTATGTCTGATTTTTCAAACTCTCGCAAAATACATAGGCGAACATAGTCCTTACCCCAATGCCGCCTACCCCAAATAATACGGGGATATTTTTTCACAAACTCGCTCATATACCCAAATGGTTCATACCTCGGCTTTGTCATTTTGTTTTACCTCTTATTCTTTATAGTCTGAACAAAATAAACCTGTTTTTTTTACAAGACAGATACTGTTAAAAGCACATTTTTTACAACTGCGTTTTTCCTTGCTTTTATTCGTCTTTTTTTGCATATAGCCCCTTTTCTAATCCGGCCAAAAACTGGCCCATAATTTCTATTACTTCAAGAATATAGTCTGTATGGTCGGGAAAGCTGTCTCCACAAAGCGCATGGCGCAGCGTCCCCAGTTTTTCTATTGCGTCATTTATAGCTGTTTTTGTTATTTCTGTGTTTTGCATAAAATTAGACCCCTATATAAAATGTATAGCTATAACGGTATTATCGTTATATACGTTTAAATACTTTCTTTCTTCAGCCGGAACATCACGCCCGTTGATATACTCTATTCGTGTAATCAGGCGTATCATTGTTTGGTTTGTATACCCCCTATGAAAAACAACAAAATCACAGTCCCGCATTTTCCTTATTCGGGTAAGCCAATACTGCGTACCCCTGCGGTATTCAACTTGCTTGCGTCCAAAAGCAATCTCGTCAAACCATTTATGCGTCAAAACTAAATTAAGCGTTTTGTTTTTCGTGTTCTGCATAAGCTGGACCTCATTAAATTTTTTCTTCGAATCGTTTTTGACAGTTATCACAAAAATAAACCACTAAAATGCTTCCAATACCACCGTTATAGATATTAAAATTTGTCATCCAATATCCACATTCAGGACATTTCTTTTTCATTTACAACCTACCTCTTAAAATGCTTGCGTTTAAGCTTAGCTAATTTACGACGGTCGGCACGATTACTAGACAAGCCAAAAGTATCTACTAAAAATTCTTTTTTAGAATTTCTAAACTCAATATCTTTAGCCGCCTGCAGCATATCTTTTTTTTGTTCTGCTACTTGATTAAAAACATCAGCTACTCTTTGCATTTTATCCTCTCTTATACTCGTAGAATTCCTGTAACAAATTTTCCAAACGGTAGACTATAGAATGCTCTACTCTATTGCTTTTTATCCCCGCGTCGGCAAGCAGCAAGTGCAGCGCTTCATGTAGCCCCACGGCGGCGGGGTTAGCGCAGCCTTGCATATTGTGATATAGGTAAAAGTGGTGTGCGTCAGGGTCATACTTAATAGTGGCGTAAACCTTAAGCTTGGGCATATACTTACACCAAACCAGCTTCCAATCTGTCAACCCAAAAGCTTTTTGCCAACATAAAAAACTGTCTAAAAACACCTCTCCTTTAGTTTTTTTCATATGCCCCCTCCCATTTCCTATGTTCCGCTTCAAGCAGCCTTTTTAAGGCGCTTATTCTGCGCTGCTGCGCGTTGCGCTCTTTCCTGCTTAAACCATTACTGCAGGCTACACAAATATTACCCTGCACCCTGCAAAGTTCCGCGCAAAAACAATTAAGCTTTTTCATATACTTCCCATAGACAAACCAAGCAAAACACCCACTGGCAGCAGTGCGGCGTTATCGTCAGCCTTACGCTCAGCTTCTTTAAGTTTTTTGTTTGTAGTTATATTAACCAGGTCAACTTCCGCGTTTACATATTTGTAATAATACTTCTGCAAAACCTCGTCTTCATTTAAAGTTCTGCAGCTGCAATCAAAATATTTACAAAATGACCTATAGTGCGGGTACTTAACTTCAACTTTTGCGCAAAAAGCTTCTTCTCTAGCTTGTTTTTTTTCAGCGCTTTTAACACCACTAACAATACCCATACCTATGGCTGCAGCTAAAATTAAAACGCCAATAATGAGAATTATAAACTCCCAATCCGGTCCGGGTTTTCTATAATCAACTATAAAACCCTGCTGCAGCTTAACTTCTCCCATACTCACGCCTATTAATCCAGCTGGTGTACACATATTCTCACCTCTTTCCAAAAATCATGTAACAAATCTTTAAAAACCTGTAACAAAAAGCATGTTTAACGTAATAAAAGTGTTAAGTTTTGTTATTTTTTGCTTAAAAAATATTAAATATTCAAAAAACCCCAGGCCCATAATTCCGGGGTTTTCAAACTACTCAACAATAGTCCAGTCCTCAGCCAACATATCCGTTTGGCTTGCCAGCCAGCCCATAAGTATTTTATTATCTGCAGTTTTGAATAATATATACGGCAACACCTCCGCAGTGCCGCCATTTTTTTCTGCAAACTCCCTCGTATGCTTATTCCAAAAAGCAGCGGCAGACTGCGCAGGGTGACCGCTCCCTAGAGATATCCACATCCCCTTCCCGTTCCAACCTTCACGGGCAACTTTTTTACCTTCTTTCAAAAGTCTTAATGCCCAAGAAAAATCACGTGTTTCCATATTTCCACCTTCCTTATTTTTTATATTACCCCTGCGCCCATAACGCAGGGGTTAGTATTTAAAAGCTATCCGGCTGCGCAATGCTGCGCACTACAGCCATAAAACCCTGCTGCAACTGTGTTTTGCCTATAGCTATCCACCTTTTATCAGCGCCCGCACTTTCGGACTCTACTTCAGCAACCACATCACCCACAAGTTCGGCCACCTCTTTTACCTTATTCATTAAGGCAATTTCTTTTGCGTCTAACTCCCTATAACCTTTTATCTGTCTATGCTGATTATCCATAAAACACCGTCCTGTTTTAAAATAACTGCCTACTGCATGGGCGCGGGGTACGGGTTTAGAGTAAGTTGCCGCGCCCAAATTCTTCAAATTTGCAAGGGCTGAAAGCATTTAAACAGCCCCCGTTACTTCATTAAACTTCCCTGTTGCGGTTGAAGTAACAATCCCGTGGGAAGTGTATTAGCTGGTGAACTATTCCAAATATTTCAAATAACGGAAGTCAGCTTTTTTAGTAAACTGGAATGGATTTGCTAATATTTTTTCTGAAGTATTTTTATTATATCCTCTCTTGTGTTCAAAACAATCACGCTGCCATTTTTTTCTGCCCTAAAAATATCCCTAACATACCTTTTTACCGCTTTTCTCTGCACTTTATTAAGTCTCGTTATATCTTTCATAATCTTTCCCCTTTTATGGTTTTCTGCTTATATTCCACCGCACTCCCAAAATCTATTTACCAAAATACGTCTTAACAACACTTAGTCCTAACTTTTTATATTCCTTTATACACGCCGCGTCATTTTCAAAAATCAGCACAGGGCGCGCAACCTTTGCCATATAGGCTTTAAGTTCGGCCGCTGGCTGCGTGTTCCAGTCCGGGCGCATAACCAAAAACACAAAATCAAGTCCGTTTTTATGCAACCACTCGCGTGTTTTTTTATAAACCTTAATGCTGCGCGCGGTATGCACGCGCACCTCGTAGCCAATGCGGTAAAACTGCTGCGCCATTTTCACGGTAACGGGGTTAGGCTTTTCGTTGCCGCAAGCGTTATTAAACGCGGCGTAGTCCGGTTTAGCACACTCCACCAAGTGGCGTGTCGTCTTATCGCTTGCAAGCACTCCGTCTAAATCAAAAATTATTTTTTCCATATTTTTTATGCCGTATCATTTTGTTAGAGTTATTAATTTCTCTAATCAGGTTTAAATTTTTCCTCTTTTTAAATATGTCTTTGTTTAACATTTTTAATATTTTCATAAACATAAAAACCCCCTTGCCGGGCGGCGCATTACTGCGCTGCCCGGGCCTGGCACTTAGGGGTAATAAGCGCCAGGCAGGAGGGGGTTGAGGTTTCACTAATTAGCCTTACAGTTTCTTCTACAGCCCTACGCGCCAGCGCCAACATAAGCAACTTAGACGCGTAATGTTCTTCACCCGGCTGCAAAGTTATACGGCCAAGGTTATTAATACTGTTCTTTCTCAAATCGTTAAAAAAGTAATCAAAGGCCGCCAATGCTCCGCTACGTTCATTTTTATATTCGTTATAGTACCAGGCGCAGCGCACATTTATTACCACGTCACGCAATATCTTTTGCTCGCTCTCATTAAAATAATGCTTGCCCCAAACTACAATCTGCCCGCATTCCAAAGCGTCGTGCCTGTCACAAACTTCGTATATTAAATCCTTTGCCATATACACCCCTAATAAATAACCTGGTTTAAATCAAAAATATAAAACCATACTTCTATAAAACAGCTTCCCCAAACCCAGCTGTTAACAATAAAAAGAAATGTTTTCATAAGGCGTTTATAAAATAACGGCTACCGTTTACACTTGCCATTTCCCAAGCGTCTATTGCGGAGTATTCCCTCTTTTCCACACAACCGTTTTTATATGACCTAAAAATTTTTTTATACAGTTTACCATCTCTGTATTTATAAGTTTCTATATGTTTAAAATCAAACCCCGGTGCTCCGCACCCGGCCATTTCAGCATAATGAAAAACCCTGTTGTTTTTTATATACGCAAGACTTACAAACTCGTCATACCCGCGTGGTGAGGTTTTTAAAACAATTTCATAAATACCTTTCTTTATTTCGTCTATTTTCCAAATTTCCTTATCATGAAAAAATCTCTCATAATCCTCCGCACAAACCAAAGCGCTAATATTAATCTTTTTTATGGCCGCATTAATACTGTTTTTAAGTATCCAAATAACCTCTTTCAAAACATGCATTTCTTTTTTAAAAAATCTTTTCATAGTCCACCCCCAAGTCGTTTTTTTAATATTTTTATTTCCTCAAGCAACCTATCAATATTACGCCTTACAAAATCTTCGTCAATCGCCCTGCCTTTCAAGCTTTCCAGCCACAAAACGCTGTCTATTTTACTGTTATGCTCCTGCACCACAGCCCGGTGCTGCTCCAAATTCATTTCTTCGCAGCTTATACGCTGCAGCCATTCCTGGTCTTTTGGCATAATTAATTTTCTGTGTAGCCTATAAGGTAGTCACCCTTATAAATAGGGGTACGGCTTTTCTTTATTACCCCGCTCGGGCACATATACACCTGTTCATACCCCGCGTCATAGCCCCCGTCAGAAAGTAAGTATTTAACTTTCCCGTCCTTACCAAAAAACGCCTTTTGCTCTGTCGGGCAGCATTCATTGTCATAAATACTTTTTACTTTCAGCACGCCGCGTTTATACTGCAGCCTGGTGGCGGAATAGTAGTTTTTGTCAAAAATAGTTACTGTCTTTACGCGCCCTGCGCCGTCCAGCACAACATCAGCAAAGTCGTCGTGATACTGGCGGGCAAACTGCCATTCTAAAAATCTTTTTTTTATTTTCAATATAATTTCTTTAATTCTCTTTTTCATAATATCCCCTAGTTTTTGCACCAGTTACACTGCACATTCGCCCACACCTGGTCCCGCGTAAAATAGTATTTAGGCCCCACTTGCGAGCAATGCACCTTTTCTGCCTTGCACTTCATACGCAGCCAATATGCGCTAAAAGGCGAAAGCCTTGCCACCTTTACAACATTGGCATACTCCTTATCCCCAAAAACTTCATTAATTCTCTCTATCAAAAACTTTTGTTCAACCAGACGCATATGCACCCTCTTTATTTCTTTTTTTGTTCTTATACGCTACAAGCCAACACCAGTTGCTTTTTTATGGTAAAATAAAACCGTATAGACAAAAATCGGGCAGATTCTTCTATACGGCTTTATTAACAACTTGACTTGTGTGTAATAGCCACCAATCTAAAAGATTGGACGGACTAAATTTTTACATCCTTTTTCCCGCTACTACACACTATTAACCGCTGCCCACGATTATAAAGTAAAACTTTAACTTAATAAAGTTTACCTTGATATATTATAAAGTTTAACCTTAATTTGTCAAGACCTTTTTGATTTTACGAGGATAATTATGGAAAGCACAATCATTGGAAGGAACATAAAAAAAGCTAGAATATTGGCTGAAATGACACAGGATGACCTTGCAAATGCTGTAGAAAAATCGCAACAAACAGTAGTATCATGGGAGAGTGGGGAATTTACCCCGAGGCCAAAAACTTTAGAAAGAATTGCAAAGGAACTTAACCAGCCCTTATCTTTTTTTTATCAAACCGAAGACAATATTTTCTCCACAAACAAAACAATAATGACTTCTGAGGTTAGAGATTCTGAAAATAATTCCTTAGAACATCCAGACATGCCACAATCTATATTTAAAACTATTGGCATGCTTAAAAAGGGGGAGGTAACCTTTCTAAACGATAAAGATATTCCTACTCCAAACAATGTTTTTTCTCCCGACTCTTTTAGCATAATTGTAAAAGACGACAGCATTTCTCCTGATTTCAAAGAAGCAGAAACTCTACAAATAATAAAAATACGCAGAATAGAACCAGGATTAAACGATAAATATTATCTAATTCAAATAAAAGAAGATTTGTTTATTTTTAAATGCCATGAATACTTAGATAAGGTCACGATATCAATAGGCAAAACAAAAAAAGATATTCCCGCAAAAAATATAAATATTTTGGGAAGAGTTGTTTCCGTACAGAGATTGGTTTAAACAAAAGAGGTATGACAATGAAAAAACATTTAACTTTATGCCTGTTAATCTTTTCCTTATCCGCTTGCTCTATGTGCTATTCTACAAACGCTAAAAAATCAATATTCACACAAGATTTTAACCCCAAAAATCAAACAGTTATTTTAATAGGCACATCCAAATACACCTCCAACTTAAGGACCGCCTTAGGGGAACAAGGTTTTAAAGTGCTAAGATTTGCGGGCACAGATACGATTTCCGTATCTAACGATAAAATTCAAGGATATGTTGAAGCAAACGCCAGTTATGCCATTGAAATAACAAAAGCCGATTATAGGGGTTATTGCCTTTCAAATGACGACAGTCACGCTGTTAGAATCTCTGTTGATATTATAGACATAACCAACAATGAAGTTGTTGCGACATTTACACGCACAGGCTGGACAGAACAATGCTCTTTCTGCAAATCATTAGTATTTGATAATCTGTCCGAAGAAATTAATGCTTTCTGGAAACCACAGAAATAATACAAAGAAAACAAATAATATGAATAGCATAAAAATATCTTCTCCAGAAAACAAAATATCATTATCCAAAGCAAATCTTCTTATTTGCAGAGTAATTGCTTTTTTAATTTTTCTTTTAATTTTATTTTTAAGCGTAGTAGTTATAGGACATAAAAAAGAATCAAAGCCTCACACTGCAAACCCTTCAACATTTAAATATATGGCGAACTTAAAAATAGAACCATATATTAAAGATTATTACGATAAAAGCAATCTTTTTAGCAGATATTGTGAAAGCTTAGTAAATGGAGTAAAAACAGCGTATTTAACAAGAAATTTGGGCGTTACCGGTGCCATACTTGCAAAACAGGAGATTGCGGGTGAAAACATAGACGAAACCTTAAACAAAGCCCGGCAGACAAAGGCAAAACTATTAACTATTCCAACACACAATAAAAACAAAAAATCTTTTTTTAGCGGCAACCTTACTTTCAATTATTTTCAAAAATTAGCAAAACATTTTTTGCATGCTCTACATGGGGATATAACTTCAATTTTCTTTATATTATTACTACTCTCTTTTTATTTTTTCGCTTATTGGGGCACACTTAAATTAACAAAATATCTTTTCATTAATTTTAAAAATAAAAATAACAGATATAAACCAAATTAACACTCTTATTATGGGCTTAGTAAAACGCAAAGACAACGGCATATGGTATGCAAGCTATTACATTAATGGCAGGCACGTTCGCGCTTCTCTAAAAACAAAAGAAAAGCGCGTCGCCGAGGTCAAATATTCAGACATTCTACGCAAAAAAACTATTGAAGATACCCCTGGTATCAACACTACATTTACCGCGTTCAAAACCCGTTATGAAGATTTTTTAAAATCAGAACGCAGCCAAAAAACATTAGTCGTTTTTAATACCGCAGTCAAAAAATTAAACACTATTAAAGACGTTAAAATGCTTTCTGAGATAACGCCGGAACTTTTACAAAAGCTTAAACAAAAATACATTAACAAAGACCCTCACAAACATCTTATAGGTAACGCCGGGCTTAACAGAAGTATCCGCGCCCTCAAAACAATGATGAGACAAGCCGAAACCTGGCGCTTAGTCCCTAAACAAAACTGGGAAGAAGTTTCAAAACTTAAGGAAAACAAAGGCAGACTAGAGTTTTTTTCAGAAAAAGAACTTAAAATACTTATTAAAACCTGCAAGAAAGAATGGCGCTTAGTTGTTTTACTAGGCGCGCGTGCAGGATTACGCAGAAGCGAAATAGAACTGCTTAAATGGGCCGATATTGACTTTAAAAACAATCATATATATGTGGCCCCCAACAAAACAGAAAAGGGCCGTTTTGTGCCAATTCCAGCAGATTTACTGGCAGAATTAAAGTCCTATCCCAAAAAGGTACAAAGTCCTTATGTAATAAATGTAGGCAAGGCAAGGTTTAGCAAGGATTACATATCAGGCTATCTAACAAAACTTATAGAAGAGGCAGGTCTTACCGGGTCTACACACAAACTGCGTCACACCTTTGCCAGTCACCTGGTACAAAACGGGGTAGACTTATATTCAGTTTCTAAACTGCTGGGTCACACATCTATAAAAACTACAGAAATTTACGCACACCTAAACCCGCGCACACTGCAAGACGCTATAAAAAAGTTACCAAAAATCAAATAGCAAACTGTGCTAGTAACTGTGCTAGTTACCAGCCCTAATTATGCAACACAAGACAACACCAGTTGCTTTTTATTGTCCGACGTAAAATCAACAAAAAACACACCTCATCCTCTCAAAAACCACTCCCGTCGAAGACATCCAGCCCGGGGAGTTCGCTATACAAAACCCCTCTTAGACGTACTAAGAGGGGTTTTGCTATTTTTAAGACGTAAAACCATAGTCTAAAGTAGACTATTCTAAACCACTCTAGAGTGTAAAGTGTGGTAGAAATGTGGTAGAAGCACTATTTAAAATAAACAGCGAAACTCACACCAATGCTTTTTTGCTTAACAAATAACCCAGCTGCAGTATTATTCAAACCAATATCCGTTAAACGCATATCAGCAAAGGCAAAAGGCTCAATCTTCTCATTATCGCTCAAATTAAAGCTTACGCCGCCCCCCGCGCCAAACCTATTCCAATATACCAACCGTGCGCCCAACCCCACGTTTATATCTTTACCTGCCAGGAAGAATGCCCCGGGCGTAAGAGTAAAACCCTTATTTGTTACATCCGTCCCTGCTTCACTGTCCAAGTTTACACGCACCACCGCTTTTCTCCTGCTTTGGGTCTGATACTCTAGCATATATTACGGCTTTATTACTTATTTGTGTGAAGTCTATATTTCTACTCATAATTACATCTCCTGTTTTTTTATATTATATGTATATTTTTCATATATCCTACCACGTAGAAACACTTTTTACTGTGTTTTCTAAAGGGGCATTAATATTTAACAAAATACCCCTTTAGAGTTGTTAATACTATTTTTTCAAACGTTTTAATAAGATGCTCTCCACCTCCTGTGCGATGCAATTTGTAATAATTTTAGTTATCCCTTCTACTAGCTTTTCTCCTGCTGTTATGCTTTTCTTTTCCATTAACATTCTCCTGTGTATTGATTTCTACATTACTATGCGGTTGCTCCTTTATCCACTTTTGAACAATCTTGTTTCATATTGTCATCCCAAAAGATAATAAGGTCTACAAATTGTGCACTTAAATTTTCACAGTCCTCATTACTAAGGGGGCGTTGTAATATTGGTTCCCACAGTTTTCTTGTTTCGGCCTCGAACAAGTCTGTTTTTCCATTTATTACCGCATTATCCAAACTTACGCTTCTGCTTTGTTCCACCCTTACATATACGAAGTATGTACAAAAATACTTTTAAAAAATAACATTTTTCTTCTTAAATCTATTATTAAATGTTGCATATCTAAGCGAACATAAAAAGCAAAAAAATACACTCTTTTGTCTTAATTAAGAGTGTATTTCGGTTAAGTTATATGTTTTTTAATATTTCTTTATTCGTCGCTTTACTATAGGAAAAGTATCTCTGGAGCGAACAGATGTTATGTACCCGCTCTTTCTGAGATTTTGGATTCTTTTGTGAATGGATGAAACACTTACTTTAAAATGAACTGCCATCAATCTATAACTCATTCTGGTAAAATGCCATGTCCTTGTAAATTCTTTTAATTTCTCTATGTCAATTTTTCTGTCCTGCCGTAAGAATTCTTTAGTGTTTGAGTAAGCTGCTCTTTGCCGCCAACGCCAAATTGTGCCCCTACTTATTCCAAAATCTTTAGCCAGCTCATTTATTGGAATATGTTTTGAAGCGGCAACCACGACTTTACGAAATTCTGGAGAACAAACTCTATACATAAAGACCCTCTATCTCTTTTTTACATTATACAGAAGTAGTTTAGTCTATGCCAGAATATTATCTTCCCCGTGAAAATTATTTGTGGCAGATTGTTGAAGTTCTTGGGTGGGTTGCTTAATCCATAGAGCTTATTAAGTTCTTTAACGCTGTTTATTAGTCCGGCTACAGTGGATTTTGTAAGGCCGTTTATTTCAAGCTCTTTTTGAGCCTCTTCTAAAAGACAAAGTAAATGATGCGTTGAAATTTCTCTATTCCAAATACCTTTATCTACGACTTTATCCTCCATCTTTCGACTTATCTTTTCTTTATACTTTATAACACTTGCCTTTAATATAAGGGTTTAGCCCTGCGGAAGCGATTAGGGAAGTTATTAACAAGCATACTACTAATACTATTCTTTTCATTTATTGGTCTCCTTTCTCTGCTCACCCCTTTTAACCAATAAAAAAGGCGATGCCAAATAAGAGTCTAGAAACGCTCAAATGACAATCGCCCGCCATATCCTCGAAAGGATATGACAAAAAGCGACATCATTTTTAGCTTCTAGACTATTTTGTTAATTTCTCAACAAAACCGTGCCGGTCCTACCGGCTCTAAAAAATCAGTCTTAAAATTTCAACTACAATACTCCTAAAGTTATTATATAAGTTTTAATCAGCTATCAACAATTGAGGCGTCAATTTTCTTTATATATGATATGACTTTTCTCATATTTATTAAATCTCCCATAGAGCTATAAGCAATTTTAATTTGATTCAATACTTCTTTCTCTTTATGGTTGACCAAGTAATCATAAATATAGCTCTGATTAAAATAGTTGAAGTAGTCTTCACTTCCATGCTTCTTTATGAAGTTAAGAAAAATTTCCCCTAACATTGTTGTTTCTTCTGACTTTGCATTTTCTCGTTCACTTATTAGAATAAGACCTTTCATCAAATCTTCAAAATCATGTGTAGCTTTAGTAATAAAAGACAATGAAAACTCAATCATATTTTTATTGGCTGCATCGAGTTCTTTCAAACTATATACCAAGCCGAGTAAATCAACAAGAATTTCTTTCTCTTTGATTGATAATAATTCAGTATCCCTAACACTTAGAACAGCATAACAATATTTCCAAAATTCTATTATCCTATGATTAAATAAAACAGCATCGTCCTTTGAAATATCATTTTTTGTTTCCTTTTTACTATTTACTCTATATTCTGAAAGCCAAGATAAGTAGCGTATTATATTTTCTACAACATCCCAGTTGCTATTTTCAAAAATATTTTTAAATATATATCCGCTTTGCAATTCCTCTTTCTTATGTAAATAATAAATTGCAATATGGTCGGCAAATCTTTTTTTATAATTATCTTTTTGTGTTTTGTAAGATTTTAACCCTACAAGAAAATCATTCTTCAAGTCGTCATACATATCTAAATAACATCCTTGAGTTGTTATATATGTATCGAAAAAATAAAACCAATTCTCAGTTCCTTTATCTAATGAGTTTATTATGTCTAATGTCCATTTTCTATCTATTTGCAAAAAAACTGCCGCTTTATAGCCAAGAAATATGAAAAACTCAGGAATCTTGTCTTCAAAAGCCTCCACAACTATTGCCTTCAATTCACCCTTTAACTGGGATTGCTTATCTGAAATATCATTTTTATTTTTACTAATGGAGTATGCGACATCTATCGTTAATTCTATTATCCTCCCTAAAGAAGAGTTTAGTGCCCCTGTAAGAATATCTTCTTTCATATTAATCAAATAATTATAGCCTCTATTTTTAGAATATAGATATTTGAGTATTTTTGAAAAAAGTTCATATGTATTAATTACCACTAACTCAATTTCATTTATTTTAGAGGATAAGAAGAATGTCATTGGTAGTACAACTGTATCAGGATAAAGTTTTTTTTCATCATCTTTAATCCAGAACAAATCCTCTTTAATATATCTATATAGGAAGGTGAGAATTGTTAAAAAATCTTCTTGAGTTATAGTTTTTTTGCCATCATTGAACCCCCAAAAAATACTCGCCATAACACCTCTAGATAAAAAATGAAGAGCATCTATATTTTTTATAATTATTTGAGGATTATTCTTTGCTAAATCTCTAAATACATTACCCAACCCTTCAGCAGTAGGCTTTTCATCAGTTATATGCACAGAAGAATCGTCACTATTAAACTTATCTAGAAAATCGTTCACATACCCCACAATTGATGCCGGCTCATTCTGAAACATTGTGAATAACTCCTGTTCTGAAATTGGAGATTTAGGTGTATATGTTCTAAAGGTAATGGAATTAAAATTAAAATGTTCTTGCTCCAAGTCACTATAGTTTTCATATTTAGCAGAAAAATATGGTAGTTTTTTTAAAGTTGAATACCACTTTTTTTCAAAATATCTCTTATAACGTTTATTACCCTTGTCGTGTGGGTAATATGGCCCCCCTATAATAATATCCTCTATTTCTTTTCTTTCTGTTGCGTTCAAATTAAGAACATTTTTTTCTAATACGCCATGAAGCTCGGCCTCATAATAGCTATTGGCAAATAATAAACCAGCATTTTCTCTCAAATAAATAAATAAATCCTCTCTATAGGAAGAGAAACTACTACCATAAATATAAAGTAATATTCTTTTAAAAATATCTTCCTTGAAATTATTTAGTTTTGATATATATATATCTTTAAATCTTGACACGGTCATTTTTTGAGCCTTTAAGAGAAGCTGTTTGGCTATCATTTTGATAATATTATCATACGCGTCAGAATAGTCATTGTCCTTTTCATTAAAAAAAGAGTCCAGTATTAAAAAATTATACTTATTCCATAGAGGACCAAAGTATAAATAGAAAAGAGTTTCCACTATATCATTAGAAAGATCTTTACCTATATTTAATTTTTCTAGATGCTTATAGATATTTTTCTTGAATAGTTCATTTTGGATAAATGGGGTATTTTTAATAACAAAAGAAGTGTTCTTCTCGCTAGCGTCAACTCTAACAGAAAGGTTATAATTATTATGAATGGAGATATCCAAAAGAAATTCTTTCTTATCTAACTTATAGTTGTCGCGAATAGTTAGTTGTTCAACAAGCTCTAATAATCTAATAAGAAAATCATCACTAAATAGTGAGTGAATGTCTTCTTCACCCGTTATTCTATCCTGCATATAAGAATAACCGTTATTGTTAAGAATTATATCCTTATTCCTTGTGAACGTATGTGCAACAAATGAAAGAAGTATTGTTTGGGCCGTTTTTATGTCTTTCTTTTCCATTGAAGCATCAAAAAGCTTAACAATGGAGTAGAACCAAAAGTCCTGTTTATCGTACAAGCCAATAAGTTGTGAGATGCACTCCCTCAATTCCGAGTCTATATATGTTGGATCTATCAAAGATACTGTTTCAATAGTTTTTATTATTATTGATGTCCTTTTATCTGTTGAGTTTTGTGCTTTTGATGATTCAAAAACAAATTTATATAGTTCCTTTATTATTTTTACCACCAATAAAGTATATTCTTGAATTTGCAACGCCGTAAACTTATCTTTTTTATCTCTTAAGGCAAGTGTCGCTGAATATAGAAAGAAGATAGGAAACCACCCCATATCTTTATCATCTAAAAGTGTTTGGGGATCAAAAAAACCATTCTTATATAAAGGCTGTAGAAATATAGGATTATTAGCCGTAATAAGGAAATCACGTCTATATTTAACATCTTTAATAAGAATTAAGATTTTTTTTATATCTTCATTCGTTAATTTATCGCTCATACAACACCCTTCTCGAAAAGTTGAAGAATTTTTTCATCATCATCGGCTGTTTTTTTTGTTTTTTCACCCTCTATTTTATTGGCCCAGACATTTAAAATTTTTGCCATTAAGTCATATCCTGTTTTGGAAATATTATATTCAATAATCTCTATGCCAAAACATTTTTTATAATACTCCTTATATTCCTTCAATAAATAGGAATCGGGATCTCCTTCTAAATATGAAAACAGAGCATAATGTTTTCTTTTTCCAGGACGACTAAATACATGAACATGCTCCATTATTTCAAACTCTTCAATTCCAAACCCTATAAATAGAATAGTTTTGGAGGAAAACAGGTCGGACAAGTAAGCTCTGCCAGGACCATCTGTTTTATAAAATTTCATGTATTCACTCGTAGTGAGAATGGTCCCCTCATCATCAATGTGCCCATGCAAATGAAAAACTTTGTTTTTGGGGTCTTCTAGGAAGCTTTGAAAGCTTGTTTCACGATTTACAACAAAAGGTTTTTTGCTAGAGAATTCAGGTCTAGCACTATTATGCACGCCAGCCAAGACATTATCATAATTAGTGGTTATCATACCACATTGCAAGCGACATAAATCAAAGCACATTTCCTCTAGCTCTTTACACTTGTCATAACATTCTTCTTTATTTAAGAATTCTCTCAAAGTAAGAATTCTATTTATATCCTTATTGATACAAATAGTAATAAGCTTTCGATTATCTTTAATTTTTTTAAGAGCAATTGACTCGCCATAACTAATGACCTCGGATTTTAGTAGTTTATCTACATAAGAATGGGCAAGTTTCAACCAAGACGGTCCCCTCCTACCATAGAAAATCCAGCCCCTATAAAAGCAATTACATTCCCTTTGAGTATTTCCCTCACGAGTTCTTTTTTTAATAGTGGTATTTTTGGCACTTTAGATATTTTGATCATTCTTTTCCACATTATAGCTAAAAAGAATTATAATGTCATTAATTGGACTTCAAAAGGAATAGATACAATAATCAATAAAACATAACGGTTAACCAAATCATGAACACACTTCAAGAAAAATATCATAAAGAACTAGAACGTCAATTAAAAATTCTTTGCAGTGCCACAGTCCAGGCATTTATTGATACACATATGTTTATGTTTCCAGTAGCATATAAACATAAAAATCAGCACACTCAGGTCTATTTATACACTTTTTATGCCATACGCCAACGAGCGACCCTGTCTGTGAGAAAACTAATAGAGCCTGCTGGTAAAGGTAATGATAAAATTACGATTCAATCAATCGTAAAATTGGTCACAAAACCAGATTTTTTATTACTTTCAGAAAAAGAAAAAGCATATGTTTCTGGGGATTTTGATAAATTATTCAACTCTGAGCATACAAAACGCATGAAAGCTTTTCGAGATTCATATTGTCATAATATCAACTATGAAGATGAGGTTATGTGCTATTACAAAGATTTCATGCACATAGTTTCTACGAGTATGAATATTTTAGAGCAATTATATATGATTACATTCCGCACCATACCAACCTTTTTCACAGAGGCACGAGATATTGCCATCTTTTTATCTCAGGAATATTGGAAAGCAATAAATAATGCAGCGAGATCAGCAAACAAAAATAACGAGGTCAATGCCCGCCTAGAACAAATGTTACGTGGGGAATTCTAACTTAGCCTCTCTCAAGGTACTCATAAAATTTCTGAAGCAGAGGGAGCCATTTCAAAAGAGAAAAGCCCGTTCTAAAAAGAACGGGCTTTTTTTGGATGCATCTTAAATATAAAAGCTAAATAGGATAAGCTATCAATCCCGTGCCGGTCCAGTTATTAATTCTGTTATATTTCAATCCTTGAACTTTTATACAATAGTTCCCGGAACCATTTACACACACATTTTGATGGTCTATATGGGAGTAACCAAAGCCCGATCCTTTATAAGGACCCGTTTTAAACAAAGCCATAGAAAGATATTTTGAATTACCATAAGTCATAAAAATAAGTTCAATATCATCGTTATACGCGGCAAGCGTGTTTAATCCTGCGCCCGCCTTAACTGTACCAACATTGGTAAGCGATGGGAACGAAACATCTATATCATCAAAACTTGTGGCGTGTTTTCCTGCTCCCAGAAAATATCTTTCCCTTGATTGGGCCAGTTGGGTGCTAAGAGTCCGCAATTGTACCGCCTTACTCTTCCATACACTCTTTTGGTATTGCGGAACCGCTATAGCTGCAAGCACTCCTATAATTAAAACAACTACCAATAACTCTATTAATGTGAAGCCTTTTTTCATGTAATTATTTTAGCATAAATTTGTTCTTTAGCAATGCTATACAAGGCCCGCAGGCATACGTAACAAGGCTGCTTAATTTATCCACGGGGCCCTTGAGCATGTGAAAGAACATTACTTCGAAAGCATGGTTCTTTTGTATCATACTCATACGTGGGAGTCATTTTAAAAGATAAAAGCCCTCTTATATTAAGCGGGCTTTTTCACCCTGTTTCTTAATTTGCTTTTTTCTGTTTTTTAGTAAACAATAAATTGCTTTATCGGCCTTCTGATTTTATTGTTTTTACCATAATTTTTTACATACCCCGCACGAAATACCATTTGTACAGGTGTGTTTGCATTCAACTCATTTTCTAATTTTTCTTTATATCCATCTTCTTCCAATATTTGGCTCATGGGATGAAGAGAGACGCCTGCTTGGGTGGCTTTAAGCCAAAACGATTCCATTCTTATACCAGCGCGCACAAACTCTGTATCCGTATCACCGCCTAAGATAACAAAGAAACCCGCGCAATTTTCAAGTTTTTCAGCCGTCATTTTTAAGCCTTGTTCAGCAAATTTTTTGCTTTTAGCTTTTTCTCTATTCATAATAAGATAGTAAAAAAACTTTTTAACGCCTTTAATTCCCAATTGTTCCGCGGGAAGGCCGTCTGCCAAAGCAACAGCTTCTTTATTTGAAAATCTAAGCCACTTTGCAAGTTCGTCCGCTTTATTTGTTGAAAACATTTGCGTCTCATTTGCTTTATAAGTGTTTTCTTTAATATATTTATATTCTCTGCTTCCTTTGGGGAAATACAACAAATTTCCGCTAAACTCGTTTTTAAGAGAGGCGACAATATCATTATCCACCGCAACGGGAAGAAAATTACGCTTATCTGTATGGCGTTTTTCCATTATTTCCAGCATTTCTTTATTTGGTAAAAGTGTGTTGTATTCCTCAAATTTTATTTGTGCTATAACGGGGTTTGCAATAATATCAAAAGGACCATTGCTGATTAGTAAATCTGTTTTATATCCATATGCGTTAAATGCTAAGCGCATGTTTTCAATAAAAGTGCCTATTGATATTAACGATTCCCGGCCTTGCGGGTCCACTTCTTTTAAAAGGCGCGAAGAATCCAACTTTACCAGCCATTCATTATCGTTAACAACAACCTGCCACATTTGCGTATTATGCCCGCTTGGCGCTAAGGACGCGTAGTAGAGAACATTTTTTAAATCTTCATTTAAATTCTGTGCAGTTTTGAGGTCTTTTTCTATCGCAATATCTTTGCAGGCAAAAATAAATACAGCTAAAACCAGGGCGGATATATATTTAAATTTCATATCCCATCTCTTTTGACCGAGGATACAGCCAACTCTATACTTTTGGCAATAAGTTGTTTGGGGGTTACCTTTCTGCTTTTAAGGTAGTGCGCTTTATTATAAACCATATCAAGCGTACCCATATAAAGCGACGTAAAATAAGCTGATGTTATTTTAATATCAAGATTATTTTTAAACACCCCCTGCTTAACGCCTTTTGCAAGCACATTTTCCAATATGTTAAAAATGTCATTATCCATATCATTTATAATTTTATACGAAGGATTGTCCAAAATTTTATTATTTATACGAACATGGTATTGCGTTATTATTTGCGTATACCCTGCATGCTTTTGCGCAAACTCAAATGCTTTTTCAAAAAAATCAACCAGTTCCTTTTGCGGGTCTTTATTTTTATTTTCAATACCCAGCAAATATTCATGCAGTTTTTTATAACCGCGCATTGCCACTCTGTCATAAATCTCTTCTTTGCTGTCAAGATATGTGTATATTGTCTTTTTTGTCAGGTTTGTGTGCGCTGCTATTTCATCAATAGTGGTTGCCTCATAGCCTTTTGAGAAAAAAAGCGTTTGCGCAATATCTATAATACTTTCAATAACAACATTTCTTTTTGCTTCTCTAATTTTTTGTTTTGTCATATTTATCCTTAAAACTCATATGTTAAATTTATATAAAAACTTAATTCTTTATCTTTGTCCACTATCGGGCTGTCCTTAATTTTTGAAGGAAGTATCCCGTAGTGCCCCATTAATACGGATTTTACATTTTTATTAATAGAGACAACAGCCGACACACCAACATAAGGAGTTATGGAGGCAGAAGGTGAATATTGGTTAAAGCCTGTATTTAGGCTTTCCTCCTGCGAAACACCAAAAAAATAACGGTTGTGCTTGTTTGAGTAGTATCTAAGCCCCGCCTCCGGAAATATAACTATACTTTTGCCGATATTTTGCATAAGCATATAAGAAGCTTTGCCCTGAAAGCCGGAGTTGCCCAATGCATCTGCCGAAACATTGAGCTTAACTATACCGTATTTTCCCCACGCAATACTTTCCAGCCCCGCTGTTATTGCAGCGT
This sequence comes from Elusimicrobium simillimum, assembly GCF_049639735.1. Classification (NCBI taxonomy): domain Bacteria; kingdom Pseudomonadati; phylum Elusimicrobiota; class Elusimicrobia; order Elusimicrobiales; family Elusimicrobiaceae; genus Elusimicrobium; species Elusimicrobium simillimum. Next base: position 1,410,401 of record NZ_JBEVVA010000003.1, read on the forward strand.
ATCTGTTATCTAAATAACGCATATTTGAGTTGTGGTCTTTAGCCTTAAAATTTAAGGTAGTGTATTCACCCTGCAGGTTTAACTCAAAGCCTTCTGTCTTAAAAATATGAACCCCCGCGTAAGGGCTGTTTAAGTATAAATATTTTGAATCATATTTAACTACCGGAATGGGGTAAAAATTATAACTTTCATTATTATACGGACTGTATTGGAAATATCCCCCGCCCCGGCAGAAAAAGCATTAGCATTAACTGCAGCTATAGCTAAACATAAAACTGTGCTTAGCGCTGTTTTTTTTATTTTTAGTGTGTTCATGATAATATTATATACCATTAGTATATAAAAGTAAACTATTAGTTTACTTTATTTGTGAACACAAAAAATGAAAATGGCCTATAGCTCAAGATATGCATAAAAATTATGAAGCAGAAGGAGGGTATTATTTAAGACGTAAACCGATAGTCTATTCTAAAGCACTCTAGAGTGCAAAGCGTGGCGTAAAATGTGGTAGAAGTATTGTTTAAAAGCCACGCTAAATCCTACTTTTAGTATATAATCAAACAAAAAAATATATACTTTATATATGAAAAATGGCAATAAATAATCTTTGTCCATATGCAGGAAAAACTTTCCCCGCATATATCATCCACACATAGGAGTTTAAACAACAATGAGCCTTCCAACAGATACCTGCAAAAAGTGCAATAAAACCATTTCCCCTGAGCAAACAGGGAAAAACAAATTTACATACCGCTGTAACACATGTAGTTTGATATGGGCGAAAAAAGTTTCTAATCCAAAGAAATAACAGGCAAAAATACCCCTTAAATTTCTAAAGTACGGGGAAGCATTTTAGACAAAAGCACGCTTATTTTAAGCGGGCTTTTATAATGTTAATCTTTTTTATAAAACTTACTTTGCTGCGGGTTTGTAATTTTCCAGCACTTCCGCCTTTTCAATTACAATGGCTTCTACGGGCACATCGTCGTGATAGCCTTTTCTGCCGGTGAGAACCGCTTGCATAGCGTCAACAACTTTCTGCCCGCTTACAACTTTACCAAACACAGCGTAGCCCCAGCCTTGTGTGGTGGGCGCTTTAAAGTTAAGGAAATCATTATTATTGGTATTGATAAAGAACTGGGCGGAGGCGGAGTCCGGGTCAGAGGTGCGGGCCATAGCTATTGTGTATTTGTTATTATCCAGACCGTTGTTAGCCTCGTTCATTATAGGGGCGCGGGTTTTGCGTTCGCGCATACCGGCGTCCATACCGCCGCCCTGCACCATAAAATCTTTTATAACACGGTGAAAGATGGTGCCGTCGTAGTGTCCGTCTTTAACATATTTGACAAAGTTTTCCACTGTTTTAGGGGCGTTTTTAGCGTCAAGTTCAATAACTATATCGCCTTTACTGGTTTTTAAATTTACGTACATTTTGTTCTCCTGTGTATTAGCAATTTGCTGTTTTGCCGGGGTTTCTTTTTCTTTCGCGGGCATTTCTTTTCTAGCGCATGCAATCGCGCCTACAATTAAAAGCGCCGCCACAATAAGTTTAAATATTTTTAACATATGTTTCCCCTCCATAAGTTAATTTTATAATATATTTACTTTTAAAACTGTGTTAAACAAAAATGAAAATTATAGATTTCAACTAAACAATAAGACTTGTTATAATATCTCTATGAAAAAAATAATTACAGCATTACTGGCAGTAGTTTTGTTACCCTTATGCGCGGCCGCAGACCAGTACGGCCTGGGCATAAGGCTGGGCGCGGCGCAAAAAGATACAAATTTTAACAATCTTTACCGCGCCATAGACGCGCGCAGTTATCCGTCATCTGTAAACACTTCTAAGTTTCTTTATGGCGCGGAAGTATTTTACGAGTACGCGCTTAATAACAATAGTTTTATAGGCTTAAAGATAGGCGTGGACAGCATAAAAAAAGACGAAACCTACGCAGAAGTTGTCCCCGGCAGGGAATTTACGTTTAAAATACAAAGCGTAACCGTACCGCTGAGCGCGTACTATAAATACAATTTTTCAAAATATATAAACGCTTACGGCGGGGCGGGGCTTTCTTTACTTTTTGCCAAATATGACTCTACTACTCCGGGCGCCCCCTCGTTTGATGATTCAATTAAAAAAAATAAAGCTTTTTTACACCTTAACGCAGGCGTTGAGTGGCGCGTAACAGATGTTTTAGGTTGGGGGATAGACGGCAGGTATAACTTTGCGCCCAATATAGATTTTGACAGTAAAGTAAAAAGAGAAATATCTACAGATACAAGGCTTGACCTTGAGGGCTTTAGCGGTGCGGTGCAAATAAGGTTTTACTTCTAAAATTAAAAAGCCCTCCATTAACGGCGGGCTTTTTAATTTAAGCTTAAGGCGCCTGTAAAATCTCTTCAGGGTCAACAACTTCCTGTGCCGCCTGCGGCTTATTAAACAATAGTTTAAGTATAAAGCCTACCGGCAGTATCATAAGCGCCAACAGTAAAAACGCGCCTTGTAAGCTGATTGAGTGCGAAACAAAGCCTATCAGCGCCGGGCCCGCTAAAATACCGCTGTAACCCATCATAGACACCACCGATATAGCCATAGACACAGGCATAGCTTTCTGCCTGCCAGCTTCTGAAAATAACACAGGTATAATATTTGCCGCTCCTACGCCTATTGCCGCAAACCCGGCCAGCCCCGCCGCGGGCGCGGGCACAAATACTACCAACAGCAACCCGCAGCATGCTAAAACGCTGCCGCCCATAAGTATAAGGTTTTTATGTTTAGCCATAAAACGGTCGCCCATAAAGCGGGTCGCTGTAGTCGCTATCGCAAATAAGCCGTACCCCATACCCGCAAAGCGTATATCCATTTTGCTTATGGTGGAAAGATAAATCGCGCTCCAGTCCAGCAGCGCGCCTTCCATCAAAAACAAGATAAAGCACATAGTGCCAAGCAGCAACACCATTCTGGTAGGAAAAGCGAAAGCCGCTTTTTTTCCGCCTGTGCCTTTATCCGCCAACAGTTTAGGCGCGAAAAGCAACAGCCCCGCGCACACGCACATGGCAATGCAGACAGCCGCCCAAAACGGCAGCAGGCCAAACGCCAATAGCAGGCTCAGGCCTATCGCGCCCGAAAAACTGCCAATACTGTAAAAACTGTGAAAGCCTGACATTAGCGGTTTTTTAACCAGTTTTTCAACCTGCGAAGCGTGAATATTTTGCGCAACGTCAAGTATACCTACCGCCGCGCCAAATATAAACAATATCAAAGCCATAGCGTATAAGTAAGGCACAAAAGACAGCAGCACAAGCATACTAAGGCCTGTCGCTCCCGCGCATATAATAACCTTACGGCAGCCGTACTTACCCGTAAATACCCCGGTAAAAGACATTGCCGATATAGAACCCGCCCCCAAACATAATAAGAGCAAGCCTAAAGAGGCCTCGTCAAGCTGCAAGCGGTTTTTAGCGTAAGGCACCAGCGGCGCCCAGGCGGCAGTTAAGAAGCCTGAAATAAAGAAAGGCATCTTGGCCGCTTTTTTAATAGCAACGTTTGAATGCGTATTTTTATTAGAGTTCATTTCACTTCAGTTTAGTGTGTAAATTCCCGTAAGCGGTGTGCACAACACACCTTAGCACTTGTGACGAACACTATGCACATTTGCCGGGTAACAGATGAGAAGCCAAAAACAACTGGCTGTATATATTTTACCACTTTAAAAAACATATTTCAAAAATAAACAAAAATTATAAGGCTGTAAATTCCCCCCATTTTGTTATAATAAAAAGTGGAGCTAATACATGGAAGCTATTTTACTAACTATAATCAGTCTTATTGTAATGCTGCTGCCTTTTATAATAAAAAAGGTGCTGGCATACTTTTTCCCGTATTTATCCTCCAAAAAGAAACTGGCGCCCAAAAGCACGGTTATCTTAAACTCCGCCATTAAGGATAACTTAGCAAAGATTTCCTTGTTGGAAGAGCTTAACTTCCTAAAAGCGTTTTATACCCCCGCTTAGTTATTATCCTAAAAGTATACGTCTAAGCGCTGCCAAAAGGCGGCGGCCCGCCCTATACAGCCACAAGCTGTAAGTAAGGCGCAGTATTACAGTATTACTAAAACTATAAGGATAATTATGAACATAAAAACATTTAAAAAAGCGGCGCTGGCAACAGCGCTGTGCATGCACGCGGTTTTTTTAAACGCCGCGGGCTTTGCGTTGTATGAGTTTAGTGCCAGAGGCAACGCCATGGGCGGGGCAGTATTGGCAAACAAAGCCGAGCCTGCCTCTATAGCCACTAACCCCGCGCTTATTACCAAGCTGCCGGGCTCGCACATACAGGCGGGCATAACGGCGGTTATAGTAGAGGGTTCTACCTCTATTTCCGGCCAAAAAAGAGATTTGGAAACAGGCGTTTTCTATCTGCCTACCTTCTACTACACCCAACAAATGAGGGAGCATATATTTTTAGGTATAGGCCTGTTCCCCCGTTTTGGCCTGGGCGGCAAATATAAAAACTACGGCAACTGGACACCCGCTATAGCGGAAAGGCAGTCTTACAGAATGGACCTTGTAACCTACTCACTCAACCCTGTTATGGCGTCAAAAATAACGGACGAGCTTTCTTTAGCGGGCGGGCTGGAAATTATGTACGCCAGCCTTGTTGAAGAAAAGGGCCCCGGCGGCGCTAACAAAATAGAAATTGAAGGCGACTCTATAACCTGGGGCGCAAACTTTGGCATTTACTACGCCCCCAACTGGGCCGAAAAATGGGCCGCCGCGCTTACCTACCGCACCAAAACAAGGCACTTAGCCAGCGGTGAACTTAAAGGCCACGGCGTTTATTCCCCCGCTACGGGCGACGCCACAGCCGCCCTTGCCCTGCCTGACCAATTGGCGTTTGGCATCTCTTTCACCCCGTCTGATAAAGTAACTATGGAAGCCGGTATTACAGGTGTTTTTTGGAGTTCTTACAAACAGCTTAAGTTAGACTATGACGACCTTTCCAAAGGATTTTCTAACGAATACAAATATTACAAAGACGTTTACCGCCTTTCCTTCGGCGCGGAATACTCTTTAACAAAAAACTGGGACGTACGCCTTGGTTATGTATACGACGAGTCCCCCATCAACCCCAAGTACATGGACACCATGGTCCCCGCTGACGACCGCCATATCTTTAGCACAGGCGTAGGCTACAGCACTGACACCTGGGGGATAGACGTATCTTACTCCTACATGTACGTAAGCGACTTAACCGGCACCACAGAGCACGGCAACCCCGCCAAGTACGAGGGCGCCCGCAGCCAGATGATAGGTTTAAGCGCAAAATACGCTTTCTAATACACTTCGTAAAAACAAAAAAGCCCGCTTATATGAGCGGGCTTTTTGGCTTTATATTTATTAAAGTTATATAATGTATTTATCACAATAACCAATAAGGGGTGAATAATATGAACACAAAAAAAATAAGTATATTAACAGTAGCCGTAGCGGCCTGCAGCATTTTACTGGCAGCTTGCGCTACCACAGCAGCTAAGGCCGATTTTACAACAGACGTTAACGGTAAAGTATGGCAGCTTTCCCAGGTGCTTAACAGCGCCGGCAAAGCCACATATTCACACGCCGCTTTAGGGCAAGATGAGTTTTTTAAAGACATCTATACCTTGCAGTTTGATAAAGAACGCGTAAACGGTAAAGCCGCGCCTAACAGATACAACGGCCCTTTTACACTGGGTGAAAACAACGCTATAGCGTTCAAACACTTTGCCAGCACAATGATGATGGGCATAAAAGTGCCTAACGGCTTAAGTGAACACCAATATTTCCAGCTTATGGAAAAGGCAAACAAATGGGAAGTAAAAAAAGGCCAGCTTAAACTTAGCACCGTTGACGCAAACGGCGCAAAAGCCACAATGATATTCAAAGAATTTGACTATCGTTAAGTTAAACAACTCTTGCAAAAAAGGCCGCGCAACCGCACGGCCGTATCAATAAGAAAAATTTTGATACGTTGTAGTTTTGATAAAATCAAAACTTTCAAAATTTATTTTTTGCTTGCAAAAAAGCCCGCTCAAAAGAGCGGGCTTTTTTATTTATCAATCTAATACTTTTTTCTGTCGGCGGGACATTATTAGAAACGGCGCGCCCAGTAAAAAGAAAATTACGGCAAGCAATAAATATTTTAAATTGGCCGCGTATACCAGCCACACCGCGTACGCCGTGCCCAGCGCCCCGGTAAAAAAAGCTGTTTTTATGGCCACGCCTTTACCCGTGGGAAAACGCTTGGGGCTTGCCAGCTTTACCAGGTACAACGCCGTTATAAAATAAACAGGCATTACCATTACAGCCGTTATGGTAAGAAGCGTATGAAAGGCGTTCTCCATAAAAAACCCTATAAACAGCGCCAGCTGCACGGCGCATACCGTAAATAAAAGCGAGAAGCCTGGCACGCCGTTTTTATTTTCTTTAGTAAATATTTTGGGGAAAGACTTTTCTTTAGCGGCGGCAAAGGGGACCTCGGCCGTAATGGTTATCATAGAAAGAGTGGCAAACAATACGGATACTATCATACCCACGTTCATAAGCACCGCGCCGGCGGGGCCTATAATGTGCTCCAAAATGCCCGCCGTGGACGGGTTGGGCATGGCGGCTATTTGCTCTCTGGTAAGTATGCCAAAGGGCAGAACGGAAACAATGATATACATAATTATGCACAGTAAAAAAGCGGACAAAATAGCGCGGGCAATTTGCTTTTGCTCACGTACTTTTGAAGATAAAACTATAGCGGCTTCTATGCCTATAAATGTCCACAAAGTTATTATCATGGTGTTTCTTATTTGCGCCATCAGCGGCACGCCACCCACCGCCATAGAAGAAAAACTGTTAACAAAAGCGGTTTTAAGCGTGTCAAAATTAAACGCTACAAACACCGCCGCCATAAAGAAAAACAACGGCACCAGCTTACAGCATGTGCCAACTAGGTTAATGGCGGCCGTCTTTTTAATACCGCGCAGTATTAAAAAATAAAAACCCCATATAACTAAACTTGCGGTAAGTAAAGCGTAAATAGTATTGCCGCCTTTAAAATACGGCGGAAAAAAGTAATTAAGAGATTCTGTCAGCACAGTAGCAAAAGCAGAAATAGCAAACACGTTTGACACCCAGTACCCCCACGCCGTAAAAAAGCCCGCGGTATTACCAAACCCCTCTTTAGCGTAAATATAAATACCGCTTACCGCCGCCTCCGGGCGCACAATGGACAGCACCCTAAGTGTATTTGCTAAAAAGAACATACCTACAGCGGTTATCAGCCACGCTATACATATAGCGCCAACCCCCGCCCCCACCGCCATATTTTGCGGCAGCGCGAATACGCCAGAGCCTATCATAGCGCTTATTACCAGGCCTGTAAGGCCCCAAAAACCTATTTTTAAAGAATTTTGCATAAAGTCTCCAAGTGTCTAAATGCTATTTTAGCATAATTAGGCGGGCTGACCGTCGGTAAAAAAGGCCCACTTAATAAGAGGGCCTTTGCAAATTATTAAAACAAAAACTTTATCTTTCTGATATAAATTTACGCAGCTCCGCTATGTCGTCCGGCTTTACAAGCCAGACAGAAGTTTGCAGGTAAACCGGGTTATGGTTTCTTATTTTAACTGCCAAGTAGCTGCCGTCGTGTTCTTCATTAGATACGCCGGCATTAACCGCGCGCGTCTGCAGTTTTAAAGAGCCTGGCGTACCACAGCCTTTTCTTATGCAAAACTCTTTAATGTAGTCAGAAAAAGCGTTAAACGCGGTTTCTTTGTCCGCCTCGTAAAAATCAATAGACTCAATTTCATTTATTTTATATTCATCGGCATATTTGGTTTTTCCGTCAAGCGGGTAGAATATTATTTTACCGCTTACCTTATCAATATCTATAAGATCATATTTATTAAAAAGCGTTTTGATAAATAATATTACGCTAATCACGCCAATAATACTACCCACTATACGCCCAAACAAAAAGGCAATAAAAAACAAAAATGTTATAGCCACAAGCCCGGCTATTTTAGCGGCGGCGGGTTTGCCAAGCGTAAGCCTGGCGGGCGCGTACTTAAGCACGTAATAATGTTTTATAGTGGATTTTACGGAATTTTCAGGAGTGTCGTCATCGGGCGCTGCGGCGCTGTCTCCGCCCGCTATTTGCGGCTGCGGCTTTTTATTACCGTAGAAAAATATCCACAACCCAAACACAGTAATAAAAAAACCTATTAAAACAAAAACCATGCCAAACCATGTTAAGGCAGTGTTTCTGTACTTAAAAACAAAATCTTCTTTAGCGGCAAATAATTTTTTAAGCTGCGCCTCTGCCTCTCTAATTTGCCCTACTCCTATATTGCCGCCGCCGTCCGCCCCGTAAACCGCGCCATGCTCTGCAACAAAAGCTATTGTGTAAACGTGCTTGCCTTTGCGGTAATTTTCTTCAAGGCGTGTGGTACGAACATTAATCATTTCTTTTTTATAAAAGAAATTATCATACTTAACGCACTTTGCCGCAGGCCCGTTAAACTTACAATCCACCGTCATAGGAGAGAGCGACATATACACAAAAAAACCGCTGCCTAAAAAGAACAGCAGACCAAAAATTATTATTACTACAGAAAACCCGTGATACTTTGCTTTATCCAAAGGCATATCTCATCCTGTTTTATCGTTTCTTAAATGATACCTCTTAACGTAACAAAACACAATATGGTCTAAAGGCCAAAATCAAACTGCAGCTGGTTGCTTTTGCTTTGCTCCTGCGTGCCGGAGTTGCCCAGGCTAAGACCGGCAAGGCGCACGCCTTTAGCCTTAACCTCTGCCGCCAGACCGGGCGTGTGCAATAGTTCAAGGGCGGTATTTAGAAAAGATTCATACTTTAATATATATCCCCCCGGGGTTTTACGGCGGGTAATCTGCTTAAAATCAGCAAATTTTATTTTGAGTGTGATTGTACGCGCCTCAAAGTCACGTTTAGCGGCGCGGCGCCAGACCTCTGGGGCAATTTCTTTTATTTGGTCTTCCAACTCGGCCATGTCGTGGATATCGGTAAGGTAAGTTGTCTCCGCGCCTATTGATTTACGTACACGGTCGGGCTCTACGTCGCGGTTGTCTATGGCGCGGGCATTAAGGTAATAGGTGTGCCCCGCTTTGCCAAAATGTTTTACCAGGTCAGCTTCCGTCATACGTTTTAAGTCTTTACCTGTTTTTATGCCAAGGCCGCGCATTTTTTCAGCCGTTACTTTGCCTACACCCCAAAAGCGTTCTATCTTAAGGCTCTCGGTAAATTTCTCGGCCGTTTTGTGCGTTATTACGTAAATACCGTCGGGCTTGTTTTGGTCTGACGCTATTTTGGCAAGAAATTTATTTATAGATACACCGGCCGAGGCCGTAAGCCCGGTAACCTCTTTAATACGTTTTTTAATTTCTTTTGCTATTAGCGTGGCCGAGGGGTTGCCCTTTTTATTTACGGTAACGTCAAGGTACGCCTCGTCTAAGGAAAGGGGTTCCACAAGGTCAGTATAATCAAGAAAAATATCTCTTATTTGGGCGGAAACTTCTTTGTAAACGTCAAAGCGGGAGGGTACAAAAATAAGACCGGGGCATTTGGCCATAGCCGTCTTAGAAGCCATGGCGGAATGTACGCCGTATTTGCGGGCCTCGTAACTGGCGGCGGCCACAACGCCGCGCACGCCAGGGTAACCCACAGCGACGGGTTTGCCGCGTAAGGCCGGGTTATCACGTTGTTCTATGGACGCGAAAAACGCGTCCATATCTATATGTATTATTTTGCGCATGGTGTGTAGGTTTGCTGCCCGCGCAAGGTTTTGCGCTTAAATTAAAAATCTCTTTTTTTGCCGCGAAAGCCCGAACCGCCGCGCCCGTCGGCCACTATTCTGGGTGAGCCGTCTGCGTTAAAACGTTCTGTCTTGCTAAAACGGGGGCGGTCATCGTCACGGCCGCGGCCGAAGGGTTTTCTATCACCGAAAGGTTTTCTGTCGCCAAAGGGTTTTTTATCGCCAAAGCCGCCTTTTCTATGCCCGAAAGATTTCTTTTCTTCCAACAGTTTTGTTATTTTTTCTAACTGCGTGTTTATTGTTTTAAGCTGCTCAAGTATTTCATTATCCATTTTCAGGCTCCTTTAACTACAGTACCTTAATTATACTTTATTAAAAATACTGATATTTAAGTTTGTTTTTGATATATTGGATGTATAACCTAAATTAAAGGGGGACGCTAACATGAAAAACCTTGAAAATATGTTTTACGCAGGTATTGGCATGGCCTTAAAAGGCAAAGCCAAAGTAGAGCAGCTGGCAAAGCAAATTGCCAAAGACAGCAAAATGGACGCCAAAGAGGGCAAAGCGTTTGTTGCAAGCGCCGTTAAACACGCCGAGGACGCTAAAAAAGAATTGGCCAAACAAATTGACGCCACCGTTAAACAAACAGCCTCTAAAATGGGCTACGTAAGCAAAAAAGAAGCCGACCAGCTTAAAAACGAAATTAAAAAGCTTAAAGCGCAACTTAGCAAAAAACCGGCTAAAAAGAAATAATTGATTAAAGGAAATTAAAATGGGAATTGTGTCTAAAACTATCCGCCACACTCAGCGTTACAGCGAAATTTTAAGCGTGCTTGTAAAGTACGGCATGGGCGATATTGTGCGCTCGCTAGAGCTGGCGGATAAATTCCCTATAGTAAAAAACTTACTCCCTCATAAAGAAGACAAACCTATTTACCAATTTAGCAAATGGGAAGATATACGCATGGCGCTTGAGGAACTGGGGCCGACATTTGTAAAGTTAGGCCAAATGCTTAGCAACCGCCCCGACATTGTGCCGCTGCCGTTAATTAAAGAACTAGAAAAACTGCAAGACACCGTCCCCCCGTTTGATTACGAAGAAGCGGTAAAAATAATAGAAGACGAGCTTAAAGCCCCGCTTAACGCCAACTTTAAACACTTTCATAAAAAGCCGGTTGCCGCCGCCTCAATATCGCAGGTGCACCAGGCGCAGCTGCCTGACGGTACAAAAGTGGCCGTTAAAGTGCAGCGCCCAAATATAGAAAAAACAGTTGAGGTGGACGTAGAAATTTTGCACAGCCTTGCGCAGTTAATAGAAGATAATATTGCCGAGGCCAAATACTTTAACCCCACCGGCCTTATTAACGAGTTTGACGAACACATTAAAGAAGAACTGGACTTTAACCGTGAAAGGTTTAATATAGAACGCTTTCACAAAAACTTTGAAAGCGACGAACGCGTTTACGCCATGCGTGCCTATAAAGAGTATTCCTCCAAGCGCGTGCTTACCATGCAGTTTATTGACGGCGTAAAGGTAAGCAAAATTGCCGAAGACAACCTGGAAGGCTATGACAGGCAGTTAATAGCTAAAAACGGCGCGCAAATAATTTTAAAACAAATTTTTATAGACGGCTTTTTCCACGCTGACCCGCACCCGGGCAATATTATGATAATGCCCGGCAACCAAATATGCTTTATAGATTTTGGCATGATGGGCACGCTGATGGAATCGCAAAAGGACGACCTGGGCACATTAATAGTAGCGTTGATGTACCGCAACTCTTACCTGGTAACCAGCACACTGCTAACCATTGTTAACCGCACAGACCACCCCCAAGCGCGTGAGATTGAGTACGCCGTGCAAAAGCTTATTGAGCGTTACATTGACCTGCCTTTAGAAGAGGTTAATATAGCCGAACTTTTGCTTGCCTTAACAGAACTTATAGCTAAGTTTGAACTTAAAATGCCGGCTAACTTTTCTTTTATGGTAAAGTCTTTAATCACCATTGAGGGCGTGGGCCGCCAGCTGGACCCTGAGTTTAAAACAATGGCTATTATAAAAGAGTTTTCTAAAACCATTATACGTAACCGCCTGGACCCCAGGCACATGGCCGCCACGGCCGCTATATCGCTGTTGGAAACGGCCAAGCTTATACAGTCCGCCCCGCGCGACATACGTGAGATTTTAAACAAAGCCAAACAAGGCCATATGAAAATAGAGTTTGAACACCACAAACTGGGCGGCCTGCAGCAAACTATAGACGAGGCCAGCCGCACGCTTGTGTTTGGCATAGCAATGGGGTCTTTAATTATAGGTTCTTCTATAATGGTACACGCTGACATAGCGCCCAAACTTTACGGCATCCCCGTGATAGGATTGCTGGGCTTTGTAATCAGCGGGCTTATGGCCGCGTTTATTTTGCTGTCCACAGCCTACTACCGCTTTAAAAACAGAAAAAGAAACAAATAAATAACCTCATTAATACGGCCAAAAGACCTATACAATTATAGGTCTTTTGGCCCATGTATTTACCACGCTTTTTAACTACAATTTATATATGAAAAAATATTTTTTAATTTTAATTGTATTTATATTGGCGCAGTCTTCATTTGGCCAGTCTTTTATAAAGGACGCCAATAAAAAAATAGACGCCGCGCGTGCGCAGCTTAACGCGCCCGCCGCTGCCGCCACGCCCGCTTATACCGCGCCTTGGTACACTATGGCAGCGGAGAACATTTCAGATTATTTTAATAAAAACGCTAAATTCTATTCCAACAATGAAGAACTTTTTAATTTTTACTCAAAAATTTTGGCCGCGCATGACATGGTGTTTTTTGGTGAAATTCATACATACCCTTACCCGCGCTATAAAACCATGCAAATGATAATGAAATATAACCGCCAGCACCCCGGTGCCCCTATAATAAATATTTTTTATGAAGAAGACGAATCGTTTCAATATAAAATAGACGCTATAGCTGCAGGACTTGAACCGTTGTCACCGCAGGAAAAAACGGAATATTGCAAACAGTACTCTAAAAACGACATACATGTGCCAGAGGAAACCATGTGCTTAGTTTTAGCAGAAGGTATTAAAATATGGTTTATAGATTTAGACCATGACAAGAGTGTGTCGTATATAAAAAACACAAATGTACGCTTGGAAGAGCAGCTTGGTTTTGACATGAGAAACCGCGCTATGTTTGCGCCTATATCCAAAGCTATGGTAAAAAACCAAAAATCAGTATTTTTTGGCGGACAGCAGCATGTTTATTACAGAGATTGGAAAGATAACAGTAGAACGCTTACCCAAATGGCGCAGGAACACTTTAGAAACAAAAAATTTACCGTAGTATTGCATTCCGGCGGAAGTTGGCACCACTCAAAATCCATTTTTACACGCTTTGTTTTAGAACCGCAGGATTATACAACCTACAACGGCCCGGCGGACGCGGAGAACTTTGTGGAATGGCAAATTAAAGAATACTTTGAAAAACCCGCCATATTAAAAATTATCCCGCAAGGGCAGGAAAATAATAAAGCGTATAACGCAAGACCGGCGGACTATCTTATAACGTATCCCACCGCGCTTTCTTACAAAAAAATAAAGCAGTAGTTTTTGCCTTAGTTTTCTCTATACAAAATTTATATAATGTATATATAAATGATGTTAACCCCAGGAGATGAAACTTATGGCAAAGGCGTGTAAGACAAGAAATTGTTCAGAACTTCAAGTAGAAAGACTTAAATTTAAGCCGGTACTTCCAAACATCTTAAAAAACGGCCCCGCAAACGTAAAAGCAAAAGCTGGCAAAGCTACCAAATCAGTAGCGGACCAAGCTACAGTAAAAAAGATTTTCCCCAACACCTACGGCATGCCCGAAGTTTCTTTTATCAAAGGCAATAACAAAGCAGGCTGCAAAGACGCTATTAAAGTAGCCGTAGTGCTTTCCGGCGGGCAGGCACCGGGCGGGCACAACGTTATAGCCGGTATTTTAGACGGTCTTAAAAAAGCTAACCCCAAAAACAGGCTTTTCGGTTTTTTAAAAGGCCCCGGCGGCGTGCTTGAAAATAAGCTTAAAGAAATTACCCCCGCCTTAATGGCCGAATACAGAAACACCGGCGGTTTTGACCTTATACAATCAGGCAGAACCAAAATTGAAACGCCCGAACAGTTAGAAACAGCCAAATGCAATATCTTAAAAAATAAAATGGACGCCTTCATAATAGTAGGCGGCGACGACTCTAACACTAACGCCGGCGTAATAGCGGAGTTTTTTAAACAGCATAATTTAAAAACCTGCGTAGTTGGCGTACCCAAAACAATTGACGGCGACCTTAAAAACGAACATATCGAAACCTCCTTCGGTTTTGACACAGCCACCAAAATTTACGCCGAACTCGTCGGCAATATCTGCCGCGACGTTAACTCCGCCCAGAAATACTGGCACTTTGTGCGCCTTATGGGCAGAAGCGCCTCACACATAACCTTAGAAGTAGGCTTTAAAACACAACCCAACATTGTTATGATAGGCGAGGAAGTGCTGTCTAAAAAAATGACCTTGGCGCAGATTATAGACTCCTTAGCAAAAGTTGTAGCGGCCCGCTCTGAAAAAGGCAAAGACTTTGGCGTAATACTTGTACCCGAAGGCCTTATTGAGTTTATACCTGAAATGAAAGAGCTTATAGCCGCCCTTAACGACCTGCTGGCCGACCACGAAACCGCGCTTGCCAAAATGCACGGCATTGAAGAGAAAAAGCAGTTTATTTTCACTAAGCTTTCACCCAAACTTTCTAAGCTTATGCAGTCATTACCGGCGGGCATAGCGTCACAGTTAATGTTGGACAGAGACCCGCACGGCAACGTACAGGTATCGCTTATCGAAACAGAAAAACTGTTAATTGAAATGTTGCACGCCAAACTTGCCCAAATGAGAAAAGCTAACAAATACAAAGGCAAATTTGCCGCTATAACGCATTTCTTTGGTTACGAGGGCCGCTGCGGCGCGCCGTCTAACTTTGACGCCAACTATACCTACGCGCTGGGCTACAACGCCGCGGTACTGGCATTGAACAACTGCTCAGGTTATTTGTCATCAGTTAAAAACCTTGTTAAAAACCCTAAAGACTGGGAATGCGGCGGTATACCTTTAACAATGATGATGAACATTGAAAGAAGAAAAGGCAAAGAAAAGCCTGTTATCAGAAAAGCGTTAGTTGAGCTTAAAGGCGAACCTTTTAAACAGCTTGTTAAAAACAGAGACATGTGGGCGATGACGGAATCTTACATATTCCCGGGCCCCATACAGTATTTTGGCCCGTCAGCGGTAACCGATATGACAACCAAAACGCTGCAGTATGAGCAAGCCAAAACAAAATCCAAAAAGAAATAAACATAAAAGCCCCGCGTAAAACGCGGGGCTTTTTAACATACAGGATAATTGTTATAATCATGTTAACTAAACAGAAACAGGGGTTATATGAAAAATTTTTTTATAAGAATAATGCCGTATGTAATATCAATGTCCGTTGGCATAACTATTTACGCGCTTAGCGGTATATACCTTAAAGACTCGGCCTTAAACGACCTTAACGTAAATATAGCGGCCGGGCTTATGAGTATACCGCTTGTGTTTATATCCTATGAGGTTTTTAACAATCTGTCTAATAAGAAACTCAAAGATTCTTTACAGCGCCACCTGCTTAACGATATTAACGACACTATATTAAATATAATAGCCAACCTTAGAACGCTGCTGTCACAAACCAATGAGTTTAGCCCTGAAGAACTGGATATATTTCTAAATATGGACGCCGCCAATATAAAAAAGAATATAAAAATGGACGATACCACCGGTAAAAACCTACAGGCTGATAAAGAAAAGTTAACCCGCCTGGCAAGCGGCGGGACCAACGTGCTGGCCAATACTGAAATTGAACATATATTTAATATATCAAGCCGCCTGGGCGTACTGGCTAAAGAAATTATATACCGTGATAAAATAAAAGATAAAAAAACACTTACAGACACCACCGCCGCCCTGCTAAAAGAACTGGACGACTGGGTGGACATATACCAAGATGAGATTGTTAACCACCACAGTTTTAAACTTGTAGACTAACGCCCGCCCCCGCAAAAATACGGGGGCGGATTTAATTACATGTAAATTGACTTCAGTTATTAGCGTCTATAATCTCTTTAAGATTAATATTTTCGTTTTTAAAACGTCCGCGGGCGGGGTCTTTTTCCACTGGCAACTCTATAGCGTGCTGCGGGCACAAATTTATACACGCCAGGCAAAACTCGCAGTGGTTAGAGTATATGGGCTTGCCGCCCTCGGGCACACATATATTGTCTTTAGGGCACACTTTTACGCATGTTTTGCAGCTGTTACACTTGTCCGTTACATAAAAATCTTTAACAAGCGAGGAGGACGGCTTAAACCCCAAATACGTGTGCACGGCAAAAGAAAACAGTTTGTCACCCAGGCCGCCTTTTCTTATATAATTTTTCCCGGCTTTTATATCGTCCAAAATTCTGGCAAGGTTTGCAGGTATATGTTTATCTTCCGCCTTTTGTTTAGCTATGTCGAACATGGGAAGGTAATTGTCCACCATTAAAATACCGTCGCAGTAATTAATATTTACATTGTTTTTAGCGGCAAAATCTTTAAACCACCCGGCGGAGTCGCCAAAAGTGTTGCCATATGTCATAACAGTAAAAATATAGGGGCTTTTTAACGTGGCGCGCGCTATAAATTCCCGCACTAAATACGGCGCCGCCAACCCGTAACACGGAAATACCAGGCCTATAACATCATCTTCAAACACAAGCTCATTGCTTTTTAAAAGTTGTGGTATGGAGTAAAGCTCCCCCCCAAACTGTTTGGCTATATAAAGACTGTTGCCCGTGGCGGTAAAATAAAATATTTTCATATCCCCCCCTTTTAAGTGTACATTGTACAATAAAAACACCCCCGTATAATACCGGGGGTGCGAACATATTAAAAACGCCTATTTTTTAAATTTATCTAATAAAGCCGGGTTTTGGACAATTGCGTTTATTGCGTTTATAGTTTTATCATAAGCTTCTTTAAACGCTTTTATCTGGTCGCCGTTGATATCAGGCATAATACCCTGCTTTAACTGCGCGTCAAAGTTAACGGAAAATTCGTTAAGAAGGTCAAGACTAAGGTTAGCGCTTACGCCTTTTACCGTATGTGCTTTTAACGCGGCGGTATTTACGTCCTTACGTTCAACCGCGGCCAAAAATTCCGGCACTAAACCGTTGTCAACAAAACTGCTAAGTAAACGCACATAAAGCTTGGTGTTATTATTAAGTATTTTTAACCCTTCGGCAGCGTTAACTCCGGTTAAATCAGCGTTTTCATTTGTCATTTGTTTACCTTCCTCGTCTTTATTAATTGATTGCGGGCCAGTATCCTCCACCTTTGCGCCTAAATAAGAGTTAAGTGTTTCAAACAGCTTATTTTCGTCGATAGGCTTGGTAAGGTGCCCGTTCATGCCAGCGTTAAGCGCGGCGTCTATATCTTCCTTAAAAGCGTTAGCGGTTAAAGCTATTATGGGTATATCTTTAGCGCGCGCTTCGTCCAGCCCGCGTATTACCCTGGTAGCGGTGTAACCGTCCATCTTAGGCATCTGCACGTCCATAAGTATAAGGTCAAAGGCGTAAGGGTCTTTCTTAAACATATCAACGGCCTCCTGGCCGTCTTCCGCCATGGCAACCTTAACTTTGCTGCTTTCTAAAATATTGGCTAAAATCTCACGGTTAATTTCCATATCCTCAACAACAAGAACGCTCTTGAAGTTAAAGTTATATTTCTTCTCTTTTACCGTTTTTTTAGTTACGCTGTTACCGCCCACAATCTCATTAATTGTATTAATAATTGTAGAAGGGAACACAGGTTTAGAGAGAAACTTACTTATGCCCGCTCTTCTGGCGGCCGTCTCTATTTTGTCCATCTCATACATAGACATCATGATAACCACAGAGTTATCGTCACGTATTTGTTTAATTTTTTTAGTTGTTTCCAGCCCGTCCAAACCTTCCATTTTAAGGTCCATAAAGATTATATTAAACGGTTTTTGGTCTTTTATGGCCTGCTCTACCTTAATTAAAGCTTTTTCCCCGCTGTCGGCCGTCTGGCACGGCAGGTTATGCGCGCCAAGAATATTTTCCATATATTCAAGTATTTCGTGAGAGTCGTCCACCACAAGTATATTTATCTTGCGCCTGTCCTGCTTGGATATAATATCGCCCACATGGTCGCTGCCGTCGCCAACTACCTTAATAAAGACATTAAATTTAAACTCGCTTCCCACGCCATAGTCACTTACTACGCCTATTTCACCATTCATCATGTGAACAATTCTCTTAGAAATAGCCAAACCAAGCCCTGTGCCGCCGTAACGCTTGGTAATGCTGCTGTCGGCCTGTTCAAACGCGCGGAAGAGATTTTTAAGCTGGTCTTTTGTAAGACCTATACCAGTGTCCGAAACAGAAAATTCCAGTTCAACAGTATCGCTTTCACGCCCTTTGGCGGTCACGGCCAGCTGTACGTTACCGCTGTCAGGAGTGAATTTAACCGCGTTAGAAAGCAAATTCATAAGAACCTGCGCAAGGCGCGTAGAATCGCCAAACAGTGTGCGCGGAACATTGTTATCTATTTTTACAAAAAGCTCCTGGTGTTTTTCATCAGACTTAACCGATACTACGCTGATAAGGTCAACCAATGTCTTTTCCAGGTCAAATTCTTCGTTATAAAGCTCAAACTTGCCGGAATCAATCTTGGACAGGTCTAATATTGTGTTAATAATATCAAGCAAATGGTCCGACGAGGTTTCCACTTTCCCCAAAAACTCCCTGATTTTGGACACATCGTTAGAAGCCTTGGCAATTTTTGTCATACCTATAATAGCGTTCATAGGGGTGCGGATTTCGTGGCTCATGTTAGAGAGAAACTGGCTTTTTGCCTTATTCGCTTCCTCCGCCGCTTCTTTGGCTTCTATAATATCCTTTTCCATCTTATGGCGCGCGGTAACGTCCATAGTCATGCCCACCGTGCGGCTGAGTTTGCCGTCTTCGTATAAGGTGTGGCCAAAAACGTCAACGTATTTATAAGAGCCGTCGGCCTGGCGTATCCTAAACTCTCTGCTGGCCAAATTGTCAGGTATTGGCATACCGTATCTTAAAGAATCCAGCCAAATATCTATGCCATTGCCGTCCATTGTGTTTTCAATCATCTCCACAAGGTCGTCAAAAGATACAGTGCTTATCTCTTTAGGCAGGCCGTACAATTCGCCCGCCATAGAGTCATAATTAACCTTACGGTTAATATAATCAAATTCCCATACGCCGGCCTGGGAGCTTCTAAGCGCGGCTTCTAAACGGTTTTTAACCTCTCTTAATTCTTCTTCTAATTCAAAACGGTCTGTAACATCCATAGACATACCCACGGCGCCCACCTGTTTACCGTTTTTTATAACAGGGTGGCCGTAGGAATTAACATAAGTAATAGTACCGTCCAGGTGTTTAACCTTTTTAAACTCGTGCGACAAAGAGTCCACCGTCAGCTTTTTAGAAGTTAAAGAATTAAGAAAATGCCTGCCTTTATCGTCGGCTAATATTTCTTGAAATATGCCGTAGGCCTCTTCAAGCGGCATGATATTGCGGGTATAGTCCAAATCAAATATACGCGCGGAGTCAGCGTCATACTTAATAGTATTATCCTCAAAATTAATTTCCCATACGCCCGCTTTAGAGCTGTTTAAAGCTATTTCCAAACGTTCCTTAGTCTCGGCCACTTCATGTTGCGCGCGCTTTTGCGCGGTAATATCATTTAAAATTGTACCTACGCCTATAGAACGCCCTTTTTCATCTTTAACCGGGAAAACGTGCTGTAAAACATTAACAATAGTGCCGTCTTTCTTTATAACGTCGTTTTCAAAACTTATAGGAACCTGTGTTTGCCCAACCTTCTTAACGGCTTCCATTACTTTTTGGGCGTTATCTTTAGAATGCGCCACAAAAGCGGTAAGCGTACTTAAAGACTCTTCCCCCGGCTCGTACCCCATAATATGGAAAGCGGCGTCGTTCATATATATATTATTGCCGTCTAAATCCATGGATATAATAGCGTTAATGCTGGACGTGCTGATTGCGGACTGTATTTGCAATTGTCTTTTGGCGCTGTTGCTTTCGGTTATATCTTCTATCACAGTTGCCAGTGCGTACACTTTGCCGGCCTCGTCTTTAAGAGATATTATACGGTGCAAGGTTTCAATAAGTTTGCCGTCCGCGCGCAATATCTCGGTTTCACCCTCCCAAAAACCTTCTTTTATTGCGGTAGGGCGCCCAACCTCATCCAGCAGTTTAAGCCAGCGCGACGGTGTAATTTGCTCGCGCGGTAAAGGTTTGTCCGCGGGGTAGCCTGTCATTTTATACGCGGCGGGGTTGGAATACATAACATTTTTGTCTAAATCTGTAACAGCTATAAAGCTGTTGTTGTTTTCAATAATAGCTATTTGCATAAGCATCTGCTTTTCAATAGCTTTTCTTTCGGTAATATCAATATAGGTTTCTATAATGCCTTTTACGCCATCGGAAAACTTGATGGGCGACAGGTAACACTCAAACCATTTGTCTAATTCTTTACTGTATACGGTATATTTGTTTATATCGTGCGGGCAGCTCATGCAAATATAATCATATTCAGGCTTTGTATTCCATATCGCCTGCCACGGCGCGGCGGCCAGGGCGCCCAAGTCCTCTTTAAGCCTTTCGTTAGAATAAAGTATATTTTTTGTTTTCTGCTCTATTACCCTTATACCCACACCTGTTCTGTTAAGCAGGTTATACATTTGCTCCCGGTCTTTTTGTAAGGCGGCCATCATAGGGCCCACAACAAATGATATGCCAAAAAACAGCACCAAAAGCCCCATAATAAAAAGTACAAAAGCCGCTAAAGAAGAAAAAGTAAAAATATCTTTAAGAGAAACAATGTCTCTGGCGCCAAACCACCGCCCTTCAAACTCAAAAACGGAAATAGACGTTATGTCCAATTCCCCCATTCTGCCAACGTGAAAAAAGGTGTACGGCTTACCGCTTGCCTTAGCTTTTTTAGCGGCGTTAAAAACATTATCTTTTAAAATATTATACGGGGGTTTTTTTAAAAATTCACTGTCGGAGGAATAGATGATCCGCGCCTGGGAATCCTCAAGAATAAAGAACATTGTTTTTGTTCTTTTATCCATTTTAGGCACCGGGTAGGCAGCCAAATCTGTTTCTACCTCGGTAAGGGTTTTGGTAAGGTCTTTTGTATCTTTATAAGAGGCGGAAAGCATGCCTTCAAAGGCTGTGGATTCTGAGAAAATCAGAAAATCCATATACCTTGCGGCCGTGATATATGAATTAGCAAAAGCAGCAAACAATACAATAAGCACGCCTACCGCCACAGTGCCTATGATCTTTTTAACACCGACTTCCTTTAAAAATGCAGAAAAACTTCTCTGTTGGGTCATAAAGGCATCCTATTGTATTGTTTGCTGCCTGTAAAGTAAAACTATTTCATCTTAGGGTCTGTTGCTATTTTACGAAACGCTTCCTGGTTCTGTAAGAAAACCTCTACTATCACAGGGTCAAACTGCGTGCCGGAACCTTTGGTAATAAGGTCTACAGATTGTTCGTGCGAAAAAGCGGGTTTATATACCCTTTCAGTTGTAAGAGCGTCGTAAACGTCCACCACGGCCATAACGCGCGCGGCCAAAGGTATATCCGCCCCGGCTTTGCCCTCCGGGTAACCTTTGCCGTCCCAGCGTTCATGGTGGTACAGGCATATTTCACGGCAGGCTTTTAAGTAAGACTCATCGTGCACACCCTCAATCTGGCTGACAATCTGCCCGCCTATTGTGGTGTGTGTTTTAATAACTTCAAACTCTTCGTCCGTCAGCTTGCCCGGTTTTAAAAGAATATTGTCCGGTATGCCTATTTTACCCACGTCATGCAGTGCGACGGCTTTGGAAACCGTTTCCATATCAACGCCGGCCATTTCTTTGTCCAGCTTGCCAGATGCCGCCACCCCTTTAAGCAGGGCCTCGGCCATTAAACGCGTTCTTTTAACGTGCGCGCCGGATTCTACGTGGCGGTATTCAATGATAGAGGCTAAAAAGTCTACCATTGTATCACGCATTTCAACAACTTTTTTAACGTTGGCGTTTACCAGTTTTTCAAGGTGTCTTCTGTGCTTTCTAAGCTCAAGCTGCGCTTCTACGCGGCAAAGCACGCTCTGGGGGTAGAAAGGCTTGGTAATATAGTCAGCGGCGCCGGCTTCAAGGCCTTTAACCTCGTTCTCATTACCGCCGGAGGCCGTAATTATTATAACGGGTATTTTGTTTGTATAGCCGCTTCTTGACAGTGTTTCCAACACTTCATAGCCGTCCATTTCAGGCATCATTATGTCAAGAAGTATTAAAGACAGGTCATGCGCGTTATGCATAACTTTCTCTATAGCTTCTATACCGTCTTTAGCCTGGATTAACTCATAATCCTTCTGCAGAATCTCAACTAATATTTCACGGTTTACTTCTATGTCGTCGACGATAAGTATTTTATCTTTTGCCATATTCCCTTCCTTATCCTATTGGGGTTTTTTATATATAAAATCCGTAACTTATTAAGTACGCCAAACCATTTGCCAATGTAATCATTTATATTAATTCATATTATTAATAATATTGTAGCAAAATTGGAAGAAAATGAGGGTGGTAGCCAATAATTAAATAATGATAATATAAAGTAATTATTTTTCTATTATTACCGGGCTACGCCCGTTAAAAACAGAAACATGATTTTGTTATTAAAAAATTATAATATAAATTAAGATGTTTTTCTAGAACATTATGGAGGGTTATATGGAAAATTGTGAAGCAAAAAATATGCCGCTGCTGGGGGACGCTTTCCCACAAATGACAGTACAAACCACCCACGGGGAAAAGAATTTGCCGGGCGACTACGCGGGCAAGTGGTTTATACTCTTCAGCCATCCGTCTGATTTTACGCCGGTCTGCACTACGGAGTTTGCCGCGTTTGAAAAGCTGGTGCCGGAGTTTAACAAACTTAACTGCGACCTTATAGGCTTAAGCGTTGACCAGGTATTTTCACACATAAAGTGGGTGGAATGGATAAAAGACAACTTTAAAGTTGATATAACTTTCCCCATTATAGCCGATACAGGCGCCGTAGCCGCCAAACTGGGGCTTATACACCCGGGCAAAGGCACAACAACAGTACGCGCCGTATTTATAGTGGACGACAAAGGCATAGTAAGGCTTATTTTATACTACCCGCAGGAAGTTGGCCGCAATATGGAAGAAATACTGCGCGTATTAAAAGCCCTGCAGGTAACTGACACTTACAAAGTGGCTACCCCGGCCAACTGGCCTAACAATGATATTCTTGGCAAAAACCATGTTATCATACCCGCGCCTAAAACGATGGAAGAAATACAAAAGCGCAAAGAAACGGCCAAAGCCCGCGGCTATGAGTACCTTGACTGGTGGCTCTGCCACAAAGAGCTGGACGAAAAAGATAAATAAGTAATTGTTTATTTAACAATAATAAATATCCCCCGGCTATGCCGGGGGGCTGCGGGGCCGCCCCTCTTCACCGCCAACTACTAAAGGCAGTTTCGCAACTATATAATTTGTTTAATAAATGCCGTTCCATCGCGCGGTGTAGCGCAGATGGTCTAAAGCACAATGGCGTAGCCAAAATATAAGTGCCGTGCGCGGCAACAACACCTATGTACGCCACGCACACTAAATTGCTTGGGACCCTCACGCTTCGCTGAGGGAACGGCAAAAAACAATATCTCTTTTTTAACAACAAATGGACCGCTCATAAGTAGCGCATTACGGAATCATGCGTAAACGTATGAGGTTCAACAGATTACAAAAAAACTCCCCGCAGTTTTGCGGGGAGTTTTTATTTATAAATATTTAGCGGTAAATTATTTTTTGAGCATGATTCTCATGCGCTTGGGCGTCGCCTGTCCTTTAAACTGGAAAAACACGTCAAGCGTATCCATCTTTTCATTATAATCGCTTTTTTCTTCTACCCAAATTTTAGCTTTAGGAAAGTCTACATATGTATCAACAGTTTTTACTTTTAACTCAATAAACCTGTTGTCCGTAGTGACTTTTTGTTTAAATTCAAAAACAGCATAACCTGTGTAATTCACATTCGCGTCGCTGAAAGGAATTTCAAAGACAATATTTTTTCTAAATTCAAGATGGCGGTTTATTACATTATAAATATATGTAGCGCCGTGCTCATAGTTCTTAGCTTCTGTTGTTAAATCAAGAACTCTGGTTTTTACTTCTTGGTTTTGGGCGGCGTTTAAAAGAACCGCGCTCATGCATACTAATGCTACTATTGCTATTATCTTCTTCATGGTTCAGTCTCCATTATTGTTTTAAAATCTTTTTGTACTCTTAAATTTTATATTTATGCAAAAACACTCACAAGGGCCAAAAGACCTATTTTGCCTATAGGTCCTTTATACTAGACCGCTAAATAGAAATTATTATTTTTTAGACGTAAAAAGGCGGCCTTTTCAGACCGCCTTAAATTTAGATTTTTTTATTTTGCGGCCTGTCTGCGGTCCCACGCGCGCATGATTGTTTTTTCTATTTCAACAATTATAAAAACAATTACGCCAAAAACAACCGGGTACTTCCACGCGCCCAGCGGCAGCGGCACGGTGCCAAACAAACTATTCATAAACGGTATATACGTAACGCCAAGCTGCAATATCATCATAAGCACGCACACGCCAAACACCGCTTTGTTTTTAAAAAAGTCTTTATTAAAAGCGAAGTTGCGTATACTCTTGCTGTTGAACAAGTGGAACGCCTGCGTTATAACTATGGTTTGCAGTGTAATGGTTTTTACCACTTCTTCCGCCACGCCCGCGGCAAGCAGGTTTACATTAATAAACAGCGTACCGCCGCCTATAAACACGGAGAGGAACATAATCCTCCATATAAAATATCCGCCAAGCAGCGGCGTATTGGGGTCGCGCGGGCCGCGTTTCATAATGCCAGGTTCCGCCCCTTCAAAGGCCAACGCCAGCGATATTGTTACCGATGTTACCATATTAACCCACAGTATTTGCACAGGGCTCAGCGGCATCATGGTGCCAAAAAGTATGCTGGCTATAATTAAAAAACTTTCCGCGCCGTTTGTAGGCAATATAAAGAGAATAGTCTTTTTAAGGTTGTCATACACTCTGCGGCCTTCTTTTACCGCCGTTACTATGGTGGCAAAGTTATCGTCGGCCAGCACAATTTCCGCGGCGTCTTTGGTAACGTCGGTGCCCTTTATGCCCATGGCTATGCCTACGTCGGACTTTTTAAGGGCGGGCGCGTCATTAACGCCGTCGCCCGTCATGGCGCAAATCTTTTTTCTGGCTTGTAAGGCTTGCACAAGCTTGAGTTTGTTTTCTGGGCTGGTGCGGGCGAAAATATTATTTTTTTCTACCGCTTCTTCCAACTCCTCGTCAGTCATAGCGTCAAGCTCTTTGCCTTGCAGGGCTTTGGTGCCGTCGCCTATGCCCATGTTTTTGCCTATTGTTTTGGCTGTATCGGCATGGTCGCCTGTTATCATTTTGACGGTGATGCCGGCCTCGTGGCAGACTTTAATGGCTTCTATGGCTTCTTCTCTGGGCGGGTCTATCATGCCGGCCAAACCTAGGAATATTACGCCCTCATATTTGCCGGACTCTGTAGCGTCGTGCATTTCATCGTGGTGTATATGCTCAACATTTTCATCCACTACCTTATACGCGCCGCCAATAAGGCGCAGGCCTTGGGCGGCAAGCTCGCTTATTTTATCTTCCCAAAATTTTTTGTCAAAAGCTTCTTCGCCTTTAGAGGTAATATCTTTTTGCGCTATGTTAAGCAGACGGTCAGGCGCGCCTTTTATAAAAATAATATTTTTACCTTTAGCCCCTTTAATAAGAGTGGCCATGTATTTATATTCGGAATCAAACGGTATTGTGGACAGGCGCGGAGTATTGCGGTGCTCCATTTTGGCTTTTTGGTAAAGCGTGATAAGCGCGCCCTCGGTAGGGTCGCCCTTTACGCTCCAGTGGCCTTCTTTATCAAGGCCGAGGGCGGAATCGTTACACACGTTAAAACAGTTAATAAGTTTGCACAGCACTTCGTCCTGCTCAAACTTAACCTGTTCTATTTTATTGCCTTCGTATAAAATATCCCCCTCGGGCGCGTAACCTGTGCCTGTTACTTCAAAAAACTTTTCTTTGGTTTGCACAGCCTGCACAGTCATCTCATTTTTGGTAAGAGTGCCTGTTTTGTCCGAGCATATTACCGATACCGAGCCCAGCGTTTCCACAGAAGGTAAACTGCGTACAATTGCCTTCTGTTTAGCCATTGTCTGCACGCCAAGGGCGAGTATGATGGACAGTATGGCGGTAAGGCCCTCAGGTATAGCGGCTATGGCTAAGCCTATTACGGAAAGCAAAAGCTCGCTGGTTTCATAGTCTCTAAAAAAGTAGCCGAATATAAATACTACAACCGCTATCACAACTATGGCTATAGATATGGTTGTACCAAACTGCGCCGTTTGCCTGATAAGCGGCGTGGTAACCTTTTCTACAGAGGACAACATTTGGTTAATTTTGCCAAGTTCGGTATCTTTACCTATGGCGGTTACAACGCCTAACCCGCTGCCTGAGCGCACGCTGGTGCCGCTAAACGCCATGTTTTTGCGGTCGCCAAGCATGGTGTCTTTTGGCAAAACATCAGGCTTTTTATTGGCAGCCAGAGACTCGCCCGTAAGGGCGGATTCTTCTATTTTAAGGTTTTCACTGCGCAGCAAACGTAAGTCAGCGGGTATTTTGTCGCCGGCAGATAAAATAACAATGTCGCCGATGGTAAGTTCGGCCGCGTCAATTTCAAGCCTGGCGCCGTCTCTTATTACCTGCGCTTTTGGTGAGAGCATACTCTTTATACTTTCAATAGCTTTCTCGGCCTTGTTTTCCTGAAAAAAGCCTATGCAGGCGTTTACTACGGCTACCAGAATTATAACGGCGGTATCTACATAATGGCCAAGCAAAGCGGTGATAACGGCGGCCACCATAAGCACATATATAAGAACATCGTTAAAATGCGCTAAAAAACGCAGTACGGGGCTTTTTCTTTTACCCTGCGGCAAAGTGTTGCCGCCGTGTTTTGTAAGGCGGGCCGCGGCTTCGGCCTCCGTCAGGCCGTGTTCCATGTCGGCACCAAGTTCTTTAAGCGCGTCCTGCGCCGTGGCGGCGTACCATTTTTTGGTTTCTTTTTGATTGTTATCGGTCATAATTTTACCCTTTTTTCTACCCATCGGTAGAATTAAAATATAATTTATTTTATTATTTTTTTATAACTTTAGTATGTTTTTTTTATTTTGACATTATAAGTGCTTTCAAAAAAGATAGTAACCACAACGGAAGTGTGTAGCACCTTCATTTATACATCGTTTTCATTCAAAATTGGAAACTAGAAAGCCGTGGAATAAGGAATAGAAAAATTAAAAAAGAAATCCCCCGCCGTAACGGCGGGGGATTAACTCATTTAGGTTTAATTTTGTTCATTGGCTCGGTATTGTCTACCCACATCGCAAAATACGGCCTCTCCTTCCCCGGCTCCCTCATCATAATAAGAAAAGGGCGGTCAAAGTACATTGTCCTGTAGATAGGATTTTTTTGCTGCTCGGGCACGGTAACAGACGGCGCGGACGCCATAGCGGCCTTAGGTGAAGAGCCCTCGGCGTTTAAAATAAACTTTGTTGTCTGTAACGCTTTGCCCACAACAGCTTCACAGCCATTGCATATTGTGCCGGCGCAGTCACAGCCGGGCATTTGCGTTATAAACTTGGTATTTAAAACCTTTCTGCTTTCAAGTTCTTTATAGTGCTGCGTATCGTTAAACGCAATTTCAGGCGCTAAAAACTGGTCCCAGGCGGATAAAGGCTCGGGCTTGTTCATAAGGTCAAGCGCCACACATACGGTTGCGGCAAGCGTGCGCTCACGCGGGAGCATGGCTAAAATAACCTCGTTGCCGTATTCTTTGCCGTTGTAGGTTATTGTGTTTGCGTCATTAATAGTCAAAATGTAGGAATCATCTTTATAATAATTTACGCCAACCTGCGCCGCCATTTCGGCCTGCGCGTTATCACGCGGGTCATAGTTGTGTATGCCAAAGGCCTTTACTTCCCACGGGGTACCTTGCGACGGGTTAAAAGTTATTTTACCCTCCTCAAAATTAGGGTCAAACTTAATATCCCTAAACATATGGCCATAGGCCACAATGTCTAACGGGTTGGTAACGGCTATATCATCTTTTTCTAAAGGGTTTTTATTTTTACGCGCGGCGGAGGCAACTTTATTTTCAATGTTTTCCTGTTTAAAATCCGCGGCGGCAAAGTAGGCGGGCGGTATCAAAAGGTCTTTACTGTTCATTTCTCTGTTTAAAAAATCAGTTACTCTTGGCAGGCCGTAAAGTGAAATACTTTCTTTAACCGTATTATTTTTTAAATTTTCCCACGCTATTTGAAACGGCGCGGCGTACACGGTGTTAACGCCGTTTGGCATAACAGCGTTTAGCACGGGCACAAAAATAAGCGTGCGCTTTGGGGTTTTTTTGCCGTCTGCGCCCTCAGCTTCCGGCCCGGGCACAAAAACGTCTTCCGCCTTAACCGACTGCGGCAGGCTTTGCTTAGGCAACACTCTTCTTATCTGCGCCACTAAGAAAAGGGTGGATATTACAAAAATAACGCCAACTGCTATAAGTAATCTTTTCATATAAAAATTATATTAAAAATAATGTCACAAAACAGAATAATTATTTTATAATAGGGGTGTAAGTAAAAACTATTAAAGGGGTGGCTTATGTTTAAAGGTAAATTATCAATCGACGGTAAAGAAATTGAAGTATCAAATGTAGAAGCTATAGATAAAGGCGTGGACACGTATTTCAAAGGTACGGCGGCTGAGGATGTCCCCCAGGCTAAAGGCGGTACACTCAACCTTACCAACGCAGAAAACGCTTCGTTAATAATTAAAAACTGTGTTATAGAACACGGCGGCAAAAACTTTGAAGGTTTCGGCCAGGAATAAGTTTTAAAACAAAAGGCCGCCCAACCGGACGGCCGTATCAATAAGTTAGATTTTGAAAGTCTTTTATTTTGGATAGTCCGAAATATTCAAAATCTGAGTTTTGCGAAGCAACCCCCCCGCTCAAATGAGCGGGGGGTTTTATCTAATATCATATACAAAAGCCTCTACAGACTGTACTCTCTAATATTTATAAATTAATAAAATTTTATAACTAAAAAATACCCCCTCACCCGCTCGCTACGCTCACGCCCTCTCCCCCGGTGGGGCGAGGGAATACCAATTGATACGGTCGCAAGGCTTTACTCACTTTCCCGATGGAGCGAGGGGATTTTATATACACCACAATAAAATAAGTGTCGTAAAAAATAGAACCCACAACGGAAGTGTGATAAGCTTCATTTATACATCGCTTTCAATTTTGAAGTGATTTTTTATTTTCCAGACCGCAGACAGTACTTAGTGCGAAGCGTACGGCAAGGTTTGGAAAATAAAAAAGCGCTCAAAATTGGAAGCTAGATTGCCATGGAATAAGGAATAGAAAAAATCATAAAACAAGCCCCGCTCGAATGAGCGGGGCTTACTCCACTTATATTTTTAATCTGTATCTTGGGGTGGGCATTTTGTCTGTTGTGGTATAACCTGGTTCCGCCGCTATCAAATCAGGCAGGCGGTTAACCACTGTTGCGCAGGTAAGCTCCACCGTGGCAGGGCGGTTAATTACTACCTGTGTATTAGGCTCGCCCTCCAGCGTCCAGTCGTTTTGGTCGAACTCGTCTGGCCCGTATACTTTGCCAATTGACTCAGCCTCAATCACTATCCCCTCTTTTGTGGTTGTGGTAACCACGGCCGACATACCAGTGGCGTGCCCGGCGGTTATTGTCATGCCAAGCGTCTCGCTTTTTAAATCAGTCTTATAAGTTTGCGGTACGCACTTTTGCGTTTGGCTTACTATTGTAAGGCCAAGGGCCTCGCACAGCCAGCCGTTTACATTCCACATATAAGACGGGGCGAATTTGCCGCTGTCTATAATCTTTTTTCTGTCAGCCTCTGATATTCTGTCTGCGGAAGCTATTTCTTTATCAAAAGCGCCTAAGTCTAACCCCGCGCCGTGTACTTTTGCCAGCGCTATGCCGTAATCTTCTACGTTGTAGCTGGATTTGCCTTTAATCTTTTTAATTGTATGCGTGGCGCCCGCAAGCGTGGTTATAAGGTTACCCCAAAACACGTCCTGGTAGCCGCTGCCGCACAGCGTGCAATTATTTTTTTTAGCTAAATCATGCAGGCGTTTTGTTACCGCCGGGTTAGAGTTGCCCGGGAAAAACGCTTCCTCACAAGTTGAAATAGCGTTAACGCCGTTTTTGGCGCAGACGGCAAAAGCGTCTTCCACTTCCCCTATTAAACTGGTAGTTGTTATTATGCAGGCCGCAGGCTTAAGCGCGGCAAGCGTTTTATCGGCGTCTTTAGCGTCCTGCACTACTACGCCTTTTTTGCCGCCGCCAATAATGTCGCCTATGTCTTTACCTATTACTTTAGGGTTCATGTCAAAAGCGGCTACAATCTCCCCCCTTTCTCATACACATATCTCATGCTGTATACGGCCATTTTACCGCAGCCGTATTGCGCTACCCTCATTTTCCCTTTCATAAGTCCTCCTGTTTACAGAGTCATATTTTTAATTCTTTCAACAGCTTCAAGCGTTCTTTCTCTTGTATTAAAAGCCGTAAGGCGGAAGTAGCCTTCCCCGTGCGGGCCAAAGCCGGAGCCCGGCGTACCCACAACATGCGCCTTATCTAACAGCATATCAAAAAATTGCCAAGAAGTTACGCCCTTAGGCAGTTTTAGCCAAATATACGGCGCGTTAACGCCGCCGTACGCCTTAATGCCCTTAATTTTGCTTACGCCGTCCCTTATAATTTTGGCGTTTTCAAGGTAGTAGGCAATGTTGGCCTTAACTTCTTTTTGCCCCTCTTCGCTATACACGGCCTCGGCCCCGCGCTGTATTATATAGGGTACGCCGTTAAACTTGGTTGCCTGGCGTCTTAGCCACATTGAGTTTAAATCTTTTTTGCTGCCGTCTTCCACTTCTACAACAAGTTCTTTGGGGATAACGGTGTAGGCGCAGCGTGTGCCCGTAAACCCCGCTGTTTTTGAAAATGAGCGGAACTCTACCACCACCTTTTTGGCGCCCTCAATCTCATAAATACTGCGCGGCACGGACGGGTCTTGTATAAACGCCTCGTAGGCGGAGTCATACATAATTACGCTTTTATGTTCTATGGCGTAATTTACCCAGGCTGTAAGAGCGTCTTTACTTAACGCCGTACCTGTGGGGTTATTGGGGCTGCAAAGGTAAATAATGTCGGCGTGCTTTTTAGGTAAGTCCGGCGAAAAATTATTTTTGGCCGTACACGGCATGTAAATAACTTTGCCGTACTTGCCGTTTTTGGCAATGCCCGTTCTGCCCGCTATAACATTGCTGTCTAAGTAAACGGGGTACACAGGGTCGGTAATGGCGATAGTGTTTTTTATGCTGAAAAGTTCCTGAAAGTTGGCGGTGTCGCTCTTGGCGCCGTCGCTTACAAAAATTTCGTCCGCCTCAATATTTACGCCGCGCTCTTTATAGTCAAACTGCGCGATTTTATTTCTTAAAAAATCGTACCCCTCGTACGGCCCGTAACCTTGAAATGTTTCCATACGGCCCATATCGTCGGCAGCACGCTTCATAGCCTCAATACATGCGTGTGGCAATGGCAGAGTAACGTCGCCAATGCCTAAGCGTATTATGTCCGCCTGCGGGTTAGCGGCTTTAAACTCTTCCACTTTTTTTGTTATTGCGGCAAAAAGATAATTGTTTTCAAGCTTTTGGTAATTTTCATTTAATTTAGTCATCAGTTAAATTCCCCTGTAAAAACTTCTATGGCGGGGCCGGTCATATATATGGGCTGGCCCTCGCCGTTCCAGGCAATCAGCAGGCCGCCGCCGTCAAGCTTAACGGTTATCTCATTGTCAGTTTCCCCCGCTAAAATGCACGCCACCGCGCTGGCGCAAGCGCCGGTGCCGCAGGCAAGCGTAACGCCAACACCGCGCTCCCACACGCGCATGCGTATGTTTTTGCGGTCTATAATTTTTATAAATTCCACGTTAGTTTTTTTGGGGAACATCTCGTGCTCTTCCACCAGCGGGCCTACGCCGCGGATAACCTCGTCCTCAAGGTGTTCGGTAAAAATTACAAAATGCGGGTTGCCCATAGACACCGCCGTGCCCGTTACGCTGTGCCCGCCTATGTTAAGTACAATGTTTTGGGCGGACTCGCTGTCCGTACCCGCCACGGGTATTTCAGAACGTTTTAGCCTGGGCACGCCCATGTTAACGCGTATAAGGCCGTCACTTAAAATCTCAGGTTCCATTATACCGGCAAGAGTTTCTATGGTTAGTTTAGTTTTGCCCGTCAGGTCGTACTCGTCTATAAACTTAGCTGCGCATCTTAGGCCGTTGCCGCACATTTCAGGCTCCGTGCCGTCGGCGTTTATAATGCGCATTTTAAAGTCCGCCAGAGCGCTGTTTTCTATTAATATAAGGCCGTCTGCGCCTATGCCAAAGTGCCTGTCGCATATTCTTTTGGCCAGTTCGGCCGCGTCACGCAGCTCACCGCCCAGGTTATTTATAACAACAAAGTCATTACCTAAACCCTGCCATTTTGTAAACTTCATAAACGCTCCTTTAAGTTAGAATCCCCTTACTTTTATTATATATTTATCAAAGCCGTATTGTCACAATAAATGAACAACAATATTTTGTGTATATCACCCTCACCCTCCCCTCTCCCCTAAGAGGGAGAGGAATTAAATTTGTGCCGTGGAGCAGCATTCATCTTTGTTGTTAAAAATGCCGTTATATAAGAAAATTTTCACAGGAGTTTGAGCGGATTTTCGTTTTTCTTTGTGCGAACAAGTACTTAAGGCGAAGCGTACGGTGAGTGCAAAGAAAAACGAAAATCCGCCAAAATCCGATGAAAATTTAAACCGCTGATGAAAACCAAGCGAAGAAGGGAGCGACACCCGGAGACGCGAAGAGAAATAAGCCCCGCCGTATGGCGGGGCTAAGTTGTTGCAGTTATATTTTAGGTTCGCTGGGTTTGCCCAGGTCTGGGTTATAATAGTAGAGCACATTATGGCAGCTCTGGTTCATAATCCTCTGCCTGGCGTCGAGCGTATCAAAAGCAATATGCGGGGTGACGATAACATTTTTAAGGTCCATAAGTTTGGTGTTAACGGAGAATGTTATAAGCTCCTCCCGGCTGGTTTCTTTTATTTGTTCAAGATTATCTTTTTTAATAATAAGCCCCTCGTCTTCCAGCACGTCAAGCGCGGCGCCGGCAACTTTACCGCTGAGCAAGGCCTCATAAAGCGCTTTGTTATCTATCAAATCACCACGGGCGGTGTTAATAATATAAACGCCGTCTTTCATCATAGCGAAAGTCTTTTCGCACAGTAAATGGTAGTTCTCTTTAGTAGACGGGCTGTGCAGTGAAATTATGTCAGAGGTTTTTATAAGCTCTTCAAGTGACACATATTTAAAGCCTAACAGCATTTCATAATCTTTAGACGGGTACGGGTCATACGCAACCACTTTTAACCCCAGCGAAATAGCCTTTTTAGCCACGCTTCTGCCAATGGCGCCCATGCCTATAACACCAAGCGTCCAGGCGGAAAGGTCACGGCCGATATAATTGTTAAAGTCAATTTTTAGGCCGTTTTTCATATCATTATTAGCGCGCACTATAAACCTGGTAAGCGCAAGAATTAAGGCTATTGTATATTCCGCCACCGTGGTTTCACCGTAATTAGGCACGTTAAACACACGCACACCATGCGCTTTACAGTATTCCAAATCCAAATTATCATAACCGGTTGAACGGCAGCCGATAAATTTTAAATTAGGAAATTTAGCCAGTTCTTTAGCGTCCAACTTTCTGTTCATGTCAAATACCGTTATAGCGTCGGCGTCGTACATATTGTCGCTTTCGGTAATTTCAAACGGGCTTTTTTCCGTCTGTATTATTTCTATTTTTACCTTAGAAGCGTCAAAAATACTAAGGTCCGGCTTAACGCTTGTTACGTTAAAAAATACTACTTTCATATACCCTCCTTAACAAAAAAGTTAAGCGCCAAATTCCTGCTTAGCTTTCTCCGTTAATTCAACATAATTTGTTTTACCCGAACCTGTTAAAGGTATAGCGTCTATAATTTTTACCAGTTTGGGCACAAATAGCTCAGGCAGGCCCTTTTCTTTAAAGTATTTAAGAATATCGGCCCTCGCGGCCCCGGCCTGCGTGGTGTAAAGCACCAGCTGCTCGCCGCGTTTATCATCTGGGATAGAGATAATGGCGTGCCCCGCTTCAGGCCAGAGGTTAGAAAGCTGTGTTTCCACCGCCAGCATGGGCACCATTTCGCCCGCCACTTTAGCAAAGCGTTTGGCGCGGCCTTTAATATAAATAAAGCCGTCTTCATCCACATCTACAATGTCGCCGGTGTCATACCAGCCGTCTTTGGGCGGTTGTATTACGCCGGGGTTATCAGAAAGAATGTAGCCTAACATTACGTTGTCGCCTTTTACAACCAGGCGGCCGCCCTCTTCAATACCTTCCACAGGGTCTAATCGGTATTCTAAACCGGGCAGCAATCTGCCCACGCTGCCGTAATTGTAATGCATAGGGCTGGCTACGGAAATACCGGGCGAGGTTTCCGTCGCGCCGTAAAGTTCTAATACTCTTATGCCAAACTTACGGGCCCAGGTATTTAGGTTTTCTTCTTTCAATTTCTCGGCGCCTATGGCTACATAGCGCACGCTGTAAAAGTCATAGGGGTGCGCGGTTTTAGCATACCCGGCCAAAAAGGTATCTGTGGCAAAAAGTATGGTTGAACTTGTCTCATACACCAGTTGTGGGATAACGTGATAGTGCAACGGCGAAGGGTAAAAGAAAACCTTAAACCCGCACATAAGCGGCACCATAAACCCGCCCGTTAAACCAAAAGAGTGGAACAGCGGCATACAACAAAACATTCTGTCGTCATAGTTAAACGGAATAACGCTGGAAACTTGTGAAGCGTTAGACAAAATATTTTTGTGGCTGAGCGCGACCGCCTTAGGCGTACCCTCTGAACCTGAGGTAAAAAGGAGTACCGCGGGGTCGTTAGGGCTGGCGATATTATTTCTAAAAGCGTAATACATTCTTGGAAAGAATGAAGCCAACAGACCCGTAAGCTTGGCAAATATACTTATTTTAAGTTCGTCCAAATAAATAACTTCCACACCGCTGGCGCGCAGCGCGTCTACCATAGGCTGCATGTCAGCCTGCAACACAAACTTTTTAGCTGAATAAACCGTTTTAATACCCGCCGTAGCGCAGGAATCGCACACGTTTTTAACACCTGTGGAAAAGTTAATCATAGCAGGCACGCGGGAAAACGCGTGCAAACCTAAAAACGTTATTGCGCAGGCGTTGGTAGTGGGCAGCATTACGCCAACATATTCACCCGGCGCGGTTTTTTTGCTCATCTCTTTACCCAGCACAAAGGCGCCTGTGATAACAGTACCAAAGGAAATTTCCTTCCTGCCTATGTCTTCCATAAACTTAAAGCGGTAGCCCATTCTGTAGCGGGAATCTATGAGGCTGGTAAAGATAGTCTGGTCTGTCTTACTGCTTTTAAACTTCATGTATGTCATTATGTCATAAAGTTCGTTTTCGGCGGCGGCGCGGCGCTGGGAGCTTTTTAAACCTTCGTTAATTTTAAGCTTGCGCGCGGGTAAAATGTTAACCGTGATTTTGGTTTTGCCTTTATTTTTTAAATTAGTGCCAAGGTTGGCAAACGCGGAATACTGTGAACCTTCTATAGATATAGGTATAATATCGGCCCCGCTGCGCTCAGCTATTAAGGCAAGACCGGGGTGTATCTTCATAACGCCGCCGGTGGTGCTTACGCGGCCCTCTGGGAATACGACAACCTTGTTGCCTTTTTTAACTTCGTCTATAATACTTTTAACGGCCATGGCGTTGGTAGGGTCTACGGTGTAGTAGCGTATGAGGCTGAGGAATGGGCGTATCCAAAACTTTTTAGCTACCGACGTTTCCACCGCGAAAAACGGCCTGCCCGGTAAAAATACCGCCAAAATAAGCGGGTCTAAAAGCGAGTTCTGGTTAGCAACAATAACGGCGTTTTTCTTATGCGCCCTAAACTCTTCAAGGCCGTTAATTTCAATGCCGTACATAAAGTCCAGCACCGTGGTAATGACGGAGCGTATAATATGCTTAGGCAGCAGCATAACTATGCCTATTGAGAACAGTACATTCATCAGCGCCAAAATACTTAAAATAAAACTGCTGCTAAAACCCATGCTGATAAAAGAATAAGACACCACGCCGCCCGCCACAACAAATGTCGTTATAGCCAGGTAACACATGGCCAGCATACGGGTGCGCACCTTGCGCTTGGCAACGGCCTGCAACATAGCGTTAATAGGCACAATAAAAATACCGCCAAAAAACGCCGCTAAAAAGATATCAAGGCAAATTCTCTTGCCAAAATTCCAAAAAAAGTGTGAGAAATAATAAACACCCGCGTGTGGCAGCACATTAGAAAGCGCGACGGCAAGGTCTACTACAAATATTGTCATAAGCACTACGCTAAGCGGGGCAAACCTGGTATTAACCTCGCCTTTAAGCAGTACTTTCGCGCCCACCGCGCCGCAAGCTAAATCGCCGGCCGCCACTAACAGTAAGTATGAAAATATTTTATTGTTGGGGCTAAAGGCCTCTATTGTAAATGCCTGCAATTGCGTGGCAAGCACGCTGGAACACAGCCAAAACCACGCTATGCCAAGCGTACATAAAAAAATATCTCTGGAGTGGAAAGCAAGGCGGAAGTTAAGCAGGTTAATTTTAATAAAGTTTAAGCTTATTTTGCGCCCCGGGTCAGCTATAGGCACAGGCGGCACTAAAAGTGAGAAGAGTAACCCTAATACGGCGGAAAGCCCCATCAGCCAAATAATAATATTAGTATTTACCAAATACGGCCCCGCCACCATGCCAAAAAATAACGCTATGCAGGAAAACACAGTAAAGTTGGCGTTAGCGCCAAGCAGGCTGTCTTTGCCCACAACATCCATAAGAATACTGTATTTAACAGGGCTGAAAAACGCCGACTGCATACCTTTTAAGCACAAAACAAAAATTAAAAATTTTACGCTGGCCAGTTTTAGGCCGACTACAAAGAGTACAAAAACAAAAAGTTCAACAAGTTTGGCGTATTTGATAACGGTGTCTTTGCCTATTTTGTCGCCCACTTCGCCCGCGAAAGCGGAAAAAATAAAAAACGGGACTATAAAAAAGAACAGTCCCAAAAACATCCAAAACCACTGGTCGGCCGCGCTTAAAGCGTAAATCTTATAAACTACAAAGGATACAAAGGCCGTCCTGAATATATTGTCATTAAAAATACCAAAGAAATGCGCCGCCAGTAAACCAAAGAACCCGCGGTTTTTAAATATGTCTGTTAGTTTTATCATCATGTCTCCCAGGCGCGCGCATGCTTGGGCGCAGCCTAAATAAGTATATTTATATTATAACAATTTAGGCAAAACGCTGTTCCCCCTCTCCCTTGTTGGATGGGAGAGGGTTGGGGTGAGGGTGAATATGAGTAGTATGCTGCGCATAGAACTTCCGCTTAAATCTACGGCACATATTGTCGTGTTGTAATATTGGGCGGGGATTTATAAATAAACATTGTACGCAGATTACTACTCATATTCACCCTCTCCCTGCTCACGCCGTTCGCTTCCCTCTCCCGTCCAACAAGGGAGAGGGATGGGCCTATTGATACCCTCGACAGGCTTGTCTCGCTTTTCGTCCAACAAGGAAGAATGGGAGGGAGAATTAATTAAGCTTGGACTTGAAGTTTTTGTAAGCAATAATACTTAGCGTTACGGCGAAGAAAAGCAGCACTCCCGAATACTGCATAAAGTTAACCATGTCGCCGCCTTTAAGCATAATGTTTCTAAAATTAGTTACAGAGTAAGTCATAGGGTGCACATAACACAGCCAGCGCACAGCGGCGGGAATGTTTTCCACCGGGAAGAACGTGCCCGACAAAAGTATAGTTGGCAGCAGGTACATAAAGCAGCCCATCATAGCCTGCTGCTGGTTAGACGCTATGGTAGAAACAAGCAGAGCGACCGACAGTGACGACGCCACAAACAGCACCGCCGTAACAATCAGCTGCAGCAAATGCCCCCTAAACGGCACGGCAAACACAGTAACGCCTATTATCATAATAAACGCCACTATTATCAGCCCCATAAAAAAGTAGGGTAAAGTTTTGCCCACGGTAATTTCCAGCGAGGTAGCGGGCGAGGAAATAAGCTTTTCCATAGTGCCCATTTCTTTCTCTTTACACACAGCCATACTGCACACTACCATAAGCACTACAAACCCGCTCATGGCCATGATGGCCGGTATCATAAAATACGGCGTGCTCATATAATGGTTAAACATAATACGGGTGTCTAACCGTATAGGCCCGGCTGCGGCCGCCTGCGGGTACTCCTCGGCCACTACTTCCATAAGCAAACTTTTTATGTAGCCGTCCACCTGCTGCGCGCGCATGGCGTTTGTGGCGTTTACTAAAAGCTGAAAGGGTTTGTCGCCCTTTTCCACAGCTGCTTCCGCGCCCTCTTTAGGCACAACAAGCACGGCCTCGGCTTTGCGTGAAATAAGCAGGTCGGCGGGGTTAGACACGCTGTAAGGGTCAACATGTTTTACTTCTTTAAACCAGCCGCTGGCTATGGCGCGGGTTTGCACGCGCTCTGTCATGCGGGTAGGTTTGCCTACTACAACAAACTCTATATTTTTAACCTCACTTGTAAGCGCCAGGCCAAACAGCACGCTTTGCAGTACGGGCACAAAGAATATGGCCGCGATCATCTTTGGGTCGCGTTTTATTTGCTTGTATTCTTTTTTAAAAAAACCGAGTATGATATTTTTACGCATTTTATGGCTCCACGTCCGTCTTAAATCTTTTTACGCTCATAAAAACCATCAGCGTTGAAAATATAATTAAACACAAAAACGGCATTGCAAGCGCGTTAAAGCTGTCCACGCTTAAAAACAAACTTCTGCTTGCCTGCAAAAACCACCTTTGCGGGAAAATGAATGTAAACGCCCTAAAAAACACAGGCATATTTTCTATAGGGAAAATAAAGCCGGAGAACACAAACGCCGGCAGTAGCCCTATGGCAAAAGCAAACTGTATAGCCGCTTGCTGAGAGCGTGTGGCAATGGATATCAAAATACCCAGCGCCAAAGACCCTAAAATATAAATAGTACACGCTATTAAATAGAGCAAAAAGCTGCCCACAAACGGTATTTTAAATACCAGCACCGCAATTGCGAATACAAGTAAAATATTAAAAAAACTAAGCACAAAATACGGCGCCAGCTTGCCCACCACAATTTCCATAGGGTTTACAGGCGTGGACAGCAGCAGCTCCATAGACCCGTTTTCCCACTCTTTAGCTACCGTAAGCGCAGTGAGTAAAATAGCCAGCAAACCTATAATAATAGTGCTTAATGCGGGCACCACAAACCAGTGGCTGTTAAGCTCGGGGTTAAACAAAAATCTTGTACGCACCAGATCGGCGCTGAGCCCCTGTTGCGGCGGGGCGGATTTGTCGGCAAAAACCTTGGCGGCCTCCTGCACTATGCCGTTAACGTATTGAATCATAATACCCGCTTTGCCGTTGTCGCTGCCGTCTATCATAAGCTGCACCTTGGCGGGGCGGTCAGGGTCGGCCATTTTTATTCTTTTGCCAAAATCTTTTTCTATTATCATTAAGCCCGGGAAAATATTTCGCTCAAGCGACTGGTCGGCCTCCAGCGGCGTATGCACGGGCGTAACGTCAAAATAGCCGGAGGCGGAAAATATATATAAAAACCTGCGTGACTCCATACTCATATCATTATCACGTACATTAATACGCATATGCTTATAGTCCAGGTCAATAATAAAACCAAAAAAGCCTACAAATATAATAGGCAGCGCAAGCGCGACGGCAAGGGTAAAAGGGTCGCGCACTATATGGCGAAACTCTTTTATAGCTATAGAGCGCACTCTTGTTAAAAATGTTTTCATGCTTCCACCGCCTTATTGCTGACTACTTTTAAAAATACGTCCTCAAGCGTGGCGGGCGAATCTTTTACCGTAAAAATATTTTTATTTTCGGCGGCAAATTTATCAAAGGCCGCTTTGTCCGTTATCTCCGCGCGTACCTCAAGGCCGTAAGACTCTGCCTTGGCAAAACCCGCTTGGTTAATTTTATTTTTAATATCTTCACGGGCAGCGTCCGCGTTAAAAGCAAGTTCCACAAAATCATGCGGAAAGTATTTTTGGGTAAGCTCGGCCGGCGTGCCAAAGGCCACTATTTTACCCATGTTCATAAGCACAATTCTATCGCAGTAGGCGGCCTCGTCCATATAATGGGTGGTAACAAAAATTGTTTTGCCTTCTTTAGCCAAATTGCGTATAAGCCCCCAAAACGCTACGCGCACCTGCGGCGATACTCCTGCCGTGGGCTCGTCTAAAAACACAAGGTCCGGGTTATGCAGCAGCGTGGCACACAAAGACACCATCTGCTTAACCCCGCCCGAAAGCGAGGCCACTATAGTGTCCTCATCATAAGTAAAATCAATAAATTTAAAAAGTTCTTTACTGCGTTTTTCCACGTCTTTCGGGTTCATGTCATAAAGCGCGCCGGCAAACTCCATATTTTCTTTTACCGTTAAATCTTTATATAAAGTAAACTTTTGCGACATGTAGCCGATGTGCGGCTTAAGCGTGCTGGTGTCTGCCGATACGTCGCGCCCGTTAACAAACACTTTGCCTGAGGTAGGGTTAAGTATGCCGCAGATTGTCCTGATAGTGGTGGTTTTACCCGCGCCGTTTGCGCCAAGAAAGCCAAATATCTCCCCTTTGTTAACCTCAAAAGAGATATCGTTAACAGCCTTAAAACTGCCAAAGGCTATTACCAGGTTTTCCACCCTTATAATTTCATTTTGCGTTGTCTGCGTCATTTTCTTTCCTTAAAAAAATATCTTCAAATTTATTTAATTTGTATTTGCTCATTATATTAGCCGGGGTATCTACAGTAATAAGCTTGCCCGCCGCAAGCACGTGTACGCGCCCGCAGCGGGCGGCCTCGTCCATATATGAAGTACTCATAATAACATTCATATTCCCCGCCGAAAATTTGTTAACTAAATCCCACAACTCACGCCTGCTTACAGGGTCCACGCCTATGGTAGGTTCGTCTAAAAGAAGCACACGCGGGCTGTTGAGCAGCACACACATAAGCCCCAGTTTTTTATACATACCGCCCGATAGCTGCCCCGCCCTGCGGTCTCTAAACCTGCCCAGGCTGGTGGCCTCGTAAAGTTCGTCACTGCGTTTTTTAAATTCCTGCGCGTTAATGGAGTATAAATCCCTAAAAAATTCCAAGTGCTCTTGGCAGCTTAAATCAGGATATAAACTTGGCTCCTGCGGGAAGTATGCTATTGCGTTTTTAGCCTGCGCGGGCGCCATTTTAACGCCGTCTATAGTGTATTCAATACTGCCTTTTGCAGGCGTAAGCAGCGAGGACAGCAGCCTTATAAGCGTAGTTTTGCCCGCGCCGTTAGGGCCGATGATGCCGTCAATAGTATCATCTTTAAATTCCGTTGACACCCCGCTCAAAGCAAGCGTGGTTTTCATATATTTATCAACGTTATTAACGGTTACGCTCGTAGACATAATTAATCCTAGTTTTGACATTGTTCTTTTATTTTTCCCCCTCTCCCTCTTAGGGGAGAGGGCCGGGGTGAGGGTGATGTACACAATATATGCTGTGATAAAATAAAATACCTTTATGAATAACAACTATAGCACCCTCACCCGGATTCACTTCGTTCATCTCGACCTCTACAGCTTAATATCTGTATGCTACGCTATCCCCTAAGAGGGAGAGGGATAAAAATAAAACTGCATATCTTTTTTGTTGTTCCTTATTCCTACTCCGGTAAATTTACTTCCAGCGTCATGCCGGGTTTTAAGGTAAATTTGTCGTCATTTTTAAACTTGGTTTTAATGCCGTATACTAAGCGGGTGCGCTCGCTTCTGGTTTGCACGTTTTTGGGCGTAAACTCGGCTTCATCGTTAATTACGCTTATATAGCCGTCAAAGTTTTGGGCCGCTTCAGGCAGGTAAGCGGTCAGCTTCATATTTACGCTAAGTTTGCTAAGCACGTCGTGCGGTACATATACCCATACGTCCATTTCACGCATGTCTGCAACGGTGTAAAGCTTTCTGCCGGGGGATACAAGTTCCCCCTCTTCAAAATATTTATAAAGCACTTTGCCGTCAATGGGGCTTGCCAGTGTGCACCAGCTTTTTTTAAGTACGGCGTCGTCATAATTATGCTTGGCTTTATCGTAATTATCTTGCGAGCCCGCGCTGCTTTTTAACAGCTGCGCCGCCCGTTTATATTCTTTGTCCGCTATTGTGAGAGCGAGGTTGATATCGTTACAGTCAAGCTCGGCAAGTATATCACCCTTTTTAACCATATCGCCCTCTGTAAAGTGATTTTTAACAAGCTCCTGCGTAAGGCGTGAGGATACGTTTACCTCCACAGCCTCCACCACGCCGCTGTATTTAAACGGAGTAGCGCGGAAAAACATCAGCGCAACCGCCACTAAAATTAAAAGTACCACTACTACTATTGCTATAATTTTTTTCATATTATTTCCCCAGGCTTGCTATAACGGCAAGGCGTGTAAGATTTTCTATTTTTAAATCAACTAAATTTATTTGGCTTTCAGTAAGGCGGAAG
This sequence comes from Elusimicrobium simillimum, assembly GCF_049639735.1. Taxonomy (NCBI): domain Bacteria; kingdom Pseudomonadati; phylum Elusimicrobiota; class Elusimicrobia; order Elusimicrobiales; family Elusimicrobiaceae; genus Elusimicrobium; species Elusimicrobium simillimum. The sequence continues at coordinate 1,453,339 of NZ_JBEVVA010000003.1, forward strand.
TTGGCGTTGTCCACCTCCAGGAAAGTTACCGCGCCGGCTTTGTATGAGCTGTACGTAAGGTCAGACGTTTTGGCGGCGTCTTTAATAATTTTGCCCGCCAGGTCGCGCTCTATACCTATAGAATAAAGGCGGTCTTTGGCAGAGTCAAACATAGTTTTAATATTGTGGTAGGTAACCTCTTTTTGCGCCTGGGCCGTGGCGGCAAAAGCACGCTGCTCTTTGGCCTGCGAGCGTGTGCGCCCGCCCTCAAACAAAGGCATAACCAAACTGAGCGAACCTCTGCCCAAAAATACGTCCTCTATTACAGGCCCGTTGGGGTACTCCCAATACGCGCCCGCTTTAAAGGTAATTTTGGGCCACAGAGCGGAGGTATAACTGGAAGCTATTTTTTCATAATACTCGGCCAGTCTGTCGGCGGAAAGTAATGTTGGCGAAGACTCGTCAAAGCTAAAATAATTGTACACGGCAAAATACTGTAAACTGTCGTCCACATTATCTGTGCGTAACGCCGCTGAGCCTTCTTTAATAGCGTCCGTAGGTTTAATGCGGTAATCTATAGGATAGGCGGGGTCAATGCCAAAATTATCTAAGGTAACTTCAAAAAGACTTCTAAGGTCGGCCGCCGTGGCCGCGCGCATGGCGCTGATTTGCGACAGCACGCTAAGCACCTGCTTGTTGGCCATGGTAACGTCCAACTCGCTTTTTGCACCCGCGTTAAAGGCGGACTTTACGTCACGCAGCTGCTTGCCAGCCACTTCCAGCTGGCTGGTAAGCAGGTACATTCTTTCTAAATCCTGCTGTACTTTAAAGTACGCCGTTCTGGCGGAAAGCAAAACCTGTTTTTTGCCCCATTCATAATCCTGCTGTTTGGACTCGTACATAAGCTTGGCGCTTTTGTGCTGGTCGCTGCGGGCGCCGTAGTCAAATATTGTATAGTGAAGCACCGGCCCGGCGGAATAACCCCAATTGTCGCCAAACTCCATTTTTTTGCTGAAACCCGGCAGGTCGAACTCCAGTTCAGGCACTTCCGTTGTATAAGATCCCCCAGCCTCTAAATTTATAGTTGGGTACATGGTTGACTTTATGCTGTCATACGCCAACTGCGCCGCATCCGCCGCACTTGCAAGCGCGCGCAGCTGCGGGGCGTTTTTAAGCGCGGCTTCTTCGCACGCTTTAAGGCTTAGGTACTGCTCCCCTTTCAGCGGCAAACACAGCGCCAAGGCCGCGGCAAATAAAATATACTTTTTCATAGTTCTCCGTTTTAGCCGGTTAATTTAAATCAGCCGGCTACTTAAAAATACTGTTTATTACAAATTCTATACGGTCGTGCTCCTGCGCGTCCACACGGGGCTTTCTTTCTTTTATGCCAAGCTTAACCGTCATGCCAAGGCGCTCAAAGGTGCCCTCCATAAGGCGCGGCATAAAAATGTGCATGACTAAAACCATTATTATGCTTTCCGTATTAAGGTGCGCGGCCTCCGGTTTTTTAGCGGCACGGGCTACTTCTTTAAAAAGCATGCTTATATGCGCGGTAAAGTGCCCGGCAATAAATTCTAATATATTTTTATTACCTTGCATAACGTCAGACGCCAAAGCGGAAAGCAATATTTTGTTCTCTCTTGCAAAGGCGGAAATTTCAAAAAGAATGTTTTTGATGTTTTCGCGCGGCATAGCGGTGGGCGGCGTGTGGGTGGTTATGTTTTGAATCATGCTGCCGTAAAGGCGTTTAAGCACCTGCTCGTCAAAGTTTTCTTTGTTTTTAAAATAATAGTGAAACATACCAAGGTTAACCTTGGCCTTGGCGCAGACCTCGCGCACGCTGATGGCGTTTAGCCCTTTTTTGCGGGCCAGCGTAAGCGCTGTTTTAATAAGTTTTTCATCTAAGGCGGTGCTTTTTCTTGCCATATGTCCTCTTTTTATTATACAAGTGTATAGTAATTATACACATGTATAATTAAACTGTCAAGGCCTAATTAAAAATACCGCCGCAATATGTTTTATAATAATGCGCAGGCCTATTATTTTTTGTAGGGGCGGAGCTTGTCTCCGCCCGTTTAAGGCGCCGCATTTCATTAGTAAAGGGCGGACACAAGGTCCGCCCCTACAGGTATTATTTTTCTTATTGTTTGTGTTTTTAAAATTTATATTTGAATTTGAAGGCGTACTGTGTGATGTCCTGCACTATTACGGGCGCGGGGTAGCGGGCGTCGTAGTATTCATCGGGGTTAAAGCGTGCGTAGATAAATGTAAGGTCCATATTTTTAAACGGGGTTACGGTGAGGGCAATATCCATTTCGGTGCCTATATGCAAGCCGTCTGAAATTATGCCTGTTTCGCTTATAGAATAAATGTCAAAATCCAGTTTTAAAAATTTGGCAAAGCCCGGCACAAACGTGGCGCCAAGGTTGTAAGCGGTAATATTATTAACGCTTCCGGCGGTGGAATATCTGCGCTGGTCAGGCAAAACACCTATATTGTTAATATCCGTCCCGGTAAAAATAGAACCGAGGTAAACATAGTTGTGTATGCCTTCAAACGCCGGGGAATCGTCGTAGTCGTCCATACCCTCGGCCTTAACATACATAAACCTTAGCTTATAAAACCCTGCCTTATTTTCCCCCTGGCTGTTGGCTTTAAGCAAAAACGCCCCGGCCGACATATCGTGCCCCTTGGAATAATTACCGCCGTTTTTATTTTTGGCGTAAGAGAAATATAAATTTGTATCTTCCGTCAGGTCCAGCGTGGTATGGCCGCCATAAACATAAATATTTCTTTTGGAGCTGCCGTCATCACTTCTTAAATTGTAAGCGAATGGCGTAATACTCCATATGCTAAATGGGCGCAGTGTAATGCTGGCGCCATACAAATCGCCCTTTTCGGTTTCAAAAATAGTCTCGGTTTCTTTACCTGCTATGGCGTAGAAAGATAACCAGGACAGCGGGTCAAAACCCAAAGTCACAGCGTCAAGCGAGCTTGCGCCGTGCGGCAGAAAGTCGTCATACAAACCGTAATAAGGCAGTAATGTATTTTGCTCGCCGTGAAATTGGCGCCCCGCTTTTACACTTGCCCAGCCTGTATTAATGCCCGCTGTTAGCACGTAAAGGTCGGCCTCGGTCTGATTGTCGGAAAGTTCGCCGTAAACGTCATAATAAAAATATTTTCCCGCCGCCATAAAATCAGCGTTTAAAATACCGTGGGAAGCGGACAGCCCCAAACGCAGATTATTGGCCGAGGAAATATTGTTATTATTCTTTAAAAACGTAAAGCCGGGGGTGATGTCGCGCAGGTAAGAGGTGTTGGATGTTACCCAAACTTCACTCTGTAAGGTAAAAACAAAACTGTAGGCAGAACATAATAAAAATAGAATATAAAGTGTAAACCGTCTCATTACTTTATATTCTATTTTTTATGATTATTGGGATATATACTTATAAACTGTTAAAACCTTATACAAACTTTGCACTATAAAAGCTTTTCAAACAACTGCATATCTTTGCAAAGCTCACCGTTTTCTATGATAGGTTTTTTATAGTTTTTTACAAAAAAATCTTTAATAATACGCCCCGGTTTAAACCCTTGCTTTTCATAAAAAGTAAGGTTGCCGCCAGACGTAATAGCCGTACCTACACTCAGCTTAACCGCGCCCAGTTCACGCGCGTAACACGCCGCGTGCCACACAAGTTTTTTACCATAACCTCTGCCCCGGTAAGTGTCCAAAACAGCCAGGTTTTTAATTTCAAACCCGTCAGACTCTTTTGTTACGCACATTACGCCGATTGGCTTATTGTAATGCTCCAACACAAACACGTCCGAGCGCGGCAAATACTTATTTACCGCCGCTTTCTCAGGGTCCGCCGATAGCAGCAGCGGCCACAGCTCTTCTATATTACCTGTCCACTTTTTAATCATTTAAAAACTCTTTTTAATAACGCTTCTTACTATGCCCTCTACTTTAAAGGTGTCCGGGTCCGCAATTATTGGTATAAATTTGCGGTTATCGGACACCAGTAGTATTGACCCCCCGTCTTTAACAAAACGTTTTACCATAGTTTCTTCGTTATTTACACACACCACAATATCGTTAGGGCGGGGTGTGTTGGTCTGCTCTACAATCAGCCAGTCTTTGGCGTGGATAAGGTCTTCCATAGAAGTGCCCTTAGCCTCCACCATAAACCCGCGCTTAATGGGGAACTGCACCATAGCAGGGTCCACTGGGACAATGCGGGTGGGCGTGCCGTCCAGTATAGTGCCGCTGGGGCCGCATTTGGCCATGCCGTACATTGGTAAATATAAAACCTTTTCTTCAGGATTTTTAATTTGATAATAATGCGGGTTGGTTGCGTTCCTTATAATATAGCCCTTTTTTTCCAGTTGGGTTATGTGGTGGTGGATAACGCTTTTGCTGGATATTTCCAGCTCATTAGCCAGCTCTTCCATGCTAAGCGGCTCCGCGATATGCTTTTCTAAAAGTTTTAATATAGACTGTTGGTTTTTATGTAATTTCATAATCCCTCCAATACAAAATACTGCCCTACAAATAAAATACGAAAAATTAAAACAAATGTCAATGTTCTATTTTTTGTTCTAATATAAAATAAAGTTTTAAAGTAATATTTTTATACCAATATCCCGCCCTTTCCCCGTCGTTATCCCTTACTTTCCCCAAAAAAACGCTTTATTCTATTACTTTTAAAATTTTGTATGATATTAACAATATGATGCATACTTATACTAAAAAACAAGGCTGGATAGAGGTACTGTGCGGGTGCATGTACTCAGGCAAAAGCGAGGAGCTTATTGCCCGCTTACGCAAGGCAAAAATTGGCAAGCGCAAAATACAAATTTTTAATTCTTCTTTAGACACACGTTACGGCGAGGGGCAGGTTTCCAGCCATAACAAATCTAACTTACAAAGCGTTTGCGTGGAAAAGGCCGAGGATATTTTAAAACTGGTTGATCCGGGTACCCAGGTTGTAGGCATAGACGAAGGCAACTTTTTTGACAAAGGCCTTGTTGATGTTTGTGAAGAACTTGCAAAGCAAGGTAAACGTGTAATAGTGGCGGGGCTGGACCTGGACTATATGGGCAAACCGTTTGAATCCATGGCTATGCTGCTGCCCAAGGCGGAGTACCTTACCAAAAAACTTGCCGTATGCAACAAATGCGGCAGCCCGGCCTGCAGAACACAAAGAATGGTAAAAAGCAAAACAAGAATTTTAGTAGGCGCCGCCGGTATGTACGAAGCCAGGTGCCGCAAATGCTTTAAACCTAAATAAAAAAGTTGCACCGAATTTAAAGATAAAACTACCCCGCCGTTTGGCGGGGTAGTTTTATTTAAAAATCTTAAGCCTTGTTTCCAGCGGGCCAAATTCTTTTTCGCCAGGCTCTTCTGTTTTTATGCCAAAGGGCATTTGGCCCTTTAACTTCCAGGAGTCCGCTATATCCCAAGTTTTTTTAACTTCTTCGTCTATAATGGGGTTATAGTGCTGTATGGACGCGCCAAAACCGGCGTCTTCAAGCATGGTCCACACTACAAATGTATGCATGCCGCCAGTCTGCTCTGACCACGGCGGAAAGTTGCCCGCGTAAGTGGGAAATTTATCCTGCAAACCTTTTACCACGCTTTCATCCTCAAAAAATAATACCGTGCCGTACCCGGCGGCGAAAGAATTTATTTTATTTTCTGTAGGTTCAAATTTTTCCGCAGGCACGCGGGCGCGCAAAGTGCCCATAACTATATCCCAAAGTTTTTTGTGGTGCTCACCCAGCAAAAGTACCATTCTGGTAGACTGCGAGTTAAAGGCGGACGGCGTGTTAAGCAAAGCGAACTCAAGTATTTCCTGTATTTGTTTGTCCGTAATCTCGCTTTTACCCGTGATAGCGTAGCAGCTGCGTCTGTTTTTAACAGCTTCTTTAAATGTTCTTGTCATAAGTACCCCCTGTAAGCTTATGATATCATTATACTTAAAAAATAAAAAAAGCCCGCATATATAGCGGGCTTTTAAAATAATATTACTATTATAACAACGCTTCTAATTCTTTTATTAAGTCTTCTTTTGACCTTTCGCCTACAATTTCTTTAACGGGTTTACCGTCTTTAAACAGTACCATTGTGGGCGTGGCGGAAACACCAAAGTCTGTTGTTTTTTTGGTGGCGACGTCAACGTCGGCTATAAATATTTTTACTTTGCCCTCAAGCTCGGCCGATACTTCTTTTATAATAGGCGCCATTCTTTTGCAGTGTCCGCACCAGGTGGCAAAAAACTCTACCATAAAAGGTGTTGTGGCGGCGGCAATTTCTGTATCAAATGTTTCGTCTGTAAGTATATGTTCGCTCATACTATTTTCCCCTTTCCTATAATTTACCTAAATTGATTATACTAATAATTCTTGCGTTTTTTAAGACAATTTATTTTGTAGCGCAACTTGCCGTCCTCTTCCACCTTTTTAACGCCGTGAAATTCTGTGGAAAAGCCCGGGAACAGGTTATCAAACTGCTCGCTAATACGCAGAAAATCTATCACAGGCCCGCGCTCAAACATTTCCCCGGGCATTATCAGCGGTATGCCGGGCGGGTAGGGCAGTATGACAAATGTGGATATCCTGCCGTCCAAATCGTCCAGGCCGAGGTATTCTGTTTTGCCCTCCACCAGGCCATAGGCCGCCTTGTGCGGCGGCAGCGCGGCAACCGGGAAGTCGCTGTAAACTTTTGGGATAATCTCAAATATTTGGCATTGGTACAGGTAGTCGTGCACACGTTCGCACAAATCTTTCAGGCCCATTTCCGCCGGGTAAATATCCGGGTGCGCCACATTTAACTCCGGAAACACATTTAATATAGGTTCGTTTTTATCGTAAAGTTCTTTAAATTTATCAAGCGCTTTAAGCAGGCGTTCTGTTTTGTTTTCCCACACGCCGGGGGCAAACAGCACAAGTATATTATAAAAACCCGTCTTCTCAGGTATTATATTATGCGCAGACAAAAACTTGCTTACCACGCTGGCCGGTATGCCAAAGGGCTGCATCTCGCCGTTCTCCTCTATACCGGGGGTAAGCAGGGTTACTTTAAGCGGGTCTAAAAGCACGTTTTCGTTTTCCAGTCCATGGAATCCGTGCCACTGCTCGCCGCCGTCTATAACCCAGTTGGCGGGATCTTTACCCATGTGCCGCAGGTTCATTTCCGCCTGCCACAGTTCAAAGTACCAAGAGCCGTCTTTAATACTTTTTTTATAACGCCGCACAACTTCTTTACGGAATTTAATGGCCTCTGTCAGCGCTCTATCCACAATTTTATACCCGTCGGACTCCATAATGGCGGACGATACGTCAAGCGACGCGAACATAGGGTAAAAAGGCGACGTGCTGGCGTGCATTAAACTGGCTTCTTTAAGCCCCTGCATGTCCAGCTCGTATTTACCCGTACCCTGCTTAAAGTGCAGCATAGACCCCTGCGAAAACGCCCACAAAAGCTTATGCGTTGACTGCGTGGAAAACACCGGGGCCCTGTGCAGGCCGCGTTTTTTGCCATACGGGCTCATGGCGTAGCGCGTTTGGTACAGCGGGTGGAAATGGGCGTAGGCGTACCAGGCCTCGTCAAAATGCAAAAAGTGGGTAAGGTCGGCCATTTTATCTTTTATTTTTTCCACGTCGTAGATAAGGCCGTCGTAGGTGGAGTTTGTGATAACCGTAAGCTGCACTTTTTTGGCGCGTTTATTGGTAACTAAAGGGTTATCTTTTATTTTTTGGCGTATAGCTTCGGCCGTAAACTCGCTTTGCGGTATGGGGCCGATAAGGCCGTAGGAGTTTTGCGCGGGTTTAAGGTAAACGGGTATACATTCGTTTAAAATAATAGAGTGGATAATAGACTTATGGCAGTTACGCCCGACAAGCACCACATCGCCCGGCGCGACCGAGCTGAAGAATACCACCTTATTAGCCGTAGAGGTACCGTTAAGTACAAAAAATGTCGTGTCCGCGCCAAATACTTTGGCGGCCTGCTTCTCGGCGTCTTCCGCCACGCCCTCGTGGTCTAAAATAGTGCCCATGGATACTACGCTGCTGGAAATGTCCGCTCGGAAGATGTTTTTACCAAAAAACTCGTAAAACTCTTTACCCAGAGTGTTTACATTATACCCCTTGCCGCCGGCGTGGCCGGGCGTGCTCCACATATCGGCATTTGTCTTGGCAAACGCTTTTAGGGCCTTAAAAAAAGGCGCCTTAACAGACTCCTTATCGTCACTCATTTTTATCTCCAAAAATATCGTTGAAGAAATTATACATAACAAACAGCGTTTTGTAACGGGTATTTATGTCTTGTAGGGGAAGCGTTTTTTGATAACTTTATAGGCAAAATAACCATACAGTAAAATTAACGCGCCCATGCAGGCAAAATCACCGGCTACTACGCTTAAAGGCGCGTCCATAATAAATACCCTTATAATACCCGTAGCACCATATGTCAAAGGGAACAGCAGGCGCATAACTTTTATAAACCAAGGCATAAGATAAACGGGCCACACAATACCCGACATAAAAACTATAGGCAGCGAGGTAACTATAATAAACATCATGCTCCCCTCTCTCTCTTTAAACAACCCCGATAAAGCCACGCCAAGCAGCGTGGTAGAAATTATAAATGGCGTATAATAAATAAAAAATGTCAGCGTTTGCCGTCCGCCGGGCAGGCCCCAATAGTTATACATGACAATAAAAAAGAAAAAGTAGTAAAACAGGCCCAGCGCGCCGTACGCCAGCACCTTGCTTACCAGCACATGCCAAGGCCTTACGCCGCCTGTGTATTTGCGCCTGTTCTCACGCAATGTGCCCGCGCGCATGCCTATGCCCATAATAAGCACCTGGTGTATAATAGCGATAAACACCACCGGCACAATATAACCGGTATAGCCGCCCACGGGGTTGTAAAGATTTTTACTTACCAAACTTACGGGTGCGCGTAAACGGTAGGCTGATTTGCCGGTACCCTTTGACTGCAGTTTTTTTATTTCCACACCCGCAGACATTGTTTTAACCACACGGGTAAGCGCGGCCGTAACCTGCTTGTAGTAGATAATATAACTGCCGTCTGTATAAAGCTTTACTTTCTGCGGGCGTTGTTTGAGGATATTTTTTTCAAAATCTTTCTCAAGGTAAACTATGCCGTAAATTTGCCTCTCAGTCAGCGCTTGGTAGGCCGCCTCAAGCGTGGGGTAAGCGGTAGTTACGCTCAGCTCTTCGGCAGAGTCAAGCATGCGTATGAGAGAGCGGGAATTATAAGTTTTGTCCTGGTCCACCACGGCGACTGGCACATTACGCACAATGTCGGCCTTATACGGGAAAGGGTAAAAGAAGGAATACAAAATAGGCCCTCCTATAACAAGCAGCACAATACCCTTGTCTTTTATTATGGCGCGCAGTTCTTTGTAAACAAGCCTTAAAATTTCTTTCATTATATTTTAGGCCCCCAGTGTTTTTCGTCCGCCGTCCAGCGGCTGTAAAGCTTGCTGCCTAAATATAAAAACAGCATGCTGACGGCAAACATAAACAAAATTTCTTTAACGCTGCCCCAGGTGTTTGCGCCGCGCAGAATCTCGTTAACCAATATTCTGTTGTAATGCGTGCCGGGCAAAATTTCTGCCCATACTCTGGCAAACATCGGCATAGCCTCCACGGGGAAACTTACGCCGTAATAAGCAAACGCCGGGGCCGAGTAAACAGCGGCCGAGCTAAGCCCCATTCTAAGACTATTAGTACAACCCGCTATCAGCACGCCTGTCGTGGCCGTCATAAGCAAAAACGCCGCGCCGCCGGCAAACACTATTAAAATATGGCCGTTAAGCGGCAAGTCAAAAAACAGTAAAAGCGTAATAAGCATGACGGTAAGCACGCACATGTATAAAAGCATGTAAACAAAAATTTTGGCATTAACAATCCTTAACGGGTTTTGCGCTATTATGCGGCGTATTTCTTTGGCGCGGCCTGTCTTAAGTTCACTCAGCAGAGAATAAACTATACTTAGCACCACAAACATTTGCAGTATGGCGGGCACCGCGCCTAATACCAAAAAATAAATATAGTTCATGTAAGGGTTAAAAAGCGTGTTCTCGCTGACGGAAAGGGGCGACATGTAAGCCTCCATAGCGTACTGCGGCACCTGATAATTTAAGTACAGCTTGGTTTTATATTTGGCCGAAAAATCATCCACCGCCGCAAGTATAGCCTTGCTTGCGTTGCCGCTTACAAGCATGTACTGGTTATTAATAAAAGCGCCCACGTTTGCGCCTTTTAGGTTAAGCAAATCACGCTCAAAGTTATGTTCTATATTTATAACGGCGTAGGCTTGGCCCCTTTCCAGCAGTTTTTCCGCTTCTTTATGGTCTAGAGGGTGGTATTTTACGTTTAAGGTGTGGCTGGCATCCAGCGTTCTTATAAGCTCTCTTGAGGCGTAGGACTTGCTGTTGTCTACAACCGCTATAGGCACTTCTACAATAACTTTGGCCGAAAAAATGGCAACCAATAACCCAAAAATAATAAGCGGGAAAATTATACAGTAAAACGCCATTACCTTCCTGCTGCGGAAGATAAAGTCCAGCTCTCGTCTTACTATATAACCTATTTTACCCATAGTTATTTTTTGGTTTTAAATATAACCGTCATGCCTTGGCGCAGGTTTGGCATAGCGTCCACCGGCTTGGCGCGGACCTCAAATGTTTTAAGGTCAAACTCTCCCCTGGTTTTGGTAGCGCTCCATATGGCAAAGTCGCCCAGTTTTGATATATAGGTAATTTTAAATTTATGCTTTTTATTATCAATGGCGGGTATTTTTACTTCTATTTCTTTACCCATGCTTAGGTTTTTTAACAGGTCTTCACGTATGTTAAATGTTATCCACACGTCGTCAAGGTCAAGCATAGTTACTATGCTTAGGCCCGGGGCAACAAGCTCACCTCGTTCTACCACCACGCTTGAAATTTCGCCCTTTATCGGCGCGGTTACCGTGGTTTCGTCCACGTAATAGTCAACCTCGCTCACCGCGCCTGCGGCTTGCAGGCTGGTGGCGGTGGCTGCCGCTTTATCCTCGTCTCTGGCGCCTTTAAGCGCCATATCGTAGCGGGATTTGGCGGCGTTTTTATCACGCAAGGCGCTTGCGTGCTGGGCGGAGGCTTCGTCTAACTTTTGCGCCGATACTACGCCTTCGTCAAAAAGTTCTTTAACTCTGTTATAAGTTTTTTGCGCTAAATCCTCGCCGGCGGCGGCCTTTTGCCACAGGTGGTAAGCGGCTGCAATTTCTTCTTCACGGCTGCCCTTTTCGGCCTTGGCTTTTTGCGCTGCCGCCGCCGCTGCCGCGCCACGGGCCTGTTGTGATTTGGCTATAATATCTGGCGAGTCTATTTTGGCTATAACCGCGCCCTTTTCTACAAAATCACCTTCGCGAGAAAGCACTTCTTCCACACGGCCGGCTATTCTTGGCGATACGCTTATTTGCCTGATAACAACCTCGCCCTGTAACAAAACTTTGCTTGGCAAAACTTGTATTAACACCAGTATTAAAAACAGTGCTACAAGCACTATACTTACCTGTGTTTGTCTGGATTTTAAATTTATTTTCATTTGTTATTCCTCTGTGCGTTGGCCTTGTAACGGTCAAAGCTTTTTACGTCCCCTGTAAGATTTAAAATTGTGGCTAGCGACACTACAAACTCATACTGCGCGTTAAGGTTATCCACGTCGCTTTTAAGCTTTTGAGACCTGGCCATGTTAACCTCTAAAGAAGTGCCCACGCCCGCCCTAAAACTGACCTCACGCGCGCGCAAAAATTCCTGCGCGAACAAAACTTCGCTTTGTACTGAGGTATATTTATACACGGCGTTTTGCATTTTTTTATAATAATACTCAACGGCGGTATTGATATCTTTTACCTGTTTTTCTTTAAGCAGAACCACGCTTTCGCGCTGGCGGCGCGCGGCTTTGCTTTTGTTATAACTGCTGCCGCCTTCAAACAAATTCCACTCAAACCCTACGCCGTAAGAATAGTCCGGGTCAAGCAGGGTAAGGTCATTCTCGTAAAGCTCGCGCGAGCCAAACAAATATACCGTAGGCATAAAAGGCGAGGTTTGCGCTTTTACGTTAGCGTCAGTCATTTTTACTTTAGCGTCCAGTACTTTAAGGCTGCTGTTAGACTGGCGGGCGGAAACCTGAAAGTAATCCAGCGGTTCAACATCTTCACATACAAACATGCCGGAGGTAAACTGTATCTCCTCCCCCTCAGAAAGCAGGTTTTTTAGCAGTGTTTCAGCTAAAGAAGCGTCGTTCACGGCGGAATCATAATCTCTTTGCGCCTGTGATAGCGTAATATCGGCCGACATTTTTTCTACCTTAGATATTGTGCCCGCTTTAAACATTTTTGCGCTGTTGCCAGCGTGCTCTTTAGCGCTGCCTAAAAACTCTTTTCTTACTTTTACCACCTCACGCGCGAGTAGTGCGCCAAAGTATTTTTGACTGACGTCAACTAAAAGATTATTTTTTATCCCCTCGTAACGTGCCAGGCTTTCCTCCAAGGAAGATACGGCCGCCAGGTTTGCCGCGCGTATTTTGCCGCCCGTAAAAAGCGGCAGCGAGGCAAATGCGTTGGCCTTAAAAAACCTGTCGTCCTGCACCTGCATGCTAAAGTCAGGCAAAGTAACCCCAATACCAAGGTAATCGTAAATAGGCTGTATAGTGCTTCTTACATCATTTAAGTCTATGACAATAGGGTCATTAATAAAAGTGTAACTGCCCTTTACGCCTATTTTTGGCATATACAAACCATAGGCGGCGTTACGTTCGGCCTGGTATTTTTCCACTTCTTTGGCGGCGGAGAGCACCTGCTCGTCCACCGTAAGGGCGCGGGCAAAGGCGGCCTCAAAGCTGTAGTCTTTGGCGTTAAGCAAAGGCGTTAACGCCATTAATAACAATAAAACACATTTACGCATTTTTGCCCCCGTTGTCTATCTTATAAAGCCAAGCTATAAGCGCTTCGCTGGACTCATCAATTTTACTGTCCGCTATATTGTCCAGCGCATCGTTAATAACCTTATTATACGCGGGCCAAATTTTGCCATAAAGTTTTTTACCTTTAACTGTAAGTTTTATAAGTTTGTTACGCCTGTCTTTTTTGTCTTCCGTTCTGGTTATAAGGCCGTCTTGGTAAAGCCTGTCTATAAGACGTGTAATGCTGCCCTGGGTAACAAACATTCTTTTGCTTATTTCCACCTGGGTCATATACGCGGCGTCACTTCGCGCCAGCACTGCCAAAATATTAAACTGCGGCGTTGTAAGACCAAAGGCCAGCATGCTTGTGTTAAGCCGCTTTTCCAGCTTATTATAAATAAGCGCCAGCACATGTATAAAGCGCTGCTGCGAAGTGGTTTGCGCATTAAACAGTCTAAAGCGCTTTATATAATCTTGCAATTCTTTTGTTAACATAAGTAAATTATAAAAAATAATGCTTGATATATCAAGCATTGACATATCAAGCATTATTTACCCGTAAAGTATTATTTTTTATTTGGATTTTTCTTTATAAGTATAAGCTTTTGGTATACGGGCACCTGGGCGGGTGCGTCCAGCGGGAACATTATCCATTTGCCGTCGTGGTAGGTTTTTGCGGCGTTGTATGCGGCGGTTACTTCTGGCGGAAAGCCGCTTGCGGCCTCAAACTTGGCCCGCTCGGCCGCGCCGTATATAACCATAAAACCAATACCCTTTTCACGCGCGAAAAGCGAGCACACGGTTTTGCCGCCGCTTTTAAACTTAAGTTCATACACGCCGGCTTTTCCCCCTGTGTGCCACTCAGGCGCCAGTTTATAGTTAGCCTCCATAAAGGCGGTTACGCTTTGCCACAACGGGTAAAGCTTTTTACCTGTAAGAGCTTCTACTTCTGAGTGTAAAGGCGGTTTTATCTTCATGTCTACCCCATAAAATAAAGTGCGCCGGGTGACAGCGGGCGGAGACAAGCTCCACCTCTACGGTAATAAATGCTTATCAAAAAATATTCTAGCGGGCCCGGCTAATTTATATAATATAAGAATATAACATTTATAAAGGATTTTTATGACAGAAAACTCTACCCCTAAACCAAACTTTTGGGCGCTGGCGCCGCTGGCGGTATTTTTATTTTCTTATCTTGCGGTTTCAATAATAGCGGGCGATTTTTACAAAATGCCTATAACAGTAGCGTTCCTTATAGCCAGCGTTGTGGCTATAGTAATGATAAGAGGCAAACATATTAATGATAAGGTAGAAGTTTTTTGCCAAGGCGCGGCTAACCATAATATTATGCTGATGGTGCTTATTTTTATAATGGCGGGCGCCTTCGCGCAGACAACCAAAAATATGGGGTCCGTAAACGCTACGGTTAACCTTATTTTAGCGGCGCTGCCCCCTTCACTGCTGGCGCCGGGACTGTTTATAGCGGCGTGTTTTATATCTATGTCTGTAGGTACGTCCGTTGGTACAATTGTGGCGCTGGTACCCGTGGCTGTGGGTATTGCGGCAAAAACAGATATCAGCATACCCTTTATGACGGCAACCGTAGTAGGCGGGGCCATGTTTGGCGACAATCTGTCTTTTATATCAGACACAACTATTGTGGCTACCCGTACGCAGGGGTGTAAGATGATAGATAAATTTAAAACTAACTTCCGCATAGTTGTGCCATTTGCAATACTTACAACAATTATTTACTTTTTTATGGCAAAAAACTCGCTTACGCCATACACTGTTGAAAATATAGAATGGCTGAAAGTTATACCCTACATTGTGGTGCTTGCAATAGCAATTATGGGCGTGAATGTGATGCTGGTACTTTTAACAGGCACAATACTGGCGGGCCTGATAGGCGTGCTTACGGGCGCGTTTAACCTGTGGGGCTGGACGGGCGCCATGGGCGAAGGCATTTTGGGCATGGGCGAGCTTATTATAGTAACGTTACTAGCGGGCGGTATGTTTGAGGCTATACGCGCCAACGGCGGTATAGAGTGGATAATAAATAAACTTACCAAACATATACAGTCTAAAAAAGGCGCGGAGCTAAGCATAGCGGGCCTGGTGGGCTTTGCCAACCTGTGCACGGCAAATAATACAATAGCGCTGGTAATGGCGGGGCCTATAGCAAAAGATATAGCGGTAAAATTTAAAATACCCGCCAACCGCAGCGCAAGCTTGCTAGACATAACCTCCTGCTTTGTGCAAGGCATAATACCGTACGGCGCGCAGCTGCTTATGGCGGCGGCGCTGGCGGCTATTTCGCCGATACAAATTATGAAATATTTATATTACCCGTACTTCTTAGGTATAGCGGTGCTGGGCGCCATAGTGCTGGGTCTGCCTAAAAGAGTAAGGGCGGAACATAAAAAAGAACATGCCTAAAACACTTTTACTTTCCTGCTGTGCGCCGTGCTCATGCGCTGTAATAGAAAGCCTTTATAAAGATAATAAAGACTTTACTGTACTGTTTTATAACCCCAACATTATGCCGCAGACAGAATATGAAAAACGTAAGCAGGAAAACATGCGCCTGTGCCAAAAGTACAGCGTGCCGTTTATAGACTTAGATTATGATAACGGCGCCTGGCTGGAGTATATAAAAGGACTGGAGAACGAACCTGAGCGCGGGGAAAGATGCCGCAAGTGCTTCCGCTACCGCCTGGCCCGCGCGGCGGCGTACGCAAAAGCAAACGGGTTTGACACGTTTACCAGCGTGCTTGGCGTGTCAAAATATAAAAATTTGGAAGATGTTAACATGATAGCGGCGGAAATTGCCGCCGAACTTGGCGTACCTTACGACAATACCAACTGGCGCAAAAACGGCCTGGAAGAAAGAAGACGCGCCCTTGTAAAAGAAGACAATATATATAATCAAACCTACTGCGGGTGCGAGTTTTCTAGAAGGAGGTAGTGATTTTATTTATTTGGTGAGGTTTTTACTGTTAAGCGCGGCCTGCCCTGACTTATCTGCAAATCCCTTTTTTCAAACTCTTTTTTAACAGAATCGCCAATAACAATGCCTAATTCTGCATTTCTTTTATTAACAATAAATTGTGTTTTAGCATCGTTTTGCATATTATATTGCTCAACAACCGCGGCAACTATATTATCCAGTTCACCGTCTATTTTTTTATCCACCCTTTCTTTTACAAGCTCTTCTAATTTTGAGGTTTCAAAAGTGTTTACAAATTTCTTTTCTAAAAAGAAAAAAGCCAATGCTCCAACCGTTCCTACGCCAGCAGCAACTAAAATAAGAATTATGATACTTTTGGTTTTTAAAACCATAGTTTTTCTATGTAAAACAAGACCAAGAAAATATAGAAATATTATCATAGCGCAAAGCATTAAAAACATAAAAACAATACCTTGCGTAACCGAAGTTACTTTTGGGAATATGGTAACGTTGGCAGATATAAAAGTTATAAAAGCTACAAATATACCCAAACCTTGTATTGTAGAGCTTCTAAATTTTACAATTTCACGTTTAGTCTTAAACAGTGTTCCAGAAAGGTCATTAATCTTATTATTTGTTTCAGTTATTTTACCAGAGAGCTGATCAACATGCGTCTTATCAAGCGCCTTCTCTGCGCCCGGGTCCGGCGCAGAAGCAACGCTGCCCCCAGCATTAGCAGTATCGGGATAAAGATCTACGGCCTCACTATTATTCTGCATATAAATTTATATCCTCAACAATGTTTTGCGTATTAAAGAATGCTAAACTTTCCTGTGTAAAATTTAATATATTTTCTTCTCTAAACAATTGCGTAGTTTTGGGTGGACAAACAAGTTCTTTCTGTATACCCAGATTGCGTATTTTTTCCTTTTTTTCAGCGCTTCTTACAGGAGTGTACGAAGCTTCCCACACACGCATTATCTCACTATACTTCTCCCTGCGCGGGCTATCAAATTCCCGGCTTGTTTTAAGTTCTTTAACAGGCTTGTTAAACTTGCCTTTTAATATCCCTTGATTTAAATATTCTACAGGAGTATCTGTAAATACCATATAGTCAACAATACTACCCATTTTTTCAATTGTATTGAAACCACCTATACAATTTCCCAAACTTATAATAAACTCTGAAATTGGCTCAGAGTACTCCGCCAATTCCTTTGTATTAACCGTAGCATCATTCTTTATTATTGCAAGATTAATTCTTCTGCTAGCAACTCTTAATCTTATAGAATCAATATCATCTATTCCAGTATTTTGTAAAAATAACAGTTGTTTATACTGCGGCTGCGCATCTTTATCATCAGGAGGCACTGTACCTATAAAATTGTGTTTAGCAAAAGCTTTTTTAAGCAAAGATTCCATATCATTACCCAATTTCAAAATATTATCTTCTACTGGTTCCTTTAAAAAAATTGCAAATTGTATTGATAAAAAACGTAAATCTTGTTTATTCATAATAAAGCTTCTCCATTATAGTGTGCAATTCTGTCTATGCACAAATAAACTATAGCAAAGTTTAATATTTGCTGTCATTTAATTTTATTATTAAACCTAAAAACATAGGTCTTTTTTTTGGGCACTCTTTTTTATTGTAGGGCGGCGGCTAAAATGGGATAATAATATATATACAACAAGCATCACAACAGCATTTCCCCCCTATACAACAACTGTAAACAATTTTACGTAATCCATAAAACCAAGAGGTAATAAAATGAAAAAAATAAAAGGGATACTGGCGGCGCTTTGCATAACGCTACTTACCGCCGCGGCGTCATACGCCAACTCGACAGACCAGTTGTTTGCCCTTGCTAAGCAAGGCGGAGACAACTTTATCAACAGCGTTACGCTGGAGAACATTGGGACAAAAAATAAACTTGGGGAAAGTCTCTACCACATGGTGCCAAACGCGTACACAGCGGAAAAATTGGCCAAAAAACATACAGAACTTTTGGGCAAAAGACCCGCAAGACCCGGGCAGAAGTATAAAGACAAGATTATTGCGGACGTTAAAGAAATGCAATCTTTAATATCATCACCCAGCTTTAGCGCACTTACACCTTACCAGAAGGCTATAACCAACAAAAAGTTTGACCTTGCTTTATTTTACGCCAAATATGAGGTATACCCGCTGCATGAGGCGGCCTATATATCCTTTAGAGTAGGCGCGGACACCGTGCCCGTATATGAAGCGCTGGTAAATAAGTACGCAGACAAGATTAATATGAAAGATGACTATAACCGCAAAGCGTCTGACCTGGCGGATAAACCTGAAATAAAAAAGGTTTTCACTAAAAAGGAAAGTGTAAAAAATAATGAAAACGTGCTTGTAAAAGGCGCGAGGTTCTTTAAAACAATGATGAAAGGCTCCGGGGAGCCATTCACGGGAGAGGACATACTTTACTACAAACAATAGCAAAAAGCCCCGGTTAACAACTGGGGCTTTTTAATTAAAAATAAATAAAAAACACATAAAAACGTAGGACTTTTTTTTAGGCACTCTTTTTTATTGCACGACGTAAAATCAAATGGGATAATATAACTATGAAGTTAATTAAATTTTACTTTATATACTAAAAACGCAGAGGAGCAAAACATGAGAAACATCATAGCTAAAACAGTGACAGCAGTAGCCGCAACATTAGTTGCCGCAAGCGTTTTCGCAGGAAACGTTGAAACAGCATTTGAACGCGCAGCGTCAGGCGCCGCCTTTGGTGATATATTATCTTCTATTAATATAGCGACCGCAAAAAATGACAAAGGCCAGACATTATTCCACGTAGCCAAAAATAGAGGCACCGCAGAAGCTCTTACAGCAGCCTATTTAAAACAAGAAGAAAAAAATGTAAGAATCCACTACGCCGGCTACCAGGACAGAGCGCCCGCTAACTCCACAGTAACTTCAGACGCCTACAGAAATTACAAAAAATTTCTTACCACAACCAAAGACACCCAAAGCAAAGTAACCGCCTTTGAAAGAGCGATTGCCGACGGCAGAGTAGACGTTGCTTTATTCTTAGCGGAAAAGGAAGCGGCCCCGTTAAACACAGCCGCAAAATTGGCCGACCGCTTGGCCAACCCCAACCCCGCTATCCCCGCTTACCACGCTTTACTTAACGCGTACCGCGCGGAAGCAGGCAACAAAAACCACTCGGCCTTAATTGTAAAACACACACAAATCAAAGACATCTTTGTAAGCGTTGAGAAAGCGCACGCGCAAGCCAATGAAAAGGTTAAATACAATATTTTCGCAGGTCTTGAAGTTGCACAAATAAATGTTGCGAGAGCCGGAAAGTAATTAAGTTAAGACTACCACACACACAACACCGGGGCCACACACTCCCCGGTGTTTTTTTATGTAAGAATTTTTATGCCGTTATAAGTGCCGTTGTCTTTATAAATGCTGTTGTGTTACTGAATTTCACAGGATTTTGAGTAAAATTTTGACTTTCTTATTTTCACCACACTTGGTGCGGGCAACACGGTGGGTGTGGTGAAAATAAGAAAGTCAAAATTTTGCCAAAGGCCGAAGAAATTCCTTTCCGCTTATTGAAACCCGAGCGAACGCAGAGAGCGAAATAGCCGGGACGCGAAGCGAATTAAAAATATCTTCCAGACGTTAATTTTACAACATAGTAAAAAATTTGTTAAGATATGGAAGTTTAAGGTAATAAGTACTTAAACATCTTTTCTTATGAAAAAACAACTTAAAAAAGAATATAAAAAAGCCACGTTAGAACTTTCTAACGGGATAAAGATGGAAGGACGCCTTATAGGAGCCCCGGCTGCTGTAAGCGGTGAGATGGTTTTTTCCACCGGTATGCTGGCCTACAGCGAGGCCATGACAGACCCTTCTTATCTCGGACAAATTTTAGTTTTTAGTTTTTCATTAATTGGAAACTACGGCATCCCCTCCCTTTCGGAAGGGGATTTTTTTAGTACTACGGGCCACGAAAGCGAAAGTATAAAAACGCAGGGCATAATAGTGTCAGACACGTTTGACGACTGTTTTCACTACGAAAAAGGCAAAAACCTGCAAACCTGGATGGTCGAGAACGGCGTGCCCGGCATAGCGGGCGTAGACACACGCTACCTGGTACAAATGATACGCGACTCCAAGGGCCCACTGTTCGGCCGCATCGTGCCCGAGGGCAAAGCGGAGTATAACAATACAAAGTTTGACTTTCTTAAGCATTTTAAAAAGACGGACTTTGTTAACCCTTCCAAATACAATCTTATGCCGTCAGTCTCAGTCAAAGAACCCGTTAAACTTGGCAAAGGCAAAACAAATATAGCGCTGCTCGACTTTGGTGTAAAGCGCAACATTATCCGCCTGCTTGTTGAACAGGGCTGCACCGTCACGGTTTACCCGTGGGATACAGATTTAACCAAAGTTAAAACAGACGGCTGGGTGCTTAGCAACGGCCCCGGCGACCCCGCTAATACCGGCGACGTTATAGCCCGCGTAAAAGGCCTGCTTAAAGGCAAAACCCCGGTGCTTGGCATATGCCTGGGCCACCAAATACTGGCACTTGCCGCCGGCGCCAAAACCAAAAAACTTACCCGCGGCCACCGCAGCCTTAACCAGCCTGTGTTTGACGTTAAAACCAAAAAAGCTTTTATAACCAGCCAAAATCACAGCTTTGAGGTAGACAAAAAACATTTACCTAAAGACTGGGTTATTTGGTTTGAAAACGCTAACGACCTTAGCGTAGAAGGTTTAAAACATAAAACCAAACCTTTTATGTCCACACAATTCCACCCGGAAGCCTCCGGCGGCCCTAACGACACCGCCTGGATACTTAAGGACTTTATCGGTCTAGTTAAAAAAGGGGTAAAAAATAATATGCCTATCTTAAACTTCTTACAACCTAAAAAAGGTAAAAAACAAAAGGTGCTGCTGCTTGGTTCGGGCGCGCTTTCCATAGGCCAGGCGGGCGAGTTTGACTATTCAGGCTCTCAGGCTATAAAAGCCTTGGAAGAGGAAGGGCTGGAGGTTATAGTACTTAACCCCAACATAGCCTCTGTGCAGACAAACCCCGCGCCAAATAAAAAAGTTTATCTTTACCCCGTTACGCCCTTTTGGATAGAAAAGATAATTAAGGCCGAACGCCCCGCAGCCATAATAGCGGGCTTTGGCGGGCAAACATCGCTTAATTGCGTAATAGAATTAGAAAATAAAGGCATACTTAAAAAGTACGGCGTTAAAGTTTTAGGCACACAGGTGCCGTCTTTAGAAATGTCTGAAGACAGAGATTTATTTTCTAAACGCATGGCGGAGATTGCGGTACCCACCCCCCCAAGCAAAGCGGTGGAGACAGTGGCCGACGCTTTAAAAATAGCCAAGCAAATAGGCTACCCAGTTATTACCCGCAGCGCCTACGCGCTTGGCGGCCTGGGCAGCGGCTTGGCCGAAACACCGGAACAGCTGGAAAAATTAGCCCTTTCCGCGCTCACATCCAGCCCGCAGATTTTGATAGAAAAGTCTCTCCACGGCTGGAAAGAGATTGAGTATGAAGTTATGCGTGACTCACGCGGCAACTGTATTACCATTTGTAATATGGAAAACTTTGACCCTATGGGCATACATACCGGCGACTCTATAGTTATAGCGCCGTGCCAAACGCTTAATAATAAAGAAAATAATATGCTGCGCGACGCCGCGCTTAACATTGTTAAAAGCATAGGCGTAGTGGGCGAGTGTAACGTACAGTTCGCGCTCTCTCCTTTTACGCTGGAATATTATGTTATTGAAATTAACGCCCGCCTTTCACGCTCCAGCGCTTTAGCCAGTAAGGCTACAGGCTACCCGATAGCGTTTGTGGCGGCCAAAGTGGTGTGCGGGTTTGAACTGTTGGAACTTAAAAACCCCGTTACGCAGACAACATCAGCTTTTTATGAGCCGTCTTTAGACTATGTCACCCTAAAAGTACCCCGCTGGGACCTTAAAAAATTCAGCGGCGTATCCAAGGAGCTTGGCACGCAAATGAAGTCAGTTGGCGAAGTAATGTCCATAGGCAGAAACTTTTGCGAGGTTACCCAAAAGGCCCTTCGCATGGTGCAGGAAGACGAAGAAGGCATAACTAAAGATATTTTTACGGGCTCCCCCGACAAAGAACTGCTTAAAGAACTTTCTAACCCTACAAACCTAAGAATATTCGCCATATACGAACTTTTTAAAAGGGGTTACTCCGCCAAGGAAGTGCACAACAAAAGTAAAATTGAACCCTGGTTTTTAAGCCATCTTTTTTACTTGGCCAAACTTGAGGGCGAGTTAAGAACATTTTTCAAAGGCGCTAAAGTGCCAAAGAAACTTACGGCTAAAGATATAGAAAAACACTTCTCAGCCGCTGATAACGAATACCTAAGGCGTTTAAAAAGCAGAGGGTTTTCTGACTACCAGCTGACAAAAGTTTTTCTTACAACAGTAATGCCCAAGCAGAAATTTACCGTTAAAGAAATTAACGCTTTATCACTGGGCCTAAGAAACCTGCGTAAAAAACGCGGCGTTACTCCTGTTGTCAAACAGATTGACACCACGTCTGCCGAGTATGCCACCAAGTCCAACTACCTTTACCTTACATACGACGGCACGCACAATGACATAAGCACGCCTAAAAAAGGCAAAAGCGTTGTCACGCTGGGCTCGGGCTCTTACCGTATAGGCAGCAGCTTGGAGTTTGACTGGTGCTCCGTCATGACCAGCAGGTATTTTAAACAGCAAAAAGACGACAGTATTATTATCAACTGCAACCCCGAAACAGTGTCAACTGACTTTAACACCTCTGACCGCTTGTATTTTGAAGAGCTGTCTTTTGAGCGTGTTATGGATATTATAGACATAGAGTCCCCCAAAGGCGTAGTGGCGTGCATGGGCGGGCAAAATCCCAATAACCTTACCCCATATCTAAGCAGTGTGGGCGTTAACATATTGGGCCACAGCTATGATACAGTAGAAAAAGCCGAGAACAGAACAAAGTTTTCCGCCATACTGGACGCCTTAAATATAGACCAGCCTAAATGGACTTCCGCCGCCTCCAGGCGTGAGGTGGACGCGTTTATTAAGACGGTCGGCTTCCCGGTGCTCATACGCCCGAGTTTCGTGCTTTCGGGCACACTTATGAACGTAGCAAGCGACCAAAAGTCACTTGACCATTACCTGTCGCTTACTAAAGACATTTCGGCGGACTACCCTGTGGTGCTCTCACAGTTTATACAGGACGCCAGAGAAATTGAGTGCGACGGCGTGGCCAAAAACGGCGAAGTTGTGGTATCGTTCATCTCCGAACACGTTGAAAACGCCGGCGTGCACAGCGGCGACGCTACCATGGTTTTCCCCGCTGAAAAAATCTACACCAAAACAGCAAATTCTATCAGAGACATAGTGCGTAAAATTGCCAAAGGGCTTAACCTTAACGGCCCTTTCAACATACAGTTTATAGCCAAAGATAATGACGTTAAGGTTATAGAATGTAACGCGCGCGCCTCACGCTCTTTCCCGTTTATCACCAAGGTATCTGGCCAGAACCTGGCCGAGATTGCCTGCAAAGTAATGAACGGCGAGAAGGTTAGCAAGATTTATGTGGACGAGTCAGAAATACCTTTTACGGGTGTTAAGGCAAGTATGTTCAGCTTCCAGCGTCTTGACGGGGCGGACCCTGTGCTAGGCGTAGAAATGGCCTCCACCGGCGAGGTTGGCTGCATAGGCGCCAACTTTAACGAGGCTATGCTGCTGGCCATGGAGTCCACCCACATCAACAGCCCCAAAAAAGGCATTTTGCTAAGCACCGGGCGTGAAAAAGATAAAATCAAATTCATGGAAGTTATTAAACAAGTCTATGCCTTCGGCCTGCCTGTTTACGCCACAAAAGGCACGGCGGATTACCTTAACCAGCACGGCTACAAAGCTACCGCAGTGCGTTACCACCACGGCACCAGCCCGCTGGATATTATTAAAGAGCGCAAAGTAGACTTTGTAATTAACGTACACAAAAGTTTGGAGCTTGGCGAGCTTGAGTATAACGCGCTTATAAGAAAAATGGCTGTTAAGTGCAATTGTTCGCTGTTGACTAACTTAGAAAAAGCTATAGCGTACTTTAAAGCGTTTGACTCACACAAAACGCTGCACGAAAAAGAAAAACTTATTCACTTGTAACATAAAAAGTCCCTATATTTAAGATTTCCTCTCCCTCTTAGGGGATAGCGTAGCATGCATATATAAAGATGCAGAGGAAGTTTTTTTGCGTTGTTTGCTGCGCAGCAGCATGCAAAAAAGCAGGTGAGGGTATTACTGGTTTTATACAATAAGTTTTTCAACATAAACCTTACAACAGAATATTTGTGTACATCACCCTCACCCGCTCGCTTTGCTCACGCCCTCTCCCCTAAAAGGGAGAGGGTAATAACTAGTTAACACGCTCGGCAGGCTTACCTCACTTTTCCTAAAAGGGAGAGGGTAATAACTAGTTAACACGCTCGGCAGGCTTACCTCACTTTTCCTAAAAGGTAGAGGGTATTGCTATATTAATTTGCCGCCGTTTTGTATATAATATTGTTATGGAAGACACTCTAAGAAGCCTGCGCGCAGACCTTAAGAGCATGACAGACGCTAAAACAATAGCCGGCGCGCAGAACTTTTTTAAAGAAGAAATAAAAATATACGGGGTTAAAATATCCGCCGTAACCCTGCTGTCCCGCAAATACTACAAAGAACATCTTAAAAACCTAAACAAAAACACAATTTTCAAACTATGTGAAAAGCTTTGGCAAAGCGGTTACATGGAAGAGGCCTTTATCGCTTGCAACTGGTCTTACTACGCCAAAGATAAATACGAAGAAAAAGACTTTAAAACCTTTGCCCGCTGGGTTAAAAAATACGTGACTAACTGGGCCACCTGCGACACACTGTGCAACCACACAGTGGCTGACCTGCTGGAAAAATACCCGCACTACATAACAAACTTAAAAACCTGGGCCAAAAGCAAAAACCGCTGGGTAAAACGCGGCGCAGCCGTTACTCTTATTTTACCCGCCAGAAAGGGTTTGTTCCTGCCCGATATATTTGAAATAGCCGATACCCTGCTTACAGACCCCGACGACATGGTGCAAAAGGGCTACGGCTGGATGTTAAAGGCCGCCAGCCAGGCGCACCAAAAAGAAGTTTTTAATTATGTTATAAAACACAAGGCCGTTATGCCGCGCACCGCCCTGCGTTACGCCATAGAAAAAATGCCGCAAAACTTAAAACAAAAAGCCATGGAGAAATAATGAGGAAATTAGCTCTTATTTTAACGCTGTTTATATCTACAGCTCTGTCCGCGCAGGAATATATACAAACGTTCCAGTCTGACATTAAAGTAAATACTGACGGCAGCGCCAATGTGACCGAAACCATTAAACTAAACGTTGAACACGTTAACATAAGGCGCGGCATCATAAGAGACTTACCTCTAAAATATAAACACAGCCGCCTTATGGACGGCGGCTTAAAATATAAAATAAATTCGCTTACCATGGACGGCGCACGCCACCCGTTTTTTATAGAACGCGAAGGCGCGTTTATAGCGGTTAACTTTGGCGACGACGATTATATCTCTAAAGGCATGCACACATACGTGCTAAACTACACCGTTACAAACACGGTAGGTTTTCATAAGGATTTTGACGAACTTTACTTTAACGTAACCGGCAACGCGTGGAATTTTAGTATAAAAAACGCCGCGGTATCAATAAAATTACCTGAGGGGGCGGAGGTTATAGAACGTGATATATCCGTCTACACAGGCCCGCGCGGCAATACCCACGGCAATTACTTAAGAACAGGCAGTTTATCTTTTCAGGCCACGCAGCCGCTGCCACCCGGTTCCGGCCTTACGGTAGCAATACCGTTTTATAAAGGCATAATAAAGGAACCGTCTTTTAAAGAAAAATCCACAATGCTGTTAATGGCAAATATAAAAGGCGCGTTGGCGTTTCTACTCCTGATATGTTCTATTATTTACTTCCGCATAGCGCACAAGAAAATATGGCGCCCGTATAAGCAGCGCCCCATAATAGCCGCCTACGAACCGCCGCCAGGCATGAGCGCGGGCTACACACGCTTTATAGCCAAAAGATGCGCAGACATGACAACATTATCCACCATAATAACCAGCCTGGCCGTTAAAGGCGCCGTGGAAATTTTTGACAAAAAAATAACACTTAAAAACCCCGACGCACCCATGCTCAGCAGCGATGAAAAGGCCGCTCTTAATATCATGTTCAAGCAAAATATTGAGCTTGATATAGCAGAAAAATCCTGGCCGACTTTTGAAAGGGTTAATAACGCTATAGAAGCTGACTACAAAACCAAAGAAAACAAACAGCTTTTTACCTCTGTATTTACAACATATTCTATGCAGATTTTAGTTGCTATAGTAATGGGTATTATTTTAGCGTTTTTAAGCTCTTTTTCCAACAGCTACGTTGTTGTAGATCCGCCGGTAATATTTTTTATAGTATACGTTTTTGCGGCGGTTATATTTATGAATACACTGCCCAAATACACTCTTGCAGGGTGGGACGTAAAGTATGATTTAGACTGCTTTGCACACTACCTTGAAATTGGCGAGGGCGGCAGAATAAGAGAGTCAGACCTGCGCGCCAACGCCGAGGTTTACTGCGACTACCTGCCCTACGCAATAGCGCTGGACATGGAAAGCAAATGGCATAAACACTTTGAGCCCATCTTAAAATCAGCCGAAGTGCAAGAAGTTGTAAACAGGCGCGGCATTGGTAAAAATGTAGGCAGAGGCCTTGTTTCATACGGCATATACTCATCGCTGCGCAAAGCAAGAAGCTCCTATATAAACGCGCAAAACAGAAGTTCCGGTTCCAGCTCCGGCGGGTGGAGCAGCGGGCGCGGCAGCGGCGGCGGTGGAAGGTCAGGCGGCGGCAGAGGCGGTGGCGGCGGCCGCGGGAGATAAAAGTTTTACATACAAAAAGCCCCGCAAATAATTGCGGGGCTTTTAACTAAGTTCCATAATAAACTTAATAGTTAATCTTTCTTATTTCAAAGTAGGCCTTGGAGTATTTGCAAACAGGGCATACTTCGGGCGCGGCCGGCGTTTCGCAGGTAAAGCCGCAGTTTATGCACTGCCATACTTCTTTACCGTCGCGTTTAAACACTTTGCCGTCTTCAATATTTTTGAACAATGTTCTGTATCTTTCCTCATGTTCCTTTTCAATTTTGGCTACTTTCTCAAAGAGGAAAGCAATGTCGTTAAAGCCTTCTTCTTTGGCGTCTTTAGCCATATTGGCGTACATATCTGTCCACTCGTAGTTTTCGCCGTTGGCGGCGTCTTCTAAGTTGGCTAATGTTGCCGGGATATCCCCGCCGTGCAGCAGTTTAAACCATAACTTGGCGTGCTCGCGCTCATTTTTGGCTGTTTCTTTAAAAATTTTAGCTATCTGAATATAGCCCTCTTCCTTAGCTTTTTTGGCGTAGTAGCCATATTTCATTCTTGCCTGTGACTCACCGGCAAACGCTATTTGAAGATTTTTTTCCGTTTTTGTTCCTTTCAGTTCTTTCATAGTTAGCTCCTCTTTTTTTCTTCGCAATTCTTACAAATACCGCGGGCTACAAACTCGCCCGACTTTATATTAAGACCTTGCTTTGCCGCCTCTTTCACTACTGCCGCGAAGTTGGCGGGCAAATCAATGTCGTAAATTGTAGAGCACTCCTCGCATATAAAATGCGCGTGTTCATATGTGTTATGATCGAAGTGCTCACTATTACCCAAGCCGCTGATGCGTCTTATCGTTCCTTCCCCCGAAAGTTGTTTTAAATTTCTGTAAACCGTACCCAGGCTAAGCTCCGGGTTGGTTGGTTTAAGCAGGCCGTAAATATGGTCCGCCGTTGGGTGCACGGCGTTGGCTTTTAAAGCTTCTAAAATTATTTCTCTTTGTTTGGAGTATCTCATAACTCACCTTATCAGTAATAGTAACTATTACTAGTATTATAAATAAATAAGCTTTTGTCAAGTCCTTACTTAAAAATAAAACCCCCTCTGCATTTAGAGGGGGTTTATCAAAATAATAAGTTACTTAATAGGTGTGTAGCCTGATTTACGCACAAGCTCTTGGCCTTGCGGCGAGAGTATCCAGTTAATCAGTTTATCCGCGTTTGGGTTGGCCAGCTTATCGGTAGTCACCGCGTAAAACTCCGCCGACAGCGGGTAAACGCCGTTCTTTACATTAGTTTCAGAAGGGTAAACGCCGTTAATCTTAAGCATTTTTACTTTATCATCGGCCACCATACTGGTTAAGAAGAAACGGAAGGAGAAGCCTACCGCGCTTTCAAAATTCCTGTACTCGGCCACTTCTTTTATTATGCCGCCCATGCCGGCGGGCGGTCCTCGGTAGGGGCTTTCATTATTTTATCGCCTTTCATCAGGTTTTCAAGGGCGGTTTGGCTGCCGCTGTTCTCAGGCCGCTGGAACGCTCTTATACGCTGCTTAGGCCCGCCAACCTCACGCCAGTTTGTAATGCGTCCGGCGTAAATATCTTTTACCTGCTGTAAGGTAAGGTTGTCCACAGGGTTTTGGATATTAACAAAAAATACAAAAGCCTCTTTGCCTATTGGGGTAAGGTTAAAAGTTACGCCAGCGTCACGCGCTTCTTTAAGCTGGCTTTCCGATGGACCCGCCACAAAAATAATATCTGTTTGCCCTTTTATTAAAGATTTATATGCGTAGGGCGTGTTGCTGCACTCTACCAGCTCGCCGTTATTGTAGCGGCTTCGGGTTGTTACGGGCCTCATGCTTAGCACTTTATCCTTGGGGTATAAAGCCTGGGCAAAGGCTGAATATATCGGGTACATGGCAGTAGCGCCGTCCAGTTTAGGCCAGTCTTTATCAAATTTAATTGTGGGCACACCGTCAAGCACGGCAACCTTTGCCCCTTCAAAAGGCCTGTAGTCTTTTAAGTCAAAATCCTGCACGGAAAGCCGCGGCGTGCTGAAATATTTGTGTTCAAGATACTCATGTGTGCCCAATACACCCGCGCATATAATAATAAGCCCGCCGTAAATTAACGCTGTGGCCACGCGGCCCCTCTTATAAAACAAAAGCATAAGGTAAGCGATAGCTGTCAGCGGCGCCATAGCCAAAACTGTAAAAATATAAAAATTATCGCCGCCAAAAGCCGCCAGTATAAACGCCCAAAAGAAAACCACCGCCATCAGCGGCAGGCCCACAATTGAAAGGGTTATTTTTATAGCTATTTTTTGTTGTTTAGTAAGTGTCATATGATTATTATATACATTATTTGGCAACAGGGCTAAAAAATGCTGTAATAATAATGTCATATATCCATAAAACCGGAGTGCCGCATGAACAAAATCGTCCAGAACTTAAAAGCCAGTATTAAAAAAACCCCTATGGTTTACGCCATAATTTTAATTTTAGTTTTAATAGCCGCCAGTACGGTGCTTAAAGTAATATTAAATTCCATGCCCAAAACCACTAAAGCGCCCAAACCGCAACCCTTTACAGTATCATACACGGTTTCATCCTTAAACCCCACCAGAGTTTATACTGATTCCGACGGTAAACAAACCATGGGCAAGCCGGATAATTTATATATAAATTTTAATGCTGACATATCCTTCCAGTCAGAAAAAGATAATAAAAATTTAGCTAAAATATCTACAACCCCCGCCCTTCAAGGCGAGTGGAAGTGGGCCGGCAGCCGCAGCCTTAGGTTCACCCCGCAAAAAGACTGGACGGCAAACCAAAAATATACGGTAAAATTACCTAAAGAAATTGTAAATACATCTGAAAAAGAAAACCCGTTAAAACTGGACAAATACGAGTTTACTTTTAACACTCCCGCTTTTACAAGAACAATTAAATCCTACCGCCTGTACCAGGACCCTACGGACCCTAAAATATATAAAGTACTTGCAGAGCTCAACTTTTCCTACCCCGTAATACCTGAGGAATTTGAAAAAACAATATCACTAAAACTGGACAAAAAAGACCTTGCTTACGAAATAGTTTATGACGAATTTAAAAGAGCGGCAAGCATAGTATCGGTACCTGTTAAAATAACGGAGGCGCCCCAGCTTGCCGTATTGGCGCTTAGCAAATTAAGTACAGCTGACGCCATAGAAAAAACTTTAGACATACCTTCCAGCTCCAAATTTTTCCGTTTAGAAGGCGTTTCATCAGACATAGTGCGCGACGCTAAAGACGACCCGCAGCAAGTACTTTTTGTTAACTTTACAGACGCTGTGAGTGAAGACGCTATAAAAGGCAAAGTAAAAGCCTACCTTTTACCCGTAACAAACAAAAATAAAAAAAACCGCAAACCGGCCGACAAACAGGAAACAGAAACCGCCTGCGTTAACCTCACACAAGAAGACTGCGACGGCGAGAACGAATGCACGGTGGGCCAGCAAATTTGCCGCAAAATTGTTGCCGTGGGCTCCTACAGGTCCTATGACGACTGGATACCCGCCGACATCACGCCCGCCATACTTGCCCAGTTACAAGAAGTTAAACTGGAAGCTTTGCCAACATCCGCCAAGTATGACAAACTGCACACTTTCCGCTACCACGTGCCCGACAATGATTCCTACTACACCCGCTACCTTTATGTAAGGGTGGACGCGCCGCTTACCTCATCCAGCGGTTTTAAAATTAAAGATATTAACTCTATTATTACAAGGCTGCCGTCGTACCCCAAAGAAGTTAAAATTGTTGGCGCGGGCAGTTTGCTGGCGCTTAGCGGCAGCAAGCAGTTGTCATTTGTCAGCCGCGGCGTGGACGGTATAAATGTAGAAATCGCCCGTGTGCTGCCGGGTAAAATAAACCATTTTGTATCACAAACAGGCGGCAATTTTCAAGACCCGTACTTTAAAAACTCTTATTACTTTAACGAGAACGATATCTCTGAAATGTTTATGGATTTTATATCTATAAACAAAAGCCAAAACAAGGCGGACTATTCCTCGCTCAATATGGATAAGTTTTTAAAAACAGGTAAAACAGGCCTGTTCCTTATAAAAGCTTACGGATACAATCCCAAAACACAAAATACAATGACAAGCTCTTTCAACAGGTTTTTGCTTGTAACAAACTTAGGTTTACTTACCAAAAAAGATATAGACGGCAATATCAGAACTTACGTCATGAATATTACCACAGGCGCGCCTGTAGCAGGGGCGCAGGTGGAAGTTATAGGGCGCAACGGCCTGCCTTTATTTAAAAAATACACCGGCGAACAAGGCTACGTTGACTTCCCCTCTTTGGGCTTATTTGATGATGAAAAAGAACCCGTAGCTTTTGTAGCCACGCTTGGCGGCGACGTATCTTTTATGCCTGTGGATTCCTATGACCGCAGCGTCAACTATTCCCGCTTTGACACCTCCGGCGTGTACTATTCTTCTTATAAAGAAAAGGGCCTCAGCGCTTTCTTATTTACAGACCGCGGCATTTACCGCCCCGGCGACAGTATAAATATAGGCGCCATAGTAAAAACGCCGGACTGGAAGTCCTTAGCGGGCGTACCCGTAAAAATAACGGTGACAGACGCCAAATCAAAAAATATTTTTGAGCGCATGGTAAGCTTAAACGCGGAAGGCTTTGCGGACTTTACTATTGCTACAGAGCCCAGCTCACCCACAGGCACGTACTACGCTTATTTTTACGATGTTACCAACGCAAAACGCCCGGTGTCACTTGGCAACACCAGCTTCCGTGTGGAAGAATTTCAGGAAGATAAACTGCGCATAACAACGCAAATTTTAGGCGGCGATAAAAAGGGCTGGCAGCCTTTAGAGGGTTTAACGGCGCAGGTAAAGCTGGAAAACCTTTTTGGCACCCCGGCCGCCGGCAATCGCATAAAGGCAGACCTCAGTATTAACCCCGTGGGCTTTTATTTCAACAAATATAAAGACTACACTTTTAACGACCCTTACAGAACGGTTAACGCCGCGCCGCAAAGCGGCAAAATATCTCTATTTGACACAACTGCCGACGAAAAGGGCACCGTCAAAAAAGATATTAACCTTAAAGACTACGCGGGCGGCACATACCGCATTACGCTTAACGCCGAGGGCTTTGAGCAAGAAAGCGGCGCCAGCGTGTACAGCTCTGACGCTATGTTAATTTCCCCCAACCGCTATTTGCTTGGCTCTAAGAGTACGGCAAACTTAAATTATTTAAAAAGAGATTCTAAAGCTACCGTAGATTTTGTAGCTGTGGACGCTGACCTTAACCAAATTGAACTGTCTAAACTTAAAACAAAAACAATACAGGTGCAGTATGTTTCCACATTAATTAAGCAGTACAACGGCACCTATAAATACCAGTCAATTACCAAAGAGGTTGAGGTTGGTACAGGCACGCTTAACGTAAGCGCAAAAGGCGCGGCGGTTACTTTGCCCACCAATGAGCCCGGCAAATATATTTTAGAAGTGTACGACGAGTTTAACCAAAAACTAAGCAAAGTAAACTTCTTTGTAGCGGGCAGCGCCAACTTAACGTACTCGCTTGAAAAGGATGCCGAACTGCTGGTAACAATAGAACGTGAAGAGGTAGAACCGGGCAGCGATATTACGCTTAATATTATCACGCCTTACACAGGCTCGGGCCTTATTACTATCGAGCGTGAAAAAGTGTTCGCGCAAAAATGGTTTACCACAACTTCCACCAGCTCACAGCAAAGTATAAGAGTACCGGCGGATTTTGAGGGCAACGGATACGTAAATATTTCTTTTATCAGAGACATTGACTCTAAAGAAATTTTTGCCGCGCCGCACTCTTACGCCGTAATACCGTTTTACGTAACCAGAAATAAAAGGATAGTTAAAATTAACCTTGACGCCCCAACGCTGGTTAAACCCGGCGACGAGCTGGAGGTTAAATACTCTACAGACAAACCGTCCAAAATAGTTGTGTACGGCGTTAATGAGGGTATTTTACAGGTGGCTGGCTACAGGCTGCCGCAGCCTTTAAACCACTTCTTTAAAAAGATGGCGTTAGAAGTAAAAACACGCCAGATTATTGACCTTATACTGCCAGACTTTAAAATGGTTAAAGCCATCAGCGCCACAGGCGGCGATGATGAAGAACTGGCCTACAGCAAAGAAATGCTAGACACCGGCCTTAACCCCTTTGCCAGAAAGCGCGATAAGCCCGTAGTGTTTTGGTCCGGCGTTATGACGGCAGACAGCACCACCCGCACATACAAATATAAAGTACCGTCATATTTTAACGGCGAGCTTAAAGTAATGGCGGTTGCCGCCAGCAGCGGCGCGGCGGGCGCGGCCAGTACGGCCACGGTATCACGCGCGCCTGTTATACTTATGCCCGGCAACCCGTTTACAGCCGCGCCGGGTGACGTGTTTGACGCTAACATAAGAGTATCTAATAACAAAAAAGATTCTGCGGATGGCAAGATAACCATTGCGCTTAGCGTATCTAAACACCTTGAGATACTTGGCGACAAAATGCTTGATTTAACAATACCTTACGGCAGCTCAGAGACTGTTAGGTTTAAAGTACGCGCCCTAGATAACCTTGGTTCCGCCACGCTTACTTACACAGCCACGCACCAAAACCCTAAGGACATTATCTCGGCCGACGCCACGCTCAGCGTGCGCCCCGCAAGTGTTTACGCTACCGTGCTTAAAACGGATAACGTAACTAAAACACCGTCGCAAATAAATAACTTCCAGCGTGATATGTACGACTTTGGCGCGGAACGTAATATTTATATATCAAACAGTCCGCTGGTAGTGGCCAAAGGTCTTGCCAATTATTTCAGGCAATACCCGCACGGCTGTACGGAGCAAATTACAAGCCAAGTGTTCCCGTTCTTGGCCTTGGCGCAAAATAATATTGTAGACAGAAAAGCTACCGAGCAAAGCTTTGCTATTGTGCAGGAACGCCTTAAAAAACGCCAGCTTAACTACGGCGGTTTTGGCGTGTGGGACACGTCTAACAGCGAGAACCAAACAGTTACCATTTACACCATGCACATGTTAACTGACGCTAAAGCGCTTGGCTACAATGTGGACGCTAACCTGCTTAGCAAAGGCCTTAGCCGCTTGGACGACTACGCCAGCAAATATCCTACCTCCGCCGCCAATGCCGAGGCTATTGCCTACTCCAACTACCTGCTTGCCAGAAACGGTAAAGTTGTTACCAACTACCTCTTACGCACAGAGGAGTACCTTGGCAAAAACCAAAAGAACTGGCAGGAAACGCTGACGGGCGCGTACATAGCCGCGTCTTACGCTTTACTTAAAGACGAGGCCAAAGCTAAAAATATAATTAACTCCTTCAAGCCTGAGGGCACAAAATATATTTTCTATTCAGACTACGACAGTTCTTCTATACGCAACGCCAAATATATGTACCTGGTTGGCAAGCACTTCCCGGAACTGCTTAGTAAAAACTCAGGCATAATAAAAGCGTTAGTAAGCGCCGTGATAGAAAATAACTACAACACGCTCTCAGGCGCCAACACCATTATGGCCTTAACCGCTTACTCAGAAGCCACGGCGGATAACGACGCTAAAATAAAATTAAGCGGCGTTACAGGTAAAGAAAAAGAAAATATCGCTCTTACCAAAGACGGCTTCCCGAAAGCGGACCTTAACGCTAAGATTAACGCTCTTACAATTGAGGACAGCGAACTTGGCCCGCTTGGCCTGTACTACATACTCACCACGCAGGGTTTTGACAAAAAACCGGCTGATGAGTCGCTGTCTAAAGGCCTTGATATAGTGCGTGAATATCTGGACGAGCAGGGCAACCCCGCTAAAGATATTACTGTAGGCCAGGACATTACGGTAAGCATAAAAATAAAAACCAGCGGCACAACAGAATACGCCAGCAATATTGCCATAACGGACTTACTGCCCGGCGCGTTTGAAATAGTATCAGGCTCGCTTACCGGCAACACAGATTACTATGACATAAGAGAAGACCGCGCTTTAATTTACACAAGCGCTAATAAAAATATATCTGAAATAAGATATAAGGTTAAAGTAATAGCCTCCGGCGATTACACGGTGCCTATGCTGCACGCCGTCGCCATGTATGATAAAGAGATTTACGGTAATGTTGCCGCCGGCAAATTAACCGTAAAACCCGCTAACTAACATTTACGGGGCACGCGGCAACGCGTGCCCCGTTCGTATAACCCCATGAGAAAAATTAAAAATATTTACGTTTTGCTTTCGGCGCTATTACTGCTTATAATACTGCTTAGCCAAAGCGCGAATATTTTTAATTTATTTTCCGGCAAAACGCCGCTTTCACGCTACACATTCTCACAAGCTTTTTACGCTGACGACGGCACACTGCTGCGCCTTACACTGTCGCACGACGATAAATACCGCCTGTTTGTGCCGTACAAGGATATCCCCGCCGATATGCGCCATGCGCTTATGATGTATGAGGATAAGTGGTACTACCTGCACTACGGCGTTAACCCGCTGGCGCTGGCCAGAAGCTTTTTTACAACCTATATTAAAAAATCCCGCCGTATGGGCGCCAGCACCATAACAATGCAAACCGCCCGCATGGTTTACAACCTGGATACAACTTTAATACCCGGCAAAATAAAACAAATTTTCTGCGCCCTGTGGCTGGAGTTTAGATATACCAAAAAGCAAATACTTGAAACTTACTTTAACCTTGCGCCCTATTCCTACAATATTGAGGGCGTGGGCGCGGCCAGCTTAATATATTTTGGCACCAGAGTGCAGGACTCTACTTTACTGCAAACGCTAACACTCACCGTTATCCCCCAAAATCCAAACAAACGCAACCCCGCCCTAAAAAACGGTTTTGCCAACATGCAGGCGGCACGCAACAAACTGTTTAACAAATGGATAAAAAAGTACCCGCAAGATAAAAAACTTGAGTCTTTTTTCAATATGCCCATGGCCGTAAAAACACCGGCTACTCTGCCGTTTTTAGTGCCGCATGTTATTAATTATTTATTACAGCGCGAGCACACGCCCGAGGTGTTTACCACCATAAACCTGCCTACGCAGCAATTGCTGGAAAACGACGTAAAACTGTTTATATCACGCAGTAAAGCGCATGGCCTTAAAAATGCCAGTGTGGTACTGCTTAATTATAAAACTATGCAAGTGGAAGCGGCCGTAGGCTCGGCCGATTTTTGGAACGACGAGATAGCGGGTCAGGTAAACGGTTTTGCCGCGCAGCGTTTGGCAGGGTCCACGCTTAAAACATATATTTACGCGCAGGCGCTTGAACAAGGCATCATACACCCGGCTACATTACTAAAAGACACTAAAAAAAGTTTTGGCATTTACTCGCCGGAAAACTCCGACCGTATGTTTGCGGGCCCGATACTGGCTGCCGACGCGCTTACACGCTCGCGCAATATACCTGCCATAGAACTGCTGAGGCAAACCGGGTATGATAACTTTGTTAACACCTTGCGTGATGGCGGCGTAAAGGGCCTGAAGAACGGTAATTATTATTCAACGGGGCTTGCGCTGGGTACGTTTGAAATATCGCCCTTAGAACTTTCCGCCCTTTACGCCGCCCTTGCCAATAAAGGTGAGTACCGTGAGCCTAAATTTACCAAAACCGCCCCCCCTTCCAAACCCAAACAACTGCTAACGCCGGAGGCTGCTTTTATCGCGCTGGATATGTTAAAAAACAATACCCGCCCGTATAAAAAACTAAGGCTTAGCGTGAGCAAAGACTTTCCCGTTTATTTTAAGACAGGCACTTCATCATCTTACAAAGATGCCTGGACTGCGGGAGTATTTGAAGATTACGCGCTTGTGGTATGGGCGGGCAATTTTAGCGGAGAGGGCAACAACTATTTTCTTGGCCGCCAGGCGGCATTACCTTTATTTTTTGACATAGTAAAAACCGTGGAGAAAAATAAGCCCGGCTTTAACTACCGCCCTTTGAGCGCCGACGGCCTAAAAATAACGCAGGTTGACGTATGCAAAGGCACGGGGGACTTGCCCGGAAAATACTGCCCCGCCACGTTTAAATCCTATTTTATCCCGGGCGTTTCCCCAATAAAAGTATCTGACATACATAGAGAAATATTGATAGATAAAGCCACCGGCCTGCGCGCCTGCCGCTACGACCCGGTGACCACTAAGGCGGAAGTATATGAGTTTTGGCCATCTGAAATTGAAACACTTTTTAAAGAGGCGGGCATAATACGCCGCGCCGTGCCCCGCTACTTATCGGGCTGCACTATAGAGGAAGCGGCTGCCTCCGGCAACGCGCCGGAAATTCTGCTGCCTACGAAAGATGTTATTTATACATACAAAGACAATGAAAGCGATAAACCTATTATCCCGCTAAAAGCGGACCTTGACGCCGACGCAGGTAAAGTATTTTGGTTTGTGGGCGGGCAGTTTATGGGCGAGTCTAAAGAAAACCAGACCCTATTTATAAAACCAAAAAGCGGCACATTCACCGTAAAAGCTGTTGATGATATGGGCCGCTCTGCTCAAAGTATGGTAACAATATCGGTTAGTGCCGATATTAACTAATTATTTTAACGGTTTAAAGCGTGTGCGCACCTCTTGCCTGAGTGTATTGGTTGTGTCCATAAGTTGCTTGGTGCTGTAAATCATACAGCCGTCTACCGTAGGGGAATTTTTGCACCTGTCGATTTGGGTGCCTATTTCCTGCTTGCTTCCGCCCCAGGTTTCAGTACCGTGCCTAAACCCCGCTAAGCCGATGTAAAGCGAAACTTTTTTACCGCCTTTGGCGTTGTGCGCCTTAATAAGATTTTCCCACCATTTAAGCACCGCGGGGAAATCAACCGCTTTGTGCGCGTGGTGCCAATATATTTGCGGGGTAACATAATCTAACAGGCCGCTTTCTATCCAAAGTTTTGTATCAGCGAACATGCCGTCATAGCTGGCAAAAGTGTTTTTGCCGGTGGGGTGGTCCGTACCGTTTTTCCAAATGGCAAAGGGGCTTATGCCAAACTGTATTCTGGGTTTGCCCGTCGTTTTTTTGGCGTTTTGCGTATCGATAGCGGCTTTAAGGCTTTTTACAAATGAGGTCATGTGGGAACGTCTTAAATTATCTGTGGCTGCGTCTCTTTTGCCGCCGTATTTATCGTTAAAGGGCAATACCTTTTTTGTGGCAGGGTCATTAACAGGGTACGGATAAAAATAGTCGTCTAAGTGCACGGCGTCTATATTGTAATTTTGTATAACTTCGTTTATTACTTTAACGCTGTGCGCTCTTACAGCGTCTATGGCAGGGTCATAAAAAATTTGGTCGCCGTAGATAACTGACCAGCCTGCTTTTTTGGCGGGGTGGCCGTCCGCGAGCGGCGCTTTTTTGTCTGTGCCAACTCTAAAAGGATTGAATGAAGCGTGCAGTTCCATGCCCCTTTTGTGCGCTTCATCTATGGCAAATTTTAACGGGTCGTAACCGGGGTGTTTGCCCTGGGTGCCTGTGAGGTAGCGGCTCCAAGGTTCGGCGTCCGGTAGTTTTGACTCCCATATTCTGTCGGCACACGGGCGCACCTGTAAGACTACCGTGCTTATGCCTGTGGCCTGCAAGGTATCAAGTATTTTTATAAACTCCGCTTTTTGCGCTTCTACGCTTAGGCCAGTTTTGGTAGGCCAGTCAATATTGGTAAGCAGCGTGACCCACGCGGCGTTATGCACAAGCTTGGCGTTGGCGGGAATAAAAGATAAAAGCATTAAAATTAATATTAAATATTTTTTCATACTAAAATTTTATGTTTATATAATGCAGGACGAAAGGGCCTTTAGACCTATTTTATGCATAGGCCCTTTAGAACAGAAGTAATAGTAAATAATTATGCCACTATAGCAACCACAACGGAAGTGTGTAGAATCTTCATTTATACGTCGCTTCCAATTTTGGCGGATTTTGAATTTTCTTCCGGCCGACCAAGTACTTAATTGTACGGTGAGGTTGGAAAAAATTCAAAATCCGCCAAAATTGGAAGCTTAGCATGCCGTGCAATAAGGAATAGAAGCCACAAGCTACAAAGGAATGTAGGTGTACTCATCCACCATAAAAAACTCCGCTTTCGGGTCTTTTAACATTTTACGCTCTATAAGTATTTTTTTAATACTGGGGCGTTTGGTGGTGCTGTAGTGTATAGCCTTTTTCATATTAGGAAAATATGTTCTAAGGTAAGGGTATTTACCCAAGCTGGCTACAATGGCAAAGGGTTTATACTTTTCAATTTCGGCCTGCATCTCGGCGTTAATTTCTTCTCTGCGGGCGGGGTCTCCGCCGTCTTTGTCAAAAGAGTCTATTATCTGGTACATGGTAAGCAGACCGTTTTTGTTAAGCAAGGTTAATGTTTCACCGCCGGTACGTTCAAAAAGCATATTGCTTTTGGGTATGTTAAACTTAGCGGCGGCGGCCAAAATAGCGTCTATATCCTGCTGTGTTAATTCATTTTTTACGTCGAACCAAAATAAATGTGTTTGCGGCTCTTGCATAGCGGCAAAAATATCTTCCAGCTTGTAGTCGTGCTTTAGCTGCCTGTCGTCATGCGCCACAGAAACCTTGCCGTTTCCGTCAGTAATAATATCCAGCTCAAAGCCGTTAAATGTTTTCTCTTTAAAAGCGGCGCGGCGGGGGCTGTTAACCTGGTGCACCATAAGAACAGTGTCAAAACGTTTATCGGGGTAGGTGGCGGTATTATATATGGTGCCTATTGGTGTGATAGGTTTAAATTTATTCTCAACATACACAAACATAACTGTTGAAAATACAAAAAAACCCACAACCAAAATTAACGCGCCAGCAACGGCAAAAAGTAACATTTTTTTCATATTTTTATTATACAAAATTTTACCGGGCGGTAAAATATTTTATAATTTTTACTTCTTACAGTTATTACCCTAATTTTTTATAAATGCAAGCTCATTTCCTGCTGGGTTACATATTCCTCCAGCCCCATATGCAGTAAAAATTCAGCCGTATTCCAAGAATCCCCGTCTACATTTGTTATTGATATTTCAGGCGAATAATTATCTTTAATATAGTTAAGCAGCAGCGCCGCCGCGCCTTTGTTACGGTAGCCTTTGTCAACGGCAAACTGGTTAACGCGGCGCATTACTTTGTTATAAACCAAGTAGCCTATCAATGCGTCCCCGTCGTACACCCCCACAAAAATATTATTATCTCTGGATTTTTCTACCGAGGTCACGCTGTTTTGCCATGATGGTGCCCAATCCCAAAAAGATTTTAACTGCGTCCAGTCGTGCTTATCAAATTCTGCCACGGTATATAGGTTGTGCGGGCCAGCCACATTTAAAACGCCTTTATAACAAAGCAGTTTTCTTACCGTGCCAAAACCGAGGTCATTATAAATTTTGATTGCCGCGCCGTTGGTTGATATTACTTCAAGCATTATTTTTTTAACGCCGGAGGTTCTTAAAACCGGCATCATATGCTCATAAATCTGCGTGGTTAACCGCTGGCCCCTGGCGCTTGGAATAACGCCCGTTACAGCGTTATAAGCAACTTTATTACCGTTTATAATATCAAAGCCAAACAGCACAAAGCCCGCCAGTTCGCCCTCAATAAAAGCGCCCGCGGAAAGATTAAAATCAATACTGTCGCCCACAATGCGCTGCTCCAGCTGCTCCTGCGACACGCACATAGGCACAACATAGTCGGAAAAAGCCTCGTTAAAAGTATTAAGCACGGTTACAATACTAGTATCGGCTAATGTTTGTATCCTCATATAAACCCTTTTAAATGATTATTATAATAACTGTCTTATGCTGGTATTCTATTGAATAAAATGGTGGAAGTCAATCAAATAAAATACCCATTTTTAGCGGTTAATAGCAGCCTGTATTAATTAGGTTAAAAAACCATCCCCCCACTAAGCGGGGGGATGGTTAACTAGAAATTAAATCTTGAAGAAATAGTAATTTGCGGCAGCTTATTTGGCTTGTTTATAGTGTCATAAAAAACAAGGTTTCTGTAAAGGCCAAGGTCTACTTCAATCTTTTTACTGTTATAGCTTGCTTTGCCGTATACTTTGCCCACAGGGTCTAAAATAGGGTCATATTTGCCAACCGGGCTGACGTAGCCTATCATAACCAACAGTTCGTCATCATTATCCAGCTTTTTTTGCGCGCCCGCGCTGCCGTGTACAAAAGCGCTCCTGGCCACGGTGCCTACAATAAGCTTGGAAAACAATTTGGTATTATTTTTTTCGGTCTCATAGTTCGCGCCCGCCCAGGCAGAGTTTAGCGCAACGGTGTTAACATTATCCTGAATGGCGACGTCTTTAACCCCGGGGTAAAACTGGCCCGCAATCTCCAGGCCCA
This sequence comes from Elusimicrobium simillimum, assembly GCF_049639735.1. NCBI lineage: Bacteria > Pseudomonadati > Elusimicrobiota > Elusimicrobia > Elusimicrobiales > Elusimicrobiaceae > Elusimicrobium > Elusimicrobium simillimum. Next base: position 1,494,660 of record NZ_JBEVVA010000003.1, read on the forward strand.
GCTTGCCGCCGCATACGTTTGCTATTTCGGCCACAGGTTTGATTTCAACCATCATATTAGCGTCAGTAAGGTCTTGTTCGCCGTCTAAAATTTTACCTGCCTGAAACATCCCCTCGCCACGCGCTTCTACCCCGGCTTTAAATTTATCGTTAAATTTTATGTCGGGCGTTTTGTAACTGCCGCTTAATTTTACACCCGCGCTGCGCCCTGTCTGCGCCTGGGCGTTTTTGGTGTAAGCGGCAAAGCCGCCCGCTGTGTAGGAATAATTTTTACCGGCTTTTTTAGCGTCCAGCACAAAAATATATGTGTCCAATTCCGATCCATTGGTTTTACCAACCAGCAGCGCCGCGTTATTCACGCGTACAACCATGTTGTTGGGCACCTGTCCGCAGGACAACGGGTCGTATTCGTCATGATTAAAAGCGCGTCTTACCAATTGGCCGAACTCGCTTTCAAAATACATTAAAGGCTTGCCTTTGTTGTCATATATATAGTTGGTTATGTGCTGCTGGCCCCTGGCGTCATACGTGGCGGCCATGTTAAGGTAAGGGGTGCGTAAGGTAGCGGTGGAAAGATTGTTAATATTACCGTCATTCATTTTTACCAAAGTTTCGGTATGGTTAGAGCGGCCGTGTATATAAATATTTTTAAACCTGCCGCTTTCCATAATAAGCTCTTGCGTAAAACGCGTTATGTGGCGGCACACGTAATGGGACCCCTCACCGATAAGCTGTACTTTATCTATAACGCCAAAAACGTCGTAAGAATCTTTACCTTTCTGCGGGCCGTCTCTATACACAATATCATACATACTGTCTTCCAACGCGGAAAAGAAACTTAAAAATTTGTAATCGTCTTTATGATAGTCCGATATATTTTTAACAGCTTGCCTTAGCCCCGCCCTGTCGCCGTTTTTAACGCTGAAAAGGTCGGCCGTTAAAGCGGCGTTTTTTACTTTATCATAGTCAAGCACAACTTCAAGACGGTTAGCTATTTGCAATATAAGGTCTAAATCTTGTGAAGATAACGAGGACATGCTATTGTAGTACTGGGGGCCTTTAACATTTTTAAATTCTGCGGCTACCTTTTTCCAAGCTTCTTTACTGTATTTATTTGTTCTAAAAGACCATGTCATACTGCCGTCTTCACTCTCTCCGGTAACGGTTTCGGTCATGCGTGTAACAAACCCCATTCTGTCCATATACGGCGCGTTGGCAAGAGTGCCGCCGGCTCTAAGTTCTTGCAACGCCCAAAACATATCGGTTTCCGCCCCTTCGGCATAATAGCGCTCCTCGGCCACGTTGGGGATATTGAATGTTTGCGAAGCCTCCACAGAAACGGAAAAGCTGCGTTTTTTCTTTTTAGCCTGGTAACGCTGCTCAAGCGTTTGCGAAAAAATAGAAACAGCGGTTAAAGCGCATAAAATTGTTAAAAGTAATTTTTTCATATACTAAAGTTTATTTATTTATACCGTTGTAAAAAAGGGTCTAAAGGCCTAAGCGCGTGTAGGTCTTTTGGCCTATGCAAAAAATCCCCCGCCTTAGCGGGGGATTTTTTAATCTTCTGTCATGTACGCTATATCTTCGTAGGGTACACGGTACAGGCCCTGTTTCAGCCGTTTCTGGTCAAATATATGGCCGAACAGCCCTATTGACCTGGCCACCACAAACAAGGCGTTAAGGCAGCCCAGCTCTATAACCTGGTCGGCCTCCTCGGCGTTAAACTCTTTACAGTTTTTTAACAGGTCAACAAAACACACGCCTATGCAGCCGTCCACGTTTAAAATAAGATTATTCTTTTTTTGCGTGGTCAGCTTTTCCACCTCAAGCGCAAAGTCCAGCGTAGGCGACTTTTTAAAATTCTTACGCACAAAGTTTTTAAGCAGCGTTACACGCATATCGGGGTTGGTCACGCTTTTTACTCTGTGGCCTATGCCCGGGATAGCGGTGTTTTTATCTTTCATTTCTTTAACAAACTGCTCAGGCGTAAGCCCGGCCTCAACCGCGCGTTTAAAGTTTTGCGCCGCGCCGTCTATCGCGCCGCCAAAGCGCGGACCTATTGTAAGCAGGCCTGAAACTAGTGAGGATATAATATCCTTGCCCGCCCTTGCCGCCACTATAGAGTTATGCGCGCCAGACACGGCGGGCCCGTGGTCCGCGCACAGCATTATGGCAAGTTCAATATACTGCCTGGCGAATTTGGGCAAAGCTTTTTTAAACCACAGCAGGCCTATTACGCCGCCTATGCCCATGTCGTCACCTATAACCTTGGTTATTTTGACATTATTATATTCTAATTCTTCTTTTTTATCGTTAGATATTGTGCTGATAAAAGAAGTTGACTTGCGTATTTTGCCCGCTTTTAAGGCAACCGCAAAATCCTCAGGCACTGTTGGCGCGGGAACTTCTGCCGCAGGCTTAATAACGCCTTTTTTAACAAGTTTGTTGTAGGTTTCTTTTACAAGTTTATCGTACTCGTCAAAAGAGTTTGGCACTATGGCGCCCGCTTTACGCAAGGCTTCATTTTTAGCCTCGGCCGTTTCAAGCGAGTTGTCCGCCTTGGCGCCGGCGTGGCCAAACTGCACGCCGCTGGGAAACATCTTGGCGCAGGTCCCCGTCACCCATATGACAAGCGGCTTTTTAATTTTGCCCGCCTTTAAAGCTTCTACAATACGCAGCTCTTCCGTGCCGCCAATCTCACCGAGTGACGCTATCATTTTAACCTGCGGTATAGCCTCGTAGCGTAAAATATGGTCAAGCAAAGTTGAGCCTGGGTAAGCGTCGCCGCCTATGGCAATGCCCTCGTACAGGCCGTCGGTATTGCGGGAAATAATATTGTAACATTCGTTAGACAAACCGCCTGATTTTGATACAAAGCCCACGCTGCCCGGCCTGTTAAGTTTTGACATAACTATATTATCTATAGTGCCCGCCGTATTGCCTATTTTAAAGCAACCAGCTTTTATGCCGCCCACGGTGGCCGGGCCTATAACCATTTTGTTCATTTGCTTAGCCATGGCCGCTATTTCACGCGCGCGGCGTTCGGGCATGCCCTCGGCTATGATGACAACGGTGTTAATTGTTTTGGCGTTAAGCGCCTCTACAGAAGTTTTGTAAGCGCTTCTAAAAGACGAAAAATTTATTACCACGTCCGCCTTAGTAAACTTTTTTACCGCCGCCGCTAAGGTGGCGAAGGACGGCACAAGCACTTCTTTTTTGCCAAAGAAAAACTTGTGCACGCTGTTTTTACCGGGGTCAATAATAGCCGCTACAGACGGAGTTTTTCGGCCGCACACATAGTCAAAGTCCAGCATGCGCTGCACGGCTTTTTGTTGGTTGCCGTAAATTATGGCCGTAGTATCTTTAGTAAATAATTCAGGTTTCATATTATTTGCCCCCCTCAAGCGCGAGCGATACTATGCGCGTAATGTGCGTATCTGGCCCAAATACTTCTATGTTCAGCCCCAGCCGCTCACCCGCGCGGCGCATATTTGCCAGCCCCTCTTCGTAATTAGGGCCGCCGCGGCGTACAAATATTTTTATATTATTCTTTTTTATTTTAGCGGCGTACTCTTCAAGCGCTTGTATAATGCCCTCAAAGGTTTTGGCCACGTCTGTAAAGTTGGCTATACCGCCGCCAATTATAAGCACCTTACCTTTTGGGTGACGCTCCTTGGTGGCTAAATCAAGTACCGTTTTTGCGTATAAATATGTGAACTCTTTAGACGGGTCGCCGGAGTACTCGCCGTAGTTGGCAAGTTCTTTAGAAAAGCCCAGGTCGCACACGGTGTCGGCGTAAATTACGCTTGCGCCGCCGCCTGCCACCATTGTCCATACTCTGCCCTTGCGGTTAAGTATGGTAAGTTTTAGGCTGGCGCCTGTTTTTTCGTCCAATTCCTTAATATACTCTTCCTCAGGTTCTGTGTGCGAGCCGAAGGCGGCGGGGAATTCCAAATCCCCCCACAGTTTACCTGTTTCAAATAAAGAGGTATCGTCCACTTTAGCCACTAAGTCCAACGGCACTACGCCGCCTTTATCAAAGGTAAAGGGGTTAATTTCCAGGTAGCTGAAGCCGCCGGCAATGTACAGCCCGTAAAGTTTTTTTACAAAGTTTTCTACTTGCGTTTTGTTGGCGCCAAGGTCAGGCATATTGAGCTTAACTTTATTAATATCACCAAGTACGGGGACGAAAGTTTCTTTTATTTTATCCCAGTTTTCTTCCACATAAATACCGCCTTGGTTTGAGATGTAAATTGTGTCGCCCTCGCGTGTGCTTTTTATGGCGGCGTAATATTCATCCTTATGCGGGGTAAAAGGCTCTATTAAAAAGTGCGTCAGCGTGCCTATGGTGGAACCTACGGTTACTTTTTTGTTCATTCTGTCTTGTATCCACTTCCAGGTTTCTTTAAAACTTTTGCCTACGCACAAAAGACCGTGTTTACCGCGTTTGCCAAACAGCTGGTCCGGCTTGGCAACCAGTTTTGCTTTGGTAAGCCAGGGGTTTTGTTTAAGCAGGTCACGCTCTTTAGTTGTGGGCGTGACTAACGCGAGGGCCTTGGCCCTCGCGCCGTCTCCTAAGTATGTAAACAATACTTTTTTACCGTCGTACTCTCTAATGCCGCGTATTGCCATATTATTTCATTGCCGCCTGTAATTTTTTTACAACAGCGTCTATAAACTCTGTGGTGTTAAGCGGTTTTTTGGGCGGGTTATCCATAAGAGGTATAAGGTCTTTGGTTACCAGCCCGTCTTCTATACAGTCAAGCACCGCCTTTTCAAGTTTGTTGGCAAAGGTTACAACGTCTTTAGTGCCGTCCAGCTCGCCGCGTTTTCTTATGGCGCCTGTCCAGGCGAATATTGACGCGACGGAATTGGTAGAAGTTTCTTTGCCCTCAAGGTGCTGGTAATAATGGCGTTTAACTGTGCCGTGCGCGGCCTCATATTCAAATTTACCGTCAGGCGAAACTAAAACCGAGGTCATCATCCCAAGCGAGCCAAAGCCAGCAGCGACCATGTCTGAAAACACGTCGCCGTCGTAGTTTTTCATAGCCCAGAGTATGCCGCCCTCATGCTTCATAACCTGTGCCACGGCGTCGTCTATAAGAAGGTAACGGTAGGTAAGACCCGCCTTTTGAAAGTCTTCCATAGCGGCCACAACCTCTGTGGCGAAAATATTTTTAAATCTTGTGTCATATTTTTTGCTTATGGTATCTTTAGCGGCGAACCAAAGGTCCAGCCCCTCGCTAAGCGCGTATTTTATGCAAGACTTGGCAAATGAACGTATAGAATTATCCGTATTATGCATACCCATAAGCACGCCGGAACCTTTAAACTCATGCACAATAATTCTGGTTTCGCCCTGGTTGCCGTCGGCCGCTGTGGTAAACACCAGTTCGGCCTTGCCGGGCGCGGAGACTACAAGCTCCTGCGCTTTATAAATATCGCCGTAAGCGTGACGGCCTATGACTATGGGCTTTTTCCAGGAACGCACTGCCGGTTTAATATTTTTGACAGTAATAGGCTTTCTAAAAACGGTGCCGTCAAGGTGGCTTCTGATTTGGCCGTTTGGCGAGGGCCAAGCTTTCTTAAGTTTATATTCATTTACACGGTCATCATCAGGAGTAATGGTGGCGCATTTTACGCCCACGCCGTATGTGGCAATGGCCTCGGCCGCGTCTAAGGTAACTTTATCGTCGGTGTCGTCTCTGTGTTTTACGCCAAGGTCATAGTATTTAAGGTCAATATCAAGGTAGGGCATTATTAATCTTTCTTTAATCATGGCCCAGATAATGCGGGTCATTTCGTCGCCGTCCATTTCAACAATCGGGTTTTTTACTTTAATTTTAGCCATAAGAATCTCCTGTTTATTTTACCGTGTAATTTAAAAGCCCGCCCGCAGTAACAATATCTTGCTGTCTGGGGGAAAGCTCGCAAAGCAGTTCTATTTTTTTGCCCGTGCGGGCGTTGGTAAGCGTAATTTTGCCTTTAGCCACTGCTGGCGCAAAGTCGCCCGTCAGTTTATCGCCCTGCTGTAAATCGTCATAATCAGCGGGATTGGCGAATATCAAGGGCAGTATGCCAAAGTTAATAAGGTTGGCCGCGTGTATACGCTCAAACCCTTTGGCTATAACGGCTTTTACGCCAAGGTACATTGGGCACATGGCGGCATGCTCGCGGCTGGAACCTTGGCCGTAAGAGTCACCCGCTACAATTATATTGGCAATACCCGCCTCTTTATTTTTAAGCGAACGCTCCGGGAATGTTTTGTCTATATTTTCAAAAACAAACTCGGCATATTTAGGAACATTGCTTCTGTATTTAAGGCGCGCCCCGGCGGGCATAATATGGTCTGTGGTAATTTTGTCGCCCACTTTAATGGCGACCTCGCCGTTAAGTTTGGCTGGCATAGGGTCATTAACAGGCGGTTTGCCTATGTTAGGGCCCCTGGAAATTTCCGTCTGGCCCATACGTTTGGAATCCGGCTTAATAATCATGCGGTCATCTACCAAAAACTCCTGCGGCTCGGCCACGTTAGGGTACTTAATATCCGTATTTTCAGGCAGTACCACTTTGCCATAAATGGCTGCCAGGGCGGCTATTTCCGGCGAGACCAAATAAACCTGCGCGTCTTTAGTGCCGCTGCGGCCCTCAAAATTTCTGTTAGATGTTCTCAGGCTTACGCCGCCGCTTTTGGGTGAAAAGTGGTTGCCTATGCAAAAGCCGCAGGCAGACTCCATAATACGTGCCCCGGCCGCTATCATGGCGCCAAGGGCGCCGTCACGGTCTATCATCTCAAGCACCTGCCTGCTGCCGGGCGCGATACCAAGACTGACACCCTCATTTACTATTTTACCTTTAAGTATTTCCCCCACCATCATCATGTCTCTGTAAGAAGAGTTGGTGCAGGAACCTATGCAAACCTGGTCAACAGGCATGCCCTCAATTTCTTTAATTGTTTTGATATTGCCGGGGCTGTGGGGCGCGGCGGCAAGCGGTTCTATAGAGGAAAGGTCTATAGTTATTTCACGCTCATAGGCGGAGTCTTTGTCTGCGGTTAACTCTATCCAGTCTTTCTCTCTGCCCTGCGCTTTTAAAAACTCTTTAGTAACTTCGTCTGAGGGGAAAATAGAGGTTGTTACGCCCATTTCCGCGCCCATATTTGTGATAACGGCACGCTGGGGAACGGAAAGCGTTTTCACGCCCTCGCCGCCGTACTCAAGTATAACGCCCACATTGCCCTTAGTGCCAAGTATTTTTAGCATTTCAAGCACAACGTCTTTTGCGCTGCTCCACGGGCGCAGGGCGCCAGTTAAATTAACCTTATATACCTTTGGCGCGGTAAGATAAAAATTGCCCCCGCCCATAGCGACCGCAACGTCCAGCCCGCCGGCGCCTATTGCTATTTGCCCTATGCCGCCGCCTGTGGGAGTGTGCGAGTCCGACCCCAGCAGCGTTGTGGCCGGCTTGCCAAAGCGTTCCAGGTGTACCTGGTGGCAAATACCGTTGCCCGCGCGGGAATAAAAAATACCATAGCGTTCCGCTATGGTTTTAAGGTAAAGGTGGTCATCGTTATTTTCAAAGCCCACTTGTACTGTGTTGTGGTCAACATATGACACCGATAAATCTGTTTTAATTTCTTTTAGCCCCAGCGCCTCAAACTGCAGGTAGGCCATGGTGCCTGTTGCGTCTTGCGTAAGTGTTTGGTCTATTCTTACTGCTATTTCTTTGCCGGGTACGTACTCTCCTTCTTTTAAGTGATTTTTTAGAACTTTTTCTACAATGTTCATAAACCTCTCCTCTAAAAGCATGTAATACTGTACTGCGAAGTGTGTGGTATACTGCGGTGGTCCTATGCAAGCAGTCTAGCAAATTTAAGTTTTTTTTACATACTAATTTATATAATGAAAATATGAACATTTTAATACTGGGCGGGACTAAGTTTTTTGGCAAAAAACTGGCGCTGGATATGGCAAAAAAGGGCCATAATGTAACGGTTTTCAGCCGCGCCTGCCCGGTAAAAGACCTGCCTAAGCAAATAAACCAAATTAAAGGCCTTCGCGGGGACCTGTCCGCCCTGCAAAATACAAAGTGGGACGCTGTGTTTGATAACATCTGCTACAACGCCGCCCAAATGCGGGAAGCGGTAAAAACTTTTACAGGCAACACCAAACATTATATTCTTATGAGCAGCGGTGACGTGCACCTGGCGGTAAAAGGCGCGAAGTCACCTTTTAGCGAGACTCTGGCGCATAAACTGCCGCCGTTAAAAAAGGCGGACGCTTACGGCCAAGGTAAGTATGAAGCCGAAACAACGCTTATCAAAAGTGATTTACCATATACTATTGTACGCCTGCCCATCATTGTCGGCCCCGGCGATCCTAAAGACCGCCTGGCTGTATACTTACGTGATATTTTAAATGGTGCCCCTGTTATCCTGCCAGACGGCAGCAAATATAAAAGAAGATTTATTTATGTTGACGACGCCGCCCGCGCCCTGACCCTTGTCATACAAAACCGCGCCCGTGTTAAGGGTAAAACACTGCATTTTGGCGGCGAAGTTATTACTTTAAAACAATTTGTAAAACTCTGCTATAAATTTTGCGGTAAAAAAGAAAATACCATCAACATGCCTTACGCTAAATTAAAAAAACTTAAATATGACGCCGCAGCCCGCAACCCGTACTTTAACCCTTTTGATTATGTGCTAAAACTTACCAACGCTAACAAATTGTTAAACTGGAAACCCACGCCAATACAAAAATGGCTTAAAGACACTATTTTAACGCATAACAAACAATTCTCCGCTTAAGAAATACATTTTATTTATAACATTAATATACGCCCCTCTGTGCATAAATAAAAATAAATGATATGCTTATAAACAGTACGTTTTTATACTTTTTTGGAGACACCTTATGCCCCAGCAAGCCCACAAAAAAAGACACTTTTCTTTAAGCAATATTATAGGCGTGTTTGTAGGCCTTTCGGCGTTAATATTTACGGCGTGCTTTATATCTGTATTTCTGCTTTCTATGTTTAGCATGCTTAACAGCAGCGAACAAAAGACTGTCGAGTCGCAGGTAGAAATTTTAAGAACTTTAATAGATAATTCCACCGCAACAATACCCACAAGCGCAAAACTGTACAGCGCGGCAAAAAGAACAATGGAGTTTACCGAAGGCAAACTGCCAGCTTACCCAGACACATACTGGAAAGATAATAAAAGATTTAAACAACAGAATATTAACCTGGTGGCTATACAGGATATAAACCGTAATAACCTCTACACCCGCTTTTATAACGGCGAAACAGACGACAATCCCCCCATACCCGCGGGCTTTAATAATTTTATAACCCCTATGGCGCAGGCCCTGCTTGAAGACCCGCACCTGGCAAACAGCAGCTCTTACCTGGGCAAATCAGGCTTTGCGCTGTTTGACGGCACGCCGTATTATATAACCGCGCAGCCTATATATGCGGAAGCGGGCAACAAAATTATAGGGGTGTTTTTCTTTGGCAGAATATATGACGCTAATGTTATGGCCGGGTTGGCCGGCCCCATAGGCCTAAAAGCCGGACTGTTTACAAAAACAGACCCCGAAGTTTCCGCGGTATACGACACTCTTACACAAGAACATGACGGGCGTATGGAAGTGGAAAGCGATAACAAAATAATACTCTACACACTGTTCAAATGTTTTAAAGGCGACCTAAACCTTGTGCTGCGTACCGAAAGCCCCCGCACAGCTTACCTTAGCGGAATGTCGCTTACCATAAGAACGGGCGCGCTGCTTATAGGTATGATACTTTGTTTTACGCTTGTACTTTTTTATATAGTGCGTAAGTTTATGGTGCGCCCGCTTACGCTGCTTAGTAAAGAAGTGCAGGAGATTTCCCCCTCGGTTTACGCGCTGGGGCAAGGGGTGCTGGTAAGTTCTGAGTTTAGTACGCTGGTATCGTCCATTAACGGTATGATAGAACGCCTGAAGCAAAGCTACGCGGCTGAGGAAAAGTCTAAATTTTCCATAGAAATTATGGAAAGCATACTCAACGGCATGGACGCGTTTTTGTATGTGTCTGACCCTAAGACAGACGAAATACTTTTTATAAACGATAAAATGAGAGAGCAGTTCGGCTTTAAAAAAGGCGAGGGGGTAGGCTCTGTCTGTTGGAAAGTATTGCAAAAAGGTTTTACACAGCGCTGCGCCTTCTGCCCTATACCAAAGTTGGAAAACAACCCCAACAAAGCTGTTATTTGGGAAGAGCACAACACTGTTACCGGTAAATATTATAAAAACACTGACAGCATGATAGAATGGGCAGACGGCAGAAAAGTGCACTTGCAGCACTCCATGGACATAACCAATATAAAAATGGCGGAAGAAAAACTGAAAAAATGTGTCAAACAGCAGGAGCTGATGACAAATATTTCCAGAAACTTTATTTCTAAAGAAGACTTAAAAACACAAGTTTATTCCGCCCTTAAAATGGTTGGGCAGTTTATGGATATCAGCAACATTGCCCTTTATGAACTTGATAAAAAAAGCGCCGAGCTTAAAGCGTTTTCCAGGTGGTCGTCAGAAAAAACAGACTGCACGGCGGCGTTGGATAATATAATCACTTTTACCAAAGGCAATCTTTTTTATGACACTCTTGTAACTAAAAACGAACCGGTAATTAAAGTGGACGATGCCGCAGAGCTGCCGCAAGAATACGCCAGAGCAAAGAAGTTAAACATAATTTCTTTTATGTCTGTGGCGGTTATAGTGTCGGGCGAATTATGGGGCATGCTTTTGTTTGACACCTGCGACAAAAAAACAACCTGGAGCGAGAGCGACTCCTACCTGGGCAAACTGATGAGCACGGTACTCTCGGGCGTTATTGTCAGAAATTATATGGAACGCGATATTATTAACGCTAAAGAAACTGCCGAGCACGCCAGCAGCGCCAAAGGTGATTTTTTGGCGCGCATGAGCCATGAAATACGCACCCCTATTAACGCAATTCTTGGCATGACCAATATTGCCATAGGTTCTAATGATACTGAGAAAAAGAATTACTGCCTTGAAAAAATTGACAACGCCTCCACACACTTGCTTGGCATTATTAACGATATTTTAGATATGTCTAAAATTGAGGCTAACAAACTGGAGCTGGTTGATAATGAGTTTGACCTAGAGAAAATGTTGGTAAAGGTTACCAACGTGGCAAACTTCCGTATAGACCAAAAAAAGCAGACGCTTGTTGTAAATATAGGCAAAACAGTCCCCCACGCTATAATTGGCGACGAGGTAAGATTAAACCAGGTTATAACCAACCTGCTTACCAACGCCAGCAAGTTTACGCCTGAAATGGGTACCATAAAACTAAGCGTTAAAAAAGTGGAGGAAAAAGGCTCGGAAGTAACTCTTAAAATAGATGTGGAAGACAACGGTATAGGCATATCTGAGCAGCAACAGGCCAGGCTGTTTCAGTCTTTTGAACAGGCGGACGGCAGTATATCGCGCAAGTACGGCGGTACAGGCCTGGGGCTGGCGATATCAAAAAGCATTGTGGAACTTATGGGCGGCACTATATCTGTTAAATCTGAAATAGGCCGCGGCTCAACCTTTACTTTCTATGTAAAAGTACATAAAGGCAGCATGCATAAAAACGCTAAGCTTGACGCGGGAATAAACATTAAAGACCTGCGTATTTTAGCGGTGGATGACTCGCCGGAGATAAGAGAATATTTTCTTAACCTTATGGGTATGTTATCTATTAACTGCGACGTAGCCGCCGGCGGCGAAGAAGCGCTTAAAATGATAGAGGAACACAAAAATAACCCGTATAATATCATCTTTGTAGACTGGATGATGCCCGGTATGAACGGTGTGGAGCTCACAAAAAAGATAAAAGAATATAAAGACGACGAGTCTGTTATAATTATGATTTCCATAGCGGACTGGAATGAGATAGAGCAAGAAGCCACACAGGCCGGCGTAAGCCACTATATAGGCAAACCGCTGTTTCCATCGGCGTTAATTAATATTATTAATGAAAGTGTGTCGGGCGTAGTATCGCACGCCAAAAGCAGCGCGCAAAACGTACCCGCAAGCCAAAAGCCAAACTTCAAAGGACACACAATATTAATAGCGGAAGACGTTGATATCAACAGAGAAATTATAGAAGCGTTTTTAGAAGAAACTAAAGTAAAAATAGACTTCGCGTTTAACGGGCTGCAAGCGGTAGAAATGTTTAAAGCCGCGCCTAACAAATACAGCGCCATACTTATGGACATACAAATGCCTGAGATGGACGGATTTGAGGCCACCCGCGCTATCCGCGCGCTTGGCACGGCGGAAGCAAAAAATGCGCCCATAATAGCTATGACTGCAAACGTATTTGCGGAAGATATACAAAAGTGTATAGCCGCCGGCATGAACGGGCATTTAGGCAAGCCCATAAACATAGAAGCTATGTTTACTAAATTAAACACATACTTAGGATCAAAAAATATGACAGATAATAACAACACAGCGCTGCCTAAAGCAGCGGGGCCGTTAGACTACTCGGTATTTCTGCCTCTCATTGACGTGCAGGACGGTTTATCAAGAGTAGTAAATAATAAGGTTTTGTACATAAAGCTACTTAACCGTTTTAACGGCAAACAAATGGTGCTGGACATAATAAACGCCGTAGACGCCGGCAATTACGACGATATTACAAGAACAGCCCATACGCTCAAGGGTGTGGCGGCAAACCTTGGACTTACGCAGATTCAGGATACTGCGCTTAAAATAGAGTCTCAAGCCAAAATGGACGCAGACTTAGACGAAATAAAAAAACTTACCATGGTTCTGGGTGACGAAACAGAAACCACGTTAAGTAAAATTAAAGAACTCACTGACATAATGTAAAATTTAAAACCCCCGCCAAACTACCGGCGGGGGTTTTAAATTCCCAACCAATTGATACGGCTGTCCTGCCGGACAACCTTTTCCCCGCCAAACTACCGGCGGGGGTTTTAAATTCCCAACCAATTGATACGGCTGTCCTGCCGGACAACCTTTTCCCCGCCAAACTACCGGCGGGGGTTTTAAATTCTTAACCAATTGATACGGCTGTCCTGCCGGACAACCTTTTCCCCCGTTAACTCATCACGAGAAATTACTCAAACAAACTCAGCTGCGCGGGCGGAGATTTTGTTTTATACGCCGCTATAATATCTTTCATCTCATAAAGAATACCGTATCTCCTACACTCTTTTTTGAAGGCTGCCATAAGCATTTTTACATGCGGGCTTACGCAAGAGTACGCATCGCCGTAATATTCTTTGTATTTCGCGCTTACCCCCGGGAATAATTTATCCAGTTTCGCGTAATAATAATCGCGCTGGTTAGCGCGCAGCGTAACGCCAAAAGACGCGTAAATAAACTTTGCCCCCGCCCTGGCAGCGCCGCGCACAACACCTGTTATATTTTCTACAGTATCATTAATAAAAGGCAGCACGGGCATCAGCAATATTCCTACAAATATCCCCTCATCCGCCAGCTCTTTAACAGCGGCAAAGCGTAGGGCGGTTGAAGCGGCCGCGGGTTCTATTTTAGCCGCCAGCGCGTCATCGGCGGTTGTTACGGTAACCTTTATTATTACATTAGAGTGGCCGGCTATCCTTTTAATAATATCCTTATCTCTTGTTATAAGCGGGCTTTTGGTGGCCATGGACAGGCCAAAGCGGTATTTATCCACCAGTTCTAGTGAACCTCTGGTTAAAAGCAAGTTTTCTTCTGCTGGGTTATAAGGGTCGCTCATGGCGCCAGTAGCTACAACTCCTTTTTTACGTTTGCCTTTAAGGTCACGTTCTATTAAGGAGAGGGCGCCCTGCTTGGCTTTAACTTGGTCGAAATTATCTATACGATAGCAGTCGCTCCTGGAGTCACAATATATACACCCGTGGCAGCAGCCGCGGTATATGTTCATATTATAGTCGGTCATAAACCAAAAAGGTGAGGGCTTAATATTAGTTACTATAGTTTTAGCTTTTATATATTGCATTATTAAAGTATACAAAAAGCTTATTGGCAGAAGCCGGCGCTAAACAGATATACGCCTGGACAACAGTATAAAAACAGTATAATATAAAAGTATATGTATAAATTTTAATTTTTTAAACACCCTAACCTTTGGAGATTTTTATGACCCCTCAGCCTCAAACAAGCAAGCGCCGTTCAATCAGCACCGTTCTTGGGCTGTCAGTGGCGCTGGCGGCATTAATTTTTATAGCTTGTTTTATATTAATATTTCTCTACGCCATGTTTAATATGTTTGATAAGGCGGAAAAGAAAACCCTGCAGGAACAAACCGCGCGTTTTGAAAGATCTTTACAGGCGTCTTTAAACCAATTACCGCAGAATATAAACCTGTTTTTACAATGGCCCGCAACAGCGCAGTTTGTGGAGGGGACAAACCCGGTTTACACGCAAGATTTCTGGATAAAAAATAAACTCATGCAAAGGCGCGACGCTGACCTGGTTTCCATTTTCAATACCGGCGGAGACAACCTTTTTACGCAATTTTATAATTTTGAAACACACTCCACGTACGAAGCGCCCGACGGATTTACCGATATCCTTTCTGGTTTTTCAAAACAGCTTTTAAACAGCGCGGACCAGCAAAGAAAAGGGTTTTTTGTTTTCAACAATACCCCGTACTACATAGCTTCTAAAACAATTATCTCCCCCTCATCAGGCAAAACTGTGGGCGTGTTTTTCTTTGGCCGCAAGTTTGACCAGGAAGATATGGAAGAAATTGCCGAGGTTACAGGCATAGGGTTAAATGTTTTTACCAAAAATTCCCCCCAAATAAAAGGTATTTACGATAAACTGCTTAAATCAAAAAAAGGCGTGATTGAAGTAGAGGGGCCGCAGGATGTTTTTATTTATAAAATGCTGCCCGGCTACGCGGGAGACAGAAGCATAGTAACACAAATAAAAAGCCCCCGCACGGAATATCTGGAGGGCATGTCATTTACCATAAACACAGGCCTTGTGCTTGCGCTGGTAATTCTATTTTTTATTCTTACGCTGTTTATTGTCATACGTAAGTTTATTGTTGGCCCGCTTACGCGCCTTAGTAAAGAAATCGGCGGCCTTGCCAGCGCGTCAGACTGCGTGAATGAAGAAATTTTCTTAACGCAGGAATTCCACACTCTGGCCACATCTGTAAACACAATGTTTAAAAGGCTGCTGCTTAGCTACGCGGAACAGGAAAAAACAAAAGTATCAGTCAGCATTCTTGAAAATATTTTAAACAGTATGGACACCTATGTTTACGTGGCCGACCCGCAGACCGATAAAATACTTTTTATTAATGAAAAAATGAGGAAGGACTTTAACCTTAAACCGGAGGATGGGGTAGGCTCTACCTGTTGGAAGGTATTTCAAAAGGACCAGACGGAAAAATGTTCTTTCTGCCCTATATACAAACTTGCCCAAAACCCGGCGCAGGAAGTTAAGTGGGAAGAACTTAGCGGTATTACAGGCAAATATTACGCCAATACCGACCGCCTGATAGAATGGGTCGGCGGCAAAAAAGCGCACCTGCACCACCGCATAGACATAACACAAAGAAAAGCCTCTGAAGATACTCTTAAAAAACGTGTTGGGCAACAGCAGCTCATGACAGATATTTCCAGAATATTTATTTCAGAGCAGCCTATAGAACAGCAATCATATAAGGCGCTTGAAAAGGTAGGCGCGTTTATGGGCCTGACAAACACTATTCTGTGCAAATACCATAAAGACCGCCAGGAAATAGAACTTGTAAACAAGTGGCTCTCACCCAATATTAAACAGAACGCGGGCCTTGGCACAAAGGCGTCTTTTAAAGAGGGAAATGTAATTTATGATACGCTTGTAAAAAACGGCGAACAAGTTTTCACCGTTGAAGACACGCAGAAAAACCCCACCCTTTACCAAAATGAAATAAAAATAGGTGTACGCGCTCTTATGGCAGTACCTATATTTACAAACGGAAATTTCTGGGGGCTTATACAGTTTGAATCGTCAGCCGCTCCTGTTACCTGGACAGACAGCGACCGTTACCTGGGCAGGCTTATGGGCAGCATATTCTCGGGCGCCATAACAAGGGCGCAGGTAGAAGTTTTACTTAACAGAATGGCGTCAATAGTCAACTCTTCCCCGCAGTATATTTCCTGCGTTGATACAGAGGGCAACTTTACTTACTTTAACCCCGCCACCATGCAAATAACCGGGCGCGAGGGCGCGGAGCTTAACCAAATGGGCGTATCAGTCTTTGGCGTTACAAAAGAAAAAAAGGATATTATCATAGATAATATTGTTAAGCAAGGCAAATATAATTTTGAACTGCAGTTTAAATCAAAAGACGGTAAAGATAAAATAATGTCCTTTTCCAGCTTTGTAATACCTGGCGGAAAAGAAGACATAGGCAATATAGGCACCGATATTACCGCGCAAAGACACCTGGAAAAAGAAATCATACAGGCCAAAGAAACGGCCGAGCAGGCCAGCAGCGCCAAAGGCGACTTTTTGGCGCGCATGAGCCACGAAATACGCACGCCTATTAACGCAATACTGGGCATGACAAACATTGCCAAAGGCTCTGGCGAAATTACCAAAAAAGACTACTGCCTTGAAAAGATTGACACCGCCTCGCAACATCTGCTTGGCCTTATCAATGATATTTTAGACATGTCAAAAATTGAGGCAAACAAACTGGAGCTTTTAAACAGCGAGTTTGACCTTGAAAAAATGCTGGTAAAAGTTACCAATGTGGCCAACTACCGCATAGACCAAAAAAAGCAAAACCTTATTGTAACCATAGACAAAAACGTCCCCACCACCGTCATAGGCGACGAGCTGCGCCTTAACCAGGTTATAACAAACCTGCTTACCAACGCCACCAAGTTCACCCCGGAACTTGGCACTATAAAATTGTCAGTAAGAAAAATTGATGAAGACGGCACATTAATGACGCTTAGAATATCGGTGGAAGACAACGGCATTGGCATATCGGACGAGCAAAAATCCAGATTGTTTAAATCTTTTGAGCAAGCTGACGGCACGATATCGCGCAAATTTGGCGGCACGGGTTTAGGGCTGGCCATATCTAAGAGTATTGTTGAGCTTATGGGCGGCGCAATATCCGTTGAGTCCGAACCTAACAAAGGCTCCACCTTTACATTCACAATCAAAGTGCACAAAGGTTCACAGTCACAAGCCAGCAAACTTGATAAAGGCGTAAATATAGATAATATACGCATTTTAGCGGTGGATGATTCTGAAGAAATAAGAGAATACTTCCTTAACGTTATGGGTATGCTGTCGCTTAAGTGCGACGTAGCGGCCGACGGTGAAGAAGCCTTACAGCTTATACAAAAAAACGCCGACGCCCCGTATGACATAATTTTTGTAGATTGGATGATGCCTGGCATGAACGGCGTGGAACTGGCTAAAAAAATAAAAGAAAATAAGTTTAACAAATCCATCATTATCATGATTTCAGTGTCTGAGTGGAGCGAGATTGAGGAGGAAGCCACCAAAGCCGGCATAGACCGCTTTATAGGTAAGCCGCTGTTCCCCTCCACACTTATCAACGCTATTAACGAGTGCACCACCGGCGCCGTATCGCACGCCAAAGAAACGGCGGAACTTAAAATGGACGTAACCAAACCCAACCTTGAGGGGCACACGCTGCTAGTGGCCGAAGACGTTGATATCAACAGAGAAATTATGGAAGCGTTTCTTGAAGGCACCAACGTTAAAATTGACTTTGCCTTCACAGGTAAAGAAGCGCTGGATAAATTTGCCGCAGACCAGCAAAAATACAGCGCCATACTAATGGACATACAAATGCCTGAAATGGACGGGCTGGAAGCCACGCAGGCTATACGCGCGCTGAACACAGAAAAAGCTAACACCATTCCCATAATAGCCATGACGGCAAATGTGTTCGCCGAAGATATACAAAAATGTTTTGCCGCTGGTATGAACGACCACCTTGGCAAGCCTGTAAACTTAGACAGCATGTTTTCAAAACTGCGCACTTATCTGCCGCAAAAACACGGCGTGGACACAGTGGCGCACGATATTAAAAGCGCCGGTTTTAAACATACTGACTATTCCCGCTTTATGCCCTTTATTGACATTCACGACGGCCTTAGCAGGGTGGCCAACAATAAGGCGCTTTACATAAAGCTGCTTAACCGCTTTGAGGGCAACACTATGGCGGCGGAACTTATAAACAGTATTAACGCCGCGGACTATGACGCCGTTATCAGGGCGGCGCACACTATAAAAGGCGTAGCGGCTAACCTGGGGCTTACACAGCTTAAGAATATCTCTCTTAAAATAGAATCCCAGGCTAAAGTAAAAATTGAAATAGCGCAAATAAGCGGCCTTATACATCCGTTTAACGAGACTATGAGCACAACGCTAAAGCTTATCAAAGACCTGTCACAAGACAAATAAAAAAAGCCCCCTTCACCGGGGGCTTTTTATCTTATACTTCTATATAACCTAATTACGCTATCAGTATAGTAAATATAAATATATTTAAAAAACATGGTTTAAATGATAATTCTTACCTTTCAAATATAGTAAAATTAAGTATATTATCCTAACCCCCAAAGCAAAGGTATTTCATATGATAAAAACATTAACAGCCCACACAGAAGAATTAGACGACGTTTCTTTAGCTGTGTCAGAAATCCTTGAGCAGCTTAATTTAGATAAAAATTTATTAAAAAACGCGGTGGGTTTTATAACCTGCCACTCCGACTTTGTGCAAACAGGCGTAGTGGATGAACTTTGTAAACAATTGCCCTTCAGCACCGTAGGGGCTACCACTCTTTCAACAGCGGTGCCCGATGAAATGGGCCAGCTTATGCTTGGCATAAGCGTGCTTACCAGTGATGACGTTTCATTTTCCGCCGCCGCTACAGAGTCACTTACACCAGACAATCTTTCAACCCAGATAGAAACCGCTTATAAGCGCGCGGCCGCAGTTTTACCCGGGCAGCCGTCTCTTATTATAACCTTCGCGCCGCTTGGCTTTAACATAGCCGGCGACCATGTGGTTGATATGCTGGACAAAGCCTCAAACCAAACGCCCATTTTTGGCACTTTGGCGGTGGACCATACTACTGATTATCATACAGCGCAAACAATTTTTAACGGCAAAACCTACCGTGACGCTCTGTCTCTGGTAGTGTTTTCCGGCCCGGTTAACCCGGCGTTTTCAATAGAATCTGTCTCGGACGAAAAAATATTGGGGCAAAAAGCTATTATCACGTCATCCCAAGGCAACATTTTGCAGGGTGTGAACGACGTGTCTGTTATAGAATATCTGCAATCCATAGGGTTGGCGCCAAATAAAAAAATTGACGGGCTTAACGTTATCCCGTTTATTTTAGATTTTAACGACGGCACCAAACCCGTGGCGCGCGCAATGTTCGCGTTAACGCCTGAAGGATACGCCGTATGCGGCGGCATTATGCCTGTAAACACCACCCTTGGCATAGGCTCAATAGACCATGACGAAGTAATTGCGACTACAAAAAAATCTATAACTAAAATTGCCCAGTCCAACCAGAACAACGGGTTAATTATATTTTCCTGCGTGGTGCGCAATATAGTTTTAGGTTTTGACGTTATGGCGGAAATGGAAACCGTGCGTGATATTCTTGGCGCTAAAACGCCTTATATTATGAGTTACTCCGGCGGCGAAATCTGCCCCGTACCGGGTGAAAACGGCAAACTTGTAAACCGCTTTCATAACGACACTATAATAACCTGTTCATTTTAACGGAGACCGTAATGCCGGAAGACGCCATAGATAAAGCCAAAATTCTAAAACAAACCGTACAGGCAGAGCTTTCCCCGTCCCAACAGGACGGCGGGCAGTTTGCCGAAGACGGAGAACTGGCCTCTTTACGTAAAGAAAACAAAAAACTGGCAAGACAGTTGTCAAACATGCAAAGCATTTTTGACCGCAACAAGCTTATTATAAGCGCGCAGTCTAACCTAAGCGCCGTTATAGCCGCTAACAGAACCAAACATGAAAAATACCTGGGCATGCTGCTGCAGTATTGCCCGGATATTATTATGCTTTTGGACCAACACGGCCGTTTTTCTTATTGTACGGATGAATTTCTTAAAGTATCCACAATACAAAGCTTCAGCCAAATTACCGCAAGAACTTACCGTGAAGTATTTGAGACCTTTGCGGACGATGATTTCATCTCCCGCATAGAGGCCGCGCTTAAAACCGCGTCTGAAACAAACACCTCCGTTTCTATAGATGAAGTTGTGGATATCAGCGGCGGCAATCCGCGCAGTTATACCATACAAATAGCGTCTATGCGTGACGATAAAGGGCAGGAAAGCGGGTCGCTTTTAATTTTTCATGATTTAACTGATCTTATAAAAGCCAAGCAAACGGCCGAGCAGGCAAACAATGCTAAATCTGATTTTTTAGCCACGGTATCACATGAAATACGCACGCCTATGAACGCCGTTATAGGCATAGCCGACATGATGAAAAAGACTGACCTTACTAAAGAACAGCAAGGCTATTTGCGTAATATTCAAAACTCCTCACAAATGCTGCTTAACTTAATTAATGATATTTTAGATTTTTCAAAAATAGAGGCCGGCAAGCTGGAACTTATTGAGGAATATTTTGATTTAAATAAATTTCTTTACCACTTTCAGTCTGTATTTCAGGTTATGTTCGCGCAAAAAGGCCTAAAGCTTGTTTGCGAGTTTGACGCCTCTCTCCCCCCGCCATACTGGGTGATGAAAAAAGAATAGGCCAGGTTATAACAAACCTGCTTAACAACGCCTATAAATACACTAATGAAGGCACGGTAACTTTCAGCGCCGCCATTGAAAAAGCCGGCGGGCAAATAGCTTTCTCTATTAAAGACACAGGCATAGGCATGAAGAAAGAGGACCTGCCGCGCCTTTTTACCGCGTTTGAACAATTTGATAAAGTTAAAAACAAAAAAGTTACAGGCACAGGCCTTGGCCTGGCCATAACCAAACGCCTGGCCGAACTTATGGGCGGCAACATAACCGTAACCAGCGAGTACGGCAAAGGCTCAGAGTTTACCATACATTTACCGCTTGCCTCAGGCAAAATTACAGACGTTCAAGAAGAAAATATTATTGATTACGAGTTTACCGCCACAAGAGCAAAAGTACTTCTGGTAGACGACATTGATATCAACCTTATGGTGGCGGAATCACTGCTGGAAGAATACGGCATACAGCCCGACACCGCGCTTAACGGCGTGGAAGCGCTTGAGCTGGTTAAGAAAAATGACTATGACCTTATTTTTATGGACCACATGATGCCCGAGATGGACGGCGTGGAAGCCACCAAAAACATACGCGCCATGGAGGGTAAAAAAGCTTTTACCCCCGTTGTCGCGCTTACAGCCAACGCTGTCAGCGGCGCGGAAGATATGTTTTTGGCCAGCGGGTTTAACGGTTTTCTTTCCAAACCTATAGATAAATCAGCTCTTGCCGCCTGCCTGGTAAAATGGCTGCCGCAAAGCGCCATAACCTATCTTAAAAGGTAAGGGAGTTTTATGCTCCCGCCTAAAAAAACCAAAAACTTTAACCAACGTGTTTATGATATTGTGCGCCAAATACCTTTTGGCCATGTGCTAAGTTACGGCAATGTGGCGCATTTGGCGGGCAATTACCGGGCGTCGCGCGCCGTAGGTTACGCGCTTGCCGCCTGCCCCGGCGACGTGCCCGCGCACAGAGTACTTTTTAAAGACGGCACGCTAAGCCGCGCTTTTATAGTAAACGGTAAAAACCGCCAATATACACTGCTGCGTAAAGAGAGCGTGACCTTTACCAAAGAAAAAAAGGTAAAAATGGCCCGCCACACCTGGCCCGCGCGTGAACTTGAAGAACAGGCTTTTATAAATTACGGCATGTAAAAATAGGTCTTTTTTCTATCCCGCCTATAAAAAAGAAAATCATATAATAATCTAATGAGCACTAACGATACCCCATCACCACAAGAGACAACCTCTATTAAAGAAGAACTTAAAATAATATTTTCTTCCTCCAGAGCATTCTGGCTTGTTAACTTAGTTAACTTTAGCGACGGCATAGCCTACTTTGGCATACTTACGCTGATGACGCTGTTTTTAGGCGGCACCGTTGGCATGGGCGACGCTATGGCCGGGGTAAGCGTGTCCACGTTTACGGGCCTGGTAACACTGTTTATGTTTGGCGGCGGCTTTGTAACCGATAAATACGGCGTAAGAAAAGCGCTTGCCATCGCGCTAACGCTGCTTTTTACAGGCAGAATAATACTAAGCCTTTCCGCGCTGCCCGCCGGCATGGGTATACCACAGCTTGGTTTTGTTACTTCTTGGATAGCCATATTTATAATGGCGTTAGGTTCTGGCATTTTACAGCCCGCGCTCTACGCCGGCGCAAAAGAATACGCCAACCCAAAAGTGTCCGCAATAGCGTTCAGTTTAATTTACGCCATTATGAACCTGGGCATAGTGTGCGAGCACTTTATATCCCCGTTTATCCGTACCAACGCGCCGTTTATAGGTAATGTGCAGGGGCTTGGCTGGGGCATAATGGGCGTGTATTTGGTGTGCACTTCTATCACGGGCCTGGTGCTGCTGGCGCACATGTCTTTGTTCACTAAAAAAATAGAAAGCAAATACCGTCTGGCCGTTGAAAGCGACGAGGCCGGCAAAAACATTACCTGGAAAGAACGCTTTGCCAGAATGCCTTTTAAAGATTTGCGTTTTATGTGCTTTTTACTTTTGCTTATGCCTGTGCACACATTGTTCGCGCACCAGTTTTTAACTATACCGGACTATGTGTTCCGCATGTTCCCGCAGGAAGTGGCCGATAAATTTGAATGGATAAGCGGCCTTAACCCGTTTATCATAGTTATTTTCGTGCCCACAATCGCGCTGTTCACACGCAAGATAAATGTTATGAAAATGATTATAGCGGGTACCACGCTGTCCGCGCTTACAACATTTTTGCTGGTAAGTTCTTCCCCCAGTCTGGCCGCGCTGCTTACGTATGTAGTTATATTTTCTCTTGGCGAGGCTTCGTGGTCATCTAGATACTACGAGCATATTTCAGAACTTGCCCCCGTGGGGCAGGTGGGCGCGTATATGGGGCTGGCGGGGATACCGTGGTTTTTAGCCAAGTTTACAACAGGCCTTTACTCCGGCACCATGCTAACGCATTTCCTGCCTAAAGACGGCCCGCAAGACCCAGCCACAATGTGGCTGGTATACGCAATAATAGCGTGTATAACGCCCATCGGCCTGATGCTTACAAAAAATTGGATTGAAAATAAAAAGAAACATTTGTAATTATAGAAGAAAATTTTCACAAGAGTTTGAGTGGATTTTTGTTTTTCTTTGCGCGAACAGGTTACTTAAGGCGAAGCGTACGGTGAGTGTAAAGAAAAACAAAAATCCGCCAAAATCCGAAGAAAATTTATACCGCTGATGAAACCCAAGCGAACGCAGAGAGCGCTATAATTGGAACGCGAAGCGCAAAAAATGTGCGCAGCACATTGGTTTTTATCTTCTAACCATTTTAATATGTAAAATATTATCTTCCAGGTACAGTCCGCTTTCTTGTTTAAACCCGCATGACTCATATAACCTTTGCAGCCTGTGCTGGCCGCTTATTTCAACAATATCGGTTTTATAAATATCTTTAACCGCTTTAAAAGCTTTTTGTATAAGTACCGGGGACAGGCCTTTACCACGGTATTTTGGCGCCACTATTACTCTGCCCATAGTAGCGTTTTCAAAATAATCCCCCGGCTTAAATACGCGGCAGTAGGCAACAACATCGCCCTCAAATATGCCGTATACGTGACAGGCTTTTTGGTCTTTATCATCCAAATCCTGGTAAGGGCAGTTTTGTTCAACAACAAAAACCTCCGCCCTAAGCCTTAAAATAGCGTAAAGAGTTTTTATATCCAGCTCATCAAACTGCGAAGCATGCCAAACAATTTTATTTTCCATACCTATATTTTATCATAAGTGCCGTTATATGCCGCTTATTCCGTTAATAAGCGCCGTCATATTAAGGGGCCCCAAAGATTTGAGTGGCTTTTACATTTTTCTTGCTTTCAGCACACTTGCGCGAGGAGCCCAAAGGGCGGACGGGGTGTGTTGAAAGCAAGAAAAATGTAAAAGCCGCCAAAGATTTGGGGAAACATAAAAATACTCCACAGTGTTAACTGTGGAGTATTTTTATGTTTAAACTTATAAGCTTGCTAAATAATCTTGCAGCTTTGGCTTTATTACGCTAACCTTAGGGCCATATACAATCTGCACTGCCTGGCCGCTTAAAAGCACGCCTAACGCGCCGGACTGCTTAAGAATATCTTTGTTAACTTTAGACGGGTCTTTAACATTAAGTCTTAATCTTGTGGCGCAACAGTCCACGTTCTCAATGTTGTCTTTTCCGCCTAACCCCTCTGTGATAAGGGCGGATTGGGAATCCTCTGTTTTAGCGACGGGCGCGGCGGCGGGCCCAGCTTCACCGGTTTGCTCAGCGGCGGCTGTTTTTGCCTTATAATCCGCTTTGGTGTAAAGCTTGGTTTCCTGCTCGTCAGCTTCACGGCCGGGGGTCATAAGGTTCCATTTCTGTATGGCGAATTTAAAGAAGAAATAGTAGCCCACAGAGTATACCGCAAATATAGGCATTAAGCGCAGCCAGCCTGTTTTAGCGTTGCCCTGCAATATGCCGTACAAGGTAAGGTCTATCAAACCGCAGGAAAACGTGGTGCCAATTGCAATATCAAGCACATGCGTAAGCACAAATGATATACCCGCAAACACGCAGTGCACAACAAACAGTAACGGCGCGATGAACAGGAACGTAAACTCAATAGGTTCCGTAATACCTGTAATAAAAGATGTTAAAGCGGCAGAGAATAAAAGACCGCCGACAATTTTCTTTTTCTCAGGTCTCGCCATTTTATACATAGCAAGCGCGGCGCCCGGTAAACCCGCCATCATGATAGAGTATTTACCGCTCATAAACCTGGCCGCTTCTACTGAGAAATGCTGCACGTTATGCGAAGCTAACTGCGCGAAGAAAATATTTTGCGCGCCATACACCGTCACGCCGTCCACTATTTCCGAGCCGCCCAAACCTGTCTGCCAGAACGGCATGTAAAAAACGTGGTGCAAGCCAAACGGTATTAAAGCGCGTTCCATAAAACCGAATATAAACGTGCCTACGTAGCCTGATTTTACCACAAGCGCACCGCTTTTTAAAATAATTAACTGTATAAAAGGCCACAGTTTAAAAAGTATGGCGCCCACTATGATAAAAGTAAATGTACAAATAATAGGCACAAACCTTACGCCGCCAAAAAATGACAACACCGTAGGAAGGTCTATTTTATAAAACCTGTTATGCAAATAACCCACGCCAAGGCCCACTATAATACCGCCAAACACACCCATCTCAAGCGTTTGTATGCCAAGCGCCGTGGTAAGCGTGCCTGCAACAACATGCGGGGCGACAGAGCCGTCGGCAAGTATCTGGCCGGAGAACAGCAGCAAGCACTTAATGGTTGTGTGCATGATAATAAAAGAAAGCGCGGCGGAAAGCACGGCCACGGCCTTTTCTTCTTTAGCCATACCAAGCGCGACCGCCATGGCAAATAAAAGCGGTAAGTTGGCAAATACCACGCCGCCTACGGAACTCATAAGCTGGAACGTGTAGTTAAGTATTGTGCCGTCGCCCATAATGCCCGCCAGGCCGTACTGCTCTACGGTGGACAGGTTAGAAAATGACGCGCCTATCCCCAGCAGTAAACCTGCCACGGGTAATATTGATATGGGTAATAAAAATGAACTGCCTATTTTTTGGACAACTGTAAATATCTTGTTAGTTTTCTGCGGGCCGGACATGTTACTGCCTCCAGTACTGCGGTAAATTACGCAACACTGTAGTTTTATCATATAAAGAGGGGTTAGTAAATAGAGTAATTTACTATAGGCGGACTTGTTTTTTTACACGGCGAAACATTAGCGTCTGCATAACACCGCGCGCGGCCAGGTAACATATAAAAGCCAGCCATAACGCGTTGTTGCCCATATACGGTGAAAGCAGATAAAAAAGTATAAAAAACAACGCGACAGCGGCAAACATAGCGTTACGCATTTGGCGCGACGCAGTTATGCCCACAAATATTCCGTCCCACAAAAACGCGGCGAACCCGGCCAGCGGTATAAAAACGGCCCACCAGCGGTATTGTTGCGCGGCGGCGATAATATTAACTTTATCTGTAAGCAAGGCAAGCACATTTGGCATAAACAAAGCGTATATTGCCGTGGCCACCAGCGTTACCCCGCCGCCCCACATAAAAATATATTTTATAACTGTATTAAACCCGGCCTTATCACGCGCGCCAAAATATTTGCCGGCCAGCGCCTCGGCCGCGTAGGCAAAGCCGTCCATCATAAAACTAAACAACATAAAAAACTGCATAAGCAGGCTGTTAGCCGCCAGCGTCATATCCCCCATAGCGGCCGAGGCTGAGGTAAAAAACACCGTCACAAGTATAAGCCCCAAACTTCTTAAAAATATATTTGTGTTAACCTTAAAAAACGGTTTAAAGTCCGCCAGGTTTTTAATGAAATGCGAGGAAAGGTACTGTTTAAGATGAGAATACTTTTTGTTCCAGAGTATCACGGTAAGGGCAAAGCCGCACACCTGCGCCAGCGCCGTACCCAGCGCCAGCCCCCGCAGCTGCATATTAAAAACAAATACAAAAATAACGCTGAGTAAAATATTTATAAGATTGGTTGTTATCGCCACAAACATAGGCGTTTTAGCGTCCTGCATGCCAATATACCAGCCCGTCATAGCGTAAGTACCCAGCACAAAGGGCGCGGCCCATATGTAAACATGAAAATACTGGGCGGCGTAGGCCTGCGTTTGCGGCGTAGCCTTGATAAACAAAAACGCCAACCATAAAAGCAGCGGCTGCAGCATAATTATAATAAGGCCCGCTACAAAAGCTACCAACAGCGAACGCAGCAAAATATTAACGGTTTCTTTTTTATTATCCGCCCCGTACGCCTGCGCCGTAAACCCGCTTGTACCCATACGCAGAAAGCTGAAATTCCAATAAATAAAATTAAAAATCATAGCAGCCACAGCAACGGCGCCTATGTAAAGTTCAGACTCCAAATGCCCGGCTATAGCGCTGTCTACCATGCCTAAAAGCGGTATGGTGACATTGGTAATAATATTGGGAATGGCAAGGTTTAATATTTGTCTGTTCATCATTTAAATTTTAACATTTATGGAAATTTTCATAGATAGCTTCCCTCTCCCCTCTTTTGCGGGAGAGGTGGTGCGCGCAGCGAACCGGTGAGGGGGTATGTGCCGTAAATTTTAAAATAAATTTTATCTTTACTATTAACACTATAGCCACCCTCACCTGCTTTTATTTAGCTTTACAGCTAAATAAAAACTTCCTCTCCCATCCGAGAAGGGAGAGGAAATAATTTATAATGTTAACTTTAGAATAATCCCTTTACCACACCGTCGGCGCTGATGTCTATCTTCTCAGCGGCGGGCGCTTTGGGCAGGCCGGGCATTGTCATAATATTGCCTGTCAGCATTACTACAAAGCCGGCGCCGGCAGATATCCTGGCCTCGCGCACTTCTATAGTAAAGTGCGAGGGGCGGCCGTAAAGCTTAGCGTCGTCGGAAAACGAGTACTGCGTTTTGGCTATACATACGGGTAAATGGCCAAGACCCATGCTCTCGTATTTCTTAATGGCGTCTTGCGCTTTCTTTTCAAAAAACACGTCTTTAGCGCCGTAAATCTGCGTGGCTATTTTTTCCACTTTCTTTTCTAAAGAGTCTTCCAGGTCGTAGATAAAACTAAACTGCGTATTGTTAGCCTCCACAATCTCTACAACTTTTTTTGCCAGGTCTATGGCGCCTTCGCCGCCTTTGGCCCAGACATTAGAAAGCTGCACAGGCACACCCAGTTTGGCGCAGCTGTTAAGCACGGCGTCAATTTCCTCTTTGGTATCCTGCGTGAAAATATTTATGGCTACTACCGGGGGCACGCCAAATTTTTTAACGTTTTCAACATGCTTTTCAAGATTGGCCAGGCCGCGCACCACAGCATCAGTATCGGGCATGGAAAGCGCGTCTTTAGGCATACCGCCGTGCATTTTTAAAGCACGCACAGTGGCCACAATAACAGCAGCCTTGGGCTTTAAACCTGCGTAGCGGCACTTGATATCAAAAAACTTTTCCGCGCCCAAATCCGCGCCGAAACCCGCCTCGGTCACCACATAATCAGCCAGCTTTAAGGCCGCTTTAGTAGCGGTAACGCTGTTGCAGCCGTGCGCTATATTGGCAAACGGGCCGCCGTGCACAATGGCCGGTGTGTTGGCAAGCGTTTGCACCAGGTTGGGCTTAATAGCGTCTTTTAAAAGCACCGCCATAGCGCCCGATGCGTTTAACATACCCGCAGTCACGGCGTCGCCGGAAAAATCGTAAGCGACTATAATTTTAGAAAGCCTGTCTTTTAAATCCTCCAGCCCCTCGGCCAGGCAGAGTATCGCCATAACTTCAGAGGCTACGGTAATATCGAAACTGTCTTCCCTTGGAAACCCGTTTGGCTTACCGCCAAGCGCGGCCACAATGCTGCGCAGCGCGCGGTCGTTCATGTCCATAACACGGTGCCACATAACTGTTCTTACGTCTATACCAAGCGTATTGCCCTGGTGTATGTGGTTGTCCAGCATGGCCGAAAGCAAATTGTTGGCGGCCGTTATGGCGTGCATGTCGCCGGTAAAGTGCAGGTTAATATCTTCCATAGGCACTACCTGGGCGTACCCCCCGCCCGCGGCGCCGCCTTTCATGCCCATGCACGGGCCCATGGAAGGTTCGCGCAAAGCTACAACGGTTTTTTTGCCTATCAGCATAAGAGCGTCGGCCAACCCTACAGTAGTGGTTGACTTGCCCTCTCCCGCCGATGTCGGCGTAATGGCGGTAACCAGTACCAGGTTGCCGTCGGGGTTACTCTCAATTTTCTTTAGAAAGTCCAAAGATATTTTTGCTTTGTATTTGCCGTAAAGTTCAAGGTCGTCTTCTTTAATGCCCAGGCCGCCAGCAACCTTGGTTATGGGCTGCATTTTGGCGGCCTGCGCTATTTCAATATCGGTAAGCATAAGTTTACTTGGTGATACCGTGTTTAACTCTCTGGCATTCTTCTGATTTTTTGGCGTCGTTCCATTTATCCATGGTGCCTACCAAATAACCTGTAATACGTCTTATACGTTCAAAGCCTACCCCTTTGCCGCGTAATGATTGTTCTGTTGTGTTTTCCATATATATCTCCTTAGGTACTTCTAAATTTTATTTAAATGCGCTGTGCGAAGCTTCCTCGCCTTCGCGCCTGCCGCAGCGGGGGCAGACGTCGTTAATAATACCCACGTAGCCGCAAACAGGGTCGCGGTCCACAGGGTGGTTGATAGAGCCGTAGCCTATGCCCTTATCATGCATATAGCGTATGACTGACATAAAAGCCTCAAGGTTGCTGAGCGGGTCGCCGTTCATTTCCACATATGTTATGTGGCCGGCGGGCGTAAGGGCGTGGTACGGCGCTTCTTTGTTAATTTTTTCAAAGGCGGAAATTTCGTAATATACGGGCACGTGGAAAGAGTTGGTATAATACTCTCTATCCGTCACGCCTTCGATATTACCGTACTTTTTCCTGTCAATTTTTATGAATCTGCCGGACAAGCCTTCCGCCGGTGTGGCAAGCAGGGTAAAGTTCATCCCCGTTTCGGCCGCTTTGCGTTTGCAAAAGTTGTCCATGTGTTTAATAATGGCAAGGCCCTTTTCCTGCATTTCATCGCTTTGGCCATGGTGCTTGCCAAAGAGTGAAACTAAGGTTTCCGCCAGGCCTATAAAACCTATTGAAAGCGTACCGTGTTTTAAAACTTCTCTTATTTCATCGTCGGGGTTAAGCTTGTCGCTGTCCATCCACACGCCCTCACCCATAAGGAACGGGTAGTTGCGTACAGTTTTTTTGGCCTGTATTTCAAACCTGTCCATAAGCTGCTGGGCAACCAGGTCAAGTATGCTGTCTAAAGATTTATAAAAAGCTTTCTCATCGCCTTTAGCTTCTATGGCCAAACGGGGCAAGTTAATAGAAGTAAAAGATAAATTGCCGCGGCCATAAGTGGTTTGCTTATTTTTATCGTGCACATTGGCGATAACTCTTGTGCGGCAACCCATAGTGGCAACTTCTGTCTTAGGGTCGCCCTCTTTATAAAACTGCAGGTTAAACGGCGCGTCAAGATTGCTAAAGTTGGGGAACAAACGCTTTGCGCTGCAGCGGCAGGCGGCCTCAAACAAATCATAGTTAGGGTCCTGCTTATCATAGTTAACGCCCTTTTTAAGCTTGAAAATCTGAATAGGGAAAATAGGCGTCTCGCCTTTGCCAAGGCCCGCTTCCGTAGCCAGCAAAATATTTTTGATAACCAGGCGGCCTTCGGGCGAGGTATCGGTGCCGTAGTTAATAGAAGAAAACGGCGTCTGCGCCCCGGCGCGGGAGTGCATGGAGTTAAGGTTATGCACCACAGACTCCATAGCTTGGTACGTGCGCTTGTCTATTTCTTCCTCAGAAGTTGAAAGCGTAAAATCTAATACTTTACGCGCTGTATCGGCGTCTGTAAGCGCGGCAATTTTGTTAAGTAAGACGGCCTCGTACTTTTCGCTTTTGGTCATGGAAAGTTTAACGCCGCTTTCTGCTTCCGCAGCCGCTACAATTTCTTTGGCAACGTCTTTGGTTACGCTTACGGCGGGGGCTAAAATTTTAATACCTTTATATATATTGTCTGTAAAAATACGTTTGTAACTTTTGGCAACGCCTTTGGCAAGCGCGTAGTCAAAGTTTGGTATGCTTTGCCCGCCGTGCTGGTCGTTCTGGTTTGATTGAATAGCAATGCACGCAAGCGCGGCGTAGCTAAGTATATCCTGTGGCTCTCTAAGGTGGCCGTGGCCGGTGTTAAAACCGCCTGTAAATAGTTTGTCCACGTCAATCTGGCAGCAGGTTGTGGTTAAAGAATAAAAATCAAAATCATGAATATGTATCCAGCCCTCTTCATACGCTTTGGCCTGCTCCTCGGTAAGAAGATACGCTTTATTATATGACTTGGCGGCGGCGGAACCAAGCTGCAGCATGCTGCCCATGGCGGTGTTGCCGTCAACGTTGGCGTTGTCCCTTTTAAGATTGGAGTTTCTGGCGTCGGCATTTGTAATCTCGTCGCATTCCTGCATGAGGGCGGTGTTGGAGTCTCTTACTCTGGTGCGTTTTGCTCTGTAAAGAATGTAACGTTTGGCGGCGTCTTCAAAACCGTTGTGCATGAGCACGCGTTCCACTTCGTCCTGCACGTCTTCAATAAAAAAGTTTTCTTTGTCTGCCTTAGATAAATTTGTACCCACTTCGTTGGCCAGGCGCGCGGCCGCGGCGGCGTCGTCCGTACCGGCGGCGGTGAGTGCTTTTAAAATAGCGTTTGCAATTTTGGCTTCGTCATATAATACTACCCTGCCGTCTCTTTTGGTAATGGTTCTTACTTTTGTTGCCATCATATAATATACTCCTTAAAAGTTTTCTACTGTTACTACGCGGCCCGCCAGGCGGGTGGCCTTCATATCAATAATACGCTGGTTTTTGGACCCGCGGAATTTTAGGGTAAGGCTTTTTTGTTTGATTAAAAACGGGCCGTCTATAAGATAGTCCGTCTCATCAAGCAATTTTTGCCAGCCGTTTTCTTTACTTGCCCCTGCCACAAGGTATTCATATACATAACCTGTATACGTAACAACATCCTTACCCAGACCATGCGCCATTTTGGCAAGTTTAGACGCCACTTCCGCCTGAATAAAAGGTTCCCCGCCGCTAAGCGTAATGCCGCGCAGCAGAGGGTTCTTTTGGAAAGAGGTAAACAACTGGTTAATATTAACCAGCGTACCGCCGTCAAGCGAATGTGTTTGGGGGTTGTGGCAACCGGGGCAGCTGTGCGGGCAGCCCTGGGTAAAAACCGTAAAACGGTACCCCGGGCCATCTACTACAGATTCCTCAATAATTCCGGAAACCAACACAAAGTCTTCTTTCATATTACCCCGTCAACTTCATTTACAACACGCTTATTACCCCGCTGACCAGTAAGCGTTTTTACTATTTTTACATAAAAAAAGCAAAAAAGCAAATCACGAGGAGAAATTTATTTTTTTAACGCTTAAAATTAAGCTTTACCGTCTAAGAATTTTAATTTATTATCACTTTTTATTAGTTTTAAAAATTGTAATTTTACGCGCAAAACTGTAACTTTATTTGTTACATGTCTTAACTCATTTTAATTTTGCTTAAATAATAAGCAAAAACATTGACAAAACTTTAATATGTAACTATAATAATTACAGGTTAACACTATGAAAACAAACACACGCTTTACCGTAGCACTACATATTTTAGCTTTTTTGGCGCTTAATAAAAAGGAGGCCAACACCTCTAAAACCATAGCCAAAAGCGTTAACACAAACCCGGTTGTGGTACGCAAAATGCTCTCGCAGCTTAAGAAGGCAGGGCTGGTTGAAATACGCCCCGGCGCGCGCGGCATAGCGTTAACACGCACACCGTTAACAATATCTCTCTTAGAAGTATATCAAGCGGTAAAAACGCCAGCGGACACACTGTTTCCCACGCACAAAAATACAAGCGCCGCCTGCTTTATAGGCGCCAATATACACTCCGCCCTCCACGCTCCTTTGCAGGACGCGGCCTCGTCGGCTGAGAAAACTTTAGCCAAATATTCTCTAAAGGATATAACCAGGCCCATAACCAAAAAAGAAATGCTTATGGTAAGCCCGTTTATAAGGCAGTAGCTACTTTTGCCCGCCGTTAATACCGCGCAGCACGTTAACCTGCGGGGTAAGAATCTCTATATTCTCTCTGTTAAACACATCTTGTATATTAGAATACAGTGCGGAATATGTTTTGGGTATGCGTGAGGGTTCTTCTGTGTAAATGTTAAGTTCGTACCTTACGGCAAAATTTTCAAGCTCCGTCTGTAAAACAAAAGGCGGCGGCGTTTGCGCTGCGCCTTCTGACTTGGCGGCCGCCTCTAAAAGCAGTTTTTGCACAAGCCTCCAGTCAACATCATAACCTATGGTAACGTCTACATGTAATATAAGGCCGCCTGTTTTGGCGGAGTTGCTGTAATTAATAGTGTCCGAAGTCATTACCTTAGAATTTGGTATTGTTACCACTTCATTTTTGTAGGTTCTTATGCGGGTGACAAGAGTGTTTTTTTCAACAACTTCACCCGTCACATCACCCATTTTAATATAGTCGCCTTCTTTAAACGGGCTCATATAAGTAATAACCAGGCCTGACATTATATTGCTGATAAGCGACGTTGACCCCAGTGAAAGTAATACGCCCAAAAATACAGAAACGCCTTTAAACGCGTCCGACCCGGACCCCGGTAAATGCGGAAAAATTAATATAAAAACAAACACCGCCATTATAATGCGTGCTATATGGTAAGTGGGTAAAGCCCAATCAGGGTGAAAACCCATAAGTTTTATTTTACCCTCGGCCGTTTTTTTAGCTAAATTACGCAGCAATTTAAGCAACAGCGCAAACGCCACCACTATAAATATAATATCAAGAAGGTCTGGTATATAATGGTAAAAAGCCAACGCGCCTTTTTTAACGGGAATCAAAAGGTACTCTATACAGGCGGCGGCAAAATGGCGCGTTTGCGGCAGCAGTTCAAGCACAATAAGAGCGCCGGCGTAAAATACTGTGATAATTAAAACATACTTAAGCGCGGTAAGCATGTAAATAAAAAACGTCCTGCTGCTGCGGGAATCTATAATATTGTTAAGCAAAGCGTTTTGTGCGGACTGTTTGGCAATAATATAATCTTTAAGCCTAGAGGCCCCTTTGCATATGCCCCATATAGCCAACAGCATTAACACAAACACCACGCCGCCCATAACATATTTTCTTACCCGGTGTGTTGACTGCAGCGCGGCCTGCTCTTCCCGCACGGCGCTTAGTATAACGTCGCGGTATTTTCTGGCCAGATCAGCTTTATGCAAGCCCTCTATCTGCCCCTGG
Source organism: Elusimicrobium simillimum (assembly GCF_049639735.1). Taxonomy (NCBI): domain Bacteria; kingdom Pseudomonadati; phylum Elusimicrobiota; class Elusimicrobia; order Elusimicrobiales; family Elusimicrobiaceae; genus Elusimicrobium; species Elusimicrobium simillimum. Next base: position 1,528,883 of record NZ_JBEVVA010000003.1, read on the forward strand.
TAGTCCGTTATGCCGGCTATTACTTTACCGCGGTAGATTATTGTTTCAACATCGTCTTGCTGAGTTATTTTAAGGTCTTGGGGGTCGAACAAAACGTCCCCGGCCAAAGCCTGAATATTAGCCTCCACCACTTCCGCGCGGGTGCGGGAATCCACAGCGCCTATACCGCCGTAAATATTAAATAATGTTTTGCCAAACGGCGCCACGCCCGCGCCATGTACGGTGCCGCTCTCCTGGGCAAATGAAAGCCCGGCAAACAAAATAAAAACAAAACATAAAAATATTTTTTTCATAAATCCCCTTAGTAAAGCTTAAAAGATATTGTATTTTATTTTAACGGAAATATTAAATCGAACGCTACGCCGTGGCCGCCGTCCAAATTGCGCGCCTGCGCGCGGCCGCCGTGCAGCTTCATAATAGATTTTACTATAGACAGCCCCAGCCCGCTGCCTTGGTAATCCTCGCCGTTTCCGCGCGAATAGTCCGCCTTATAAAACCTGTCAAATAAGTTTTCTATATGTTCGGGCGCTATGGCGGGGCCATCGTTTGTAATAGATATTATAAAGTTATCTTCTGCGCTGCGGCTGCCGATATCTATATGCCCCCCGTCGCCTACATACTGCATGGCGTTGCCCACAATATTTACTAAGGCTCTGGAAAGCATTTGCTCATCCGCGTTTATAATGCCGGAGACAGAGGACGTGTTGATATCAACATGCTTTTCTTCAGCCACTATTTGAAAGAACTCTTTTACTCTGGCGGCCAGCGCGGCGGTGTCAACCGCTTGGGTGGTGATGGCAGTCTTGCGGTCTTCCGCGCGGGCTATAAAAAGTATGTTTTCCACAATTCTGTTTAAACGCTCCGCGCCGTCAAGCACGGACTCTAAACTTTCAGTATATTCCTGCGGAGTTCTGTCTTTGGAAAGGGTTACCTCCACCGCTATTTTTAGCTGGTGGATAGGCGTTCTTAACTCATGCGCCAAGTCTGAGGAAAACTGGTTAAGGCGCACAAAGTTGTCCTCCAAACGGTTTAACATTTTGTCAAAGGAGTTTACTATCGGGCGCAGCTCTCTGGGCCAGTCGGCCGCGTTAAGGCGCCTGTGCAGGTCAGAAGCGTCGATAGTGTTAATATAACCGCTTATTTGGCTGACAGGCCTTAACGTTGCTTTAGAAAACACAAAACTCAGGCCTGATATAGCTAAACTTACCGCCACTGAAATCCAAAAAAGCACCATTTTAAGCGACTTTATTTTAGCGTACCCCTCGTCCAAATCTCTGGCCACCAAAATATAACCAAACACTCCCCCCTCTATATACACGGTAGACCTTGCCAGCAGGTACGGGTTGCAGTTTTCATCAGTCCAAAATACGCCTGGTGAGTCCTCTGGCAGAACCTCCATAAACTGCGTATACGGCACCGATAATGTTTGGCTAGTGTCTATAATACTATGGTCGCTGTATAAAAGCATGGTCTCATAATTTCTGTTATTAAGGCCGCTTTCCAACCATTTGTATAAAAGTTCGTCTTCTTCGGGGGTGGTAATTTCGTACAGTTCATTCATAAGAACGTTAAGTTCTGTTATGTAGGACTTCATTTGTGAGAAAAGTTCTTTTTTATAATTAGCCGCGTTGGCGTGCAAAATTACAAACAGCATTATTATAAGCGTAAAAAGTGATATTAAAAAAGTGGAAAGCGCCAAACGCCAGGATAACGGCAAGGTTTTTTCTTCAACGGAGAACATAGCCTATACCCCTTATGGTGTGAATAAGCTTACGGTCAAAGCCGTCGTCTACTTTTGTTCTTAGTCTCTTGACTGCTACGTCAACGGTATTTGTGTCGCTCTCAAAATTTATATCCCACACACGCTCTGAAATATAGGTTCTGCTAAGTACTTCCTCTTTATGCGAGGCAAGCAGCCATAAAAGGCTGAATTCCTTTTTAGTTAAATCTATAGTTTTGCCGCCGCGTGTAACGGTGTGCCTGATAGAGTCTATATTAAGGTCTTCTATAACAAGCGTGGGCTGCGGCGCGCGGGACGCGGCCCGCCTGGTAATGGCGTTAAGCCTGGCAAGAAGTTCAGAGAACGCGAACGGCTTTACTAAATAATCGTCCGCCCCGCTGGCAAGCCCGGCAACCTTATCTTCCACGGTGTCTTTAGCGGTAAGCATAAGAACAGGCGTCGCTTTATTGGAAGCGCGGAAGGTTTTAAGCAGTGTTACGCCGTCTATTTTGGGCAGCATTATGTCTAAAATTATACAGTCAAAGTCCTCACTTATCATGGTGTCAAGCGCGGCAGCGCCGTCGGCCACGGTTTTGGCGTTTATGCCCGCCTCTTTCAAACCTTTTACAATAAAAGAGGCCGTTGGGCAGTGGTCTTCAACAAGAAGTATTTTCATATATTCCATTTAACTATTTTCCCGCCTAAAAGGCAAATAAGATTACCCCGGGCATTGCAGGGGGATTTTACGCTGTTATAAGTGCCGCTGCTAAAGTGAATTTCAGCTTTATATTAAAATGTCCCCCGCGCTAGAGTGAACGCGGGGGACGTGTAGTCTTAACTTTATCTTCAAGGAGATATCGTATTAAAAAGAAGAAAAGTTAGTTCTTTATATTGATAGTATAGAAATATTGGCCGCTCAGAATTATTTCAAAAAGATTACATTTTTGTAATAAAACACACCCCCGTGATAAGCGGGGGTGTGTTTGGCTTGGATAAAATTATTTTTACAAAACAACCGTAAAACGCAGTGAGGACACAAACACCCAGCTGTCACTGCCGCTAAGCCCCGCACGCGGGAAAACTTGTAAGTCCGGCGTTATTATAAGGCGCTCTATTGGGGCAAAGTTCCACTGAACCTCGGCCACGGTTTCGCCTGTTCTATAATAGGCGTCTTCTTCCATATTCGCCCTTTCCAGCCTGTTGTAAGAAGCGCCCAAGACAATAGAGTCAAACTCACTTCTGTTAAGCGGGTCTTTATAAGCCATGCCAAGCATAAAACTATTTTTTATTTGCGCCGGAGTATTTTTTGTGCCCGCCGCGCGGCCAAAAACAACTATTTTATCAGACAAGCTTTGCTCCGCGTTTAAAGACCAGCCCGCGCTGTACTGCTCCTGCTCTTCTACCGAAGGCTGGTAATAAGTAAGAAAAGAATATTTATATCTATCATCTTTAGAGTAAGCTGCGTAAGCAAAGCCAAGATACTCGCCGGCAAAGGCGGTGTCGGCGTCCAACTGCTTGCCGCTCATATTATTAGCGTCCTGGTAACCCGCGCTAAACTCAATACCTTCAAACGGAGCAACCGTAACATACGCGCCCAATGAAGCCCACGGGTAAGTAGCCGCGGCATTTTGCGACATAGCGTAGTTTATTAAAGAAACCTGTTGGTCATTATTATAAGCGCCGCCGTCAAAATCAAACAGCGAGTATTGCCCAAACGTTACGCTCAGCCAGTCCATAGCCCCGGGTAAAGTATGTGAGTAAGTAAAACGGTAAAAGAGGTTAGAATTTTCTGAATAATCGTTAATATAACTGGCCACGCCAATACGCTCCTCCAAAGCGGCGGCGTCTGCGCCCCAATAGTGCACAAAAATATCGCTTAGCGCAAGCGTGCCGCTGCCTAAAGACCCGTCACGCAAAAAGTTCCATTCTAAATACGGAAAGTACATTGTCTGCCAAGCGGTTTGTTTGCCGCTTGGGGCGGCGCGCTGCGCCATATAGGATACGCTTGCGCCAAACATTATGCCATAATCGTTTTCAAGATTTTCTTTAAAGCCTGAATATTTTTCCAACAAGCCGGCGGTATTCCCCCCCGCGCCAAAAGCTGGCACGGAAAATAACGCCGCCAAAAACAAAACTAAAACTTTATTTAATTTAATCATAATGTTTATTTAAGTAAATATTGGGCAAGAACTTTTTTAACTTCCTCTATATTTATAGGTTTGCCTAAATGCGCGTTCATGCCTGCGGCAATACTCTTTTCAATATCATCACGGAAAACGTTTGCCGTCATGGCAACTATAGGCACGGTTTTGGCCTCGGACGCGGGCAGCGCCCTTATTTGGCGCGTAGCCTCGTACCCGTCAATGCCTGGCATATGAATATCCATAAATATCATGTCATAGGCGCCGGGGGCAAGCGCTACTTTATCCACAGCGTCTGTGCCGTTATCCGCGGTGTCAATTATAATACCCGTGTCTTCAAGAAGAGATATCACAATTTCCCTGTTAATTTCAATATCTTCCACCAGCAAAAGTTTTTTACCTTTAAAACTTGCCGTGGACGGCGCGGCTGGCTGCGCGGCGGCCGCCGCGCCTTCAGCCACTTTAGCCTTAAATACAAAACTAAATACAGACCCTTGGCCCGCGGCGGAATCCACCCAAATTTCCCCTTCCAGCATCTTTATAATGTGTTTAGATATAGCCAAACCTAACCCCGTGCCGCCAAACTTGCGCGATATACTGCTGTCCGCCTGTTGGAAAGACTGGAACAAAGCGCTCTGCTGTTCTTTGGCTATGCCTATACCGCTGTCACGCACCTCAACTTTAAGGGCAACTTTGCCCGCGCCGGCGCTTTGCTGGCTGACGTGTATGGAAATATTGCCGCCGTCTGGCGTAAACTTAACGGCGTTAGATAAAAGGTTAAAAACAACCTGGGAAAGGTGCTGCTCGTCCGATATTATATACGGCGCTATACCTTCGTCCAAATTAACGGTAAGGGTTTGTTTTTTCTCGTCCACTTTTACTTTTATAAGGTCTGTTACTTTAGCAATCATCCCGCTAAAATCAAACGCCGCAAAAGACAGCTCCAGCTTATTAGCCTCAATCTTAGACATATCAAGAATGTCATTTATAATACCTAAAAGGTGTGAGGAAGCGTTGTCTATTTTGCCAAAACAATAGTCTTTCTTTTCAATATCTTTGGCGTTTTTGCCTATGGCTGTCATACCCATAATAGCGTTGATAGGCGTTCTTATTTCATGGCTCATACGCGCCAGAAAATCACTTTTTGCGCGGCTGGCTTCCTCGGCTTTTTGTTTAGCTTTTTCAGATTCGGCCGTCATAAGGGTAAGAGCTTGGGTGCGTTCTTCAATTTTTTGTTCAAGCGTGTTAGAAAATTCTTGGCGTTCCTTAATATAATTTTTAAGCTGCACAATCATGGTTTTAAGAGAGCGCTGTAAAAGGAAAAGCTCGTTATGGGTATTTTCTTTACCGGTAAAATCACTGCCGAATTTTACATTATAGTTCCCTTTTGCCACATCATTAGCGGCGGCGGTAAGCTCCTTAAGTATACCCACTATATTTTTGGTGGAATAAAATACCCCCACAAACAACAGCCCGCCGGCTATTACAGCGGCCAAAATAATTGTCCACATAATTTTATTGGCGTTAGCGTACAAAATATCGGAAGACATTTCTAAATAGAGATAAGCCGGCTGCTGGGCATTGGGCAGGTCCAGCGGTTTTATATAAACAAGAGAAGGCTTACCCGTTAACGGGGAAATACCTTCAACAACAGAGTTTTTATTAGAGGCTATTATATTTAGAATACGTTCTTTATCGGCGCCGGCGTTAATAAATATTGATTTTTCGTCCTGGGACTCGTCCGGTGAATAGAGCACCTTTCCTTTTTGGGACAGCATCAATATTTCCCTTTCCCCGGTTATTCTAAAATCACTTATAACCCTGTAATAATGCCTGCGCATTATGTCCATACCTATTACGCCGACGATTTTGCCGTCTCTTTTGATAGGCGTGCTTATAGTAAAAACGTCCACATCCCCCTCGCCGTAATCATAAGAGCCCTCGTTGTCAAAATATATTTGCCCGCTTCTTAGCGGCCTGTAATACCAGTGCGCGCCCTTTTCGTCCGCCAGACGTTCTTCGGTATTATCCACAAAAGGTATAACTTTGCCGTCTTCTCTTATAAAATCCTGGGCAAAATATTCGTCGCCATATACGCCTTTCTCAAATATAAACCAGGCGTCGTAAATACCGTCGTCGGTATAAATAAATGTGTTTAGAATATTAGACGCTCTCGGCGCGGAACCCGGGTCCTGCGGGTCCAGCGCGGCAAGCGCGTCGGCGGCAAAAGAGATTAGCTCCGTAGTATTTGTTAAAGAATATTTTATGGATTTTGAAACAGAATCAGAAACTAAAACGGCGTTTTTTCTGGCGGTAGCGGCCGATTCGTTATGTAAAAGCGCTGTGGCAAAATAAGACAGAAGTATAAACGGTATTGTAAGTGAGAGTAAGCATGACACTAAAATAATTGTAAAAATTGTCCTATTTTTCAGTAAACGCATAATTTCATTTCCTTTATAACACAATTAATTAAATCATACAATAATAATCGGCAAAAAAGTATCAGTTTATTAAGCCTGTTTTGCGCTATATAAAAGGGTGTTTAATTTTCTTTTTTTACCCCGGCTATATAATTGTTTATATAATTGCTATTAACGGCACTAAAATATTTTGTGACATTTTCAACTTCCATGCGTAGTATTAGTGTAGAGCTGATATCAACTAACTATACTTAAAGAGGTAAACATGACGTTTGAACAGATATATAACGAATTCTTTAAGATTATATACTCCTATATAATAATGCGGGTGCGCGACGACGGCACCGCCCAGGACCTGGCCGCCCTAACATGGCAGAAGGTACTCAAAAACCTAAACTCGTTCGACGAGTCTAAGGGCAATATACGCCAATGGCTTTTTACCATAGCCCGTAATGAGATAAACTCGCACCACCGTTTATACTACGTAAAAAAGTTTTTATCTCTTACGGGCTTTGAGGACAACAGCCAAAGCAAAGAAAAAGACGCGGCGCAGTCTCTTATAGACAATGAGGAAAAGGAAACTCTGCTGCGCGCGATGGACGGCCTAAACGCCAAAGAGCGTGACGTAGTATCGCTTAAGTTTTACTCAGGCATGAGCGGCAAAGAAATAGCACAGGCCGTAAATATAAGCGAGACCAACGTAAGCACAATAATGAACCGTGCGCTTGGCAAACTGAGAGTTTCACTGGAGGCAAAATGAAATACACAGATAAAGACATTATAGAACGCTTTCAAAAGTTCGATTTTGACGCAAACGGCGCTAAACAGGCGGAAGTTTTAAACCGTGTTAAAACACCCGCTAAAAAATCTTACCGCCCCGGCCGTAAACTGGCCTTCGCGGCCAGCTTCTGCGTGGTACTGCTGGCAGGTATTTTTGTAAGCAAAAATATGTTGCCTGAGATTATGGACAGCACTAAACAAAAAATACTCGGCGGCAGTGGCACAGTAGAGATAGACGAATATTTCGGTTTAACCGTAGAACAACTGCGCGTTGCAGAACTTGCGGCCCCGCCGCAAGGCAATAGCGCTGTTCTTGTCAAAGGGGAAAGCAAAGCCACGCCTGCACAGGCGCCGGTATATAAAGAAGCATCCGCCTCTAATAAAGCTGTAGCGGCGCACCGCTTTCAAACTAGCGTGGCCGAACCTGAGCGCAGGGTAGAAGATATGCGTTTGACCAAACTTTCTACATATGCCGCCGGAGGGTCAATGGTTAAAGCCCGCCATCCAGCCCCCATGGGCATAATAGCGGCGCAAACAGCTTATGTTGACTACAACGCCATGCAGGACGAGGACTACGCCAAGTACGTGGAAAACACGTTCTTCTCCACCGCCACGGACCCGCTGTCCACGTTCTCTACAGACGTTGACACAGCGTCTTACAGCATGGTCAAAAGAGACATACAAAGCGGCCGCCGTATTAACCCGGACGCTGTTAGAATTGAGGAGTTTATCAATTACTTTGATTACAACTATCCTCAGCCCACAGGTTCAGACCCGGTAAGCATAAATATGGAATATACCGATTCCCCCTGGAACAAAGGCCTTAAACTGGTAAAAATAGGCCTTAAAGCCAAAGATATTGAAAAGGCCAAACTGCCCGCCAGCAACCTGGTGTTTTTGGTAGACGTGTCAGGTTCCATGGCGTCAGACAACCGCTTGCCGCTGGTTAAAAAAGCCTTAAGAATGTTGGTAGATGAGCTGCGCGCAGAAGATTCCGTATCAATAGTAACTTACGCGGACGGCACCAATGAAGTTCTTTCAGGCGTAAAAGGTTCTAATAAAGAAAAAATATTAACAGCCATTGACGCACTTAACGCAAGCGGTGGCACCTACGGCGCGGGCGGGCTGGAAAAAGCTTACGAAGCGGCTAAAAAGAACTTTATAAGAAAGGGTAATAACAGAGTAATACTTGCCACGGACGGCGACTTTAACATAGGCCCCCGCTCCAACGCCGAACTGGAAGAACAGATTACCAAGGCCAAAGACTCAGGCGTATTTTTAAGCGTACTCGGCTTTGGTATGGGCAACTACAAAGACAGCAAAGTACAGACACTGGCCAACAAAGGCAACGGCAACTACGCCTATATCAATGACCTTTTTGAAGCCAGAAAGGTGCTTGTAAAAGAGTTTGGCGCAACGCTGTTTACCGTAGCTAAAGACGTTAAAGTACAGGTAGAGTTTAACCCCGCAAACGTAGCCGCTTACCGTTTAGTAGGCTATGAAAAAAGAAAGCTGGAAAACCAGGACTTTAACGACGACAAAAAAGACGCCGCAGAAATGGGCGCCGGGCACACCGTAACCATACTGTATGAGGTTATCCCCGTTGACGTAAAGAGCGAGCTTGCGCCTGACATAGACACGCTTAAATACGCCAAAAAATCAGACGGCATTGGCAGCGGTGAATTACTGACCGTTAAAATAAGATATAAAGAGCCCTCTTCAGACAAAAGCAAACTTATGGAGAAAGAACTTGACGCAAATTCCTACGTAGCTTTTGACAAGTCATCAGACGATATGCGCTTTGCAGCCAGCGTGGCCCAGTTTGGCCAAATACTTAAGGGCAGCCAGTACAAAGGCGACATGACTGTAAAACAAGTATTAGACACCGCCAAAAAAGCCAAAGGCACAGATGACGAAGGCTACAGAGCGGAGTTTATAAGAATAGTTGATTTAAGCCAGGCAAACCTGTAACTAACACAACTAACTAAACATCAGTAAATATCCCCCAGAAATACCGGGGGGATATTTTTATGCCGTTATTAGTGCCGTTATAGCAGTGAATTTCACAGGGTTTTGAGTGGATTTTGAACTTTTCCGTTTTCGGCACACTTGGTGCGGACAACACGGTGGGTGTGGCGAAAGCGGAAAAGTTCAAAATCCGCCAAAAACCGAAGAAATTCTTTTCCTTTTATTGAAATTTAAGCGAGCGCAGAGAGCAACTTTTGGAAGATGCAAAGCAGCAGTCCGCAGGAGTGCTGAGCGCATTTTTTATGTGCAAATAATGTTAAAATTAATTTAATATTACTTCTGGGGAACAATATGAATAACCAAATACCTGATGACTTTTTTGATACTATAATAAACCGCGCGGGCACGGGCTCTATTAAATACGCCCCCGCTATGTTTGGCAAACCGGCTGACATTATACCCATGTGGGTGGCCGACATGGATTTTAAGGTGCCGCCCGCCGTAACCGCCGCGCTTAAAACCGCCGCGGAGCACGCAATTTTTGGCTACTCGCACAGCGGGTCTGAGTATGATACAGCATTATGCAACTGGTTTAAAACCAGACATAACTGGAACATAAAACCCGGCTGGAACGTGCAAACGCCAAACGTGCTTTTCGCGCTGACTGCCGCCATACACGCGTTTACAAAAACCGGCGACGCCGTCATGATATGCCAGCCCGTTTACCCGCCTTTTGAGCAAATTATTTTAGGCGCAAAAAGAACGCTTGTTATTAATAACCTTAAACTTGAAAACAACAAGTATTACATTGATTTTAACGCTTTTGAAAACGACATCCGTAAAAACAATGTAAAAATGTTCGTGCTGTGTTCCCCCATAACCCCGTAGGCAGAGTATGGACGAAGGAAGAACTTTCCAATATAGCAAACATTTGCGCCAAACATAATGTAATGATAGTATCCGACGAAATACACTGCGATCTTACTATGCCGGGCGTCACCCACACGCCAATAGCCTCTTTAGAAAACGCGGCCGATAATACCATCACGCTTACCGCGCCTACCAAAACATTTAACCTGGCGGGGCTGCAAAACTCCAACACAATTATCAAAAACCCCGTATTAAGAAAAGCGCTTAAAGAGCAGTGCGAAGGCACCGGCTACCATATGATAAACACCATGGGTTACGTAGCGGCAGAGGCCGCGTACACACATGGGGCACAGTGGCTGGACAGGCTGCGTGATTACCTTAAAACTAACGTGGATTTTTTAGACAAATCTCTCAAAGAGCTTAACTGCGGTGTATCATTGATACAGCCCGAAGCCACGTACCTTATGTGGCTGGACTGCCGCGCCTTAAAACTAAATGACAAAGAGCTGGAAGACTTCTTCACAAACAAAGCTAAAATATGGCTAAACACAGGCGTAAGTTTTGGCAATGGCGGGGCTGGGTTTATGCGTATGAACATAGCCTGCCCGCGCGCCACGCTTGCCAAAGCCATGGCCAACCTAAAGCAAGCCGTTAAATAAAAAAGCCATTATCAATACCGTTGCATAAATAAATTTCACAGGATTTTAAATTTTTTCCTCTCCCTCTTAGGGGAGAGGGTAGGGTGAGGGTAATGTACACAAACATTTTGTTGTAAAACTTATGTTGAAATAAGAATAGCACCCTCACCTGCTTTGCCACAGCTACTGCGTAGCAAACAACGCGGCAAAACTTCCTCTCCCCTAAGAGGGAGAGGAGAAATAGTCCAAACGCATGCCCGAAACACGAAGCGAACACCTTCCTACAAGAACCCCAAAGCGAAAAACTCCCCCGGCACCTGCCTTTTAACAGTATTCAATAAATGCTTTAATATAGTAATGACACCACAAGAAGCGCTTAGCAAAATCTACGGGTATCGCTCGTTTATCGGCTTACAAAAAGAAATTATAGACGCTGTTATGCATGGCAACAGCGCGCTTGCGCTTATGCCTACGGGCGGCGGCAAATCACTTTGTTACCAAATACCCGCGCTGTGCTCCAACGGTACCGCTATAGTTATTTCCCCTTTAATATCGCTTATGCAGGACCAGGTTTCCACCTTAAAAGATTTGGGCGTGAAAGCGGCGGCGTTAAACTCACTTATGCCCGCCAGCGAATCCAGAGAAACATTCAGACAATTTGTAAACGGCCAGTTAACTTTGCTTTATGTATCGCCCGAAAAAGCGGTCACGCCGGATTTTTTAGATGTGCTTACCCGTATAAAAATATCGCTTTTTGCCATTGACGAGGCGCACTGTATATCGCAATGGGGCCATGATTTCCGCCCGGAATATATGCAGCTGGCCGTACTTAGGCAGCGCTTTCCAAATATCCCCACTCTAGCGCTTACCGCCACGGCGGACGCAATGACAAGAAAGGATATTATTAAAAACCTAAACATACCAAACGCGCAGGTATTTATAGCCAGCTTTGACCGCCCTAATATAACATATTCGGCCCAGCTTAAAGACAAAGAGAAACAGCAGCTTATTAATTTTATAGAAAACAAACATCTGGGTGACTCCGGCATTATCTACTGCCTCAGCCGCAAACGCGCGGAGATGTTTGCCGAGTTTTTGTGCGAACACAACTTTAACGCGCTTGCCTACCACGCCGGTATGGACGCGGACGCCCGCCGCCGCAACCAAGATATTTTTATTAAAAAAGAGGGCGTAATAATGTGCGCCACAAACGCTTTTGGCATGGGCATACATAAGCCCGACGTACGCTTTGTTGTGCATATGGACCTGCCCAAAAGCGTAGAGGCCTACTACCAGGAAACCGGCCGCGCGGGCCGTGACGGGTTGCCTTCTGACGCAATGCTGTTTTACGGCACTAAAGACATAGCGCAGTTAAGAAATTTTATAGAGCAGTCCTCCGCGCCGGAGCAGCAAAAAATTGTGGAACGCCAAAAGCTAAATATGCTGGTGGCGTACGCGCAAAGCTCGGCCTGCCGCAGGCAAATTTTGCTTAATTATTTTGCCGAAAAGGGCGCCGCGTCCTGCCCCGCTTGCGACAACTGCCTTACCCCGCCGCAAACTTACGACGCCACGCTGAATATGCAAAAGTTCCTCTCCTGCGTTTACCGCACGGGGGGCGGCGGCTTTGGTTTTGGCACGCAACATATAATAGATATTTTGCTGGGTAAAAAAATAGATAAAGTAGAAAAGTTTGGCCACGATAAGCTATCCACCTACGCCATAGGCCAAGACACTGCCGAGGACGAATGGAAGTTTTTGGCCCGGCAAGCAATTGTAATGGGGCTGGCCGACATGGACCCGCAACACTCCACCCTCACGCTTAGCCGCGCCGCATGGCCCGTGCTAAAGGGCACCGAAAAAGTACAGCTGCGTAAACTGGAAAAACCAATAGGCAAAAAAGAAAAGAAACAAAAAAAGCAAGATAAATACGCCGCCATGCCGGCCGCTGACAATGAACTTTTTGAAAGACTTAGAAAGTTACGCCGCAAACTGGCTGAAGAGGAAAATATACCGCCCTATGTAGTATTTAGCGATAAAGCGCTAATAGAAATGGCCGCCATAAAACCCAGAACGCCCGAGGACTTTGCCAATATCAACGGCGTAGGCCAGTTTAAACTGCAAAAATACGCAGAAGTCTTTTTAGAAGAAATCAACGCGGAAGTGTAATAACGCCAAAAATAAAGTATATTGGAATTATGAAAAAACTAATATTATTTTTTAGCTTAAATTGCGCTTATTTATTATCGGTATTTTTATTCGCCAATCCGCTGCCATTAAAAATAAATTATAACGACGGCGAAGCGCTGCCTATAACACAAAAAGCTGTGTTGGATAAAGTATACACCCAAACCGCTTCTTACGGCGTAATTAACGCGTGGGATTTTAACCCATTAGAGCATGAATCTTTTGTTAAATGCTTTGAAGTTGAAGAAATAAAAAGCACGGTTATTTGTGTTTTTAACAGCCAGAAAACCATGAACCAAGTGCTTTTAAGAACCAATATCTATGTTGAAGATACCGACGGCAAAGAATATATTTCAAAAAAAGATTTTTATTCTGACAAAAAATTTAACAGAAGCGGCATTACCAGAACTTATATTAATGAAATGCTGGGCAACGGCGGCAAACACTACGGGGCAAGGGGCTATGATTTGCCGGGGCAAAAAATTAATATGTTTTTAACCCTCAATGACAACGACAGCACCAAGCCCGCGCTTACAGACGCAAAAACAAAAATCTACGCCAAACAGGAAGAAGATTTTTTGTCTTTCCTCAAGACTATAAAAAATAAATTTGCAAATAATTACACTCTTATAACCGCAATATCTAACGGAGATTATATCTTTACCATTTCCCACGAGGTTCTACACGCGCAGTATTTTTCTGATAAAAAATTTAGAAAAAATGTGGACTCATATATAAACTCAAACATAAATACCCCGCCGCTGGAACTGCTTTCAAAATATTTAAAAGAGTGGGCGTTTGCGTCTATAGAAGAGGACCTTGTTTTAAGAAACAATGAGATGCTAGCCTTTTTACTTGCCACACAAACATATGAAGAAGCTCTTGATAAGGGGCAGGCGCCTATACTGGCGGCTCTTTTAAAAATAGATTCCTCTACTAAAAACAATGCCGTTTATGATAAATTTTTTAATGAGGTGTATGATTTGTGGAAGGATTTTGATAACAACGCTGACTTCAAACTTTTTTCTGAAAGGTCAAAAGAGATTATTAAAAAATATGATCTACCCATCTCCACCAGCCAAACAGACAGCGCGTTCTACCAATACCTTATAAAGAAAGGCACCGCACCCGTAATAGTAAAATAACTTTTAACAATTACAAAAACAGCGGCAGATTATATAATCTGCCGCTGTAACTTTGAATGGTAGCCCCAACAGGAATCGAACCTGTATCACCTGCTTAGAAGGCAGATGCTCTATCCATTGAGCTATGGGGCCAAAAATTGTTGAATTTATTGTTGTGCGCAAGCCCGGCTCCCCGGGCTGGACTCGAACTACATATATATTTTACAAAATCTGAATTATTTTTGCATAAAAGTTATTTTCACCGCGCCCGGCCTATTTAGGTATAATAAAAATATAAAGTTTAAAGGAGGAGTTATGAAAAGAGGTTTTACGTTAATAGAACTGCTTGTGGTAGTTCTAATCATAGGCATACTTGCCGCAATCGCGCTGCCGCAGTATACAAAAGCGGTAGAAAAGTCCCGCATGGCAGAAGCCGTGCTTAATATGGGCAATATGGTAAAAGCTATAAACATATACAACCTTACACAGGGCAACACAAACGCGCTTGATGAAAACACCTCCCCCGCAGACGTATGGGATATTGATTTAAGCGGCGGCAACTCTTGGACATATACTACCTGCTGTGGCTGGGGGTACCGCACTAAGCATTTTATATATCTACCGTTTTATCAGGGCGGCAATGTAAGCGCCTTAAGATGCACCGGCACATGCACCGACGCCGATATGGAATCGCCCGACCCGGAATATTATTTTGAACAAAACATCGCGGACGGTTCCGTAAAATGTTACCCCAGCAAAACAGGTGCGCTTTCTAAGGTTTGCGGCGCTTATAAATAGTTTTTACTCAAGCCTTTGCATAGTGCCGCGCTCCAGGCTTTTAGCTTAAAGTCAAAGCTTTTGGCGGCGTACGCCGGGCTGGTAGACGGCAGCGGGATATACTCCACACCTTCAAGCCGGGTATTATATTTAAAATAAAACTTTTCCGCGCTTTTACCGTTAAAAAACACCTGTCTTATAGACGGGTGTTTTTTAATAAACCCGTTTATATCATTGGGCGCAATATCTTTAATATCACTGTCTAAAGAGCCTTCCCTTTTGCACGAGGCCACGGTATCCCACAGCGCCAGGCCGCCCCCCGTTATCAAACGTTTTTTAACATTATAATCTGCGCTAAACTCCGCGCCAAAAAACTTAAACATGATAGGCCAAAACGCGTTACGCCCGTGCCCGTAATATTCCTCCATAGCAAGAGAGTCCTCCCCCGGCATAGTGCCAAGTATAAGTATTTTAGGGTTTGGGGCCGTTAGCGGCGCAAAGCATTTTTTCATATTCTTATATTATAAATAATATTCTAAAAATGATAGAATAGAGTAACTTATATAAGGGTAGTAAAATGACCAAAAAGAGTCTCAGTTTTTCATATTCCAAAATGTCACTCTACCGTGAGTGCCCGCAAAAATTTAAATTCCGCTATATCCACAAAATACCGGAAGCGCCTAAGTATTACTTTGCCTTCGGCAATGCCATGCATAAAGCGCTGGAATATCTTTACGGTGTATCGCAGCCCCCCTTCCCCACATTACAGCAGGTGCTGGACTTTTTTGACGCCGATTGGCGCGCTACCTCTTATGAAGACAAAGGCTACGCCAGTATATCCAAAGAGCTTGAAGGCTACGACGAGGGCCGCCGCATTTTAGTTTCCTACTACCAAAAGCATAAAGAAGAACTTTTTGTACCGCTGGCGGTGGAGTTCCGCACAACTTTGGCTATAGACTCGCTTTCACTTATCAGCATTATTGACCGTGTGGATTATCTTGGCCAGGGCCGCGTGGCAATAACAGACTACAAAACAGGCAAAACCGTCGCGCGTGAGCCGGACCAGCTTTATATGTACCAAAAGGTTATGGAAGCCTCGCCGGTGCTTAAAAACATGGTAATGGCTAAAGATTCTTCCGCCAAAGAAGTTAAAGTTGAGCGCATGTCTTTCTACCATTTACCCACCCTAAAAGCAATGGATTTTGACCCCGCCCCCGAGGCAGAAATAAAAGTATATTGGGACGGAGTATTAAAAACAGCCGACGAAATACGCGCGGAAGTTTACACCCCATCCCCGTCTGAATCCAAATGCAGATTTTGCGACTATAAATCCATGTGCCCCGTTTTTACGGGCGTTGAGTATGAAGAGTTTGCCAAAACGCCTAAGCCGTCTATAATGCTTACCCCAAAAATGGAAGAGGACGTGCTGTCTGCCAAAATAGACAAACTGGCCGAAATCGGCCAAAGTTACGCCGCGCTTAAAAAAGAAATTATAGCCATAATGCAGGAACGCAACTACAACCAGCATTTTGGCACCGATTACAAAGTGGAACTTGTGCAAAAACAGGCTATTGATTTTGAAGATAAACAAGCCGTAGTTGATATGCTTAAAGCAAGCAATCTGCTTAAAAAAACGCTTGTGCCCACACAGTCCACCATAGAGGCATTACTTACGGACTCTGACGTACCGCAAGACGTTAAAGATAAACTGCGCGCCATGAGCCGCACCGTTACCACGCAGGATTTACAAATTAAAAAAGTGGATAAATAATATGTTTTCATTCTTAAAAAAAGGCAACTTTAAACTAAAAATTTCCATAGTTACAGTGGGCCTTTTTTTATGTTTATTCACGCTTTTCAGGCTGGCTATTTTTGTGCGTTACCACGGTGTATTTACCGGGCTTAGCGGGGCTGATATACTTTCCTCTTTTACCAACGGCTTACGGTTTGACATGTCAATGATTGGCACGTTTGCCATGGTGTTTGTGCTGCTGCTTAATTTGCCCGTAAAATCAAAAGTCTGGGTAAAAACATTCCTTATAATATTGGCGACCATCTTTATAATCATGGCGGGCACACTGGTTGGCGATTTTATTTATTTTGACTATGTTAAACGCCATATGGCAGAGGAACTTTTGGTAATAGCCAGCGACGTTGGTTTTTTGGTCAAATACACTTTAACGTCAGCACTTATCCCCCTTATACTGCTGCTTGCGTCGTACGGCGCGGCAATATTTTTAATAATAAAATTTGTTAACAAATATTATGACCCCGCTAAAGATAACCTTTCCTGGGCAAAAACAGCGGCGGTGCTTTTGGTAATAGCAGTTGTAACGGTATTTGGCATAAGGGGCAGGATATTCGCCCACAAAACCATAGGCATAGGCGATGTGTACGCATACGCCTCCTCGCCAGAGGAAGCCGCGCTTACGCTTAACGGTATTTTTACTTCTTACCATACGCTGCGCAAAGGCAAAGTGGAGTTTGACAACGCCATGCCTTTTGATACCGCGCTAACTATAGCCAAACAAAATTTAATAACAGATTACGAAACCGTGCCCAATGCCGACTACCCTTTAATGCGCTCATTAAATGTAAAAGGCGAACGCACCGGATACAACTTTTACGTGGTACTTTTAGAGGGCTGGAGCCCGTATTATGTGGACTCTTTAGAAGGCAACGGCAAATTTAAGGTTACGCCGGAGTTTGACGCTATTGTTAAAGACTCCGTTGTATTTACAAACGCCTATTCGGCGGGGCTGCGCAGTATATTCGGCTTTAGCGGCGCGTTCCTGGGCATACCAATGCTGCCGGGCATGCCTATGCTGGGGTACGGGCTGGAACTTTCCCAGTTTACAGGCATGGGCACGGCGTTTAATAAATACGGTTACTACACAATATTTTCACAGGCTTCTTACCGCGACTCTTACCGCATGTGCGCGCTGGCGTCTGGCGTAATAGGCACTGGCGGCAGTTACGGGCGTGAAGACATGCCCGAGATGCTGCCTTATAAAGAAAAGGCCGTCTTTGGTTTTGACTATGACGCGCTTATTTTTACCGCCGACAAATTAAAAAATAAAAAGAATTTTTTGGCCCTTACATTTACCGCTATCACGCATGACCCTTTTACCGTTACCTTACCGCAGTTTGAGGCGTACCCAAGGGGCGTATCGTGGGAAAACGATTATTTAAATTCGCTTTATTACGCTGACTATTCAGTAGGCGAACTGATTAAAAAAGCTAAAACAGAAGGCTGGTTTGATAACACAATTTTTATTTTTCTTTCAGACCATAGTTCCGGCGACCTTAACCGCGGCACGCTTAAAAACCGCTACCGCATACCTTTTGTAATGTACGCGCCCAAAATATTAAAACCGCAGGTTATTAACCACACCGTCTCACAAATGGACCTGCTGCCAACTATTTACGACCTGGCTAATATAAGCGACCCGTATGCCGCTTTTGGTAAAAGCGCCTTACGCGCGGACGCCAACCGCTTCGCGTTCTTTTCAGAGGGCACAAACATAGGTATAATAAATGACAACGGCGCTATTATGCACAACGGCAAAACTATAGTAAAAGAAGAGGCCGATAATGCGCAATTTAACGCCGCCCAGGCGGCTGACCTGGCCTTAGCTTTAGAAAAGGCCTCAACAGTTTTAATAAAAGATAATAAGTGGTTTAAACAGGACTAAATATGGATAAACACAAAACGCTTTTTGCGGTACTTGACCAAGGCAGCAGCGGGTCGCGCGTATTTTTAGTTAACGAGCGCGGCGAGATTGTGCTAAAAAAGCATAAAGAAATAGTTTCCAAGCACCTAGGCCTAAACCTGGCGGAATACGACGGGCAGGAATTACTTGACTCCCAGCTCACCCTGCTTAAAGAAGCCTTAGAAAACTTGCCTAACCAAGTATCCTCCATAGCCGTTACCACGCAGCGTTCAACTATAGTTTTGTGGGACAAAACCACCGGCCGCGCCGTGGCCCCCGTGCTTACCTGGCAGGACGGCAGAGGCTATAAAGAGGCCGAGGCTGTGGCAATGCCGCAAGAGGAAATACATAAAAAAACAGGCCTTTATAAAACACCCTTTTACTCAGCTTCCAAAATAACCTGGTGCTTCAACAATATCCCAGCGGTCAAAGAATGCGCCGCCAATGGCAACCTGCTTATAGCGCCTGTGGCCACCTACATTATATGGCATCTTACAGGCGGCAAAGTTTTTGCTACGGACCCTACTTTGGCGCAAAGAACTTTACTTTTTAACATAAATACCTTTAACTGGGACGACGAACTTTTAACCGCTTTCGGCGTACCTAAAGAGTGTCTCCCGCAAATTAAAAATACTTACGATGACTACGGCGATTACAACGGCGTACCCATAAAAGTTTGCATTGGGGACCAGCAGTCCGCCGCCATTGGCATAGGCGTAGCCAATGAGGGCGACGCCGTGATAAACTACGGCACGGGCGCGTTTTTGCTTGTCAACACAGGCAGCAATTTACGCAGTATACCGGGCATATTAACATCAGTAGGCGCGACAACGGCTCAGCAAAACAGAAACTTTATGCTAGAGGGCCCGGTTAACGCGGCCGCCGCAATATTCCAGTGGCTTGGCGGGGTAGGATTAAGTTTTGACTCCACCGAGATAGATGATTTGTTTGCCAGAGCGCAAAAGCCAATTTGGTTTTTGCCGGCGTTTGGCGGCATAGGCGCACCGTATTGGGACTTTACCACACAAACAGTTATGAGCGGCTTTACCACCGCCACTAAAAAGGAAGACATTGTGGCGGGCGGCGTACGCAGCCTTGGCTTTATGCTTGCCGATATTGTGTTCTATATTAAACAACACGGCATAAACACGGGCGGTATAAAGGTATCAGGCGGGTTTGCCAAAAACCACAGTCTGCTTAAATTTCAGTCAGACATTTTACAGCAAAAGCTTATACAAACCTGCGAGAGCGAAACAACTGCGTTAGGCGCGGTAGCAATAATGGCCCAGCATGAAAATATAGACATAAAACTATGGGACAACTTTACCTCCAGCCGTGAGTTTACGCCGCAAATTACCCCGCAAGAGGCGCAGGCCGACTACATGGCATGGCGCAAGTTTTTCGACTGGTGCCGCAGCTTTAAATAGTAAATATCTAACAACTAGTAAAAAGTGCTATTAGAAAAAATGCCGTTCCCTCAGCGAAGTATGAGCGTGAGGGTCCCAAGCAAAATGTGTTGTGTAACATAACGCCTCACTTGTTAAATACCTCTTATGTCTTCGCTTTGCAACAACACTATACCACCCTTACGAATATTAAGAATATCTTTTTTATAACTGCGTTTGCTTGGGACCTTCACGCTACGCTGAGTTAACGGCCCCTTATTTTATAACAACATACAAAAGCCCCGCCGTATGGCGGGGCTTTTTGTTATACATAATTTTATTTTACTAAAACTATCTTCTTGCTGTTGAGCTCTGCGTACCGGGTGTGCCGCCTACAAATATGCTGGCTATACCGCCGGACCCGTCGGTAACCAAGGTGGTGGGCATTACGCCGTTCCACTTTTCTACCGCGTTAAGGGCAACAATTTCTTTATTATTTACCAAGGCTCTGCCTCTTAAATTAAGCGCTTCGGCCTCGCCTTTGGCGGCTATAATTTTGGTTTCCGCCTCAATACGCGCCTGCTGTTGGGCAAATTTGGCGCGTTCGGCCTGTTGCTCTTGTACCATTTTTTCTTCAATGGCTCTTTCAAGCACGTCGGAAAGGTCTATATTTTCTATAACAACATCTTCAATAACATAAACATTATACTGCTGCAGGCGTTGTTTTAAAATTTCCATAATTTTAGCGCGCACGGCCTCGCGTGATTTTACCAGCTTTTCCGCGGTGTACTGCGCGGTAACTTCTTTAATAGTGTCGCTAAGCTGCGGCAATAAAATCGTATCGGATAAACTGTCTCTGTAATCCACCACTATGCTTACAGCGCGTTCAGGCACTACGCGGCCTACCACGTTAACAACCATGGCCACACTCTGCAAGTCCTGCGAGAACGCCATTGTTTTTATACTGTATTTATAGTTTGCTGTTTTGACCTTATGCACCTTTGATATTATAGGCATAACAAAGTTAAGGCCGGGGCCGATAGGCGTTTCTTTAGCTTTACCCAGCACTACAACAACGCCTCTTTCATTAGGCTGCACAACTACAAAACTGGACGAAATTACAGCTATAACAAGCAGTAATATTACACCAAAAAATATAAGGCTTCCGTTTAATCTCATTCATTCCTCCGGGGTTTATTTTTATATATGATATAAAAAATCCCTGAATTAATTCAGGGATTTTAAATTTATTTCTTTTTCTTAGTTTTTGTCTTTGGCGTTTCCACCTTTTCCACCACAAGACTGCTGTGCGCCATGGGTTTATTTTGCGTTGCCACATTATCTTCATAATTTAAGCTGGCCGTATTTGTATGCGCCACGGGCACCGCGCCGCGTACGGCGGCTTTGGTGTTGGCCGCTGTGTCGGCGGCTTTATTTTTGGCCTTGTTCTTTGCGGCCTGCGCCTGCGCTTTTACTTTATTATTATAAGTTTTTCTGGCTTCCGTTTTAGGGCTATAAGCAAGCACCAGGTTTTGCGCGCTTACACCGTTTAAATCAGCGGCTTCAAGGTTGGCGTCTTTTTTAATAAAGTCAGCCGCCACCAAATCATTTTTAGTTTTAAGCGCTATTATTAAAGGGGTTTCGCCATATCTGTCCGGCATTTCCAGGCGGGCGCCGTATCTTAAAAGTTCATCCGTTGTTTTAACGTCACCGCCCGCTGCCGCGTGGTGCAACGCGCTTTTAGCTAAAACGTCTATTTTGTGAACATCGGCACCATTGTTAAGCAAATATGCCACAATGTTACTGTGCCCGTTAGCGGCGGCGGCCATTAAAGGCGTAATGCCATAAGAGTTAGCTTCATCCACTTTGGCTTCGCCCTCAATTAAAACCTGAACTATGTTAAGGCTGCCGTTTTCAGCCGCTTTGTATAATGGGGTAAAGCCTTCCTCGTTTTTTTCGTTAGGGTCAACACGGGCGCGTAATAAGGTTTTTACACTATCAACATCTTTGCCGCTTACGGCGCGCATTAAAGAGGTTTCATACACAAACTTACCCGCCACACCGCTTTTCTCCCCCACTTGCGTGCTGGGGTAGGCCTGGTAGGGCTGTTCCGTGGCGTCTGTCTTTTGAGTTTCATAATTTAAGGTTTTGCCAAGCACGGTGCCCTGGGCAAACGCGCCCGACGCAACTGTTAAGGCAAGCAAACTTAAAACATATTTTTTCATACTTCCCCCTAATTATTGTTAATGTTATAATAATTATAGCAAACATTAGAGTAAGGCTATAATAATTAACTAACTAAATTTTGTTATTTAGTTATAATTAATTATTTTATTGCATTTTGCCTTTATAGATGTTATTATAATATTATCAATTTTTACCCACAGACCCTTCGTTCTTTACCCCCGAAGGGATCTTATAAAGGGCCAGAACTTACCCCCTCTGGTCCTTTTTTATGCCCCAACGCCTAACTTTTTTATTTTCCCGAACATAAATGCTTATAAATGATATAATGTAAATAATATTATTTAGGAGGAATTAGTATGCCACATAAAATTGATGCTGCTGTTTGCATTAACTGCGGCGCCTGCGAAAGCACCTGCCCGGTTAGCGCGATATCTGAGAAAGACGGCAAAAGAGTTATAGACGCCGCTGTCTGCATAGACTGCGGTGCCTGCGTATCCAGCTGCCCCGTCAGCTGCATAAGCGCCGCCTAGCACTTTAAAGGCCGCCCTGGACAAGGTTGCGGCTTTTATGTTAGAATCAAGTTAGACAGAACTTACTTTATTAAAATAGGTTAACTATAATGGCAGACTTTAGCACCAATATAAAAAAGAAGCTTTCCTCCCTTAAATCTGACGACAAATGCGCAGTATCCGCAATTAATACAGAAGACAACAAAATTATTAAAAAATTTGCCGCTATGGGCATAGTTTCCGGCGCAAACATAAAAGTAAAAAAAGCAAGTAACCCTATGGTGCTGGAAGTTGCCGGCACCGAGGTGGCCCTTGGCAAAAAAATGGCAAGCCTGGTGGAAGTAGATTTTGAAGTAAAAAAGATTGTTCTTGTGGGTAACCCTAACGTGGGTAAAAGCGCGGTATTTTCACGCTTAACTGGCGTAAAAGCGGTATCTTCCAATTTTCCCGGCACAACTGTATCGCTTAAGCAAAGTATATCCCAAATAGACGGCAAAAATTTTATTGTATATGACGTACCCGGCGTATACAGCCTGGAAGCCAACTCTAAAGCGGACGAAGAAGCTGTAAACATTATTAAGAACAAAGACTATGACCTTATAGTATGCGTGCTGGACGCTATGCATTTGGAGCGTTCTTTATTTTTCGCGCTTGAGCTTATGGGGCTGCAAAAGCCTATTATATTTTTAATAAACAAGGCTGAATCGGCAAAAAGAAACGGTATTACCATAGACGCTAAAATACTGCACAGAACGCTTGGCGTGCCTGTAGCGGCGGTAGAAGCGTTAACCGGCGAAGGCTTTAAAAAGGCCGAGCGCGCCATTGGCAGAATGGTACACTTTGTAAAACTTTTTGTACCCAAAGACATCCCCCAAACCGACGAAGGTAAATGGAAGCTGATAGGCGAAATATCCAAAACAGCGCAAACCCTAAAACACAAACACCCAAGCATTTTAGAAAGAATGGCCGAACTTTCCACCCGCCCCTTACCGGCCTGCCAATAGCGCTTATAGTGCTGGCGGTTTGTTTTTATCTTGTAAGAACAATAGGTGAGGGGCTGATAGACTTGCTTACGCCTTTATATGAAGGGTACTATGTGCCGTTTATCACGGGCATATTTAATGGCGACGGCTTTATAACCAAAATACTTGTGGGCGGCGGCACGGAAAACTCCTTCGGTATACTTACGGACGCTTTGCAAATAGCTTTAATAGACGTTATGTCTTACGTGGTTGTATTCTACGCCTTGTTAGAGTTTTTGGCTGACCTTGGCTACCTGCCCAGGCTTTCTGTTTTGCTCGATTCCTTCCTGCATAAAATAGGCATACACGGCTACGGCGCTATACCTATAATGATGGGCATGGGCTGCAAAGTGCCCGCCGTAATGGGCGTAAGAACCCTTGAAAGCAGAAGAGAAAAAATAATAGCAGTAGTACTTGTACTGCTGCTTGCGCCGTGCATATCGCAAAGCGCTATGATAATAAGCATACTCTCCCCGCACGGTATAGGTTATGTATTTTTAGTGTTTGGCATATTGCTGGCCACGGGGCTTGCCGCCGGCGCCATGCTTAATAAAATAATGAAAGGCAACCCGCCTGAAATGTTTATGGAAATACCCGCCTGGCAGCTGCCAAAGCCTAAAGAATGGGCCACCAAAGTATGGTACCGCATGAAAGAATATTTGCTGGACGCGGTGCCGCTTATCGTACTGGGCGTGCTGGCTATTAATATAGCGGAGATGCTTGGCCTGCTTAATTTTATTACAAGACATACGGAAAAGCCGCTTACGTTTTTATTCGGGTTACCCGGAGAGACAGCGTCTATAATGATACTGGGCTTTTTACGTAAAGACGTTTCTATAGCGCTGCTGGAGCCCTTTAACCTTACCGCCGCGCAGTTGGTAACGGCGTGTGTGTTTATGACAATGTACGTACCCTGTATAGCCACGTTCTTTGTAATGTTAAAAGAATCCGGCGTTAAAGACACATTTAAAATTGTGGCGTTGTGTTTAATACTGGCCACAATAATAGCGTCGCTGACACACTTTGCTTTCGCAGCTTTTTAAAAAAATTATTAATAAAGAAAAAGCTAAAATTGGAAGCTGGAGCGCCGTGGAATAAGGAATAGAAAAACAATAAAGAAAAGCCCCGCCTAACGGCGGGGCTTTATTACAATTACAACTAGGATTTTTTATTGAACGGAAGTGCAGCACGTATGCCAAAAATAGCAAACGCCTCCGCCATACGCAGCAAGCCGTCGTTGGTGGCAAAATTTTTTGCCGCGTCAACAATATCCGCTACCCCCTCCATACCTAAAAACTGCTCTACAAGCATTGAAAGGGACTCTAACAATACTATAGCGCCCGCGAGGTAAGTTTTCTTCCCCGCCAAAAAACCTTTTACGCCTTTTACGGCGTTAATAAGTTTTGACGGGGCTAAAAAACCAAATATTTTATTAATCATTGTTTCTCCTTAGGGGCTCTGTATCCGGTACCGTTAATAGGTCTTGTAACGGAAACAGATACTTTACCTCCTAAAATTCTTTTGAAAAGAATCATAATTATTTTCTTTAACATAATCTCCTACAATCCCTTGTTTTAAAGTAAAAGACTCAAGGGATTTATTTAAATTTCTAAACGGGTAGCCCAGGCTTATATGCACCCAGGTCACACCGTTTTCTTCTTCTAAAATAAGCTGCCCGTAGGGCAGCCTGGCCGCGCGCAACGCCTCAAACACCTGCGCTGCGGTTAAATTTGCCGCTACAATATCGGCCGCCTCGCCAAGCGTATGCTGGCTGCGCGGTGACCCCTTTAAAATTTTGTTTAAACTGCCGCCCCTAAAGCCTGACGTTACGGTTATTTTTGTTTTTAAAATATCCGCGGCAGGCTCCAGAAGGGTGTCGGCCAAAATTTTTAAAGGAATCACATAATCCAGCGCTTCTTGCTTGTTTACTTCAAGGAGGGAAGTATTAGTAGGGCATAAATCAAAAAAACTAAAGTTTTCTGACAGAGGAAAGTTTGTCATTTTCTTTCCCTCATAAGAATATTTTTTATATCCCGTATATCTTCGGACGAGCTTGTAAGCTGCGCGTTGATAGCGGCGTAACTGCGCTCAACCTGGCTGAGGCGCTGTTCTATATTATCCAGTCTTTTAGGGGTAACAATAGTAGATGCCAGCCACAACGCGAAAGATACCAGGGCGGTTATTATTAATATCGTATTTTTAGGCAGACTGAAGTTATGGTGGCCGCCGCTGTTAAGCACTATGTTTTCCTCTATCATACAACCTCCACGGCGTCTATGCGAGTCTGCCAGTTTTCAAGATCAAATTCCAGCCCTTCTATTCTCATGAAGATATTATTTATCTGCGGCAATTGCGGCAGTAAAATATCGCCAAGGTCTAATTGCGGAAGTAAGCGGGTTACAAACACGGCGCGTTTTCTTTTTTTGCTTACATAAGAATAAACCGCTTCTGAAAGTGCCTTAGTAATATCCACCCCGCTGGCAGGCAGTAAAGAACCCGATGGTAAAGACATGCGCCTGATACCGTATAAATCAACACAGTCAGGTTTTTGTTCGCGCATAGTTGCGGGCGTTGTCAGCAGGGTGTAGTTGCCAAATGACGCGCTTACATGGTTGTAAATATAATCCAACCCGCCGTTAAGGTTATCCACTTCAAATACATCTTTAGGCAAAAGCTTAAAGTATGAGGAAATGTCGGTATTTCTTTTTTTAAATAAGAAAGTTCCGTTACGGTCATAGCCTATTTCATAGGCGGTAAGCGCGGCAAGCTCTTTCATAACTTCCAGCCCGCTCATGCCCTCGGCATTTACTATGGCAACCTTTGTAGTATCTGTAAGCCAGTTAAAAGACCAGTATTTTAAATAGGGTAAATTAGACTGGTATGACACGTGTACATTAACATACCATTTAAACTGAATATACCTGCCCGGCAAAAATTCTAAAGAACCTTTTGACACACTGGCCCAATCGCTCCAGGCAGCGTCTTCAGAGGTTTTTGTACGCGCGTACATTTGCGTTGTGTGTTGCGCGGGCACATAGTCATAATAATCTAAACTGCCCCAACGGCCCCAGGACTCGGTACCGTCAATAACAGGTGTTAAATAATAACCTTCGGGGTAAACGGCGGAAAAAGCGGTATCGTAAAGGTTTGAGTTTTTTATTTCCAACAAACCGTTAGAATTTGTACCGGGGCAAAATACCGCTATTTGATAGTTGGAAGCGTTGTAAGAGGTATCCGTACAAATAATGCCAAGGTTTAACCAAATACCCGCATGCGTAGGCTTTGTAGGAATACTATACGCCCTAAACACACCGTTTTTATCACGCGTAAGCCTGACGTGTATTTGCGTCATGTTATAGCCGTAGTTATTACTAACCTCGCCTATTTTAGTAAGCGCGCCGTTAGTAACTTTGTAAATATATATCCACAGTTCTCTGCTGTACTTCACTTCCATACTTATTGCATAACCGTTAGAATTTGTACGCACGCCGCTGTCACTTATAAAGTGGTAATAGCAGGTTTGCCCGGCAACATCCTGTAACATGGCAAATTCCCACGAACCGTAATAATTTTTTTGCGGTGTGCGGGCGGAGCAATAGCTGCTTACTAAACCCGCTATCTGCGCGTAATAACCGCCCAGCGTCCAGCTTACTGTGGCGGGGGCTTCCATAACTTCCCAAGAGGCTGTTATTCTTTCCGGGAAAGATGTTTTTACGCCAAGCCCGCTGTCTTGCGTTTGCAGTCCCACAAGTTCGCCTTTAAAACCGGTTGTTGTATTTTCCTGCACTGTGTTTATAACACTGTTGCCAAACTCGGCCTCGTCTATGTCTCTGGTTTGGGCCTGGGCGGCGTCGGCAATAGAATGTGCTATCCAGTGTATATATTTATCCTCGTGAAAGTGGGTAAAGGATACCCACAGTTTTTCATCTTCCGCAAGCGGTTCTTTTAGTACAATACGGGCCCCCTGCTTATGTTCGCAAAGGTTTTCAACGGTGTAATCATAATCCTCTTTTAATATAGTTGCGGCCGCAAGGATTACGCCTTTTTTTACGCATGTAATCTTATTAATTGCCGAGGTTAAAGTGGCGTAAGTATTTTCTTCCACATGCGCCGCTTCTTCATCTTCTGACGATAAAGAAAAACAATCTGTGGTTACATTGTCCAATGTGGCCAATTCCCCCGTTACTGTTATAGTTACTGTTTTTTCTTCAGGCTGGTAAACAGGTGCGGTTAAAATATAACCTTGAAAAAGTTTTATATTTTCTATGCCGCCGTTTTTTTTTATGCCGGCTTCAATAATTACCTTACTGCCGTATATACAGCCGGGCACATTAAAAAAATTTCCCCCCTCATCAAACTCTCCGGCGGTATTGGCAAGGGTAATTGTGCATACAGGCGTGTTCCACACGCCGTAGCCCTCGGTATCCAGTTTCCACTTTATGGGTGACATCTCCACAATATAGGCGGAAATATTTTTACTTGCGCTGTAGGATATGCCGCCCGCGCTGACGGTGCGGATTTGCAGGCAAACTTTTTTTGTATAGCAAATATCATTACTGTTTATCAGTTGTTTAAATGTTTGTGAAATATTTTGCATATTATCTCTCTGCCAGATTTAAGTCCAGTTCAAACAAGCCTGTTTTTACGTCATACTTTTCAGAAGGGGTTTTGATAAGCGCGAAGTCATACATCTCCCCACGCCCCTCCATCGGAACAAAATGAAAAACCAGAGAGTTCCCCTCTGCAAAGGCCTGTATGATTTTGTCTCTTACCGCAGAACTGCAGTTGGATATATACAAACGTCCGCCTGCTTTTTTATACTCCTGCCAGGTAAGTAAGCTGCTATTAGCAAGATAGTAATAACCTTGTTTACCTAAGTCGCTGCGGCTAAACTGCGTGGAAGTATGCCCCAAACTTAACAATTTGCCAAATAACTTTATACTGCCTACGCTTATGTTAGCGGCGGCTTCCATATAAATATAAATCTTATTGTCTTTTATATCAGGCAAGCGCAAATATATATCTGCCGCGCTGAGTACGCTTTCAAACAACAAAACCCTTGCGGAAGAATATAATTTTATTTTACTGAGATTAGAATTTTTTAATACCAAAATATTAACCTCGGTTGCCGTGCTAAATGTTACAGCGTACTCAGCGCTTGTAACATCAAGCTCAATACCGTTGCACAAATCGGACGAAGTGGTATTGTCAATTAGCCCGGGGCCGTAAATATCTATAGTACGGTAGCTCATAACGATGCCTCCCCGCTTTTTTGTTTACCTATTTTGTAGCTGATTTTGGCGTGTTCTATCGCCCATGCGGCGCCGCGGCGCGCGGCGGCGGAAACTTCTTCCGCCAGTCTTTTAGCGTCGATATTTGAGCCGCCGCCGTTTACTGTTACCGGTGTATTAACCGTTAGGTTAACACTGCCGCCGCCCGTGACCCCGGCACTGCGGGCCGCACTTGCTGGCGCTGTGCCTTGTTTGATAGAAGACACAACATCGCTGGGTAAAACATATTCCCCCGCATGCAGTAAATATGGCCCTGTCTGCGGTATGGGCCCGCCTGTCTCGCGCGACCCTAACAGGCCGCCCAGCAGCCCGCCGCCCCCGCCCAAAAGCCCCGTTACGCCGCTTATTACAGAGTTGGACAGCATTTGCGCTATCATACTTGTATAGTTCTGCAAGATATTGCCAAAAACATTTTTGGTAAGGCTTTCTAAATTTAAAAAGTTCTTAGAAGACTTATCAAAAAAGCCTTGCATGGAAGAAGACGACAGCTTTACAGTATTACTTATAAACCGTGTCATATTGTTAGAATACTGGGAGGTTTTTGTATTTAAATTTTCAAACGACTTACTTACCGCCTGCATAGTCTCGGAGGTTTTTCTGTCGGCCTCCTCAAACCCTTTGGGGTTAAATACCGCGCCCAGTTCTATAAAAAATTTTCCTGCTTGTGTTTCATTCATATTTAATTCCGATATTTCCTAAATTTTCTTTTGTTTCATCCGCCGCTTCCGCCTGTGGGAAAAACGCGCTTAAAAAAGCGTTAACGTTTCTTTCCGTATGTTTATCCGCCTGGCGGGCGGCCCAAACAAGCCAGCCTATTGGGTGAGACAAAATATATTCGGTACTGTAACCGAACGCAGACGCCACCTTTCCTACGGCGTTCGAAATAGCGTCTAAATTTTCTTGCCTTCGAACGCCAATTTGAAATTTGCCGCTACCGCCGCAAAATCGTTAACCTCACTTACAGCTTTAGCCAGTGCGGCGGTTTCCTCAAGAGTAATCTGGGCGGAGATATCCTTTTCCCTTTCAAAACAAAAGTTGGTAAGAATATTTATTATTTCACCCGCCTGCCCGGGCCCGGCGCTGCAAAGCATATTAAGAATAAAATTATTATCTTTGCTTGTGTCCGCGCCAAACGCTTCGTACAACTTTCCCATTATGGAACCAAGGCATATAGTTTGCTTTAAGGTTAATGCTTTTATTTGCACTTCTCTGCCACAAATATTTACTTTTGTTGATTTGTTTATAAACGGCTGCATATCGCCCCCTTAGTTAAGCTATATCTTCCACTTTGCCAAAACGCTCGGTATCGGCTTTGCTTGTGTCCACAAGTACGGTAAATTCAATGTCAGCCACGGTTTCGCCGTCGCGTTTATAGGTTTGTGTTGTCTTACCGTTTATTTTTGTTTTCCAAAAAGTGTATTTGCGTTTTTTGCCCTGTGCCCCTTTTACGTTTATGTATAAGGTGTAAGTTTTGTCCGCCGCCGTTGTAAGATTGGCGGAACTCCCGCTGACTTCCCCCAACCCCATAGCTATAGATAAATTATTTAATGTAGCCTCGGCCAAAGTTGTTTTTACTTTTAAGGACTCCGCCGTCACAACCTGGTCTATGGGGCCAAGGTACTGGTCTACCATAATTTCCTGTTGCGTGCTGTCATGCTCTATGCTGATGCCGCCCTTTACAAGGCCAAGCGCAGTGGCACTCTCTTCCGCAGTGCCGTACGCGGCAAGTTTAATTGTATTTTGGGCCTGCAGGCCCACTACTATATTTGTTGTTGACATAAAATCTCCTATTTACTTCTAAATTTAAAACTGAAAGTTAATACGCGCACGCTTCTGTTAAGGTCGTCCACATAATCATTACCGCCTGTTTTTTTGGCGTAATATATATAATAATCCTCTGCAGGGACATCTTCTACCCCGTCTAACAATTCTGTTACCCGCGCGGCCGCAGCCAGCACACCCTCAAAATCTGCGGCAGTGATAATAATGTTTAAAGATTCTTCGCTTATCACTTCCTCGGTGGTTCCGCCGGGGTTTGTACTGCGGTACACTATAAATGGCGGCTTGGCCGTCATTTTAGCTATGTTTGGGTATAGTTTACTGTCCGCTTCTGTCGCCTCAAGTAAAACCTGCAAGGCAGTGTCTGCTGCTAAGTATAAATAAATATCTTTAGCTATCATTTAAGACTCCTTTTCATGAGCGTGGTATAACGTTTTATTATCTCTTTGCAAGTTTTTTCGATATCTTCGTCGGATATTTTTGCGTTATTTTCAACACTTTTCATTTCTTCCTTTAACCTTGCCAGGAGTTGGGTAAACTGGTAAAAATCTTCTATTTTTACTTCAAATTCCGTCATTGTTTTTTTACCTCCAAATAAAGGCAAAGGTACTCATGTCCGCCGCCCATATTAAGCTGGCCTTTTATATGGTAAATTTCGCCGTCCAGCACTATTCTTGTAAGCGCGTCGTCCAGTTTTAAATACTCCAGGTACATGGCATGGGTGGAAAGTTTGTATTCGTTATAAGAACTTATTCTTTCGTCGGCACTGCGTGTTCTTATACGGCATTTGATATTGTTATAAAGCGTGTGCCAAGTATTTTTAATTTCACCTGTTACAGGGCATTGTGTTTTGGTGCAAATTTCTATATTGCAGGTTTTATTTAATAGTGAGGTAAAGCTCATACGCTGTACCTCCTGTACTGCTCAAGAATGCTAAGCACGCTTACAGGCATTGCGCCCTGCAGCTCAGCGTATGATACGGAATAGTCGCCCAGGCTTTCTGACTTTACGGCGCCGTCTGATTTATTTAAAAGGTATTTTACCCACTGCCACATGGCCAGTTTAATATCGGCGGGAACAGCGTCAACGTTTTCGGCCAGACCTGCTTTGTAAGTTACCAATACCGCGCCTGTAAAAAAACCGTATTTTATATGTAAAATGCCGCTGTTGTGGTTTATGCTAAACTGCTCCCCACTTATTTCTTCCCCGTTTTGCATAATCATGTTTACTTCTTCCACCGGGTAGAAAGATAGCTGTAAAACTTTGCTCTTATCTTCTATAAAATGCGCTTCTTCAGATATTATCCTGCTTATAATAAAACGGCCCAAAAATACTTCCGCCGCGCTGCTTACGCTTTCCAAAAGCATGCTTATAAGGGCGTCTTGCTCTGTGCCTGTAATACCAAGATATTGTTTTGTTTCTTCTAATGTTGTTAAAACCTGTGTCATTTATCCCCTTTACCGGCGCCGCTGTGGGCGCCGGTAAAATGTATGGTTGTTATTTGAATGTAAGGCAGCTGAAGGCGTTACCGAATGTAACGTCGATAGATAAAGCCTGTGTAAAGCGTAACCATGTTTGGTCTAACATGAAAGCGCTGTCGGCTTTGCTTGTGTCCGCGTTCCAGCTGGACGCGTCCTGCGAAACTTTAACCACCATTTCCTGTCTGGGAGAGATGAGCAAGTGCCTGTTAAAACGGCCAAAGAGGGCTATTGTTTTATCAGTATCAATGTCATTGGGGATTTGTGAGCTTACTACGTAAGGCGTATTCCAGATTGTAGGCTGCGCGCCTGTGGCGGCCGGCGGCTGCCATAAGTAATTGCCGTTGGCGTCTTTTAACTTTAACAGTTTGCTAAGACCGGTGCGGGAAAGTACCAGCACGCTGCCTGCGGCGTTAGCGTCATTAAGTTTAAAAATTAAGTTAGCAATATCGTCAAATGACACGCTGGTGCCGGCCATATCTATTTTGGCCAGGCCGTCTGTATTGTAAACGCCTTTAAAAGGGTCGCCTTTGGTTGTGTCGCCGACAAGAGCTACTCTTTCTATTTCAAGCGCCATGGCTTCGGCCACAAGTTCTGAGAGGAACTGCGTTAAGTTAACAGCGCTGTCTCTGATAAGCTCGTCTGTGCATTTAACTACCGTGGCAAGCACTTTGGCTACCTGTTCAATTTGCCCGAATGTCGGGTTGCTTATGCCTCTTATACCGTTTTCCGCTACCCAGCCTACGCTGAGGTTGGAGGTTTGCTTAGGCAGCTGTCTTTTCCATGAGCCCATGGGCATAACGTTTGCAATTTGCATAATGGGGGAAACCTCGTTCATTATGCGGGCCACATTGGCGGAAAATTCCGTCGGTACTAAATAGCCGCCGCCGCTGACTCCGCTTTCGGCTAATACTGACTTGCTGTTTTCATATAACGGCTGATTGCCTTTGGCGGCTAAAATAAAGTTTTTCATGCTGCCAAACTTTCTGCCGTACTCGCTTGTCCAGGCGGACTCGGGTTTATTTTTAGCGGAGGAGGAGAACTGCGCGAAGCGTTCTAAAACCTCTTCTGTAGTGGTGGGCATTACGGCCTTTCTTTGCGCGGGGTGAAGATTGTTTACAATATCAGCCACCATGTTTTCCGCTTTTTCTTTTGTGATACAAGAATCTATTTTACCTTCTAAAGTCTTTCTTAATTCCTTTATGGAGTGCATTATTTCGTCCATTTAAATCTCCGTAAGGTTGGACGAAAAAAGAAGACACCTTTCGCTATGGAAAAGTTGTCTTCTTAAAGTTGTTTTTAAAAATAAAAGATTCATCCAAACCTCTAAGGGGTTACCCTTATGATTTTGACGTCTCTCCGTGTTTCAGTATAGCACAGGTAAATTAATTTTGTCAAATTTTAAGACGTAAAAAGACAAAATTTATTTTTGCGCGTTACGCATTATGTTTAGGCGCATGGTTTGCAGTTTGGGGTTTTGTTTGTGGGTATTTAAATATTCTTTATTTTTTAAGTCTGTCGGGCCGGCCTCGTAGTTGTCCAGCCAGTATAAGGCCTTCGCCGCGTCGCCCTTTAAAAACGCGATGTTTGAAAGGTGAAAATAAGTGTTTTCATTAACAGGGTCCAACTTTAGAGAATAGCTAAAACGTTCCGCCGCCATATCAAAATATTTAAACGCTTCGGTATAATTGCCCGCTTTGTAAAAATCAAGCCCGCGTTTATATAACAGTTCCCCCAATGGTGGTGCAGCATTGACTCATTAGGTGAGTACCTGAATATTGTTTGGTAATCCTGGCTGGCCCTGTCAAAATCTGTTCTGTAAACATTATCCTTGTCGCCAACTTTTACGTCATAGGAAGAGGACATGTCCCAACGGTTAAGCGTAACGCTGCCGCGTGAGTGGTAAAGAGAAACCTTAACAGGATTATTTTTAATGGCGTTGGTATAAAACTCCATAGAATTCTTCCACTCCTGCCTTTGCGCAAAAAATAACGCGGCATTAGTGTAGTAATCCGACAATAAATATTTTGAGGAAATAAAAAACATTGGAAGAGAAAGCAGCATAAATAAAACGGCAAGCAAGCTTTGTGATACTCTTATAGTTTTATAATAAATATAAAAAACAACGCCTATTACACCCAGCGCCCCAATCCAAAAAGCAAACCGTAAAACCCCTCGCCCAAAATCTCTGCTTTCCACAGAGCTGCCGGCAACAAGATTTATGTCAACCAATACAATTTTTAATAAATAAATCATTATTATAAACAGCAGCCCAGCGGCAACAGCTAACACGGTTTTATTGGCGTTAAAAACCTTATCTTGAACCTCTACGTCTTCAGCGCATAACACAATTATAAGCCCTACTAGCACCGCAAGTATAAAACCTGTAGACGCCATACGCATACTGATGTCAAACATATTATGCACAAGCACCGCCGCCGCCGCGCCCATAAAACCAAATAATAAATAGGGCGGGCTTAAAGAAGATGAAAACTTTTTATACTCTGCCAATGTCTTTATCCCACGCCAAAATAAAGCAAAAATAAGCCATATAAAAATTGCCAGCCCGATAATGCCGTTGTTGGCCAATACTTCCAGA
The DNA here is from genome assembly GCF_049639735.1 of Elusimicrobium simillimum. Taxonomy (NCBI): domain Bacteria; kingdom Pseudomonadati; phylum Elusimicrobiota; class Elusimicrobia; order Elusimicrobiales; family Elusimicrobiaceae; genus Elusimicrobium; species Elusimicrobium simillimum. The sequence continues at coordinate 1,563,468 of NZ_JBEVVA010000003.1, forward strand.
AATTCATTTTCAGCGTGCCCTGTTTCCACGTTATGCAACTTTTCCATATAAAAAATATCCGGGCGCTTATACTTGTAATATGCGTAAGCAAAACTGCCGCTGCCGTGGCCTATGACAGGGGCGTCTTTAACCATATCCAGCACAGAACCCCACGTAACCATACGGAAATTAACCGATTGCGCGCGTTTAAAGGAGAATATTACAGTAAGAGCCAGCGCCAGCGCGCAAAGCGCCAGCACGCTCCACTTGGCCGCCTTAGCGTATTTATTAGACGGAGCGAAAAAGAATGTGTATGACAGAGTGAACAAGGCGCCCACAACGCCAAAACTTACCCACGCGCCCTTAGACTCCGTAAAATACAAATTAACCAGACCAAGCACGGCAAGCACAATATATTTTTTTTCTTTTGTTCTAAGGTAATTAGCGGCAATTATGAAAAGCGATAAGACTATAAAATCAGCAAAAAAGTTGGGGTTAGCGAACGTGGCAAAAACACGTTTGCCAAACGCGCCGCGCCAAGGCATAATATCAATGCCGCTAAATACGTACAGGTCTAATGTTTGGACAATACCGTAAATAAAGCAAACCCAGACGGAAATTATAAAAAACTTATTTATTACACCAACATTCCTCTTGGCAAGGCATGTAGCCAGCAACAGCGGGAACGACCAAAACATTATATTTTTAACAAACTCTTCTACGGAGGCAAGTTTATAAGAATTAAAAAGATACGAAATACCTAGCCAAATCAAAAACACACCAAAAGGCAAAAGAGCAATAAGTTTCTCTCTGGTAAAATACTTTTTAACCGTTATGTGAAACGCGCCCCACAATACCAGCGTAAGAGCAAACGTATTTAATAAAAGCGCAGTTTTTACGGCGGAGGTATCGTATGTTCTGATGGAAAAAGAAATTGTTATAAGCAGCAGCGTAACAGCAATAACATAGCTTAAAGCATTTTGCAAAAACATGCTTTTAACATTGCTAATTTGCGGCGTTTTAACAGTTGTCTTTTTTTTCATGCTTAGGTTTTAAATAATCGTATATAGTAAAAGTTTTTAACATTTCAAGTGAGAATAACATAGACACCATAGTATACTGCAGCAACTGTGTTGCTCTCTCACTGGCAAAGGGCGTCATATAAACAAAAAAAGTAAAAACAGGTTTTAAGACGGGCAAAAAGGTAAAATCTTCATATAAAAACAACGCGAAAAAGCAATGCGCCGCGCTAAAAAACGCCGCGCGCCAGTCTTTAAGCGTGACAAAAACCGCCTGGCTTAAAAATATAATGGCAAACCCCGCGAACAAGCGGTACCCCATTATAACGTGCGGCCCCTGCGTAAATAAAAGATAAAAGTTTTTTACAAAACCTATCAAACAAAAAACCACTATTATCTTTAAATAAATATTAATGGATTTAAAATTTTTTATTAAAAGCTTCATTCTTTATCCGTCTGCAATTTTTTAAGTTCCACAGTTCTCTTAACGGCAAGCATAACAAGCTCTTCTAATATCTGCCCGTAATCTTTGCCCGCCGCGCGCCATAATTGCGGGAATAAACTTGTGTCTGACATACCTGGCAAAGTATTAATTTCAGAGAAATATATCCCGCCGTCCGCCGCAACCAAATAGTCCACACGGGCAAGGCCTACGCCTCTTAGCTCTCTAAAAAGAATATCGGAATATTGCTGCATTTTGGCTTCTGCCCCCGCGCTAACCTGCGCGGGCACTTTGACTATGCAGCCATTGGGGTCAATATATTTGGAAAAATAATCAAAAAACTCATGCCCGTTGGGTATAAGCTCGCCGCAAGGGGAAGTATTTATTTTATCCCCTCCGCCGTAAACGGCGCAAAAAATTTCCCTCGGTTTATCCACGCCTTTTTCTATCATTATGCTGGTGTCAAATTTAAAAGCGAAGTCTATTGCCTCTTTAAGTTTACTAATCTCGCTGACTTTTGTTACGCCTACAGAAGAGCCGAGGCTGACAGGTTTTACAAAAACAGGCAGGCCCAGCGCAGCGGCCTTATCCTCTAAAATCTTGTCATATTTATAGTCCGCTTCCAGGCGGATATAGGGCAATGTGGGCACCCCTGCCGTTTGCGCAACAATCTTGCTTATAACCTTATCCATACCCATGGCCGAAGTCAACACACCGCACCCAACGTAAGGCGTTTCCAGCAGGTCAAACAGGCCCTGCATTGTGCCGTCCTCACCTTTGGTACCGTGAAGTACCGGGAAAAACACGTCAACATGCAGCGGTTTGCCGTCTATGGTTTGTAAAGGGTATTCCTTACCCAGTACAGGCGTTACCTGCAGGTCGCCCGCAGCAGGAGTGCCGCAGCTTTGCTGTAAAAACCATTTGCCTTGCTTATCTATATAAATGTGCAGTACGTTAAATTTTTTAGCAAGCAACTTGCATACGTCACCGGCGGAGTGTATGGACACCTCATGCTCCACACTTTTGCCGCCGTATAAAACCGCTATAGTTAAATTGTTCATATTTTCCTCTAACAAATAAAAGCCTGACGTAATACATCAGGCTTTATCTTAAATATAAAAATAATTAATCTTCCTTAAGTAAAGACCACTTCATACGCCCAAAAAATGTTTGAGTGTCTTCAAGAAAATCTTTTTTACCGCCGTATTCATCGCCTAAAGCGGCTGCCTTTGCGCGGGTTGGGGCGGCGCGTTTGGCAGGGTCCGGGTATTTAAGATCCGTTGACGCCGGCGCGGCGGGGGCCTCTTTAACCGGCACTATTTCCTCGGGCGCGGCTTTGCTGAGCTCTACAGAAGGCTCGGCCTTTTTAGCGGGCTTTTTTAAATTTTTATTTTCACTATCTAAAACTTCTATTTTCTTTTTTAAACTTTCTATTACGCCGTCATTATCCTGTATTTTTTGCATTAAGGATTTAAATGTGTCATCCACACGCTTTTTCTCTGCCGAGTCTGCGGCGGAAGAGGCCGATGACGCGGCGGTTAAACGCACGGCGATATCGTCACGCTCTTTTTGCACTTCAAGTATTTTGGCGTTAAGCGCGGTAATTTTATCATTAGCTTCCTGCGTAATGGCGCGTATTTTTTGCGCGGCGTTTTTGGCTATTTCAAATTCTTTTTGCTTAAGAGCGGCCGCCGCTTCGTCCTCTTTTTGTTTAAGCTTGCTGCTGGCGGACTCTTCTATAGCTTTTATTTTGCCGGTAAGTTCGAGATTGGCCTCACTGGCAACTTCTGTTTTTACTTTGGCAAGGGCTTCCTCGTTAGCTTTTGTCAGCGCTTCAAGGTCTTTTTTAAATTGTTCTATCTGCCGGTTCTTTTCTTCCAGCTGTGTTTGCAGGGCGGCACTTTCTTCCTGCGCGGCTTGCAAGCGGGTGTTTTCAAGTTTAAGGCCTTCTATTTCCTCAACCTGCTTCATACACAGCGCCGACATTTCCTGCAGCTGTGTTTCCAACTTGCTTACTTTTTGCTGGTAGTGGTTTTTAATAGAAATTATGCGCCCTTCAAAGTCGAATGATTTAAAGCGCTCTTCCGCCTTAGTCAGCTGGTCGCGCAGGGATAAAATTTCTTTAGCCTGCTCGGCCGATTTTCTAAGGGCTTCTATCTTTTCGTCCTGCACGCGCTTAAATTCTTTTTCCAACGCGCTGTTAACCGCTTTAAGACGGGATGTTTTCTCTTTAAGGCTGGCTATAAAGCGTTCTTTTTCTTCTTTATCAATTTTATGCTGGGCAAGCTCCTGCTTTTGCGTATTGGCAAGCTGGGACTGTATTTCCAGGTCTTCTCTCTGCTTTTCTATAATGTTTTGCTTGGTTACGCTGTCTTCTTTAGCGTCAAAAAGTTCTTTGGAATATCTTTCCACTTCCTGGTGCGCACGGTAAAGCTGCTCAGCGCCAAATTTGCTGGCTTGGTCTATGGGAGCGCCGTAGTAATAGCCCTGACCGTAAATTTCCGTGGGCGGCATGAACGCTGTGCGCTGCGGTTGCTGCTGCGCGCGGTTTAAACGGTCAACACTTTCTTTAAGGTTGGCTATTGTTGCAGAGATATTATTAAAAAATTCGTCTTTAGATTTGGAGTTTTCATTCTCCGCTTTAGACTTGGCCAGTTCGTCCATAAGCTGGTCGCGGTCTTTAATGGAAGATTCAAACTTTTGTTCAAGTTCTGATATTTTTTCTTCCAGTTTTTTGAAAGACTGGTCTTTTTCTTCAGGTTTAGCCGAAGGTGTTTTGGGCTCTATAGTATTATAAAAATTGCTTTTACCGGAGGCAAAAGCGCGCTCCAGTTCTGAATTTTCTTTTTCAAATTGGTCTAAAAACTGTGATATGTCAGACGGTAAATTCTCGTTATTTTCCAAATCCATTGATTATCCTTAAAAACCCGTAATTTCTTACTTATAATTAAACTTAAAATTCCGCCTGTTGTCAACGGTAATTACAGATATTTTTTTACTTCAGCGGCCAAATAAAATGAACCTGTAAACACTACCGTTTTACCAAGCTTGCCCGACAGAGCCATTTTAATCACTTTTTTAAGCGGTATAATTTGTGTTTTAGCCACACCGTAATCCGCCGCTGTTGCCGCGCGCTGCGCGGCTAACTGCGTTAAATAAATTTTTTGTTTTTTTAAAACACCAAGCATACCTTTAACATCTTTATCTTTCATAGCGGCAAACACTATCGCGCAGTCTTTGTATCCTGAAAGATTTTTACGCAGGTTTTGTATTGCGTCCGGGTTATGGGCGCCGTCCAGTATCAGAGTAATGCCGTTATGCTTTATTATTTCAAACCTGGCCGGTATTTTTACATTTAACTTTGACGGGCTTTTTTCCCCTAACAACGCGGCCGCTTCTATAGCAAGCGCGGCGTTAAAAGCTTGCGCTTCGCCAAGTAATGAAACAGTATAGTTTTTATTTTTATATTTGAAAGTTGTCGATAATGTTTTATAAGAAACTTTAATATTTGAAGGCTGCGCGTATACAAGCTTGCTTTTATTTTTTTTAGCCACCGTCTCTATTACAGATTTGGGCGCCCCGGGCAGCTTGCCGCACACGCATGGCACGCCGGGCTTTATAATGCCCGCTTTATTTGCCGCTACCTTACGTAAAGTACCGCCTAAAACGTCTTTATGGTCTAAACCTACGCTTGTTATTATTGATACTGCGGGGGTTACGACATTGGTAGCGTCCATAGTGCCGCCAAGGCCTGCCTCTATCACAGCGTAGTCAACTTTATTTTTGGCGAAGTAGTAGAAAGCGGCGGCCGAAAGCACCTCAAAATAGTTAAGCGCCGCGTCCTCCGCCGCCAATACCTTTTTTACAGCCGCGCACATTGAGCGGGCGGAAATATTTTTACCGTTTATTTGTATTCTTTCTAAAGGTGAAATTATATGCGGCGACGTGTAAAGCCCAACTTTGTAGCCGGCTTTTTGCAATATAAGCGCAAGTGTTGCCGCCGTACTGCCTTTGCCGTTGGTACCTGTTATATGAATAGTTTTTATTTTACTGTGCGGGTTTTTAAGCGCGAAAAGAGCAGTATTTAACGCATTAAAATTCTGCTCTTTTTTTATGGTTAAGTGTCTTTTAAGTATTTTGTTATGTAAAGCGTTAAACATTTTCTTCTTGGGTTCTGGGGTTAAAACGTTTAATATTGGCGCCTAAATGGGTAAGCTTAGCCTCTACATTTTCGTAACCTCTGTCCACGTGGTAAATACGGTCAACCACGCTTTCGCCATCGGCGCAGAGCGCGGCCAAAATAAGCGCCATACCGCCCCTGAGGTCAGACGCCATCACACTGGCGCCCGAAAACTTTTCCACGCCTTTTATTTTAGCCATAGTTTTTTCTATAGTAATATTTGCGCCCATACGCACAAGCTCGGGCGCGTGCATGTAGCGGTTTTCAAAAATATCTTCCGTAATATCGCTGGAGCCGTCTGCCAGGCAAAGCAATGTCATATACGGCGCCTGTAAATCGGTAGCAAAACCGGGGTAGGGCATAGTCCTGATGCCAACTGGTTTTATTTTACCGTCTTTAGGCGGGCGCACGTGCACAAAATCCCCCCCAACTGTAAGATCAAAGCCGGCTTCTCTTAAGTTTTCTATTAAAATGTCATTATGCGTGGGCACACAGTTTTTTACCAGAACATCACCCTTTGTAGCGGCGGCGGCTATAATATAAGTGCCGGACTCTATGCGGTCAGCCACTACGGTATGGTTCATACCGCTAATAGAGTCTTTGCCGTTAATAACTATGCTGCCTTTGGCGTTTATGCTGATGTCCGCGCCCATAGATTTAAGAGCATTAATCAGGTCGTCCACTTCAGGTTCCTGCGCGGCGTTTTCTATAACTGTTTTACCGGGCACTAAAGAGGCGCACATCATAAGGTTGATTGTTGCGCCAACACTGGGGAACCTAAGCACTATTTTAGCGGGGTTAAGCTTGGCGGCTTTAATTAAAATATCGCCCTTTTCGGTAGCGCAAACGGCGCCCATTTTTTCAAACCCTTTAAGGTGAATATCCACGGGGCGCACGCCTATGGCGCAGCCGCCGGGCAAGGGGATTTGCGCGTGTTTTAGGCGGGCAAGCAGCGGCCCCGCCACCCAAAAGCTGGCGCGCATCTGCTTAACTAATTCATATGGTAAAGAGGAGTGCAGCGGGCCGTTGCTTTTGATTGTTGCCGTACCGTTTTCGTAAGTTACCTCTTTGCCAAGTTCTTTTAAAAGTTTAAATGTTGTGCGTACATCTCTAAGATTTGGCACACGGCGCAGTACGCAAGTGTCGTCTGTAAGCAGGGTGGCCATGAGTATTGGGAGCGAAGCGTTTTTAGAGCCGCTTATTTCTACGGTTCCTTTTAAAGCGGTGGGGCCTTTAATGATAAATTGGTCCATAACAATATCCTTTTAATTAATAAAATTTTGTGTTCTGAAAGCGAAAAATCAGGTATACTAAGAGTATATAAAATAAATCTGCACAATTATTAAAGAGGTTACCGTTATGAATAAAAAAGGTTTTACGTTAACTGAAATAGTGGTGGTAGTGCTTATTATAGGCATACTGGCCGCTGTGGCGACGCCTACTTACCTGGCTTCTGTAGAAAAATCAAAATACTCCTCAATAGTAAGCATGGTGCGCGGCATACAGGATTCTGTAAAAAGATGCACCGTGGAATCAGGCAACAATATGTCGGCAACAAACTGCACATTTGATAAACTTGATATACAGGTAAGAGACGCCGACGGAAACAGAGTAACACAGGCCAGGCTTGATAAAACTTCAATCTCATCAGGCATAATGCTGGATAATAATTTTTATATATCATATGTCTCTGGCAAATATCCCGCGATAACAATATCAAGAGAGCCATACAAGGACGCTAATTTCTACGCCTTTACCATAGACCATACCGGCAAATGCGGCATAAGCGCTCTTACAACAAGCACAAAGGCCGTGGACATGCTTAACAGCTTGGGGCTGCCGCAAGTAAAAGCGATATCCGGGTATGTAAACTTTGAAAGGTGTTATATATAAATTATAGTTTGTAAAAATAAAAAGCCCCGCCAGTTGGCGGGGCTTTTGCTAACGCAAAAGCAAATTTTAAATATTTTGACTTCATCAAAATAACAACTTTTAAAATTTTTACCAATTAATACGCCCCGCCAGTTGGCGGGGCTTTTGCTAACGCAAAAGCAAATTTTAAATATTTTGACTTCATCAAAATAACAACTTTTAAAATTTTTACCAATTAATACGCCCCGCCAGTTGGCGGGGCTTTTTGCCATTAAAATTATAAAAGCTCAGCTGAGTCCGGCGGGATTATTTTGCCAAAGCCCATGCCGACGTCTTTTTTATAAAGCCCGCCGCGCATAGTGTCCGTAATAAACTTTGTGTTGGCGGCGTTAAATACGGGGAAATACGCGTCGTCTGATCCGCCGGAAATTATGCCTATTAAATGCCCGCCAAAATCAAACACGCCGCCGCCCGAATACCCTTTACCCGGTGCAAAACCCTTGATATTGCCTATGCCGTTAGTATTACGGAAGTACGCCTTGGCCGCTACCGCGCAAGAAGGCACAACTGTGCCGGTGGAAATATCCGCCACGGAAAATGTGCTGGTCATTTCATAATTATTTCTGTCAAATTCAAGTATGGTTACGGGCTTGTCATACTTCATGGCTTTGTTCCACTTCACCTGCACGTCACGCTCGTTACGCAGCGCCAAAGAAAATTCATCGGTGCGCATTTCCTGGTTTTCTGTCCTTTCGTAATAGGTAAAAGAATCCGAGTCAGGGTTAATTCTGACAAGCGCCAGGTCGCCGTAGGCGCTGAACCTTTTGTGCACAAAATCAGGGTCCACAAACACTCTTGGTGCGTCTTTGGTATGATTTACTGTTATTCTGGCGCCGGGGTTGGTGTTAATCATGTCAACCAAAACAACACAATCTTTATTTTTACACCTGTCGGCCACGCAGTGGGCGGAAGTTAACAACCAGTATTTGTTTAATCTTACGGAGTGGCAGCTGTAGCCAAATTTATCGTGCTTATCGCTCTTTACCTGTATGGCATAGGTATTGTCAAAAAAAGCGGCGTTTTGGCACTGCGCCGCCGCGGGTATGGCAGCTAGAACAAAAAGGATAGAGGCAAGAAGTTTTTTCATAAAGTCTCCGCTACGGGATTAGTTTGCCGAGGGGTGCCAGGAATCGCTGTCTCTTATATTGATAACAAGGCCCGCCACCAGCATGTCTAAAGCGTCTATGGCCTGCGGCTTATCTATATTGGCTGTAAACGCGTTAAATATTGTGTTATGACTTTTTAAATAACCCTTAGAGTCCAGCACGCCGTTAATTGCGTAACTTGCGCGCAGCATGCCCCACATATGCCCAAAAAACTTTCTAAGCACTGCTTTGCCCGTGGAAACCTCTTCAAACCCGGCAAGCTTGTCGCCCCTGCTGTCCAAAAGTGACCAACTGCGTTTTAAAGCGAATTTTTTACGTTCTAAAGTTAAAGTTTCTTTTGTATGGGCGTAATAAATAGTATAAATTTCCCTCTTAATACCATACCCCTTTTGTAAAACATAGACGGATTTTTTGCCGTTTTTATTATACAGCGTAAACTCCCTAAGAGAAACTAAAGATATTATCAAACCAAGCGCGAATATAAAAAACCCGATAGCCAAAATAAGAGAGGAAACAGAGTATGACGTAGTATAGTGAAACTGGTGCATTTTTACAAGGCCGAACGTCTCGTTAAAGCTGACGGCGCACATAAAACTGACGCACACCATTATAAATATAGCCCCTATAAACTCAAACGTAGTACCCCACCTTGTATTAAAAGAAATAAACGTGTTGCCCTGGTTATCACGCGCGCTGTGTATTAAAGAAGGCGTACCGTACAACCTTTTAAATTTAATAGGATACGCGGACGCCGGGTTAGCGGTAATTTCAGGCGCTCCCCCTTTAATAAAAAACTTTAATATAAGTGAGGCAAAAAATACAAAAACATACAGAGCGAAAAGTAATACGACAATGTCAAAAAGTCTGCCAAGCTCCCTTATAACAGGCGGCATGTTTTTGCTTACAAACGTAAAATTTTTATTAGCGGCTAAAGTTCTTTTAATTTTGGCCAACGCGCTTAAAGCGGGTTCTTTTTTAACAACTTCTTTTTTGGGTTCTTCTACCACAGCCACTTTAAAATCTTTTATTGTGGGCAGGATATCGGCATGTTCAACCTGCGGCAGGGAGTAGGTGTCGTATGTCTTAGCAGCCGCCCCGGCTTTGGGTGAAATAAAAGAAAAAAACAAGTCAGCCTCGGCGTAAGTAACGTTTTGTGCAAGTACTGAGTAGGCGCGTTTATTTATAAGAAAATAACCCGCGCTAAAATCTGTCTTAGGCGTGGAAAAGCTGATGTACATAAGCGGCTCGCCGGTGGCAAACTCTACCCTCTTAATATCTTCACCGGTGTAAGAGTTGCCAAGCACCTTCATTTTTCTGTTTCTTACGTCCAGCAGGTCATCGTTTACTTTTTGTTCAACACAGGCTTCTTTGTCGCAGTCTGATAAAAATTTAAATTCTATTTTGCTGCCGCCTTTAGATAATGAAAGAACGGAATTTTCCGCATTAGCAGCCGTTGCCGCCCAGCCGCTTGGCATATCCATGGAAAACTGCCCGTCGGATGACGTAAAAACCGCCGCGTTTAAGACAGCGGGCAAAGCTAAAATAATAATATTTAAAATGATTTTTCTATACATACTATTCATAATCACATTATATATAATAATATTGTTTTTAAGATTGGCTTTTTTTGTTAAAATGTATCTATGGCAATAAATATAATTAAACAATACAGTGTTTTTCTTATCAACCAACCCGGCGCGTTACACTCTTTTTCCAATTTATTCTTAAAAGAAAATGTTAACATTATAGCCATATCCCAGGACGTGCGCTACGACGCGGCCGTAGTAAGAATAGCTATAGACAGCGACTCAGAATCCGTCAGCCACGCCATAACCAAAGCGGGCTTTACCAGTGTTAAAACGGACGCCATCTGCCTGGACGCCCCCAACAGAGTGGGCCTAATATCCGATATTACAGAAATTTTGGGTAAACAAGGCATAAACATATCGGCAGTATACGGGTCAATTTCCAATACGGAATCATCGCGCCTTATAATTGTGGTTAACGATATAGCTAAGGCAGTAGACGTGCTTGCCCAGTCCGGCATGGTGTAAAAAATTTTACGCTTAAATAAAAAGCCCCGTTTTTACGGGACTTTTTATTTTTCTAAAGAGGGTGACGGTTTAAAGCGGATTTTGGTTTTTTCGGGCACATCAACACGCTGTAAAGTTTTGGGGTTATGGCGAACGGAAGCCTTTACCTTAACACGTTTAAATGTGCCAAAGTTGCTTATGGTAACCTTGCCGTCGCGCTCAACACCCGCCTTTATAATATCAAACAATTTATCTACAGTTGTTTTGGCCTGGCGTTTATCAAGCAAATGCTTGGCAAGTTCGTTAACAATATCTTCTTTCTTCATAACAATATTCTATCAAAAAAATTAGTACTGTTACGCTCATAAAATGCCGTTATAAGTGTAGTTATAGAAGAAAATTTTCACAGGGGTTTGAGCGGATTTTCTTTTTTCTTCGCGCGAACAAGTACTTAAAAGCGAAGCGTACGGTGAGTGCGAAGAAAAAAGAAAATCCGCCAAAATCCGAAGAAAATTTAAACCGCCGATGAAACCTAAGCGAACGCAGAGAGCGATATAGTTGGGACGCAAGGCGCAAAAAAAGCCCCTCACAAGAGGGGTTTTTTTATTTAAAATCCTAAAGCTTTTAGCAGAACGTCTGGCTTTACGCCTTTGGTAAGTATTTGCCACACAGCGTCTAATATAGGGGTGCAGAGATTGTTTTTTCTGGCTATATTATGCACGCTGTTAACAGAATCCGCACCCTCAGCAATGGTGCCTACCTGCGCTCTGGCGTCGTCAAGGCTTAGGCCCTGGCCAAGCTTTTCGCCCAGGCGCCTGTTACGTGAAATTTGTGACATACCCGTTAAAATAGCGTCGCCAAGGCCGGAAAGGTTATACACACTTTCCATTTTGCCGCCCTGTGAAACAGTGATGGCAACCATCTCCTGCATGGCCTGCGTAATAAGAGCGGCCCTTGTGTTGGCGCCGTCGCCAATGCCTTCTAAAATACCGCAGCCTATGGCAACTACGTTTTTAATAGCGCCGCCGTACTCAACGCCGCGCCTGTCGCCGGATTCTATAGTGGCTATAGCGCCGCCGTTAAATACCTGAGCGGTTTCTTTTACCAGTTCGGCATTGGGGCCAGCAACTAAAATTTTGGTGGGAATGCCTTTTGCTACTTCTAAGGCAAAGCTGGGGCCGCTAAACGCCATGGCGTGACCCTTAAGGTGTGGCAGTTCTTCTTCTATAACTTCGCAAACTGTGTTAAATGTGCCGTCTTCTATACCTTTAGACGCGCTGACAACGGGCAGTACTTTACCGCCTATAAGCGGTTTAAGCTCTTTACAAAAGTTTCTTACGCTTTTGGACGATATTACAAATACCAGCATGTCAGTGTTTTCCACAGCCTCGGCCACTGTGCGTTTAAGCGTTATGTTGCCGTGCAGCTTAAAGTTTTCTATATTAGGGTGCTGCCTGGTGGTGTTAAGAATATCAAAAAGTTTTTCGGAATATTCCCAAAGTGAAATATTGTAGCCTTTATCAGCCAGATGCTGGGCTATAACGCTGCCCCACACACCCGCGCCAAATACTGTAATATTATTTATTTTCATGTTGTTCTTTTCTTTTTTTAGAGCCGTCTTCAAAATTAAGTTCTTTTTTAGCAAGCAACCGTTTCATATTAGGCACGTGTTTATATATTACAACAGCGGCTATAATGGCTGTAACTATGTTAACAGCTAAAGGCTGGTCGCCTATAAAAAACGCGGCTATGGGCAGTATGGCGGCGGCAGATATAGAACCTACAGAAATATGCCCGCTTAACCATACGGCAAAAGCAAATACCGCAAAAGCTATTATTGTGGGTATGGGCAGCAAAGCGCCAAATACGCCGGCGGCCGTTGCCACGCCTTTACCGCCGCGGAATTTAAGATAAATCGTCCACATATGGCCGGCTATGGCTATGGTACCGCAAATTATAGCGAAAATATAATTGCCAGGGAAAACTATTAAGGCAAGTTTAACGCAGATAAAACCTTTAAGAGCGTCCGTAATAAATGTGGCCCAGCCGGCTTTTGCGCCAACGGTGCGGTAAACGTTTGCCGCGCCGGGGTTGCCGGAACCATGCTCTCTTATATCAATGCCCATGACTTTACGTGAGATTAAGTACCCTGTGGGGATACCGCCAAGCAAATAACTTAAAACTGCAAGTCCAACCATTGTTATAATCTGTGTGTTCATATAATTATTATATTAAATAAGGAAAGCGTTTAACACTAAAAAACAAAATTTTTATTTATTATGTTTTTTTAGTTTTTGCTGTAAACTGTGGTAGTTACCGTCGGTAATCATAACGGTAAGGGTTGTAATGCCATCCTTACTTTCTCTCCTTGTTTTAACCAGGCTATGGTCATATATAAAGCCCAGTAAGTTTAAATCTTCTGCTTTTAACTTAATTTTGCGCTGCGGCCATTTGGCGTTGAGCGCGGCTTCTACCGCGTTTAAAAGTTCTTTAACGCCCTTGTTTTCCAACGCTGAGATAAACACCGCGCCGTGGTTTCTGGCTTTGAGCGCCTTTAATGTGTACTGGCTTACGGCGTCTATTTTATTAAAAACTTCTACCATAGGTATTTTCTGCGCTTCTAAATCACGTACGATTTTATGCACGGTGGCGTTTTGCGCATCTATATCTTTAGAGCTTGCGTCTTTAACGTGCAATATCACGTCCGCGTCTGCCAATTCCTCAAGCGTCGCCCTAAAGGCGGACACCAGGTTATGGGGTAGCTTTTGTATAAATCCCACGGTATCAGTAAATAAAACGCTGCCGCCGCCGGGCATACTGACACGCCGGGTGGTAGGGTCCAGCGTGGCAAAAAGTTTGTCGTCGGCATATACAGCTGTTTCTTTGGTAAGAGTGTTTAAAAGGGTAGATTTACCGGCGTTGGTGTAGCCCACTATCGCAACCTGGGGCAGCGGTAAAATGGCGCGCCTCATACGGCGCACTTTGCGCTCCTGTTTTACCTGTTCTATTTCACGCTCAAGCTTGGCAATGCGTATTCTCAGGCGGCGTCTGTCATATTCCAATTTACGTTCGCCGGGGCCTCTGGTGCCAATGCCGCCGCGGCGCCCGCCGCTTTGCTGCATCAGTCCCGCCCCCTTACCGCTTAGGCGGGGCAGTAAAAATTGTAACTGCGCTAATTCTACCTGCAGTTCCCCCTCTTTAGTTCTGGCGCGTTTGGCGAAAATGTCTAAAATAAGCCAGGTGCGGTCTATAATTTTAGCGGGGATAATTGACTCTAGGTTTTTTTGCTGGGCGGGCGTAATTTCCTCGTTAAATATAACGGCTGAAATATCGTTTTCCCGCACGGCCTCGGCTATTTCATACGCTTTGCCTTTGCCTATGAATGTGGCGGGGTTATAGGCGGCAAGCGGGGCGTAAAAAATTTCCTCCACCTCCGCGCCCGCCGTGTGGGCAAGACGTTCAAGCTCATACACGCTCTCGTTAGAGTAAGGTTCGCCTTTAAGATAAGCGGCTACCAGGTAGACTTTTTCCACTGTTCATATCCTTTGGCTACCTGCTCTGCCGTTACGGTTTTGCCGTTAAAAATATTCATATCTTTATAACGGGCAAACCAGGTGCGCTGGCGTTTGGCGTACTGGCGGGTTAGTATAATAATTTTTTCTATAGCAGCTTCTTTGGTTAATATGCCGTCTATATAATCTATTATTTGCGGGTAGCCCAAGCTTTTTAGGGCGAGTGTTTCACGGTTAAAACCTTGCGCAAGCATGGTCTCGGTTTCAGCAAGCATGCCGCTAAACATGGCGTTGGTGCGGGTAACTATACGCTTGTTTAAATCTTCTTTATCCCAGTTTATATATACGGTGTAGTTATTGCCGAGCGTGGCGTTAAACTTGCCTGTACGCAGCTCGCTTGCGGGGGTACCGGTAAGACGGTGTATTTCAAGCGCGCGCATAACACGGTGCAGGTTGCCGGCGGGAATGGCGGCGGCGCTGGCCGGGTCAACCTTGGCAAGCATTTCATGCAAAGCCTCTTTGCCTTTGTTGTCCGCTATGGCCTTATACTCTGCCCTAAGTTCGGCATCTCCCTCGGGCAGTTTATCCATACCGCTAAAATGCGCCTGCATGTACATGCCTGTGCCGCCCGCGAATATGGGGGTATGCTTGGCTGTTTTTATAGCGGCTTCAAGGTTGGCGGCGTCGGCGGAAAAAGAAGCACTGTTGTAGGATTCTTCAGGTTCAAGGAAGTCTACTAAATGGTAATTAACGCCGTCCACATTATAAACGCCGTCAATGTAGCGGCCCTCAGGCTTGGCGGTGCCTATGGTAAGGCCTTTGTAAACCTGGCGCGAATCTGCGGAAATTATCTCCCCGCCAATAATTTTAGCAAGGTTAAGCGCAAGTTCTGTTTTGCCGCTGGCTGTCGGCGCCGCTATAATAATAGTCATATAATTATTATATTAAATAAACGATTTGTTAAAGCTTTGGCTTGAGGCCCTCACGCCCCTACGGGGCTGAGGGAGCGGCACTTTTTTAATTAACAACGGGCGGAGACAAGCTCCGCCCCTACAGGCATATCAAAAAATATAATAAGTGCTGTTGTGCCAGTAAATTTCACAGGATTTTGAGTGGTTTTTGAATTTTTCTACTTTCGGCACACTTGGTGCGGGTACACGGTGGGTGTGGTGAAAGTATAAAAACTCAAAAACCGCCAAAAGCCGAAGAAATTTGATTCCGCTTATTGAAAACTAAGCGAACGCAGAGAGCGACCCATTGGAAGATGCGAAGCACAAAAAAGCCCCGGCCGTTTTTGGCCGGGGCTTTTTTATTAAATATTATTTTTTGCCGAAGAAGGTTACGTCTTTTTGTATCTTGTTGCATAGCTCATGCGCTTTGCATGTAGGTACGCACACTTCAGGCAGTTTAAGCAAGATTCTGGTATCGCAGTCGGCAAAGTCCTCTGCCATGGCGCTTATTTTATTTGAAATAGCCTGGCTGATTTCAAAAAATTCTATGCCTAGGGTAAAAATACCGTCTTTCTGTTTAACCCATGAGGTTTTGGCCTTTACGTCAAACTTGCCTACTGCGGGCAGGTCTAAAGTAATAGCGATATTGCTTGAGAACGGAGCCTCTAAAAAGCTTATAAGACGCATGCCTGAAGAAAAAGGTCCGCCAAAATAGCAAGCACGTTTTGCTCTTTGCCCTCTTCCGTTTTGTAGCACAAATTAATAGGTTCCACTATGTTATGTAAAATGGGCACCCTTGCGTGACGTCTTTTTTCTATACGTTTATCTTCCATAATAATCTACTCCGCCAACAAAATTTTTCCGTCGGTACTCTTTACTCTAATATTAACAGTACTGCCAATTTTAGCGGGACTTTTGAGCTTAACCCAAAGGTTACCGGAAGTGCGGCCTTTATAGGGCGTCTCCAGTAATACTGCCTGAGTGGTTTCTGCGGCGTCTTCATACGCTTTGCCCGCATAGTACTTTACTCTATTTAACAAAATATCCAGCCTTTTTTCCACTTCTTTATCAGCCGTTACATTCTTAATATCATAAGCTACCGTGCCTTTACGGGGCGAAAACTTGAAACAGTAAGCAAAACTGAACTGCGCTTCTTCCACCATACTCAGCGTTTCGTCAAAGTCTTCCTGCGTTTCCGTAGGGTAACCCACAATAATATCCGTTGATACCAACACCCCGGCGGCTTTAAGAGCGTTTACTTTAGCCATAAGTGTTTTTCTGTCGTAACCGCGCTTCATTTCTTTAAGTATTTTATCGGACCCGCTTTGCAAAGGCAGGTGCACGTGTTTTGCTATTTTATTATTGTCACGTATTGTTTCTATAAGTTTGGGGGTAATGTGCGCGGGGTGCGGGCTCATAAAACGCACACGCTCTACGCCCGGTACCTGGCTGACCATTGTCAGCAAGTCTGCAAAATCTGTAGTTTCATATTTATAGGCGTTTACCGTTTGGCCAAGCAAAACAATTTCTTTTACGCCTTTATCCGCCAACTGGCGGGCATTAGCTAAAATGGTTTGCGGGTCTATACAGCGTTCACGCCCCCTTACAGACGGCACTATGCAATATGAGCAGGCAAAGTTACAGCCGCGCATTATGGTAACAAAGTCTACTACAGCGTTTCTGCTAAGCAGTTCTTGCGCCTCAAACTCACGGGCCTGCGCTTCAAAAAGGCCGGTATCGTCAAGGGTAGCCGCAAAAGCTTCTATGCCCTTGGCGCCAGCTACAATGTCTAAAAACGGATAGTCTTTTTTAAGTTTATCGCCAAGGCGCTCCGCCGCGCAGCCGGCAAAAATAATTACACGCCCTTCACGCTTTTCCTTCCACTTAGCCAAACGGCCAAGGAATGATACGGCCCTGTGCTCGGCATGTTCGCGTATGGTGCAGGTGTTTACAAGAACAATGTCGGCGTCGTCCATATCCAAAGTCTCGCTGACGCCGCGCGCGGCAAGGTGCCCCAGCATTTCCGCAGAGTCAGCCACGTTCATTTGACAGCCAAAAGTTTGAATATATACGCTTTTCATAGTTAATTAAATAATTTATAATATGCCACATTTATTTCCTCGCCCTCTTAGGGGAGAGGAAGTTTTATCGCGGTTGTTTGCTGCGAAGCAGCTGCGATAAAGCAGGTGAGGGTATTTCTGTTTTTATATAAAGGAGCTTGGCTTGAACTTTACAACTATATATTTGTGTACAACACCCTCACCCTACCCTCTCCCCTAAAAGGGAGAGGAAAAAACAACTTTAGACAACCTGTTAAATAAATTATACAGGGGCGGGTATTCCCCGCCCCTGTGAATGGTTAGATTTTTTAGTTTAGAACAAAGCAGATATCTTTTTAAGTGAATCCGCCACAGGCGCAGCAAGGTGCAGTTTAATTACACGTCTGCCTTTGGAATCAAGCGCTTTAAAATCGCCCAAAGCCTGCGCATTGGCTAAATCGCCAAAAGAATAGTTCTGGCCCGGTATTTTAATGTCATTAGCCGCGTCGGCCGAGAAGATTATAAACACGCCGTTATTGCCGTCGCCTTTATGCAGCTGGCCTGTGGAGTGTAAATATCTGGGCCCGTAACCAAACAGTACGGCGCGTTTGGTTTTGGATAATATTTTGTAGCGCAGGTCCGCAAGTATTTCTTCTACTTCAGCTGTGGCGTTAACGTAAGGCAACAGGGCAATGTAGTCATTGCTTTCAAGTACTGAGTATAAATCTTGCGCCAGCTCTTTAAGTTCAAATTTGCCTTCTAATACCTTTGATACAATCATGTCTTTTTTGGTATCCGGGTCTTCTTTGCCGGCGGAAAGGTCCTCTAAAATACCTTTGGCTATTGTTTTAGCTTCCTGCACGTTAGGCTGGTCAAACGGGTCAACCGCCATTACCGCGCCGGCGGCCGCTGTGGCAACTTCCCACATAAGAAACTGTGCGCCTATATCATAAAGGTCTTTCATTTCAACAGTCATGATAGGGTGCTGCGTTTCTTCCAAAGCTTCGGCAATGTCATCAACTCTGTCGCCGTCTTTGGAGTCAAAAGCTATGTGTACAAAAATTCTGTCGTCTTTATAGTCAAAGTTAATACCCGTCTGCTCGCCGGCTACAGGCACTACGCCTTTGCCCTCTTTACCGGTGGATTCTGCCACAAGCTGCTCTATCCAAAGGCCAAGAGTATCAACGTCTTTAGGCATAAGAAGGGTAAGTTTATCCTCTCTGCGTACGGCTGCGCCGCCCATGAAAGCGCCCAGTCTGAGCGCGGCGTTTTCTTTAATGTTTGCGCCGGGGGCAAATGTCTCGGCCGCTGCTTTGGCGGATTCTAAAACTTTTTTAATATCCACGCCCATAATAGCGGCGGGCACCATGCCAAAGAAAGATAACGCGCTAAACCTGCCGCCGATGTCGGCGCGGTTAACAAATATTTTGCGGAATTTTTTGTCTTTAGCCAGTTTTTCAAGGCCTGTGCCGGGGTCAGTAATAGCTATAAAATTTTTGCCCGGTTCTTTAGAAACTTTTTTAACTTCGTCATAAAAGTAAGCAAATTGTGAAGCGGGTTCCACCGTGCCGCCTGATTTGCTGGCGAAGATGAAAAGTGTTGTTTCAATATTAATTTGCTCTCTTACGGTACCCACCCAGTCGGGGTTGGTAGAGTCTAAAACTAAAAGTTCGGGGCAGTTTTTCTGTTTGCCAAAAAGCACCCTAAACACTTCAGGCGCCAGGCTGGACCCGCCCATACCAAGCACTACGCAATGGGTGAATGTTTGTTTGGCTACGTCCGCAAATTCGTTTATCTCTTCCAGGCGTTCAAGCGTCCAGTCATAAACTGTTAACCAGCCCAGCGAGTTATCAATAATTTTTGTATGTTCTTCTTCCGTCTTCCATACTGTTGCGTCTTTTTTATAAAGCCTGTTTAAAAAGTCCATCCTTTCCAGTTTTAACAAGCCTTCTCTTATCAAGCTTTCCGCCGCGTTGTTTGTCTTAAAGTTCATCTTAGTTATCCTCACTTAGAATCTTCTTACCACTATTTAAAATTTTTGCTTTCTATTTCTTCTATTTTGTTTACGCGCCTTACCTGGCGTTCTTTAGCCTCGTACTTGGCGGTTAAAAAAGCTTCTGTCAGCGCTTCCGCCAGGCTGGGGCCTATTATTCTGGCGCCAAGGCAAAGTATGTTCATATCCTCATGCTGTACGCCTTGGGCCGCGCTGTAGGTATCGTGGCATACGCTGGCTTTAATGCCTTTGTATTTATTGGCCACTATATTTACCCCCACGCCGCTGCCGCACAGTAGTATACCGCGCCATGCTTTACCTTCAAGCACGGCCTCGGCCACTTTTGCGGAAAAATCAGGAAAATCCACACTGTCACAGTTAAATGTGCCAAAGTCCAGAACTTCATGACCTAAAGATTTAATTTTTGCAGCTACTGTTTCTTTTAAAGGAAAGCCTGCGTGGTCCGTACCTATCGCGATAATCATAATACTATTTTACACCTTTTACATAATCATATAAAGCCCTGTCTACCAAATCACACATGCTGTGCGCCATAAAAATGTGGCATTCCTGCACGCGGGGCGTATTGTTGGACTTGACGGTAAGGTCCAGGTCTACAATGCCTTTTATAGTACCGCCGTCTTTACCTAAGAAAGCCGCTGTATAGCAGCCCTTTTTCCTGGCTGCTTCTAAAGCTTTGTAAACGTTTTTACTGTTGCCAGAGGTGGAAATACCTATAACAATATCCCCCTTTACGGCAAAGCCTTCAACCTGGCGGGAAAACACTTCGTCAAAAGAATAGTCGTTACCGATAGCGGTAATAGAAGACGTATTGGTGTTTAAGGCTAAGGCCGGGAAGGAGCCCCTTTCCAATTTATACCTGCCCACAAACTCAGCCGCTATGTGCTGCGCGTCGCCTGCGCTGCCACCGTTACCCATTAAAATTACTTTGCCGCCGTTTTTATAGCAGTTAATAATAACATTGGCCAGTTCTTCCACTTTGGCCGAAAGGTTTTCTTTAACCCAGGTTAAGGTTTCTATCAGTTCATCCGCTTCTTTAGGTAAAAACATATTAAATCTCCTCTATTATTATGAAACTGCTTTTTTTAGTCCAGCCTTTTAAGTTTGCGTCCCTGTACTCCCGCACTAAATACCAGTCGTCCTTTTTATCTTCTATTGTTAAATAGTAGCCCTCGGGCAAAGTGGCCGTTGTTTCAAATTTTTCACCGGGGCCGCTTCTTAGCGTCATTTTACTTACCTTTACTACAGCGTCTATATCACTGCCAGCGTAAGATATAGCGCCCAGCCAAAGGGCCGTTAAAACAAGTATTACCCCTGTTGCCATCATTACTTTTTTACCCTTGCCTTTCCATATATACAAGGCCGCGCTTATGCCAAAGCACCATACAAAAATCATGCACAGCCCCCGCACTTCCGCCTTGGAAAGTATATAAAAAGCCCTGTGCAGCACTTCAGGCACGCCGTGGGGTACAAGCACCGCGCCGCTGCGGGTAAGAGCCATTTCAAGGTTTTCCCTTACGAGCGAACTTCTGGGGTTTAAATCAAACGCTTTTGAGTAGTAAGCTATAGCGTAACCCAGGTCACCCATTTTGTAATAGCAGTTACCTATATTATAGTAAAGATAAGCGTTATTAGGGGCCGCCGCAAGCTCAGTTTGATAAGCGGTTAAAGCGCCCGCAAAGTTGCCCTGGCTATACAAACTATCCCCCTGCGCCGCTTGGCAATAACTAAAAATGGGAAAAAGAATAATTAAAAACGCTAAATATTTTTTCATTTGATTTCCCTCTCTAAAGCTTTTAAAACTTTAAACGTTTCGTGTTTAAGTTTGGCAAATTCCAATAAATTAGCCGCGCCGGGGGCAAATTTTAAAGCGTCCAAATTTTGCCAAAGCGTACTGAGCGCCTGCACCGTACCCGCGCTGACACGGTGCTTCGTTGTTAGCAGCGCCGTAATATCACCCACTTTCAGGCTGCCTGTGGGGATAGCCGTTTTTAAACTGATAAATGTTCTGAGCGCGGCGCTAAGGTCCCCCGCGTTGCCGCCTTTTTTTACCAAGGCGCAGGCCTTGCTTATGGGACGTTCAAAAAAACCTGTCGCCGCTAAGGTTTTAACTATAACAGCTAATGCCAGCAAAAGTATGGGAATAAAGTTTATAACACCCAAAGAAGCTATAAATTTAAGCGGGTTAAACATAGCGCGGGCGGCGTTTTGTTTAATATAGTTAATATCCTTGCCGATAGCGCGGGCTGAAGGGGCGGCCCCATCGCCATAATAAGTAACCGCCGCACCCTCGCTGTTATCGGATGGGGTAACCGTAAGTTCCACAGCGTTTGTGTTAACCGTATGGTAAGAACCGCTTTGCGGGCTGAAATAGGTAAATGGGATTTCCGGTATTATATATTTACCCGCGGCTACTGGCACAAAAACTGTTTTAAATGTTTTGTAGCCCTGCACAACATCATTAATAGGCGTAGAGTTTGTAACGCCCGCCACACTGTATTTTTTAAGACCGCTTACATCAGGCACCTGCGGGGCCAAAATTGTTTTAAGGTTGCCAACGCCCTTTATGGTAAGTGTCATTGTGGCGGCCTCACCGGCGGGGGCTTCGTTTTTGTCCAGCTCGGCGGTGACGGAAAACTTTTCCCCCACCGCGCCGTAAAAGTGCTCCCCGGCGCCTGAAGGCAGCGGTTTAATGGTAAGGTCAATGGTATCAGTTTTTACTATGCCGCCCCTTTTTAACAGGCTGTCCACCATAGAGTTGCCCGTAACACCCACTAAAAATTCATAGTAGGCCGGCAAAACTTTGGCCTTAGAAAGCCCGGTGCCAAACAGCGCTGTTTTAGTTACGCCGTAAGAATAAGGTTTGCCGCCAAGCGTTTTTTTGCCTTTTTCCACGTCTATATCTTCTTTAACAAGCCCCTCAAAAGACGAGCCTTGAAAGCTGTCTTGGTATATAGGAACGCTGGTGTATATATAGGAATAAAGTGTAATTTGTTCGCCAACGTACGCTTCTTTTTTGTCGGTTTCGTTAACAACAAAAACTGGGTCGTACTTTTTAACGGGGTTTATTGTGTCGGCCGGGGTAGGTTTGGGCTGCGGTTTGTCTACAGTCGGGCGTTTGGCAGGCGCGGCGGCAGCCGGCTGCACCGGCGCGGCCTTACCCTTAGACTCGCCTTTTCTGTATACATCTATAATAATGGGCCTGGTGGCATATTCTTTACCAAGGTAATCTATTGTTATGGGCCCTATTTCCGCCTTGCCCGCAAAGCGCGGCACCAATGTGAACATATAAGCGTTAACAATTTCAGACGCGCTTGAGGATATTCCGCCCGTACCTATTACCTCTACCACGCGCGCACCGCTGCCCATGCCGCTGCTGTAATAACTAAAGCTTGGCATAGAGGGCAAGTCAGGCATAATATCGCCACTGACGCCGCTGACTTCTACGGTAAGCAATATTTCGTCTTCCACTTCCGCCACTGTTTTGTCCACACGGGCCGTTATGGCCTGCCCGTATACGGCAGCGCTAAAAGTAAGAATTAATAGTGTTAAAATAATATTTCTAAATTTCATAGTTACCAGTCTTTCTCAACATCGCCAGCCTCGCCGTACTGCTCGCGGCTGCGGGAACGGTCTTTACGTTCCTGCTCTCTTGCCATTTGTATAAGGCGCTCAGCGTCACGCTGCGCCTGGTCAGGCTGGGAGTTAGAATCGTTATTTTCCCCCTGCTGGTCATTCTTTTCCTTATCTTCGTCCTGCTTTTTATTTTCAGATTCTTCGTTTTCTTTATTCTGCTGTAATAATATTTGCAGGTTATGCACGGCCTCTTTGTCCCTGGGGTTTAATAAAATAGCTTTTTTGTAAGCGGCTTTTGCCTTGGCGTTATCACCCGCGCGAAAGTAGGCGTTGCCCATATTAAAGTAAGAGTCTTGCTTGAACTCTTCGCTCGCCCCAGCAACTGTTTTATATAAAGCGGCCGCCTGCGGGTAATCTTTAAGTTTATATAAAGACGCCGCCGTGTTAAACTGCGCTTTGTCTGAGGAGGGGTCCTCTTGCCGGGCCAGCTTATAAATATCCAGCGCTTTGCCGTATTGGGCGCGGTTATATGCTTTGCCGCCCTTTATAAGCAGGCTGTTCAGGCTTGCCGCGCTAAGGGGCAAACTGAAAATTAAAATTGAAAAAGTTAATATAATTCTCATAATAAGCTTACCTTTTTTGTAGGAATTATTAAACTTAACAGCGCTAAAATTATGCCAACCGCAAGCGGTATTTGATACCTGTTTTTATAACCCTGGTTTACGCGCGAGTCTCTGGTTTCTTTGTCTAAATCTTCCAAACTTTTACCTATTTGCTGGGCCACGCTTTGAAAGTTGGTGTACTTGATATAAGCCCCGCCTGTAGAAGACGCCAGCGTTTGTAAACCCTTTTCATCAAGCTTGCTTACAACGGTGTTGCCGTCTTTATCTTTTTTATAACCCGTTACCTGGCCGTCTACAATATCTTCAGGTATAAGTTCGCCCTCGGGCGTACCTATGCCTACGGCTATAATTTTAACGTTAGAAAGTTTTGCCAGGCGCACGGCGTCTCTAAGTTCGTCAGGGGTATGGTCCTCACCGTCGGTAAGTATAACAAGCGCCTTTTTGCCGGGGTATTTGCCAAGCAGCCCTACGCTGGTTTCTACCGCAGCAAAGAGCGACGTGCCTTTAGCACGCAGCATGTCGGGGCGCAGGTTGTTAACAAAATACTGCAAGGCGTCGTCATCGTTAGTAATAGGCGTTTGCACATATGCCTTTGAAGTAAACGCTACTATACCCACGCGTGAACCCGCCATAGTTTCCAACAAAATTTTTAACATAGTTTTGGCGTTTTCAATACGGTTGGGCTTAAGGTCACGCGCTTTCATAGATGAGGACACGTCCACCGCTATTACCGTATAGGACATCTCTGTTTGAATATTTACTTCCTCCAGCCCCCACTGCGGGCCCGCTAAAGATATAAACATTAAAAATAATCCCAGTAAAAACAAAACATCTCTAAGCCTGGAGGTAAAAGCAGAATAATTAACATTTATTTTTGCCATAACTTCCGCGCTGAAAAGTTTTTTTAACGCCAAGTTCTTTCTAATTATGCCAAGGTACCAGAACACCCCTATGGCAACCGCGCACAGGAGCATGAGACTAAGCATAACAGGAAACTTAAACAGCGACATTATGGTACCCTCATAAAAATAGTTTTATAGCAAATAAAACTTACTGTTAGCAGCATTACGGCAACAGCTAAAAACGGGTGGTAACGGTCATTATAATTAACCATGGTTAAATTTTTAAATTCTGTTTTTTCAAGAGAATCTATTTCTGAATATACGGCGTCAAGCTGGTCATTATCGTTAGCCATAAAAAACCTGCCGCCGGTGAGCGCGGCTACTTCGCGCAGACCCGAAGTGTCAAAATACGCCCCCTCTTTATAACCTACGGTTGCTATGGTGTAAATTTTTATGCCCATGGCGGCCGCGCTGCGCGCGGCGTCAAGCGGGGTAATAGCGCCGTCGTTAGACTCGCCGTCTGTCAGTAAAATTATTATTTTACTTTTGGCTTCGCTGCGCTGTAAGTGCGCTATAGATACGGCCAGCGCGTCGCCCACCGCGGTACTGTTGGCCCGCAGCATACCCGTGTGCACAAGGCCTATAAAATCTGTAAGAGAGTCATAGTCCAACGTTAGCGGAGACTGCAGCATAGCCTCCGTGGCAAACAGCACTATGCCTATTCTGTCGGCACTACGCTTTTCTATAAAACTTTTGGCGGCCGCCTTGGCGGCTTCCATGCGTGTGGGCGAAAAATCTCTGGCGTTCATACTGTTAGATATGTCCAGCGTTAAAATGATATCAACACCCTCGGTAGGCGGCAGTATTGTTTTGCGTACGTCCCTTGGGCGGGCCAGCGCGACTACGGCTATTGAAAGCCCCAATATTATAAGAGTAAAACAAAAATACTTTGCCAGCACCGTTGAAAAAGTGCGCTTTGGCGCGTACGCCATGTTATAGTAAATAGACGGCGTTAAAAACTTTTGCATAGACGGGTACGCCACCCATAAAAGCAACAGCGGCACTAACAGGAAAAGGTGTTTGGGATTTGCGAATTGAACGTCTTTAAAAAATATAAAAACAACAACGTTTAACGCTATGACAGACAGCGTAAGCACCAGCATAGCCCAGCAGGCTTTTATCAAATTTCTTTTAACACGCCCGCCCGCAAGCGACACCGTACATAAAAATGTAATTGTAAATATAAACAAACATATAAAAAGTATTTTTAACAGCAGCGTCATAGTTTGCCCCCTTCCGGTTCCTGTTGTTTGGGGACGGTTATATCTATAACTTCACTAAGCAGTCTTATATCCTGGTCACGGTCTATAGACAGCGGTATAAACTTGGCAAACTTTACCATGTCGGCGGCGTTTAAAAACTCTTTAACTTCATTTAAAACTATTCTAGCGTCAGAGTGTCTTATATTGCGAAGCAGCTCGGCGCTGGTTTGCACGTTGGCGTCTATATCAAAACGCTTGCTTAGGTACCAGCGCAGAATATCTGTAAGCGTTATGTAAAAATCTTTGTATTTTTCTTTTTCCCACAAGTCTGTACTTAACAAGTTGTTAATACGCTCTTTTGCTATAACCTCTATAGGGCGGTTGTCAGGCTTAATAATTGCCTCAGGTTCTTTATATACCCCGGGTTTCCTCTTTTTGTAAAAATAATATATAACCAAGGATATAAAAACTACCACAAATACCGCAAACCACATCCACCAATCCACAGGCCTGTATGGGCCGCGTATATCTACCAAATCGCCCCTTATGCCTGTGGCGGTTTTTTGTATATCTATAGTAATTTCCCCGCTTTTAGCAACTTCCCGCGTTCCGTTATACCAGGTTACAGCCGGGAATTTGGTAGGGCCCAAAGCAAACGGTATTACACTTAGCCTAAACTCGGCCGCGTTACCAACCTGTGTTGCCAGGTAAGCGGTTACTTCAAAATTATCTTTGCTAAGTTCTTCTTTATCAACCTTCAACTCCTGCGCGTGCACACCGTCAGACAGCGGAACATTAAACACTATATCAAAAGAGTTTGCCAGGGTTGCCTTTGGCACGGGGCCTTTGAGAGTAGCCTGCGCGGCAGGGTGCGCTTCCTGCGCTTGCAGTGCGGCGCAGGATAAAATAAAAATTAAAAGAGTAATTACAAACTTTTTCATCTTCGTATTTTACGCTCTCTCTTTTTAAAAAATTTTACAACCTCTGTAGCCGCGTCGCCGGTGGTAGATGCGTTAATATAATCCAACCCCAGCTTGTTAAAAAATGTTTCCAGCACAGATGTATCGTTATACCTTGGCGCGCCCGAGAGGTTAAACACGGCAAGCGCGCCGGTTTCCGGGTCAGTAGCGTTTATAAAAATGGGTACGTTTGGCGTTTTGGTTTCCAGCGGGTCACGCACTAAAACGGGTATTAAGTCAAACTTTTTCTGCGCCAGCTTAAAAGGGCGCTCAAAGCCGGAATCCATAAAATCTGACAACAGCACCATAATGCCCTGGCGTTTTATAACTTTGTTAAGCGTATTAAGCGCCAGGCTGATATCGGTCTTTTTACTTTTGGGCTCAAACGCCAGCAGCTCACGCACAATGCGCAAAATATGTTTGCGGCCCTTTTTAGGTAATATAAAAAGTTCTATTTGGTCAGAAAACAACATAAGCCCAACCTTATCGTTATTTGTGAGGGCGGAAAAAGCGAACAACGCGGCCAGCTCAGCGATAACATCCCGTTTAAGTTTACCCGTACTGCCAAAATGGCCTGACGCCGACACATCACACGCCAGCATAAGCGTAAGCTCGCGCTCTTCAAGAAATTTCTTTATATAAGTTTTGCCCGTACGGGCGGACACGTTCCAATCTATAGAACGTACGTCGTCGCCGGGCACGTATTCGCGCACCTCGGCAAATTCCATGCCAACACCTTTAAATACGCTAAGGTACTCCCCGGCAAAAGTTTCCGCCACAAGGCGGCCGGTTTTAATTTCAACTTGGCGTACTTTTTTTAGAATTTCAAAGGTGTCCATATAAACCCCTCAAGGTTATTACGGGACTTCCACGGCGTCAAATATCTGTTTGATAATATCGTCCGGTGTTATATTTTCGGCCTCGGCCTCGTAAGACAGCAGCACGCGGTGGCGCAGCACATCGGGCCCTATGGCTTTAATGTCCTCTGGTATAACATAGCCGCGGCCATTTAAGAAGGCATAGGCCTTGGCCGCTTTGGCCAAATATATGCTGGCCCTGGGGCTGGCGCCGTAGCTTATAAGCTGGGTGAGTTTAGATAAATTGTAGTCCTTAGGGTTACGCGTGGCGAACACAAGGTCAACAATATAATTTTTAATTTTTTCGTCTATATAAATATTGTCCGACGTGGCGCGGGCTTTTAACAAAGACTCTACTGTTGAAATATGATCCGTTCTGGGTATGGTGGCGCCGCTCATGCGTTCAAGAATCTGCTTTTCTTCTTCTTTAGTAGGGTAGCCCACTTTTATTTTTAGCATAAACCTGTCCACCTGCGCTTCCGGCAGCGGGTAGGTACCCTCCTGCTCAACAGGGTTTTGCGTGGCAAGCACCATAAAAGGGGTGGGTAAGCGGTAGGTTTTATCGCCTATAGTAACCTGGCGTTCTTGCATAGATTCTAAAAGGGCGCTTTGCACTTTGGCTGGAGAGCGGTTGATTTCATCTGCCAATACAAGGTGGGCAAATACGGGGCCCTTTTTAGGCGCAAAGGTGCCCTCTTTAGGGTTAAAAACCAATGTGCCTGTTATATCGGCGGGCAAAAGATCGGGCGTAAATTGTATGCGGGAAAACACCGCGTTTAAGCAAGCCGCAAGCGTTTTTACCGTAAGCGTTTTAGCCAGGCCGGGCACGCCTTCTATTAAAATATGCCCGTCGGCAATAAGCGCGATAAGCATTTTATCTACAAGGTCCTGCTGGCCTACTATAACTTTGGCCATTTCACTTTTTAAATTTTGTACAAACAAATTATCTTGCTGTACAGCCTGGCTGATAGAATTGATATCCATTCGTCCTCCCCGTACCTACGTGCGCGTGTGCGTACGTGGCCCTTTTTTATATTATAGCCAATTTTATGGGCGATGTTGCGGCTTTAATTATTACTTTTTAAACATAAATATTTCCCTCGCCCTCTTAGGGGAGAGGGTGTGAGCGTAGCGAGCGGGTGAGGGTGATAAACACAAATATGTGCTGTTGTAAAATCATGTGCCTTTAACAAACATAAACAGTACCCTCACCTGCTTTTTTGCTGCTGCTACGCAGCAGACAGCGCAAAAAAACTTCCTCTACATACTTGATATATGCATACTACGCTATCCCCTAAGAGGGAGAGGAAATTATTTTTTTATAGCGAATATGAAGCGGTTTATGCCGTACATGTCTTTGCGGGACGCCACACTCTGCCACACGTTCATGTCAAATATTTTTTTAATGTCTTCTTCCTGGCCCTTGCAATGTTCTATGGCAAGCAGACCGCCGGGGGTAAGATAGTCTGGCGAGTATAAAATAATTTGCGTGATTATATCCAGCCCCGTTTCCCCGCCGTCAAGCGCACTTGCGGGCTCGCGCTGAACTTCGGGCGAAAGACCCGGCAAATCGGCGCTGGGAATATAGGGCGGGTTAGTGATAATGGCGTCAAAAGCGCCGTCAACATTTTCAAATAAATCGCCGTAAATTAGCTGCACGGGCAGGTCAAACTTTTCAATATTTTTTTTAGCTGTTAACAGCGCGGGCATAGAATTATCCACGCCTACAACCTCTGTATTTCTATACTTCATGGCAAGCGTGCAGACTATGGCGCCAGAACCTGTGCACATGTCTAACAAACGCCGGGGTTTGGCGGGCAACATGTCCATGGAAAATTGTACCAGCTCTTCCGTTTCCGGCCTGGGGATAAGCACGTCCTCATCCACTATAAAGCTGTGCCCGCAAAAATCTGCGCTGCCTATGATGTAGGCCATTGGCACGCCTGTAAGTTTTTTGTTTACCACGTCTGTATATTTAGCCAATTCTTCTTCGGTTAGATTATAATCCGCGTTGGCGGCCAGCCAGGTACGCCTTACGCCAATAATATGCGCAAGCAAAAACTCCGCGTTGGCGGCGGGGTCTTCAATGGCGGCATTTGTAAATTTATTTTCTGTATCTTTAAGCAGTTCTGAGATTGTATTTTGCATACTTATATTCTATATATTTTGACAGCCAAAAATACTAAAATATAGATATACACCTAAAGGGGAATGATTATGAACGAATCTTATAAAAACATGAGAAACTTTTGGACGCATGAAACTATTTACGATAAAAAGGCCAAATTCCCAACCATTGGCGACAACAATATATCCGTTGCCGGCATAGAATTTTGCATGACGGACGGGCAAAATAAAATTAAAAATATTTTCTTAGCCGCCTCCACCCTCGGTGACGCCAGCATGTATTATGAAAACAATTCTAAAAGCGGCATTGGCGGCACAATAGGCGGCAAAAACCACCCTGAAATGAAAGCGGCGGCAGAAGATTTTTTAAATAAAACGGCCGAGCTTAATAACCTTATGGAAATAGCCTCACAATTACCGGAGGCGAAGCTTTACCACACCACATTCTTCGCGGTGTCTGAAAAACATTTATTTGTTAAGCAAATTGCTAATGAGGAAGCGTTGAAAACAGACAACCCGTTCCACCAGATATTTTTATCAACACAAGCGTTAATAGGCGCGTTCCGCTCTATACAGCAGTAGTATATCAAACAATCCACATTAAAAACCCGTAGGGGCGGAGCTAGACTCCGCCCTATATTGCATATTAGACCCATAATTTGCACAAAAGGGGCGGAGACTAGCTCCGCCCCTACAATAGGTTTATTTGGGTTGTTTATATGGCCAAGTTTTTAATTTTTTCTTCTACTCTTAACTTTCTAAGGTCACCCAAAATCTCATCTATATTACCTTCCATAATTTCTGTTATGTTGTGATAAGATTTTTCTGTCCTGTGGTCCGTCACGCGGCTTTGCGGGAAGTTATAGGTGCGTATTTTTTCGCTCCTGTCGCCGGTGCCTACCTGGGATTTACGTGTATCGTAAATTTCTTTATTCCTTTTTTCTTCTTCCATCTGGTAGAGTTTGGCGCGAAGCATCTTCATAGCTTTTTCTCTGTTTGCGCCCTGCGAACGTTCTTCACGGCAGCTTACCACAACGCCCGTGGGTTTGTGGATAAGGCGCACCGCCGTTTCCACTTTATTAACGTTCTGCCCGCCCGCGCCGCCGGCGCGGCAGGTTTCCATCTCAATATCGGCGGGGTTAATTTGAATGTCTACTTCTTCCGCTTCAGGCATAATAGCAATGGTTATTGTAGATGTGTGCACACGGCCTGAAGTTTCGGTGTCTGGCACACGCTGTACGCGGTGCGTGCCGGACTCGTCGCGCAGCCATGAATAAGCGCCGTCGCCTTTTATAAACATGCTGGCGTATTTGCAGCCTTTAAGGCCTGTGGGCGTATATTCCAAAAGTTCGGTTTTCCAGCCTCTGGTTTCGGCAAAGCGCTGGTAAACACGCAGCATCTCGGCAGAAAAAAGCGAGGACTCGTCCCCACCTGCGCCGGGGCGTACTTCAAGGTAGATATTTTTATAGTCATTCGGGTCGGGCGGTATAACAAGCACGCGCAGTTCAGCCTCAAGCTCAGGCACTTTAGCCTGTAAAATTTCCAACTCTTCGGCGGCCATTTGCGTCATTTCTTTATCTAAGTTTTCTTTGATAATATCCTGCGAATCTTTTATACCTTTTACAGCGGCCTCAAGTTCAAGCCCTTTCTCAACTATCGGGCGAAGGAAGGCGTGGCGTTTAGATTTTTTTTGTAAATCCTCACTCGCCAAATTGCCTGTGGCCATCTCGGCTTCTAAAGTTTTAAATTCTTCTAAATATTTACTAATGTCCATTATGTTCTCTCTTTGATGTTTTGATACGTCCATTTAGCGGCACGGCATTTTATAGTAAGCTGCTACGCAGCGTGATAAATCCCTCCCCCGCTCCTCGGGTACTCCCTTTATGAAAGGGAGAAAGTATAGAGGCCCCGTAGATTAGGAAGCGACATTACAACGGTATATTACCCTTTTTAGGATTGTTCTCTCTAGGGTCGCGTTTGTTCTTTAAAATTCTTAAAGCGCGGATAATCTTTTCCCTCGCTTCAGACGGCTCTATAACTTCATCTATAGAACCTGTGGAAGCGGTTTGGTACGGGCTGGCAAATTTATCTCTGTACTCTTGCACCAGCTTGCCTTTAACTTCGTCCAACTTATCAGCGGGAGTATTTTTTAATTCTTTGGAGTACAATATTTCCACCGCGCCCCTGGGGCCCATAACGGCAATTTCGGCGCTGGGGAAAGCAAAGTTAAAATCGCCCCTTAAATATTTTGAGCTCATAGCAATGTAGGCGCCGCCGTAAGCTTTGCGCAGCACCAAGGTAATTTTAGGCACCGTGGCCTCGGCGTAAGCGTAAAGCAGTTTGGCGCCGTGCCTGATAATACCGCCGTGCTCCTGCTCAACACCCGGCAGATAACCGCCGATGTCTACCAAGGTAAGTATAGGTATATTAAAAGCGTTTAAGAAGCGCACAAAACGGGCCGCTTTATCACTGGCGTTAAGGTCCAGCGCGCCGCCAAGGTACGCGGGGTTATTGGCCACCACGCCCACAACCTCGCCCCCCATGCGCATAAAGCCCACGGTTACGTTCTTGGCAAAGTTTTGGTGTACTTCAAAAAATTCGTAATTATCGGCAAGACGCCAGATAACATGCTGCACTCTAAATGACCTGCCGGCGTCCAACTCGCACACTGTTTCTAACATTTTTGTTTTTCTTGTGGCGGGGTCTTCGGTTGTGGTAAGGGCCGGTTTTTCGGCGCAGTTCTGCGGCAAAAATTCTAACAATTCACGTACTTGTCTAAAGCAGTCTTGCTCACTCTTTGCTACAAAGTGGCAAACGCCGCTTTTCTCGCTGTGCGCAACGCTGCCGCCGAGTGTATCAAAGTCTACTTCCTCGCCGGTAGCGCTTTTTACAACGCTGGGGCCGGTAACGAACATATGGCTGATGCCCTCAACCATAAAAATAAAATCTGTAAGCGCCGGTGAGTACACCGCGCCGCCAGCGCAAGGGCCAAGTATAACGGAAATTTGCGGTATAACGCCCGACGCCTTAACGTTGCGGTAAAATATTTCACCGTAACCGTCCAAGCTTTCCACGCCCTCTTGTATGCGCGCGCCGCCGGAGTCCAACAGTCCGATAACAGGCACTTTAGTTTCAAGCGCCATGTCCATAAGCGAAGCTATTTTTTTAGCGTGCGCTAACCCGAGCGAACCGCCAAGCTGCGTAAAATCCTGCGCGAACACGGCAACCTCACGCCCCGCTATGCGGGCAAAACCTGTGATAACGCCGTCGCCTTTAATGTGTTTGTCTTTAATGCCAAAATCAGTACAGTTGCTTTCAACAAGGGTTTTAACTTCGTAAAAGCTGCCTTCGTCCACAAGGTAATTTATCCTTTCTCTGGCGGTAAACTTACCTTTGGCTTTTTGCGCTTTTATTTTATCTTCGGGGCCGCCTTTAAGGGCGTCTTCGTAAATTTTTCTAAATTTTTCTAAACTTTTGCTGGGTTTACGTTCACGCTTTTTCTCTTGGTCAACGTCGTTTTCCGGCCTGCCTAACATGTCCATATATTGCCTCCGTAAAGGGGGTAAATTTATATATATACTACCGCTGTTACAAAATCTTCAAAATCTGTTTTAACATCTACTTTTATATTACTATCTTTGCCCGCTAGTTTGCCATGCAATTTTATTTCATCTCCTACAAACTCAACATCATGCATGCCAACGCTTAAGCCTAAACCGTACAGTTTAAGCACGGCCTCCTTTTTAGCCCAGAGGGTTGTAAGGTAGGCGGCGTTATAACCGGTAAGCTCGGCCTTGGTAAAAACCATCTCCGCCCAAGCATTAGACCTGTCTTCAATCTTTTCAATATCTATGCCAACTTTGTTGGTGCTGCTGGCGGCCACGGCGGCTACGCCGTTGCTGTGTGATATTGATATGTATAGCCCCGGGTCCGCGCCGTTAACTGACAGCAGCGGGTGCCCGTCGTCATGCTTTAGTATTTCTATGTCTTTATATTCCGTATCTATAAAATGCCCTTTGATAAGCAACTTTAAAGCGTAACGGCCTAAAGCAAAATCATTCTTTCTTTTTTCTATCTTTAAAGTTTGGTAGTACCGCATTTCCCCCTCGGTCAGAAACTCCTCTGCCAAGGGCATCTGCGAAAGCGGCACTATCAAAAATTTATACATTATTGGCCTATACCGTAGTAGTCCGATAACTCAATCCAGAGGTTCATGTCCTCGTCAAATACGTAGGCGTCGTAAATGCTTTTGCCTTCTATGCTAAGGCCTTTGTATACGCCGTAAAGGTACAATGATTCCGGCGACTCCCCTTTGCCGTGCACAATGCACTGGCCTATACTGTCCGGTAAATTCATGCGGTTGTCTACGCTTAAATCTCTGTAACCGCAGGCCTGGAATGCGGCCTCTATAAGTAAAGGATAGGCTATTAATTTTTTAGGACCGTCCGTAAAAAGTTTTTCGGCCGGGCGTTTGTAGCGGGCCAGCACGGTGTTATCGGTAATGCTGAGCACGCCCTCTAATACCTGAAAACTGGGGCCGTGGAAATACCTTTTATAAATATCTTCGTTAGTAGCTATAAATTTGTTGCTGAGTTTTATGCTGTCTTTTACGGCCGCCCAGTTGGACTGCGGGTTAGCCAGCGTGCGGGCTGTAAAGTGGCGTCTTGTATCGCCCATTTTTACGCCTTTGCTGTTAATAAAATCTGACTCAATTTCCATCTCGCACTGCCCATTAACTACCGTGCCTTTAACGGTAACAGCCTGCGGCCTGTTGCGAAGCAATTTTATGGGCAGGTAAAAGTGCACATCCTGCAAACCTTTGGGCTTTTGGCCTGTCACAAGTGTGGCGGCTTCCATAAAAGTTTCTATACCCATTACGCCCGGCACATACGGCGTGCCTTCTATCGCGTGGTCGGCCAGATAGTAATCGGTCTCTAAGGTAAAGTTTTTTTCGGCCTCAATGCTTTGGCCTGTAACATTGGATTTAATGTCACCTAAAAAATGATTTTCTTTTAAATCCTGCGGCTCAGGGTCAGCCTCTGTTTGGGCGGATGAGGAAGACGACCCTCCGCCGTTACCGGCGGAGGTATCATCGCCATCTATAATTTCTTCCCAATCTGTTTTAACCTGACGGTCCCAGTCAAGCTTGCCAAGCACGTCTGTCAAAGCTATTTCTGAAACGCGGCCGTAAACAATTTCGTCTAAGAACAGCTGCATACCGTCCTGCGGGTCCACAAACTCAACGCCGTTGCTCTTGAGGAATGTTTCCACGCCGGGTCTGATACCCATGCCAATATTAGAGAACGCGCTCATAGCAATGCTGATTGCTCTTGTACCCTGGTTTTGCAAGGTAAGGGCGAGTTTGGCAAGGTACTCGTTGGCGCAGCCGTAGTCGCTCTGGCCAAGGTTGCCGTATTTGCCCGCGATTGACGAAGCGAAAGCGTAAAAACCGCTGTCTTTAACCAAACCTAAGGCTAACAGCGCGCCGCCGCTGGTGGCTTTAACGTCAAAGATTCTAAAAAATTCTTCTACCGTTTTATCTGTTACCAGTTTGCTGCGTTCAAGGCCGGCAAAGTGGATTAAACCATCCACACGGCCGCTTTTTGCTTTGATTTTGGTTACAACGTCTTTCATCATAGTGCCGTTCATAACGTCACAGTGGTAGTACTCTACCTCGCTGCCCAAGCTTCTTAACTTTTCAAGATTTTTGTAAAGTGAAATGGAATCTTTTACTTTACCAAACTCTCTGTCAAGCATTACAGGCGTGGCTTTTACGTTAGGGTTAGATTTTAAATCAGCCCATATTTGGTTTTTAAGAGCGGCAAGTTCCGTCTCGTTCATAGATGCCCAGACAGGCGTTTTTTCTGTTATCTCAATAATATCAAGCACGATAAGCTTGCTCTTATACTGCGCCGCTATTTTCTGGCTGAGAAGTGAACCTATACCGCGGCCGCAACCCGTAAAGGCTATGGTTTTGCCGGCGAGGTCAAAGTTCTTTTGCTTCATATTAAGGCGTGTGGGTAATGAGAGCACGGTTGAGCGTCTGCCGTCTTTATAGGAAATCATAAAGCGCATGTCGCCGCGCAAAAGTTCATACATTGTTTTCTCGGCCATTTCTTCGGGCGCCGCTTCAGCCTCAAAGTCTAACAACTTGCTTATGCAGCCGTTGGCTACTTCAAACATATCTTTTCTAAAGCACTGTACCGCGCCGTAAAGGCCGCCCACAATGGGGTTAACAAGCTCTTTAGTGGCGTAGGTAAACGCGGCGTCAACTTTGGTATTGACGGCAAAGAATGTATCAGCGGCCGTTCTGTCAGCCAAGTCGCCGGCAAACACTTTAAGCGCTATAAACAGCGGCATAACATGTTTTACCAGGTCGGCGTGCGGATTATTCTTTTTGTCAAACTTTTTAACCGTGGCGCCAAGCAGGTAAACTATACCCTGCGTACCGGGGTTTTCCGCCTGGTACTGCCTAAGCACGGCCTCGGTTTCTTCAACGCTTTCCCAGTTTACTATTGTTGTGTTTTTGCTTCTGGCTTTGAGCGTGGTAAACACGTGTGTTGGTATGCCGCGCTTTTTAAACCACTCCTGGTAAGCTTTAATAAGCTGTGAGTTATCGGCAAATATAAGTACCGGGCGGTCTAAAGATAATTTTCTGTCGGCTTCTTCGGTTAAGGGTGCGTCTACCAATGTAGGTACGTACCTTAATTTTCTTTCATGACACTTTTCACCCTCGTAAGGTTTGTCTGCAGCCGGGGCCGGCGCTACGGGCGCCGTTTGCACGGGGGCAGGTGCGGCCGCTTGAACGGGTGCCGCCGCCTCTTGCTGCGCCTGCGGCGCAGCTGCCGTAGCAATCTGCTGAGAACCATTCATTACAAAACCTATTACGTGGCGGATGGACGGGTAGTCTTTTAACTGTATGCCTGCGCCCTCCACTTGCGCTATGCCGTATTTTTCACGGATAGCGGCAAAAAGTTCCGCCTGTTTTACCGTGTCTATACCAAGGTCCGCTTCCATGTCTAGGTCTAACTCTAACATATCCTGCGGGTAACCTGTTTTCTCGGCTATTAAATCTACTATTTCTTTGGCTACCGCTGATTCATCTAAGTTTGATGATGTTGCGGGGGCCGCTGTCTGCACAGGGGCCGGAGCTATTGCTTCGGCCAGGCCGGGCGCGGCAGGTTCGCTTGATGTTCCGGTAACTTCCGGTGTAGGAAGGTCGGGTAAATCAAGTTTTACTTCAGGCTGCGGGGCCGGGGTGGGGCAAGCGGCTAAAGAGCCCGCGCTGCCGCCGTCCATTACAAAACCTATTACGTGGCGGATAGATGGGTAGTCTTTTAACTGTATGCCTGTGCCTTCTTGCTGGGCTATGCCGTATTTTTCACGGATTGCGGCAAAAAGTTCCGCCTGTTTTACCGTGTCTATACCAAGGTCCGCTTCCATGTCTAGGTCAAGCTCTAACATGTCCTGCGGGTAACCCGTTTTCTCGGCTATTAAATCTACTATTTCTTTAGCTACAGCGTCTTCATTTAAGCTTGATGAAGATGTTGCCGGGGCCGACGCTTGCACGGGTGCGGGTGCGGCAACGGGTGCAACCGCTACAGGTGCGGGCGCGGCTGTGTGAACCGTGGAAGAAGCGGGGATAGAAGCAGAACCGCCGTCTACAGCGCCTTCCATTACATAACCTATTACATGGTTAATTGTAGGATAATCTTTAAGCTGTATGCCTGCGCCTTCTACCTGCGCTATATTATATTTTTCACGGATAGCGGCAAATAATTCCGCCTGTTTTACCGTGTCAATACCAAGGTCCGCTTCCATGTCTAAATCTAATTCTAACATGTCCTGCGGGTAGCCGGTTTTCTCGGCTATTAAATCAACAATCTCTTTTGTTACCGCTGTCTTATCAAGGTTAGCTTTGTGCGCTACGGCGTGGGCTAAACCCGGGGCGGCGGGCTCGCTTGAGGTCTCGGTCACTTCCGGCTTGGGAAGGTCGGGCAGGTCAAGTTTAGGCTCGGGCTGGGCTGTTGGCGTTGGGCAAGCGGCTAAAGACCCGGCGTTGCCGCCGTCCATTACATAACCTATTACATGATTAATTGTAGGGTAATCTTTAAGCTGTATGCCTGTGCCCTCTGCCTGGGCTATACCGTATTTTTCACGGATAGCGGCAAAAAGTTCGGCCTGTTTTACCGTGTCAATGCCAAGGTCCGCTTCCATGTCAAGGTCCAACTCTAACATGTCTTGCGGGTAGCCTGTTTTGTCTGAAATTAAATCTACAATCTCTTTTGTTACGGCTGATTTATCAAAAGATTTTGAGGGTGCGGCGGCGGCTGGCGCTGCAACCACAGGTGCGGGTGCCACAACTGCGGGTTTTGCCGCAGGCGCGGGCGCGGCGGCGGGCACCGCTTTAACAGCGGGTTTTGCCACTTTGTCCACAAAAGCCTGCGACCCTTCCATAACTAAAGCAGGTTTTTGGCCCGGGGTAAAATTATCTTTTACCCTTAAAGTGTTTTGCACAACTTCAAGCGCGGGGTTAGCCTGGCCTGAAATTTGTTTAAGCCACTCTGTATGTTTGGCGGCGTCAACAATTCTGGGTTCGCCGTCTGTCCATACTTTTTCCATCAGCGTCATACCCACCTGGGAGCCAAAGCCCGCGCCTAAGCGCAGTGAGTATTTAAAATCATATTTGCCGCCTTTGCTTAAGGTAATACCCGCAAGTTCAGGGTCAGCCTCTTTATAGTTGGCAATGGGCGGTATAATACCTGTGTTAAGACAGCGCACCGCTATAACATCCTCAATACCCGCGCCCATGGCGTGGCCTGTAAAACCTTTGGTATTGCTGACAATAACCTTTTCCACGTCTGCGCCAAATGTCTGCTTAAGCGCGTGTACCTCGGCGCTGGCGCTGCCGCCGCGTGCCGGGGTGTAGGTTTCGTGTGAGATAAAAACTAAGTTTTTGGCTATATCAGACCTGTTTATGCCATAATCACGTTCCGCTCTGCCAACCATTTGGTCCATAATATCAGCCACGTGCGCGACATCAATTCTGGTTGGGTGAAAACCGCTGTTTCTGATATCGGTTTCCAACACTTTTACAAGCGGCTTCATACCGCGGGCAAGCACTTCAGACTCAGCCTCTACTACCAGTGAGGCCGCGCCCATACCCACAATCATGCCGTTTCTTCTCTTATCAAAAGGTACGGCGGCTTTGGTAACGTCAGCTTCCGTGCTGGCTGCGCCGCTGGCGAGGAAGCCGGTGATAAGCCATTCCTGCACTTTCTCGTTTGTAATATCATCGGCGCTGATAATGATAACACGTTTTGCGCGGCCAAGCTTAATCCAGTCACTGGCCACACCTACCGCCTGGGCTGTTGAGGCGCAAGCGCCGCTAAGCGCCGTGGCTGGGCCCTTGGCCCTTATCCACTGCGCGAAATGACTGTGCGCTATCGGGATAGATTTAAGCAGGAAGTCCTGCGCGAATACTTCCCTCTTATCGCCGTACTGCGCGTAGTTGGAAGCGAACCATTCTGAAATTTCTCTTTTAAGCGCGGCATCTGATATTTTAGAAATAAGATGTTCGTAAAAGCTGTAAATTTCATCTTTTGATTTAGCGGCAAGGCTGCTGGTTAAGTTACGCACAACCTCTGTTACTATACCGTTAAAGTTGGGGAAGGCTGAGGTAAAAATAACGCCTGTGGTGTCAATCATCTCGGCAGGTAAACCCCATCTGTCCGGTAAATAACCGCCGGTTGATGTAGGCTTATAATATAAGGTTAAAGGAATGCCCGCGTCTTTAAGCGCCAGCATACCGGCGCCTATGGCCAGCTTAAAAGACTGGTCCATAGAAGACACCCATTTGGCGGGGAGGCCAAATTCTTTTTCCAGGTCAAAGCTGCCCGCTCTGGCGCTGAGTTTAATGGCCTGTGAAATAGAGTTTAATTTTTCTACCCTGTGGTTACCATCGGGTGATTTAACCACGTATTCCACATTTTTATCAATCTGTTTTTGCTGCATGTCTGCGGGAATATTTTCTATAAGGTTGCGGCCTTGCAAAATATCGTCAAGCGCACCCTCTCTGAAAACTTTTTCCCAGGTACCGGGTGTACCCGCCGCGATACCGCTGATAACTATTGATTCATTGTTACATGTCATTTTAGGAGCCTCCGCCCTTGGCGCAACAGACGGCGCCGCTTGCTGCGGAACTTGTGCCTGAGTGTCGCCTTTTACCCACGTTGCAAACGCGGGGTTTAGAACATCGCCGCCGTTAACTTCAGTGCCTGACCAGTTAAGGTCAATGCCGCTGGCAGTTAAGTTGGCAAGCAAATCGTTAAATTCACTGATACCGCCCTTTTTAGGGTGGTTAGAGGCAAGAACTTTGATGTCTTTTTTATCGTCCAATGTATTGGCGGCAAACGCGCTAAGCACACGTTTGGGGCCGCATTCAACAAACAGCCTTACGCCGGAATCATAGGTGCGTTTAAGCTGTTCAATCCATTCGACAGAGCTTACCAACTGCTCAACCAAAAGGTCTTTAATTTTAGCCGGGTCATTAGGAAAGAAGTCCGCCGTTACGTTAGACGTAATAGGCAGCTTAGGCGCATTTACCGTTAAGGTGTTAAGGAAAGCGCGGTAAGGGGCCTCGGCCGGTTTAATAATTTGTGAATGGAAAGCGTGTGACACAGGTACTTTAACAGCCTGTATGCCCATGTCTGTAAACATTTTTAAGGCGGCTTCGGCTGATTTTGTTTCGCCGGCTATTACTGTTTGCGTAGGGCAGTTTTTGTTAGCTATGGCAATGTAGCCGCTGATCTTTTTAAGCTCAGGTTCCACACGTTCTACGGGGGCGGAGACGGATATCATCATACCCGGGTCTTCCACTGTAATATTAGCCATAGATTTGGCGCGGTTTGTTACAGATTTTAAACCGTTTTCAAAATCAAAAATACCTGCGGCGACAGCGGCGGCGTACTCGCCAAGGCTGTG
Source organism: Elusimicrobium simillimum (assembly GCF_049639735.1). Classification (NCBI taxonomy): domain Bacteria; kingdom Pseudomonadati; phylum Elusimicrobiota; class Elusimicrobia; order Elusimicrobiales; family Elusimicrobiaceae; genus Elusimicrobium; species Elusimicrobium simillimum. The sequence goes on from NZ_JBEVVA010000003.1 coordinate 1,603,903, forward strand.
GCCCATAACAACCTCGGGCTTAATACCGTAAGAAGAAAGTAGGCGCATCATAGCGACGTCGGCCGTCATAACTGCCGGCTGTGTCATTTGTGTTTGCTTAATGGCGTCTTCACGTTTGGCAAGCTCTTCTTTAGACTCACCCTCTTTTGACCAAATTACTTCTGTAAGAGTGGTGTCTATAAGGTCTTTTAAAATTCTGTCGGCTTCGTCAAAGGTGTCTTTAACTACTTTATATTTGCTGGCAAGGTCTTTCATCATGTCCACGTACTGCGAGCCCTGGCCCGGGAACATAAACGCTACTTTGGGCGTATGTTTAGAAGGTTTAAACGGGTAAATACCTTTCATTTTAAGGTGTAAAGAATCCTGCGTCCACACGTCCATGGTGGCGGATACTTTAATAAAAAATTCTACCTTTTCTTTAAGTTTGGCTATTGATTCAACATTGATAACAACAGCAAACTGCTTGTGCGGGGCAATGTGATTTTTGTAGGCGTTCTTAGCTATAAACAAAGGGTCCGCCGAGGAGGCGACCACGGCGCGCTGAAGTTCGTTAATTAATTCCTGCTTGGAATCCGCCGAGAAGGTTAACATATCCCCCTGCAGTTTTTCCGGGTCAACAAGTAAAGCATACTTACTACTGTCCATTACATTCTCCTTGCCTTGCGCGGCCGCCTGCTGGCTGCATGCGCAAGTTTGTGTTGTGTTATTTGATTCTAAAGCTGTACCGTATTTTTTTTGCGTTAAAGCCGGGTGCATTTCCTCTAAAGCTACGTGGAAGTTGGTACCGCCAAAGCCGAAGGATGAAACGTTGGCCCTTCTTATTTTATCACCACCCCAAGCTTCTGGTTTAGTAATAACCCTAAAAGGGCAGGTAGACCAGTCAACCGTAGGGTTGGGTTTAACAAAGTTAATTGAAGGCGGCAGTACCTTATTATATATAGCAAGCGACGCCTTGATAAGTGACGCCACGCCGGCCGCCGCTTTTGCGTGGCCGATTTGTGATTTGATTGAACCTAAACCTATTGTGCCCGGTTTGGCGTGAGGGGCAAAAGTTTCGTTAAGTGAAGCCACTTCAACAGCGTCACCAACTTTGGTGCTGGTACCGTGCGCTTCTAAAAGGCCGACGTCGCCGGGGGTATATTCAAGCTGTTCAAATGTTTTTTCTACCGCAAGCTTTTGGCCTTTGGGGTTGGGTGCTGTTATGCCCTTGCCTTTGCCGTCGCTGCTGGCGCCAATGGCGCGGACTACGGAGTAAATTTTGTCGCCGTCTTTAACAGCGTCGCTAAGGCGCTTAAGTATAACTATGCCGGCGCCCTCTGCCATTACAAAGCCATCCGCGTCCGCGTCAAACGGGCGGGAGCCTGTGGCTGACAAAGCGCCTATTTTGGAAAATTTGATAAATGCGGACGGGCTCATCATCTGGTCAATACCGCCGCAAACTACCATGTCGTAGTTGCCAAGCCTAAGGCCGTTAACGGCCTGGTCCACCGCCGCCAGTGATGTGGCGCAGGCGGCGTCAACCGTAAAGTTGGTGCCGTTTAAATTGAAAACGTTGGCAACACGGCCGGCGATAACGTTGGAAAGTTCGCCAGGCATAGTGTCCTCGGTAATAGGTAAGAAGGTTTCGTTAACGCCTGCTTGTATTTCATTAATAAGAGCCTCTGCTGAAGCGGGGTCTAATGAGGCGAATGTTTTGGTTTTTTTTATGATTTCATTAAAAAGCGGGGCGTTGGCGCGGGTGTTGGACATTTCGCCCTTCATGCCGCCCATGGCGTTGCCTATGATAACGGCAGTGCGGGTGCGGTCAAATTCTTTTTTGTCATAGCCGGAGTCTGCGAGAGCCATGGCGGTTGTTTCCACCGCTAAACACTGGACCATGTCCATCTGTTTAGCCACTTGGGGCGGTATGCGGTATTTTATAGAATTAAACTGAAACCCGCGGATAAAGCCGCCTATTTTGGAATAAGTTTTGTCCGGGGCGCTGTGGTCAGGGCTGTAGAAAAGTTCAGGGTCCCAGTGAGTGTCTTTAGACACTTCCGTAATACAATTTTTACCATCTAAAATATTCTGCCAATAAATATCTTTATTTAAAGCTTCAGGCATTACTACGCCTATACCTATAATAGCTATAGGTTCTAGATTCTTATTCGCCATTTAATAACTCCGGTTTTTAAAATAACTGATAAGGGTGATCACAAACACCCTGGAATATTGCTTATATATATATTATTAAATTTGGAGACAGTTGAAAACTGATTCAGATTATTAGATATTGACTTAAATGGCGGTTTTTGGTAGGGTTGGGGCGCAAAACCGTGTGTTGTTTTGCGCCCCGCTGCTAATTTATTTTGTTAAAACGAAAGGCTATTTTGCCAATGTCGCCTGGTATTCTTTATCTTTCTTTAAATCGGCCTCGGCGCCTTTGCTGTCGCCAAGGGCTTTTTTAATTTCCGCCCTGGTTTTGTAGTCTATGAGAAAGTAGGCGTCTTCTAAGCCGCAGATATAGAAAGGAAATTTAAGAGCTTCCGGACGCGTCTTTTTATAATCTTCTAAACCTTTAATAGCTTTGTTTGAAGCGGCCAAAGCTTCTTTATATTTCTTTTGGCCTAATAACGCCTTTGCCTCACGTGTGTAAATGGCCAACTCCATGGGGCTGCCGGGTTTTGTTTTGCCTTCTTTTACAGCGGCGTCCAGAACTTTTTTGTTTTCAGCTAAGGCTTTAAGCGCCTCATCATATTTGCCCTGCCTGGTTTTTATTATGGCAAGCATATGTAAAACATAGTGGCTTTCCTTATTGTCTTTAACATATTGCTCACGCCATTTAAGCGCCTCGTCGTACTCGCCCGCGCCGCAGTATAAGTCAGCAATGGCAAGCGTTTGGGGATTAGTGTCAACACCGCCGCCTATTTTTATAATAGCGTTTATGTCTTTTAAGGCGGACTCTTTGTCGCCAATATCATTATATGCCGCCGCGCGGTTAAAATACATATCCACATAACCGGGTATTTCCATAGATATTTTTGACGGGGGTATGGTGTTTAATTTTTTTATTACAGGGGTAAAAATATCTATACGTTGCTGCGCCGTGCTGGGTAAATACATACTACGCGCTTTAAACAGAGCGTCTAAATAAATAGTATCCAGCCTGTTAGGGTAAAGCGCTTTTGCTTTGGCAAAATACTCTGCGGCGGCTTCTTTTCTGGCGGGTTCAACCGCGTACAGTCTGCTGGCTGCTTTTCTTATATACCTTTTGTATTGAACGTTCTTATAGGCCTGCCAGCCGGCAAGCGCCAGTAACAGTACCACACATATAATGACAATTGACCTTTTAGACATAATGCTCTCCTTAATAATATTGACCGTTAAACTTAGATTTTAGCCTTAAACATACGGGACTGTCAACCTTTTTGTTTTATTGTGATATAATAGTCTATATGTCACCAGATATTCAAACAAGTATTAGCAGTTTACTTGACCAAACAAACGTAGTATTAGTAAAAGAACAGAATGTTCAAAAGGGAGAGCTGATAAAACAGCTTGTCTCTATAGCCTGCAAGGGCCTTAACGAAATGGACACGGCAGAGATACTGGACCGTGTGCTCAAACGCGAAGAAGGTATACCCACAACCTTAGACACAGGCTTAAGCATACCGCACTCAAGGGTGGATGAGATTACCACTTTCCGCGCTGCGCTGGCAGTAGTGCCCGCGGGCATTAAAGACCCCGCCGCCGGCAACGCCGTTATAAAAGTGATGTTCCTGTTTCTTTCCCCCTCCAACCCGGAATTTTTTCAGAAACACTTACAAATATTAGCCGAACTGTCTGAGAGATTTAAAGACAGTTTTGTGTCCGCCCTTACAAACGCGGGCAGTATAGAAGAAGTGCTTAAAATTATAAACGAATAATGACCAGCGACCAACCCCCAAGTACCAAAAGCCCTATGGGCGTTAAAAAGGTAATGGTTATAACCACTGCCGTTCTCACATTTATACCCTTTTGGAAAGCGGCTGCCGTAGTGCTGTGCGACTTTGGCTCCAGCGCGTTTTACGCCGGCGGCATAGCTATGCGCGCGTTTGGCCCGGCGTTCCCGTGGTATATTTTATTTGTAATGTTGTTCGCGGGTATTTTGCTGACTGTATACATAGAGTCCTGCTCACTATTTGTGCGCGGCGGTATATATAAGGTGGTAAAAGAGGGCCTGGGCAACCGTATGGCCAAGATAGCGGCGTCCGCCATAGTGTTTGACTTTGTGCTTACGGGGCCTATAAGTTCCGTGGCGGCGGGACATTATTTATCCGGTTTTATAAATTCTACCATGGCGCACTTTGGCGTGAATATCAGCGTGCCGGACAATCTGTTCTCAGTAATGTTTGCCATAATTGTTACGCTCTATTTTTGGCGCCAAAACATAAAAGGCATATCGGAAAGTACTGATAAAAGCGTTAAAATTATAACAGCCTCTTTAATAGTAGCCGCCATACTTGCGGTGTGGGGCATAATAACAATTTTTATAAAAGGCGCCACACTCCCCCCCATAAAACCGCAGCTTACAGACTACGCCCTTGGCTGGGCCAAAAATATAGACTGGGCCCGCTCCATAGGTATAATAGGCGTGATGATGGCAATAGGGCACAGCGTTTTGGCGTTAAGCGGGTTGGAAACTTTGGCACAGGTTTACAGGGAAATTGAATACCCAAAAATACAAAATCTTAAAAAAGCCGCTTTGCTGGTATTTGTGTTCGCTTTGCTTTTTACGGGCGGGCTGACATTCTTATCTTCCGTCATAATCCCGGCGGAACTTATTGCCACTAAATATAATTCTAACCTGCTGGCAGGTTTGGCCATGGAACTTAGCGGCCCGGAAATACTGCGCCTGATACTGCAGGGCGCGCTGGTTATAGCCGGCACCGTCATGCTTGCGGGGGCGGTTAACACCGCGCTTATAGGCTCTAACTCCGTACTTAACAGAATAGCGGAAGACGGTATTTTAACAGACTGGTTTAGAAAAATACATAAAAAATACGGCACCACCTACCACTTAATAAATATAGTGGTAATACTGCAGCTTATTATAATAGTAGCGTCGCGCGGTAACGTATATATACTGGGCGAGGCGTACGCCTTTGGCGTACTGTGGAGCGCCGTGCTGGAAACATTATCCATAATAATGCTGCGCTTTAAAGCTCCCGGCACAAGAAAATTTATGGTGCCGCTCAATATTAAATTTAGAAATTACAATCTGCCCATTGGCGCCATATTAATATTTTTAATGTTATTTTCTATAGCCTCTATAAACTTAATTACAAAGCGTACCGCCACTGTGGCGGGCTTAAGTTTTACGGCGCTGCTGTTTACGGTGTTTTATATATCAGAACGGCTTAACGCTAAAAAAGCCAACATTATGTTTGAAGAAGGGCACAGAGAAGAACTTAACACATCCACAGTAGCTACTTTAAGCGACGCGCTGGAAGACCTGGAGCATGACAACCGTGTGGTAATAGGTGTGAAAGACCCGGATAACTTGTACCACCTTGAAGATTTTTTAAAAGAACTTACCAGCGACGACACAGACATTATAGTGCTGTACGCAAAACCGTCCAAGGGTACTATGTTTGGCAAAAATTCCCTTAAGTCCGCCTGTATAGTAGACGTTAAAGAAATATTTTCTAACGTAATTTTAGTGGCCGAAAAATACGGACATACCATAATACCGATACTGGTGGAATCTAATGACCCGTACTACGCGCTCAGCCAAGTTGCACACGTGGCGGACGCAAGCAGGGTTATAATGGGAGTGTCAGGCTCGCACGGCGCTAACGACCAAATGGAACGCATGGTAATGGCCTGGGGCGCGGTAAAAGACCACCCGCTTACACACCCCGTAACGGTGCAAATAGTATGGGAAGGAAGAGAAGTAAATTATAAATTTAACAGGTAAAAAAGTTGCCGAGTAAGGTCATGTTGAGGAGGCGCGGCAACGCGCCGAAGTGGACATCTACCACTTTTTAAACTTCTATTGTTTTTATAAGGTAGATCCTCACATTTTTGCGTTGACGCAAAAATTCAGGATGACTTAATTTATACATATATATATCTAAAATACCCCCCCACTTTTTGGTGGGGGGGTTATTTAAAACTGGATAGAGAGAAGCATTTTATTTTTTATTTCCACCAGACTTCTCTTTTCTTCTCATATCAAATCCAAGAAAAAGAGAACATCCTGACATAATAAAACCCAACACAAATCCTAAAACAGGACTTGAAGAAGAGTTGACTTCAGGCGCAATCACATAAAGTATAATACGTCCTACTGTGACAAAGGCTATTAAAATAGCTAAAACAATAAATAAAGTACTTCTTTTCATAATTCCCTCTCATATTGCTTTTTATTTATAAGATTTGGTTTAAGGTAACAGTCTTTATATTTTTGCCAACCACCTTGTAGGTGTGGCTGTGGGTGCGTTTATCAAGGCCGAAAATATTTACCCTGAAGTCTATTATATCTTTGCCGTCTTCTTTCCTGCTTTCGGTAATTTCAAAAATATTATCCGGCAAATTACTTTTTGACTCCAACACAACAATGGCGTTTTTATTAAAATCGACCGCAGGGTATTTACCTTTGGCCGCCGTTTTAAATTTGTTATACTCCGCCGTGGTGCGTATTATTTTATAATCCACAGGCGCGGTAAGCATGCTTACGCTTCTGGTTTGGGCAAGCTCTTCGTCACCCGGCATCTCCGCAACAACCGCACTCTCGGACTGTTCATCGTTAAGCAGCGGGGTTTGGGGCACGGGCGTCATTTCTAAAGACTCTATATAAACGGGACGTAAACGTCTGTCTTCCTCATTTTCCGCTATCATCTCCATAAGGCTTTTGTTTTTCTCGGCCACGCCGTCAAAGTTTGTATTCTCAAAGGCGCTCGCCGTGCTTTCAGGTTCAAAGGGCAGGCTGTCGGGCTCAACCGCTTCCACCTCACCCGTAAAGGCGTACTGGCTGTTTTCAATATCGGCGGGCTCTTCCTCAAAGGTAATTATTGTGCCTTTAGGCTGTTTAGAATAATACACATAACTCACCGCCGCCGCTAAAGTAAGCAGCGATATTATAAAAAATACTAAACGGCCTTTAAGTTTTTTTGTCATTTTTTCTCGTATTTAGCCACTATTACGGAACGCAAGCCGCCCCTGGGCGTAAAGTCACCCGTGACAACGGCTTTCTTGGGGCTGCAGGCTTTGACTATATCGTCAAGCACTTTATTGGCTATGTTTTCCATAAATATGCCCATGTCTCTATACTCAAGAAAATAGTATTTTAAAGACTTTAGTTCAAGGCAAAGCTGGTCCGGCACATAGTCTATGGTTATAACGCCAAAATCAGGCAAACCCGTTTTGGGGCATACGGAGGAAAACTCCGGCAGTACTATTTTAATATCATAGTCCCTTTTATACTGGTTTTCCCAGCATTGAATGTCGGGCAAAACCGCGTCGGCGCCCTTTCTGGCATGGTCTTTGGTGTATCCAAAATCTATATCATTTTCGCTCATAATTTTATTTTAACTAACCTCGCTGAATTTAAAGTAACCAGCAGTATGCCGCCTAAACAAAACGATATTACGGTATACCACGGCGTAGAAGAAAATTCCAGCAAAAACACTACCAAAGCTATATTTACCAAAAACGCTATGACAATGTTTTGCAAAATGTTTAACCTTACAATATTAAATAATTTTAAAAGTAAATTAAGCGCGGAAAAGTCTTTCCTTTTTATAACAATATCCACCCAATTGGCGTGGGCGGAACTGGGTGAGTAAAACGCCACGCTTGTATCCGCCTCCAACATGGCTAAAATATCATTAAACCCGTCGCCCACCATTACTGTGGTTTTACCGTCTATGGCGCGTTTGCGTATCATGGCGGCCTTGGCTTCGGGCAGTACTGAAGAATGGTATTCCAACCCGCCAAGAATACCCGCTATATAAGAAACCGTTTTACTGCCGTCGCCGGAAATTAAAATAATTTCTTTACCAAGCGCTTTCAGGTTTTCCACCGTGGCGCCGGCGCCGTGGCGCAGTTCGTCCGACAATGTTATAAAACCTAAAAACTCTTTATTTCTGGCTACGCCTATGGTAATCTCGTTAGGTTGTACGGAGTCAATCTTTTTAAACTCTATTTTTTGTTCCGTAAACCAGGTTTCGTTACCTATTAATATAGTGTTTTTACCGCTTTTTACCATTACGCCCTGGCCGGGGTAAATTTCCATAGAATCTACTTTTTCCGGTGTTATCCCCTCATCCTTACAATATCTTTTTATGGCCTGGCTGTATGGGTCCTGCAAGTTTTTTTCCGCCGTGAGAGCGCTTTTAAGCAGCAGCATATTATTTTTGGCTTTTACCGGGTAAACCTTGGCCACGGCCAAAACGCCGTTTGTTAAAGTGCCTGTCTTGTCTAAATAAAGCACATCCGCATTTTTAAAAGTTTTTAAAGCCTGCAAATTTTGCACTTCTATACCGCGGCGCGCGGCCCCTTTTTTAGAGAAATAATCCGATAAAGAAAAAGAAACTATAAACGCGGACGGACAGCACATAGCCGCTAAAAACAAACCTATCCTTATATAATACTCAACATTATTTAAACCGTTTACGTATATATTATACCCCACAAACAGCACAATAGCCGCCATAAGCACCGCCGCCATATATTTGGCGTATATATCAAGCGGATTATAACTTAACCTCTTTTTAAGTTCGCTGTTTTTAAGGTTAGATATTACAAAGGCTATCTCACTTTGCGCAAGTACGCAAGACGCTTCAATAAAAATATCACCCGCTTTATTAGTAGTGCCGGCGTAAACATTATCCCCCTCTCTTTTAACGGCAAGTTCAGTGTTGCCTGTGATAATTGTTTCCTCTATATCGGTTTTGCCTTTAAGTATAAAACCGTCGGTTGGGATAACTTCGCCTTTTTTTACGTGCAGCACATCACCGCGTTTAATTTCCCCGGCGAATATTCTTACTTCTTTATCTTCTTTAACAAGCCTGGCGGATTTGGGCAGAAAATCCTGCATTTTATTTATAAAAGCCTTAGAAATTTCTGTGGAGCGGGCAAATGTGCTGTAAACATAGTTTATAAGACATACGTTAAGTATGCTAAACACAAACAAATTTGTTGTGCCGCCAAACACTTTAAAGTGCAACAGCAAGTTAACCAGGCCAAAACATAACGCCGACAATATTGAAAATGAGGCAAGCACGTTAAAAGTAAATTTTAAGTTTTTAATATCTTCATACGCGGCGTAAAATATGTGCCCGCCAAAAACAAGGCAGCCAAATACGGAAAGCAAAAATATGCTAAGCGGCACATTATGAAAATATTGCGATAAAATAACAAGCAGCAGAAATAAAAAAGATAATATAAACCTGATCCTGTAATAACTTACAGAAAGAAATCCGGACTTAGCGTGCGCAGGTGTTATATTATCTTCTTTTGTCATTTTAAATTAATTATAAAAATCTTCTTTCTACAACTCTTGCTCTGCCCTCGTCGGTAAGCATGGCTCTTATTTTAGCGTCGTAACGTCTGGCGTTGGCGGGGTCCATCTTTTTGGCTATGATATAATTGGCTGCCGCCTGCACGGCGTCTTCAATAGCGTAAACGTCGCCCATAAGTTCGTAAGTGGGCACAAAAACAGGGTCTAATTCTTTTGATTTGGTCAACTCGCTCAAAGCGGCCTCATAGTCGCCGTCTTTTAAGTACATTTCGCCAAGATAGTAATGCGCTAAAGGGTCGTTAGGGTTAAGTGCGACGGCTTGTTCAAAATTTTCCATAGCGTCGGCGTACATGTCCTGCATTTTAAGCGCGCGGCCTCTTTCAAGGTAGGCACGGCCATAGTCCGGGCGCAGCGCGAGCACGCGGCTGAAATCAAACGCGGCGCTAAGATAATCGCCTATATCATAATAATAAAGCCCGCGGTTAAAATACGCCAGCCAGCCTTCTGGATTAATTGAAATTGCTTTATGAAAATCATTATACGCCTTTATTCCTTCGCCAGCGTTATAGTAAGCGATACCTCGGTTAACTAAAGCGGAATAATAATTAGGCGCTAATCTAACGGCCTCGTTAAGATAAATAATAGCGTTAAAATATTTACGCTGGTCAATATAAAACGCGCCCAGGTTGTTTAACGCCTCTACGCTATAGGGGTTAATTTGAGCGGCTTTAATATAGTCTTTCTCAGCGTTGGCTATATGTTTTTTTCTATTTTCAAAATCTTTGTTTGAAAGGATATCATATACAATACCGCGGTTTGTGTAGGCGGCGTAGCTGTTTGGGTTAACTTTGATTATGGAGGAATACAAAGGCAGCGCTTTGCTGTACTGGCCTATGTCGGTATAATACCTGGCCTGTTTAAGTTTGGCTACCTCACTGTCTTTTTTACAACCTACGGCGAGTATGGCGCAGCATAATACTGTAAAAATTAATAACTTTCTCATTTTGCCTCCGCGTCCTTTTTAGGTTTATCTAAAAACATCGCCAGCGCCACTAACGCCGCGCCCACGCATATCGCGCTGTCCGCTACGTTAAACACCGGCCAGACCCTGAAATCAATAAAATCCACTACAAACCCTAACACAATTCTATCATAAAGATTACCAATTGCGCCGCCAAGAATCAATACCAGCCCCAACCACCCCAGCGGCGGCCTGAGCGCAGCAAGTTCTTTCCAGGATTTTAAAATAAAAACTATTACCACTATCATCATACCGGTTAACAGCAAATTGCCGTTTTGCAGTATGCCAAAAGCCATGCCCGTATTTTCAAGGTATGTCAGGTGAAAATACTTAAATATTTCCACGCTTTCCACCGGGCGCAAAAGGTCAAGCGCCAGCACTTTTGTAATACGGTCCAAAGCCACAAGTATAAGCAAAATAATTATTGTGGCTTTGTTGTTTTTAATTAAACTTTTTAATTTTGCCGATATACCGTGCATTAAGCGGCCTCTTGCGGCAAAATAACGCCCTCTTCTTCTAATACGCTGGCGCAGCGGGCGCAAAGCTCGGGGTATTTTGTGTTGGTGCCGATATCCGTTTTCCACTGCCAGCAGCGGGGGCATTTGGCGCCGTCGGCGTGCTGTACGGTTATATCTAGCGCTTCGCCGCCTGTTTTGTTTATTTCTACGGCGGATACTATGGCAATTTCCGGCCAAATATTTTTGTTTTCTTCTAAGAAAGCAAACTCCGCTTCTGCGGTTGTGGCAAATATTACTTTAGCTTCCAGAGAGGAGCCTATTAACCCAGCCGCCCTGGCTTCTTCTAATTTTTTAAGTATAACTTCGCGCACGTTTCTTATTTTGTCCCACTTGGCTTCCAGCTCCGCGTCACGTTTAACGCTGGACTCTTTGGGGAATGAGGATAAGAAAATACTTTCTTCCAAGTCTTTGCCGCACTCAATCTTTTTAAGTTCCTGCCAGGCTTCTTCCGTGGTGAAAGAAACTACAGGCGCTAAAAATTTAAGCAAAACAAGCAGTATCTCATAAAGCGCGTTTTGCGCGCTGCGTCTTGACTTGGCATTGGTGCCTATTGTGTACAGGCGGTCTTTGGAAGCGTCCAACATAAAGGAAGACAAATCCAAAATACAAAAGTCTAACAAAGCGCGTACCACACGCCTAAACTCGTAGGTATTGTAAGCGGCGCGGGCCTCGTCTATTAAAGCGCCGAGTTTGCTTAACATATAGCGGTCCATCTCGGTCATTTCTTCAGGTGCCATTTTATGTTTTTTAGGGTCAAAATCAAATAAGCTGCCCATAGCGTATCTTAACGTGTTTCTAAACTTGCGGTAAGAGTCAACGGGGCCGCCTAAAATTTCGTCCGATATTCTGATATCGTCGTGGTAGTCACTCAGGCTGACCCACAAGCGCAAAATATCCGCGCCGTATTTGTCAAAAACTTCGTGCGGCTCAACACTGTTGCCAAGGGATTTATGCATAGCCTTGCCCTCTTGGTCCAGCACAAAGCCGTGCGTGGAAATAGCTTTAAAGGGTGACTGCCCCTCCAGCGCCACAGACGGTATAAGTGAGGTTTGAAACCAGCCTCTGTGCTGGTCGGACCCTTCGGAGTACAGGTCTGCGGGATATTTAAGGCCGCGGTCAAGCAGCACGGCTTTCCAAGAACAGCCGGCGTCTAACCAAACGTCTAAAATATCTTTTTCTTTCTTAAAGTTTTTGCCGCCGCATTTGCAGGTGTAGCCGGCCGGTAAAATTTGATCATTAGGCAAATCAAACCAGAAATCTCCGCCTAATCTTAAGGCCATTTCTTTTATATGGGCAAAAAGCTTGGCGTCTATTTGTTCTTTACCGCAGTCTTCGCAGTAGAAAATTGTTGTGGGCGTGCCCCAGAATCTCTGGCGGGTTAAACACCAGTCGGGCCTGTTACGCACCATGCTTGTTATACGCTCTCTGCCGGCCTCGGGGTAGAACTTTACGCCCGCAAGCGCGTCGGTAAGTTTACCTCTTAAGCCTTGGCCGTCAATTGACAGGAACCATTGCTCGGTTGTTCTAAATATGATGGGCTGCTTACATCTCCAGCAATGCGGATAGCTGTGTGTGATATTTTCTTGTTTTATAAGGTTGCCAAGCTGCTGTAAACGTTCAACAATTTTCATATTGGCTTTAAAAACATGCTCGCCCGCGCATGCGCCGGCTTCTTTAGTGTAAACACCTTTTTCGTCGACAGGGCAGAAGATGTCCAACTTCCAGTTAAGACCCGCGTGGAAGTCGTCCTCGCCATGGCCGGGCGCTATGTGCACTATACCTACGCCTGTGTCCATAGCTACAAAGTCTGTCCATATGACGGGGTTAAGCTCGCCCGTAAGCGGGTGCTTGTATTTAACGCCAACCAGCTCTTCACCGGCAAACGTATCTTCTTTAGTTACGTCCATATTACAAATTTGTATAAATGTATCAGCCAGCTTCTCTGCCACTATATAGTATTCGCCCGTTTTATTGTCTTTAAGGAATATATATTGCTCGTCCTTATTAACGGCGGCGGCTTTGTTGGCGGGTATCGTCCACGGGGTTGTGGTCCATACTACTAAAGAGGCGTTGTCGTGGCCTTTAAATGTGTCGGCCAAGTTAAAACGCAGGTATATTGAGACGGAAACTTTATCTTTATACTCTGTCTCAGCGTCGGCCAAAGCGGTTTCGCAGGTGGGGCACCAGGAAATTGTTTTTTTACCCCTGTACGCCATACCCTTTTCAACAAAGTCTAAAAATACGCTTATAATATTGCCCTCAAAACGCGGGGCCATGGTGGAATAATAATTTTCAAAATCACCCTGCACGCCAAGACGTTTAAAGCCGTCTTTCTGTAAGCCTATAAATTTACCGGCAAACTCACGCGCTTGTGCGCGGAATTTGGCCACGTCGGCCTCTTCTTTAATGCTTTTTTTGTCTATTTTAAGCTCTTTCATTAAAGCTGTTTCTATAGGCAACCCGTGGCAGTCCCAGCCCGGTATATACGGGGCTTGGTAACCGTCCATCGTGCGGCTTTTAATAACAATATCTTTTAAAGTTTTGTCCAGCGCGTGGCCTATGTGTATGCGGCCGTTGGCGTATGGCGGGCCATCGTGCAGCATAAATACGGGTGCGCCTTCACGCAGTTTAAGCATTTTTTCATAAAGCTTCATATCATCCCAAAACTGCACAAATTTAGGTTCTTTTTGCACCAGACCCGCTCTCATGGGAAATTCTGTTTTAGGAAGTAAAACTGTTGTGGAATATTTGTTATTATTATTTTTGTTTTTATTGTTATTATCAGCCATATAATGTTCCTTAAAAGATATGTATATATATTATACAAAAATGCGCCGGTTAAAAGTGTGCCGTGATACGTTAAAAAACCCCCGGTTACGTCCCAGGGGTTTTTTAGATTTAAATATTTTTAGCAGGTAAAACAAGATGCCGTATAATCTATACCCAGCGCTTTACATAATGACTTTGCGTCATCTTCAGATAAATTATCGTTTATACAACCGCAGCTCTGTGAACACATAAGCTTGGAGTTGCCATCGTCGTCCGGCTGGTAACCTATGTTAAGCTCGCCCTGTGAGCCTAAATAAAAAGCGGCTGGCGCGGCAAGGTTGTAGTTAACCTCAAACGTATACTGAAAGTTTTTTGTTTTAGCGGTATATGAATCCACTATTGTACCGGGGATTTCAACGTCAAGGTTGTTAAAGTTTCTGCAATGGTCCGCGTCGTCGTTATTTGCCATCATGCAAATATCAGCGGCTCTTTTAATTGCGGGAAGTACTGTAAGCGGTTCGGCAAACCTGCTTTTTAATACCGCTTTATTATACTGCGGCAGCGCTATGGCCGCCAATATACCTATTATCAAAACTACTACCAAAAGTTCAATTAATGTAAAACCCTTTTTCATAAGTTTCTCCTTTTAAGAATGTTTTTTAATTATAATACAGTACAAGCAAAAAGGCAAGCTTTTATAGGTCTTTTTTATTTACAAAGCCGGGCTGCAAAATAGTAAAATATAGCATTGTAATTTTTGCTGTTAAATTCATGAAAGATAGAGAGGTTAGTCACTAAACAAAAATGGAAAAACTGAAACTTAACACATATTTGCTGGTTTTTGGAATATTAATATTTACAGCGGCATTGTCATGGGTTGTCCCGGCGGGACACTTTGACAGGGTGGAAAAAGACGGCAGGACCTTAACCATAGCAGGTTCCTACCATAGCGTTGAAAAGTCCGGGCAGGGCGTGCAGGATATTTTGCTTGCCCCTATAAAAGGCTTTCAGGCTTGCTCAGACATTATTATTTTTATTTTAGTAATAGGCGCGGTTTTTACAATTATAGAACGCACCGGCACCGTTAATATTATCATTCAGAATATAAGCTACTTTTTTTCTAACCGCCAGCATCTTAAAAAGCTTTTTATTCCTGTGTGCATGTTTTCGTTTTCCATTTGCGGGGCGCTGTTTGGCATGGAGGAGGAAACAATTATTTTTGTTCCCATCTTTATACCGCTGGCACTCTCTCTTGGTTACGATACTATAGTAGGTATGGCTGTGCCGTTTTTGGGCGCGTTCGCGGGTTTTTGCTCGGCATTTTTAAACCCTTTTACCGTAGGCATAGCGCAAAAAATAGCGGAACTACCCATATACTCCGGCTGGGGTTACAGGGTAATAGTATGGCTTATAGCCACCAGCATAGTTACCATATATGTAAGCCGCTACGGCGCGAAAATACTTAAAAACCCGTCTAAAAGCATTACCTATACTACTGACCTCGAAAAACGCGCCGAACTTAAAATTGTCAACGACATTGAAGTTGGCAAACCCAAAATAAAATTTGGGCACAAAGCCGTAATAGCTATTTTTATAGCGGGGTTGGTAGGCGTGGTAGCGGGCGTAACATACTACGGCTGGTATATAGATGAAATTGCCGCCATGTTCCTGCTTATAGGTATACTGTGCGCCATATTCGGCCGCATGGGCGTGACTGAAACAACTGACGCTATTATAGACGGCATGAAGAACATGATTTCCGTTTGTTTGCTTATCACTTTAGCCCGCTCTATTATTATAGTAGCTACCGACGGCAATATTTTAGACACGTTTTTAAACTGGATGGCCATGGCCATTGGCGCGTTACCCTCGTGGTTAGCGGCGCAGGCTATGTTTATATTCCAGACGATACTAAACTTTTTTATAGCCTCGGGCTCCGGGCAGGCGGTGCTTACTATGCCTATTATGGCGCCTTTGGCTGATCTTGTGGGAGTATCAAGGCAGACTGCCGTATTGGCGTACCAGTTTGGCGAGGGCTGGGGTAATCCGATTATTCCTACCGCCCCCGTTACGGTGGCTGTGCTTGCTATAGCGGGCATAAGCTGGACCAAATGGTTAAAATGGTTTTGGAAGTTAGAGCTTATACTTATAATAATGTCTATGCTTTTGTTAATCCCGCCATTTTTTATAGGATGGTAATTTAGGTTGGTAATTAATGAATAAAGGCCTGCAATTAAATATTTACGCGCTTATCTTTGGTATCACTATTATAATGGCAGCACTCACCTGGGTGCTGCCCGCAGGCTCTTACGACCGTGTGGAACGCGACGGCAGATCTTACACGGTTGCCGGCACATACCACAGCGTTGAGCGCAGCGGGCAAGGCATTGCCGACATTTTGCAAGCGCCAATTAAAGGTTTTACCCAGTGCGCCGAAATTATTATTTTTATTTTTATAACAGGCGCCATTTTTACAATTATCGAACGCACCGGAACAATAAGCTCTATTATTAATAATACAGCTTATTTTTTTGCCAATAATCCAAAGTTAAAAGTACTTTTTATACCTGTGTGTATGTTTATCTTTTCCGTAGGCGGCGCCATATTTGGCATGGAAGAGGAAACTCTTATTTTTATACCCGTTTTTATACCGCTGGCATTGTCTTTGGGTTATGACAGCGTGGTGGGTGTAAGCATACCGTTTTTAGGCGCGTGGGCGGGGTTTTGTTCGGCCTTTATGAACCCGTTTACTGTTGGTATTTCTCAAAACATCGCCCAGCTGCCGCTGTACAGCGGCATGGGATACCGTGTGCTGGTGTGGTTTATATGCACAAGCGTTATTGTGGCTTTTGTAGCCTGGTACGGCGAGAAGGTAAGGAAACACCCTAAAAAAAGTATTACTTACCAAGATGACCTTAAGAAAAAAGAAAGCCTTAATATGCATGAGTTTAAAACTAAACCAGCTTTTAGCGCGCGCCATAAAATTGTGGCGGTTGTGTTCGCGCTGTCTATGTGCTTTTTGGTTTACGGCGTGGCCAGGCTGGGGTGGTATATTACGGAAATTGGCGCGCTGTTTTTAGGCTGCGGCATAATATGCGCCGCTATAGGCAAGCTGCCGCTTAACAAAACTACCGACGCTATTATACAGGGCGCCGGCACCATGATTGGCGTGGCCATAATGCTGGCGTTGGCGCGCGGTATTGTTGTGGTGGCCGGGCAGGGTAATATACTTGATACAATTTTAAATTTCATCGCTTTGCTTATAGGCAAACTGCACCCGCTGCTTGCTTTGCAAGGTATGTTTGTATCACACACAATAATAAACTTTTTTATAGCATCCGGCTCGGGCCAGTCTGTACTTACCATGCCTATTATGATACCGCTAGGTGATATTATAGGCCTCTCACGCCAGGCCGTTATTTTGGCGTACCAGTTTGGCGAAGGCTGGACTAACGCCATTATCCCCACCGCCCCCGTCACAATTGCGGCCATAGGCATGGCCGGCATAAGCTGGATACGCTGGGCAAAATGGATTTTAGTTTTGCAGGTAATATTATTTTTTGTATCAATGCTGTTACTTATACCACCGTTTTTATCGGGCTGGTAGGGGTTTTATGCAGTCAAGTTTAGTTGTTTACAATTATCTTTCGCCGTTAGATTGGGTAGTATTCGCGTTTATCCTTATAATTACTTTTGGCGCCGCAATTTACGGGCACCGCATAAAAGAAAAGGGCAAAGGCGGCGTGCTTGAGTATATGTTGATGGGGCGCAAACTTACATTGCCCATGTTTGTGGCCACGCTTACCGCCACATGGTACGGCGGCATATTTGGCGTTAATGAAATTACCTTTAACTACGGCATACATAATTTTCTAATACAAGGCGTTTTTTGGTATATCGCGTATATCATATTCGCCTTTTTTATTGTCAAAAAAATCTACTCTTATAACTCAGTTACACTGCCAGAGCTTACGGGTAAAATGTTTGGCCCCAAATCAGCTAAGACCGCCGCAGTGTTTACATTTTTTTATATTTTACCGGTAGCTTACGTGTTAAGCATAGGCATGTTTTTAAACATGGTGCTTGGCGTAAGCACGCTTACGGGCATGATACTGGGCGCGTTGTTTACATGCTGTTACAGCGCCTGGGGCGGGTTTAGGGCGGTGGTATTTTCTGAGATAGTGCAGTTTGTTGTTATGTGCGTTGCGGTGCTGGTTGTTGTGCTGTTTTCGCTCTATACTTTTGGCGGCACGCAGTTTTTATTTGATAATTTGCCGCAGTCACATTTTTCGCTTACAGGCGGCAATACCGTGGCCAATACTTTGATATGGGGTTTTATAGCGCTGGCTACTTTGGTTGACCCCAGTTTTTACCAACGCTGCTTTGCCGCCAATTCTGCGGGGACGGCAAAAAAAGGTATTTTGATTTCCACCGTTATCTGGATTTGCTTTGACATCTGCACCACGCTTGGCGCGCTTTACGCGCGCGCCGTACTGCCGGACAGCCAGCCAGCGCACGCTTACTTTTTTTACTCTGTGCAGCTGCTGCCTATTGGCTTGAAAGGCTTTTTTGTAGCGGGTATTTTGGCGATTATTCTTTCAACTTTGGACTCTTTTATGTTCATAGCTTCTAACACTTTAAGCTATGACTTTTTAAGAAATAAATTTAAAAACGTAATACTAACCAACCGCGTAGCCATGTTTGTTGTAAGCGGGTTTTCTATAGTAATAGCCATACTTTTAGACGGCAGTTTCAAAACTATTTGGCTGACGCTGGGCTCGTACATGTCTGCGTGCATGCTGATACCGCTGGTATCGGGCTATATTTGGCCCGGTAAAATAACTGATAAAGTTTTTTGTGTTTCCGCCGTAACTTCAGCTTTAATGATGACGCTGTGGGCCGCAACACCTAAGTACCATTTTGAGTTGGACGGGTTTTATATAGGGCTGTTAACTAGTATAATTATTTTATCAACATCACTTTTAGTGAGAAAATATAAATGCGTAAAACCTTAATTATATGTAACGGCGCTAAAGAACCCGCCGCATATCTGCGTGAACTGGCCCAAAAACACTTTGTAATATGTGTGGACGGCGGAGCCAATATAGCCGCCGCTTCCGGCGTTACGCCTGATATAATTGTGGGCGATTTGGACTCTGTTACCGCAGCCACAAAGCGCAAATTTGCCAAAGTGAAAATGATAAAAATATCCCGCCAGGATAATACGGATTTTGAAAAAGCGTTAGACTACGCTAAAAAATTAAAACTGAAAGATATCACCATAGTATGCGCCACAGGCAAAAGGCTGGATTTTACGCTCAGTAACCTCTACTCGTCTTTCAAATATCTTTCTAAAATGAAAATCAGTTTTGTGGGGCGCGGCTGGGCAATTTACCCAACAAACAAGACAACAAAATTTAAGTGTACACCGGATAAACGCGTCAGCCTTATTCCCGCTACAGACTGCAGCGGCATAACTCTGGTTAACTTAAAATTCCCGCTTACTAATGTTACGCTTGGCGCTACCCAAACGCTTACGCTTAGCAATAGTACCGTAAAGCGCAGTTTTGAGGTTAAAATTAAGCGCGGCGGCCTGTTTGTCTATCTTGAAAAATGATAATATACTTATATGAAGTTAATTAAATTTTTACTTTTAATTATAATTTTTGCCATGGGCGTATATGTGGGCAATGTTTATTTGCCGCAGAAAGGGGCGTCCATAGCTACCGCTATATCCGCGCCAACGCTGGACAGTTACGGCGTTAACGTGGATGACTTTACCGCAGAGAATGCCGCCAAAGTTATGCAAGACCACCAGAACGCCGTAATAACAGGCAAATTAACAAAAGAAGAGCAAGAAGCGTGGGCCAAATTTATAAGCGAGGTTATAAGGTACCAAGACTACAGAATTAAACGTTTCCGCTATTTGTCTGAAATGGCAAAAGTTAACGCAAACTCCCCCACTACATCGGAATACAACAAAGCGGCGGCGGAATATAACACCGCTAAAAAATCTTTAGAAGACTACTTTGCCGCGCAAAAGCCGCAACAACCGGCAGCGGAACCTGCGGCAGAAGAAGTTACTTCAGAAACAAAAACTCAATAGCAATCATACATAAAAGTACGGCGGATATAGCCGCAAAGCGGTATGTTTTTGTTTGGGTAAAACCGTATATTTCGGCCACCAGCCTGGCAGGCGGCAGCATGATAAGCACGCCCATGGCGGCTTTGCCCCAAAACCCGCCGAATATAAGGTACAGCACGGCAAGAACAATAACCAGCGTAAGCCCGCATAAAAGTAAATAGTAAATATATGTTTTTAATTGTTTATCTTTCATAAGCTAAATATCATTCTGCCGGCCACAAACAGCATAAGGCAGCCAAATAAAATTTCCACATAAATAGATTTTATTCTTAACAGCACATTCATACCAACGTACGCGCCCGCTAGTATGCCCAGTATCATAATAATAGTAACGTCTTCCACTATATAACCTTTTTTAAAGTAAAGTATACTGCCCGCGCACGCCGTCAGCCCCAGCTTATAACTGCTGGTGCCGCTGGCAACTTTAATAGGCGCCTTGCAAACATTTGTTATAAGCGGCACGTTTATCACCCCGCCGCCTATGCCCAGAGTGGAGGATAAAAAACCTGAAAATATTGAGAGCGGCACAGCGTAGCGTAAGTTTTGCGCTTCATACCGCACGGTTTTGCCGGTGGCTTTGTCGCGGTAGGAATCGGCAAAAACGCCGTCTGTGTTAGCGCAAGCGTATATAGTTTGCTTAGCGCCTATAAAATTTTTAAAAGGGTTTTTAAGCATGCTGATTGCCATTGCCACGGCGACTGCGGCAAAAGCTATTTTTATTACGCCTATAGGCATAGCGCCCACAACGGCCGAGCCTATTATAGCGCCAAGTATAGAAGGTATTTCCAGCATTTTAGACAGGCGTATGCTTATCATGCCCGTTCTTATTTTTGCCATGGTGGACATCATGGACGACGCCACCACCGTCATAAGCGAGCACGCTATAGCCTGGTGCAGCGGTATGCCAAAGCCAAAGTGCAGTATGGGCACAACAAAAATGCCCCCGCCTATGCCAAACATACTGCCCACAAGGCCCACCAAAAAACCTAACGGTAAAAGCGTCCAAAGTTCTGTCATGTATATATGATATCAAAAGGAAAAGAGTAAACCATATGCATTTTTTTGCTAAAATAATTAAGAACAGTCAGGCTGAACATGCGCCTGCACACCAAGTTAACCAAATTTAAAACAAGGAGTTCCTGATATGGGTGGACATTCACATTGGGCAGGTATTAAACATAAAAAAGCGATTTTAGATTCTAAGAGAGGCAAAATATTCACAAGAATTATCAGAGAAATTACCATAGCCGCTAAAATGGGCGGCGGTAAAATAGAAGATAACCCGAGACTGCGTAAAGCCGTTGAAGACGCCAAAGCGGCAAACATGCCGGCCGACAATGTTAAACGCGCTATCATGAAAGGTACCGGCCAGCTGGAGGGCGCCTCTTACGAAGAAATTACGTACGAAGGTTACGGTCCGGGCTCAATAGCCGTTATTGTTGAGTGCACCACAGACAACAAAAACCGCACATTCTCAGAAGTACGCAAAATTTTTACAAGCCGCGGCGGCAGCATTGGCACAACAGGCTGCGTGTCTTATATGTTTAAAAAGAAAGGCCTTATAATAGTAAGCAAAGAGGCCATGAGTGAAGACGACCTGATGAACGCCGCGCTTGAAGCCGGCGCGGATGATGTAAAAACAGAAGGCGATTCTTACCAAATTTTTACCGCGCCTGAAAGCCTGGACTTAGTTAAAAAGGCACTGGAAGAAAAAAATATCAAAGTAGAATCCGCCAATTTAACCATGATACCGGACACGGAAACTGAAATCACGGACCCTAACGTAGCGCAATCCATAATGAAAATGATGGACGAGCTGGACGACCATGACGACACAAAAGACGTTTACTCTAACTATAACATACCCGATGAAATTATGGAGAAGTTAAACGTTTAAATTTAAATTTTAAGGCTGGCTAACACCCAGCCTTTTTGATATAAAATATGACACAAAAAATACGTGTAATGGGCATAGACCCCGGGTTAGACAGAACAGGCTGGGCCATATTGGAACGCGGCGACGGGGCCGCATTGTCCTTAATTGCCTGCGGGTTGGTGCATACCTCTAAAGAATTGGGGCTGCCCGCGCGCCTGGAATATATTTTTAATGAAATAGGCAAACTGGTAGAACACTACACCCCCCAACACGCCGCCATGGAAGAAATGTTTTTTTTAAAACGCGCCATAACTGTTAGCCAAACTATACAAACGCGCGGCGTAATATTGCTGGCGGCGCATATGAAAGGCGTGGACATAAACTCCTACAGCCCCAAAAAAGTTAAAAGCATAATCTGCGGCAGCGGCACAGCCGACAAAGCGCAGGTGCAGCGCATGGTACAGTTAACTTTAAAGCTGGACAAAAAGCCTGAACCTGACGACGTGGCAGACGCTATCGCCATTGCCATATGCCACCTTAAAACAGCACCCTTAAAAGATAAAATAAACCTGCAGGCGCAGTTTCTGGCAAAAATAGCGGAAGCTAAAAAACAGCAGTTAAAGAAATAATTTTAAAATAAAAAATCCCCGGTTGAAAAACTGGGGATTTTTTATTTTATTATATTAATTTAAAATACACCAATTGGTATCTTCTGTTTTGCATCCTAAATTGCGGCACAGCTTTAATCTTCTTTCAACTTGGTCATGCCTGCAAACCCAAACATCTTTAAGCCCTGTACTATTTTGAAGATATAATTCTAATTTCGGACCATTTTTAGAACTAACAGCAAATATAAAATTTTTATTATCAGAAATTCCATATGTGTAATTTTGAGATACCGGGATTTCTATGTCCAACTCTTCAAGTGTTGTGTAAGCCGCGTGTGTCATATAATAAATTTCCTGCGCATTTGATAATGAACGTAAGTTTGTTTGAGCTTCCGCCAGACGCGATTTATCCACCGCACGTGTATACTGCGGTAAGGCTATAGCCGCCAGAATTCCTATAATGAGCACAACAACCAAAAGTTCAATTAAAGTAAACCCATATTTTTTCATATACAACTCCTTTGCAAAACACTATTAGTTATTAGATTAAAAAAACAAAAGCTATCAATTCTTTTATGGAAAAATCAAGTCTTTAGGCCCATTCAGATATTACTCTTACAACTTCCTTGCCGTCTTCTCGCACAAGTTCGTGAAAGTAAACGCCGTTGCCTGTATCGTAAATTTTGGCTATGACTTTGTCTCCGTCCACACATTCCTGCTTAAAAATTATTTTGTAGTTTTTAAGCGTTTTTTCGGCGCGGATATTGGCGGGCATAGATTCCATAGCCCAGGCCATATAGTGTGTGTTGTTAACATGGCCGTTAATATCAATATCCTCAAGGCGCACGGCAAACTCTTTTACCGCCACAGGCTCTAAACCCTCGGGCAGTTTGGCTTTAAAGTTGCCCTCTTCAAGCACAAAATCAGGGTTTTCTTTATTTCTCTGAAGTAAAAATTCAGGCGTGCGGGTAATTTTGCGGGTGTTTAAATCTAAAATAATCCACCAGGTGGAGCCCTTCATTAAAACATTGCCGTCTTTATCTTTTATTTCAAACTCTCTGCGGCTGGTAATTTTGTCTGAAAAAGCGTGCCAGGTTTGTATGGTAACAGCGTCTTTGCCGCTGTACTTTTTACCCATTTCCATTTGCATGCGTACTATGGCCCAGGCTATGCCCTCTTCGCGGCCAAAGTTAAGATTATGCGCGTCTACCCCGGCCGCTTCCTGAAAATAATTACACAGGCTGTGCGGCGGCAAACTGCCGTCTAAGGCAAGTTCATAATATCTGGGTAAAAACTCTAATGTTGTTTTGCTCATACTACGCCCCCTTTTTATTATTCTTTTTTATATCTTTTTCAAATTTTGTTTTGTCTGACACATCAAAATATTCTTTGGCTTTATTGTAATTGCCCATCTCATAATAAAGCACGCCAATGTGGCCCGCTATCTCACCGTCCTGTCCGGCAGCGTTATACGCTTTAAGTAAATATTCTTCCGCCTTAGTATAGTTTTTTACTTTTACGTAATACCAGCCTAAAGAGTCCAGCGCCGCAATATCGTCAGGAGCGATAGCAAGCGAGCGTTCTATATAACCGCGCGCTTCTTCAAGTTTTTTATTTTGCTCAAGCAAAGCGTAACCCAGCGAGTTTAAGGCCACGGCGTTATCAGGGTTTATCTTAAGCACTTCACGCATTTGGCGTTCAAACTCTCTGTAATTACCCATGCGCTCGAGCGATACGCCGTACATAAGGCGCGCTTTTTCATACGACGGGCTTTGCTTTAAAATCTCTTTAAATATTTTTACAGCATCTTTATGGTTATGCAAATCCTGCAAGGCTACCGCGTAAAAATAACCTATTTCCACGCTTTTGCCCGATGTGCCGTATGCCTCGGCCAAAATGTCCACGGCTTTTTGCAGGGCACCCATGCGGGCCGCGTAAAAGGCCGCCCTTAACTGAAAGTCCGCGTTGGTTGCGTAGTTAGATGCCGCCTGTAAATATTTAATAGACGCACCGTAGTTCTGCTCATCCTCCGCGATAGCGGCCATAAATTGGTTGGCCATTATGTGCCCCGGGTCAGACGATAAAATTTTTTCAAAATACTTTTTTGCCGCAGGAATATTTTTTAAAATAATTTCTATTGTACCTATGCTTTGGTAGGTGGCGTTATCCGCCTCGCCCAGTTCCTCAAGCATTTTATATTCTTTTAAAGCCTTTTCCATTTGCCCGGTTGTCTCGTATATTTTAGCGCGGGCAAGGTAGGCAGGTTTGTAAAGGTTATCTGCCGCCGTCGCTCTGTTATACATATTAATGGCGTGTTCAACCTCGCCTTTACGCAGGTACGCGCCGCCGCATTCCTGGTAAATGCCGGGGGCCAGCTGCGGCATGCGCTTTGCGGTATCCGTCATAAGCTTGATGCCTTTGTCAAAGTCCATCATATAAAGCATTTGAAAGTATCTTACTACTATTCTGATATCGTCAGGCTCGGCCGCTATGGCAAGTTCATAGTAGTGTCCGGCCTCTTTCAAGCTGCCCTCAGTACGCAAATAATCTGCGTATGTGGTAAGAGAGAAAACATCGTCGTAGGCGGCGACTTCTTTAGCAAGCTCGGCGTAATCTTTTTGCGCGTTAACGCCAAGCGCGGTGTATAAAATAAGAGTTTTAAGGTAGTGCGACTCGGGGTAGTCTTTAAGCGTTTTATTAAAAAACTCTAAAGACATTTTGGGGTTACCATCCATCTCATAAATAACGCCGGTAAGAAAATTTAAATAAAAGTCCTGCCCCATCTGCGGTTCTTGCTCCGCATAGGCTGACAACGCTAAACATGTAAATAATATTATTAAAAACTTTTTCATAAAAATTTTTCCATTAAAAGGGCATTTTCGGTACCGTTATAAAAATTTTCTCTCTGCCCGATAGTTTTAAAACCGTTTTTGGCGTAAATATTTACGGCTTTAGCATTGTGCTCGTTTACTTCAAGCGTTACGCGTTTAAATTTTCTGTGTTTAAGTTCTTTAAAAAGTTCTTTTATAAGCGCTGTGCCTACGCCGTTGCCCTCGGCGTTTTTATCCACGGCAAAGTTAAGCAACTCCCCCTCCGGCACAACACCGCGAAAGCAGATAAAACCAACCACACCTTCAGACATACACGCAACCAATACGCAGGAAAATTTATTAGCTATTTCAGCCAGCAACCCCGCCTCGCCCCAGCGGGCGCTGCAAGGCTGAGTGGCCTCAATCTCGGCTAAATCGCCGGCGTCTGTAACGGCGGCCGCCCTTACTTTAATCATTTGCCTAACTCAAAGCGAGCGGGTTTTAGGTAAAGCGGTTCCAGCGTGTCCTGCGCGAATTGTGAAGCTTCGGCAATTTCCGCCAAACCTTTTGCGCTTACGCCGCAAAGTTTTTTGCTGCCCAAAGTATATTTTGTGCCAACCAGTAAACCGTCTAAATATGAGCGGTCTTTATCAAAACCTATTACAAAAAGCGGGTACCGGTACTTATCCATATAAGCAAACAAATCCTCTTTGGTAAACCACTGCGGGGCGGAGCCGTCAAAAATTTGTATAAAATATTCCTCTCTAAAAGCGTGCAGCACTACCGCCATCATACCCGCCGGGTTTGCCTTTTGCCATGTCTTAAATTCTTTTGATTTTACGGCGGTAAAACGCAGCGTTTCAAACATAGTGGCGCCGGCCGCCTCCGCCCCAACAAGGCTGCGCAGCATGCTGGCAAGCGTAAGGCCTATTCTTATACCCGTAAACCTGCCCGGGCCGCGCACATAAAAAACTTTGTTAACATCGCCCAGCTGCGCCCCCGCTTTAGCCAAAACTTTTTTTATTGTGGGGAATAAATATTCCTCCTGCTTAATGCCTGATTTTCTGGCGGAAAAAGTTTTACCGTTTTTTGTAACGGTAACCAGTAAGGGTGACGCTGTTGTGTCTAAAGCTAAAATTATATTATCTTTCATTTTCAACCTGTTTAATAAAATTGTCTAATTGTGTTTTAGCGCCGGCGCCTTTGGCGGTAAGTTCTATTATTCTATTATCGCCCTCTTGTAAAACAAAGTTCATTTCTATACGGGGTGAGTTTATTAAATTTGCTATCGGGTCCGGCCACTCGGCCACTATTATGGCGTCTTCCGCCTCCAGCATTTCTTCAAAGCCGAGGTTGAACATTTCGTTCTCTTCCAGCCTGAAAAGGTCTACGTGAAACAGCCTTTTGCCTTTGCCTTTATATTCCTTCATTATGCTAAAGCTGGCGCTAACAGGCGAACCTTTTAGCCCAAGGCTTTTAGCTAAAGCTTTAACAAAAATCGTCTTACCCGCGCCTATGGGGCCGCGCAAAAAAATTATTTCCCCGCCCTCTAGCCCCCGCGCCATTATTTGGGCCAGGTGCTCTGTACGGCTAGGGCTGTCAGTAGTTATTTTATACATTTACTTAACCGTTTTTATATTTACTTTTCTGCCGTTAAATTCTATTATATCGCTGTTCACAGGGTCCAGCACTTCTTTATCGTCAACTAAAAAAACGTATTTGTAGTCCCCCGCCGCTAATGCGACGGAGGTATCAAAATAACCTTTATTATAAGGCGTTAAAATTATGGGCGTTTTGCCAAAATCATTAAAATCCGCCAGCAGCTCAACTTTTTTAGCGCCGGGCGCGGTTAAGAAAAACTTTCTAAATTTTATCTCTGTATCTACAGGCGTTGGCTTGGGCGTTTTTTTAAGCGGGGTTATTTCAACTTTTTCACCTGGTACGGCGGTAACTTCTTTATGATAGTCCTGCGCGGCCAACAAAAGACCAAAAAGACATGCCGCCAATAACAACAGCGACATTATCATCGGAGTTATATTATCCTTTTTATCTTCCGGTTTTTGCTCTTTATGCTTAGTCATTGTTATCCAAAAACTCTCTTATATAAAACTCCGCGCCTAAATCTTCTACAAACTGTTCCATTTTGGCAGTATCCACGCCAAGGCCGCCAACGGTAGACACAACCACACGGTCAAAATTGCCCACGCAGTCTTTAATAAACTGTACAACGCTGTTAAAGCCGTCTTCATAGCCTTTGGCGGGGCAGACCAACTTAACCCACTGTCCAGGGTCCGCCGTGTTAAGGCTGATGTAAATTTGGTTTATTCTGCCCTTAAGCTCCGGCACTATATTTCTGCCCCAGATGTGGCTGCCAAGACCAACGGTATTAAGGCGGGTAATCATATTAGGTATACGCCCGGATGCCATATCGGCGTGCAAGGTATCGCAAATTTCAAGCATTTCAGGCAGGCGCATGGTGGACTCGCCATAGCCGCAAAATACTATTTGCTCGGCCGGGGCTTCTTTAAGCCCGGCGTAGATAAGGTCCAAAACCTCTTTAGCCGACGGTTCTTTACCCGCTAAGTTAAGGTTATAGCCGCCAAACTGCATTGCCCACTTGGTTTTTATGCAAAAAGAGCACAAGTTAGGGCACCTGTTGGTCAGGTTTATATAAAGGGAGTTTTTAAAACGGTATACTATAGAAATATCTTTTGGTTCCATAACTTTTATTATAGCTTTTTGGCACCGCGGTTAACACCCCGTTTAAACAAATTTTTAATACTTTCGACAATTTTGTAATATATACATATGTTTAAAGATCAAACGGGAATGTTTTTAAATATTCTTAAGTGGTTTATACTATCTACCATAATAGGCATTATAGTAGGCATTGCCGACGCGCTGTTCCTTACCCTTTTGGACGCCAGCACCGCTAGTGTCAGCCGTGTGCCGCTATACTTTGTAGGGCTGCCGCTGGTGCTGTGGGTAACGTCACTGCTGGCGCGTAAGGTGGCAGCTAAACATACAGATTTTTCTACAGACGCCGCTATTAATAAAATTAATGCGCATAAGCCGGTCTCATTAATTTCCACACTAAAAGCGTTTTTCCTGCCGATTATAACAATAACAGGTGGCGGCAGCGCCGGTAAAGAAGCCCCTTGCGCCGACGTTGGCGCTGGCCTGGCATCTATGCTGGCCGCGGGGCTGCGCTTAAACGCCGAGGACAGGCGCAAACTTATGATATGCGGCGTAAGCGCTGGGTTTGCGGGCGTATTTGGCGTGCCGATATCGGGCGCGATATTCGGGCTGGAAGTACTGTGGGTAGGTTATATTTTTTATGAAGTTATGTTCCCCGCTTTTGTGGCCGGTATTACCGCCTACCAGGTAACCAGCTACCTTGGCGTGGAATATGTGTACCACCCTATCACCGTTATACCTGTGTTTACGGAAGGCTTTTTTCTCAAGGTGCTTTTCGCGGGTATATTCTTTGGGTTAATGTCGCTTTTATTTATTGAACTTATGAAGTTTTTTAGAACTGTGTTCAGGTTTATTTCTTTTAAATTTTCTATGTTCTGGCGCGCGTTTTCGGGCGGTGTTATACTTGTGTTAATAGGGTTGCTTGTTTCCCCCGAATACCTGGGCCTGGGCATGGATACTACCAACGATATTTTGCACGGGGCGGAGCCGACATTCGCGATGGGCTCTTTATTTAAAATGCTTACCACAGCCATCACGTTTTCAGCAGGCGGCGTGGGCGGCATAGTAACGCCGATATTTTTTATAGGCTCGCAGGCGGGCGCGGTGCTGTCCGCATTTTTAGAGGTTGACCCGCGTACCATGGCCGCGCTTGGCGTTGTGGCCGTGCTTGCGGGCACCACAAACGCGCCGCTGGCGGCCAGCATTATGGCAATAGAACTGTTTGGCCCGCAGATTGCGCCGTACGCCGCCGTATGCTGCGTGATAAGCTTTTTAATGACGGGGCAACGCAGTATTTTTATAAAGCAAAAAGTTTCTTTCAGTAAGAATATGGACGCCAACCCCGCCGAACTTACCAAGGCCCGCCACAGTATGCCCGTTACAAGAGGCTCGCTAATTAAGCTGGCCAGGCACTTAATACCGCAAGAAGAAAAACCCGGCAAAAAGAAGAAAACAAAGGTTGCGCACCAACAATCCCAAAAGCCAAACATTACTCCGCAAGAAGTTCAGGAACCCGTGGACAGAAGCCCATTTGCGGTGTTTAAACATCTATTCCCAAATTTCAGAGAAAAAGAAGATAATAATAAAAATAACACAAACAAAAACAACCCCGGTTAACCCGGGGTTGTTTTTGTTAGAAAAAATTCTACTTCTTATATTCTTGTTCCACTCTGTTATACTTTTGTACGGCGGCTTTTACAAACGCTCGTTTATCATTATATGAACCCGGGAAAAACGCGCCTTTAAAACCCGCTATAATAATATTTCTAAACTCTCTTGGCGAAAGTTTAATATTATCCGTAAGCAGTTTAACTTCTTTAGATATTGTAGTGTTAGAAATAAGGCGGTTATCCGTACATATACTGACGGAAAGGCCGCGCTTAATCATCTCTTTAATAGGATGTGACGCTATATCTTTAATGGCGGGGTTTGTCTGCCAATTGCTGGTTAAACAAACCTCTACGCCTATACGTTCGCTGGCTATGTAGCTGGCCAAATCTTCAATATATCTTCTGCGGTCGGTTACTTTTTTGTCCATAATCATATCTTTGGCAAAAAGGAATGTGCCGTGGCCTATGCGGTTGGCGTGGCAGTCCGTAATGGCCTGAAATATTGATTCCGGCCCGTAAGCCTCGCCTGCGTGAACGGTTTTTCTTATAAAATTTTCATGCACCAGCTGGTATGCTTTCATGTGCACTTCGGCAGGGTACCCCGCCTCCTGCCCGGCAAGGTCAAAGCCTACTATGGGCAAGCGTTCCGTTTTAACAAGCCTTACTACCGTTCTGGCAAGCTCCATAGACGCGGCGGCAAAAACTTCGTCCTGCGGCGCGTGTGAAAGTGTGTTTAAAAGACGGCGGTAATACGGTGACATATTTTCATTAAAGCTTCTCATGGCGCAGGCTATTATGCCAAAATAAAATTTGATGTCTTCGCCCGAGGCAACGGCTTTAGTTTTATTATGCTCATCGGCCGCTTTTTGCAGGCCTTTTATAACCGCTCTCAGCGCGTCCTCGCTGGTCATGTTTGTTGTGTGCAGCTGCGGGGCAAAGCGCACTTCTATATAACGCACGCCGTCTTCAATATTATCCTGCGCCAGTTCATAGGAAATACGTTCAATATTTTCTTTGCTCTGCATTACAAGAGTTGTGTAATTAAACCCCTGCAAATATTCCACAAGGCTGCTGTACTTTTCTTTAAAAACTTTTTTTCTCAGGCCGTCTTCGCTGTAGGCGGGCAAAGTTATTTTGTCTTTTTTTGCCAACTCTATAAGCGTGCTTAGGCGTATTGAACCGTCTAAATGCAAGTGTAAATCCGTCTTAGGAAGTTTTTTTATTAATTCTATATCCATTATGGGCATATTATTTTGCCTCCAATACTTGGCCTTGGGGCGTGTCTTTTACTACAAAACCCAGGGCGGCAAGTTGATCACGCAATTCATCGGACTTTTTAAAATCTTTGTTTTTGCGGGCGTCGGCGCGGGCGTCAAGCAATGCTTGAATGCCGGCCGGTATATTAAGCGGTTTTTCTTCTTCTATTTTAAGTAAATCTAAACCGAGTATTTTATCCGCTTCTTTAAGAAATTCTCTTTTAGTATGGTCATTTGTTGGTGATTTAAAAGACTCCCATACTACGGCAAGCGCTTTGGCGGTGTTCAGATCGTCACGTACGGCCGCCATAAATTTATCTTTTAAATCTTTGTAGCCGGGTTTGTCAAAATCCCCCTCATCAGTAAGCGCTTTGATACGTTCTTTAAGCGTTTTAAGGCTGGTGCGGGCAAAGTCTAAACTTTCAAAAGTAAATTCAAGCTGGGTTCTATAATGCGCGCCCAGGCACAAGTAGCGGTAGTCAAGCGGGCTGTAACCGCGCTCTTTAAGCGCGTCTATTGTTAAAAATGTACCGTCTGACTTAGACATTTTGCCGGCGCGTAAAACCAAAAACTCGCCGTGTACCCAGCAGCGTACGTAGGGCTTGCCGGTGGCGGCCTCGCTCTGCGCTATTTCATTGCTGTGGTGTACGGCCACGTGGTCCACGCCGCCGCAGTGTATGTCAATTGTAGGGCCCAAATATTTCATGGCCATGGCGGAACATTCTATGTGCCAGCCGGGGAACCCCACGCCCCACGGGCTGTCCCATTCCATTTGCCTTGTGCTGTCTTTTGGTGAAAACTTCCATAAAGCAAAATCGCTGGGATTTCGTTTTTCTGTATTAAACTCTACACGCGCGCCGCTTTTAAGGCCGCTTATGTGCGCGTGCCCGACTAAGCCGTGGTAATTAGGAAATTTAGACGTATCATAATAAATACCGTCTGAGGTTTTGTAGGTATAACCCTTTTGCTCAAGCACTTGTACAAGCGCTATCATATCATCAATATGCTTGCTGGCGTGGCTGGTTATGCTGGGGCGGGTGCAGTTAAGCGCGTCAAAATCTTCAAAAAACTTTTTCTCGTAAAATTTGGCTATGTCCCAGGCGCTTTTGCCCTCGCGCGCGGCGCCAAGTTCCATCTTGTCCTCGCCACTGTCGGCGTCTGAGGTTAAATGGCCTACGTCCGTTATATTTATAACGTGCTTAACGGGCATTTCCGTGCGTAAGGTGCGTACTAAAAAATCTTCAAAAATATATGTGCGTAAATTGCCTATGTGCGCGTAGTTGTATACAGTAGGGCCGCAGGCGTACAGCGTAGCCCCGCTGTTGTGTAAGGGTACAAACTCTTCTTTCTCTTTTGTAAAAGTGTTGTAAAGCAGCATTAAAGCTTGGCCTCTTCAATAGCTAAAGCGTATTCAGAGCGTAAAGATTTAAAAAATAAATCACAGGCAACTTGCCCAATATCGTCGGCGCTTTCCTGGCTGAGCATGCACTGCACTTCCATATCTGAAAACGGGTTAATTGTGCCCGCAAGTGACATAGCGTATGTAAAACCAACCGGGTTGTACGCCCTTTTAGCGTCAATGTAAGCCTTGTCTAAGCTTTGCATAAAAACTTTCATGTGCGCTTCGCTGGCTTTTCTGCCAAGCGGTATTTTCTTGCTGGCTACGGTTACAACCGCGTCGCCGTATGCGGCCTGTGAGCTGTAGCGTGACTCGCCAACAAAATCTTCTTCTTCACTGCCTTGGTAGTCCGTATCTGTGGTAGGTACGCCGGCGTATTGGGAATAGTCTATACCGGAACGTCTGGTAACGTCGGTAGAACTGCCGCCGCACGCAAATATAAATGCAACTAAAGCTAAAAGTAAAATACTTCTTTTCATAACAACTACCTCTCTTTTACTGTTTTATTTTTACTGTCACCACGCACTGGCACATGGCGGCGTTACCCGCGCCTATGTCGCCCAGGCGTTCGTGGCTTTTTGATTTAAAATTAATATTTGCCGCCGGCACATCAAACACGCTTGCCATGCTTTGGGTAATGGCGGCGTAATGCGGCTTCATTTTAGGTTCTTCTGTGATAATGGTGGCGTCTATATGCACAATTTCAGCGTGTTTTTCTTTGAGTATTTCAAGCACACGCTTAGCTATTGTAACGCTGGAAATGCCTTCTATTTTAGCGTCCGTCGGCGGATAATAGATGCCTATTTCCCCGGCGCATACGGCGCCTAAAGCGGCGTCGCAAACAGCGTGCAGCACAACGTCGCCGTCGCTATGGCCAAGAAACCCTTTGCTGTGCGGTATTTCAAGCCCGCCTATAAAAAGCTTTCTGCCTTCCACCAGCCTGTGCAGGTCAAAGCCTATGCCGGTGCGCTGTATAAAATCGTTTTTATCTTCGTTCACAAAAGCCTCCGCCGTTAACAAATCTTCCGGCGTGGTTATTTTTATATTTTTGTAGCTTGAAGGCACGATAACTACCTTTACGCCAAGCTTTTCAACTAACTGCGATTCGTCGGTAGCGTTAATATCGGCGCCAAATTTTGCTAAAGCTTGTCTGATAATATCTGCCTTATAACACTGCGGCGTTTGCGCCGCGTATAACGCGCCGCGCTCAAGCGTTTTTACTACCACAGTGCCGCCGTCAACTTGTTTAATAGTGTCTTTTACGGGTACTGCGAGTACACTTGCGCCGTGTTCAAACGCTAACTCGGCGCCTTTAGTAATATCCTCAGGCACTACCAAAGGGCGGGCGCCGTCGTGCACAAGTATAATGTCCGCTTCAGCCGCGGTTTTAGCCACGCCGTTTATAACGGAAATTAACCTGGTATCACCAGGTAAAGCGTAGTGCAAATTATCAAAAGTTTTTTCAAGTTCAGCGCGTACCTCGGCGGTGGTTACAACTATAATTTCTTTAACGCCCGGCACAGCTTTAAACGCGTTAATACTGCGCGTTAAAACAGGCGTGCCCGCCACGTTAAGCATTTGTTTGGGGCGGCCCATTCTGCTGCCGCTGCCCCCCGCCACTATTACCGCTGAAATAAAATTCATATTTATTTAACTTTGGCAAAAATCATTCTGCCGGCTGAAGTTTGCAGTATAGAGTAAACCGCTACTTCCACACGTTTGCCTACATGCTTTCTGCCCTCTTCAACTACTACCATTGTACCGTCGTCCAGGTAGCCTACGCCCTGTTCTTTTTCTTTACCGTCTTTCATTATAAAAAGTGACATGGCTTCACCGGGGAGAACAACAGGTTTAAGAGCGGTAGCAAGGTCGCTCACGTTAAGCACAACAACGTCATATATGGCGCCCATTTTGTTAACGTTAAAATCTAATGTAACAACTTCCGCCTTAAGAGACTGGGCAAGCTTAATTATTCTTTCCTGCTCGGTAGCGGCCTCAA
This sequence comes from Elusimicrobium simillimum, assembly GCF_049639735.1. Classification (NCBI taxonomy): domain Bacteria; kingdom Pseudomonadati; phylum Elusimicrobiota; class Elusimicrobia; order Elusimicrobiales; family Elusimicrobiaceae; genus Elusimicrobium; species Elusimicrobium simillimum. Next base: position 1,638,095 of record NZ_JBEVVA010000003.1, read on the forward strand.
TTTCTTTATTGGTTACGCGGATAGGCACTTCTTTTTGCTCTTGCAGGCGGGCTACAACGTCAAGGCCGCGGCGGCCTTTGGCGCGTTCAAGCGCGTCTTTAGAGTTGGCCAGAGTGTCAAGCTCGTTAAGTATAAATTTTGGGAATACTAAGGCGCCCGAAAGGAAGTTTGTTTCTACCAGGTCTATTACGCGGCCGTCTATAAAAGCTGTGATATCAAGCACTTTTAAGTGGTTGCCTATTTTGCTAAGGCCTTCAAGGTCGCGCGATTTAATAACGCTTACCAATGCGCCTATGAAAACCAACGTAAACTGCACATAAAAATCATATTTATCCCACCAGACCGTAATGTCCGGCACGTCCATTCTAAAAACGGCGTGGTCAAAAAAAGCGTACACAAAGTAGCCCATTATACCGCCGAAAAGCGCTATCATTATTTTTATAAGACGCAGCTTCTTAAACACCATCTCAACAAAAATTAAAATAACAGCGCAAAGTAGTCCTGCTATAAAGCCAGTTTTATCACTTAAAATAAAGTTATAAGTTAAAAAAGGGAACGCAACTAAAGCTGAAAGCCTGTAAAGCCAAAGGGACATAAAACCTCCGTTTTATAATATATATATAATATATATACATATTAGCAAAAATGTTAATGTTATATAAAGAATATAAAACCCCCGTCGTAATGCCGGGGGTTTTATTAAATACAAATGTAACAGTTTTTCTAGCGGCCCACTTTGCCGTATTTAGAAACTGTTTTGCGGTAGGTTTTCTTTTCCTGCTCGCGTACCGCTTTAGACTTTTCTATTTTAAATTCCTGCGTGCCTTGCTGCGCCGCCAGCGCGGTCATGTTTTGTTTAAATTCTTTGTCAGACATCGCGGCAAATTCAGCCGCGTAACCATACATAATGTCCGCTATTTCACGCGCTTCTTTATTGGCATTTATTGCGGCGGCCTGCTGGGCTGACGCTGTGGCCAGAAGCTCCGGGTTTTGTATAAATTTTTCAATAATCTGAGTGTCTTTTTCCGCAGCGTTTAAAGCGCTTGAAAAAACAAACATGGCGCCAAGTATTATACCGGAACGCTTTAATATTTTCCACGCACTGCCTGAAATGACTGTGTTTGATTTTAGAAAGCCTTTAAAAATCTTAGTTTTGCAAGCATAGGGGTTTGTCATATGAAAAGCCAGGTTTTCCCCTTCTTTTATTACTTGTTCTATAGCTTTTCGTTCTAAATTAGGAAACTGCGCGGCGGCAAAATCCGCGTCCAATTTTATAAGATATTTACCGTTTGCGCCGTCAAACATTTTAATACCTTTACCGTTATGATAACTGTAGTTTGTAAGAATATTATATTGGCCGTATAAACTCCATTTTTTATTAAGGTACGCCTGGGGGGTTATTTTGCCGGCGGCAAGCTTTTCAAGCTCCTCATTAAATATTTTATAAGAACCTAAAAGATGTTTTTTATTTAATTCAAGCTCTGTCCTTTGCACCGCTATCATAAGGTCGCGGCCTGTAAGTTTTTGCTCAAGCAAATTTTCTAAAGACAATTTGACCCCGGCGGAGCGGCTGGAATTAATTACTTTTTTAAGATTGGCTGGGGTTTCCCAAAAAGATTCTTTAACTAAAAAGCTAAAACTTTTAGGCAGCAAATACGCCGTGCCGCGCAGCGCCGCACCGGCTAAAAAAACGGAGGCTGCGGTATTTGCGGTATTAATTTTTAAATTTTGCGAGCGGGTTTCAATTACCCTAAGATCATTTTGAAACTTGGTGTGTTTTTGTGAGGAAGAATTGCTTTGCGCCATTGCGGTATTGTTATATAACAGCACGGCGGTTAATGTGAGTGTAAATATTTTTTTAATGTTATACATAAGTTTTCCTGTAACTGAGATTATTAATTAAATAATATGTATTTTACGCGCCCAAAAACAGGGCCTAAAGACCTAATTTAAACATAGGCCCTTAAGACCAAACAACTAATTATTTTGGCATAAAAAACCGCTCTCCATTATAATGGGGAGCGGTTAAAATAATTTTACTTATCTACCCATGCGGCTGTATTTAGCCACTGTTTTTTGTGCGGTTATTTTTTCCGCCTGGCGGTCAGCTTGGTTTTGCGCTATGACTTGTTTTTTATCTGTCTTTAATTGGTGGTCAAACAACTCCGCGCGCTCTTCCTCTGACATATTTACTATATCCTCTATAGCCATATACATACTTATGGCAAGGTCTCTGGTGGTTTCATTTTCATAAATAGAGGTAAGAGTTTGAGGATCTTTTACTTTTAATAAAAGTTCCGGCTTAGCAACAAACTTTTCAAGCATGCCGTTGTCATCGGCGGCGTCTAGAGACGTGGCTACGGCAAACATTACCACCGCCAGGCCAAGGCCCTTTGCCATACCACGCAGGCCTTTATAGGCGGCACCTTTGGGAACATAAAGTTTTTGGGTTGAGTTGGTTTTGGCTGCCGCGTACATTTCTCTAAACAAACCGTTTACTTCACTATGATAGACAGGCGGTAAATGCGCTTTTACTAATTCTTTTTCTATTATAAAAAGATCATAAGACCATTTGCCCTCATAAAGTCTTGTTTGGGCATTATAGAGAGACCTATGCTCCATGCCAAGTTTTCTTGCATGCAAAACACCAGCCTTTAATTCTGTATAAAACTCCATTTTCTTAGGGTCATAAAGACGGGCGTATACCTGGTTTTTATGATAGCGGTATTCTTTAGGGGATAAAATGCCATTTTCCACTTTTTTAAGACTGTTACTCAACTCCTCATGATATCCGCCGGCAGCCTCAAGGTAGCTTCTGTTAAAGCGCAGTTCAGCTTCTTGTAAATAGACAAATCTATCTATAGAAGAGGATTTCCTCATAGCGCTTTCAAGGCTGTTTACTACACCTTCACCGCTTAAGGCCAGGCGGGAAGCGTTATTATCTATAACCTGTTTAATAATATCATTGCTGGCGTAATTAGCGTGGGCTTTTATTCCTTGCGCAAGTTTACCTGTCGTTCTTTTTATGGATTTTTTACTTGATTTTGCAAGATGATTATTTTTTGTTGCGCCCGCATCTGAGTTGTCAAAATATCTTATTAACGCCTTGTTATCCATATGCATATATGCAAACATGACAACATACGTAAGAACAGTGTAAGCAATTATTGCATAAACAAGTGAGTCGTCCGCATTTTTTACATCGGGTTGTGATTTAAGCAAAGTAAAGCTGTCCAGGGTTTTAAGGTGCATCTTGTTAAAGTCTTCTCTGGGTAGTTGGGCATAGGTGAACGTGTTAGAAAGCAAAAGCAGGCTGAGCGTTAGAGAGACTAGTTTATTAAACTTTTTCATAAGTCTCCTGACTGTACTGATTTATACTACAAATATAAGAAATACTAATATTTTGTCATGGGTCCAAAGGCCTATTTTTACCCTGGGCCTTTTGGCGTGGGTATTTAAAAACCCCCGTCCAATAATGGACGGGGGTTTTAAAAGTATTAATTAAAGCAATACTTTGCGTGATAAGCGGACTTTGCCGTTATTATCAATTTCCACAACCTTAACTTCGACAATATCGCCCATTTTAAGCACGTCTTCAACTTTATTGATGCGTTTTTTGTCAATTTCAGATATATGGAGCAGACCGTCTTTGCCCGGGATAAGCTCGACAAAAGCGCCAAAGGGCTGTATGGATACAACTTTACCTTTGTAGATTTTGTTAAGTTCCACTTCAGCTGTAAGCATTTCAACTTCAGCTTTAGCGGCTTCAAGCTTTTCTTTATTGGCAGCGGCGATTTGTACGATACCGTCGTCATTAATATCAATTTTGGTTTCTGTGGCTTCTGTAATTCTCTTGATATTTTTGCCGCCGGGGCCGATTAACGCGCCGATTTTATCCTGCGGTATCTGCATCTGATAGATTATAGGAGCAAAGTCTGAAACTGTTTTCTTAGGTTCAGCTATTACGCTTTCCATATGGTCCATAATATGCATTCTGCCTTTGGTGGCCTGCGCTACTGCTTGTTTTAAAATTTCTATGGAAATACCGCCCGCAAGTTTAACGTCCATCTGGAAAGCGGTAATACCTTTGCGTGAACCTGTAAGTTTAAAGTCCATGTCGCCAAGGTGGTCTTCCAAGCCCATGATGTCAGAGAGAACGGCGTATTTGTCGCCCTCTTTAATAAGACCCATGGCTATGCCGGAGCAAGCGCCTTTCATAGGTACGCCCGCGTCAAATAAGCACAGTGAACCGCCGCAAACGCTAGCCATAGAGCTGGAACCGTTGGATTCCATAATGTCAGACACTACTCTTATTGTGTACGGGAACTTTTCAGCGTCCGGTATCAACGGGAGTAATGCGCGTCTGGCAAGTTCGCCGTGGCCAATTTCTCTGCGGCCCGGGGCTCTGTCAGGTTTGCATTCGCCTGTTGAAAAGCCCGGAAAGTTGTAGTGAAGCATAAACGTTTCGTCATATGTTTCGTCCAAACCTTCTACCATCTGCGCGTCGCCTGAAGTGCCCAGTGTGCAAACTACTAAGCCCTGTGTCTGGCCTCTGGTAAATAAAGCGGAACCGTGCGCTCTGGGAAGTAAACCGATAATGCTGTTAAGCGCTCTTATTTCGTCGGTTTTTCTGCCGTCAACACGTACGCCTTTGTCGAGTACGAGTTTGCGCGATTCTTCGTATGATAAATTTTCCATCGCTATACCGGCAAACATTGTCGCGTTGGCGCCGTGTTCTTCGGTAATTTCAGCGGCGAAAGCGGCTTTAAGCTCGGCTATTTTAACGTCTCTTGTCTGTTTGTCGTAGAAAGCGTTTAAAATATTAGCTACTTCAGCCCTGTATTTGTTATTGCCAAGGTCAACTACTGACTGGGGCAAAACTTCGGCCGTGAAAGCGAACTTTTCTTTGCCTACTTTAGCTTTAAGCTCAAGCTGGGCGTTACATAAAGCGTCAATTTCCGGTTTAGCTATTTCTAAAGCTTTAATAACGTCTTCTTCGCCTACTTCTTTAGAACCGCCCTCTACCATCAAAATGCCTGAGATGGAACCGGCTATAACCAGGTCCATATCACATTTTTTCTGTTCTTCTAAGGTGGGGTTAACAATGTAGTTACCGTCTAAACGGCCTACTCTTACAGCGGCGACCGGCGTGTTGAACGGTATGGAAGAAATGATAAGAGCTGTGGAAGAAGCCGCTACAGCTAAAATTTCTGAGTCATAAACATTATCGGCGGAAAGCACCATGGCCGTTACGTTTGTTTCGCAGGCGTAGCCGGCGTCAAACATAGGTCTTAAGGTACGGTCGATAATGCGGCTGGCTAATGTTTCTTTTTTGCTGAGTCTGGATTCTCTTTTGAAAAAACCGCCAGGTATTTTACCTGCGGCGTAAGTTCTTTCTTTGTAATTGACTGTTAAAGGGACAAAGTCAGAAATTCCGGGTTTTTGTGTTTTATCTGAAACAGCTGCGGCCAGCACCATTGTGTCACCCATGCGGGCAATTACGCTGCCGTCGGCCTGTTTTGCTACCCAACCTGTTTCTAAAGATAAAGTTTTATCCCCGACTTTAACGTCAAGGGTTGTTGTGTTAGGATTAGACATTATTTTTTATTTCCTTAATTTAAGTTCTTTTGTGACTTGCGTGTATTTAGCGAAGTCTGACTTTTTTAAATAAGCTAAAAGTCTTTTTCTCTGGCCTACTAATTTGTTAAGGCCTCTTTCACCAGCGTAGTCTTTAGGGTTAGCTTTGAGATGTTCTGATAAATATTTGATTCTTTCCGTAATAAGGGCAACTTGCACGCTGGGGCTGCCTGTGTCGGCGGCGCTTGTCTGGAATTTGCCCATGATTTCTTTTCTGTCGTTTACTGATAATACCATTGTTTTATACACTTAGGTTAATAACACAAACCGAGTTTTCCCCGCATACATCACAAAATGGAAAACCAAGCCTGAGTCCAACCTTCTCCTTGTTTTTATTTATATTCACTTTTGAATACATTATGTTACATTACTATTGTACTAAATTTGGGTAGCGGCCGCTGGTAGCTAATTAATTGCTGGCGGCCGTGGCTTTGTCTAGAGCTTTTTGTTTAAGGTCTTTGGCCTCGTCCGTCTTTTTTTCTTTCAGTTTTTCCCACGCTTCAGGCTTAGAGGTGCCGGCTATAACATTGTCCACTTCCTCTTTAATAAGCTTTTTCTGGTTTTTTTCCTGGGAATCCAGGCTTTTTTTCCACTGGGTCAGTTTTTCCTGCTGGCGGGCTATTTGGGTGCGTTCGCGCTCTATACGCTCTTTTTGGTTTTTGGTTACTTCTTCTTCAATTTCTTTTTTTATTTTTGTTTTTTCGGCGCTGGTTTTGGCTGATTTATAAGAATTTGAAAGATTTTCCAGCTTTTCGCTCTTTTTATCTTTAGCTTTTTTATTGTTTGATACCGCGCTGAAATCCAGCGGCATTTTGGGTGATTTTAACCCATCCGCGCAATTTTTACCGTCCGTACAGGTCTGCGCGAAAGCGGCAGCGGCAAAAAAGCACAATGTAAATGTTAAAAATAATTTTTTCATATTAATATTCCTCTTTTTCCCCGGCATCTTCAAAGCCTTTTTTACGCAGTTTGCAGGACTCGCACTCCCCGCACGGTTTATCGCCGCCGCGGTAGCATGTCCAGGTGCGCTCAAGCGGTACGCCAAGCTTGCGGCCAAGTTTAACAATTTCGGCTTTGTTAAGTTTAATAATGGGCGTTAAAAGTTCAAATTTCTTGCCCAAACGAGTGCCAACTTTTACAGCCTCGGTCAAAGGTTTATAAAACTCAGGAGTACAATCCGGGTAGCCGGAATAATCAACAGCGTTTGGCCCCAGCACAATAGCCTCGGCCCCAATGCTGTCGGCCAAACTAGCGCCCAATGCGGTAAACATAAGGTTACGCGCGGGCACATATGTAGACGGCACGCCATTCGCGCCTATTTCCTCAAAAGGCGTATTAGGTATTTCCCCAAGGCCGACCAGCGAAGTTGCCGCCGCCAGCCAAGGCAGGTTAAGTTCAACATGGTTAAACTTTACGCCAGCATCTTCGGCCAACGCTCTGGCCACTTCAACTTCTTTAAGATGTTTTTGGCCGTAAGATACCGTTAAAACTTCACACTCATACCCCTTATCCATAGCCCAATAAAGACATACCGTAGAGTCCATACCGCCCGAAAACATAATAACGGCCTTCTTTTTAGCCCTGAGCGGAACGGAGACAATTTCTTCCTTTGCTTCTTTAGCGGGTAGTGGCGCTTCTTTTTCAAGCGGCACGGCCTGAACCTCTGCGGGGGATAAAGAAGCCTCATGTTCTTTAATAGCTTCTTCCATGGTAAAAGGCGTTGCCACAATACCATAATCACCCACAATTTTTATCATGGGTATTACAGGCATGGCGTTAATATCAAAGGCAAGTTTGGCGTCTTTAGCGGCTGTTTTGGGGCCGTTTTTTAAAAAATCTTCATAACGCGCGGTGGATTGGACAGATTCAACATCCTGCTCTATATCGCCCAAGCCTATCATAAGAGACATAAAGCTTTCCGCGCATAACGCGTCCTCAACATCGCTAATATGTCCAAACAAATTGGACGGTACCAACAGCACATCTTCCTCTTGTGTTTTAAGATAACTTACAAGGGTAAGTATGTTGCAGTACCCGCCCATAAAAATATTTTTAGCGTTTTTTAGCGCCATTACGGCGGGTGTGCCCGCTGTGGTTACAATAGCCGCGGGTGTTTTGGCGGAGGATTTAGAAGCGGCGTAAGGGGAGTTGTCTTCTTTAATAATATTTTTATCAAAAGTAAGTTCTGAGTAAAGTTCTACTTTGGGGTTGGCAAGTTTGTACCGCGCGGCCAGCTCTTTATCGCCAAAAAGCTTAATATCTTTTTTGCCTTTTTTAATAAGCGCGCACACTGTTGTGGCGCTTCTAAGTACGTCTATTACCACCGCGTTACCCTGCCAGTCTTCACATTCGGACGGCGCTCTAGCGACGAGTGTATTCATCTATAACACCTATTAAGTTAAATTCTTTTATGGCGGCGTCATCTTCCGGGGTAAGATTATCCACATATTTTAACGCGTAGCCAACTATCATTATGGTACCTGTCATGCCTTCACCCTCAGCCTCTTGCGCCACTATCACCGCGTCAGCGCCTTTTTCAGCCGCAAACTTGACCATAGTATTTAATGCCGACTTTACGTCCTCTCTTCTCTGGGGCACGCCTTTCATACGTATCATGCCCAGGTTACCATAAGGCCGTTTGATTTCTGTATAGTTGGAATAAAGTTCAACTTCGCCTTTATTAGGCGCAAATACAGGCCCCGTAGGTATCCAGTCCGGCGTTTGCACAAAAAAGCCCCTGCAGCCGGCCGCGAAAAATAAAACTAAAATTAATGTGATAATTTTTTTAGCTACCATAAGAGTTATTAAAGTTTTTTTCATAAAAAAATACTCCTTAATTATTGCTATTCTGCGTTTGAATACTTGTTTACGTCAATTAAATCATGTTGGTTATCCCGGTAAAACGGGCGGAGACCAGCTCCGCCCCTACACGGATTTTATTTTGTGGCTAATTGCCCACAGGCCGCCAGAATATCACTGCCAAGGCTGCGCCTTATGCTTACGCTTATATTAAGGCCCTGCAAGCCCTTTGCAAATTGTTTTACTATTCTTTCGTCCGTATTTTTACCTTTGCCCATATTGCAGGCAATAAGGTTAACGTGAATAAGATAGTTGTCTTTAATACCCATAATCCACTTACCAAGTAAACGCACGTGTTCCGGGCGGTCATTAACGCCCTCAACTACAGTATACTCTATAAAAACCTGTCTTGAGGTCATGGCGATATACTCTGTAACAGCTTTTTGTAATGTTTCTAAATTATATTTGCGGTTAATGGGTACAATTTTTGTTCTTTCGTCATCGTCGGCGCTGTGTATAGAAATAGCCAAGTTAACCTGCGGCAAATCCACCGCCATGGCGTGCAGTTTGTCCGCTATGCCTGAGGTGGAAATTGAAATATGGCGCATGCCTATGGCCAGGTGGTCGGGGTTAGCAAGTTCTTTTACCGCGTTAACGGTGTTGGCGTAGTTAAGCAGCGGCTCACCCATGCCCATAAAAACAACATTGTTTACACGCTCGGCCAGTTTTTCTTTTCTTAAATATTGTGTCCAAAAAAGCACTTGGTCTGTTATTTCTTCTTCGGTCAAATCACGTTTAAAGCGCATTTTACCCGTAGAGCAAAAGCTGCACCCCACCGCGCAGCCAACCTGGGTGGAAACGCACACTGTCCACGTGTCGCCCATGCGCATGAGAACAGTTTCTATTTTTAATTTATCGGTAAGTTTTAACAGCGCCTTCGCCGTCCTGTCGCGCTGTGAAATTTCCATTTTATTTACGGTAAAGGAAAGTAACGGGAAGTTCTCGTTAAGAACTTTTTTAATGTCCGCGGGTAAGGTGGTGGCGGCATCCCATGAGGAAACGGCGTTTTTATAAACGGCGTCTTTAACCTGCGCCATGCGGTAAGAAGGGTATTTATTATCTTTTAAAAACTGCTTTATATTCTCAAAATTCATATATGATATTTTAGCATTTATCAGAGTGGCACGGCAAAATGTTATAATTAATTTATGAAAGTGATTATTAATATAGACGGCGGCTCACGCGGCAACCCCGGTTTTGGGGCCTCTGCGTACGTTATAAAAGATACCTCGGGCAAGCTGCTTGCCAGTGAAGGTAAATTTTTAGGCGTATGCACCAACAATTATGCCGAGTTTACCGCCCTTTTAATAGCCTTTGACGCCGCTAAAAAATTAAAAGCTACTGAGCTACAGGTATACTCAGACTCGCTCCTTTTAGTAAAACAATTTCTTGGCGAATACAAAATAAAACACCCCACTTTAAAAGAATTAATGGAAGAAATACGCCGCAAAGCCCGCATGTTCAGCCTGGTGCTTATCAACCACGTCCCGCGCGAAAAAAATAAAGAGGCCGACAAACTCGCCAACATAGCCATGGACCGCGCGATAAACCCGTCTGTACAAAAAATGCAGCGCGAGGCCGCCATGCCAATGACCGAGCCCAAAATAGTAAACCACCTTGCCGCGCCCGAGGAGCCTGAAACAAAGCCTGAACCCAAACCAAAAACTACCGCCAAAAAAGCAGAAGACAAACCAAAACCTCAAAAGAAAAAGGTACAAGGCTCAGAACAACTAGAACTTTTTTAACCCGCAAACACTCATATTCACCCTCACCTGTTTTTATTTTGCTCTGCAAAATAAAAACCTCCTCTCCCGTCAAAGAAGGGAGAGGAAATCATAAGTGCCGTGAAGCCATATTCCTATTTGCTGTTATAAATGCCGCTCCAAGGGGTCCCGAAGCTTTGAGTGGCTTTTGGCTTTTTCTTGACATCAGCACACTTGCGTGAGGAGCCCAAAGGGCGGACGGGGTGTGTTGATGTCAAGAAAAAGCCAAAAGCCGCCAAAGATTTGGGGATAAAAAATGCCCGCAGTTTTTTGCGGGCATTTTTTATTATTTAATTTCTTCTTCTGTAAGTTGTCTGCATTCTATGCCGTTTTTGGCTAAAAATACTATGCCTTCCTGCGACCTGTCGTAAAGCTCTTTAAAATACACGCGTTCTATGCCGGCGGCTACAATAACCTTGGCGCAGTTTATACAGGGCGACCAGGTTACGTAAACAGTGGCGCCGGCTGTAGAAATACCGTTCTTGGCGGCAAATAAAATAGCGTTTTGCTCAGCGTGCAGTTCATTATTGTTAGAAAACTCGCCGTGCGCGTCAAAAAAATCTCGGCTTTTAAAAAACTCTTCAGACTGCGGGTATTTAGCGGCAAATTTTTCCGCGTAAATATCTTTAAAGCAATCCTCGCAGTGCGCCTGGCCTGAGGCCACGCCGTTATAACCTATGCTTATAACTCTGCTGTCTTTAACCAGCACAGCGCCTACTTTCATGCGGCAGCAGGTGCTTTGGTCCGCTATTAATTCCGCCATATTTATAAAAAGTTTATGTTTATTTTTCATTATTCGTACCAGTTAATATTCCTTGTAGTATACATAACAACGCCCAGGCCCACAAATAAACCTATAGCGCCAAACAGCGCGGAAAAATCCTGCAGCTGCAGCAGTATATATAAGTAAGCGTATAAAGCGGCTATTATAACACCCGGCAGGACAGAATATTTCCACCCGCCCTGCTTAATAACGCCGTACCTTATATATAAGGATATCATCAGCACAACAGCGGCCGACGCTATTATATAAGCCCAGCCAAAGCCGATAAACTCCGAGAAAGAAATTAGCAACAAGTAAAACAACGCCATAGCAAGGCCGACCAGCGTGTACTGGAACGGGTGTATGGACGACTTACCAACCATCTCAAAAACAAAGCATGCCAAGAACGTCAACGCCACAAATAAAATGCCGTACTTTGCAGCGCGCAGCCCGTTGCGGTAATTATCCACCGGCGTGGAAAGTTTAACGCCGAAAATAGCGCTGCTTACGTCAAGCTTTTCAAACACTTGCGGTATGCCGCTGGCCAGGTAAGATATGTCCCACTCCGCCGTAAAACCGTCATTATTAATTGTTTTGGTTGAGGGTAAAAAGCTGTTAAAAAACAGCGGGTCTTTCCAGGTGGAAGCAACATTAAACTTATTTTGTTTGGCCGACGGCACAAAGTTTATGCTGCCGCTTCCGCGAAGCGAAAATTTAATATCAAATTCCCCTTTCTGGTTTGCGTAGTTAACATCGGAAAAAATAGCTTTAAGTGATGTGCTTGAACTGCGGGAATACTCATAGTCATAAGCAGCGTAAGCCTTTGATCTTGGGGCGTCGGCCGTGCCTTTATAATCTTCATCATTACCAAGGTTGCCGCTAAACTCAACGGTGTTGGGCACGGCGTAAGGGGCAAAGTCCAGCGCGCCGCCGTTAAAGTTGCCTTCAGGCATTTTTACTATGCCTTTAACGTCTGTAAGCTCAAGCGTGATAAAAGCTTTAGCTAAGTCTAATTTTCTGTCAGACGGGGTATCTGTTATTTTGCCAAAATTACCTTTAAGTGAAATATCTGCCGTGTACACAGGCATTTCAAATATACCTATATAGCGTATTTGCGGCACAAGGTTTACGTCAACGTTTAAATCTCTTGGGGATACCTTATAAATACCCGTTACCGTAATAGTTTTTACATTTTTATCTTTGTCGGTTTGCTGGTAAGAATAGCTGTACGGCACATTTAAAAACGGCGCCGCCACCAGCTGGTCGCCGCCCCAGGAGCTGGAAATTGTTTTAAACGCCTCGGCCTTATAGCCTTTGCGTTCCATCATAATATTTTTAATAAACGCCAGCGGTATTAACATGAGAAGCAAAAGCACGCCTATTATACCTGCCTTTACCATCAGTTTTATATTGGACTTTTTTTCTGCCATAAATAACCTCTTCTTAGGGCGCGTTGACACTATTTAAACATCTGCGTTGTGTCAAAATTGACACAACCCATAGGGCCACACTCCTTTTTCGTAAATTTCCACTTTTTTACTCCTTAGATAGCACCACTATCCTCGTCGTAAAAAAGTGGAAATTTACGAAAAAAATGATAGTGGCGCAGACGCTTAAATAGTGTCAACGCGCCCTGAATATAAAATATGCCGCCAAAACCAAAAAGCAAAAACCTACAAAATGGTTCCAGGCAAACTTTTCTTTAAAATATAATGTGGAAAATATTACAAAAACGGCCAGAGTTATAATTTCCTGTATAGTTTTAAGCTGTGTGACGGTAAAATACTGCGAGCCTATCCTGTTAGCCGGCACCTGAAAGCAATATTCTACAAAAGCTATAAGCCAGCTAACAAGTATTACCAGCCATAAAGCTTTGTTTTTAAATTTTAGGTGCCCGTACCAGGCCGCCGTCATAAAAATGTTTGAAATTGTTAATAATATTAATGTTTTATACATAAATGCAATAAATTTAATTTTTTTGCGTTGTATTAAGGTAATAACCATTATACTTTATAATAATTTGTACAATAAATATATGAAAAAAGCTATATTCACATTATTAATTTTACCGTTAGCGCTAGCCGTAAGCGCGCAGGACGCTACGCAGGATGTTAACATCCCGCTGTACTCTGTAGACAAGTGCATAGAAATAGCGCTTGAAAAAAACCCCACATTAGCCGCAGCTCACAGCAATTTACTTGGCGCTAAGGCAAAAGTGTGGCAAAGCGGGTCAGTCTTTTTCCCCCAAATAAGCGCCTCAGGCGGGTGGTCCCGCAGCAGGACTGAAGTTTTAGACGACGTTTTTAGCTACGGCAACAAAGTCAATGCCGGCGTAAGCGCCAGCTTGGCAGTATTTTCCTTTGGTAAAGACTACCTTGCTTTCCGCGCGCAGCAGTTAAGCTACACCAGCTCTGACTATACCTACCAAGACACGCTTAACAAAACAGTTTACGACGTTAAAGAAGCCTATTACAATTTAGTTTACGCCATAAAAAGCGTAGAAGTTTACAAAACCTCCGTACAGCAATATGAACAACAGCTTGCCCAGGCGCAAAGCTTTTACAAGGTAGGCATACGTTCTAAAATAGACGTTACAAACGCCGAAGTTAACCTTAACAACGCTAAACTTAACCTTATTAAAGCTTATAATAATGTTAAAACATCTTACGCCACGCTTAACAGCCTTATGGGCCTTAAAAAGCTGGAACTTTACTCTGTGGATGACGACCTTGAATCAGAAAAGTACGAAATTTCGGCCGAATACGCCCTAACCACAGCCTATCAAAACAGGCCGGACTTAGCCGCCGCAGTAGCCAAAACCGAAGCGTCCAAAGCTACTTTAAACGCGCAGCGCACCAATTATCTGCCTGAAATAAACGCAAGCGCCTCATACGGGGTAAGCGGGTCCACCAGTTTAAGCAGAGAAAACGGCTCTGTGGGCCTCAGCGCCAGTTGGTCAATATTTAACGGCCTAAGCACAACTAAAAGAGTGGAAGAATTAAAAGCCACTTTTATGGCTAACCAGTACACGCAGGAAGCTGTGCGCCAGTCTATTATGAAAGACCTTACGCAGGCCTACGCCAACTTAACGCAGGCGGAAGAAGCTATACCCGTATCTAAACTTAACGTGGAAAAAGCCAAAGAAAATTTAGAGCTTGCCAACGGCCGCTACAAAGTGGGCATAGGTAACAGTATTGAGGTAAAAGACGCCGAGTCTTCTTACAGCGAGGCAGAGTTGTCTTACGCCAAATCTTTAGCGGATTACCAGATAGCAAAAGCTTATATTTTAAAATCAATGGGAAAGAGATAATATGAAAAAAGAAAATAAAAAAGGGTTTGGACAAAAACTTAAATCATTATTGGCATGGTTTTTAGGGTTAAGCTTGTTTAAAAAAGCTTTAGTTTTAGCGCCTGTAGTTATTATTATCCTTATAATAATATTTAGCGGCGGCGAGAAAATGTACTACGAAACCGCGGCAATTACCAAAGGTTCTATTAAAGAAGTGGTAGAAGCCAGCGGCACTATCAACCCCGTCGCGCAGACAGAGGTTGGCACGCAGGTTTCCGGCACTATATATAAAATGTATGTGGACTATAACACCCCGGTAAAAATGGGCCAGCTGCTTGCGGAAATTGACCCCGCTACGTTAAAACAGCAGGTACTGCAGCAGGAAGCGTCGCTCATGAAAACGCAGAGCGAGCTTGCCAACTCACAGCGCACATATGACCGCTACAAAGAGCTTTACAAAGAAAATTTTGTCTCCAAGAGCGAGCTTGACCAGGCCGAGACAACTTACCTTACCAACAAGGCCAGCACCATTCAGGCCCAGGCCAGTTTAGAAAAAGCCAAAACAGACTTAGCTTATACCAAAATTACTTCACCTGTAGACGGCATTGTTATATCCCGCTCGGTTGACCTCGGGCAGACGGTGGCGGCCAGCTTTAACACGCCTACATTATTTTTAGTGGCGCAAGATTTAACCAAAATGCAAATAGAAGTAAAAGTCAGCGAGGCCGACATTATTAAAGTAGAAGAAGGCCAAGACGTTACGTTTACAATTGACGGTTACCCCACAGCCAACTTTAAAGGTAAGGTAAACCAGGTGCGTTTATCGCCCGAGACAGTGCAGGGCATGGTGGCCTACACAGTGGTAATACTTGTGGACAACCCCGAGCTTAAACTTAAACCCGGCATGACGGCAAACGTAACCATTGTTACACAGCAAAAAGAAGACGTCCTGTTGGCGCCCAACGCCGCGCTGCGCTACAGTCCCAAAGCGTCTACAGAAAAATACCGCTCACAAGGCATTTGGCTGCTTACCAAAAACGGCCCCGAGCGCATAGATATTAAAACCGGTATTATGGACGATAAAAATACCGAAATAATGTCCGGCGACATCAGTGAGGGTGAGGAAGCTATTATATCGGAATCCACCACCGCCAAACAGACAAAAAGCTTATTCGCCGCGCCTGGCAGAGGCGGCAGGAGATAAGTTAAAAAAGTTTAACAAAAGGGTTTAATTATGGCGCTTATTGAGATTAAAAATTTATTTAAAATATACGAACTGGGTGAGGTTAAAGTACACGCGCTTAACGACGTGTCTTTAACCATAGACGCAGGGGAATTTGTTGCCATCATGGGCCCCAGCGGTTCCGGTAAAAGCACTTGCATGAACATACTTGGCTGTTTGGACAAACCCACCAGCGGGGCGTACCATTTGGACGGCATAGATATTATTTCAAAATCTCTGCCTGATTTGGCCAGCATAAGAAACCAGAAAATAGGTTTCGTTTTTCAGGGTTTTAACTTACTTTCCCGCACAACAGCGTTAGAAAACGTTGAACTCCCCATGATTTATAACAGAATCCCCCCGCGCAAATGCGCGAACGCGCCATGCACGCATTATCACAAGTTGGCCTTGCCAACCGCTTTGACCACGTGCCCAGCCAGCTTTCTGGCGGGCAGCAGCAGCGTGTGGCCATAGCCCGCGCCTTGGTTAACGACGCGCCTATTATTTTTGCCGACGAACCGACAGGCAACTTGGATACCAAAACCAGCCATGAGGTAATGTCGCTTTTCAGCCGCCTTAACAGCGAGTTTAAAAAGACTGTTATCGTTATCACGCATGAAAATGATATCGCCCAATACGCCAAAAGGGTAGTACGCTTTTTAGACGGTAAAATTGTAGAAGACCAAACGCAAAAACCGCGCAAACCTCTTGAGAAAACGGAGGACGACAATGCTTAACTTTGTTACCACCTACACCGTTATCCGCATAGCGGTTAAAGCTATTTGGGCCAATAAAATGCGCTCCGCGCTTACCAGTTTGGGTATTATTATAGGCGTGGCGTCAGTCATCGCCATGACGGCTGTAGGTTCGGGCGCCAGTAAAGATATTTCAGACAGAGTGGCAAAAATGGGCTCTAACATTATTAACCTGCAGGCAGGCTTTGCCAGCGGCGGCGGGTTTACGTTTTCCTCCCAGGCTAAATATTTAACTACCGATGACGTTGAAGCTATACAGAGGGAAATTTCCACCGTAGAAGCTGCTTACCCTTATATAACTGCCAGCGGCAAAAACATAGTTAATAATAATGTGGGCACCATAATACGCGTTATGGGTACCACCAACACAGCATTCAACGTGCAGCCCTGGACAGTGGGCCGCGGGCGCACATTTTCAGAGGCGGAACTTGCGTCTGCCGGCACAGTATGTATTTTAGGCAGCGAGACATCCAAAGAACTTTTTGCCGATATGGACCCTATAGACAAAAACGTACGTATTGACGGTATTATCTATAGAGTAATAGGTTTATTAGATGAAGTTGGCGAAGGTTCTTGGGGTTTTGACCCTGACAGCGGCGCCATAATCCCGTTAAGCACAATGCAAACCAAAATGGGTTACGCCGCCAACCGCCCTAAATACGTACAGGTTATTACAATTAAAGCCAGAAGCTTTGACCAAATTGAAGAAACAGAAACAGAAGTTACCAAACTTATGCGCCAGCGCCACAGACTTACGGCCAGACAGCCCGACGACTTTTTTATCAGAAACTTAGCCCAAATGCTGGAGACTATGCAAGGCGTAGCCACAACAATGAGCTTGCTGCTGGCGGCAATCGCTTCCATATCGCTTTTGGTTGGCGGCATAGGCATTATGAACATTATGCTTGTGTCTGTCACAGAACGCACAAGAGAAATAGGCATACGCATGGCCATAGGCGCAAATGTATGGGATATACGCATGCAGTTTTTAATGGAATCAGTAATACTCTCGCTGCTTGGCGGTATTACGGGTATTATTTTAGGTATTTCTATAGCAAAAGCCATACAATCTTTTGGCGGGATGACGGTGGATATCACGCTGTCTTCTATACTGCTGTCATTTTTCGTATCAGCGGCTATAGGTATAACCTTTGGTTTTTACCCTGCGTACAAAGCCAGCAAACTTAACCCGATAGACGCTTTAAGATATGAGTAAAATTTTAATTACCGCCGGCCCCACCAATGAATATATAGACGAGGTAATGAAAATTACCAATATGTCCAGCGGCCGCACGGGGCTTGAGATAGCACGCCACTTTAAAGACCTTGGGCATGAAGTGCACCTGGTGGGCAACAAATTTTTAACACGGGATGTTTTGTTTAAAGAATACGGTTTAGAATCTTGCGCTTTTACCGTTATAGAAACAACGCAGGATATGCTGGCCGCGCTTGCCGCCATGGCAGGCCAACACTTTGACCTGGTTGTGCATAACAGCGCGGTGGGTGACTATAAGGCGGACGCCGTGTTCACAATGGAAATGCTGGCCGATGAACTAACTGCGGACCCGGCCGTTTGCGCCGCTGACGCGGCGCTCAGGCGCCAAGCCATACTCAAACATCTGACCGCCCCAGAGTGCGCCGTAAACTCCCACACAAAAATATCTTCTTACGAGCCTAACCTTACAGTTAAACTTGGCCTAACGCCAAAAATAATTTCAAACTTACGCACATGGTTTCCAAACGCAAAGCTTGTAGGGTTTAAACTTTTAGACAATGTAACCAAAAGCCATATTATCAGCGTGGCCACCGCATTATGCGCCAAAAATAATTTAGACTACGTAATAGCTAATGACCTGTCTCTTATAAACCAGGGCCGCCACCTGTGCCACGTAGTTGATGAGAACGGCTATACAGGGCGTGACCTAGAGGGCGGCGTGGAGATAGCGGCCTTCCTTAAAACACTGCTGTAACACTTAACAAAAAAATAGTACAATATAGAAAATTGATTTTGGCGAGGTCTTAGTAATGTATACTTTTATTTTAGTAATCCACTTTATAGCGTGCGCGCTTTTAATTTTATCAGTAC
Source organism: Elusimicrobium simillimum (assembly GCF_049639735.1). NCBI lineage: Bacteria > Pseudomonadati > Elusimicrobiota > Elusimicrobia > Elusimicrobiales > Elusimicrobiaceae > Elusimicrobium > Elusimicrobium simillimum. The sequence continues at coordinate 1,656,469 of NZ_JBEVVA010000003.1, forward strand.
TTATGCAAAGCGGCAAAGGTTCTGCGGCTGGTTTATTTGGCGGCAGTGCGGGCAGCGGTGACAATATTTTTGCCGGCCCCACAGCGTTTAACGTTCTTAACAAATTTACAGCGGCGGTTGCCATAATTATATTTTGCACATCAATATCACTTACCATGATTTCAGGCAAACGCGGCGCCAGCTCTGTAATAGATAATTACAAAGCCCCCGCGGCACAAACCCAAAGCAAATAAGATTTAAACCAAACCCCCGCCAACGCGGGGGTTTTTTATTTTATAAATAAGTGCCATTATAGAACAAAATTTTCACAGGAGTTTGAGCGGATTTTTGGTTTTTCTACTTCCGGCACACTTGGTGCGGGAACACGGTGGGTGTGGTGGAAGTAGAAAAACCAAAAATCCGCCAAAATCCGAAGAAAATTTATACCGCTGATGAAAACTAAGCAAACGCAGAGAGCGACACGATAAACGGACGCAAAGCGAAAAAACAAGCCATTAACCACCCCCTAGCTTATTTTATTTAGCATTTGAAAATGGTATCATTTGTATATACTTAATTTTAAAGAGGTTTGTATGGACACTAAGACCCTTACGCAAATAACAACCTGGCTGAAAGAAACTGATATAGTTGAATTTGTTTATAAAAAAGACGGCCAGAATATTGAAATTAAAACAATAGAAGCGCCGGCGGCAGGAACCAATTTTGAATGTAATTTAACACCAGTCACATCTCCGGCGGTAGGCATTTACCACCGCACAATAAAAGGCAAGGCCAAAGTAATTGCGGAAGGGCAAAAAGTAGCCGAGGGCGACATACTAGGCACCATAGAAATGCCTTCTAAAAACCATGACGTCTTAGCGCCTGTAAGCGGCGTATTAAGAGTAATCTCCATAGAAGAGGGTAAACCCGTGCACTACGGCCAGCCCTTATTTTTTATTGAATCCTAGGAGCATGGTTTAGATGAAAATTAAAAAGTTTAATAAAGTACTTATTGCCAACCGCGGCGAAATCGCCGTACGTATTTGCCGCACACTTAAAGAGATGGGCATAAAATCAGTAGCTGTATATTCAGAGGCGGACAGAGATTCACTGCACGTACGCGCGGCGGATGAAGCCGTTTGCATAGGCCCCGCCCCGTCAAGAGAATCTTACCTTAACATAGACGCCATTGTGTCAGCCGCTAAAATAACCAACGCCGACGCCGTGCACCCGGGCTACGGTTTCCTTTCAGAAAACCCCAAATTTTCAGCCGCTGTAAGCAAAGCTGGCATAGTTTTTATAGGCCCTACGCCTGACGCTATTGAGCAGCTTGGCGTAAAAAGCGCCGCGCGCGATATAGCGGTAAAAGCGGGCGTGCCGGTAATACCCGGTTCTGACGGTATAGTAGGCAAAAATTACAGGGAAGTAGCTAAGAAAATAGGGTTCCCCATAATGATTAAAGCCACCATGGGCGGCGGCGGCAAAGGTATGAGGGCCGTTACCAAATTAGAAGATTTAGACAATATGTTACAAATGGCGCAGAACGAGGCCAAGGCCGCGTTTGGCGACGACAGAGTATATTTTGAAAAATTAGTTTTAAACCCCCGCCATATAGAAGTGCAAGTAGCGGCTGACGCGCACGGCAAAGTACTTTCTTTTGCCGAACGTGATTGCAGCATGCAGCGCAGGCACCAAAAGTTAGTGGAAGAATCCCCGTCGCCTTTTGTAACGCCCGAAGTAAGAAAGCGCCTTGCGGACGCCGCAAGCAAAATGATAAGGGCCTGCCATTACACAGGCGTGGGCACGGTAGAATTTTTGATGGACCAGGACAGAAACTTTTATTTTATGGAAGTTAACACCCGCTTACAGGTAGAACACCCTGTGACTGAAATGGTGTGCGGCCATGACCTTGTAAAAATGCAGGTGGAAATAGCGCAAGGCATGCCGCTTTCTTTAACGGAAAAAGAAGCTTTGCAAATTAACTGCCACGCCATAGAGCACCGCATTAACGCCGAAGACGCCGAGAATAATTTCGTCCCCTCCCCAGGCACTATAACAGAGTGGATACCGGCGGGCGGCCTAGGCGTGCGCGTAGACACGCATATGTACACCAACTACACCATACCCAGCTACTACGACAGTTTAATAGCCAAGCTTATAGTATGGGCGCCCACAAGGGCCGAGGCCATTGTAAGAGCAAAACGCTGCCTGGAAGAGTTTACCGTGGGCGGCATAAAAACGACAATAAGTATTCACAATAAGATTTTAAATAACGAAGACTTTGTGAAAGGCAATATGGACACAGGCCTTTTAGAGAGAATGTTTAAAAATGAGAAAAGCAAAAACTAAAATATTAAGCAAAACCGCGCTGGCGGCTTTTGTGGCTAAATGCAAAAAACAAGGCAAGAAGATAGTGTTTACTAACGGCTGCTTTGATATTTTGCACGCGGGCCACGTAAGCGTGCTGGAGTTTTCGCGTTCTAAAGGCGATGTGCTTATTTTAGGTCTTAATACGGACGCGTCAGTCAGACGCCTTAAAGGGCCGAGCAGACCTGTAAATAAACAATCTGACAGAGCGCTTGTATGCGCCGCGTTAGAATCAGTAGACGCGGTGGCTTTCTTTGGCGAAGACACCCCTTATAATTTAATTAAGCTTGTACGCCCCGATGTGCTTGTAAAAGGCGGGGACTATAAAGCGTGTGAAATTGTAGGGCGCGAATTCGCGCAGAAAGTTGTGCGTTTTTCTCTTTTAAAAGGACGTTCTACCACAAATTTAATCGGTAAAATAAAATCATAGGTGAGTAATTATGTCTGATATTTTTGAGAAGTGTTATGAATTTAAAGAAGCCAGGCTGATAATGAGGATGGGGGTTTACGGGTACTTCCAACCGATAGAATCCGCGCAGGCGCCTGAAGTGATGTTAAACGGAAGAAAATTTATTATGGCGGGCTCTAACAATTATTTAGGCCTGGCTAATGACCCGGAAATGAAAAAGGCCGCCGCAGAAGCGGTAGAAAAATTTGGCACAGGCTGCGCCGGCAGCAGGCTGCTAAACGGCAACACAATTTACCATGATAAACTGGAAGAACAGATAGCAAGATTTAAAAGAAAAGAAGCCGCTTTAGTTTTTGCCGCAGGCTACCAAATGAACCTGGGCGTAGTAAGCGCGCTGCTAAAAAAAGGCGACGTAGCCATTGTAGATAAACTGGACCACGCCAGCATTTTAGACGGCGTAAAACTGTCTGAGGGTGAGATGGTAAGGTTCAAACACAATGACATGGAAGATTTAGAAAAGGTGCTTGCCAAAATTGACCCCGCTAAAGGCAAACTTATAATTGTAGACGGCGTGTTCAGTATGGAGGGCGATATTACACCGTTGCCTGAAATTGTAAGATTGGGCAAAAAATACGGCGCCAGAATTATAGTAGACGATGCGCACGCCACAGGCATTCTCGGCAAAACAGGCCGCGGCACATGCGAACACTTTGGCCTTGAAAACGGCGAGGTTGACCTTGTGGTAGGCACATGCTCTAAAACATTTGCCTCAGTAGGCGGCTTTGTAGCGGGTGACGCTGACGTTATACACTACTTGCGCCACAACGCCCGCAGCCAAATATTTTCAGCCGCTCTGCCGCCCGTATGCGTAGCCTCAATATCAAAAGCTTTAGATTTAATTGAGAACGACACTTCAAGGCGCGATTCGCTTTTTGAAAAAACAGCCTATCTTAAAGAAAGTCTGGCAAAGCTTGGCTTTAACCTTGGCGAGAGCGAAACACCAATACTGCCCGTAGTGGTAGGCAGCAATGAGAACTGCTTTAAAATGTGGAAGGCGCTTAACGAAATGGGCGTATTTGTAAACCCCGTTGTCAGCCCAGCGGTACCCCCGGGCCGCGCGCTTATAAGAGTAACTCTTATGGCCACGCATACCAAGGAGCAAGTAGATAAGATAGCGGAAGCTTTCGCCGCCGCAGGCAAAGCGCTTGGTATAATAAAATAGAATATAATAGTTTTAAACCCCCGCAGAATTGCGGGGGTTTTTATTTTGTCATATAAATAAAGTCATCCTGAGCCGCGCCATAGCGCCATGAGAATCTACTTTATAAAAAATGTAGGGGCGGATCTTGTATCCGCCCGCCGCGCCGCTACTCGGCTTACATAACATAATTTACATTTTTAAACTACAGACATTTACTTCAACGCACTTACGCGCAAACTAAATATGACTTTATTTAATAACTATATATTTACAACTCGCAATGCTCGCGTCCTATTTACTGAGAATAAAATAACAATGGGCGGAGACTAGCTCCGCCCCTACAACAAGTTTATTTGGTTTTTTATAACTTTTTCCCTAAATAAATACTCCTGCTTTCTCTTCTTATTTTGTTATAATCTGGTATGAAGAAATTTTTATTTTTATTAATTTTTATACTCTCCGCCGCCGCGATATACGCACAGGAAAACACTGATAATAAATATACCAAAATAACCCCCTTTAAATTCAGCCTTACCCCCGTATACAGCGTGCCGTGGAATTTCTATAATGTCTATGGTTTGGACACCGGCATTCTAGCGCCCGACACACACGCCTTAAACGGAGTACAATTATTTGCCATGTTTGGCGGCGCGCGCCGCATGAACGGGCTGCAGATAGCATCATTAGCTACGCTTAACCATGAGCAGTCCCACGGTGTTTCAATATCGGCTTTAATAAACGCCTCTTCTTATATGAAAGGCCTGCAGATAGCGGTGGCCAATATTAATATGCGCGAATCATCGGGCCTGCAGTTGGGCGCGTTTAACTTTTCTTCCGTCTATCACGCAAGCGGCGCTTTTAACGGCGCGCAGATAGGTTTTATAAACAGAACCAACTTAATAGACGGCGTACAAATAGGTTTTTTTAATACAACAACCGTACTTACCGGCGTGCAAATTGGCGTGTTTAACTACGCCGGTGAAATAAAAAAAGGCGTGCAGATAGGCCCGTTTAACTATCATGCCAAAGGCACCGTGCCGTTCCTGCCAATAATTAACGGCGCTTTCTAGAGGACAATTATGAGCGTTGAAATAATACCCGTAAACAAAAAAAACTTTAACCGGTTTATAAACTTCCCCTACAAGTTATATAAGAATGATAAATTTTGGGTGGGCGACCTTAAGATGGACGCCAAGCACCTGTTTGCCAAAGACCCGTTTTGGAATCACGCCACCAAAAAACTTTTTCTGGCTTACCGCGATAAAAAAGTTGTCGGCCGCATTTGCGCGTTCATCAACCATACGCACAATGAATACTGGCGCGAGCACACAGGCATGTTTGGTTTTTTTGATACCATAGACGATAAAAAAGTGTCTGACGCTCTTTTAAACGCTGCTAAAACTTGGCTTAAAGAAAAGGGGATGGATAAAATACGCGGCCCGTTTAACCCGTCTACCAACCACACCTGCGGCATGCTTGTCGCCGGCTTTGACGAGCACCCTTTTATAATGATGCCCTACAACTATGCGTATTATAATGAACTTATGGAGTCTGCCGGGTTCACAAAGGCTAAAGATTTAATTGCTTTTGAAAGAACCGGTGAAGACCAGTTTAGCCCCCGTTTTGCCAAAATTGTTGACCGCGCAGCCGCTAAAGGCGGCGTAAAAATACGCCCCATAGACATTAAAAATTTTAACGCCGAAGTTATGATAGTGCGTGATATTTACAACAAATCCTGGGCGCAAAACTGGGGTTTTTTACCGATAAGCGAGGCCGAGATTATGGAAACCGCCCGCCAGCTTAAACCCATTGTAAACACAGAAATTACCGCCATTGCCGAAGTGGACGGCGTGCCGGCGGGCTTTTATATTTCTATACCTAACATGAACCAAGTTTTAAAAGTTTTAAAAGGCAGTATACTTAACCCGCTGCGCCTTGTGCGCGCTCTTTTAGCGTGGCGCAAAATAAAACACTGCCGCCTGATAATGCTAGGGGTACTGCCGGAGTACCGCCGCAGGGGCCTGGACCTTATTTTAATAAAACATATAGTAGAGCACGGCCAGGAAGTGGGCTACAACATGGCCGAACTCAGCTGGATGCTGGAAGATAACAAAGATATTACAACAGTAGTAAAAGAAAGCGGCTGCCGCCTGTCCAACAGACGTTACCGCGTATACGAAAGTAAACTGTGAGGATTATGAAAAAATTTATATTGGCAGTACTTTGTTTTGCGTTAACAATACCAGCCGCCGCCATGTCAGCCGGCCCTATAATGAAAGTGCCTGATATTCAAATAATAGCGCACCGCGGCGCCAGCGGGCACCAGCCGGAAAACACGCTTAACGCTTTCCGCTATGCTACCGCGCTTGGAAATAAATTTTTTGAGACCGACGTGCAAATGACCAAAGACGGCGTGCTGGTGCTTATACATGATTATAAATATCAAGGCAATATCATAAAAGATACCGCCCAGTCTAAGCTTAATTTAACCACATTAAAATCTCTGTTGGATTATTTGCCCGAAGACGCCGCGCTTAATATAGAAATAAAAAATGACGGCGGCATTTACCCCGGCATTGAAACAGCGGTAATGGATATGCTTAACGGCTACGGCGAGAAATTTAAAAGCAAAATTGTAATTTCCTCTTTTGACTACCCCACTTTACAGCGCGTTAGAGCGCTGGACGCCAAAATAAAAATAGGCGTGCTTATGAGAAGCTTTGACATAGACGCCGCCGACGCTTTGGACGCTTACAGCGTTAACATGTCAAAAGACATTGTCACCAAAAAGATAGTAAAAGAAGCACACGCGCACGGCATGAAAGTATTTGTGTACACCGTTAACTCTTATAGCAAAATTGTTAAGCTGGATAAAATGGGCGTAGACGGGGTTTTTAGTGATTACCCGGATATACTGATGACAAACGTAGAATTATAGAAATTTAAAAAGGATTTGCTTAAAAGCAAATCCTTTATTTTATTATCTTTAAAACTGGTTTTTCTTCTACTGGCAGGCACTCTTGCAGAGTAAAGTGCTGCTCATCGGGGACAAGTGACTTGATTTCTTTAATGTCGCCCTCGTTAAGTATGGTTTTGTCGTAAGTTGTTCTAAATTCGTAATCAATGCCGCTTTCTATAATAATAGCCATGGTTTCAGATATAAGGCCCGTGTCTACCTTTACGCCCGCAATGGCGTTATATTTGGCAAAAGGGGCCTTTAAATCCATAGCTATAGTATCTGCCAGGCCGCGCGCTATAACCTGCTTAATTACGCCCGGGTAAGTGCCGTTGGTGTCCAGCTTTATTTTATAACCCATCGCCTTAACTTTAGCAAGAAAATCAAGCAAATCAGGCTGCATGGCCGGCTCGCCGCCCGACACAACCACTCCGTCCAGCATACCAACGCGTTTTTGCAGGAAAGACAGTACTTCCGCCTCGTCGTAAGGCTCCAACAACATATTAGGATAAACAAGTTCCGGGTTATGACAATAGGGGCAGCGCAGATTACAACCCTGGGTAAACACTACAGCCGCAACTTTACCGGGGTAATCCACCAAAGATGTTTTTATCAAACCGCCTATCTTCATTTTACGTCCTAAAATATATCAAATTACGAGTAACCGCTAAAACTTAAGTAAGATTAAGTTTTTCAAATTTAAAACTAAAAGTTTAGGTTAATTTGGTACTGCAGCAGGATTGTATGGCTTTTAACTTTAACGCGCTATGACGTTAAAGTTAAAAGCGGATAAATTTATTTGCAAACTGACATGAACTTTCTCATGCCGAATTCTTCTTTTTTACCGTGGTTCCAGTTTGTAATAGGCCTAAGGTAGCCGCAAACTCTGGAATATACTTCACATTTAGAGCCTTTTACCTCGCTAAGCTGCGCTTTGCAAGCGGCAAGTTCGGTTTCTAAGGCTGTTCTTTCTTTTGCTGTCATAAGTTAGTCCCCCCGTGGTACTATTGAATATAAAACTGTAAAAATCTTAAATCTCTTGTTTCATTTTATCTGTTTTGCCAGTTTCATTCAACAGGTATTTTTAATTAGTTGTTTTAATCAAAAATACCCGTTAAAAGTAAACATTAATGCAAAATTTCAGACGTACAAGCCGCTAATTTTATTACTGCCTTGCGTAAAGCTGCTCTTCCAGCATTTTAATCCTGCGTTCCAAGTCTTCCACCGCTTCTTCTTTACACTTGGGGCATTCTTTATGCTCGCCCTCAAGATAGCCGCACTTGGGGCAGACGCTGAAGGTTGGCGTGATAGAAAAGTAAGGCAATGTATAGTTCTCACACGCTTTTTTAATAAGCGTTTTAAGCGCCTTAATATCTTTAACTTTCTCGCCCATGTAAATGTGCAGCACCGTGCCGCCCGTGTATTTGCCCTGTAAAGAATCCTGCAAATCAAGGAATTCAAACAAGTCGTCTGTATAGTTAACCGGTAATTGGCTGGAGTTGGTGTAGAAAGGTTCGCTGCCTTTTTTTACCTGCGCCTCGTTAGCCACAATAATGTCAGGATACTGTGTTTTGTCCAGTCTGGCTAAGCGGTACGAGGTGCCCTCGGCGGGCGTGGCTTCCAGGTTATAGTTATTGTCCGTTTCCTGCTGGAACCTGACCAGCGTTTCTCTCATATAATCAAGCACACGCTCGCTAAACTTGCGGCCGCGCTCCGTGCCTATATCTTCGCCAAGTAAATTCAAACACGCTTCGTTAAGGCCCACTAAACCTATGGTGGAGAAGTGGTTCTTCCAGTACTGATTAAAGCGTTCTTTAACTACGCGCAGGTAAAACTTCATGTAAGGGTAAAGGTTGCCCTCGGTAAAACGCTCAATAATTTTGCGTTTAATTTCAAGGCTGTCTTTGGCCAGTTCCATAAGTTCTTCTAAGCGTTTAAAAAAGTCTTCCTCGTCCTTAGCCAGGTAGCCGAGCCTTGGCATGTTAATAGTAACCACGCCTATGGAGCCCGTTAACGGCGCCGCGCCAAACAGGCCGCCGCCGCGTTTTTTAAGCTCTCTGTTATCAATCCTAAGGCGGCAGCACATAGACCTGGCGTCCTCGGGGCTCATGTCAGAGTTAATAAAGTTGGCAAAGTACGGTATACCGTATTTGGCGGTAATGTCCCACAGCGGGTCAAGCTGCGGGTTATCCCAGTCAAAATCTTTAGTTACGTTGTATGTGGGTATGGGGAAGGTGAACACGCGGCCTTTAGCGTCGCCGTCAAGCATAATTTCCAAGAAAGCTTTGTTAAGCAGGTCCATTTCCGCCTGAAACTCGCCATACGTTTTATCCATCAGCTTACCGCCTATTATAACGGGCTGCGTTTTAAAATAAGACGGCACGTTAAGGTCCATAGTAAGGTTGGTAAACGGAGTTTGAAAACCGACGCGGGTAGGCACGTTTACGTTAAATAAAAACTCCTGCAAAGCCTGTTTTACATCTTTATAGCTGAGCTTATCATAGTAGATAAACGGTGCCAGCAGCGTGTCAAAGTTAGAAAACGCCTGCGCGCCGGCGGATTCACCCTGTAAAGTGTAAAAAAAGTTTACTATCTGGCCAAGAGCGGTGCGTAAATGCTTGGCGGGTTTACTTTCCGCCTTGCCTGCCACGCCTTTAAAACCTACCGTTAGCAAATCCTGCAAGTCCCAACCCACGCAGTACGCGCCCAAAAGGCCAAGGTCATGTATATGAAAAGCGCCTTCTTGGTGCGCTTTGCGGATGGTATCGGGGTAAATTTTGTTAAGCCAGTATACTTTGCTGATTTCTGAAGAAATGTAGTTGTTAAGCCCCTGCAGAGAGTAGCTCATATTACTGTTTTCGTTTACCTGCCAGTCCATTTTTTTAAGATACTGGTCCACCAGGTCCACGTTGAACTTGGAGGTAATTTCCCTCATTTTAGAGTGCTGGTCTCTGTAAAGAATATAAGCTTTGGCTGTTTTATGAAAATTAGATGTTAAAAGAACGTCTTCCACAATGTCCTGCACGTTTTCAACGTTTGGGGCGACGTCAGAGTAAAGCTGCTGTATAATATTTACCACTCTTATTGTAAGTTTATCCGCTGTTTCTTTGGTAAATTCACCGGTGGCCTCGCCTGCTTTTTGTATGGCGCGCGTAATTTTTTTAGAGTCGAATTTCTGTGTGGTTCCGTCTCTTTTAACAATGCTTATAATTATGTCGGACTTTTCCATGAGGGGACTTCCTTTTCTTAATATAATGCTGAAAACTGTTGCAGGTTTTGTTTTCTTTTCTAATTTTCGCAAATATGCGGGAAAATTGCAAATCCCCTATACAGCGGGGGTAAAGTTTGGCACGTAGTTTGGGGCCGCGCCGTCTAAAATTTGACTTTGGCTCATTTTTATATTGACTGCGGGGGCGGAAACTTGTTTAATATTATTATACGTATAAATATATACGGCGGGAGGGGCTTATGTTGGTTTATCAAATTTGCGCAGGGGTACTTACGGTAGCGTTGGTAATTTTAATAATTTACGCGGTAAAATTTCTTATACAAGCAAGAGAAACGGCCGAGTCTGTAGAACTTTTAGTGCTAAACGCCAACGAGCAGGTAGAACGCACCAGCAAAACATTTGAACTGTTGGAAACTATTACACTGTCGCTCTCGGGCACATGGGGCAAAGTTTTTGGCGCGGCTATGGCGCTGGCCAAATTCGCCAAGAAATAAATAAATTTGTTGTTATATAATAATCCCCCTGTACTGGGGGATTATTGTCTTAAGGAGATAAAATATGAAAAAGGGTTTTACACTGATTGAGTTATTGGTAGTGGTACTTATTATAGGTATACTTGCCGCAATTGCTTTGCCGCAGTATACAAAAGCGGTGGAAAAGTCACGTCTGGCCGAAGCCGGACTTATGCTTAAAACAATTAAAGACGCCGGCCAAATTTATGACCTGGCGCAAGGCGGCCCCATTAACCCGGAAACCCCTTATCAAATATCCGCGCCTACAATTGATGATTTGGATATAGACCTGCCCGGCACAAAAATAGGCACACAGTTTGTGCAAACTAAAAACTTCCTTTACGCAGTAATCTACTCCCCGGGCGGCACACCTGTGGCTTACCGCAGAAACACCGGCCCCGGCGGCGCGGACTGTACAACAAGTTTTAACTGTATGCTTTGCTTATATGTGGACGACACAACAGGCGAAATAAAGTGTTCTTATGACGACGATAAATACGAAAGTATTTGCAAAGGGTCCGGATACGCGTACGAAGCAGGCGCGGGGCAATGCTGGTAAATTCAAGGAGATAAAAAATGAAGAAAGGTTTTACACTGATTGAACTTTTGGTAGTAGTACTTATTATAGGCATACTTGCGGCAATCGCTTTGCCGCAGTATACCAAAGCTGTGGAAAAATCCCGCATAGCGGAAGCTAAAACAGTATTAAGAGCGCTGGGCTCTGCGGGGGACTTTGCGTTTATGTCTGACTATGAAACCGCCTCACGCGCTTCCGAAGACGAGTTATACGCCATGGGCGGGATAGATAAACCGACGTCAAAAAATTTTACCTATTATATAGATGAAGCTATTTGCGGGAGCAACGGGTTATGCGGACTATCTATAATAGCGGAAAATACCAAACGCGGCTATATTGTGCAGTATTTTACACCTGCCTATGATGGTGGCACGGACCCCATTTACAGCAACCGGTACCACTGCCAGTCGCTAGACGGTGATAATGATAGTATTTGCAAAACAATCGGCGCAAAAAAAGACGATGACGGCTATTGGCTGTTGGATTGATAAATTTATAAAAAATAAAATACCGCGCCGGGCTTAACTCCGGTGCGGTATTTTTATATATTATTGCAGCGCCCTCAGGCCTGTAAGGGCGTGAGGCCCCCAAGCAAAGCTGTTATTATATTTACTGCCAAAGGAACGGTGTTTTTTAATTAGCAAAGGGCGGACACAAGATCCGCCCCTACATTGACATACTCCCCCAAGCTAAAGTGGGAAAGATTAACTAATACTTAAACCGGCCGCTTTCGTATATAGTTACCACCTTGCCGTTTTTTAGCGTAGCTTTAACTATTTTATCTTCTGTGTTAATAATGTCCCAGTGTAAAGATGAGTCATTATAACCAAGCGCTTTCTTTTTTACTTTGGTAAGTTTGCTTACGTCACCGGCAAAGGTATCTGCGTAGCTGGAACCCAAAGCTATGTGCGAGTTGCCGTATTTACCGCCAAAATTCTCGTCAAATAGAGTGTCAGCCATAAAGCGGTCTATCTTTGACATTCTTGCGTCTGTAAGAGAGTATTCCCCCACCTGCGCCGCGCCGGCGTCCATGGCTATCATTTTTTTAAGGTACTGCTCGCCTTTCGCTGCTTTGGCTTTTACCACGCGGCCTTTGGCAAACTCTACTTTAATATTTTCAATAATCTGCCCGCTTCTAAGTGACTTTAAATTGGCAAAATACGTGCCTTTTGTGCCGCGCCAATCGGGCGAGGTAAATATCTCGAACGACGGCATATTGCAGCCGCGCGCGCATAAAAATTTGCGCTGCTCACCAAGTTTAACGGTTAAATCCATATTTTTACTTTGCGTATTAATAGTGTCTATTTTAAGGCTGCCCAGCCAGGCGGCGATATCGTTCATACTTTTAAATATTTCCTGCCATTTGGCTATGGGGTCGCGCTCGGTAATGTAAACGGCTTTTTTAACCTGCTCCGCGTACTGCGCCACGGTAAGGCCCGCGCTTTTGGCAAGCGCCTCGGTAGGAAAACTGCACAGCGTCCAGCCAAAATCCCCCGCCGCTTCACGTTTATCTAAAATTTCTCTAATACCCTTTTTGGCAAGCGCGGCAAGCGCTATTTTTTTAGGGTCAACCGCGGCCAAATGTGTAAGGCTTTGCGGCGCGTGTATGGCTATAAGCCCGTTAAGGCTTGCCTGTTGCGCTACCACCCATTTTGGCATATTTTTAAGCTGGGTATTGTCAGCATATGTATAAAAAGATTTGGCGCTGGCTTCTGAGTTTAACATTTGTAAAACAGGATTGAATTTTTCTTTAATAAGTATTTCAAACACCCTGTCCGCAAGCGTTGTGGCGGCGGCGTCATAACGCACCAAAATTGAGTCATATTTTTTAAATTTCCCCGTCCTGGCCTGTTTAAGCGCCCAGACAAGCACTTGGGCGTATTTTTGCAATTCTTTATCTGTGAACATATTGATTCTCCTATTCTTTATATAATGATATAATAAAAATAAGATTTTATACAAAGGTGTTTTATGAAGAAAATTCTATTCCTTTTACTTATGACGGCGGCTGTGTGCGCGCATGCTGACTTTTCACCAAAGCCCGAGATTGACTTTATTTTCACAAACAAAAACTCTGAGAAATTGCAAATTGTGCCGGAATATTCAGAGCTTATTGTATGCGCCGACGCGCTGTGCGACAAAAGCGAACCTCTCGGCCATTATGGCATGCAAAAGCTTTATTGCGACCGCGACACCTGCCACGCAGTAACCTATGACTTTAAACCTTACGCTAAACTTTTTGTAATGTTTTCAGACGGAGTACAAAGAGAAAGCAATGTTTTTAAAGTGCACGAAAAAATATTTTCTAAATACACCGTTGATATAAACGGCGACGACCTTAAAATATCTTTTAAAGAATCTTCCAACACCGTAAGTGAAATGCTTAAGCTGGACACTATATTTTCAGTAGTAAGCTCTTTTATACTTGAAATTCTGGCCGCGCTGGCATTTTTAGCGGTAATGAAAAAGCCTTTCTCTATAATGAAAGCAGTAGTGATAGCTAACATTCTTACGCTGCCCGCCACATGGTTTCTGCTGCCACGCTATATAGCGCAGTCTTATATTATATGGATACTAACCTTTTTAATTGAGGTTGGGCTGATATACCTGCTTAACAAACGCCGCATTAACCTGCACGACTCTGTACTACTGGCGCTGGTAACAAATATATCAAGCTATAGTTTTGGCATGATGCTGTCATTTGTTATGGTACCGCTTTTAATGTAAAATATTTTTGAAATTAAAATGCCCCGCTCAAACTGAGCGGGGCATTTTTTTTATATTAATTATTTTCTTTTTCTTATATTAAGTTCAAAGGAGTTTGGCCTGTCTCTGTTGGAAACAAACTTTCTTACAGGCGGCAGTTGGCCGCCCGCTTCGCACAGGTAGCTGAACCCGCGGTAACAGTTTTCCCTAATACGCTGGTCTTCGCATATTTTATGTTTATTGTAGTTGCACAGTATGCCCGCGCGTACGGGGCGGGTGTGTACGGTTAAAATAATCTCGTTCCATACCTGCGTTCTTTTAACGTCCAGCTTCATGGTGCTTAAACTTAAAAAGTTTCTTGTAGCCATATTGTTAAAACCGATGTATTCAGAAACTGACTTTTCTATATCTTTAAGTAAAAAGTTTTTGTCCCAGCCGGATGCGTAGTATTCGTCCGGGTGCGCCTCCAACTGCCAGCGGCGCGCGGCATAAGTGGCGGCAATTTCCATCTTTTGCACCAGCACCAGCAGCGCGAATATTTTGGACATAAAAAGTATAAAAATTAAAAATAACGGCAGCAGCAGCACAACCTCTGTTGTGGCCTGACCGCGGCGGTTGACAACAAAATACTTTCTTATCATGGCTCTAACCTCACCTGGTATTTAGACGTGGGTTTGGGCCAGACGCAGTTGTTATTTTTGTTACCGCACTGAATAGAAACTTTTGCCCTTACGCGCGGGTTGTAGCGGGTAAGATTAATATTAAAATAGTTGTTAGGCGGCGTAAAAGGCTGCACAACATCCACACCCCTGTACATTTTTTTAAGTACAGTTCTTGAGCCCGCGTCCGGAAAAGAAAACTGGTAAACGGAATCCTCGGAATGATAGTCCGATATGACATATTGCGTCGGCGGGTCAATAGCGCCAAAGTGCCAATATTGCGTGCCAAACTGTTCAAGTTCAGCATAGTTGGCTATAAATTTTTTAAGGCGCATCTCATCCATCCTGATATTTAATCCGCTAAACGACCGCGCGCCCTCTTTACCGCATATAGACATGTTAACATCTTCACCTAAATTCATACAGTATGACTTCCTGAAAAAGCTTTGTTTCTCAGATAAATCTTTATAAACGTTATACTGCTCTTTCTGTATATCGCCAAGTACGTTATAATAAATCATGTACATTTTGAAAAACTGGCCAAACACCGTTCTGTTAACATAATATTTGTCTGATATCTCACGGTCAGTAAGAGTTAACCAGGCGTCTTCATCAAGCGTAGGGGCCTCTTTATCCCAGCCGGGGCGCATGCCCGCGGCGTACTTAATATCCCATTGCTGGTCAGTGTCTTTAGGCGCCCAAGAGCCTTCATCATCCATATTACCCGCGCCGGGGAACGCGCCGCCGCGGTAAAACCAGTCGTAAATTGTAAGAGTTTCCCCGCCGTCTTTGTGCTGGATGGGAATGTTCATCTCCCCTCTAAACAGCCTGTAAGGCATAGCGCCGTTCATATAGGCGGTAGCGTTAAGAATGGTGGCTGCGGGCTGCATCTCCACCACTACCGAGGAGTCTATGGCGAACTGTTGTTTAATTTTTTCTCTGGAGAGTTTGGCGGTCTCGTAAATAAGATAAATAATAAGCAGCACTATAGGCACAAGCATAACCGCGGGAAGCAGAAACTGCCCCCTTTTGCCGCGTAAGCCGTTAAGCATAGTGCTAAATATACCTATCATTACCCAAGCACCCCGCCTATAAGATAAAAAAACATACCCGCAAGCTTTTCGTGAAATAAGACAAAAAAGGTCAAAATTAAACTTACCACTGTGCCGAGCAACAACATAAACTCAACAGTGCTTTGACCTTTTTTATCTTTAACAAAAAACTTTTTTAACTGCATTGTAACTCCTAGCAGGTTCTGGAGTCTTCCGACGAAATAAGACCTTTTTCAATAGCCTTTACCACAGCTTCCGTCCTGCTGCTTACGCCCAGTTTATGGAACGCGCTGTTAAGGTGGTTCTTAATAGTTTTGACGCTGCAGCTAAGCTCTGTCGCCAGTTCTTTATTGCTAAGGCCTTTGCCAAGCAGGTCAATAACTTTAATTTCTGTTTTGGTAAGAAGCGCCTGCGACGGGGTGCCGTTGTCGCCCATCTTTCTAAGCCCGTGTAGCAGTTTGCCCATAAGCTGCTGGGGTATCATAAGACCTTCGCTGGTGAAGGTTTTGATAGAGTTCAAAAGTTCGGACGCGGGTAACATTTTGGACAAATAACCGTTAGCGCCCGCCTGTATGGCGTCAAGCACGTGCGCTTCGTCCTCAAAGCTGGAAAGCATGAGAACGTTAATGTCGGGGTTTTCCTCACGTATTTTACGTGTGGCTGTTATACCGTCCATTTTGGGCAGTTTAATGTCCATGAGAATCACATCCGGTTTAAGCTTTTTGGCTAACGCAACGGCTTCTTCACCGTCGGCGCCTTCACCAATAACCTCTATCCATTTTTCTCCAGTTAAAACGTCCTTAATACCCTCTCTAAAAAGGGTCTGGTCGTCCACTATAACTATTTTAACTCTCTTTTTTTTCTCAGCCATAATATTGAGCTCCGTTTGATGTATTAAATTTTTTAATGGGAAAGCGGCAGGGTAAACGAGAACGTCGCGCCCTTACCTTTGCCTTCACTTTCCGCCCAAATTTTGCCGCCATGGTTAGTAACAATATCTTTTGATATAGAAAGCCCCAGCCCTAAGCGGCCGACTTTGCCCTTTTCCCCAATTTGGGAAAAACTGTCAAAAAGCTGCGGCGCGTCCTTAGAGTCGATGCCGTCGCCATTATCCTTAACCGATACTTTAGCATTTTTTTCATCAATTTTACTGATTTTTACTTCAATCATACCGTTGTTATCAGAATGCCTTAAAGCGTTTTCCAGCAGGTTTGACACTACCTGCTTAATCCTCTTCTCGTCCGCGCTGACGGTAATGTCGCCGGCGGACTCAAACGTAACAGCAACGCCTTTAGTGCTTATGCCTTTTTCTTTAAAAACCTCGGCAATGTTGCGCACGACAGCGGTAAGGTTAAAAGGTCTTATTTCTATTCTCAGTTTGCCCCTTTCAATAGCCGCCCAGTCCACAAGGTCACGTATTAAAAATTCTATCTGGTCCACACTTTCCTGCATGAAACCAAGTTTTTTTGTCTGGTCTTCGTCTAACACAATTTTCTTTTTGAACATGTCAAAACTCATCTTAAGAGTCATGAGAGAGTTAGACAGGTCATGCGAGACGATGGAGAAAAACCTGGACTTCATGTTATCAAGCTTTTTAAGGTCCTCGTTACTTTTGGTAAGCTGCTGCAAAAGTTCTTTGTTGCTTTGTTCCAAATAAAACTTTTCTAAAGCTCTTTTAATTGTTCTTTTAAGGTAATCAAAATCCACCGGTTTAATAAGAAAGTCATACACGCTCTCCTGCATGGCGCCTATCATAGCGTTGAGAGACGCGTGCGCCGTAACCATAAGAATCTGCGTTTCAGAGTTAAAGGTTCTTATTTGTTTAATAATCTCAAGCCCCGTCACATCGGGCAGGTTGTAGTCCATTATTATAACGTTAAAAAATTCGGACGCGACAAGGTCCAAACACTCTTTGCCGTCGCCGGCTTGATACACGCTGTAGCCCTCCATCTCAAGCAGGTCAGCCAGAGTTTCCCTTAAGTTTTTGTCGTCGTCCACCACTAATACTTTTGCTTGTTTTTCCATAATTACCTTCTAAGATATATTTTAAACTTGGTGCCGCTGCCCTTTTCGCTCTCTACAAACATTTTGCCTTTATTGTTGCCCACGGCTTTTTTAACCACAGCCAGGCCCAGGCCGGTGCCCCTTGCTTTGGTGGTAAAAAACGGCGTAAATATTTTAAGCAGAGTGTCCTCACCCATGCCTACACCCTCGTCGCTTATGCAAATGCATACAACTTTTTTGCCTACTTTAGTGCCTATATTAAGCGTACCGCCGCTGGGCATAACTTCTACCGCGTTGCCTATAAGGTTGCGTAAAGCCTGCTTCATTTCCTCGGCGTCAATTTTAATAACGGCGCTTTGTTCGTCTAACAATGTTTCTACCTTAATATTTTCCGGTACAGGCTGCGTGGCAATAAGCTCCTTAACATAAGTATTAAGGTCAACTTCAGTTAAAATTTGTTTTCTGTCGCGCGCGTAACCAAGCACTTCTTCAACAATTCTGTTGGCTTGGCGGACCTCGCTGTCTATAATATTAAACTGCTTTTGCAGCTTGGGGTTTTCTTCACCCACAATAGCTTTAATAAGTTTAGAAGAATTGCTGATAACGGCAAGCGGATTTCTTATTTCATGGCTGATAATAGAAGCCAGCTCACCTATGGCGGCTAAACGTTCTTTTTTAACCAGCGCGTCTGTGGCGCGGCCCAGCGCGCGGGTGCGTTCTTCCACCTTACGCTCAAGTATGGCGTTGGTGTCGGAAAGGTTTTTTTCCGCTTTTAAAATATCTTCACGCTGCTCCTTAAGAGACTGCGACATTTTTATAAACGCGCTAAACAAATCGCCCACTTCATTGTCAGGTATTTTGTCAATTTTAGGCAGGTAATCGTACTGGCCTTTACTAAGCGCGGCGGCGGCGTCTTCCAACAACTTCATAGGCTGCACAATAGGTTTAATAGCAACTTTACTTAATAGCAGCACAAATATTATTACGCCCACAATCATACCAAGTACAATGTAAACGGATTCCGAGTTTTTGCTGATAATCCTGGTCCAGGTTTGCGAAGGCTGCTGCACATAAACTATCCAGCCTGTGGCGCTGATAACGCTGGTAGTTATAAGATGCTTTTTGCCGTCGCTAAACTTAGCCTCCACGCTGCGTTTGCCGTTCATAGATTTTAGCGCGTTTACAATATCTTCAGTTACCGGCGTGGAAGATGCTATAACATTGCCGTCCGTGGTAAAAATACCATAAAACATACCTTCCACAAAAATATCTTCTAAACTTTCCACCATTTCGGCCAGGCTGATGCGCGCTATAAGCACACCCTGTACTTTTTTATTTTCCATATAAGGAACAGAAATCACTATACTGTGCCTGCCGCCGCTTTCTGTCTTAATAACACCAATGTAATCTTCCCCTTTATTTAAAGAAAGATATTTAATAGCGTTAAGCTCGCCGTTGCGCCCTGTGGTAAGGTTAAGATTGCCTATAGCGTTCCTTATAACGCCTTTATTATCCATAAAAGCTATAGCGTTAATATCCTGCGGGTACATACCCATCATACTTTGCAGGTCACCCCTGTTAATACCGGGGTGCTTAGCATACACATAATGAAAGTTTAAAAAAGAACGCAGCAAACCGCGTTTTTTACCAAAAAAGCTTCTTACCGTATTTTCCACAGTCATGTTCATAAATGACTGTTTGTCAAAAAGTTCCGCCTTTATCATGCGGGAGTCTATAATAAACATATACGCCCCAAACACAATAACAGGTACCAGCGCTGTAATTAACAGCACCTTAACAATAGCGGTAAACAAACTTTTTGACTGGTGTCTTGACATAGTTCTTTAATATATAAGGGGGCACTAATGCCCCCTGAAAAAACAAAATATTTTATTTTGCCCGTTTAGCAGCTGCCGGGGTTAACAGCCGGGGCGCCGGGTGCGGCGCCAGGCGCAGTGGGGCTAAGAAACTCTAAGCCCTTTACCTGGCCGACAGAGCCAAAGTCAAGCACTGTTCTGCCTTCCCACAGGAAAGACGGCGAACCGCTTACCCTAAACTCTTGCGAATACTTAGCGTCCTGCTGCAACATTTTTACGCCTTCGTCCCATTTGGATGTGACATTGTTCACGGGTATGCCCGCGGCTTTTAAAGCAACATCCCATCTGGAAGAAATGTAGTTTTTATTTCTTTCCTCAAGATACTTCCATAATTTTGAAGGATAGTATTTCTGTATAATCAATTGTCTTACGTTTTCTTCCCATTCAGCCGGGCCGTGCAAACTTCTAAAATCGCCGTTGCCCATATCGGTAACAATATAGCGCAGTTTTATTTTAATATCTTTGCCTATTTTACCGGCTTTTTGCGCGTCTATAACTTTATTTTCCGCCATAGCGCCGTAAGGGCACTGTGACATGACAAAAATTTCCAGTGTGTTAGACTGTAATTTTTTGTCCATATATATACCCTTTCTTGTCTGGCGTTCAAATACTATAAAGTCACCGTGTGTTTTGATATAACCCGCTTTAATATGTTCGTTAAAAGCGGCCATGGTGGCTTCATTCTTTTTAATAAGATATAAAGGCATATAGCTCATATCAAGACCGGCATATTCAGGAGCGTCTTTAGCTAAAGCATAATCAACTTTTGTAATGTTGGCGGGCGCTTTGGCAAACATTTCAAGCCCGCGCGTAAGCGCCGGGTCTTCCATACCGGTGCCGGGTGAAACCGGGGTTTCTATAATAACCATATCAAAAGGAACCGCCGCCACTTCTTCCGTCACATTAGGCGTGGCGGACGCTGTTGTTGTTTGGGCCGTTTTAGAGCAAGCGCCAAAAACAAATACTAACGCGAGTAAAAGTAATGTTGTCTTTTTCATTTTAGTTTAACCTATTTATCTTCCAAATCCATTCTAAAGCCTTTAAGGCCTATAGCGCAAAGAAGGTTATAAACAAAGCCGCCCACCACAGCGCAAACCATAAGGATAAGCGTCCTTACCACGGCCATGGCCACGGCGGACATAATTAACCCAAAAACTGAAGTGGAGGTCTGGTTGCCGCCAAAAATATTTATGAGCCCCCATATAAGCATAACCGCAAATACCGCTATCGGTAATGCGGAGAAAAGCATTGACATAATACTTACTTTTTTAATTTCTATTCTCATAGTTAATCTCCTCAAAGCTATATCTAAATAATACAATTTTTTTATTTTTCAGGCTCAAGTACTATCATTGTTCTTGCGTTGTTTTCCGCGCTGGGCAGCTGCACGGCCCTAATTATAAATTTACCGTCGCCTACGGACGCTTCCCCTTTGTACACTTTACCCGGGGTATCCATTGCTTTGCCAATAATTTCTATTATCTGGCTTTGCTGCCCGTCAAAAATATCTAACAGGTGCAGCGGGCCGTCTTTTTTAACAGAAATTTCAAAGTTGGCAAACATAATATTGTTGTCATTATCCACCACTAAAGCTCTGGAACCTTTGGAAATAGCTACCGCAAGCAGCGCCTTCCACCAAAGCTGCTCAACGTCTTTTTTCTTTTTGGATTGTGACTCAATACCTTTAAATTCTTTTTTAACGCGACCCAAAAGCTCTGTCACAGCGGAGGCCACGTCGCCTATTTCGTCGTTACGGTTTTTAAAATTAAGTTTTAAATCTTTTAAAGAAACCGTTTCAACCGCGCCTCTTAGGTTAACTAAAGGGCTGACTATTTTTGCGTATATGAAAATATACAAAATACCGCCCATCAAAATCATAATAATAAACGTGCTGTAGGCGTATTTTACCAGCGCGTCATTAACCAATTGCTTGGCCGACACTCTGGACACTTGTATATTAACCACGCCTATAAGCTCGTTTTGCGCGGCGCGCAGCGGGAACGCCATATCATAATAATTGCCGTTGCCGTACATTACTGTTTTTACCACGCCCCTGTTAAACGCCTGCACTACGGCGCCTGTGGCAAAAATATCCTCCGCTCTGGCGTCATCATAAGTCTTTTTAATCAAACTGCCGTCGCGGTGCCAGCGGATGGAAGCGTCGCTGTTAAGGTAAATTATGCCCTGTATACGGTCGTCCGTTCTTATCCAGTTATTCATTAACTGCAGTTCGTCAAAGGTAATCAAGCCCGGCTGTGAGGCAAGGCCGTGCGCCATTACAGAAGCGCGTGAACGCACTTCCTCGGCAATTTCATTTTGAAGCTTGTGGTCAAACATAAAGTTGAACAAGTTGTAAAAGAACAGCCCCCCCATTATAATTACATATAAGGCGGTAGCGGCAAAACAGACAAACCACTTTAAGCTAAGCTTCATTTATCTTACCTCCAACATTTCCTGCACTCTTCTTAAGCCCTGTTCAGCGTCTGAGTTACCCGGGTCAAGCTGGCGGGCGGCCGTCCATTCTTTACGCGCGGTTTCGTAGTCCTCGTCGTTAAAAGCGCGGGCGCCTCTTGTGTACGCTTCCTGCGAAAGTCTTCTGTTTTCCTCAGACACTCTGGCGGAATCTACCGTGGGCAGCGGGGCCTTAAAGTCAGGCTCCTCTATAATAGGTTTAAATTCATCCGGCTCCACAGGCGTTGTATCGGGCGTCTTGGTGCCTGTTGTGGTTTTGGTGGTGGTTTTCTTAGGCGCCAATTTAGCGTTTCTGGCTTTTTTGATAGCGTTATCTAACGGCGCGGAGTCATACCCCCACTGCTTGGCGGCCTGCCAGTTGGCAATGGCGTTATCATACTTACCCGCGTAGTAATTTCTGTTGCCGGAGTCCACGTAACCTTGCGCGATTTCCGTCCTAAGCTGTGAGGCAAATTTTTGCGCTTTAGGCTCGCCGGGCTGTATTTTTAAAGCTTTGTCAAAAGCGTTGTAAGCGGCAAGATATTTGCCGTTGGCGTAATTTTCAGCGCCCTCTTTCATGGCGGCCTGCAGCTGCGTATCTTTAATCTGTTTTTCAGTCTTGGTAATTTTGTTTACCAGGCCTGTGTCAGATTTTTTTATAAGCAAAGCGCTGTACCACTGGTCCAAAGCTTTGTCGTAATCTTTAGCGGCGTAGGCTTCGTCGCCGCGGCGTTCGTGCTCAACGGCTATTTCTTTATCAATTTTGGCTATCCAGTTTCTGGCGGCGCCGTTGCTTGGCTGTATGGCTAAAATTTCTTCAAATTTTCTGTTGGCCTCAACCAGTCTGCCAAGTTCGTAAAGGCGCTGGCCCTCGGCGGTTTTGGCGGCGACAATTTCAGCCTCGCTAACCGTACCGTAGGTGCCCATGCGGTGCGCTTGCTCGGCCAAAGTACGCGCGTTTTTAAATTCCGGGTCAACCGCTAAAATTGCCTGAGCCAGTTCCTGCGCGCGCTGATAGTCGCCGCGGCGGTAAAATGTGTAGGCGTTTTCATATACCACGCCAAGAGTATAGTTTTGTATTCTTTGCTTTTCTAACTGTATGGTGGAAAGATACTGTTTTTTATCTTCCACATTGTTCATGGTGCCCAAAGAGAATCTGGTAAGGTCCAGTATCATACCGTTTTCTTTACCCCTGGTTCTAAGTCTCTCCTGGGCAAAAACGGCGGAGCTTACAAAACATACCGCTAAAACCGTGCTTACTGTTAATATTATTTTTTTATTCATAAAAACCTCAAAGTTATGTTAAAAACCTATGCCGCCGCTTGAAATAAGACTGCTGGCCATAGGCGCTAAAATTAAAATAAAAACCGTAGGAAAAATAAATAAAAATAACGGCATCAACATCTTTGTGCTTGCCTGCGCGGCCAGCTTTTCCGCTTTATTTAACCTTCTAAAACGTAAGTCTATAGAGAAATTTCTTAACAAATCTACCAAACTTGTACCCAGCTCGTCCGACTGTATAATAAGCCCCACAAACGAGCGTATTTCCTGCACGTTTGTTCTGGCGGCAAGACGCTCCAGCGCCTCGCGCCTGGAGTAGCCCAGTTTAACTTCCTGAAGCATTTTTTCAAGCTCTTCCTCTAAAACTGTTTTTTCTTTGGCTATTTTTATAATTCTGTCCGCAGCCGTCATGTAGTCCAGGCCGGACTCGATAATAAGCGCCATAAGGTCAACCGTGGTAGAAAAGTTGCCCAAAATATTGCGCTGGCGCTGTTGTATTTTAGAATTAATTAAAGCCGTGGGAATATAAAAACCCAACGGTATACATATAAATGAAAACACTATGCTTTGAAACAATAAAAATGTAATTATAGGCAACAATATGGCGCCCGCTATCTTTTGGTATAATAAATCCACCGGCAAAGGTTTCTCGGGGCTGCCAAGTAAAAGATGCTGCTGTTCAAGCGATTTTTCCAGCTTAAAAGCCTCTAAAACATACAAACATAATTTACCCCATAAAGTATTCTCTTTAATAGAGGCAAAGCTGGACGTGGCTTTAGCGCGCCTGGCCTGAATGTCCGTGACTTCCATGCCCTTTTCTTCGGGGCTGAAAATCATTATGACGGCCACGAATGTGGCAAACACGCCTATAAGTAAACAAATATTAAGAAATACTGTCATAAGTTATACCTTTATCTCCCCAATTTTGCTGATCATCTTCATACCAATCATAATCCAGATAAAGCAGAACAGCAGCAGAAAGAACCCGATACCCGTGGAATAAAAAGCAAACATTTCGTCCGGCCTGAACAGAAACATAACACCCACCATCAGCCACGGCATCAAGCTGACCACAATGGACTGTATTCTCTGCTGCGCCGTCATGGACTGAAGCTTATCTTCTAACTTACTTTCTTCTCTGATTGTTTCAACTATACGTTCAAAAATCTTTGTTAAATTACCGCCCACCTGGCGCTGTAAAATAATAGCTTTAATCATGTAGGACAACATTCTGTTTTCTATACGGTCTTCCATAGTTTCAAGCGCTGCCTCAAACGACGCGCCCAACTGGTAGTTTTTAATAACAAGGCCAAACTCGTCCGATATAGGCGGTTTCATGTCTTTAGAAACCATTTCAAAAGCCTGCACAATGTCCATACCCGCCTTAAGTGAGTTAGACAGTAAAATTAGAGAGTCCATAAGCTGCGAACTTATTTTGCTGCCTCTAAACTGCTTCATCCTCTTAAGCACAAAACCCGGCATGTTTTTACCAAGATATACGCCTACGCCCGTAACAATTAAAAACGCTATAACACCGGTAAACCCGCCCATCGCAAAGCCAAAGAGTAAACC
Source organism: Elusimicrobium simillimum (assembly GCF_049639735.1). NCBI lineage: Bacteria > Pseudomonadati > Elusimicrobiota > Elusimicrobia > Elusimicrobiales > Elusimicrobiaceae > Elusimicrobium > Elusimicrobium simillimum. The sequence goes on from NZ_JBEVVA010000003.1 coordinate 1,681,301, forward strand.
AAAAAACGCGAAGAACAGCACCGTGCCTATAACAATATATTTAACGTTAACAGCTATAAACTGCCTGTTAAAATCTTCCGCCCAGGTGTTGGTACGCTTCATATATTTATCTATTGAAGCGCTGATTTGGTCCTCAGTCTCCATTATGTAATAAAGCGTGCCAAAAAATACCACCACGGTGCCTATCATCATTAAAATAAGAGCAAAATTATTACGTGTTCTAAGCTGGGTGTAGGAGTTAGGATCGGGGACAAGAGGCAGCGGGTCCATAAAAAACTGCCCGTAAAAGTTGTTTGCAAGCATAGCCACGGCAACGGCCGATAATCTAAACTTATCCTCGCGCTCTACTGAAGAACCCGCGAACGCTGAAACGGTAGAGTCCATTTCATTATTAATAAGCTCTAAGGTAGGTATTAAACTTCTGGCTCTGCCCTCAAAAGAATTGCTTACGCTGTAAGATGTTTTGCCCACTTTAATAGGCGTGTTAAGCTTGTCTATTGAAGACACAAACTGCGCGCGCTGCTTCATGTAAGAATCCGCCAGTTTGTCCGGCGTGGAAATATACTTAGGGTCAAACATTTGCTCGGTATTTTTTAAATACTCAATAATGTTGGCCAAGGCTATCATCCATACGTCCGCTTCATTCTGCGTTTTTTGGTCTTTTTGGTTAAACGCTACGGCGCGTTCTTCCATTTTGGGAAGCTCGGTAAGCAGCCACTGCGGCGGGGTAATGGGTTTATCCTCGCTGCCGCCGCACGCTGATGATAATGTGTAAGACTTGTTGGCGACCGGTATTTTAGGGTCTAAAAACCTGTATAAAATATATGTTCTTTCACGCGCGCAGGAAACTATGCGCTGCTCTTCACTGCTAAAAGCGGCGGCCCTGGCAAATGTGCTGAGTAAAACGGCGCATAACGTTAAGAATAATATTTTTTTCATTAATTAACCTATTGCTGCGGCGCGGACGGTGCCTGCGGCGCGAACATTTCTTCAGGTATATTTATACCCTTAGATTTAAATTCATCAAAGAATAACGGCTTATTACCCGTAGGAGCGAAAAAGCCTTCCACTTTACCGGTTTCCTCGTTAATACCTGTTTGGGTATATCTAAAAAGGTCGTTAGTAACAATGTTGCCGTCTTTTTGGCCCGCTATCTCTGTAATATGCGTAACCTTTCTGGAACCATCAGAAAACCTGGAAAGCTGTACTATCATGTTAACAGCTGACGACACCATTTCCCTAATAGCCCAAATAGGCAGCTCCGCGCTGGCCATCATACACATAGCTTCAAGACGGGTAAGACCGTCTCTTGGGGTGTTGGCGTGAATTGTGGCCAAAGAACCGTCGTGGCCGGTGTTCATGGCTTGTAACATGTCCAAGGCTTCCGCGCCGCGGCACTCGCCAACTACAATTCTGTCAGGTCTCATACGCAGACAGTTTTTAACTAAATCTTTAATGGTAATTTCACCTTTACCCTCAATGTTAGCCGGCCTGCTTTCAAGCGAAATCCAGTGTATTTGCTGCAGCCTGAGTTCCGCGGTATCTTCCACGGTAATAATACGTTCGTCAGACGGAATATAACTGGACAAAGCGTTTAAGAATGTGGTTTTACCGGTACCGGTACCGCCGGAAATAATAACGTTCTTTCTTATTTTAACGCACTGTTCTAAAAATTCCATACACTCGCGGCTAATGGTGCCAAAGCGGAAGTAATCTTCCGGGCCGAAAGGTTTTTGTGAGAATCTTCTTATAGTAAGCGACGGGCCGGAAACAGCAAGCGGCGCTATAATAGCGTTAACACGCGAGCCGTCTTTAAGACGCGCGTCAACCAGCGGGACGGACTCGTCTATACGTCTGCCCAGCGGGGCCACGATTCTTTTAATAACCTGTACAACCTGGTCGTTATTTCTAAATCTGTATTTGGTAAGCGTAAGTTTACCCTTTTGTTCAATAAAAATTTTGTCAAAAGAGTTAACCATGATTTCTGTTACGCCCGGGTCCCTCATCAAGCCTTCCAACGGGCCTAAACCTAAAATTTCGTCCAATAACTCCGTGGCAAACCTTACGCGCTGCTCTCTTGAAAACTGTAAGTTTGCCTGGCGCTGTAAAATTTCTTCAATAATATCGGAAACTCTTTTTCTGGTTTGCTCGCTGTTGGTTTCGTCGCTAATTACAATTCTTTCCACTTCCAGCGTTTTAATAACGTCTTTGTGTACTTTCTTTTTAAGCTCGTCCCAGAAAGACATTTTTTCTTCGTCTTCACTTTCAGCGTCATGCTTAAATGTAGGCATGGCCGCGCCCGAGGCGCCGCCGCCCACAACAGCGTTCCATACGTCTTTAGAGGCTTGGGTAAACTCCTCGTCGCTTACGCTGGTCATCCAATCTTTAAGAGTGGGGGCAGCGCTGTTAATTCTTTCAATTAAAATTCTAAGGCCGTCTTTAACCCATTGTGACTGCGGGTTGGTAATAGCCTCTATCTCGCGCCTGTTAGACGCCGCCATCACACTGTCATCCCACGGCAGAAAAACTGAAACGTCTTTACCTAAACTTGTAAAAAATTTGTCCACTTCCTCATGCGGTATGGAGCCCGGCAGGTCGTACATATTACACACAACGTCCATGCGCTCCATGGGGAAGCTCATTTCCTTATAGTCGTTAAACATTTTAACCGTTGTGTTTAAATGGTTGCGCGTGGCCTGTGTGACCCAAAAAAGTTTGTCTGAAATATCAAACGCGAAAGACTGCATGGGGAAAGATGAATCCACATCTAAAAATATATCAAAAGTTTGCGAAAGCCTGGAAAGTATAGGCATAATAAGCTTAGGCGTAATGGCTGAAACCTGCGGCCTGGTATTGCCAAGGGGCATAACGCCAACGCCGTACTGCGACATAGATATTTTACCGCGCAGCAGCCCGCCCGCCACCGCTATGGTGGTGGAACCTAAACTTTTAACAATATCAGCCACCGTTACAGGCGTTCTGATATCTAAATAAAATGTATGTTCTTGTCTTGCTAAAGGGTCTAACGGAACAATAAGCACCGGGCGCTTCTGCTGCCCTGCCCAAAGCACGGCTAAATTGAGCAAAAGGGTAGTGCGCCCTGCACCCTCTTTAGGGCCGGTAAATGCTATTATTTTGCCTTCATTTTTGCCTTGTTCCATGTCCATACCGGGTTACTCCACAATTTCTACTGTAACAAATAAGAAGAGCGATCTCTGTTCTTCCGTTTTATCTTTACTTCTAAAAAGCAGGCCAATTAAAGGCAGTCTGCCAAGTAACGGCACTCTGTCTATAGATACGTTAATATTGCTTTGTTTAAGGCCGCCTATAACCAGCGTTTCGCCGCTGTTAAGCTCAACTTGTGTTTTAATTGTTCTTTTGTTAAAAGACGGTATTGTGGTGGAGCCTACCACAACTACTCTTGAGTAGTCCGGCGTGGAAACTTCTAACTCTACGGAAAGGTTAATAATATTGCCCCTTTCTCTAATAATTGTAGGAAGTACGTTTAACATAACGCCGTATTCATTAAGCGATGTGCCCACGCCCTGTGAGTTGACCTCAGGCATAGGTATTTGGCCGCCTACGGAAATGTTGGCGCTTACGCCGTTTTTGGTAACAATTTTCGGGTTAGAGATAACCTGCGCTTTACCTTCTGTTTCCATAAATTTAAGCCTGGTGTTAAGCGCTGTTTTTCTCTCAAAGGAACCTATTTCCAGTATGCCCGGTATTTCCTTTTCGGCAAAGTCTATGATATTGTACCATGAAAAACCTATGGTATTTTGCAGCGAACCGCTGATTTCAACTATGTCGGCGCTTACTGAAATAAGGTCAGTCTTACGCTGCGCATAGGCGCTTGGCACAGAAAGCAGCGCTATTAAAGACGCTAAGAATATTTTAGATAGAAGCTTTTTATTTTTCATTGTAGTGTCCTGTTATTATTTAAACATTTCCGTAAGACTTGCTATCGGAATAGAATGTATACCGGTGTTTGTCGCGTTTCTTACAACCAGCGTAATGTCGCCCTCGGACTTGGCCAAAGCCAAATACTGCGCGTCTCTGGGGTCCAAGGCAAGACTGATTGCGGAAGAATCTGAAAAAGCCGACGCCGCTGAATTGCTGTCACGTGTCGCCCTTAACTGCGCAGCGTCCATACCTTGGCCTAAATCACTGCCTACGCCTAAAACTTTTATTCTCTGTAAAATTGTAGCGGTAATTCTTTCTCTGTTGCCCGCTTTTGTGTTAACCTCAAATGTTAACAGTATGTCCACCCAATCGTCCGGTTTAATAAGGTTGGCTACGGCGGCCGGAACGTCCGTTAAAACAAAACCTCTCCATAAGGGCGGCACCCTAGAGGAAAGCCCCGCCTCCGCGCTGAGTGACGTTAATGCCGCTTTGGTCACCTGGTTGCCGGTGGGTATGGCTATTTTGGTAACAAGATTATTTTCTAATTTTGTTATATCGGAGTCTTTAGTAAAAAGGTACGCGTCTTTTTGTATATATTTGCTGGGCACCTGCACAAACATAAGGTCCCCCTGGCAATAACCTTTCTCTCAGGCAAATTCCTGGCGGCAACAATTACTGATTCTATATTGCTGTCTTCCTGAAATCTTTTTTGGTTAGATGATAAAATAAACATATAAACAACTGCTGCTATTACCGCAACAATTATCGGCATTAGTTTCTTCATTTTAACTCACTCCTTACTCCAAATATAAATTTACAAATTTAGTTAATATGCCTTCTTTCCACAGGCATTCTTACCGTGGCTTTAAGATACTTTATCCCCACGCGTTTTGGCTGGTCTGCAAACACTATGTTTGTGCCCGGGAATATCAGCCTTACCGGGTACGTCAGTTCTACTATAAGGTCCTCATTAGGGTGCGCGTTGCCCGATATCTGAGGGTCAAAACTTGTTCTTTTTACCGCTGTTGTAAACGTGGGTTTAAGCTGCGCAGCCTGAAATATTAACGCCACCTGCTCTTTAAGCTTAGAGTCCACATAACTCTTATCCGTCGGTCCGCCTAATCTTCTTACGCCTACAAGCGCGCCTACTCTTGCCATTTCATACGCAGAGTGGTGGGCCAAAATGGTGTGGTATGCTATGTTGCCAAGTTCCAGTACCAAAAACAGCATGTACATGAAAACCGGGAGAACAAGCATTAACTCAACAATTGTCTGCCCGCCACGTCTGCGTATCATAAGCAAAATTAGATGCCGCCAAGCCCGCCAAGCACTCTCTGTTTGACGTTTTCGAAAAGCTCAGGCATGAACTGTTTCAAAGCAAGGCCGGCCGCCAGAGCGATACCGACGATAACCGCTAACATAAGGGCGTATTCTACCGTGCCTTGCCCTTTTTTGTTTTTAAGCTGCGCTAAGGCAACCTGCATTTTAACTATTAATTTCATTTTTACGTCCTCCGTTTACTTTTTAAATCACTCTATTTTAAAACAAATTTATTTGGGCTCATACACAGTTAATATTACACGCGCGCCTTGTTCAAACTGTACGGGAACAATATTGGTGTAGAAAACGTAAAACATAATAAACATAATAAAAAGTGACGCCGTTACAAGTATATATTCTACCGCGGCCTGGCCCTTTTTATTTTTTAATGTTTTACCATACACCATAACTCACCGTTATTAAAACTGTAAGCCTACAGACACGTTATACACCGTGCCCAGCGCGCCAAAAGGCGTCATAGCGAAATCAATTGACGTACCGTAGCCAAAGATCTCGTTGCTGTATAAACCAAAACCGAATGATACCTGGTTTGTTTTATCCAAACCTAAAGATTCTGTCCAAGAGTCCTCGTTAATACCAGCTTTATCGCGTGAGTAGTAACCCGCGCGCAGGTCAAAACGGGCAACCTGTAACAGGTCTTCCGGTATATGTATTTCCAAGCCTACGCCGTACTGCAGTTTGTAGTCGGTATATTTTATAACTTCGCCGACAATGGTGTAGTACTTGGTTTTAAAGTGCGCGCCGCCTCTAAGGCCTGTGGGCACTTCATCGCTGTCGCCAAGGTTAACAGCGGCAAAACCTAAGCCCACTCTGTTAAAATCTAATTTAGCGCCTACGTCAAAGGCTATATTATTGTAATGTTCGCCTACGTTATTTTCGTTAACATATTTAAACGTACCGCCCAGTTGCAGGATATTGTCAAAAAATCCTCTGGCTATGGATACCGTACCTACAAAGTTTCTAACGTCGCCGTTAACACCCTCAGAGGTAGGGATACCTTGTTCGTCTTTCCATTCAAAGCCGTCAATATCCATGTAGTTGCCTGAGAAAGCTATTATGGTTTTACCCATAGGCTGCACAAAGGCAAGCGTTCTGGCTTTATAATCGCCAATCCACTGGAGGTATGAAACGTGAACCTCTTTGGTAGTGGCTGTTGAAAGGCCGGCCGGGTTCCAGTAAATAGCGTCCGCGCCCTCTGCCAAAGAGGCGTAAGCGTTGCCCAAAGCCTGCGCCCTGGGGCTGCCTGCGGGTATTTTTAAGAACGCGCTGGCGCTGGTACCAGCCCACTTGCTGTCCTTAGCAAATAGTGCCGTGGAGCACATTGCCAGTATTGTCAAAATAACTAATCTTTTAAAGTATTTATTCATATTCTTTATTTTACCTATGGTATTAAGATTTTGACAACTTTCTGGCAATATTCCTTGCCGCCGCCTGTTGCCTTAAAGTCTATCAAGGCCAAGTATACGCCCCTGGCAACTGTTTTGCCGTGGTCGTTTTTCTTGTCCCATTCGCAGCGTAAGGCCGCGTTTCTCAGATTAGTAAAGTCATCTGTCTGCTTGGTGGCGTCCTTGATATTATTGTCAGGGTTAATGGCTATAGACGAGCCCACCGTTATAGTGTTGTTATTTACGTCCGTACACTGGTAACCGCTTGTTCTGACAAGGTCGCCCGCTATGTTGTAAATCTTAATAGTCAACTCGCCCGGGACAGGTATTTTGGTTACTTCAAACTTACCTGTATTTGCCCTGAACGGGTTGGGGTAGAAGATTGTGGCTTTTTTAAAGTCTTCGCATACAAATCTTCCGTCGCCGCGCGCCACGGTAAACCAGCCTACCATGTTGCCAAACACGCTCCAGTCAGCAATGTATTTGGTATCTGAGATGTCACCGTAAAAGCTGTCTATGTGCGTGCTGTTATCTTCAGCCGTGGTAACATACCTGAAAGGATAAGTGCCGTCCGGCACGTCTTGCATGGCAAAGTCTTTACCGTCCCATACTTCTTGTATAGAAACAGCGTTGGGCCTCATACCCACAATTGCTTTAACCAGCAGATCACGCTCTGAGGACACGTTGGGGCCGGGGCAGTAAATTGCCTGCTGCCCGCTGCCTGCAGCGCCTGTAAGATAACAGCCTGTGCCTACGGTCGCAGGATCGTCTATTTCGCTGGTTGCACAATTTTTAGGCACACCTGTAACCTCGTCGCAATATAAGGTAGCGGCTGTCTGGTCATCCGGGCCGATTACTTCACCGGTAGAATAGTTGTTAATACGTGTGCCCGGTTTAAATATTTGTATAGCAACCTTCATAGGCACTGAAGCCTGGTAGAAGAATGCGCCCGCCTGGTTACGTTCAGATATTACTTCAATGTCTCTGTCGTAAATCTGGAAGATATTGGCGTTTATGGGCACTTCTACTCTTACTTCATAATTGTAGTCGCATATAATCTTGCGGTCTGACGGGTTGGTAGCGTCCCACACACCGTCTTTACCGTCGGGGCATACTCCTATAAGCTGCTTTTGCGCCGTAGTACACTTATTATAGGTAGAGTTTGTGCCTGATTCAGTACAAAGCGTCATCTTACCTGTATATACAGGTGAGTTAACGGCAAACGGATAACCGTTAGCGCGCAGCCTTACAGTATAAAGACCTGATGCTAAATAGTTGCCTCTGTCGTCTCTGCCGTCCCATTGTACTTTAGCAAGCAGGTTGCCCTCGTAAATGTTTTGTTCGCCATATTCGTTAAAGCCTGTGTCTCTAAGTACGCGGCAAACTTCTCTGTCATTGCCCGACACATAGTTGCCGTAACAGTCTTTACCGTTAGGTGAAAGAACGTCAATATCTACCTTGGCCGTACGTGACGGGGTAAAGTTAATTGTATAAGGCGGTATTCTTACTGCCGTACCTGTGGAGTTAACCAACTGCGGGCTGGCCGCTGTTATTGTAACTTCGTCTAAGAAGTATACGGGACCGCGCGCTACTGTTATGTAGCCTGTAGGATGGTCTGTAGAATAAATTACGCCGTAACCGCCGGTTCTGCTGCCGGCAGGTAAAGTTAAGTCGGCAGGCGCGTTACCCGCGAAGTTGGCGGGCAGTATGGGGTTGGCGTCCTGGTCATAGTATATTGTAGCTTCCTGCGCGGGGCGGGCTACTATAATATAAGGATACTGTCCGTCTGATACAAAGCTGGAGTCAGCGTCTCTCGTGCCGTCCCATGACTCTACGCTTGCATTACCCTCGCCGGGTCTGGTGCCTCTAAATGTTTTGATAGGCATGGCGTTAACCGACACGCCGGCATTAACTCTGCCGTCCGCGTCAACAGGGGGCCAGGCCACTGTCTTATCATTAGGTATAACAGTACCTTTTTCATATATATATACTGATACGTCCATTACCTTAGATAACGAATATGATAATGTCGCTTTTGACAGAGTGTCTGAAAGCAGCGGGGTATCGGTCACGTCCACTACCCTAAATAAATCCACAGGAAAGAGCGATTTTCTTGAATATATAATATCCGTAAATATTGGGTCTTTAGCGGTAATTTCAAGAACGTATGTACCATCAGCCACGTAACGGCCGTAATCGTCTATACCGTCCCAGGTTAAGGTATTGACCTGCTTTTCAACAGTCTGCTGGTCTTTAGCCAATGTTTTTACTGTTACGTTGGCCGAGTTCTTAATAGTTACCGTTGTTGGCGCGTCGCGTGAAATGGTGTATTTGAATACAAACGGGTCTAAACCGTAGGCAATAGGGCTGGAGCCTATTGTAGCGTATTCAATAGCCTGTATGTTAATGTCTACCTGCCCGCGGTTAACAGGTAAAATACCGTTGTGGTACAAGCGGGATTTTACGCCGTCAAACCTATCGCCGTTCATATTGGTATAGGTGCTGGCGTACGGTATTTCCGCCCACAGCACGTACACATAGTCGCCGTCCGGCACGTACTGGCCATAGGCGTAGTTTTTGGTTTCCGTTGTGGCGGAACCTGTTGTGGTAAGTATCTGGCATTCCGTTGACTGGCAGGTGGCCGGCAGCGGTATTGGTATACCATTATTAAAGGTAAAGATAGAGTCCGCGTTACAGGTGGCCTGGTTACAATAGCTGTTGGCCGGTATCGCCGCGCCGCTGGCTATTGTTGAAGATACCTTACAATAAGGGGACTGCCCGCAGGTTAAACCGCTGATATCAGCGTTTGCGGCATATTGCCTGGAAACGTAGGAAGACCTTATAATAGGGTCCGCCGCTGTTATTGTAGAACCTTGAGTATAGGCGTTTTGCAGTTTACACCCTGCTGTGCTGTAACAAAGTTGTGAAGTGTACGTCGCGCCATAGCCAACATTTACTGTTGTGGGCGCATAAGGTAATGTGGCTGACCTTACATTTGTAATAGTACAACCCATGTCATAATTACATGTACCCGCCGGGATTGAAGCGTTGTTAACATATGTCTTTTCATAAGCGCAGCCGTTGGCGGAAAGACATTTGTCGTTTATTGTGTAATTATCGCCTGACGGTACTGTTAAAAGTATCGCCGTGGCTTCTGCCGCTGTGGAACCTGCGGGCAATGTGGAACCGTAACCAACCTTATTCCATATGCTTATAGCTGCGCCCGCGTATGACGTGGCGGGGAACTGGGCGTCCTTGGCAAAGCTGGCATTAAGGTCACATGAGGAATTGGCGCACATAACCGGATTATCTGCCGCCACTATAGAAGCGCCGTTAGCGTACACCTTTATAGAGGTAGAATCCGCTATGGTTTCTAATGTGCAACCGTTAGGGTTATTACAGGTGCCGTCCCATTTGGTGTTTACTGTCTCTCTGGAACCTTTTTGCTCTGTAGAGCTGTAAATATAGTTGGCGGCGCCCACGCTGACTGCCGGGGGTGTGCCTTTGCCTGTGCCGGGGGTGTACATATCTGTAATAGTTGTACCCGGGGGGTATACTCTAAAGTATGATGTGGCAGCCTCTGTTAACAGATAGTTAACCTGGGCAATGCCTGTGGATTGCTTGTTAAGGCCTATTTCCTGAATATCAGTAATTTTAAGGGGGTCTAGTGAAATTTGATACGTTTTTTCTCTGGCCGTATCCGTATTCCATTCGTCCGTGGCGGTGGCTACGGTGGAAACTAAATAGTTGCCCCTGGGCAGTAAACGTGCGGTATCATCGCGGCCGTCCCAATGTTCTACTTCAATTAAAGCGACGTTATTGTTGTCAGATGTCTGGCCGCCGTCAGGTGAACGTTCGCCAAGGCGCGGCTCGTTCTGTATTAAAGTTCTTTTTAAATACGCGGCATTGTAACCGGATGTGGCAGGGTCCGTAATTATAGGTACTTGCCTGCTGCCGTCAAAAATTTTCATGGTAACCAGCGCGTCTTTGCTTAGCCTGTATTTAATGTCATAAGGCTGGGCAAAAACAGCGTCCAACTTACCAACCACCGTAGGTGTGGCGCGCACTGAGTGCACGTCCGTAACGTCAACCATAATAGGCTGCTGGTTAGCGGCGGGGTAGGTGGCTGTCTGGTTAATTTCTATAGGAGATTCAGACAGAGTTGGGGGCGGTTGGTATGAGGATTGAATATTTGCCCTTATACCAAATGTACCGTTTGTTTTGGCAAATTCACTGTCAAAATTATAAGAACCGTCCCACGCTGTACAAAAAGTAAGTTTGTTAGATGAATCATCAATTTTCGTGCCGTTGGTTTCCGTACAAGCACCACCATCGTTACAAGTCAAGTTGGTTGGATAGCCACCGCCAGATAAATCCGGTCTAATAGAGGTATTAGAAACTTCGCCTGTAGCAGCGAATGTCCACTGGTAACCAGCGCATTTATATGCACCTGTCGTAGGAAACATCTGCATTGTTCTGATTGGCGGAGAAGACTGTTCGTTATTAGGATTGTTTTGTTCTAAAAATTTAAAAATTTCAAACCTTGCTGATTCTATAGGAAAAGAAGGTGAGGGATTTGAAGGGCTGCTTGAACTGGAACACTGTATATCCATACAAAGATATAAACAATGGTTGGGGTACCTGTAACCGGTATCACCGTCCGGTCCGGCGGAAGCGCCCCAATTAAAAGGTTTGTCAAATTCTATTAACGCCGAGTTTACGGTTGGGTCTGTGGAAGACACCGGGGCAATGGCCTTTTCATAAAAACTTCTTATTGCATCAATTCCGCCTGTAACAGGAATGCTGCCGTTACAGTAGTTAAGCGCGATATTCCCGGATTGGCTGGGGTAAGCCACGTATACGTCGCCGATTACGGCTTTTTGCGCTTGGGCGTAGGTAAACAACGTTGTTAGGATTAAAGAAAAAATTACTTTATAAAGCAAGTTTTTCTGAAGTAAATTTGAGGAAGTTTTTGTTTTTGTTTTACTCATCATTTTTTTTACCATAAACCTATTTAATTTTAGATTGCAGGCTTTACCAACAGAAACATACTACACTGTAAACGCAAAACCTGTTAAAACTTTACGAATAAAAATCATTTATTACTTCAAAGAAATTATACAAATACATTATACAATACAACCATACTAATAGATTCTGACAACTTTTTTCACAGTTGTCAACAATAATTGTAATTATTTTTATTCCATTAATGATTATTATATAAGATCAAAGCGGGTTTAAGAAGACTTTTTATATATAAACCCCTCCCCCGCTTTGCGGGTACTCCCCTTTACAAAAGGGAGAAAATATGGACACAACTTGTTTTGCCGGCAAACTATCATATCTAAAAAGTATTGTTGTTTTGGCGCCAACATGTTTACACAAAAAACTGTAGGGGCGGAGCTGGTCTCCGCCCGCTTAAAGCGCTGCATGCCATTATCTGCCACCCGTTAAACTAGGTGACAGCGGGGCGGAGACAAGCTCCGCCCCTACATTTTTTATGAAAAAGAAACGAGTGTTTTAGATTTTACGGTAGAATACAAGTATGGACGGCTACCTGTCTTCAAGCGGGATTTCGTTATACAACGCGTAGGTGCCGCGCTCTTTATTTTTGGCGTAATACAAAGCACGGTCGGCCTTATTAAACAAATCTATGGCGTCGCGCGAGTCCTGCGGGAAAACCGCTATCCCCTGCGAAATGGACAAACCGTATTCCTGCCCGTTTGTATATTCCGTAGAAAGTTCTACCTCACGCACGCGCTGGGCTATGCGCTTGGCTATAAACTTGGCCTCGTTGCCGCTGGTGCGGGGCAGCATTATCATAATTTCGTCGCCGCCGTAACGGCACGGAAAATCTGTCTGGCGCAGGCTGCCTAAAATAACCTCGCTTATTTTTTTAAGCACAATGTCGCCGGTGTGGTGGCCGAAAGTATCGTTGATATTTTTAAAATGGTCAATGTCTATGATGATAACGGACATGGTAAGCTCAAAGCGTTTGGAGCGGTAAATTTCCTCAGAAAGTTTTTCGTTAAAGTAACGCCTTACGGGCAGTTTGGTAAGCTCGTCATAATTATATAAATCCTGCACGCGCTCAAACAAAACGGCGTTATCTATGGCCAAAGCTATTTGCGCGGCAAACTGTTTTACGTGCGAAAAATCCAGCGCCGTAATAACGCGCCTGGAAAGTAAATTGTCAAAAATCATAATGCCAACGCGCTTACCGCTTACGTTAAGCGGCAGGCTGAGCACGCGGGAATTAAAATCTTTTTCCTGTTCTGTTACCGCGCGTACTTCTTCTGCGGGGATTTCCCCCTCTTTACGCACAACGTTGCCCGCGATGTCCGTGCTTAACATGGCGCGCACATGTTCGCCTTTGTAATCAAAAAGATACATTCTTACACGGTCAAATTTAAAAGTTTTTTGCACGCCTTTTAAAATAATTTCGATAGCGTCGTTAAAGCGCATTGAGTTGGCAAACACTGTGGCAAGCTCGTTAAGTTTGGTGGCCAGGCGCAGACGTTCGGCGTTGTCCTGGTCAATTTCAGTATTAATCATGTTGTGCGAAAGCTCGCTTGCCAGACCAAGCACAAGGTCAATATCTTTTGGCGTAAACTTTTTAGATTTTGAAAAACGCTCCAGGCGCAGCACACCGTAACGCATGCGCATGGACTGCGCGGTGTCGCCGTGTTCATAAATGCCGGGCGCCTTCCATTTAAGCAGAACGTAAACCGCCGGGTAGCTGAGCTCGTTGGAAACGGCGTAGCCTTTCATAACAAGCTCTTTCATTAACTGCGCCTGGGTAATTGTGGAAATATTTTCCTGCATGTCAAAGCATTCGCCGTCTTTACACAACATGCTTAGCGCCAGCATATCATCTTCTTTAGACCAGTTAAAAAAATAAATTCTGTCTAATTCAAGAATCTTCTGCATTAACGGCAAAGCTTTATTTAAAAGAGAAAACGTGTCTTTAAAAGACTGGTTAAGTTCTTTATGAAAATAATAAAGCTGCGCGTTTGGTTTATGTTTGTTTTTAAACATGTTAATCCTGTTTAATTGCCGTACAAATCCAATAAATAATCCGCCTCTACCGAGGCGCGGTAAAGCTGTTCCAGTAAAATATCCCGGGTGTAGGTGCCTTTAATAATTTCAGACGCCACACGGTCCAGAACTTCATTAAGAATTTTAGTTGCGGTAGCCGTAACAAGGTTGGTGCTTACCGTTCTGGCGCTGGCCATAATTTTGGCGTATGTTTGCATGCGCACGGGCGATGAAAATATAAACTCATCAAAGCTTTCTTCGTCTGAGGGGAACACTTCCATAATGGTGGAATACTTAATTTGGTTTTCGCGCTGCATAAGCCATTTTATAAACTCAAGCGCTTCTTCTTTTTTAGTACTTTTGCGGTTAACCACCACGTTTATACCTGATAAAAATGATATATGTTCGCCGCCTGTTGAAGGTACCGGCAGCGTTTTAACTTCCAGCTTATTTGATTTGGAATCAAACAAACTTATACCTTGCCTGCGCGTCATAAACATGCTTGCGCGCCCGCTGACCATGGTGCCGAGCGAACCTTTTTCACGCAGCACGGGCATAAAATTTTTAGTAGCTAAAGTTATGTAATCTTCCATACCCAGCACAAACTGCATATCATTAAAACAGCTCTTTTCGCCGTTTTCTGCAAACAAGTCGCTGCCGCGGCCCCAAATACAAGGTAAAATACTGCGTACGGAAAGGCTGCCGCGCCAGTCGCTATTTTGCAACGGAAAATAATTTTGGTCACCGGCAAATTCTTCTTTAAGCTTACCGCATATGTTAAGAAAGCCTTCCCAAGTATTTAAATCTTTAACGGGGTCATCGCTTACTCTTTTTAAATGGTCTGTGCGGTAGTGCAATGCCATAACGTCCATCCACCACGGCAGCGCGTAAATATCTTTGGTGCCCGCCTTATAACAGTGCGGTATTAAGGGCGCTAAAAATTTATTTAAACTTAAAGACGGGTCCAATACGGAAAGGTTTTCTATAAGATTGGTGGCTATTAAAAACGGTGTCCAGTTGTGCGGCACTTCAATAATGTCGGGCATTTGCTCGCCGCTGTTTTCAAAGCGCATTAAAAAAAGTTTGTTCCACAAATTATGGCGTGTAATATACTCAACCCTAACTTGTATGTCAGGGTTTTTGCTTTTAAATGATTTTATAAAACTCTCAAAATCTTTTTTTGTGTTTGAGCCGGAGTCCGGCATCATCCATAGTAACATGCTACTCCCAGTTTTTTACAACCATATTAGGATTTATTTTTATATTACTATCCATCTTACCAGAAAACATGACTTTTTTAAATCCCGCCAGCGCTATCATGGCGCCGTTGTCTGATGATAATGCCCTTGGCACAAAAGATACTTTTACATTTTCCTTCTGCCCGCGGGCGGTCATCATTTGTTTTAAAAGTTCGTTAGCGGCAACGCCGCCGCCTACTGCGACATTTTTTACTTTATACTTTTTTACCGCCTGAAAAGTTTTTGCCACCAGCGTTTCCACCACAGCCATTTGGAAGCTTGCGCAAACGTCGGCCTTATTAATATCCTTATGGTCACGCAGGTAATAGCTGACGGCCGTTTTTATACCGCTAAAAGAAAATTCGAACGTGCCGGGCATCATAGGGCGCGGAAATTTTATTGCGTCCGGGTTGCCCTTTAACGCTTCTTTAGCTACAACAGGCCCGCCGGGGTAGCCAAGGCCAAGCAGCTTAGAAACTTTGTCAAAAGCCTCGCCCGCGGCGTCGTCGCGCGTGCGGCCCAGCATTTTATAATCACCGTAATTTTTTACGTACCACAGATCAGTATGTCCGCCTGAAACTATTAATGCTACCAGTGGAAATTCAAGTTTTTTTGCCGCTTTTATTTTGCCGTCAATTACGTCAAATTCGCAGGCAAACAAATGGCCCTCAAGGTGGTTAACGCCAATAACGGGCACATTGTAAAGAGTGGCCACAGTCTCAGCCGCTACTCTGCCCACCATAAGCCCGCCGGGCAGGCCGGGGCCGCTGGCAAAGGCCACCATATCTATTTTGCTCGTGCCAAGCGCTTCTTTAACAACCTCGGCCACTTTTGTGGCGTGGGCGCGGCTGGCAAGCTCGGGCACTACACCGCAGTATTTTTTATGAATATCTATCTGGCTGTGCACTATATTTGACACAAGCTCGCTGCCGCCTTTAAGTATAGCGGCGGAAGTTTCGTCACAAGTGGTTTCTATGCCAAGTATAGTTATATTTTCTTTCATATTTATTTTTTTACTTCTTCTTCTTTTGTTTCTTTAGAATCTTTTTTGTCTTCCTTTTTTTCTTCTTTTTTAGGAAGTTCGTATTTGCCCTCTAAAGCCAGTTCAAATTTAGCATTATCTTTAAGCAGGTCTTTGGCTACATCTAAAGCTTCGTCGTTAACTTTAGCGTACTCTGTTGCTTTACCCGGCGTATGCACCGCCATGTTATACATTGTATATATCTGCGCTATGTCATCAGAGTTGGGTTTGATAAGAACGTTAGGCAAAATGCCGCCGGTGTCTTTGGTTTTTTTATCTTTATGGTCGCGGTGTATAAGGCGGCCAAGCGGGGTATAATAATGCGCTATGGTTAAGCGTATGGCGCTGCCGTCGTTAAGCGGCTGCACCTGCTGTACGCTGGCTTTGCCGTATGTTCTGGCGCCGGCAATTACCGCGCGTTTATAATCCTGCAACGCGCCCGCTACAATCTCACTGCCGCTGGCGGAGGCCTCGTTAACAAGCATTACCATAGGTATATCTTTGTACTGCGCTTTTGACGGCGCTTTATATTCCTGGTAGTATTCCGCCCTTCTGCCTTGCGTATAAACTAAAAGTTTTTCATCGCCTATAAATACGCCCGCCATATCCACCGCCGCGCCCAAAAGGCCGCCGGGGTTAAAACGCAGGTCAAGCACCAGGCCTTTCATACCTTTGGCCTGCAAATCTTTAAGCGCTTTGTGCAGCTTTTCCATAGTATGGCCGGAGAAATCCACTACATATATATAGCCTATATTATCTTCCAGCATTCTATAATAAACAACTTCGGGCACGATGTTGGCACGCTTTAAAACAAATACAGGCAATGTTTCAAAATCTTCGCTGTCGGCTTTTTTACGCATAATTGTAAGTTTTACTTTGGTACCTGGCTTGCCGCGCATTTTTTCTACCGCTTCGTCTAAAGTTAAATCTTTTACATCGGCGTTATCTATAGTTATAATTCTGTCTTTAGGCATTATTTTTGCTTCAAACGCGGGCGTGCCGGGCATGGGTGAAGAAATTTCCAAATACCCGTCGCCTTGCGTTAAACGTATGCCTACGCCGCCAAACTCGCCCTTAGTGCCTGTCTGTAATTCTTTATATTCTTTGGGCGGCAGATATTCTGAAAACAAATCCAAGCTGCCCATAACGCCTTTTATAGCGCCGTTTACCAAGTCTTCGGTTTTGGTGTCTTCTACGTAATTATTTTTTACATAATCCAAAACATTGACTAATGTTCTAAGCTTTTGCAGGCCTGAATCTATGGCCGAATAAGCGTGCGGGAACAGCGTCCCCAAGAAAAATACTACTGTAAGCAAAATTGCCTGTTTATTAAATTTTTTGTTCATTGTTTATCCTTATAATAAAAGTAAATTTATTCCAGCCAAAGTTCCGGGTCTACCGCTGTGGCGCCCTGGCGCACTTCAAAGTATAAAGCCGTACGGCCCGTACCCATAGAGCCCTGGTAATTATCCACGCCCACCACGCCAATTGGAGAGCGGGAACCCAGAGTATCACCCTTATCCACGTCTATCCTGTTTAAATAACCGTATATAGTAAAAAAGCCTTTGCCGTGATCAACAATAATAACGTTGCCGTAACTTCTAAATGCGCCCGCGTATATTACTGTGCCCTCCGCCACGGTGTAAACAGTCTCGCCTTTTCTTGCGCCAATTTTTACGCCGTCACGGAAAATCCATGTATTTAAATTCTTATTATACTCTTTGCCAAATTTGCTAAAAACTTCCCCGCTGACAGGGTGCGGTAAAGTGTTCCTCTTTACGTCAATCTCAGCCTTAACAACGGGTGTTTGTGTGTCGCCCTTGGCCTTGGCTTCTTTAGTGGCGGCTTTTTTACGTTTTTCTTCGGCCGCGCTAAGTAAATTTTTCATTTCCTCAGCGGATTTGTTAAGCTCTTCCAGTTCTTTTTTGGCCGCGTCGTACTTTTTTTTGTTAACGTTAAGGTCAACCTTTACCTTCTGAAAATCTTTTGTAAGCAGTGAGCGCTGCTGGGCCACCTTTTCGTTTTCCTGCTGCAGGCGCCTGTTGCGCTCCTCAAAGCTTTCTATTTTATCTTGCGCTATTTTATTTTCTTTTTTAAGCTCTGATGTAAACGCCGACTTCTTTTCAAGCGCGCGGTTAATTAAAACGTTTGTTGCAATATCGTCGCTGTCAAAATAGTTCCAGTCCGCAAGTAGCTGGGTAATAAAAATTTCGGCCTCTTTCTCAAGTGAGTTTTCCCACACCGGCTGCGAACGCTCTAACGCTTCTTTTTTGTTGGCCGCCGTAATTTTACTGCGCTCAACAATGTTCATATCGTACTCAATTTTATTAATAAGCTGCTGCGTTTGCACCTGCCGCTTTTCTAAGGTGGAAAGTTCGCGGTTAAGCTTTTTTTCTTCTTCCTGGTATTTTTTAAGTTCTTCTTCTTTTTCTTTTGCTTTTATTTCTAACGCGCTAAGGTCACTCTGCGAAGGGTCCGCCCACGCAGGTGTAAATAACGCCAGCAGTAAAATAAAAGTTAAAATCTTTTCCATTTAGAAAGCACCCAGCCCGTTAAGGCTACAGCTAAAGCTATTATGCACTGTATTTCTACTATCGTAAAAATAAAAAACCCGCCGCCAACTTCTTTAAGCGGCAAAAGCAGCTGGTAAAAAACGCCAAAAGAAATGCCGTAAGACAGCAGCGCTATAAACGCCGCGCCCCAGCGTGACTCCACCGTTTTTATACTGTAACCCTCTACAAATAGTACAAAGGAGAACAGCACCACCAGCATCATAGCCGCTACCAAATTTAAAAATTTTATCAGCCTGCTTGAGTACGCCGCCGCCGAGGCCGCGCTGCTTTTGTAATAATGCGTAACATCGGGTATTTGCGCGGTAATATTGTCGGCTATCCAGGTGTCTATGTCTGAAAGCACGGCGTCGCTTACAGTAAGCTCAAAATATTCCGCCATCGGCCTGCGGCCTAAAAACACAAAGTTTTCGGCCAAACGCGGGTTTTGCTCTTTAATAAGTTCAAAAGCGTCGTCCGCCGATAAAAACTTTAAGCTTAGCACGTCGCCGTTATTAGACAGCGCCTCGCCTATTTCATTAACACGCTGCGCCGTAAGGGCGGAGTTTAAAGTTAAAATTATTTTAAAATCCCCGTGCAGCACGTCACTTACCTGGCGGGCCTGCATGTAAAAAAAGCAAAAAGACTGCATAAGCAAAGCAATAAGCAAGGTTAAAAAGAATACTCTTTTATACCCGCGCGAAACGCGCTGCTCCACCCTGCACGCCTGAAGAGAAGTTTCTAACTCAGCTACTTTTTTACTTTCTTTCATATAACCCCTATTTTACACCAAGGCTGGCTCTCATTTTTTTGTTTAAATCTGTTGTATGGTACAAGCCATTGTAAGAGTCTTGCGTAGGGCCGTAGGCCGCTACCGCAACCGGCGTAGCGCTGTGTGCGCCCGTTGACCATACTATGCCTAAAGATTTATCATAGCGTTTTGCCACGCATTCAATATCTTTACATCCTTTATATAAATACTGCGGCAGCTCCTGCCCTGTTGTTTCAGAAAATATTTGCGCTAACATTTTTTCTTTTTTCTGCTTTTTAGGCAGTGAATTAAATTTATCATTGGCGTGGTAGTAAAGCGCTTTATGCTGCATAAGAGCGTCAAACACTGTTGGGTGCACGTAGTTTGTGTTGTTATTATCGTAAAGCACTTCGCCGCTGGCTTTGGCCTTTTCAAGCGCTTCGCCTTTTACTTTAAAATAGTTAAAGCCAAAACCGCCTGTCTCATGGTCTGCCGTAAGCACGACAAGAGTGTCGTTGCGCTTGGCCGCCCAGTCCATAACATAACCTAAAGTTTCGTCAAATTCTAAAAGTTCGTGCAGTGTAGACGCGGCGTCATTAGCGTGCAGCACCCAGTCTACTTTGCCGGCTTCCGCCATTAAAAAGAAGCCTTTTTCATTTTTGCTGAGCAGTGTTAAGGCTTTTTCGGTCATTTCTTTTAATGTCGGCACGTTGTTATCCTTATATATAACATATGGTAACTCTGTTTCCGCAAATACGCCTAAAAGCTTGCTGCCCTTTTCGGTAGGTAAATTTAAAAATTCTTCTTTTGTCTGGGCCACTGCATAACCGTTGGTTTTAAAATCGTTAAACAACGGCCTAAAGTGTTTTGCGCCGCCGCCAAGCATAACGTCAACATTAGCGTTAAGCATGTCTTTGGCAATGGCGTCTTTAAGGCCCCTGTTAATCTGGTGCGCGGCAAAAACAGACGGCGTAGCATCCTGTAAATAAACGGTTGTGATAAGGCCTGTTGATTTACCCGCTTCACGCGCGGCCTCTAAAATAGAACCTACTTTTTTACCGTCATAATCCATGCCAACCGCGCCGGGCAATGTGTAATGCCCCGTGGCAATCTGCGTGCCTGACGCGGCCGAATCTGTAACCAATGTAGCGTAGGTATTGGTAAGAGTTAAACCTATGTTGGATTTATTAAAATACTTTTCCAGGTTAGATGTTTTGTCGGCATACGGTGAGTTGGGCGCGTACCTGGCGTACTGCGCTAAAAAGCCAAATTCCTGCGGGCCGCCGCCGTCAACAATAATCAAAATAATATTTTTGGCTTCCTGGGCGTATGCCAGGCCGCTTACTAAAAATAATACCGCAAGTACCGCTGCTATTTTCTTCATACTTTCCCCTTACTTTGAAATAATTTTTTTGTATAAATCCTGGTATTCCTGGGCGCTTTTTGTCCAGGAAAAATCAGTCTCCATACCGTTTTTAACAAGCAGGCCCCACACGCGTTTATCATCAAAACACTGCATGGCGCCCTCTAAAGTTTTTATTATCCCAGTCTCGCTAAAAGAGTGGATAAAAAAGCCTGTCGCCTTCGGGGTTTTGCCGTTATACTCAATTACCGTATCCACCAAACCGCCAACATTGGCCACCAAAGGCACCGTGCCGTAACGCATGGAAATCATTTGGCTGAGGCCGCACGGCTCAAAACGCGACGGCATTAAAAACATGTCTGAACCGGCGTAAACTTTATGCGCCAGGTCTTCATCAACCTTAGACACATACGCCACGCTGCCTACATTATTTTTAGCCAGTGACACAAACGCGCGTTCCATGCCTTTATCGCCTGTGCCAACTACGGCAAACTGTACTTTGCCTTTCATTTTTTCTACTACGCCGGGTATAAGGTCCAGTCCTTTTTGGTAGTCCATTCTGGAAACTATACCTACTAAAGGTATTTTGGGGTTTTGCTCCAGCCCAAGCATTTTTTGTAAAAATTGTTTGCAGGAGGCTTTCCCCTTTACCGGGGAAAAGCTGTCATAGGCGAACGGGGTAAGCGGGTCATGCTCAGGGTCCCACACGCCTATATCAAGACCGTTGAGTATACCTTTAAACGTGTCGCCCCTGTATTTAAGCAGGCCTTCCATGCCAAAGCCCATTTTTTGCGACTCAGACACTTCTCTTGCGTAGTTAGGGCTGACGGTATTAACAAAATCAGCGTACACAATACCGCTTTTAAGGTAGCTTATGCCGCCGTAATATTCAAACCTTTCGGGCACATAATCCACGCCGTAAAAGCCCGCTTTTACAAAAGCGGAGTACGGGTATTTGCCCTGGTAAGCCATGTTATGTATGGTAAATAAACTTCTGGTGCGGGTAAAAAAAGCGTCCGTTTTATAAACGGTTTTAAGGTAAGCCGGCAGCAAACCCGCCTGCCAGTCATGGGCGTGTATAACCTCAGGCCTAAAGCCTATATATTTGCATGACTCAAGCACAGCGCGGGAAAAGAAAATAAAGCGTTCGTCGTTATCAGGAAAGTCGCCCGTTTCGTTACGGTAAAAACCGCGGCGGTCAAAATACTTGGCGTTGTTTATAAAGAATACTAAAACAGAACCCCAGTTAAGGTAAGACAAAGACGCGCTTTCCAAACGGTCGCCCACGGGTATTAAGAACGTGCCGGGCACCACTTTAAGCGACGCCACTCTGTTAATATCCTTATAATGCGGCAGAAACAAAACAACTTTGTTGCCTTTATATTTGGCAAGCTCTTTAGCTAAAGAACCTACCACGTCCGCCAGCCCGCCTGTTTTACAAAAGGGAAATGCCTCGCTAGAAGCTAAAACTATATTCATAACCGCTCCTGATTTTATTTTATCTCTTCTGTTTCGCTTACAGCAGTTTCTTCCGTTTCTTCTTCCTGCTCTTCTTCATCCGCGGCGTCTTCGTCAGTGTTTGCGGCGGCAATTGTTTCTGTTTCGGTGGATATTAATACTTCTTCCACGCCGCCCTCAGCGTCTGTTTTTACAAAAACTTCCTGCGTTTCAAAAGTAATCTCATCGTCCTCATCCAGCGGGATAATGGCGGCGCTGGAACTGTCTTCAAAAGGCAAGTTGCCCTGCTCGTCCACAGGCGCAGTTTTGGCGGCAAAAATATCGATGTCCGGCAAATCAGTAACTTTGTTAAGGCCGAACAGTCTTAAAAATTCGTCCGTAGTGCCGTAAACCATAGGCTTGCCTATTGTATCACGTTTACCAAGTATGCGCACAAGGCCGCGTTCTAAAATTTTTTCAAGCGGGCCGCCTATGTCCACGCCTCTTATAGCCTCCACCTCTGCGCGGGTAACGGGCTGTTTGTAGGCGATTATAGCCAGCGTTTCTAAAGCTGCGTTGGAAAGTTTGGCCGTCATTTTTTCGTTATAAAGTTTTCTTACCCAGCGGCCGTATTCGGGCTTGGTTGACATTTGGAACCCGCCGCCTATTTCTACTATTTGTATGCTGCGCCCGCTGTCAGCGTATTCTTTTTGCAAAGCGGTAACGGCGTCCACCGCGTCGCCCGCGTTAATGCCTTCCACAACTTCGGCTATTCTTTTAGCCGTTAAAGGGCGGTCGGTAATAAAAAGTAAATTTTCTATTATTTTTTTAGCGTCTTCGCTTTTTAACAGTTCTGTTTCGTTACTGGTTTCCATCGTTACTCTCCTGCGCTTTGAATAAATCTTTATAATCAACGTTTTTATTTTCAGGGTTTAAATAAAGGCGTATTTCACCGTTTTTCTCGTCTTGCCGGGCTAAAATCTTTCTTATTTTCATAAGCTCAAGCATGGCTAAAAAACATGTTATTATGCCGCGTTTTTTTGTTTCGCCGGCAAAAATATCGTCCAGCAGCACCCACGGGCGCGCGCCAAGCATGTGCGCTATTTTATCCATCTTTTTTTCAATGGGAAACTCTTCCACCTGCAGCATGTCCATGTGCTGCTTTTCGTCCAATTTATCAAACGCTCTTTTAACAGCCGCCAGCAGGTCAAACATTTGCAAATTAAGCACGCGCTCCCCGCTGTCAAAAATGGGTGCGCTGCGGTAAAAGTTATCTTTAAATTCCTCAAAACGGCCGTCAAGGTATTTGCCGGCTTCTTTAAACTTTTGATACTCAACAATTTTGTTAATAAGGTCCTGCGTCGGGTTGGGGCCGTCTTCCTCAGTGGTAGGCGCCTGTGAGGGCAAAAGCTGTTTTGCCTTTATCTGCATAAGCGTGGTGGCCATTACAAGAAAGTCCCCGGCTATTTCAAGGTTAAGGCTTTTCATAATCTCAAGATATTCCAGGTACTGCTTGGTAATGTCTGAGATGTTGATGTCATAAATATTCAAATTGTCTTTTTTGATAAGGTGCAGCAAAAGGTCCATAGGCCCTTCAAAGACGTCGGTCTGAATATTTATTACGGATTCCTTTATCATATAATCCTCATAACCTTTTTAACTTCGTCCAAGGTTGCCTGGGCGGATTTTTGCGCTTCCTTCGCCTCGTTTTTTATAATGGCTTCTATTACGCCCCTGTCGGCCGCGAATATTTGGCGGCGCTCGTTAAAACCTTTTAGTTCAGGCTCCATAAGTTCAAAAAGCTGTTTTTTACACGCCACGCAGCCAAGCGCGCCGGCTTTACACTCCGCGTGTCTGGCCTCATAGTTGGGGTTGTAAATTTTGTGAAAGGCGTATACCACACAGTCGTCTGGGTTACCCGGGTCATTTGCGCGTTTTTTATTGGGGTCGGTAAACATAGACATAACTTTTTTACGTACAGACTCTACGTCTTCGCCCAGCTCAATAGTGTTGTTGTATGACTTGGACATTTTGCGCCCGTCAAGCCCCGGCACCTTTGAAACTTTTGTAAATAAAGGTTTAGGTTCAATTAAAATATCCGTATGGTAAGTGTCTGCAAATCTGCGTACGATATCACGCGCTATTTCCACGTGCGCGGTTTGGTCCTGCCCTACGGGCACCAAAGCCGCTTTATGCACTAAAATATCCGTAGCCATAAGCACGGGGTAACCAAGAAAACCGTATGAAGAAAGTTCTGAAAGTTCTTGTTCAGACAAGTCGCTAAGGCCGCCGGCAAGCGTAACTTTTTGCGCCATAACAAGTTTGCCGTCCTCACGCTGTTCAGAACGCTCCACACTTACATTGCTTTCTTGACCCGCGTACTTTTTCTTAAAAATTTCCATAAGCTGCTCTTTGTAAGACGGGTTACGAAGCAGCCAACCCATAGGCGTTATCATGCCAAGTATCAGGCTGAGTTCACTTATTTGCGGCACGTGCGACTGCACAAACAGCGTGCATTTTTTAGGGTCCAGCCCCGCCGTCAGCCAGTCTACCACCATGTTAAAACTGTTCTCGGCTATGTTCTCCGTTCTGTCATAGGCCGTGGTTAAAGAATGTAAATCCGCCACAAAAAAATAACATTTATATTTATCCTGCAGCTCAACCCAGTTTTTAAGCGCACCGTGATAATTGCCCAGGTGTAAACGCCCCGTGGGCCTCATGCCGGAAACTACAATATTGTTTGTTTTAACTTCGCTCATACTCTTACTCCGATAATTAAATAAATTAAAGCGCTGTACGCAAAATTTACCACCGGCGACAACAACCTGCCGCCGCCAAAAACAACAAAAGCCATTATAACCATAAGCCCGTAACGCTCAAACTGCGCGTATTTGTCAGACATATTTATGGGCAGTATAGCGCTGAGCACGCGCCCGCCGTCAAGCGGCAGCACGGGTATCATGTTAAACACGGCAAGCAGAATATTGATAAGCACGCCGTATGTCATTATGCTCATATACGCCGTCTGGCCTATTAAGTTGGGGTTGGTCTCGTTTACGGTAAAAATTAAAGATGGGTCGATGTGAAAAGAAATTTTTAAAACTATAGCCAAAACCAAGGCTATACTTATGTTGGTAAGCGGGCCGGCGGCCGCTACCACACCCATGTCATGGCGGGGGCGGTGCAGGCGGGTGGTGTTAACTGGCACAGGTTTGGCCCAGCCAAACATAGGCAAGCCAGATATATAGCACAAAACGGGCATAACTATAGTGCCAAAAATATCGACATGGCTGACGGGGTTTAAAGTTAAGCGGCCCATCAGGTAAGCGGTGTCATCGCCGCGGCGGTACGCAGTGTAACCGTGCGCGATTTCATGCAGAACAACAGATAAAAATAAAATAGAAATTTGTATGAATATTATTGCCATATATATAATTCTACTAATTATTACCTGATTGTGGAATATTTTATATGGCGTTATTTTTTATGTTTTTAGTGCGTTTATACAAACTGTAGGGGCGGGGCCTGCCTCCGCCCGCCGTTACCCAGTTTAGCAGGCGGATATTAAACACATTAAAAGGGCGGAGACAAGCTCCGCCCCTACAGTTTTTATTTGTGGATAAAATTGTTATAACTATTTAAGCATGGCACGGAATTCTTCTTCCGTAAGAACGGTTACGCCCAATTTTTGCGCTTTGGCAAGTTTGCTGCCGGCGTCCGCCCCCGCAACCACGTAAGAGGTTTTGGATGATACCGAACCTGACACTTTTGCGCCGTATGATTTTGCCATGGCCTCGGCCTCTGTCCTGGGCACGGTAAGTTCCCCGGTAAACACAAAAGTTTTGCCGGCTAAAGAACTGCCCGCCTGCTCGGTCTGCGGTTGTATAAAATTGACCCCGGCGGTTCTAAGGCGTTCAATTTCCGCCTTGGCCTTGGCGCTTTGCATAAAATCAAAAATACTTTGGCCGACTATGGGGCCGACCTCGTTAATTTTTTGCAAATCTTCCAATTCCGCCGATAAAACAGCGTCCATATTACCAAAATGGTTTGCTATAATTTCGGCCGTTTTTTGCCCGACATGCCTAATGCCAAGCGCATATAACAAACGGCTTAACGGGCGTGACTTGCCGGACTCTATAGCGGCAAGCAAATTACCCGCCTTTTTTTCTTTAAAAAGTTCCAACGTCATAAGATGCATCAGCGTTAAATTGTAAATATCCGCAAAATCTTTTACGTAGCCCTTTTCAAGCACCTGGTCTACCACAGCGTCGCCAAAACCGTCTATATCCATAGCGCCGCGCGAGGCAAAGTGCAGCAAGTGCCCGCGCAGCTGCGCGGGGCAGGCGGGGTTAATGCAGCGCAGCGCAACCTCTTCCTCATCTTTGTAAAGTATTGAACCGCACGACGGGCAGTTTGTAGGCAGTTTAACGGGCTGCCCGTTGCCCTTTTTAACAACGCTGACAACCTTGGGTATAACCTCGCCGGCGCGCTCAATAATAACGGTGTCGCCCTCGCTAACGCCAAGGCGGTCTATTTCGTCAAAATTATGTAAGGTGGCGTTTGATATTACAACACCAGCAACGTGCACAGGGTCAAGCTGCGCCACAGGCGTAATTACGCCTGTTCTGCCTACTGAAAATATGATTTTGTTAAGCACCGTTTGCGCTTGCGGGGCCGGGTACTTAAACGCTATTGCCCAGCGGGGGCTTTTGGCCGTTATGCCAAGCACACGCTGCAGCGCAAAACTGTCTACTTTTACTACCACGCCGTCTACGTCAAAAGGTATGCTGTGGCGGGCGGCGTCAAAGTTATTATAAAAATCTAAAACATCTTGTATTATGGCCGTCTTAATTCTCTGCGGGGAAATGCCAAAACCCCAAGACCTGCACAAATCAATAAACTCTGAAAAACTGCCAACTTTAATATCGCCAAAGCCAAAAGAGTGGGCAAAAAATTTAAGCGGCCTGCGCGCGGTAACCGCGCTGTCTTTTTGCCTGATGGAACCGGCGGCGGCGTTACGTGTATTGGCAAAAGGGTTTTCACCTTCGGCCTCCTGCTCGGCGTTCAAGCGTTCCAAATCTTTTTTTTCTATGTAAATTTCGCCGCGTATTTCTATTTTTTCTTTTAGCGGAATTGTGTGCGGAATATCTTTAATTGTTTTAATATTAGCGGTAACGTTTTCGCCAACTTTACCGTCGCCGCGGGTAGACGCTATAACAAGGTGCCCGTTATCATAAGTAAGCGAGCATGACACGCCGTCTATCTTAGCTTCCGCCACCATATCAAAGGTGTCTGCCGCCAAACTTTTTTGGCAGCGCTCGTACCAGCGCAAAACTTCTTCAGCGGAGTAGGTGTTATCCAGCGACATCATCGGCGTTAAATGCGTAACAGCGGTAAAAGTGCGTGAGGCAACGCCGCCAATTTTTTGTGTCGGCGAGTCTTTGGTAATAAGGTCCGGGTTAAGCGCTTCCAGCGTTTTCAGGCGGGAGTATAGTTGGTCATACTGCGCGTCTGAAATTTCCGGATTATCTTGGTTGTAGTAAAGATTGTTGTGGTAATTAATAAGAGCTTTTAACTTATCAATTTCACTTTTAGTTTTGTCCATTTTTACGCTCTTTTTTTATTTGGTCTAAAAGACCATTTATAAAGCGGCTGGAGTTTTCTGTAGAGAATTTTTTGGCCAGTTCTATGGCTTCGTCAATAACCGCGGCGACGGGGGTGCGCTCTTCGCTGACGGTAAGTTCGTACGCGGCCAGGCGCAGTATTGAGCGGTCCACCACGCTCATGCGTGCAAGAGACCAGTTTTTGGCGTACTTGGTTATTATTTTGTCTAAATCTTCAATATTTTTAAGAGTGCCGTCTATAATGGAAACGCAAAAGCTGTAAGAATCCGCGTCCAGCGCTTCCCTAAAGTCTTCTTTATAGGAGGACACACCGTCATTATTTATTTTGCCGGTGTCCACAAAGTACAATGTTTGTAAAGCGTATTCTCTTGCAAGTCTTCTTTTTCCCATAACTCTCTCTTAATTTTAAAATAACAATTGTATTAATTTTAACATACTAAAGGGGACTTGTAAAAGCCCCCCGTTTTTTAAAAATTACTTTATAAGCCCTTGTTCCTTAGCTATTAACTTAAAAGCCTCAAAATCAGGTTTTATAATCTCCGGCTTAGACAAGGTTTTGGTAATGGTATAAGTATCTTTTAAACCGTTACCGCCAATTATTATGGCCACCGTCTCATCCTGTTCTATTTTACCATCCGCCACCAGTTTTTTAAGCCCGGCGTAAACAGCCGCGCCGGCGGGCTCGGCAAAAATATTTGCTTTGCGCGCAAGCTCCGGTATGGCGGCAATAATTTCCTCATCCGTCACGGTTATAGCCATACCGTTAGATTCTTGCAACGCCTGAATTGCAAGCTGCGCGTCTTTAGGATAGTTAACTAAAATACTGTCAGCCACCGTGTGCGCTTTAACAGAGTGCACTTCAGCGGAGTTCTCAAAAGCTTCTTTTATGGCGGCGCTGCCTTCTGCCTGCACAGCTATCATCTGGGGCATTTTTTCCAAAATGCCTAATTTTTGAAAGTCTACAAAACCTTTCCACAGGCCGCTTATAACGGTGCCGTCGCCAACGGCGACTATAACTTTATCGGGCGCTTCCCAATCAAGTTGCTCGCATATTTCAAAGGCGCAGGTTTTTTTACCCTCGCGCGTAAACGGGTTAAACCCGGCCGCGCGGGAATACCAGCCGTACTCTTCCACAGCTTTTTTGCAAAGTTCAAAAGCGTCATCGTAAGAACCGTCTACCATATAAACTTTAGCGCCATAAACAAGCAGCTGCGTAAGCTTTGGGTAAGGCGCGTCTTTGGTGGTAAAAACTACTGATTGTATTGGCAGTGAGGCCGTTAAACAGGCAAGAGAGTCACTGGCGTTGCCGGTAGACGCGTCCGCTATAACGTCCACGTCCAGTTCTATACCCCTGGCAACGGCTACCGCGCTGCCTCTATCTTTTATGGACCCTGTGGGGTTGCGGCCCTCGTCTTTAATTAAAAGTTTGGTTATACCCAGTTCATCCGCCAGTTCTTTGTTATCATACATTGGCGTGCCGCCCACGTGCACGTGTGGCACTTTGTCGTGGTCATTAATAGGTAAAAGGTCCATATAACGCCACATATCGTATTGGTGGTTATCGGCCATGTGGCTGACTTTAAAACGTTTGGAAATAAGTTTATAGTCATAATTTATTTCTAAATTGCCGCCGCACGACGCGCATAAAAAATCCGCTTCACTTGTTTTGTATTCTTTACCGCAATTTATACATTGTAAGTTTAGTATCTTTTTCATATACTCTAATTGTAGCATTTTAGGAGGGCACTCATGAAAAATTACAAATCGCGCCATAGCACAGCGAAGGCGGAAGGATTTACATTAATAGAATTATTAGTAGTAGTATGCGTAGTGGCTATATTGGCCGTTATAGCCATACCGCAATACACACTTACCGTTGAAAAGGCTAAAGCCACTGAACTTGTAAAACTTACCAGAGATATTTACAACTCTATGGAACGTTACTCATTTAGAAATAATATAAGTATTCTTGCTAAGTCCGTCACAGACTTTAACAACTTAGATATTGAATTGGAAGGCACTTATTCCGGCACGTCAGAAAACCCCAGAAGCACGCTTACAAATGATTACAGTACAATAACATTAATAGGAAACGCGGTAGAAGCGACAAGAACGCTCAGCGAAAACGAATATTACAAAATAATAATAAATAAAAATACCGGTAAAATGACCTGCCAGGCAACCAAAGATACCGACGCGGACAAGGTCTGCCTTGGTCTTGGCAACGGAACAACCCCCACTATATCAGGCAGCACAAAAATATACGCTATGTAATTTGCACATAAAAAACGGCGGCTTATAAAAACCGCCGTTTTTTATTTGTTCTCAATCTCTGTTTCGGAAGGATTATCCTTTGTTAAATAACCGCCAAGGCTGCCGTCACCCACAGTAAAATTGTAAACCGTGTTTGTAAAAAACCTTAATTGCTTGTAAAAAGATTCCTCTTTAATAAACTCATTTGGCGCGTGGCCGCGGCCCTCCGTACTGTCCGGGTCAGACGGGGCGCCTATACCGTAGGTTATCACGCCTTCTCTTCTTAAAAACTCGCTATCGCTGGAAGCGGGCGTCATGCCAAGCAGTGTAACAGACTCTGGGAAAACAGTATTC
This sequence comes from Elusimicrobium simillimum, assembly GCF_049639735.1. NCBI lineage: Bacteria > Pseudomonadati > Elusimicrobiota > Elusimicrobia > Elusimicrobiales > Elusimicrobiaceae > Elusimicrobium > Elusimicrobium simillimum. The sequence goes on from NZ_JBEVVA010000003.1 coordinate 1,711,561, forward strand.
GCCGCTTCTTTTATAGCGGCGTACAGGCCGTCTGTACCGTCAGAAGGCTGCGGAAACGGCGTTTTAGGCGCCTCCACAACTTCCACAAAAATATTTTCATCGCCTTCAAACATCTTTTTTATTTTTTCCACAAAAGCCTGCGGGTCCGTGGTGGGCAGCAGGCGGCAGTTAAGTATTGCCACGGCCTCCTCCGGGTTAACATTAGCGTCAACGCCAGAAGATAAAACCGTGGGGGTAATAGTGTCTTGCAGCTGGGTTTTAAAGAAAGGATCGTCCGATATTATACCCGCCGCCATAGCGGCCTCGGCCTTATTAGCCCCCAGCAATATCTGTATGGTGGTCTTGGCGTCTTCATCCTGCGTGCCGGAAATATTTACAAAAAATTCTTTAACAAACGGGGTAAGAGAGTAACTGTGCTGCATTTTTTCTATTTTTGAGAGAGCCTGCGACAAATTATACACAGCGTTGTTTTCAACCGTAGCCGTAGAGGAATGCCCCCCTTTTGCGCTTGCGGTTATTTTAATATCCATATACATTTTGGTGGCGGCTTCCACAAAAACAAGCGGCTTGTGATCCTGCTCAATTATAACGCTGCCGCCCTCGTTAAGAGCGTAACCGGGCTTGATGTTTTGCCAATAGGAACTGTTGATAAGCCACTTAATACCTTTATTACTACCCGCCTCTTCATCGGCAGTGGCTAAAAATATAATATCCCGGTTGGGCGTAATGTTATTTTTTTTAAGCCAGGTAAAAATTGTAAGGTAAATGGCTGTAAAGTTTTTATCATCCGTAGTGCCCAGGCCGTATATATGCCCGTCTTCAAAGGTGGCTTTAAGCGGCTGGTGCTCCCACCCCGCGCCGGCGGCTACTGTGTCTAAATGCGTTAACAGCATAAGCGGCTTGGCCTCAGGGTCGCTGCCTTTGATTACGGCTGAAATTGACGCTCTATTCTTCTCGGGCTGGTAAATTTCCCAGTCAATATTATGGTCGTTAAACACCTTATATATGTACCTGGCGGCGTCGGTTTCGTTGCCATCGGGCTGAGAGGTGTCTATAGCTATAAGATTTACTAAATGGTCACGGGCAGTGTTTTCCATATTTACCCACGCGCCGGCGCTCACACTTACGTAAGTGAGAGCGAAAAGCGCGAAAAGTAAATTTTTCTTAATCATTAAAACTCCAGCCTTTGTCCATAATAAATATCCGCCGCCACGCCCGCCGCAACTTCAAGCACGTACATTGTATCGTCACAGTCGGCCAACGCCACGTCTTCTGCGCGTGTAAACGCGGTAGACGCGGGCACATTAATGTAAACACACTGCACTACTTTGTCTTTATTCATAAACACCATATCTAAATCTATAAAAGTGTTTTTCATCCAAAAAATGTGATAGTCTTCTTCTTCAAAAACAAACAGCATACCTCTGTCTTTATCCAAACTTTCCCTATACATAAGCCCGCGCTCTGTAGCTTCCGGCGTAGAAGCAACTTCCGCCTTAATTTTTATGCCGTCAGGCAGGGTAACTGTTGTAACAGGCAAGCCCTTTTCGCCGCAGGCTATAAACAATAAAGGTAATAAAAGGAGAAATTTTCTCATACTAGAAGTTTACAAATTTTAACGCCCAAATGTATATACAATATATACATATCTGCTATAATTTTTATATGGAAAGTGCTACAAAACCCGCTTTGGAGATAAAAAACCTCTCTGTCAGCTTTAATTCTTTTGGCAAAAAAACAAAAGTTTTGAGTGCGCTAAACTACACCCTTTACGCGGGGCAAACCCTGTCTGTAGTGGGTGAGTCCGGCTCAGGCAAAACAGTGCACGCGCTTAGCATACTTGGCCTGCTGGGTGACACGGCCAAAGTTGAGGGCGAAATAATTTTTGAGGGAAAAAACCTGCTTAAACTCTCCTCTAAACAAATGCGTGATATACGCGGGCGGCGCATAGCCATGATTTTCCAGGACCCTATGACCAGCCTTAACCCGGTGCTTACCATAGGCAACCAAATTGCAGAAACGCTGCTTGCCCACAACCAGGCTGATAAAAAAACTGTTGAGTCCAAGGTAATTGATTTACTTGAGCAAGTGGAAATAAAAGACGGCGGCGCCAAATACAACTCCTACCCGCACGAATTTTCCGGCGGGCAAAGGCAGCGTATTATGATAGCCATGGCCTTGGCCTGCGCGCCGGATATTTTAATAGCGGACGAGCCTACCACCGCGCTGGACGTTACCATACAAAAGCAAATTATAACTCTGCTTAAAAATTTACAGACGCAGCGTAACATGGCCTTAATCTTTATCACCCACAACCTGGCTTTAGTAAGTGAACTTGGCGGCAATGTACTTGTACTTTACGCTGGGCAAAGCGCGGAGGAGTCTACAGCAAACGAACTATTTTCCAAGCCGCTGCACCCGTACTCGCTTGGCCTTATAGAAAGCGCAGTCCCGGCCAAAACAGGACAAAACAGATTACACGCCATTGAGGGCGCACCGCCTGTAGCGGGCGAAGTTTTTACAGGCTGCCCGTTTGAGCCAAGGTGCAAAAAACGCATGCCTAAATGCGCCGCGTCCAACCCGCCCGTTTTTACGTTAAACGGCAGAAAAACCAGATGCTATTTGAGTGAAAATGACTGATATTTTAAAAATAAAAAACTTAACTAAGTCTTACTATAAAACCGGACTGCTGTTTGGCAAAATAAAAACAGCGGACGTACTGCACGGCGTAAATTTAACGCTTAAGCAAGGCAGCGTGCTTGGTTTGGTGGGCGAGTCCGGCTGCGGCAAAACCACACTTGCCAAAATTGTGCTGGGGCTGGAAGAGGCGAAAGGTGAAGTATATATAGATAACAAAAATATTTTTGCCGCCCCCAAGGCCGAACTTAAAGAAATTAAAAAAGGTGTCGCCGCCATATTTCAAGACCCGTACTCCAGCCTGGACCCGCGCATGACGGTACGCGCCTTAATCTCAGAACCTTATAATATACACAAAATGTTTTTGGGCAAGCAGGAAAGGGAAGAAAAGTTAATCTCACTATTATCTTCCGTAGGCCTCAGCCAAGAATATTTAGGCCGTTATCCTCACCAGTTTTCGGGCGGACAAAGGCAGCGCGTGGCCATAGCCCGCGCGCTTGCGCTAAACCCAAAACTGCTTATAGCGGACGAGCCTACCAGCGCGTTGGACGTATCAGTTCAAGCGCAGGTGCTTAACCTGCTTAAAGAGATTAAAGAAAAGTTTAACTTAAGCGTTTTATTTATCTCGCACGATATTAACGCCGCCAGGTTTCTGTGCGACCGTATAGCCGTTATGAATAAAGGCATTGTGGAAGAAGAAGGCCCGGCCTGCGACATTTTAGACAACCCCAAACGCGACTACACCAAAACGCTACTGGCCGCCACGCCGCAAATTAATTTTACGGGAGCAAGCAATGGTTAAATTTATTTTACGCCGCCTTATAATGCTGCCTTTTGTAATGCTTGGCGCAACATTTTTACTATTTTGCTTAACGCAAACTTTAAGCCCCGTGCGCCGCGCCAGCCTGTATATTGAAGACCCCAGGCAAATGGGCTCGCTGGACGAAGTTATAGAAAAATACGGGCTTAACGATTCCGTTTTTAAACAATACGGCCGCTGGATTGCCGGCATTGCCAAAGGCCAGTTTGGCTACTCGCAAACCGCTAACATGCCTGTGGCTAAAGCGCTTAAACAATATTTGCCCGCTACTATTGAGCTGGCGTTTTTTACCATGATCTTGGTAGTATTTTTTGGCGTTTGGCTGGGTATAATAAGCGCTGTTAAAAAGAACCGGTGGCAAGACAACCTTATACGGCTGTTTAGCGTTGGCACATTCTCCATGCCTATATTTGTGCTGGGGCTTATACTGCTGATGTTTTTTTACGGCAAGCTGGGCTGGTTCGCGCCCGGACGGTATTCTTTTGCTTCTGACCTTATTATTAACGGGCCTAACTTTAAAATATACACCGGGCTGTTGTTATTAGACTCTCTTTTAAACGGTAACTTTCAGGTTTTTGTTGATGTGCTTAAGCATTTATTTTTACCGGCAATTACTTTATGCGCAGGCTCATTTGCTTTAATGATGCGCGTTATGCGCAGCTCCATGCTTGAGGAACTTGGCAAAGACTACATACGCACAGCCCGCGCCAAAGGCCTGAGCGAAAACCAAGTGGTTTTTAAACACGCCGCCAAAAACGCCATTATCCCCGTTGTCACGCTTTCCAGCATACAGTTTGTACGCCTGCTTGGCGGCACTGTTATTATAGAAACAATTTTCGCCTACCCCGGCATAGGCCGCTTTGGCGTAACGTGCGCCCAGCAGCTTGACATACCGGGCGTACTGGGGTTTTCTTGCATGGTGGCGTTTTTATTTGTAATAGGCAATTTAATAGCGGACATGCTTTACACAGCGTTCGACCCGAGGATACGCTATGAATAATATTTTTAAAAGAATTTGCAGAAGCAAAAGCGCGTTGGTTGGCCTTACACTAGTGGCTGTATTTTTACTGATAGCTGTGTTTGCTCCGTTCATAGCACCGCCGCAAAGTTTTGACCCTTACCAATTGCCCCAACACGGCTACAGCGTGGCGCCCGTAGCGCCAAGCGCGCAAAATATTTTTGGCACAACGGAGCAGCAGTATGATATTTTCTACGCCATAGTATGGGGCAGCCGCATGGCGTTTAAGGTTGGCATAACGGTAGTATTTTTTGCCATGTTAATAGGCATTATTGTTGGCGGCACCGCTGCCTACGCCGGCGGCTGGGTGGACGAGGTTCTCATGCGCCTGACAGACGTTGTTTTTGCCATACCAAGCCTGGTGCTGGCCATGGTGATAGCGGCTATGCTGGGGCCCGAACTTAAAAATATGATTATAGCTTTAACCGCCGTTGCGTGGCCAAGTTACGCGCGTTTAATACGCGGCGACGTGCTCAGCGTAAAAGAGCGTGAGTACGTGCTGGCGGCCAAAACTATGGGCGCAAGCGGGCCAAGAATATTTTTTAAACATATTATTCCCAACTCTATTTACCCGTCCGTAATTGTGGCAAGTTTAGATATTGGGTATATTGTGCTTACGGCAAGCTCGCTAAGCTTTTTAGGTTTAGGCTCGCCGCCGGGCACGGCCGATTGGGGGCAGTTAATTGCAATGGCGCGTAATTGGATTTTGGGCTCATCCTCCAACCCGTTTGCCTACGCGCACACTATATTAATACCGGGTACGGCGCTGCTGCTGTTTGTGCTTGGGTGGAATTTACTTGGCGACGCTTTTAGAGACATACTGGACCCAAGGCAGCACTAATTTTATAGAATATAAGTTGACGCAACCAATATAAGTAAAAGTATTAAAGCACTAGGGTGCATTGACGCTGTTTAAGCACCTGCGCCGCTATCATTTTTTCGTAAATTACCACTTTTTTACGACGATGATAGTGTGGGCTATCTGAGGAATAAAAAAGTGGTAATTTACAAAAAAGGAGTGCGGCCCTACGGGTTGAGTCAATTTTGATAAATTTTATATTTTTTTTGCTGGGATATAGCTTTACGCTATACCCGCACGCAAAATAAAATGTAAAATTTATCAAAATTGACTCAACGCAGGCGCTTAAACAGCGTCAATGCACCCTTGTATTTTATTTGTGAGGATTAAATGATAAGAAGAAAAGATTTATACACTGCGCTGGCCGACTCCGCCTACCGCTACCCCGAACGTATTGCCGCCGTTTTTGAAGGCAAAAAATATACTTACCACGAACTGCAGATGCAGGTAGATAAATGCGCCGACATGTTTTGGTCTTACGGCGTAAGAAAAGGCGACAAAGTTGCCATAGTACATAAAAACTCTATTTGGTTTGTCATAGCCTCGTTCGCTTTATACAAAATTGGCGCGGTGGCTGTACCAATAAACTTTATGATTTCCAAGATTGAGGAAATCAAATTTATTTTAGAAGACTCGCAGTCTAAAATGGTTGTAACGCAAATGGACTTTTTAAAAATTTACCAAAAAGTTAAACAGCTTACACCAACCTTGCAAACCATTTTCTGCACCAACCTGCCGGAAAATTACCAGGAAGACCCGGAAGTTAAAAATTTTATACAGGAAATTGAGGCCAGCCGCGTTATTGACGAAGTGTTAAACGTAAAAGTTAAACTTGACGACGACGCTTTTATTCTTTACACCTCCGGCACAACGGGCACGCCTAAGGGCGCGGTTATCACACACGGCAACCTGGCGTCTAACATTATTTCCTGTGCGCAAAGTTTTAAAATAGGCGGCGAAGACGCGCTTATCTGTCTGTTACCCATGTTCCACACATTCGCGTGGATGGTATGCGTTGTGCTGCCGCTTTACCTGGGCCTAAAAACCGTAATTTCCGCCAATATCACCCCGCCGGGCACATGGCTGCACTTAATGGGCGTGGAAAAGGTGACAATATTTATTGCCATACCGCAGTTATTTTCAGTACTTGCTAAAGAGGCCAGAGGCATTAAAAGGCTGTACATGCAATACTGGGCGTTTAGAAAAGTACGCTTTTGCATAAGCGGCGCAGCGCCTTTAAACAAAGAGTCGCACGACCACTTTGAAAAGAACCTCGGCATTACACTCTTAGAAGGCTACGGCCTTACAGAATGCAGCCCGGTTGTAAGCGTTAACCTTGAAAATAAAAATAAAAAAGGTTCCGTCGGCCCCGCGCTGCCAAGCGTAAAAATAGCCATTAAAGATGACGACGAAAAAGATTTACCTAGAAATACCGAAGGTGAAATTTGTATAAAAGGCCCCAACGTATTTCACAAATACCACAATAACCCGCAAGGCACGGCCGAAGCTTTTACAAAAGACGGCTGGTTTAAAAGCGGCGACATCGGCCTGGTGGATGATGAAGGCTTTATATTTATTAAAGACCGTAAAAAAGACATGATTATTATAAAAGGGCTTAAGGTATTTTCCGCTCAGGTGGAAGCAAAAATAATGGAATTCCCGGGCCTGGAAGAGTGCGCCATTATCGGCGTGCCGGACGGCAGAGGCGGCGAGTTTATTAAACTGTACGCCGTAAAAGCCAAAGGCATAGAATTTGACGAAGCGGCCTTTAAAAAATATTTAAGGCAAGGTCTGGACAACTACAAACGCCCGCGCGACATAGAGTTTATGGATGAACTGCCCAAAAACTCGCTTAGAAAAATATTAAAACGCGAGCTTAGAAAAGACGCCGTAGAAAAACTAAAAACACGTCTTGCTCCGGCCGCTGAAGAAGAATAAAAGAAAAAAATAATAATTACGGTTTTATTTATTATTATTTTACTAGGCGGATTGTTAGTATTAAAACAAGCGTTCTTTCCTGAGTTATTCTCTTGCGTATGCACTCCAATTGGCGGCCCAGGGCAAAGAGATTGCAGCGGCCTATGCTTTTAAAAAATTAGAACAAAAGAAAAAGCCGTATATATCCCTCGCCCCACTGGGGGAGAGGGCAGGGTGAGGGGGAAGTTGCAGTAAGACTAAAACGAATGAAAACTAATTTAATAACAGCACATTCCCCCTCACCTGCTTTTTCGCATTTTTGCTTCGCAAAAAAACGACGCGAAAAAACTTCCTCTCCCCCGGTGGGGCGAGGAGAGCAAATAACTATGTATGAATAATATTGCTAAAATAATTGCGCAGGTTATAACAGACGGCTACTATGTAGGCGGCTGCGTGCGCGACGCTTTGCTTAAACGCCAAAGCGGCGACATCGATATAGCCTTACCTAAAGAAGCCGTAAAACCCGCCGCACTGGCACTTGCTAAAAAGCTAAAAGCCGCCGCATTCGAAATGGACGCGGAGTTTGGCGTATGGCGTGTAATTACCCGTAAAGAAAATTTGCAAATTGACCTTACCGCATACCAGGGCAAAACCTTTGAAGATGATTTAAAACGCCGTGATTTTACCGTAAACGCGCTTGCCTACCCCGTGCAAAAACCGCTTGATATTAAGGTAATAGTAAAAGACGGCAGAACAAGCGTAAAAATTACAAAATTAAAACCCGCTGAACTGGTGGATATTGTAAAAGGCGTAAAAGATTTAAAAGCCAAAACAATACGCTCCAACTCAGAAAGTGTTTTTAAAGACGATCCCATCAGGACGTTACGCGCAGTACGTACAGCGGCGGAATTAAACTTTAAAATAGCGCCCGCCACCGCCTTGCAAATTAAAAAACACGCCAAGCTTATTACCAAAAGCGCGGGCGAGCGTACCCGTGAGGAACTGGTGAGGATTTTTAATTGCGCCGATTCTTTCAAATACATAGAGCTCATGGACAAGCTGGGCCTGCTTACAGCGCTTTTTCCGTTACTGGAAGACCAGCGCAAATGCGCCGAGGTTTACTACGGCAAGGGCGGCGTATTTAAGCACACCATGCAAGTAGTGCGCCGTATGGAAGAACTGCTAAATAACCCAAAAATAATTTTCCCCAAATACTATAAAAAACTACAACCGTTTTTAGAGCACCCGTCCATATATAAAGTGACTGCGCTGCTCCATGACATTGCAAAACCCGCCACCGCCAAAATGGTGGACGGCAGGCTGCGCTTCTTTTTCCATGAGGAAATAGGCGCGCGTATGGCTGAGGATATTTTAAAAAACTTACGCTACAGCACCGCTGACATACGCTTAATATCAGCCATGATACGCGAACACCTGCGCCCAAGCAATTTAGCCAGCAATGATATTTTAACAGACCGCGGCATTTACAAGTTTTTCCGTGATATGGGCGACGCGGGCGTGCCTATGCTGATGCTGTGCTGGGCGGACTACGCCAGCTATGTTACGGATAAAGAACTTGCCAAAATCCTCCCCCTTACAACCAAGCGCGTTATGACTATTGACGAAAGTAAAGACCACGGCAATGTAAGCAAGACGCTGCGCCATATGCAAGTGCTTAACTTTATGCTTAAAAAATATTTTGAACAAGCGCCCAAAATCAACCCGCCTAAAATAATAGACGGTAAAGAAATTATGAAAGCCTTAGAACTTAAACCCGGCCCGCTGGTGGGCGAACTGCTGGAAGCGGTGGCCATAGCGCAGGTTGAGGGCAAAGTAAAAACCAAAGCCGACGCCATAGCATTTCTAAAAAACCAAGGCGTAACCACCAAATAATTTTTTATCTCCCTTTAGTAGTGGAGTGGCACGCAGTGCTGAGGGATTTATCACGCTGCGTAGCAGCTTACTATAAATGCCGCCGTCATATAATTCCTAACAAGCTTTTAGTTTTCTTCTTTGCCCCGCAGTTTATGAGCGGCAATATAAAGTTTTTAAGGGTATTTTTTGAATTCTGCTTGAATAAAAAATTATTGGCGCAGTACTACAATAAAATTTTTTATGAGTTATTCAAAAACCCTTAAGAGTACCTTGCGCGAAAATAGCGGGGCGAGGGTTTTGGATTCTTTTTGACGATAAAAAAAGAATCCCGCTCTCAAAGAGCGGAACTATGTTTAAAAAAACTCCTAATTCATTTAATCACCAATATATTGTAGAATGATTTTATACGCGGGCGTAGTTCAATGGTAGAACGAGAGCTTCCCAAGCTTTAGACGTGGGTTCGATTCCCATCGCCCGCTTTTGATATATTTTTTAATTTTTAATTTTGAGTCGGAGGGGCTATGTCTGAAGAAGATTTTAATGTTGAACCCAAACTTGAAAACAAAAAAAAGTCAAAAGACTTTTGGCTGTTTCTTATTTTTGTAGACATAATAGCCTTGGTATTTTTCGGCTTTTTAGCGTACCAGTCTATTTCCAATAAATTTGCCGCGCCAACGCCCGGCAAAGACAATATACCGGTAAAAGAAGTTCCCGCAGACGACCCGCCCGCCACAGCCGTAGCGCAGGCCCCCGCGCAGGAACCCAAACTGCTAACACCAACGCCGGAACCTAAAGCGGAACCAAAACCGCAATCAGCCTTAAACGATATTCCCGCGCAGCAGCCAGCGCCCCAAACCACGCCCAAACCCGCCGAACCTGAGCAGCCTAAAGTAGAAAAAAAGCAAAGCGTTGTTATAGAACCTACAAAAGGCAAAACCAGAAAAGTTACCTTCAAATATTTTGACGACGCTAAAAACGTGCGCATATCCAGCGGGTTTACCATGGCCAAACCGCAGCCGCTTAAAAAAATTAACGGCGTATGGCAGGCCAGCTTTATCATCTATCCAGGCGAATATAAATATATTTTTATAGTTGACGGTGCGCAAAAACTGGACCCGCACGCGCCTGAAAAAGACGGCCGCTCTTTAGTAGTTATACCGTAAAACGGAGTAACTTATGTCACAGTTTGAATGGAAAGCAGGTATAGAGCAGTATATTGACGCGTTAGCATCAGGCAACGCTACGCCCGGCGGCGGCAGCGCCGCGGCGGCGGCGGGCGCTTTTGGCTGTGCGCTTATCATGATGGCGATATCCACCACTCTTAAACTAAAAGCCACGCCGGAAGACGTTAAACCCGCACTTAACAACGTACTGGGTGAAATGAACGCATGTCTGGGCACATTTAAAAATTTAGTGTCGGAAGACAGCGTAGCCTACAAAAAATATTTAGACACCAAAAAAGCCGCCAAGGCGGACCCGTCCATATCCATGGCCCCCGCTTTAAAAGAGATAGCCGTAATCCCCGTTAACTGCGCGCTGGAAGTATTAAAAACTTTAAAACTTTCTGACAATATTAAAAGCGGTATTTCCCCCATTATCATGTCGGACCTTAACAGCGGCGTACACATGCTTAACGCCTGTTTAAAATGCTGTGTGGAAAACATGAAAATCAATTTGCCCTATGTAAAAGACGCCGCTATAGTTTCGCTTTTAGAACAGACTATAGATCAAAGCGTAAAAACGCTGGAGGCCGCTTAATGCCCACGCAAACCGCCGCGCAAAACTCGTTGGAGGCCGTTTACCAATGCATCGCCGCCACACTGCCCAAAGTGCAGGACGACGTGGCGGAGAAGATTGCGTACGCCTACGCCAACAAAAAAAGCGCCAAACAGTTAGCGCAGGAAGTTAATAAACTTAAAGAAGATTTGCTTTTTAACATACCCGAACGTGAAGACTACGTAGCTAAAATACTTTTAGATAAAGTTACCGTGCCCGCCGCCGCAAAAGCGCTTAGAATTATTAAAAATAAAGACTCTATAGCCAAGTTTCAGCGTGTGCTCGGCCTGCCTTATAAAACAAGAGATTTACTGACGGCTTTTTACGCGTCCACCGCCTCCGTCTTTAATTTTGACGAAGAGTTTTCAGAGGCTTTAGCTGCCGTAGGATATAAAGAAAAAGAATCACAGGAGCTTGCCTTAGAAGCGGTTAACCGCCTGGAACAAAAAGCGCTTGACGCCAAGCACGCCAAAGACCATTCCAAACAAAATAAAGAAGACATAGAGGCTTACACTCTTAAATATAAAATACCTCTTAAAGACTGTTACCGCTTACTGTCTATCTACGCCACCTACGGCGCCAAACATTTTAAATCTGACTTTGACGATGTTCTGGCAAAACTGCAAAATATTTTTGATAAGCCGGCTTTAACATCTTTTCTTACGGTGAAAACTTTAAACGGTTTTCTTACTTTGCAGGACGCCGTTAATTTTACGGCAATGGCAAAAGAAATACCTTACGCGGTGGCTGAGGATGATATTTTTGTATTGGGCTGCCGCTACCTGAGGACAAAAACCACGCGCGACGTTATTTACACGCTGGACGCTATTTTAAAACGCCTGCCGTTTTCAGAAATAAAAGAAGAAAACCTTGGCCTTGCCATAGGCGTACTTACGGAAGGCTCGCAGGAAAGCCTGGACATAGCCATGAAAAGGGCGCAAAAATTTAAAGACAGAAGTATTTTTAGAAAAGCGCTTGCCAAGCATGAATGTTTTGAAGGTTTTACCTATGATATAGCCAAGAAATTCGCCGGTAAAAGCAAGGTGGAAGAGCTGCTGGAAAAATTTAACACAATACTTGGTAACCTTAACTACTGCAGCGGCCCTGCGGAAAACAATGACCTTGCCGCAAAGGTGCTGCTTGGTAAAATAACAGAGGCCGAGGCCGCCACCCAAGCCACCTACAGGCGCGACCTTAAGGCAAAATCTCTTACAGAAGGCCTTGCGCCGGAAGTGCTTAAAAAATATCTTGGCACATTAAGCCCGGAAGATATTATGGCGTTTTTTGATTCCTCTTTAACCCCCTACTCATTTTGGAAGACCGACCAGGAAAAACATCTTTACGCGCTTGAGGCGCTTATAGCGCAGCTTAACGGCACCTCCAGCGGCGAGATAACAAATTTTGTATTTGAACAGCTGCAAGACGGCGCGGAGCTTGAAGAAATATCGGAAATTCTTACCAAAATCCCCTCTAAGGACAGAGCAAAAATAACAGCCGCGCAGATTAAAGCAAATTATCTTAACGCGCCGCCTGCGGCCGCTGAGTCGCTTTCATCAATTTTTGAATCATAAAAACGGTTTGATATTTACGGAAAATTTGCTATCCTATTTTGTATATACAAACTAAATTTAAAAAAGGGAAAAAACTATGAGATATTGGGTTTATATAAATGATAAAGTTATGGGGCCGTATGAGGAAAGCCAAATTCCGCAATTGGACGGCTTTACTCCGGACACTTTAATCTGTTCCGAGGTGATAGAAGAAGGCGCGTCACAGGAATGGGTTAAAGCAAGCTCAGTTATCCATATTCCCGACGCTACCACAGACGCCGTATCTGAAAGACACCTTGATACAGGCACCGGCACAGCCACTTATATAGCGGCGAGCGACGTTTCCAAACGTCCCGCGCAAACAACAACGGTAGACGCTTCACAAGCCGCGGTTAACGCAGCGTTGCTTGAGCAGATTGCCGCGCTCAGCAAACAAATTGAAAGACTTAATAATGAAGTGCAAAACCTTTCCGAAAGAACATCTTACGCCGCACCTTTACCGTTACAAAACGCCGGCCATGAAGAAGACCCCTTTGAAAAAGCTATTACAGAGCTTGACACCCAAAAACATGGCGACGTAATTATCCCCTCGCAACCGCAGGAAGACAAACCTAAGGTAGAATCCATAGCGGAAGACAATACCCCCCGCAAATGGATATGGCGCCGGTGCTTGATAACGCGGCGGTTAAAGAAGCCGCACAGGAAGAAGTGCAGGCCGCGGAAGTAAAAGCCGAAGAGAATATTGTAGATTCTTTTGGCTCGGCGGATATGCCTGAGCTGGGCAAAGAAATAGAACCTGAAGCCGTAGATATCGTAAACCCGCAGGACGCCATAGCGCCCCTTAACGAAACCCCGGACCTGGCCACTAAAGAGGAACTTAATCTTGAAGAAATTGTGCCAGTACAGGAAGCGGAACCCGACACTTTGCAACCGCACGAAACCCCTGCGCCCTTACCGGACTTTAAACCGGAAGAACCCGTTATAGAACCTATAAAACTTGAGCCTATCGAGCTTGAGGAAATACACGACACTCTTAACCTTACAAAAACATTTACCCAGCCGCCCCAGCACGCGGAAGAAGACTCTGCCGTAGTGGCGTCCGCTTTAGACTCATTATATAAAGCCCCGCTTTTACAGCCGGAACCTAAAAAAGAAGAACCTGTGGTTGAGTTTGAAGATTTAATGGCAGTAAAAGACGGCGCCAAAGATGAAACTGTGCTTCAAACAAAAATGAACACAGTGCCTGAAATTCAGCTTAACGAGGCCACCTCTCTTATTTCAGACTTCGTGCCGCCAAGCAGCTTAGAAAAAGAAAAGAAAGAAGAAGGTTCTTCAGAATCACAGGACATTATCTCCAGCCTGGAAGACAATGAGGTTGACCTTAACGCGCCTATAGCCACACCTGTTTTAAAACGCGTTAAACCGGCCGACATTAAAACAAACCCGTTAATATCATCCGCCAAACAAGCTGAAATGGCTAATGAAAATACGGAAAGAATTGACGGCATTGACCAGTTTGGCACATTAGAAGAAACCACGCCTAAACCAAGCACCGCCAAAAAAATATTGCCTGCCGTTTTTGGTTTAATATTACTTGCGCTTGCTTACGTAGGGTTGGTTTTCACAAATATATTGCCGGATTCATTTGGCCTGCTTGGCAAAAAGCCCGCGGCCCCGGCGCAACAGCCCATAGTAGACCCTATACCTTATGAGCCCTCCACAACCATGCCTGAAGGCGAGTTTGGTAATACAGAGCAGCTGCCTTTACCCATCACAAGCGTTGACCCTGTTATAGACGAAGTAAAAAGCTATACTTTACCTAACGGCTCTACACTGGAAGCTACAATTAACGCCAAACACCCCACGCTTATACAACAAATAAATTGGTCCTCCAAGCAAGTTGATACTGACGGGTATGACAACTACTCAATATCAGCAAATGTACCGCCAAACCCGGATGTTAAAGATTCTTTGAGGATTATATACCGCTTTAATTATAACCAAACAAGTAAGCAGCTTACACCGCTTACGTCAGACTCTAAAAACATACTTGGCGTACAGTAAAATTTAAAAACAAACTCCCCCGGTAAAACCGGGGGAGTTTTTATTGTCTAAATAATATTTTAAATAAATATTTTTAACATAGTTTGCACAACGAAAGTGTGCCGCACTTCATTTATACATCGTTTTCATTTTTGAGTGGAGTTTAAATTTTCTTTAAGCGACATTCAAGTAGCGTAGCTACGGTGAGCTTCAAAAAATTTAAAATCCGCCAAAAATGGAAACCTGGCGTGCCGTGGAATAAGGAATTATCATACAAAAAGCCCCGCCCAAAGGCGGGGTTGTTTACCCTTTAAGACCCACTGAAGGGCTGGTTGAAATTTTGTGGTACAAAGCCTCGTAACGCGTAATATTATAATGCAAATGGCGGTGAATAGCCTTCAAAAAAACCTCTTTATCTTGCCGTGAAACCGCTGTTTTTATACAAGAAAATATTATTTTGTTATTGGCGCTCTGGCGCATAGGCTGCGCTTCGTTATAAAGGCGTATTTCATCTTTTATATTTACGCAGCATTTAACCGAAAGCGGCGTCAGCCGCCCCATAAAACGGCACCACAGTATGAGTATGCCGCCGTCTTCACCCGCGCAGGATTCGTCTACAAAATCCATTTGGTAAAATTCTTTTTCCAATATTTTTACCGCCCATTAATATAGCTAAAATATATTATAGTTATTTATAACTATAATTCAAGTGGTAATTTTCTTATTTTTATCTATTTAGATGACGGTTATCAAATGTTGTATAATTTTAATATAATAAATATATGAAAAAGCATTTTTATATTATGTTAACTATGCTTACCGCGCTTACGCTTAGCGGGTGCGGGGTGGATGTTGTGCAGCTTTATTTGCTTACGCAAAACCCGCAGGTACAGCAAGCAATGTTGCAGCAGGGGATGAGCGTGCCCACGGCCCAGGTAAAGCATAACGCTAACCAACCTGGTGTAACTTTATTAAAAAGTAAAGACATAAATAAAAGAATGCAAAAGCTCGCAGTTATTAATAACAATAACAAAAAGCTTATAAACAGTATTAAAAACAGATACGGCGCGCAAGCCGCAACCGCGTGCGAAGTAGAGCTTACCAATATGGAACAAGAACTATTGGTGCTTATGCACAACACCGCCGGGGAAGAAGATTTTGTAAAAAAAGCGGATAAAGTAACTGTAAAATATACCGATAAAATAAATAAGATTTTGAAAAACTATAATTAGGAGAGTATATGAAAAAGACAATAGCCTTAGCTTTAACAACAATTTTACTTGCGGCATGCGCGGGGAATCAAAATATTAAAATGCTCAGCAAAAATGCCGTTGGCACCATGACCACGGCGGAAGTAGCTTCTTTTTATAAAGCCAGCAATAAAGACCTTTTAGACACCTTAATCTACGAGAAAGGCGGCAGCAACTATGACAGGCTTACCTCCGTATTTAACAATATGAACACGGAACTTACCAACATGGCCAATAACAAAACCCCTATTTCTAAAGAAGACTATTACACAAAATTAAAAACAGTAGTGGCTAAATATAGAGACCAGGTTAAGTTAGCAACCAAATAGTTTTAAATTTAAACAAACAAAAGCCCCGCTCAAAAAAATGAGCGGGGCTTTTGTTTTCTATTTTAAATTCCCGCGGCCTTCTTTAAGGCGGCGGCTTTATCCGTTTTTTCCCACGGAAACTGCTCTCTGCCAAAGTGGCCGTAAGCGGCGGTCGCTTTATAAATGGGACGCCTGAGTTTAAAGTGCTCTATAATGCCTTTAGGCGTAAGCGGAAAAACTTTTTTAGCTATAGCCGTAAGCCTGCCCTCGTCAATTTTGCCTGTTTCATGCGTGTCCACATAAAAGCCCACAGGCTCTGCCCTGCCTATGGCGTAGGCCACTTGCACGGTGCACTCATGCGCCAGCCCGGCGGCAACAATATTTTTGGCTATATAACGGGCCATATAAGCCGCGCTGCGGTCAACCTTGGTTGGGTCTTTGCCGGAGAACGCCCCCCCGCCGTGCGGGCAGCGGCCGCCGTAGGTGTCTACAATAATTTTGCGCCCGGTCATGCCTGTATCTGACTGCGGGCCGCCTATTACAAACTTACCTGTCGGGTTAATATAAATCTTGGTGTTTTTATCAGCCCATTTTTTTATTATTGGCATAACTACAACATCAATAATTTTCTTTTTGGCGGCTTCGGTCATGTGTTTGCCTGTTTTATCCAGCACGTCAACCGTGTGCTGGGTGGAAACTACAACCGTGTCAATCCTTACAGGTTTGCCGTCAACATATTCAAAGGTAATCTGGCTTTTACAGTCCGGCCCTATAAAGGGCAGCTTGCCGCCGCGCCTGGCAACGGCCAGCGCTTTAACAATTTTATTGGAAAGCACTAAGGTTATGGGCATAAGCTCTTTAGTTTCATTTACCGCGTAACCAACCATAAGCCCCTGGTCACCCGCGCCGCCGTGGTCAACACCTTGGCTGATGTCAGGCGACTGCTTGCCTATAACATTTAAAATAGCGCATGTCTCGTGGTTAAAGCCGTATTTGGCGTCTATATAGCCTATTGTTTTAATTTCTTCTCTGGCTATAGCGTCTGTATCTACCCAGGTGTTGGTGGTTATTTCCCCCCCTACCACTACCAGACCGCGGGTAACATAAGTCTCGCACGCTACGCGCGCGTTTTTATCTTTGGCTAAAATAGCGTCAAGTATAGCGTCTGAAATAGCGTCGCACATCTTATCGGGGTGACCCTCACCAACTGACTCTGACGTAAATAAACATTTGCCTTTTTTAATCATAAAGTACTCCGTTAAATTTTCTATAATTAATTTTAGCATTATTAAAGATTGGTTGTAAGTACCAAAGGGGGAGCTATGACAAAAAAATTTATATCCTGGAACGTTAACGGCCTGCGCGCCGTGGCCAAAAAAGGGTTTGAGGAGTGGTTTAGCAAAGAATCGCCTGATATTTTGGCATTGCAGGAGACCAAGGCCTCCCCGGACCAGTTGCCCCAAACCTTACAGTCCCCAGCCGGCTATCATGCCTATTTCAGCACAGCTGAAAAAAAGGGCTACAGCGGCGTAGCCGTCTATTCCAAAAGTCCCGCGCTTAGCGTGAGTGAGTCTATAGGAGACCCAGCCCTAGACGGTGAGGGCCGCACTCTTGTACTTGAATTTGATTCATATTATTTTATAAACATCTACTACCCCAACGGCGGCCAAGGTGAACACAGAATAGACTATAAACTGCGCTTTTACGACGCTTTTTTAAAGCTTACCCAAAAACTAATGAAGAAAAAAACCGTTGTTGTCTGCGGCGACGTTAATACCGCCCACCAAGAAATTGACCTTGCCCGCCCAAAAGAAAACGAGGGGAACACAGGCTTTTTACCAAAAGAACGCGCGTGGCTGGATAAATTTTTTGACGGCGGACTGACAGATACCTTCCGTATGTTTACCACTGACGGCGGACACTACACCTGGTGGGATTACAAAACTAAAGCGCGTGAGCGCAACGTAGGCTGGCGTATAGACTATTTTATGATAGATACCCTATCCAAAAATAAAGTTAAAAAGTCTTACATAATGTCAGACGTGCAAGGGTCAGACCATTGTCCTATAGCTATAGAAATAAATGTATAATAAATTATGTCAATTTCACTTATAATAATTACCAAAAATGAAGAACATAATATCGCCGCCTGCCTAAAAAGCGTAGAGGGCGTGGCGGACGAGGTTATTCTTGTGGACGGCCAATCCACAGATAATACCGTTAAAATAGCCGAGAGCCTTGGCGCTAAAGTTTTTACCCGTGTGTTTGACTCTTTTACCCTGCAAAAAGGCTTCGCCCTTGCCCAGGCCACAAAAGACTGGGTGCTTAACCTAGACGCTGATGAAAAACTTTCAGAAGAACTTAAAAAAGAGATTTTAGAAACGGTTAAAGACACTGACTGCAACGGTTTTCTTTTACCTTCTAAAAATATTTTCCTTGGCAGGAAAATGAACCACAGCGGCCTTAAAGGCAACTATAAACTGCGCCTGGTGCGCCGCAGCGCAAACGCGCGTTATGAGGGCGGCAAAGTGCATGAAGTACTGACTGCCGACGGCAAAACCGGTAAATTAAAAAATGTTATAGACCATACGCCCTATACAAGCATTTACCAATATTTTGATAAATTTAATAAATACACCTCACTTGGCGCTCAAACAAAATATGACCAGGGCAAAAAATTTAACCCCATACAAATACTGCGCCCGCCTTTTGATTTCTTTAAAATATACATAATCAGGCTGGGGATATTAGACGGCTTTCAAGGTTTTTTGTGGGCGTTCTTTTCCTCTTTATACCCGTTTGTAAAATATGTAAAACTTTGGGAAATAAGAAAAAATGGCAAATAGCGTAATTTTGTTTTTTATTTTAATTACGCTTATGCTGGCCTGCGCGGCAGTCTTTATTTTTACGCTTTGGTACCTTACCGCGCCAAAACTGACATGCCTTATGTACCACCACTTTGGCCCCGTTACAATCACACAGGAAGAACCTTTTTTTATAGATGAAAATTTTTTTGAGACGCAGCTTAAATATATTTTGAGCAAAGGTTACACCC
Source organism: Elusimicrobium simillimum (assembly GCF_049639735.1). Taxonomy (NCBI): domain Bacteria; kingdom Pseudomonadati; phylum Elusimicrobiota; class Elusimicrobia; order Elusimicrobiales; family Elusimicrobiaceae; genus Elusimicrobium; species Elusimicrobium simillimum. The sequence continues at coordinate 1,730,669 of NZ_JBEVVA010000003.1, forward strand.
CAATATCTTTTGAGACCGCAGAGCACGCTTTTATAAATAAAACAGCCTTGCCAAAAAAATCAATTTTAATAACCTTTGACGACGGCTGGCAAGACAACTACACACACGCTTACCCGGTACTAAAAAAACTAAATATTAAGGCAAATATTTTTTTAAACACCGCCCAAATAGGCATTAAAGATAGTATGCTTACCTGGGAACAGGCGGCGGAAATGGCGGCGTCTGGTCTGGTAAGCTTTGCCTCGCACGGCATGAACCACCTTAGGCTGCGCTCACTTAGCGACGCGGAAGTTTTATACGAACTTACTGAAAGCAAAAAATTAATAGAAGAGCGCCTTGGCAAACCATGTTTAAGTTTTTGTTACCCATTTGGCTCCGCAGATAAACGCGTACGCTCACTGGTACTTAAGGCCGGTTATATAATGGACTACGGGACAAGGCGCGGCATAAGTTTTTGGCCGTGGAAAGGCAGCGCGCCAATTAAAAGAATACACGTCATGCGCGGCGAAAATTTAAACGCCCTTAATTTACAGCTTGTGTTTGGATGTAAGGGAATTTAGACCTATATCCAAAATTAGGTCTTTTGGCCCTTGAAATAATAATTGAAAATAGTTATATTATATAAAGCAAGACATGCCTAAATAGACAACTAAAGAAATTCTATTTAGGCTTTTTTTATAAAAAGGGGTAGTTGTGAAAAAAATAGTATTAATAATAGTTGTACTTTTTTCGCAGACGGGGTTACTGCTTGCGTCGCCTTACGCTCATTTAGATGATATTGAGCAAAGGGGACCCAAAAAGTTTCTGCTTGAAAAGATACTCAGAGGGGCAAACACTATTACATATTGTATAGCGTTGCCAGAGGGCCCCGCTGAGTTTATTACCGAAGACCAACTTAACGTTCAAATACGCGCCGCTATAAGAGAATGGACTTACGGTATAGCGTTACGCGTTAAAACCGCCGGGCGTGAGAAAGAGTTTGACCACGCCTTAAAGACCTTAGAAAAATCTTTTAAACTTGAACGTTTGCGTTCCTGCAATATGCAGGCTTATCCGGAGTTTGTAAGATTATTTCCTGATTACAAGCACAACACGGCAGAGGCTGATATAAGTTTTATAATATCAGACTCTTTTGCGCCTGAAGGTATGGAGGATGTGTACGGTTCTTTTACGGCCGAACATAACCCTATTATCACCATGACGCGTGCGCACGCCAATATTATGGAGCCTTATTTTTCTGATTTAACCGCGGAAGAAAAAGAGAACGTTAAAGAGGTATCCGCTATTTTCAGAAAAGCGGCGGCAGGCGCAAAATATACAGCACGTGAGCAAAACGCTTTATGGCAGGCTACCGGTTTTAGAGAAACGCTTACAGCGTTTACAGTCTTAGCGCACGAACTTGGCCACGCCTTTACTTTGGCTGACCAGTATACCGATATCAGCATAAAAGAAATAAACTCAGCGTTGATTAAAGAAGACAAACTTATGTACTACGGCCAACCGATTAAAACAGACCTTATGCACGCCTCCGTCACGCCGGGCACAGGACTTATGCAATACATGCGCCACATGAGCTGTGATGAAGTGGACGGCATACTGGCCTATATAGACAAGTTTGATAAAAAATATTTTGGCAGAGACCATTTTTTTAAAAGCTTCTGCCCTCATCAAACATACTATAAAAACGGCATACCTGTGCTGAAACAAGAAACAATCAGAAGTTTAGTGACAGACGGCACCTCCGCCCATATGTACATACTCAGGCCAAGCACATCTGAAAATAAAACCTACAGGCTGGTTACCGCCAGAAAAAATTATAAAATTAACAGCGTTATTCTAAAAGCGCTTCAAAGCGAAGGCGTGGACCTTAGCCAGTTTAATACCGAATCAAACAAAACGCTTGATTACTTCAGCGACGGTATTATGAGTTATACAGACGACTGCCTGGGCACATGGGATGAATATATAAAAATAGGCCAAGTGGCCGGTGTGCTATCTAAGAGATGGAGTATAGACGGCAGGGTAACCTCTTCTGAGTTTAAAATAATCAGCACTGATATTGTAGACCGCCACATCAGAGACTTTGACGTTTATAAAGAAGCTTATATAAAACAGGAAAAAGCCAGGCTTAAGGAAGACCTAAAAAACATGTTGTTTAAATAAAATATCTTTAATATTTTATTTAAAATTATTTCATTCGCTAAGCGAATGCTGTCTTGCAAAAACCCCGACTAGTCGGGGGTTTTATTTTTATAAATTTTCTACGGTGTCGGCTATAATCTGCGCTGATTTTAGCGGGTTCGGCAGTTCCAGCATTTCATAGCCGCGTTCCATAAATTCTAAAATATTTTTATTTTTGGCTACGCCGGCTATATACTCATAAAGCTGGGCGGAAAGGTTTTCGTTTTCCACAAACATCTCGGCACACCCGGCTTTTTTAAGAAGCAGCCCGTTGTAATACTGGTGGTTGCCCGCCGCGTACGGGAAAGGCACTAATACAGCGGGTTTGCGTGTGGCGTAAAGCTCCGCTATCGTGCTGGCGCCGCTGCGGCATACCACAAAATCCGCCGCGCGCATAAGAAAGTATATATCATGGCAATAGGCGAACAAACGTATATTACGCACGCCGCGGTACTCCTGCTTTAAGCGTTCATAACCTTTGTCGCCGCTTATATGCACAAACTGTACGGTATCGTTTTTCTTAACAATTTTTTTAGCCGCTTTGCTTATGGCAATATTTAACTGTTTGCTGCCCTGCGATCCGCCAAACACAAGTATTGTGGCCAAAGCAGGGTTAAGGCCGCGTGAGCGTAAAGTTTCTTCTCTGTTAAAAGGCAGGCCAAATTCCTCCCTTATAGGCGTGCCTACAAGTTTGGTATTTTTAATGTCGTCTGATGTTGGTAAACCTAATAGGAAGAGGTTTGTAAATTTTGCCGATATTTTATTGGCCAAACCTATTTTGGTATTAGAGTCATGCACCGCGCTCTTTATGCCTTTTACGCGCGCCCACACTATTAACGGGAACGATATATACCCGCCCATACCTACACATACATCGGGTTTAAAGTTAACCATAATACGACGTGTCTGCGCGAACGCGACTACAAATTTAAAACCAAACGCTATAAAGCGCAGCGGGTTAATTGACCTGGGTAAACCCGTAAAATTAATTTCTTTATACTTGAGTCCGTTTTTCTCAAGTGTTTTTATGGCAGAGTCTTCTTTTCTTACTATGAATAAAACCTCGTGCCCTCTTTTAATAAGCTCTTTGCCAAGTGAGAACCCCGGGTAAAAATGCCCGCCTGTTCCGCCTGACGCTATTATAAATCTTTTCATTACAAAACCTCTTAGTAGTCTAGACTTTCATTATATAAATATTTTAGCGGTTTTCGCTCTCTACAGCCGCTACGTTTAGTATTATCCCCATCATAGCCAGCGTTACCAGCACAGATGACCCGCCGTACGAAAAGAACGGCAGCGGCAGCCCTTTAGTAGGCAGCAGCCCTGTGGCCACGCCCATATTAAAGAACGCCTGTAATACTATTGTAAGCGTTAACCCCAGCACAAGCATAGTGTTAAACGTTCTCTTACAATTTAGGGCTATTTTAATGCCGCACACAAGCAGCCAGGTAAACATGGCTATTATTATAAGTACGCCAATAAGCCCCACTTCTTCCGCGATAATAGCGAAAATAAAATCTGTATGCGCCGCCGGTAAATACTGCAGTTTCAGTTCAGAATTTCCTAACCCTTTACCAAACCATCCACCCGAACCTATAGCCAAAAATGACTGGTACAACTGGTACCCGGTAGAGTCGGCCGTGGCCTCAGGCGATAAAAAAGAAAAAACTCTTTTTAACCTGTAGGAATAAAACACCAATTGGTATAAAACCACCGGTATAGCGGCCGCCAAAACCAAAAGTAAATGTTTTATTTTGGCCCCCGCCACAAACAGCATTAAAAACACTACGGAAAATAACAGCACAGGCGTACCCAGCTCCGGCGCCAACATCATAAGAAACAGCGTAATACCCGTTATAACCAGCGGCGGTACTATAACGGCGAAAGATTTACTGATACTTACGGAAATATTGTCAAAGTAATACGCCATATAAATTATAAGCGCGGGCTTTGCCAGTTCCGAGGGCTGCAAATTAAAAAAACCAAGGTTTATCCACCTGTGTACGTTAGCTACTTTTGGGGTAAACAACACTATGACAAGCAATATCCACGCGCCGTAAAGCACGTACATAGGGCTGATTTTTTGTTGGATTTTGGTGTAGAACTGGCTGAGTATAAGCGCGCCTATAAGGCCCATAGTATCAAAAATTACCTGGCGTTTAAAAAGAGACCCTGACTCAAACGCGCTGGAAGAATATGTAAAAATAAGACCAAACAACATTAGCGCAAGCATGATAAACAAAAGCTTTTTGTCAGGCATGAGAAAGGGCGACTGCGCCCGCTTAGGTTCCACGCGCTTTTTGGCTATTACAGGTTTTTTTAGGTACAAATTATTATTTCTCATTATCTTATTTTAAGTGAAGCTAAGGCCAAAAGTGTAAGCACTATTCCTATTATCCAAAAACGTACAGTTACTTTAGGTTCCGGCCAGCCTTTTAATTCAAAGTGATGGTGCAGCGGCGCCATTTTAAAAAGGCGTTTGCCCTTTGTCGCGCGGAAGTATCCCATTTGCAGCATAACAGACAGCGTCTCCATCACAAATATACCGCCGGCTATAGGCAGCAGCAGTTCCTGCTTTACGCAAAGCGCGCTTACGCCTAAAACACCGCCTAAAAATAGTGAGCTTGTATCCCCCATAAAAACCTGCGCGGGGTACGTGTTAAACCACAAAAATCCCAAACATGCCCCCACAATAGCGCATAAAAATACTGTTATTTCCCCCGCGCCCGGCACGTAAATAATTTTAAGGTAATCGGCAAAGTTTATATTACCGGCCAGGTACGCAAATATTGCGTAAGTACCCGCGCACAACACCATTGAGCCGGCAGCCAACCCGTCCAGACCGTCAGTAAGGTTTGTGGCGTTGGAGGACCCTACAATTAACAACATCGCAAATATCAAATAAAACGCGCCTAAGTTAATAAAAAGTTTGTTAAAAAACGGCACGCTGATTTCAAAGGCGTGCTGCGCCGAGGGCGGGTACATAGTAAGGTAAAACACCACCACAAAAGACGTTAAAATCTGTATGCTGAACTTAACCCAAGACGGCATGCCCTCGGGGTTCTTTTTAACAAGCTTGGTATAGTCGTCTAAAATGCCCGCCGCGCTAAGCATAACTGATGTAAATAAAAGTATCCATGTATAAGCGCTGTCCAGACGGGCCCATAAAAGTACGCTTACAATTAACGCTATTATTATAAGTATGCCGCCCATAGTCGGCGTACCGTGCTTGCTAAGGTGCGACGCCGGGCCACAGTCACGCTGCAACTGCTGTATTTTATAACTTGAAAGTTTGCGTATAACGGCTGGGCCTATTACCAATATTATAAGCAGCGCGGTAATAATAGCGCCGCCCGCCCTAAAAGTGATGTAACTAAATACGTTAAAAAAGCTTATATCGTGTTTTAAAAAAGACAAATAGTAAAGCATTTAAGGCTCCTTAGGGTTATTTAACAATTTCATTAAAAATATTTTCGTAATTCATTGAGCGGGACGCTTTTATAAGGCAAGTGCCTTTAACAGTTTTCAACAGTTTTTTAAGGTCTTTAATCCAGCCTTTATATTCTAAAGAATATTTTACCTTTATATTAGCGTTTTTTGCTTGTAAAGCTTTACTGGCGGCCTCCATTTCCGGGCCGGAAAGGAAAGCATAGTCAATATGGCTGCCCGTAAGCGCCTTGGCCAGCTGGCCGTGGTAACGCTTGGACGCTTTGCCAAGTTCTTTCATATCACCCAGCACGGCAATTTTGGGGCCTTTGTGTTCTTTGCCCAACAATGTTATGGCGTTTTTCATGGAAGCGGGGTTGGCGTTGTAACAGTCTAAAATAAAGTTGACGCCGTTCTTTTCCACATGCTGCATACGCATGGGCATAGGCTCGTAATTCATAAGACCGCGCTCTATATTGTCTTTGTACAGCCCCAGTGCAATGGCCCCGGCAGCGGCGGCGGCGGCGTTAAGTTTATTGTGTTTTTCTAAATTTAAATCGAATGAAAATGTTTCACCTTTGTAGGTAAATTCAAAATTCTTTTTATTTTTTATCAAAATATCCGCGCCGCTTTTAAAACCGAATGTTATCGTTTTGCCTTTGTAGTCTGTTTTTAGCTTCCTGAGCATAAGATCGTCAGAGTTATACACCAAAATACCGCCGTGGTTCAGGCCTTGTATAATTTCCGTCTTAGTTTCGTAAACCGTGTTTATATCTTTAAAAAATTCCAGGTGGGCGGCGGCGATATTTGTGATAATACCCACGTCAGGCATAGCGGGTGTTACAATCTCAAGTATGTCGCCCTTTTTAGACGCGCCCAGCTCAAACACGCCGTATTTATCTTTAGCGTCAATTTCTAAAAGTGAAAATGGCAAACCAAATTGGTTGTTAAGGTTGCCCATATTGGCACGTGTGACGCCAGCTGTTTTACATATGGAAAGCAACATTTGTTTAGTGGTGCTTTTACCGTTGGAACCTGTTATGGCGGCCAAACGTAAATCAAACTGCTTTCTATGATACCCCGCAAGCGTTTGTAAGGCAAGCAAAGTGTCTTCCACTTCAATAAAAGCCGCTTTTTTAAGTTTAAGGCCCTTGCTTGCGCCGTGGCGGGCCACTACTAAAGTTATGCCTTTATCAATAGCGTTTTGTATAAAATCGTGCCCGTCAAAACTTACGCCTTTAAGCGCCCAGAAAATGTCGCCTTTTTTAAGCACGCGGGTATCAGTAACAAAGCTGTCAAATTTAAGCGCCGGGTCGCCCTGCACTATAATGCCCTGAGTAATTTTGCTAAATTTTTCTAATGTCAAATTAAGATGCATAAAATAAACTCCTTAAATCTTGTGTACATCATCTGGCTCTACCGCGTATATGGAAAGCAGTTTTGACGCTATTTCCGCAAACGCCGGCGCCGCGCTTTGTCCGCCGAATATCGGCTTAGCCGGCTGGTCCAGCACAAAAAGTATTGTAAACACAGGCCTGCTTGCCGGTACAAAACCGCAGAAAGACACTATATGGCTGCCCTTGGCGTAACCGCCGTGCTCGTCTAACTTCTCGGCCGTGCCTGTCTTGCCCGCCACGCTAAAGCCATCTATCTGCGCCCTTTTAGCGGTGCCTTTGGTAACTACGTTTCTTAAAACCATGTTCATGTCTTTAGTTGTCTCGGGCTTTAAAACTTTTCTTATTTTATTAGGTTTAGCTTTATAAACAACTTTACCGTTTTGCGCCGTAATGCGGCTGATAATATGCGGCTGCATAAGGTGCCCGCCGTTGGCAATAGCGCTGTAGGCGGAAATCAGCTGTATGCCGGTAAGTGAAACGCCATACCCGTAACCCGCGCTGGCGGTGTCAACTTTAGTCCATTTATTAAACGGGCGCACATTACCCCTGGCCTCGCCCTGAAAGCCGATATCTGTCTTAGTGCCAAAGCCAAATGACTTTATGTAATAGAAAAAGTCTTTCGCGCCCAAATCAACAGCCAGCCTGGCAGTGCCTCTGTTAGAAGATACTTCCATAATTTCACTAAGCCCCAGCTGCTTGCCCTGCGCTACTCTGGCGTCGCGCACGTAAAAACCGGGGGTAACCATCCATCTGGCGTCTTCCTCAAAATTATATTTATCTTTTATATTAGCTATGCCGGAATCTAACGCGGCGGCCGCAGTAACGGCTTTAAAGGTGGAGCCTGGCTCGTACGTAAACTGAAAGGGCATTGACTGCCCGTCTTTAACCGGGTAAGAGGCGGCGGCTATAATATTGCCTGTGTTAGGGTCCTGCACTATGGCCATGCCGCGCTGGGCGTCGTTTGCTATTACGTATTTTTTTAAAATATCTTCCACATAATACTGCGCCAGGCTGTCTATGGTTAAGTATACGTCAGAAATTTTTTCTTCTTCCTTCATGGCGCGTTCGTAGATAATCTGCCCTCTGCGCGCGCGCATAGCGCGCTTACTGCCTATATCTTGGCTAAGCTCTTTATTAAACAACTGCTCTATGCCGGAAAGGCCTAAGTTTTTTGAATTGGCCGCGCCTATAAGGTCTATAGCCATTTGGTCATAGGGGTGTATGCGTTCGTACTCGGGGCTTAACTCAATCCCCGCCAGTTTATGTTTTTTAATTTCTTCTAAAAGTTTGGAGTATACTTCAGGCTTAATCTTTTTTTGTACGTAGAAAAAGTTGTCTTTTGTTTTCCACTTATTTAATATTTCCGCCTTGGGAATGCCGAGCGTTGCCGATAGTACGGCCACGGCTTTGTCTTTATCGTTAACATATTTTTTAAGCACGGCGCAGGAGTGTGTACGCAAGCTTTCCGCCATAATACTGCCGTTTACGTCTAAGATGTTGCCTCTTATGCGGTCTTCCGCCAGGTAAGCGTAAATAGAACGTTCTGTGCGCGCGCTAAATTCCTCATGCTTAAATGTCTGCAAATAAACCAGCCTGACAGAAATAAACACCACGGGCAGCAAACATAACAGCCCGCATATTTTTAACCTGGTTTTAGTATTGTAATTAAAATTGTCCACTATTTAACCACCACAACGTTTTTTAAAGGGGTAAGGCGCATGTCCAGCTTTTCCTCGGCGTTTTTATTAATAATGGCGGGCGAGTTAAGCGCATTTATTTGAAAGCGCAAATACTGGTTGCGTGATTCTTTTAAAGAAACCGCACTTTCTATTTTGGCTACTTCTATGCCTATCCTGCGCTCCTCAACACGCTGGAACGCCAGTATCAGGCAAAACACCGCCGTTACAAAAAGCCAAAAAAATGTTTTCATTAAAGTTTCTCTACTATACGCAGTTTGGCGCTTCTGCTTCTGGGGTTGTTTTTTATCTCGTCCCAGGTGGGCTCTATTACTTTTTTATTAACCAGTTTTATGCTGCCCTCAGCCGCCAAAGATTTAAAAATATTTTTTACTATTCTGTCTTCTAAAGAATGAAATGTTATCACCGCCGCTCTACCGCCATTTACAAGGCAGCCAGGCAGCATTTTGGCCCCGCGCTCCACTGTGCCCAGCTCGTCATTTACTTCTATTCTTAAGGCTTGAAATATTTTTGTGGCCGGGTGCGTTTTGCCGCGCCTTGGCGACACAGACTCTACCACCTTTGCCAGCTGGGCGGTTGTGGCGATTTCGCCGTTTCTTCTGGCTCTAAAAATTTCCACCGCTATTCTGGCGGCCAGCGGTTCCTCGCCGTAACCCGCAAATATTTTTTCTAACTCTTCTACCGGGTACGTATTAACCACTTCTTTAGCGGTTAACTGTGCCAGCGGATTAAAACGCATATCAAGCGGGCCGTCAGCCATAAAGCTGAACCCGCGCCCGCCGTCGTCCAATTGATATGAACTTAACCCTAAATCTAAAAGTATGCCGTCAGCGCCGGATATGCCAAGACTGTTCATTACTTCACGCATGTCCTCATAACTTTTATTAAAAGCTTGCAGCCTGCCGTCCGCTACACGCTCCGTAGCCATTTTTATGGCCGCGGCGTCTTTATCAAAACCTAAAATTTTAGCGCCGGGGCCAAGACGCTGTAAAAAATATTTTGCGTGCCCGCCAAGGCCCAGCGTACCGTCCACGTAAACACCGTCAGGTTTGGTAAGCAGATGCTCGACTATTTCAGCCGCCATTACGGGGATATGTGTCCAATTATCAGCCATTTATACCCCTTTGCGGTCTTGCGGGGGCGCCGCGTGTTTGTGGCGGCACGCCAAAATCAGCCGTTTGTTCTGTTTTTTGCAAATCATGCAGCCACACGTTTTCTAATACCGAGAACCTGGTAAACGGCAGCCCGTAAGCGCGGTATAAAGCCTGATATTCTGGCATATCACTTTTAATATTAACGCAAAATTTATAAAAGTCGTCACGTGTTCTCATATTCATCATGTATTTAACAATACTGTAGGATTGCGAGTACCACATTTCAGCCTGCTCGCTTGTAAAATTCTCAAGTGAGGTAATTTTTACAAAATCCTCAAACGCCATGTACTGGCCCTTTTTAAATTTAGCCACAGACCTTTTAACCCACTCAGGTTCCCCGTGCGCGGTGTGCGACTGCATATAAACGGCCATGCCCTCAGACAGCCACAGCGGCGCCTGGCCCGGCAAGAAAAACCCGTCAAAATATAAATGCGTAAGCTCGTGCACTGAAAGCGGGTAAAAGCCGTCGTTTTCAACTACATAAAGAGTGTCGCGCTCAATATCAGCCGCCGCGCCGGACCATGGCGGGCGCTGCGTAAAACTGCTGTAACTTTCCTGGTTACTAAACATCATTAAAAGTATTTTGCTGGGTTTTACCACCATGGTAAAAGGCAAAAGGTCCAGCATAAGATTGCCATGTATTTTATTTAACAGCGCGGCCATTTTGGGTGACAGTTCTTTCTTCTCACGGTACACCATAAAATTGTACGTTTCTTTAGTGGTAAAGCCCGATGGCGGGCCTATCCACTTAATTTTATTGGTAAACTTTTTCTGCTCAAACACAGGCGGCACACCGCTAGTGCTAAACTCAGGGTTTTTAGCCAGCGAGGCGTACTTTTCCAGCCCCGTTATACGGTCTTTAATATCAGTAGTTTGGGCTGTGTACTCTTCAGGCGTAAGGCTTATTTTAGTATGCGGCAGCGCTTCTTGTATAGATTCTTCGGCCGCGCTCTTGGCTATGCCAAAAACCTGGTGTACGGTGTCATGGTCAATGACCTCGGGTTCTTTCTCGGGCTCCGGCGGCAGCATGAGCACGCGCCTTACGGCTACGTTTAAAGGTATATCAAAATAATGCAGCACCGGCGGCACTATAAGCAGTGCCGCTAAAAACCAAAAGATTATTTGCAGTTTTTTAACGATGTCCATGTATCACAATTAAACTTCTTTCTCTTTGGTCCGCCGGCAATGTATATTTTACAGCTTTGCCGCCGTAACCCTCGCCCGCTTCAGCGTCAGACTGAAAGGGTATAAAATAGCCGTCTTCCTTAACATAACCCAGGCAAATGTCTAAAATATCTTCCAACTTGCCCATAGCGCGCTCAAGCACAAAGTCATACTTTTCATGTTCGCCTTGTCCAGCGCGTATATTTAAAATAGTAACATTTTTAATGCCAAGTTTTAATACAACCCACTGCATAAATTTGCAACGCTTTTCCAGGCTTTCCACAAGCGTAACTTGCGCGTTTGGTAAAGCCACGGCAACGCTTATACCTATAAAGCCCGCACCGCTGCCAAGGTCCGCTATGGTTTTGGCTTCCCCGCCCATAGATTTTATAAGGGCGGCGGCCTGCAAGCCGTCGGCAATATGACGGCCCCAAAGCTCGGTTTTGCTATCCACGCTGGTCAGGTTCATGTCGTCTTTTTTTTGCCAGACGGCGTCTACATAGCCCTCAAGAGTGGTCATTTGCTCTGTGGTTAAGTTCAGGTTAAGGAAGTTTATAAAATCATTTATTTTTTGCACTGTTTTCTGTCCTGTATCTTTCTATATGCACGGCTAAAAGCTGTACATCGGCCGGCGTAATGCCCGGTATTCTGGCGGCCTGGCCAAGCGTTTTTGGCATAACTTTTTTAAGCTTTTGGCTGGATTCTATTAAAATGCCTTTTACTGCGGACGGGTCGAAGCCGTCAGGTATAACAATGTTGTCTGCCTGCGCCAGCTTTTCGGCGTCTTTCTTAAAGCGGTCATAATAGCCGCTGTACATTTTGTCAACTTCCGCGGTTCTGCGCGCGCTTGCCGCGCGCCACGGGGCAATATCTAAATCAGGCGTAGCGGCGTTAATATCTTTCTGGAAAACCGCCACCATGCTTTTGTAGTTTTCAAAAGCGGTTTTATAATGCGCCGGCACGCTACCCACTTCCAGCCCAATATCCGTAAGCCTAAGGTCGGCATTGTCTGTACGCAGCATTATGCGGTATTCTGCGCGGCTGGTAAACATGCGGTATGGCTCGTTAACGCCTTTGTTAACAAGGTCGTCAATCATTACGCCTATATAGGCCTGGTCGCGCCTGAGTATAAAAGGCTCCGCCCCGCGTATTTTAAGCACGGCGTTTACGCCGGCCACTAAACCTTGCGCGCCGGCTTCTTCATAACCTGTTGTGCCGTTAATTTGGCCTGCGTGGTAAAGGCCCGGCAGTTTTTTAACTTCCATAGTGGGGTAAAGTTCCATAGGGTCAACAAAATCATATTCTATGGCGTACCCCGGTCGGGTGAGAGAAGCGCGTTCCAGGCCGGGTATAGACAACAGCAATTCACGCTGAACATCCTCAGGCATACTGGTAGACAGGCCTTGTATGTAATATTCTTTTGTATTAAAGCCCTCAGGCTCTAGGAAAATGGGGTGAGACTCGGCCGTGTTAAACTTAACAATTTTGTCTTCCACAGACGGGCAATAGCGGGGCCCCAGCGCCTTAATTTGGCCAGAGTACAAGGCGGAGCGGGACATATTTTCTTCTAAAATTTTATGCGTGGCCGCCGTTGTCCTGGTAATATAACATGACATAAAATGACGTGTGAACGGAACTGTAAAAACTGACATAGACTCAAACGGGTTATCGGACGGCTGCTCTCTAAACGGCGTAAAATCTACATTTTTAGCGTTAATACGCATTGGCGTGCCCGTCTTAAAACGTAATACGTTTAGGCCAAGGCTGTTAAGGCTGGCGGTAAGGTAATTACTGGGCGCGTCGCCGTATCTGCCGCCCTGCATGGTGGTGCCGCCTATATGTATAACCCCGCCTAAAAATGTGCCTGTTGTAAGCACAACAGCTTTGCCGTTATAGGCCGTACCGCGCACCGTGCTTACGCCTTTAAGCACTGCGCCATCAATTAAAAGTTCTTTTACTTCGTCTTGCATTAGTTCTAAATTATCCTGTGATTCTAAAAGTTCTTTGTAGGTAAACTGGTAGATTTTTTTGTCACACTGTACGCGCGGGGAGTGCACCGCCGGGCCTTTACCCGTGTTAAGCATATGGTAATGCAATGCGCTGATATCGGCCACGCGGCCCATAGCGCCGCCAAGCGCGTCAATCTCACGCACAATTTGCCCTTTGGCAAGGCCGCCTATGGACGGGTTGCACGACATTTGCGCTATAGTATCTAAATTTTGCGTGATTAATAAAGTGCGTGCGCCAAGCCGCGCCGAAGCTAACGCGGCCTCACAGCCCGCGTGCCCGCCGCCTACTACTATAACGTCGTAATTTTCTTTATGTGTGTACATTTTTAAATTCTTTCCGCTGTCTTTTTACTATCCGCCAAGCTTTTAGTGTTGCCCATTAACATAAGAGAGTTAGGTTTTGCTGTACGGCGCATGCTTGTGTACATTTTGCGTACTTTCCCCCTCACCCTTGCCCTCTCCCCCGGTGGGGCGAGGGAATAAAAGTTGAAATACAGCTATTACTTGCCTACGCAAAATTTGGAAAAAATTATACCTAAAATATCGTCGGCGTAAACCTCGCCTATGATTTCTTTAAGATGAAATAATGCGCGTCTGATATGCTCGGCCGTAAATTCCATGCCTATGCCGCTGGCAACGGTTTTCAAAGCGTCTTCCATTTCTGTTGCCGTCTTAACCAGCATGTCATACTGCACAGCTGAGGTTATGATATTGGAGTTTAAATCCACATGCCCCATATCAACGGCGTTTACAATTGCTTGTTTAAGTTCTTCTATACCGTCACCGTTTGTGGAGGAAACTTTTACCGTGTCATACTCGCCAAGCAGTTTTGGCTCGTGAAAGGCTATATCTGTTTTATTACAGGCTAAAATTATTTTTTTACCAAGAGTATTAATGCTGTCCCAAAATTTAATTTCATCGGGATTGGTGCGAACGGACGAGTCTATGGTAAAAATAATAATATCCGCTTTTTTAGCCGCCAAGAGGCTGCGCTCCATGCCCTGTTTTTCCGCCGCGTCAAGCGTGTGGGCGCGTATGCCCGCCGTATCGGTTAAAATTATTTTGTGGCCTTTGTAATCAAAAGCGTCCTCAATAGTGTCGCGCGTGGTGCCGCTTACTTCAGACACTATCGCCCTATCGTAGCCCAGTATAGCGTTAAGCAAACTGCTTTTGCCCGCGTTTGGCACGCCAACTATACTTACTTTTATACCGTCTTTTATAAATTTACCGGTGCGGAAGGTATCGATTAAGTCTTTAACGGAAGTTGTAACCTCGCCCAATATACCGTTTACGTAAGCGGGGTCAAGAGGGGTCATTTCTTCGTCCACATCGTCAAGGCGCACTTCTATTTGCGCCAGAAGTTCTGAAAGGGAGTTTTTAATGTTTTTAAATTTTTCTGATAATTTGCCCTCCATGCTGTGCATGGCGGCGCCGTGGGCCATGGCGTTGTCAGCCGCTATTAAATCGCAAAGGCCTTGAGCCTGGGTAATATCCATTTTACCGTTAAGAAACGCCCTCATAGTAAACTCGCCGTTTTTTGCCGGGCGTACGCCAAGGGGCTGTAAAATTTCTAAAAGCCTGCCTTTTATATATGGTGAGCCGTGGCAGGCGATTTCGGCCACGTCCTCACCTGTAAAGCTTTTGGGGCCTTGGAAGAATGTTACAAGCGTTTGGTCCAGCACTGCGCCGCCGTCGTATAGTTTAAGAAGATAAACACGGTTAGGCTCGGGCGCAAAATCCCGCTTGGCCAAAGTTTTCACCGCAGACCACGCCGCAGGGCCGCTAAGGCGGAGCATAGCGACAGCCCCGCCCGCACCTGTTGTAACGGCGCAGACAGTATCATTTTCCATAGGTTTCCAGTGCGTTTTTAACTCTTGGTTCGCTATTGTGGATTTTTAGAAAATTTTAATTTTATTTGCGACGAGAATACTTTATCGTATTTAAGGAGCAAAAAAATTAAAATTTTCAAAAATACACTTAGCCCTTTAGGGTTTGCCTAAAAACATGGCGGTACCTAATGCCAGGACATTTTCCCTACTGGTCTTACGCCATGTTTTTAGGCAAATGAACCAAGAGTTAAAAATGTACTGGGAACCTAAACATATTTTACCATTTTGGGAGGTTAAATATAGAATATTAAAGGATAAAATTGTTATAATTTTGACATGGTAAAAAAACTGGCTTACACTACTGATATTGAAAGACAATTTGAAAAGCTTATACGCCTATACGCGGCAGAGCAGGGTATATTTGTACCCGATATAGGCAGCCTGGTAATGAGTAAAGACCCGCGTGTGGCCGAGCTGCGCGAAAGGGCAAAAGACTTTTTGCGTGATATTCCGTACCTTAAACTAAAACAGCCTTTTATGGTTGTTTCTTATAATATAGACGGGCAGACAGCGGCGTTTTTGCACAGCAAAATAGAAGCGTTAAAATCCGCTTTAAAAGAAGTCCCCACCCCGTTTTACACGCAAATAAAAGCGCTTATGGAAACAGAAGAACAGTTATATACGCTGGGCTCCGTGCAGTTCCCCATAATACAGATGATAACGTTTTTTGTGGCTATACCATATTCAATAAAACGCCATTTTCAGACAAGAAAAGCGCAAAAGCAGGCTTTTATAAAAGTAAAAGAAAAAACTTTTTATACAACCCGCGCTTTACGTAAAAAAATACACGCTTAAATTAAAGTACCCGGCAATCAGTATTATCTTTTACAGCATTAATAACCTTTGCTACGCAAAGCAAAACGGCTCAAGCGGTAGATGTTCACGTCGCAGCTTTGGGCTGCTCCTCAGCATGACAAACTTTTTTTATTTAATATTCAACAACATATTAAACGTGCTTACAAACAAAAACCCCCGCAGATTAGCGGGGGTTTTTGTTTAATATATTTTGTGTTAAGCGGCGGGAGTTTCTTCTTTATTTTCTTCCTCAGCTTGCTGGGCTTCCGCTTCTTGAACGTTGGCGGCTATGTCGCCTTCTGTTTTTACTTCGGGAAATCCGCATGACTCCTGCTCTATAGGTTCCTGTGAGTTAGGCGCGTTTTCAAGCACAACTTCTTCACGGGTAACTTCTATTTCGCAGGCGCTTGTTGTCTGCCCTTCAACCGTAACCTCAGCCACGCAAACAGATTCCGTTACCATAACGGGGGTGGCGTTTTCCGCCCTGTTTTCTTCCACGGTTAAAACTTCGGCCGCTTCCTGCGCGTCAAGTTTGCGCTCCGCGCGTTCTGTCTCGGCGTCAAGCTCGTCGCTGGCGCATTTAATGGGCGTTCTTGCGGCGGCATCGGCGGCTTTTTCTTCTTCCGTCTGTTTATTAGAACCTATGGGGTTAACACGGGTTTTGATAATAACTTTGCGCCATTTACCCTCACCCTCAGAAGCTGTTTCAACAAACTCGTTGGTTTCTAAGGCGCGGTGTACAAAGCGTCTCATCTGCGCTGGCATAGGGCGTAAGCGGTATACTGAACCGCCGTTTTTAACTGTGGTTATACCGCGTTCAATTTCGGCGTTAAGTTTGTCTTCGGCCTTTCTCCAGTAGTTCTGCGTGTCGGCCATTACTGATATAGGTGTGGCAAAATGTCTGCTGAGAGACAATGTTAAAAGATATTGCACAGCCTCCAGCGTTTTGCCCTCTTTACCTATAACTATGGCCGGGTGGTCACAGTCAAAGGTAATTAAAATTCTTTGTTGGGCGGCGTCCCACCAAACATTAAGGTTTTCTGTTTTTACACCCATATGCTCAAGCAATTTGCTAAGCAGTTCTTTGGCATCCTGCATAGGAGCTTTAAGGTTTTCAGGTATAACGGTGTTTTGTATTGCGAGTGAGGGTAACAGCTGGGCCTCGTTAGCTTTGGGGGCTTTAGGTTCTGATATTCTCTCTCTTCTGGCCGGTTTGGGCGCTCCTTTTCTGCCGCCTTTTTTAAACCTGCTCTCGCCTCTGGCCGGTTTGTCCGTACGGTCAGATTTAAAAGGTTTATCCGCGCGGTCCGGACGTTCGCTTCTTTCATTCCTGTCGCTTCTGCCGCCTTTTCTGCCGCCGCGTGAGGAGGAGGACCCGCCTCTGCCAGAGCTCTTTTTAGGTACGTCCATGTAAATCTGTGAGTCAAGGTTGCCGCCCTGCCAGCGTTTCTGTCTTATTTCCACAACCGCGGGTTTAGCGCCTATGCCTAAAAACCCTTTTGTGGGGCGGCTGATTACTGTAACTTCCGCCTGGTCACGCCTTAAGCCAAGTTCTTTTAAACCTTGGGCTATAGCTGTGTCTACGTCTTTTGCCTGTATTTTT
This sequence comes from Elusimicrobium simillimum, assembly GCF_049639735.1. Taxonomy (NCBI): domain Bacteria; kingdom Pseudomonadati; phylum Elusimicrobiota; class Elusimicrobia; order Elusimicrobiales; family Elusimicrobiaceae; genus Elusimicrobium; species Elusimicrobium simillimum. Next base: position 1,747,984 of record NZ_JBEVVA010000003.1, read on the forward strand.
GTTTTTCTTGCCATAAAATAAATCCTCTGCAATTAATTAAGCGGCTTTTTCCGCCCTTTTGTTTATGATTAATTGAATTACTAAACTAATGATACTATTGGTCAACCAGTACAGCACCAAGCCCGCCGGGAAGTTAATAAACACAAATGTGAATATAACCGGCATCCATTTAAGCATGGCTGTCTGTGTAGGATCGCCGCCTGTAGGGGCGGAAATTTTTTGCTGGAAGAACATGATAGCGCCCATTACTATGGGTAATACATAGTACGGGTCTTTGGCTGATAAGTCTTTTATCCAGAATATAAACGTAGCGCCGTGCAAGTCCCATGAAGTGCGGAACGCGTTGAACAAGGCTAAGAATATGGGCATTTGTATAAGCAGCGGTAAACAGCCCATAAACGGGTTGAAGTTGTGCTTTTTGTACAGAGCCATAAGCGCCTGCTGTTGTGCGGCCTGGTCGTTTTTGTACTGTTCTTGAATTCGCTTCATTTCAGGCTGTACTTTTTTCATGGTAAGTGTAGATTTTTGCTGCATAATCGTAAACTTTAACATGATAGCCTGGAATAATATGGCCACTATGATTATGGAAAACCCATAGTTGCCCGTGTATTTATAGAGCGTCACTAAAAGTGAGCGCACCATCTTGCCCAGAGTACCAAAAAAGCCGAAATCAATAGACCTGTCTAATTGATAAGGCAGCTTTTCAAACTCTTTATAATCTTTAGGGCCGAAGTAAAAGTCGGAATCAAGCACTGTCTTTGATTTTGCCGCTAATACCATGGCCGGAACGTCAATTTTAAGTAAAGGGCCTTCCACTTTGCTTGTGCCCAAAATACCAAAAAATCTTTTTACTTTATCAACAGGTTTAATGTCGTATTCCAAAATGCCGGATTTCCAGTTTTTTGGCATAATAACCGCCAAAAAGTACCTGTTGGTTAAACCTGCCCACAGCCAATTGCCGTCCTGCACGCTGTCTTCTAAGTCTTCTTTACCTCTGTTAATAACCTTGAGGCTTTTGCCCGGCTGCTGTACGGAGTAAACAGCTTTCATTTCTCTGCCGTTGTCTGACTTTTCGCTTTCCACCGTGCCAAGACCCGGACCAAAGTTAAAATAAAACTGGTCTATAGCCACTTCTTTATTATTGTTATTATTAAAGATAAGCTGAAGGTTGTTTATACCGTTTTCATTAAAGGTATAAATCTTGGACACCGTTACATTATTAATGTTAGCGGCGAATGTGATGGAATTTGCTGTTTTGGATGTTTCTTTAAAGTTAAGCCCGGGGAAAGTAGTGTAAAAGGATTCCCCCGTGTAAGGCGTAAGGTTAACATCGCCTACGCAGTCTTTAAAGACAAAATCTTTAATGCCCGCGCCTTTTGACGTAAACACAATGTCCGCCGTAGCGGTAGAAAAAGAATACAACTCTTCTTTGTCAGAGGTTTTAACGTCTTTAATTACATTTGAGGTAATAATACCGGCGGAGGTTACTGATTGGGCAGTAGTTTGGGTTTGAGCTTCTTCTAAGGCAGCCGTGGCGGCCGCTTTTTCTGCTTGCAGCTTTTGCGCTTTGGGTAAAGCTACAAATTGGTTATATGCCATTAGCGCTATAAAAAACACTAAAAACGGCACCATAAACTTTTTATTATCCATAAATCCTCTTTTTAGAGAGGTTTTTAGCTTAACTGCGACATTTAAGGTACAGGGTCATATCCGCCCGGGTGAAAAGGATGGCACTTAAGTATCCTTTTGCCTGACAGAAAACTACCTTTAAAAAGCCCGTACTTCATAATAGCTTGCTTTGTATACTGCGTGCATGACGGGTAAAACCTGCAAGCCGCAGGCCCCATGACAGGACGCACAAAAATTTTAAATACGTCTAAAAAAAATACAACAGCTTTTCTTGCTAAAAGTGAAATACGTTTCATTTAATCCTGCTTACCGGACTTTAATTGTCCTCGCAGTTTAATATACCGGCTTTCTTCCAAAGTTCAAAAACAGCATTTTGTACTGAAGTCAAATCTTTTAAATTACCGCTTTCGCGCGGGCTTATGACGAACGCCACGCCGCTACTAAGTTTATGTCTGTTAAGTCTAAAAACCTCTCTGAGAAGTCTTTTAACGCGGTTACGTTTGGGCGCTATGCCCAGCTTTCTTGATACTGCTATTCCCATCCGCGGCGGGGCATGCCCGCCCGCAGAACTTGGCCTGTACCATAAAACAAGTCCGCCATGCGAAACTTTTTTACCGTTTTTAAATATGTCCTCAAAATCTCTCTTAAGGTGTAAACGGTTGTCTTTGGTAAGGCCGTAATTAGACACCGCCTTATTTTGCAATAAGGTGTTTTCTGCCTTTGGCCCTGCGTGCGCTGAGCACTTTTCTGCCACCGGCTGTCTCCATTCTAGCTCTAAAGCCTACGCTTTTAGCTCTTTTTCTTTTATTTGGTCTGTATGTAGGTAACATAGTGATAATATTATATCATATTTTCCGTATTCACAGGAAATATACACTTTATTAGATTCCGCCATGGGGTTTAAACCGCCAAAAACGGTATTAGTGTATAGTTATTTTATCATTTTTTACAGCATTATAAAAATAAAGGTAAATATAAGCTGACTTTGGCGCGCAAGGGGCGCCGTCAGTTTAACTGACTATAATGTAATTACCAGCGCAGCCCATGCCGCGCGGGTGGTGGACAAACATATTTTTATATGGTAGATTAGTCAAATATAATTTTTAAACGGGGGATTATATGGCAAAGAAAGTTGTTAAAAAAATTAAAACCGCAGCTAGAAAAATAACCAAAAAAGCTGCGCCAAAAAAGACCGCTTCTAAAAAGATTGTAAAACCGGTTAAAAAGGCCGTCAAAAAAACGGCGCCTAAAAAACCTATAGCAAAGAAAGCGGCAAAAATTAAAAAAACTATAAAAAAAGACATCAAGAAAATGACAAAAAAAGTGAATACATTAAAAAAACAATCAAACAAAAAAGCTGCAAAAGTACAAAAAGCAGTAAGCAAAAAGGCTAAAACGTTAAAAACCGTAAAAAAGGCTGTGCAGAAAACAGCAAAAAAAGCTGTTAAACAAATAAAGCCTATTAAAAAGGCTGTTGAAAAGAAAGTTAAAACAGTAAAAAAGGCCGTAGTCAAAACAGTAAAAAAGAAGTTAAAAGATTTGAACCGGCCAAAAAACCTGTTATAGTGCCCTTAAAAGCGGCCGCCGGTGAAACGCTGAGTGCGGCGGAAATTAAAGAAATTAAAAACCATTTAATTGACCTGCGCGACGACGCACTGGCCCGCCTTAAAGATAAAAAAGAAATGGAAATGCCGGACACTTCCTTTGGCGATCCTATTGACGTGGCCACGCAAAGCTTAGACAAAGAAATGTTGTTTGAGCAGGCCGACAACTCGCAGACAACCATTGACCAAATAGAAAGCGCTTTAAGAAAAATTGACAAAGGCATTTATGGTAAATGCGAGTACTGCCGCGCCGTACTGCCTAAAAAGAGAATCAAGGCATTACCCTTCGCAAGATATTGCGTGGTATGCCAAAGCTCAAGAGAAGGCAACTAAGCAATACTTTAGTCCCCCTTTAACACCCGGCCATACGGCCGGGTGTTTTGTTTTACCCCATAGGTAAAACAAAAGCCCCGCCAACCGGCGGGGCTTTTTACTTCGCAAAAACCTAAGTTTTGAACAATGCTTCGCATTTAACAACTTTCAAAACTTTTACTTATTAATACGCCCCGCCGTTTGGCGGGGCTTTTCAACAAACTTTTTTATTTTACTTTTACACCGTAGCTTTTTAAGAAAGCGTGATTATTGTACGGCCTGCCAAGGAACTTGGCTACCATATCGTTGGGGTCCTCAGTCATGCCAGGCGTATAAATATATTTTCTAAGCTCCGCGCCCAGCTCTTTATTTTCCAGGCCATGCGCCTCAAATTTTGAAAATATATCGTCCGCTATTACCAGCGACCAGGCGTATACATAATATCCCACGTCGTAAGGGTCAGTAAGCGACATAATGTGCGCGAAGTTGCCCTGCGGGTGCGTGCCCGGGGTAACGGGTATCATGTAAATCTTTTTAATAAGCTTTTCATATACCTTGGTTGTGTCCACAGGTTTGTTGGATTTGTGATATTGATAGTCCAACTGGCCCTGAAAGTTTTGCCTAAGCATTGGCAGCGCTACGCCCGCGTGTTTGGACGCTATTAAACTATCCGCCATGGCTTCGGGCAGCGGCTCGCCCGTTTTGTAATGCTTTGAAATTTTGGCAAGCACTTTTTTGTTCCACGCCCAATTTTCTAACAATTGCGAATGTGTTTCTATATAATCCCACGCTATATTATCGCCGCCTAAAGAAGCGTATTTTGGGTGAGTGAGCGACATTTGCAATACGTGCCCAAACTCGTGAAATAATGTTTCCACTTCGCTATGGTTAAGCAGCGACGGTATGCCGTTGCCCGGCGGGTTCATGTTGGACGCTATTACAACTGACGGGGTTTGATACGCACCGTCCGCCTTAAGGTGGCCGTCAATAAAACTCCAGCAAGCGGCGTGCGTGTACTTGCCGTCACGGGGGTAAAGGTCCATATAAAAGTTAGAAATATGCTCGCCTGTGGCGGCGTCTTTTATTTTATAGGTAAGCACGTCTTTGTGCCATTTGGGCAGGTCCGCCTTCTCAAATTTTAAGCTGAACAAATTGCCAAAAGTATCAAACATACCGTCTATCACGGTATCCGTGGTAAAGTATTCTTTTATTTTTTCGTGGTCTACATTGTAATACTTTTTCATGTACTGGTTATAGTAGTACGGGTAGTCCCACAGGTTAAAATCTTTAGCTTTTTTGCCTGTCATCTCCGCCTTTAACGCTTTGTACTGTTTAAGCTCGTCTTTGCCGATAGGTTTTAGGTTTTTTTCTATATCTGAGAGAAACTTGGTCAAAGTTTTTTCGTCTTTGGCCATGCGGTCTTCCAACACATATTGCGGGTGGTCTTTAAAGCCCAGCATGCGGGAAGTTTCGGAGCGTACGGCAAGCACTTTTTCTAACAGTTTTACGTTTTCCTCGCCGCCGCGGTTGGCAAATTTTATTTGCAGCGCTTTTCTGGCTTCTTCATTGGTAGCGTTGGCCATAAAGGGGTTATAGTCAGGGTATTTTAAAGTGACGATATATTTACCGTCTTCTGTTCTGCCAAGGCGGTTTATGTAAACGTCGCTCATGCCGTCTAATTGCTCACGGGTAAGCTCCAGCTTGTCATAATGGTTCATAATATTAACATTAAACTTGGTAATGTCTTCCATTTTTTGCCTGGTAAGAGTGGCGTAGCGCAAAGCGTCCTGCCCCTCCAATTCCGCGCCGGCGCGCTCAAAACGTGAGAGCCAAAATTCTAAAAGTTTTTGTTCTTCTTTGGCAAGTTTAGGCTGCTTGTCGGCGTATTCTTTTAACGCTTTATAAATGTTTTTTCTTGCTAAAATATCAGCCTTAAACTGCGAACCTTTTGATTCCAGCTTAGCAGCCGCTTCACGCACACCTGCGTCCTCGTGAAAATAAGTTAACAACGCCAGTGATTTAGGCACGTACCAATAGGCCGTAAAAGCGCGTTCAAAGGCAAGCAGCGTGTTGTCAAAATTTCTTTCGGCAGGGCTTAAAGCGGTAATTTTATTTACCTCAGTCTCAAAATCTAAAGAAGCTATTCTTTCTATTTCCAGCACTTCCTCAGGCGTGTAATTAAAACGCAGGGCATCCCCCTTAAACATAGTATTCATAGCGCTCCCGTAACTGACGGCGGCCAAAGCCAAAGCCGTAACAGATAATATTAATTTTTTCATTTATCTCCCCTTAACCTAACTTTATCCCCATAGCGGCGGACCCGTCTTTTATAACTTCCTGCAAATGTTTTTCGTCTGAAAATGTTTCGCAGTAAAACTTGATAATGTTTTCCGTCCCGCTGGGGCGCACTAAAAACCATGAGTTGGTAAGATAAACTTTTATACCGTCGCTGTCGCGCACGTTTACCACCTCCTCGCCCGCTACGGATTTAAACTTAACATCTATAGCTTTAAGCGCTTTTATGGTGTTTTTGGTTTTGTCGTCTGTGGGAATATCTATGCGGGTATAGTGTGAGGTGCCGTACTCAGCGCAGATATCACTGTAAAGCTTGCTTATATCGCCTTGTTTAGACATAATTTCAAGCAGTAAAAGCACGGCGAAAATGCCGTCCTTTTCAGTGGTCCAGCCGCTCATAGACATACCAGCCGATTCCTCGCCGCACAGTACGTAACGGCCCGCTTTAATGCCGTCAACAAAGTTTTTAAAACCTACATTTTTTTCGTCCACGCCTATGCCCGCTTTACCCGCGATCCTATCCAAAGTATGCGTAGTGCCAAGCGTGCGGCCTATGAACATATTGGCGTCTGGGTTACTTTTTTCTATAAGGTATTTTGCCATTACGCAAAGCGCGTGGTTGGGGTTAATTAACCCGCCATCTTTTGTAGCACAGCCAAAGCGGTCTGCGTCAGGGTCGCTGGCGCCAGCAAAGGCGTACTCGCCCGAGGCCACAATATCAATAAGCGGTTTCATGGGGTACTGTGAGGACGGGTCCATCCTGGTTTGCCCGTCATGGTCAAGCGGTATAAAGTAAAAAGTAGGGTCTATAGTCTCGTCCACTATTGTCATATTATCAAGACCGTACTTTTCTTTTATGGCTTTATAAAAAGGCAGGCTTGTACCGCCCATTGGGTGTATGGCGGCCTTAACCCCGGCAGACCTGATAGCTTCAAAATCTATTACTCTGGCAAGTTCGTTTACATAAGGTGTTACAACGTCTTCATTTTTAATAAGCCCTTTTGCCTTAGCTTCTTCCAACGGTATAATTTTTATTTTTTCGGGATGGTCAAGATAGTTATTAGCGTAATTTTCTATTTTTGTGGTTATTTCAGAACCCGCCGGGCCGCCGTTGGCAGGGTTATATTTAAGGCCCATATCTTGGGGCGGATTATGGCTGGCTGTGCCGTTAAGGCAGGCCACGGCGCGGCCAAGTAAAATTTCTGTTGAAAATACAGGCGTAGGCAGCGGGATGTCCGGTAGTATTACAGGTATATTATTGGCGGCCAAAACGCCGGCGCAAATTTCTGACACTGTGCGTGACATCAGTCTGGTGTCGCCGCCTACAAGCACGGGGCCTGTAATTTTGGCCTCGTTATGCATATCGGCCACCGCCTGCGCTATGGCCTTGGCGTGCAGCTCGCAAAAACCCGCCCCCAGCACCCCCCTGTGGCCAGACGTGCCAAACTTAACTTTGGCAATTTCCCCCGTTGGTTTAAAAAACTCTTTTTTAAGAAGTTCTGTGTCAATCTTCTTGGTTGGTAATTTACCCGCGTTTATGTCTGCCATAAAAACTCCTTGTATTATAAATCTTCATTTTTTATGATAGTATATATAGAGTTTTTTTTCAAAAGGAGATAGGATGAAAAAATTATTAATAGCAGTATGCTGTTTATTCATAGCCGCCGCCGCGCACGCGGGGTTTGATGATGACTTTAAAAAACATATAAGCGCCGCCACAGCGGGCGATATTGAGTCCTACGCAAGAGACCTTGGCTTAATAGCCGGCGTGACGGACTTTCATAACGGTTCCACCGTTTCTTTCCCGGGTTTTGACGTGGGCGTAGTGGCTAACTTTATGGACCCTAACAATAAAATTGATTCTGACGCCGATAACGATTACGTTTTTATGCCTATGGTATACGGCAACGCCAAACTGCCTATCTTGGGCCTTAACCTTAGCGCCAGAGGCACATCCTACGACGGTCTTACCAGCATTGGCGGCGGCCTTAAGTGGAGTTTGGTGGGCGCATCTATATTGCCGTTTTTCCCCGACATTACAGCCGGCGCTTTTTATGACAGAATGAAAACAGATTACTACAGCGCGGACCACTTTTCCGCCTCAGTCAGCGCGTCTGTAAAAGTATTGATACTTGAGCCTTACGTAGGCGTTGGTTATGATTACACGGATCTGGAAGTTAAAAGCACAGGCACCAGCTTTGACGGCAAATCTTATGACCATGACGGCACCAGGTTTACCGCCGGGCTTAATGTAACGCCGTTCCCGTTCCTCTACGTTTTTGGTTCTTATACACAAGCCAGCAGCACCAAAATTTACCAGGCGGGCGTAGGCGCCAGATTTTAGTTAACCGGGGCGCGGCAACGCGCCCTTTATATAAGGAAGCAAGATGGATTTTAAAGAAGAGTTAAAAGAATTTTTTGGCGAGAACTGCCAGTTTGACGCGCCGATGAGCGAGCACACCACCTACAAAACGGGCGGTAAGGCCGAGGCGCTTGTTTACCCAAAAACAGTAGAAGACTGGAGTTTTGTTTTAAAACTGGCAAACCTTACTTGTACGGAAATAAGGATAATAGGCTTTGGCTCTAACATTTTAGTAAGCGACAAAGGCCTGCCGGGGATAACCTGCTCTACCAAACGCATGGAAGAAGTTTCCATAACCGGGGACACAGTAAAGGCGGAGGCAGGGCTGGCGCTGGATAAACTGATAGAAATTGCCGTGGAAGACGGACTGGCGGGTATGGAAAAAATGTCGGGCATACCGGGCTCCATAGGCGGCGCGGTTAGAATGAACGCGGGCGCGTTTGGCCAGGAAACTTTTGACTCTCTTGAGTATTTTGAGGTTATAGATTACGCCGGGCACCCGTCTATAATAACTAAAGATAAAATAGATTACGGCTACCGCAGTGTGCCGGGCATTGAGGATTATATTATTATCTCTGCCGCGTTTAAACTTAAAAAAGATGATTACAAAGCTCTTACGGAAACACGCAACCTGGTGCTTAACAAACGTATATTAAACCAGCCTTTAGATTTACCTTCGGCAGGCAGCGTATTTAAACGCCCGGCGGGGGACTACGCCTCCAGGCTGATAGACGAAGCGGGCTTAAGAGGCTTAAGCATAGGCGGGGCCAAGGTGTCTGAAAAGCACGCCGGGTTTATAGTTAATTTTAACCAAGCCACCGCAGAAGACATTAAAAACCTGATGGACGAGGTTAAACGCATAGTAAAAGAAAAAAGCGGCGTTACCTTAGAACTTGAACAAATACTCTGGGGCCAATTTTAAATCTGACATACATACAAAAAGCGCCAACAAAAGTTGGCGCTTTTTTATTTCTCATTAAAATATCTAAAACTCCGTACCGTCTATAAATACAAAACCGCCGCTGTCAACTTCCTTCTCTTTCTTAGGCTCAAAAGATATTTTGGCCGACAAATCGTCCGGCAGGCCGCCTATAAAAAGTTCGGGCTGCGTAATTAAGTTACTGGCAATGCCTATATTATAAAAGCCGTCTAAATCTTTGCGGGAATTAAACCAAATATTTAACACCAGTTCGCCTTTGGCGCCGCGCGTAAGTTTAAAATCTTTAATTTTGTAATAAGATGAGTTTAGGCGCCCGCCTTTAAGCTCGTCATTACCGTTTTTTATCTGGCTGTCCACAAGCATTTTGGAATACTCTTCAGACACGGTAACCACAAGTTTATTTTCGTCGTAATTTCGCACACCGCCGTATCTTATGGCGTTGCCTATATTGGCGTTGTGGCGCGGGAATGAGAAAGATATATTTTGTGTAATAAAATTAAAAAAATCTACATTACTGTCCAAGGCTTCTTTACACAAAGCAAAATACATTTTGTCGCCGTCAAAACCTAAAAAAGACATTTTGCAGTTTTTGTTATAAAGCGCGGCGCGTTCATTCACATTTTCCGCCATGCGCCCTACAACATCGGCCCATTCTTTATACACTCTAAGCACCAAATAACTTTGGCCTGCAGCGGGAATAAAATCTTTATTTATAGTTAAATAGCTTTTTTGTACAGGAGCATGCGTGCGGCGCGGCTGGACAGCAACCGCGGGCTGAGAGGCTGCGGCATTAGAACCAGGCTGCGTTATCGGTTTTTTATAAGTATTTTCAGGCTGAGTATTAACTTTTTTAACTTTTAGCTTAGTGTCTTTATACATCATTTTACTTTTATCGCGGGCCAGTATAAATATGAACGGTATTATAAGAAGCATAACCCAACGCGCTGAAGCTGGTTTTTTAACTGTAATTTTGTTCATTTCCGCCGCTATTTCATTTTCCAAAAGGGCGCGGGCGTCACTGCCCTCAGGCGGCAAAGGTTTTTTGCCCCATACTTTTTTAATAGCCGCTTTTCTGTAGGCGGCCTGCCCCTTTTCATAAGGTTTAATAAAAAATATGGCAATAATAATGATAGCCAAAAATGACAACGCGACAGTTGTTAATGGCATAACTTCCTCCAAATTTTAATATACGCCGCGCGCGCCAGAAGCGCAAACAGCGTTACATATAACGCGCCGCAAATAAAAATTCTTACAATAAGAACACTAAAAAACCTTTCTATCAGCAAGCTGGGTATTACAGCAGCGCACGCTAAAAATGCTACCTGAAATAATATGCGCAGCGTGCGCCCGTGGCTGATAAAGTTAAAGTGTCTCTTCATAAACATAAACGCAAACCCCAGCCAAAATATATTACTTATAATAAACGCCACTGGGTAACCGTACGCTTCCATACGGCCCATGCAAACAAATATCGCCAGTAAAAATACCGCCATGCTTATAATTTGGTAGATGAAAAACTCTTTCAGTTTTCTTGCGGCGGAAGCTAAAGCTCTGTGTAAAAATGACGGTAACAGTAAAATAATATTAGGCATAAAAAGCGTTACAAAAAGCGCCGTATTTTTTGTATCAGCCGCGCTAAAACTGCCGCGCTCAAAAAACAACCTTATAATATCTTGCGCAAACAGCCCCGTAAACACTGCTATTGGCGACATTATTAGCAAAAGTATTAAAAGCGTTTTATAAAATGATTTTGCCAGCCCGGCATTATCGCCTTTGGCGGCCAAATCGTTAAAATTAATTTTGGCAACGTTAACCACACGGTTTGTAATAATTTCTGTAGGAGAATCTGTAACCTGCTTGGAATAATTGTACGCGCTTACTATGCCGGCGGCGTAGCCGCTCATAAAAAACACCGGTATAAAAGACGTAAGCACCTGCACAGCCTCCGCCCCCAAAGACGCCAACGTATTATGCCAAAATTGTTTAGTAAAACCCGCACCCGCAAATTCTACTTTCCAACCAAGCTTACCAAACATAACAGCCAAACATATTATTGCCTGAATAGCTAACGCCGCTATAAACCCGCACAGCATACCCGCTATACCTATCTTATCATGCAAAACAACTAAAAATATAAAAGGCATAATAGCGTTAAGCGGGTAAAAATAAGCTATGCCAAAAACTTTGTGGCGTTCTAAAATATTAATTAAAAATTGCGTAAGAATGTAGAGCGCAAAATAAACCAAAGCCAAGCAAAAAAGTGCCCGGGCCGCCATGCCGCCATAGTCAAAACGCGACAATAGCCCCAGCCACATTGCGGGCGCTGCCGCGCCCGCCAGGCACAGCAAAACGCCAAACACCATGTAAAAAACTATAAAGCAATTTAAAAATTTTATTTCGCCCTGTTTATCCCCCGCGCCCAGGTGCATGGCCTGGGGTATAATATTATTGGTATTTAAGCTTAAAAACACCTGCGTAAAAATACCCGCCAATATAATAAGGTAAAAATAAAGGTCCGCCCCGTAAGAAGTGCCAAACCAAAACGCTATTAAAATGCTGTTGGCAAAAGACACCAGCTTCCACAGCGCGGTACTGGCAACGCTGACGGCGGCGCCCTTCTTATAAGAATACTCATTAAAAACGCGTTTCATATTTGATATTATATTACATATGACAAAACAATTTGAACCTGTAATAGGCCTGGAAATACATTTGCAGTTAAAAACCAACAGCAAACTTTTTTGCTCATGCCCCAGCGGCATGCCTGATGAAGCGGCCCCCAACAGCGCCGTTTGCCCTGTATGCAGCGCCCAGCCGGGGGCATTACCCGTGCTTAACCAAGGCGCGGTTGAACTGGCGGTAAAAGCGGCCTTAGCGCTTAACCTTAAAATAAACCAGACATCTGTTTTTGACCGCAAAAACTATTTTTACCCGGATTTACCCAAAGGCTACCAGATAACCCAGCTTTTCAGACCCATATCAGAACACGGCTACATTGAAGTAGACGGCCGCAAAATAGGCATAACCCGCGCCCATATGGAAGAGGACGCCGGCAAATCCGTCCACCACGACACTTACTCTTTAATAGACCTTAACCGCGCGGGCACCCCGCTGCTGGAAATAGTGTCTGACCCTGATATGCACAGCGCCGATGAAGCGTACAACTTTTTAACCGCCCTTAAAGCTAATATCCAGTGGGTGGGCGCGTCCAATTGCGATATGGAAAAGGGCGAACTTAGAGTAGACGTAAACGTGTCGTTGCGCGAGCAGGGCACAACCGCTTTTGGCACAAAGGTAGAAGTTAAAAACCTTAACTCTTTTAAAGCCGTAAAAGACGCTCTAAATTATGAAATAAAACGCCAGGCCGAAGCGTTAAATAACGGTGAGGCAATTAAACAGCAAACCGTACTTTTTGACAAAGATAAAGGCGTAACAGTACCCATGCGCTCTAAAGAGGACGCCGTGGATTACCGCTATTTTCCGGACCCGGACCTTAAACCTTTACATTTAGACGCCGGATGGCTGGAAACAATTGTTAAAAACCAGCCCGAAATGCCTTTAGCAAGAAAAGCCCGCTTTGTTGCCGACTACGCTTTATCTGACTATGACGCAGGTGTGCTTACCAGCGCGCGCGCTTTGTCTGAGTATTATGAAGATGTTGTTAAGACTGAAGCGCAGCCCAAAAGCGCGGCAAACTGGATTACCACTGATTTACTTGGCGCCCTTAATACAGCCAAATTGGACCTGGAAGACAGCCCCGTAAAAGCGGCGGCTCTGGGTAAAATTATTAACCTGTGCGACAGCGGCAAAATATCGCGCGCTCAGGCCAAAAAAGTTTTTGAAGCCGTTTGGGAAACGCAAAAAGACCCCGCCGAGCTTGTGCGTGAAATGGGGCTGGAGCAAGTGTCTGACACAGCGCAGCTGGAACTTTGGGCCAAAGAAGCTATAGAAGAAAACCCCAAAATGGCTGCCGACGTTAAAGCCGGCAACGCCAAGGCTATAGGCGCGCTTGTGGGCGCTGTTATGAAGAAGAGCAAAGGCAAAGCCAACCCCGGTATACTTAACGGGATATTTGCTAAGCTTTTATCATAATCATTATTTGCTTACAATTTTGCATAAAAAGTTTGTAAAATTTACGTATGAGGGGTGCAAACCCTATTTATTAAAGGAGATACACATGAAAAACTTAGTAAAACTTGCTTTAGTAGCCTGCTTAGCCTTAAGCTTGGCCGCTTGCAAAAAAAACACGACTGAAGATGACATGATGACAGACGAAAACCTCAACGCTCCTACAACAGTAGAAGTAATTGTTGAAGAAACACCTGTCGTAGTTGACGTTCAGAACACAGAAATTGCGCTTCGCCAAGTCAACTTTGCGCTTGATAAGTACAATCTTTCTGACTCAGCCAAACAGATTTTAGCCGACAACGCTAAACTTATCAAAACAAGAGCCGCCAACGCGGTTTTCAACGTGGTTGTAGAAGGCCATTGTGATGAAAGAGGCACAATCGCCTACAACATCGCCTTAGGCGAAAAAAGAGCCACAGAAGTTAAGAACTACTACACCAGACTCGGTATTAAGGCCACAAACCTTACCACAGTTTCTTACGGTGAAGAAAGACCTCTCTGCTACGAGACAAACGAAAGATGTTACTCTCAGAACAGAAGAGCCGAAACAGTCTTAACAGTAAAATAAGTTGTAAATATTTTTAGTTTCAAGGAGCCCGGGCTTATATGAAAAATCTACTTAAATCATTTTTTATCTTAGGTCTGGGCTCTTTTGTTTTTTACGGCTGCGCCACAGATAAGGATATGAGAGACCTTAAAACGCAGATATCCTCACTCACCAAAATACTCTCAGAAATGCAGGAAAACCAGGCTGACCTTTCTTATAAAATAGAAGAACTTAGCACAGACATCAACGTAACCAATGAGAACATGCACGAAACCGGGGAGATGATTACCCGCCTTTCCGCCAAGCTTGACGACCTGTCTGTAGCAACCTCAACGGTAGCCCAGCACGCCGCGGAAGCCGCCATTGTGCTGCCCACAACAATTTTTGAAAACGCTAAAACTAATTTAAATGAAAAGAAGTACGATTCCGCCATAGAAGGCTTTAACCTCTACCTTACCAAGTACCCGGAAGGCGAACTGGTGGAAGAAGCAAACGCACTTATAGGCGACGCCCACTACGGCAAAAAAGAATGGAAAGAAGCGGCGGTAGTTTACGCCACGCTGATGCAAAAATACCCTAAAAGCAAAAAAACAGCCGCCTACAGGCTTAAATACGCCCAGTCAATCTTACCTTTAAATAAAAAGACAGAGGCTAAGAAATACCTGCAGTCCGTGTCGCAGGACTTCCCAAAAAGCGCGGAAGCCAAAGTAGCGGCAAAAGAGCTTGCGGCAATAAAATAAAACAATATGAGATTAATTAAAATTTTAGTACTTTTGATGTTACCCGTCACTGTGCTCGCGCAGACTGACGTTTATATAGGCATTAACTCCAAAGGCGGCAGCGAGTTGCTGCCCCTTGGCATTGCCGCGTACCAGCATGACCCGCACGCAAAAAAAGAAGCTAAAGAGGTGCACGAGACCATGCGCGGCGACCTTATGTTCAGCAGGCACTTTGATATTAAAGAAAACGGCCCCGAAATTACAATATCAGACTATACTAAACCGCTTGAACAGTGGGAAAAACTTGGCATACAATACGTAGTATTTGGCGACGTAGCCATAGAGGGCGATGACGATTACGTTATAAAAATTTACGTATTAAACGCCATTACAAAAGCACCCGTTTTCGCCAGAAGCTATAAGGGTAAACAAAACGCCATGCGCCGCCTATCACACATAGCCAGCGACCAGATTGTAAAGGAACTTACCGGCAAGCGCGGCATAGCCGACACACGCATAGCGTTTTCCAACAACGCCACCGGCAATAAAGAAATTTACATAGCTGACTATGACGGCAATAACTTTAAAAAACTTACTACGGACAAATCCATAGCCATACTGCCCCGCTGGAGTAAAGACGGTAAAATATACTATACATCATACAGGTATAATAACCCCGATATTTTCGCCATAGACTTAGCGGCGGGCAAAGTGGAACCCGTGGCAATGACAAAAGGGCTGGAACTTATAGGCGGCGTTTCACCGGACGGCCGCTCAATAGTGCTTACACGTTCAGGCACTCGTAACCCCACCATATACGAACTTAATTTAGACACAGGCAAAAGCACGCAGTTGGGATCCAACGCGGCGGTAGACGGCTCCCCGTCCTACTCACCCGATGGCCGTTTTATAACATTTGTATCCAACCGCTCCGGCAACCCGCAGATTTATGTTATGGAACTTGCCACCGGCGCAACAAGGCGCGTAACAGCGTCGCTTAACTGGGCGGACACGCCGCAGTGGTCACCCACAGGCGAGTGGATAGTATTTGCCGGCCGTACCGCAAGCGTAAACCCTATTGATATCTTTTTAGTAGATATCACAGGCACGCAAATAAGGCAGTTAACCTCAGACTCCGCCAATAATGAGGACCCTACCTGGTCCCCCGACGGCCGCTTTATAGCGTTTACCACCACCCGCAAAGGCCGAAGGCAGATATACGTGATGGACGCCGACGGCTCCGCCCCGCACTTACTGGTGGATGTAAAAGGCAACTCTTTTACCCCGCACTGGAGTATGTAAGATTTGAATACAACACAATAAAAACCCCACGGGTCCATTTGACCCGTGGGGTTTATTTTGTAAAAAATACTATTAGTCTAATTTAATTGTATTGCAGTAATTATCTTTATCTTCCACGCAATATCTGTTTGTTAACTGCCCAGACGCGCTGTTAAACTGCAAGCAGTATAACGCTTTTGTGGTAGCGTCTGTCAGGTTTAACACAGCATCTGTGCCTGATCTTCTGCAACCATAAATTACAAAATTGGCTGCTGCGGGGGAGACATGAAAATAATCATATTTGCTGTTTGCGCCGGCCACGGGCGGTTCAATATCTAAATTGCCTTTACCTTCCGTGTCTGTGGTTGAGCCAAGCACAATGCCTGTATATTTGTTTTTCATCATATAATATCTATTGGCGGAATCTGTAATAGCCTTAAGGTTCAAAATAGCTTCCGACGCGCGGGACTTTTCAACCGTTTTTGTATACTGGGGCAACGCGACGGCCGAGAGTATGCCTATAATAAGCACTACTACAAGCAGCTCAATTAATGTAAAACCTTTCTTATTAAACATAAAATAATCCTCCTGTTGGATATAATATAGTTTATCATTTTTATGCCTTTTTTCAATAGCTATTAGTCAACCAATAAAGTATAATATTTTTATGAAAAAATATTTAATAGCTTTAACGGCGCTTACACTTTTAATGAGCGCTTGCAGTTTCTCCGGGCCTAAGGTTGCTTTTAACTTACCCAGCATCGACGGCACGCAATTTGACAGCGAAACAGTTGCCAAAGGTAAACCTGTGTTTCTTATGTTTATGTCCACAAGCTGCGGTTATTGCAAGGCTTCAATTCCGCAAATTATAACCCTTCAAAATGAGTTCGGCCCCAAAGGCGTGGCCATTTTAGGCGTATTTGCCGACCCTGTGCCCGGCGGCCCCGCGGCATACCAAAAAGAAATGGGTATTAACTTTAATGTTATTTACAACGGCGCGGAACTGGCGCAGGAATGCCATGTTAACGGCGTACCGCACTTTGTACTGCTTAACAAAAAGCACCAATTGGTAAAAATATGGAGCGGCTACAACCCGCAGCATCCTTTTGCCGAAGAAATAAACAAAGTTTTGTAATTTGAACTAAAAACACCCCCGGTATATCGCCGGGGGTGTTTTTATTTGTAATAAATAAAGTCATCCGAAAACACACAATATAAAAACCGTAGGGGCGGAGCTAGTCTCCGCCCGCTTAAAAGCAGCAGATACACATGTTACCGCACCTCCTCAACATGACTTTATGTAATATTTATTTATAAATCTTATTAATCCCGGCGTTTTCCATACACAGGTAAACTACCGCTTTAGGAAAGTGTTTTTTAAGTTCCGTCATCATAATGTCATATACCGCCGTCCTGTCCTGGTCAGAGTACCTCATTTTACCGTCGTACCCCAGCAAAAACTCCTCCAGCAGCATATTTACGCCCGGGTGGCGGGCCTCTACAATCTTTTTAAGTTCACGGCTAAAGCGCAAGGTGCCCACGCTTATCCAGCGCACGGCGGCATGCCCCACGGTATCGTAAATTTGTTTTATAACGTTTTTATAATCCTCTTGCCAGCCGTCATAAATTATAACGGGGTCAAAATGGAACGCCACGCCAAACCCTGCGGCTGCCACCTTTTTAGCTGCGGCCAGGCGGGTTGGTAAATTCGGCGTTAAAAATTCCACTGTTTCAATAATTTTAGGGGTGTTTACACTCCAGCCTACAACTATGTTTTCACACGGTTCTTGCGCTAAAATATTATCAATATTTACGCTTTTGGTTTTAAACTCAAAATCTATATGCGGGCGAGTGCGGAAAAAGTTAATAATATCGGTAGAATACTGCGTAATATGGTCAAAAACCAACGAATCCGTAAACTCCCCGCTGCCTATGCGTATACGCTCAAAAGGGCCTTTGTTAAGCGCCGCGCAGTCTATTTTTTCTAAAAAAGAATCTATATTGGCTGGCAACATAACCGCGTGTAAATTTTGGTATTGCTGAAGGAAGCAATAGGCGCACTCATACACGCACCCAAAGCCCAAATTAACCAAGTTATACCCGCACCCGGCCGCCCCGGCAGTGCATGGGCAGCGTTTAATAAAATCAAATTTCTCTTCTGAAATATACAGTGTCTTTGTACGTTTGGAATAGTCTTTATCCCCAACCTGCCGCTTTTTATCAAGCACTGTTACGTTAGCCAGCGGAAACATTTTTACCGCCCGCACAGCCAGCGGCGTGTCTTTTACGGCGGCGTCAATAAATATATCTTTAGGGTAAAAATCCCCGCCGTTTAGTTCCGCCTTAGAGTAAAAATCTAAATCTAAACTGGGCAGGTAAAAAGCGGAAAGCGGCACTTTACCAAAGTTTTTAGGGTAGCGTTTTTGTAAAAGAATTTTCTTGGCTGATTCAAAATTAAGGTTTTTAGAAGCAGGCAAAATGTCGGCCAAACTGCTGCCGTCACGTTTATTTATTTCAAATAAAAGGCGCACCAGCTCGCGTGTTTTATTTACACCCACACGGGGTAAAACAGCGGTTAGGTACGCCTGCAAATCTTTAATTTCCATTTAAAAAGTCCACGTCGGTTTTAGTAAGTTCAAAGGTTGCAGCCTGTGCGTTCTCTGCGGCTTGCGCGGCCGTTTTAGCGCCCACCAGCGGTATAATAAAAGGGCGCTGCGCTCTAGCCCAGTTAATGGCCACGGCAGCTGTAGGTTTATTATATTTTTGACCAATTTCTTTAAACCTGGCTACGGCTGCTTTCGCGTTTTCAAAAGCTTCGCCTCTGTACAAACGGTAGAAAAAATTTCTTGGGTCAGAATTGGGCAGATTGGGCGCTTTGTCATACTTGCCACTCAAAATACCGCCGGCAAGCGGGCCGTAGCCTAAAAAGCCGATGCCGTTTTTTTCGCAATAATCAAAAACGTCATCGCCCATATTTTGCTTAAAAAAAGAATACTCGTTTTGTACGGTATCAAGCGGGCAAATTTTATCTATATCTCGCAGCAGTTCTATACCAACGTTACACGCGCCTATGTGCTTAATTTTACCCTGCTCTTTAAGTTTTAATAAAGCGCCGTAAGTTTCTTCTAACGCAGTATTTTTATCGGGCCAGTGTGTTTGGTAAAGGTCTATATAATCCGTACCTAATCTTCGTAGAGATTCTTCAACCTCAGCATTTATGCTGGCGGCCGAAAGATCTTTTTTAGGAAATCCGCCGCCCTGCCCAATCAGCCCGCACTTTGTTGCTATAAAAACTCTTTCACGCATGCCTTTAACCGCTTTGCCTACAAGTCCTTCACTATGGCCAAAGCCGTATATAGGCGCGGTATCTACAAATGTCATACCTGCGCCAACCGCCGCTTTTATAGCGGCAATAGAAGTATTGTCGTCTGTTTCACCCCACTGCTTGCCGCCTATTGCCCAGGTACCCAGCGCCAACGCGCTTACCCCGGTACCTGACCTTTTAAGCAGAACTTTTTGCATTACCAAAAACCGCCTTGCACCATAACGCACGCGCGGGAGGTGGTTTTTATACCATTATCATTTGCCAATTTTTCGGCCTCGGGGTTTTCGGCGCCGGGCTGAAACCACATTTCTTTTACGCCCAGTTTTATGGCTTCTTCCACCACAGGCACAGCGGCCGGCGGGGGCACAACCATAATGACAAAATCAACCTTACCGGGAACTTCGGAAAGGGTTTTATAAACCTCGGCCCCGGCCACTTGCCCGCCGCGTTTGCCAACGGCGTATACATCCAGGCCGTCCTGTCTTAATGTTTTAAATATTTTATTACCGTACTTTGTAGGGTCTTCAGAAACCCCCACAACAGTAACATGTTTTCCCTTTAAATCAACCATATCCCCCTCCTTTCCAACTAATATCATAAAATCTGGGGCCCCGAAGATTTGAGTGAATTTTTGATTTTCTCCGGGCCGACCAAGTACTTAAGGCGAAGCGTACGGTGAGGCCCGGAAAAATAAAAAATTCGCCAAAGCTTTGGGGTAACGCGCCTTAAGCTTGGGGCGGGGTTATCCCGGCCAGACTGCCCATTACCTGTGCGGCCATGGCTTGTGAATCTCTGGCCGCTTTGTTAAAAGCTTCTTTCATGTCTTGCTCAATCTGCGCGTTTGTATAGGCGGATAAATTGCCCATAATTTTAACGTCCTGCACTTCTTGCGAACCTGAAATTGTAATTTCAAATATTTTTGCCGGGCTTTCCACTTTTATAACCATGGCGTCCAGGCGTTTTTTAATTTCAGCCATTTGGCCCTTTAACTGCCATAAATCTTTTAATTTACCTAACATATTTCCTCCTGAGTTGCTTATACTACATTATATAATTTTACCAAGCCGCAGGAACAGTATGGCACTGTCAGCGTCCGTCTTAAAAATCTCTTTAGCGGTCGTTTTGTAGCTGTCTAGCTGCGCTTGGTAAACAGCCGGGTTTTCCGCGCGGTCAGTTTTATAGTCAAATACTGTAAGCTTGCCTTTATACTCGGCCACTAAGTCTATTACGCCGTTTATAATTTTACCGTTTTCATATTTTGTAAAGGGCATTTCTCTGGCCAATACTTTTAACTCCGTAAATTCATCAAACACAGGTGAGAAATTAAATACGGTAAAAATATTTATAGCGTCGTGCCTCACCTCACCCAAAAATTCCTGCGGCACATCAAGCAGCGCTATGGCGGCGTCAATATTTTCGGCTGTAATTTGTGTTTTAAAGTCCCACATCTCCATAACTTTATGGCAAACGTCACCCGTAAGCGTGGCGGCGTTAGCAGCGGTTTTTACGGCAGCTGCGGGTTTACCCAGCGAACTTGGCGATATAAACAGCCGCTCCTGCTTTACAGCGTCATACAGCGCGGCCCTTTTGTTCCAGGCCGCCAGCCATTTATCGCCGCCTTCAAAAGCGCCCTGCTGTGACGCACTCGCGTCTACTTTATAAATAAAGTCTTCGGGCTTTTTAAAGTCTTCGTAAGTAATATCAACGTTAACCAATGGTTTTATGGGAAACCCGTCCATATCCACCGGCCACACACCTGCGTTCATAAAATGCCGGGCAGCTGTTTTTTTACCTTGCTCCGCATTTCCAAGTATAAAAAGCTTGTCTTTTGCTCTTGTAAGCGCTACATATAATATTCGCGCCTCTTCGGCCTTGCTGTGCCACACCGCCTGCACTTCTAAAAACGCTAAGTTGGCGTCGGCAAAGCCGCCCGCCTTAAGGCCGTGCATATTGTGGAACCAGCTGTATGCGTAGTCATTACTTTTGTTAGTTTCCACTCTAAAGGTATCGGCCAGAAAGACGACAGGAAACTCCAACCCTTTAGACTTATGTATAGTCATTATGCTGACAGTACTTAAAAATTCGTCCGCCAAAGGCGACTCGCCCTCGCCGCGCGTTTGCTTGGCGGAGTCTTTAATATTACTTAAAAACTGGCCCAAACTAAGCGGCGCGTTGGCGGCCTCACGCGCGGTAAGCGCGGCAAATTTATTAATGTTAGATATTGTTTGCTCGCCATTATAAGCACGCTGGGCGCATTCCACAAACATAGTTGTGTTTAAAATATTTTGTATTAACTCGCCAAGCGTAACACGGCCCACCTGCGCGGCCAGCGGCCTGAGCTGGGCGTAAAACTCCCGCAGTCTATTATACTGGGCAGGTAAAGCTTTGGCGTAGATATCAGTAAGTTCAAGTTTAAAAATATTGTAAAGCTCGCTGTCAGTAAACCCCGCAAACGGCGTGCGCAGCACGCCCGCCAAGGCGGTTTTATCGCGCGGGTTTTCTAATAGGGCAAGCAGTGTAAGAAGGTCCGTAATTTCCTGCGCTGTATAAAAATTTCTGTCTTCTTCCACTGTATATTTTACGCCGTGGCGCTTAAGCGCGTCAGTAAAAATATTAAACGCGCCCGATGTTCGCATTAAAATACAAATGTCTTTATAATCCAGCGTTTTACCGTCGGCCCGTTTATACACCCCCACATTATCTTTAATCCACTTGGCCGTAAACTCGGCCTGGTTATGGCGGTTATCATTGGCGCTTTGCTTGGTATCACTTTTTATAATAACTTCTTCTACAGCAGGGTCGGCCACGGTCTTGTGCGCGAATATAGGCACATAGGCGGGCTGAAAGCCGGTGGCCTCTCTTATAACAGTATCGCCCACACGGTTAACAAAATCTATTATATTTGCCGCACTTCTAAAATTGGTTTGCAAAAAGCACTGTGTGCCGCCTTGCTTTAAAATAAGCTCGGTAAATAAATGATAGGCGGTAATGTCCGCGCCTCTAAAACGGTAAATAGACTGCTTTGGGTCGCCCACTACAAAAAGTTTACCGGGTTTCAGTTTAATATCCTGCCAGGTTTTGGCGGAGGAGTCGTCCTCTTCCGCTAAAAACAGCAGCAGCTCGCCCTGTACAGGGTCTGTGTCTTGAAACTCGTCTACAAATAAAATTTCAAATTGTTTTTTAAGAGCGTTACGCACACTTAAATTATTTTTTAAAAGATTGCGTGTTTTAACAAGCAAATCGTCAAAAGAAATAAGCCCCTGCCTGGCAAAATTCTCACGCACGTCACGCACAAAAGTTTCAACTAACTCAAACACTTCTTTTACAAGCGCCTGGCGGGCGGGGTGTATGGCGCGGGCAAACTCCACAATGCGCTGCGCGGTTTCAAAATTTTCGTCGTCCCAGCCTTTGGCCTGGTCGGAACTTGTAACGGCGTCCGGCGGCGGGTTGTCCGCGCTCAGCCTGCCTTCCTTTAAACAAAAACCGCTTTCCTGCAGGACAAGCGCGGCCGACGCTAAGGCGCGCTCAATCTTTCTGCTTTTGCCGGCGGGTATAAAAGCGGTAGACATTTGCTCCGCCACGCTGGCGTTTTCAAAGCAGACTTCGCTAAGCATTTTGCTGTGTGAGAGCGGGTGATAGTCCTCAATTTTGCCGCTGCTCATTTCTAAGGCGTAATTATAAATGTCTTCTAAATTTATTTCGGCAAGTACACGCGCCCATTTATCCGCCTGCGGGCCGTCCTCGGCAAGTTCTGTGTCCAGCCACTTGTACCACTGGCGTTTAAAAATATTTTCACGGCGCGAACCTTCGTCTATTACCGCTGTGGGCGAGATGCCCGCCTCTACAGGGTAAGAACTTAAAATATACGAGCAAAACCCGTGTATGGTGCTGATAAAACCACGGTCCAGCCGCTCCAGCACACTTTGCGCACGGGCGGTAATATCGGCGGCGTCAAGGTTGGCCAGCAGGTCTTTTGTTATATTATCTTTGGTTGCCGGATTATTAACTTCTTTTAAAATTTTCTGCAGCTGTTGGGCAAGACGCACTTTAATTTCCGTAGCCGCCTTTTCCGTAAAAGTAAGCGCGACAAGGCGCTCCACATTTATACCCTTAGCAATCATAAGGTAGCATAAACGGGAAATAAGCAAAGTTGTTTTGCCGGTGCCGGCGCCGGCCTCTACCACTATGTTTTTGTCGGTAGTGGTAATAGCGCAGGAACGGGCCTCTTGGTCACGCACATTAATCATTTTTAAAACTCTCTAATTCTTTAAAATAGTCGCTGCCTCTGGCGCGTATAAGCGTGTACGCCCCGCCTTTGCGGCAAACGCCAGCGAAGGAGCAGTACGGGCAGTGCAGCTCGCTGTCGTTTAAGAAAAACTTGCCGAATTTTATGAAAGACAGTATCACGCTCATAAAATTTTCAAACTTGTTTTTTATCATATCACGCCCGTCGGCGCTAAGCGTGCGTTGGAAGTAACCCTTTTCTATATTTAAGAAAGAAAAACTTTCAAATGTTTTGCCGCTAAACTGGCCTGAACTTTCCGCCAGTAATGGGTAAACCATAGGTTGTAAGTATTTTTTGGCGAACACAACTTTAGTTAAATCTTTAACTGAAGACTGCGAGGTTTTGTAATCAATAATCCTATACTCGCCGCCGCGCGTATCAGCGCGGTCAATATAGCCGCGCAGTTTTATTGTATAGTCGTCAAAAGTGGCGGACATGACGGCTGGCAGCTCAAATACCGTCGGCGCAAAGCCTTCCATGGCGGCTAAATCTTTTTGCACAAAATCCTCAAGGTACCCGCGCATTTTTGCCGTTATCACACGCCATACAACGGGGTACATGCCAAACTCTTTATAACGCTCAAAAGCAAGTTCGGTTGAAATAATTTCCTCAAGCTTGCTTAGCAACATAGGCGCCGTATAGGGCGGGCGGAGCTCTGAATACAAACGCTGTAAAATTTTGTGGTAAATAATACCCTTAAGATTAGAGGCCAGTTCGTCACGTTTAAGCGTTTCAACTTCATCTTCCAGCCCGACGCCGCGCGTGAGGAAAAATCGCATTGGGCACTGCGCTAAAATTTGTAAACTGCTGGCGGAAAAGCCGCCATTATTCACCCTGTCCATAATTTCTTTACCCTCACTCATGTCTACAACGCCGTCGTGCGGGCCGATGTCGCCGTAAGAGCCTATGCGCTGGGCAGCCGTAAACTGCGCGGCAAAACTATTGTAGTCAAAGCCCGCGCCCGTATAACTTTCCTGTGCGCCCGGCAGTGAGGATATTTTTACCGATACTTCCTTTTTATTTAAAAGCGGCTGGGCAGTTTCAAAATATTTTTCCAGTTCACGGCGGCTGATATTGGTAAGCACGGCTTCCATATCAATGTTGGCCGCGCGGCAAAGTTCCGAGAGGTAAAGCGACGGGGCCAGCGCTTTGCCGCCTTCGTCAGACCTCTCGAAAAATAAAAACAGCTTTTCCCGCGCCGCCGTAACCAAGAAATTAAAAAGCAGTCTTTCCTCGTCAAACCTGTCCAGCTTTTGCCCTACCCAATAACCTTGCACGTCACGTAAGGTACGGCGGTATTTGTCACGCAGCATAGGGTCCTCGCGCACAATTTGCGGGAATACCTTTTCATTTACGCCAAGTAAAATTACCGCCCTAAAACTTTGCCCCCTCAGGCCAAGCGCGTCGCCAAAAGTTACGCCCATTTCGGCCGCTTCCACTTTATTTATGGTAAGGCCCGCCAGTATGTTTTGCAGTTCTTCTAAAAACTCACCCTCTTTGGCGGCGGGGGTTATGAGAGAATATTGTTTAATTTGGTTAAGAGCGTCTTCTACAGCGGCAAAAACGGACTTTTCATGCTCGGTAAAATCAACATCCGTGTAAGAGCGCAGTATGGTTAAAGCGTGATCGGCCAAAATATCCCAAGGGTAAGGTTTATCAAGCATTTTAAGAGAGTTATCTATATTGTTAAGCCATGCGACAAAAGATGAGTTGGCTTCAGACTCTTTAATATCAAGCAAAGTTGTCCACTGGTTTAGCCCGCGCTCTGCAAGAGAATTACGTACAACAAACTTCCAATTATTTTTAAGCAAAAAATACGGGCTGGAAACTACCGCGCCCACATCACGCCTGTCAAAACCGTTGGCAGACAAGTTAAGCAAATTAAAACAAAACACCGCCAGCGGGTGCGAGAGCAGCGGCGTGGCGGCCGACATATTAAGCGGTATTTTGTTTTGCTCGAAAATATTAAAAATATCATTTTTATACTCAGCGTCCGTACGGGCGGCCACGGCGATGTCGGCAAACTTGTAACCGTGAGTTTCTACTAAACCCAAAATTGTTTTTGCCGCGCCGTAAAGTTCGCCGCGCGGGCCGGAGGCGCTTACTACGCTTACACCGCCAGTCTTACCTTCAAAATTGACCAACGGGTTAAACAAACTGTCTGCCGCGCGGCCAAGCGCGGTTTGCACGCCGCCATCAGCCGCAACAACTTCACTTGCCATGCCTAAAATATTAGACTCAAAAAATTTGGACACAAAGTTGTACGCCGGCGTTTTTTGGTACGGAAAGAAAAGCGCGCAGTCGTAGTGTTGGCGAATAGTATTAAAAATTTCTAACTGTATACCGGTAAAATCATAAAACCCGTAAAAAACAATTTTTTTAAACCCGGCCAGGTAGGCAGACTGCGGAATATTTTCTAACACTCCGTCAAAGTAATCGTAATATGAACGCATGCCGGGCACAGAGGATAAAGCGGTTTTATATTTGGACAATGTATCCATAAGCCCGGCCATATAGTCATTATCTTCTTTTGCGCCAAACGCGCCTTCTGCCGCGTGCTCTTTAACGGTGGCGGCGTCTACCAGACCGTCGGCCAAATCACGCAGTGTTGATTTAAGCGAGGTTACGTAGCCGCGTTTTGCGTGCGGGTCAGCGATATTTTTGAGTATAAAGTCCTGCAAGGCGTTGCTTGCAAGCAACGGCGGGGCGGCGGGGTTAAACTCTTTATCCACCCGCGCGGCTATATTGGAAAATTTGATTAAGCTGATATTTGAGGTGGCCCCCATACGCGTAGTAAGCGCGGCGGCCAGGTAGCGCGACAGGCGGCCGGACGGCGTGACAACAAGCACTTTATCAAGGGGACTAGTCTTAATCTCCTTGATATAGGCGCAAAAATAATTTTCCAGAGACTGGTAAGAACCGTGTATCAACTTCATACAATAATGATATATAATTTATACATGAAAAGAATTGTTTTTATGCGCCACTCCTACGCGCTCAGCGCCGTAGATACAGATGTAAAGACCGACGCACTGCGCCCCCTTTCAGACAAAGGCATAGCAGCGGCGGAGCATGCGGCCATAGCCCTTGAAGCCAAGGCCCTTAACCCTAAAAAAATATTAACCAGCCCCCGCCTGCGCGCCAAGCAAACGGCCGACATTCTGACGGAAAGGCTTAGCAACAACGTGCCCGTGGAAGTATGCACGGAACTTGACGGCAATACACCCATGCCGGATATGTGGCAGTTTATTAAAGATAATATCGCCCCCAACGAGGTAATAGTAGTGGTGGGCCACAACCCTGATTTAAGCGCGCTTGTAACCGCGCTGTCTAACACACACATAGCGCTTAGCCCGGCGGAGTTTGCCATACTCGATTTTACCGACGACTTTACCGTTATCAACATGAAACCGCTTAGCGACTATACAACATTATGACGATAACCAGCGCGATATTACTAGGCATAGTACAGGCTGCGGGCGAATTTTTACCTATATCAAGCTCCGCCCATCTTGTGCTGATGCCGTGGCTTATGGGCAACGCCTACCAAGGTGTTACCTATGACATTGCGCTGCATGCCGCTACGCTGTTTGCCGTGCTGTTTTATTTTAGAAAAGAATGGTTTCATATTATTAAAGACGGGCTGACCAAGCCTGCCACTGCCGAAGGTAAGACGCTGTGGCTATTGGTATTGGCCACCGTCCCCGCCGCTATAGCGGGGCTGTTGCTTGAAGATATTATAGAAACCACTTTCCGCTCTCCTTTTTTAATAGCTATTGCTTTAATAGTGTTTGCGCTCATTTTGGCTTATGCCGATAGAAAGGGCGGAGCTAAAGGCAATATCCTCACCGTAAAAACCGCGCTTATAATAGGTTTAGCGCAGACGCTGGCGTTAATGCCCGGGGTTTCCCGCTCAGGCATTACAATAACGGCGGCCTTACTGCTGGGCTTTACCAGAAAGGAGAGTGCCAAAATATCATTTTTACTTTCCGTACCGGTAATAGCAGGCGCGGCCGTGCTAAAGCTGAAAGATATAAATATAGCTGATATTAACACGGCGTTTATATGCGGCTTTATAACCGCGCTTATAGGCGGCTGGCTGGTTATTAAATTTTTAATGACGTATATACAAAAGCACAACTTCAATATTTTTGTAGTGTACCGTATAGTTTTGGGCGTAGTGATAATAGCAACCTACCTAATAAAAAACTAACAAAGGATTTCTGAATATGAAAAAACTGTCTTTCCTCTTTTTAAGCATACTTTTAGCATCTTCTATTTTTGCCCAAAGTGAAACAAATTGGGCAAAAACAGCCGTCACAGACCTAGACTATATGCACCAAATGTACCGGGATAATCACGCCGGCGGAGTTGACCCCGAGAATCCTACCTTTAATAAAAAGCTAGAAAAAGAATATAAAAAAGCCAGAAAAAACGCGTTAAAAGCAAAAACAGAATTTGACTATCAAAAATCTTTGCGGGGCTTTCTTACTCCGTTTAAAGACGGACACATGAGCGTGTGGTTTAATAATAAAGAATACATGAGTTCTTTTATAAAAAAGTCCTCATTAAAAAATTTTAAGCAGTTGCGCAAACCCATTTCCATAGAAAACTTTGCTGACAACAGCGCATGGGTTTATATTAATACTTTTAATGAGAAAGAAGGCCTGTTTAGCAAATTAGTGCCGGAACTTAAAAAACTAAAAAATAAAGATATTATAGTTTTTGACGTGCGCTATAATGGTGGCGGCAGCAGCTATAATGGCGAGCTGCTTTTGTCCGCTTTATATGGCAAACAATATATAGACTACGTAAAACAGCAAGTATTTAAAGATGAAAAAGAATATTACCGCGCCACAGAGTGGAGTTTAAAGTCCTTTAAAGAAGCGGCTAAATTCTACGACGTGGAAGAACAAACTAAAGATGAAATTGCCTGCCTGGCCGACGCTATAGCTGATGGTAAAGACATATGCTGGTATAAAGAAGAAAAAGAAAATATCTCCTCCGCCCAAAAAGAGCCTGTTGCGGCAAGAGTATATGTTTTAACAGACAATGTTTGCTTTAGCGCATGCTTAGATTTTATGGATATTATTAAAGGCATTGGCAATATCACGCAAATAGGCCAAGCAACCGACGGCGACACAAAATATATGCAAAAGAGGGACGCAGAACTGCCGTCCGGCTTAGGCAAATTTTCTATTTCCTATAACGGTTATATAAACCGCCCCCGTAAGGACAACGAAACTTACAAACCTGACTATAAATTTAAAGGCGATATGGATGATACAAAAGCCATCCAGGAATGGATTATAAAATTAGACAAAAAAATACAAGATAAAAAATAATAAAGTATTGTGATTCGGTGCTTGTTGTTTTGCCACGCCGTTAGGAGCGGCAATATCAATAAGTGTTTTAATGGTACTTTTTGAACATTGTTTGAATAAAATTTTTAACCACAACGGAAGGCAAACAGGCTTTATTTATCATTCGCTTACAGATTTGAATTTATTTTTTATTTTATTTCACGCGCGGCGTACTGATTATGTACGTTAGTGTGAAAAAAATAAAAAAGAAATCAAATATGGAAGCTTAGATGTATTGGAATAAGGAATTATTTGTTGTACTTATTCATGGCGCGGTCCAGGCCGTCAGTGACTACCGCTTCGGCCGCTTCGGCCGCTGTGGTAAGTGTGGAAGATAAAACTTCTTTTTCTGATGAGGTAAATTTGGACAACACATAGGCCGCAGCGTCAAACCTTTCTGGCTTGGGACCTATGCCAAAACGCAGTCTCGGTATATCTTGCGTGCCAAGGTGCGCTATAATACTCTTCATGCCGTTTTGCCCGCCCGCGCTGCCGCTAAGGCGCATACGCACGGTGCCAAGGTCAATAGACATATCGTCAAAACAAACCAAAATTTCCTGCGGTTTTATTTTATAAAATCCGGCAAGATGACTAACCATCTTGCCGGATTCGTTCATATACGTCAAAGGCTTTGCCAAATAAACTGTGTTGCCGTTAATTGCCGCTTTAGCGTACTCCCCCAAGTTTTTGTAAGATTCAAACCTTACGCCAAGCTTGGCGGCCAACTTGTCCACAACCATAAAACCCGCGTTGTGTCTTGTATTTGAGTACTGCTCGCCGGGGTTACCCAGGCCGACAATCAAACGTATCATAGTTTATTTTTTGGCTACGTTGCCGTCTTCGTCTTTTTTACCTTTGGTGCTGGAGCTTTCGGGCTGGGCAGCGGCGTCGGCCGGTGCGGCTTCTTCAGCTTCCGCTCTGGGTACCATAAGATGGACGATAGCTCTGTCATCGCCGCCTACTACTTCTACATCTTTAGACAGGCCAAGGTCAGCAATTGTTATAGGTTTAGCAATTGTGAGTGTCTTGATGTCTACCAAGATTTCGTGCGGGATTGCAGCGGGTAACGCGCGTACGTGGAGTTCTCTTAAAACCTGGTTTACCATAGCGCCGTACATCTTAACGTCGGGAGATTCACCAATAAGTTTAACAGGTACCACAACTTCAATCTTTTCTGTCATGGAGATTCTAAGAAAATCCACATGGTTAGGTGTATCTTTGACGACGTGGTACTGTACTTCTTTAATAATGGCCTTTTCTTCGCCTGCAGGTAAAGTTAAGGTGACTATTGTGTTAGCGCCACTTTTTAAAATAGAGTTGAGATCTTTTTCCGCTATAGAAATGACCACCGGCTCTTTTTTGCCGCCATAGATAACAGCAGGTACGTTTTTTGCAGCTCTGATTGAACTAAGAGCGCCTTTTACACCTGCTTTTTCTCTTACTTCAGCATTTATTTTTATTTCCATTTTACTTCCTCCGAATTTCTACTACTATAAAATTTATTTTTATTTATTTAAACATGTCGCTGATTGACATGCCGTCATGGTTACGCTTAATAGCCTCGGCCAGTAAGTATGATATAGAAAGTATATCTACCTTGGGACCTAAGTTTCTGTTAGCGGGCAAAGAGTCTGATATAACCAGCTTTTCTATGGGTGAGTTATTAATCTTCTCCACACCGTTGCGTGACAAAATACCGTGCGTGCAAACAGCGTAAATATGTTTGGCGCCGCTCTCTTTAAGTTTGGTTGACACTACGCCAAGCGTGCCTGCCGTATCAGCGATATCATCAAAAATAATACAAGTTTTATCTTTTACATCGCCGATAATATTGTATACAACAGCCTCGTTTGCTTTGGGGCGGCGTTTGTCTATAATAACAAGCCCCGCGTCCATACGCGCGGCAAACTTTCTGGCGCGTTCCACGCCGCCTACGTCAGGCGATACCACTACTAAATCTTCGCTCTTTTTTAAATCTCTAAAGTAGTCTAAAAATACGCCTCTTGCGCGCAAATGGTCCACCGGGATATCAAAGAAGCCCTGTATCTGCCCGGCGTGCAGGTCAACAGTCATCACACGGTCGGCGCCCGCCTGGGTAATAAGGTTACAAACAAGTTTAGCTGTTATAGGCACGCGGGGGCTGGCCTTTCTGTCCGCCCTGGCATAACCAAAGTAAGGTAAAACCGCTGTTATTTTACCGGCGCTGGCCCTTTTAAAAGCGTCTATCATAATTAAAAGTTCCATCAGGTTTTCATTAACGGGGGTGCAAGTGCTTTGTATAATATAGCAGTCATGTCCGCGCACGCTTTCTAACACTTGAACATCAATTTCACCGTCTGCAAATCTTTCCACATGCGCTCTGCCAAGTTCAATATTTAAATGCTTGCATATTTCAAGGGCCAGCGGTCTGTTAGAATTTCCTGCAAAGACTTTTAAGTCTCCGGTAACTGTTTTCATTAGGCTTACTTTCCTCTTTTCTTTATAATTACCTGGCGCGCGCGGGCAATAGCAAGGGCGCCCTTTTCCACATTCTCCGTAATGGTGGAACCGGCGCCGGTTTTACTATTGTCAGCGAGCGTAACAGGTGCAACTAAATTTGTGTTAGAACCTATAAAGACATTATCTCCAATTGTTGTTTTGTGCTTGTTAACACCGTCGTAGTTACAGGTTATTGTACCCGCGCCTACGTTAACCTTGGCGCCCATAACAGTGTCGCCAATATAGCTGAGGTGGTTAACCTTAGACCCTTTGCCTATAACAGACTTTTTGGTTTCGCAGTAATTACCTACTTTAGCGCCCTCTTTAAGCACGGTGCCGCTGCGCAGGTGCGCGTAGGGGCCAACCTGGGCCTTGGGGCCGATAACGGCGCTTTCTATATAAGAGCCCGCCTTTATAATAGCGCCTTCTTCTATAACAGAGTCAACTATATAACAGTTAGGCTCTATTACCGCGCCTGTGGCAATTGTGGTGCTGCCATAGATAAAATTGTTTGGGAATATCACCGCGTCCGCCGCTACATTCGCGTCTGTGTCTACGTCCACAGTCTCGGGCCTCATTATGGTTACGCCGGCTTCTAAAAGTTCTACCACCTTGCGGTCACGCATAATAGCCTCGGCCTCGGCCAGCTGTACCTTGCTGTTAACGCCAAGCGCCTGGGTGGAATCTTCCGTATTAAAAACTGACACCGTACCGCCGGCCGTCTTAATAATTTCTATACAATCGGTAAGGTAATATTCTTTTTTAGGCCCTTTGGGCTGCAGCTTTTTAAGCGCGGCGGTAAGCGCGGCCACGTCAAATAAATACATGCCGGAGTTAATTTCCGTAATTTCTTTTTGTCTGGTGCTGGCGCTGGTTTCTTCTACAATAAACTCAAAAATACCGTTGGCGTTACGCACTATGCGGCCGTAGCCAAAAGGATTATCCACAGTTACGCTGAGCACGGTACATTTAGAATTTTCGGCCCTAAATTGTAAATACATTTGCGCTAAAGTTTCTGTTTTTATTAAAGGCGCGTCGCCTGAAAGGATAAGTACTGATTTATAGTTTTTAAGAAATGAAAGCGAGTCCTTTACCGCCGTGCCCGACCCGTTAAGCTCACGCTGTAAAGTAAAAACAACCTTGGTGTTAATACCCCAGGTTGCAAGACTCTCTTTAATTAAATTTTGTGTAAGTTTAGCCTCGTGCCCGGTAAGTATGCCTATGGCCGAAGGCTTTAACTGCTGTGCTGTTTTTAATATGTGGGCCAGCATGGGTTTACCCGCTACTTTGTGTAAAGGTTTTGGCAAAGCGGAATACATCCTTGTACCCTTGCCGCCGGCAAGGATAAGAACGCATAAATCTGTGTCAGATTTTTTAGATGTTTTTACTACTTTTTTTTTGGTTGTTTTTCCGGCTACCATTGTTTTACCTACTCTTGCCTAGAATTTAACTGCAATTTGTATATACTTATTATAACAAATTAGCGGGGGTATTGCTTAAAATAGGTCCGCGGGGTTAAACGGGCGGTGAATATCGCAAATAAGCCCATATATACCGTTATTATCCGCCAAAACCTTGCTGGCGCTAAAGTAAACAAAGCCGCCAACCTCGGGCTTTTCACGGGCATAGGCAACCTGGCGGGATATTTCATATTTATCAGCCCACTGCGGCGTACCGTGCTTATAGGCTGCCAGGCCGATATAGAGCTGCGGGGCGTTATCCAGGCAGGCAATTTCCCCCTGCCACCAGTCAAGCACTTTACCATATGGCGCCTTCTCATGCTCAAAATGCCAGTAAATCTGCGGTACTATATAGTCAACCAACCCCTCTTTAACCCAAAGCCTGCTGTCCGCGTAAATACCGCTGTAACTGCTAAAAGCCGTAGTATCCGAGCCTGCGGTGTCATCCTCTTTATTTCGCCATATACCAAACGGGCTTATGCCAAAGGGGAGGCCGGGCTTGGCGGCTTTTATTTTGGTTTTTAAATCTCTTATAAAGGTATTAATGTTTTGCCTGCGCCAGTCGTCAAGCGGCTGGCCTTTGGCGGCATAGCGTTTAAAGCTTTTTTTATCTTTAAAAGGTATATTTTTGTCTTTCTTTTCTATTGGGTATGGGTAAAAGTAGTCGTCTATATGCACGCCGTCAATATCGTACTTTTCAACCACTTCCATAATTACATTAATATTATGCGCTCTTGCCGCCGGGTTACCGGGGTCAAAATATTTTTTGTCACCGTATTTTATTACCCAGTCTTTATGTTGGCGGGCGGGGTGCGTTTTGGTTAGTTTTGCTTTGCCAACTCTAAACGGGTTAAACCAAGCATGTATCTTCATGTCTCTTTTGTGCGCTTCATACACGGCAAAAGCCAGCGGGTCATACCCCGGGTATTTGCCCTGCTCACCGCTAAGCCATTGTGACCACGGCTCTAAATTAGACGGCCACAATGTGTCGGCCGTTGGCCTTACCTGTAAAAATATTGTGTTAAAACCCATTTCTTTAAGGCTGTCCAGCATGGCGGCGAGTTCCGCCTTTTGTTCTTCCGCGCTAAGGCCTTGCTTGGAAGGCCAGTCTATATTTTCCACTGTGGCTATCCACACGCCGCGCAGTTCCCCACCGTAGGAAAATGGGAAAATAAAGAATAGAAACAAAAGTATAAAAAGTATTTTTTTATTTTTCATATTCAGCCGTGCACTCCGCATCGTTTGATGATATTACTTTGGCGTTTACCAGGTCGCCCTGCCTGGCTGGGGTATTGAAATTTATTCTTACAAAATTGCCGGCTACGCCGGTGGTAACGCTGTTTTTGGTGCGCTCTATAAGCACCTGTACACTATTGCCTATTTGCGCTTTGGCAAAATTGGCACGCAGGCTTGCGTCAAGTTCGCGCAGTTTGTCCGCGCGTTGTTTAATTACTTCCGCACTGTGTTGCGGCAGCTGCGCTGCCGCCGTGCCGGGCCGGCTGGAATAACTAAACACATGTAACCCGCTAAGCTCTAACTCTTCTACAAATTTATAAGCGGCGGTAAAGTCTTCTTCAGTCTCGGTAGGATAACCCGCTATAATATCGGCGTAAATACCAATGCCCGGAAACATAGCGCGAATCTGGGCAATACGTGCGGCGTACTGCTCGGTACTATAGTGGCGGTTCATATCTTTCAAAATTTTTGTGCTGCCGCTTTGCAGCGGAATGTGAAAGTAATTACAAAATTTATCGCCGCCCTCTTTAGCAGCTTTAAGTAAAGCGTCCGTCACGGTATTAAGTTCTATTGATGAAAATCTTATTCTAAACTTGCCTTCCAGCTTAAAAATTTCCCCCGCCAGCACGGCCAGGTCAACGCCCGTAACCGGGCATTTATAGTTACCTATATTTATACCGGTAAGCACAATTTCTTTAAAGCCGGCGGCCACTAATTTTTCTATTTCAAAAAGTGTGTCTAACATAGGTTTAGAAACTTTTCTGTTTCTGGCAAAAGGCACTATGCAGTATGAGCAAAAGCAGTCGCACCCGTCCTGTATTTTTACAAAAGCGCGGCTGCGGCCCTCGGCGCCGCTGACTGTCCAGCAAACGTCCTCGGTATGAAAAACTTCTTTGCCTATGTCGTACTTATTAATAATTTCGGCGTTGGGGAAAGCGGTTTTTATTTTGCCCTCATGCGCGGCGGCGTAGCAGCCTGTTAGTATAAGGCGCGCGGCCGGGTTGCGGGAAGAGATTTGGCGGGTAAGTTTTTCCACGTCGCTGTCTGCCTTAGCTGTTACGGTGCAGGTGTTAAGCAGGCAAAGGTCAGCCTCTTCAAAATTGGCAACAAAATCTGCCCCGCCGCGTGTAAACTGCTCTCTTATAGCCTGCGACTCTACCTGGTTAACACGGCAGCCGAATGTTTTTATAAATACTTTCATTTTTTACTTTCCATTAATAAAATCTATGTGACATGCGGGCGGAGACAAGCTCCGCCCCTACCTTATAAATAACTGAATATAAAAATCTGTTAATAGCTTTTTTGCAAAGTTATGGCGGCGGCCGCTATGGCGGCGGTTTCTGCACGCATTATGTTTACGCCAAGCGTGCAAAGTTTTGCGCCTTTGCTTAACGCAAGCGCGGCCTCTTCATCAGTAAAACCGCCTACGGGGCCTATAAAAATGTTAATGCTTTTTTCTTGCCCCAGGGCGCTTAAAAGAGTGGTTGCTTCCTCGCGTTCGTACGCCATTATATTTACGCCGTCATTTTCCAGCGCGGCGGCAAATTTTACGGGGGCAAGCAAGGCGGGAATGTTGCCTGTTTCGCACTGTTTTACGGCGGCTAAAATAATGCTTTCCCAGCGGTCTTTTTTACTATCCCATTTTTTAATTACGTCATGCTCAGTGCGGGCTGTTATTATAGGTAAAAACCTGCTTACGCCAAGCTGCGTGCCTTTGTCTAAAATCTCTTCCACTTCACCACGCCCGACGGGGGCAAAGCAAAGCGTAAGGTTGTAGTACGGCAGTTTAACGGGCAGTTCGCGCTCAATAGTGCCGCTGACAAGGCTTTTGCTGACATTTTTTATTACGGCGGCAAACTTTTTGCCGTTGCCGTCAAATATTTTTATACTGTCGCCCGCTTGCGCGCGCATGGCGGCGGCCAGGTGTTTGGCTTCGTCACCTGTTATAGTAAAAATGTCTGCGTTAATGTCTGCTAAATATTGCGGCATTACGGGTGAATCTCCTTTAAATCTGCGCCTGCTAAATCTTTAAGCACTACGCCGCCTTTACCGTCGGCCTTTAACACGGCGTATTTGGCATTGTCATATAACTTGGCATAGCCTTCTTGGAAGAAAAATGATTCCGGCGCCAAGCGGTAGCCGTAACGTTTTTTGTAAACTTTCAGCCACACTGCGTCGCCCGTGCACTTTTCAGATATAAGGTCTTCTAAGTGCCTGCCTATGCTTTTGGAATCTAAAATAAGGCAGACATAGTCTTTTTTATTTGGGTTAACTGTGTTGGTGTTTATCCTGTAGTTTAGCGCCATATAATCGCCCTGCATAAGAGAGCGGGGGTCAACGGGGGCAAGCTCCATATAAAAAGTTTTGCCTTTGGCCAGCACATACTGCTTTTGCGCTATCATGCCCAAAAATATAAGAATTATTACACCTGAAAAAATTAAAAAAAGTTTAGCGCGCATAGTTAAACCTCTTTATTAAATAATACGCCGCCAGTACAACCGCGCCGCTGGCCATAAGCAGTACTGACTTTGCCAGCAAAGTTGTGTCTAAATTATAATACAGGTAAATTATACCGCCCGTAAGCACTGCGTAAGATAAGATTTTTATTTTAATATCTCTAAAATACTGGCCTATAAGCAGGTAAATAACACCGTAAAT
Organism: Elusimicrobium simillimum; assembly: GCF_049639735.1. NCBI lineage: Bacteria > Pseudomonadati > Elusimicrobiota > Elusimicrobia > Elusimicrobiales > Elusimicrobiaceae > Elusimicrobium > Elusimicrobium simillimum. The sequence continues at coordinate 1,784,606 of NZ_JBEVVA010000003.1, forward strand.
TATAGGTAAATTAAACGGCAGCATAACGGCAAAAAGCGCAAATGGCGCGGCAATGTAATACTTATTTAATTTGCCCTGCTGGTACGCCAGCGCCGTTATAAAAACAGATAAGAATACCGCCAGGCAGCCCTTATACATATTAAACATAACTACCATGTAAGGCACGCCGTGAATACTTTTTGTAGTAACCATGCCTGTGATAGTTGGTATTATCATGCCCGCGCACAAGGCCCAGGCAATAGGATAAAGAACATTTTTTCTGACGGCAAAGATAATAGCGCTTAGCACAAAAGAAATAAAAATAATATCGGTATTATAAATGCCAAAATAATTTTTGAACACAAACATCTGCAAGTAAAAACCTATCACAAAAGCCAGTACGGATATAAACCTGTCAGCAGTGTTTCTAAACAACATATACGGCACTGCAGCCATTACAAAAAGTAAAACAACCCAGTCCCATTCACGCGCCGTTCTTATTGCGCCCGCAAAAATGCATACACGCGAAAAAAGCATGGCAACCAGCAAAACCTGCTCGGCAAAAAACCTGAAAGTAACGCCAAACTTAGGCGTGACAAAATTATATAAAACTATACTGCCAAGCATTAAAACAATGCCGACTGTAAGCGCTATCGTTTGTATTTCACCATAAGCCAGCATTCTTACAGCAGCCGAAAGAGCGGCAAAAAAGAACCCGGCCGATACTACCGCGCCAAAGCCCAGCAGCACCTTTATTATAACGGGCAAGTCCGCGGTTTTTTGTTCTAAAAACTTTTTAACTTTTTCATGCTTTTGGGCGGGGATAAGGGCTAACAAATTATCAAGCGTCATGTTTTACCCCCTTAAAGCGTTTGTGCGCCCATAGCAGAAAATATCCCAACCCGCCGGAAAGCAGTAACGCAAAAACAGCGTTAGCAACCCACATTGTTTGAAGTATATGCACATTGGCCTGGGCAAATATAAACACGCCAAACGCCAGCGCGTTAACACCCACAAAATATAAGTTTTTATTTTTAAAATAATAAACGCCCATTGCCAAAACCCACAGTAAAAATGTGCTGATGTGCATAATGTTGCCGCAGTGCGGCATAGCAAAGCATGTAAGGAAAATTGTTATATATGTGCCCAGCAAATAGTAAAAATATTTTTCTTGTTTAAAAACATCAAAAGGCAGACAAGCAACAATAAAAAGCGGAATATTTACCGCGCACAAAGCGTAAAACGGCGCATAGGCCGCGTTCAAAAACACCACCGTATTAAGCAAAACTATAAACAACACCCAAATTGCGCTTTTGTGCGCGACAAAAGCAAGCGGCAACATTAACGCCGCCCACGCCAAAAACAACTGCCACGCGTTTGCCCCCGTCTGGTAAACCTGGCCGAACACAGCCAAAAACGCGCCAATCAAAAAGCATGTTAAAAATGAAAGCACCGTGCCAGCCATACCGTCCAAACCCTTTTTATATGCCGCCCCTGCCGCCGCGCCAAACAGCAAAATACACGCCCCAAGTTTAGACCACGCGGGTATAAGAAACCAGTTATAAGCAAAAAAGAAAACTACGCCGGACAGCGCCAAAAGAGCGCCCAGCACAAGCAGGTTTTTAAGCGCCCAATCTTTCCAGTCAATCGGCGCAATTTCCCCCAGCATTTTGCAGTACGCGCTGTAGGTAATAAGGTTTTTACTCAACAGCGCGTCTAAGTTTTCTTTATTTATATTCATTATTTTTTAAATAATTTTTCTAAAAAGCTTTCTTTGGGCCCCGCTTCTTTATCAAGCTCTTCCAAAAGTTCTTTTTGCTTTTTACTTAATTTTTTGGGCACTTCTATTAAGGTAACAACTTTTAAATCACCAAAACCGCGTTTGCCTATGTGCGGCATGCCCTGGCCTTTTACCGTATAAACCGTGCCGTATTGCGTGCCTTTGGTTATGGTAAGCTCTTGCTCTTCTTTTAAAATATTGGGTACTTTTATTTTACCGCCCAAAGCGGCCGTGGTAAAAGGTAAAGGCACTTCAAGCACCAGGTCATCGCCCTCGCGGGAAAACACTTTGTGCTTTTTAACGTGCACTTCTATGTAAAGGTCCCCATAGCCGCCGCCTTTGGTGCCTATGTCGCCGCCGTTTGATACGCGCAGCGTCATGCCGGTGCGTATGCCGGCGGGCACTTTAACGGTAATAGTTTTTCTGCTTTTTTCCCTTCCGCCGCCGTGGCATTTTTTACACGGATGCTCAAGTATGGTGCCCTGGCCGCCGCAGTCCGGGCAGGCCTGGCGCATGCTGAAAAACCCTTGGCTAAACTGCACTACGCCGCTGCCGTGGCAGGTGGAACAGGTGCGCGTTCCGGTACCTTTTTGGGCCCCGGTGCCTTCGCATTCTGCGCAGGTGTCCATCTGGTCATATTGTACGGGGGTGTCTAAACCTGAAAAGGCTTCTTCAAGGGTAATCTCAATATCCAGCTTTAAATCGTTGCCTCTTTGCGCTCTGCTTCTGCTGCCGCCGGCGCGTTGCCCGCCAAAACTGCCGCCAAACATATCGCCAAAAACGGAGCTGAAAATATCGTTAATATCGGCAAACCCGCCACCGTGAAATCCGCCCGCGCCGGAGTTATTAAGCCCCTCGTGCCCGTAGGTATCGTAAACCTGTCTTTTGGAGTCATCAGATAATACGGAAAACGCCTCGTTCACTTCTTTAAATCTTTCTTCCGCTTCTTTATTACCGGGGTTGCGGTCCGGATGATATTTCATGGCCATGCGGCGGTAGCTGGCTTTTATTTCCACCGCTTCCGCGTTTCTGGCCACTTCTAAAATTTTGTAATAATCTTCCTTCACTTTTGCCATTGTAATCCTCTTAAGTAAGTATAAAAACATAAAAACTCCGCAGCGCCGTGCCGTAGGGGCAAAGCAATAACGGAGTTTTTGTGTCTATGGTAAGTCAAATTTAAGCGCGTCTGATGTCTCTATACCGCCGATAGCGCGGCAAACTCTGGCGCCTTTATTGTTAGACGCTATGCACTTTTTGGTTTCGTCGTAATAGTTAAAGTCTAAATAATAATTTTCTAAACCGGAAGTCTGCGAATAATGATTGGTAACCCCGCCCACATAGGTGGTTATGGAGTATTTACCAAAGTTAACAGTATCGTTAGTGTTATTCTTGTTGCTAAAAGTAGCGGACGGGAAAGAAACATCCAGAGTTTTTAGGTTTGTAGCATACGGGTAAGCCGTGCCGTTGGGCTGCTCGCCCGCAAACCTTAATTGCGCGGCGTAAAGCACCTGCATAGTGTCGTACGCTTTTTTGCCAAGCGCTATATCAACTGTGTTAATATATTTGGGCAGCGCTATAGCCGCAAGCACAGCTATAATAACCATTACTATCAGCAGTTCTACCATTGTAAAAGCTTTTTTATTATTTTTAATCTTCATAAAATGCCCTTATTACTTTGCACACTCTTTCCACCTGCGCCTCGGTCATTTCCGGAAACATTGGTAAGGAAAGCACTTCCAGCGCGGCACGCTCCGCGTTGGGGTAATCTTCAGCCTTAAGCTTAAGATTTTTATATACAGGCTGTTTATATAACGGTACGGGGTAATAAACCGCGCAGCCTATATTATTCTTTTTAAGGTGAGCCATAAGCTCGTCGCGTCTTTCCGCGCGTATTGTAAACACGTAAAAAGACTGGCTCCAGCCGTTTGGCGTTTCCGGCGGCAACACTACCGGCAGCCCTTGCAAACCGTCCGCGTAAAGGTTGGCCACATATTTCCTGTCATCCGTCCATTGTTTCAAATGACGCATTTTTACGCGTAATATGGCGGCCTGCACCTCGTCCATTCTAAGTGTGGAGCCCTCGTAATCATATTCATACATTTTATCTTTGGCGCGGCCGCTGTGGCGTATGCTGCGGCAAAGGTCGGCAATGTGCTCGTCATTAGTTGTAATGGCGCCGGCGTCCCCGCACGCGCCTAAATTTTTGCTGGGGTAAAAGCTGAACGCGCCCGCGTCGCCTATGCCGCCTGTTAAAATACCGTCGCACTCGGCCAAATGGCTTTGGGCGCAGTCTTCAATAACTTTTAAATCATGCTCTTTGGCTATGCGCATAATTTCAGGCATATTGGCAGGGTAACCGTAAAGGTGAACCGGTAATATAGCCCTGGTTTTTTTTGTAATTTTACGTTCAATATCTTTTGGGTCTATATTATAGGTAACCGGGTCAATATCGGCAAACACAAATTTGGCGCCTGTCAAAGAAACTGACGTTGTGGTAGCCACAAACGTAAAAGGCGTTGTAATAACTTCGTCCCCGTGGCCTATACCCGCGGCCATAAGCGCTATTTGTATGGCGCTTGCGCCGCTGGAGCAGGAGATAGCGTATTTGGTGCCCATCATAGCGGCAAATTCTTTTTCAAATGCTTCTGTTTCAGGCCCCAGAAGCCACTTCATAGAGTCAAGCGCCTTCACGGCCGCTTCGTTAATTTCTTTCTTAAGACTTTCGTGCTGGTGCTGCAAATTAAACAACGGTATAGTTTCATCTGGCATAGTTTTTTACCTCGTTAAATCCTTAACTTCAGGCATTTCAAACAGCTCCTTAGTTATTCTTTCAAATTCTTTACCCGTAAATGTGGCCACCATGCTGGCGTGAAAGTAGCCGTTTTCTTTTAAAACCTTTCTGCTAAGTATTTCCACCCCGTGCTTTTCCATGGTGTGTGAAATTTTATCTATAACTTTCCAGTTAGGCTCACACACTACGTTAAGCGTTTCATAACGTTTAACATGGTCCAACAGCCTGAGTGTTTTTCTAAGCACAAGCTGCACGGTAAGCACCAATGCCGCCGCCGTAGAGGCTATAATATAATCCCCAAAACCGACAGCCATACCCACAGCCGCCACCAGCCAAACACCCGCGGCTGTTGTAAGGCCTGATATTTTAACGCCGTCTCTTATAATAGCGCCGGCGCCCAAAAAACCCACGCCAGTTATAATCTGCGCCGCTATACGCGCCGGGTCAGCACCCAGGCCGGCGGCTTTAAGAGAAACAAGCGTAAATAAAGTGGAGCCTATACAAATTAAACTATTAGTGGCAAACCCTGCGGGTTTGTCATTATACTGCCTTTCTAAACCTATCAGCCCGCCCAAAGCAAGCGAAATAAGCAAACGCTCAATAAAAACCATTTCTGTCATATAACCCTCTTGCCAAACTGCGTTGATTAATGCGGCAGTACTAACATCATTATAATAAAATAGCCTAGCATTAAAACACTGCCTATGGGAATAGCCTTTTTGGCCCAGGCGCCGCTTCTTATATTAAGCTTAGACGCGCAAATAATATTTGGTATATTGCCCGGTATCAGCAGGCCGCCTGCCAAAACAAGCCCCATTAACAGGAACTGTATTGTGTGCGTGGGCATAGCGGGCACAATTTCTATGGCGGCTAAAGTGGCGTTGTCTAAAATGGCCGAGATGCTGTTAACCCAATAAAGCACAGGGTCGGACAATTTAAAAATAGTGATTTCCGCCAACGGTTTAAGCCCTTCGCCCAAAAACACAAGCGCGGCTACAAAGAAGTAAACTTTTACGCTTCTTATAATAATTTGCGCGGGAGTTTCTTTTTCTTGGCGTTTTTGGCCTATAATAGAAATTCTTTTTTGTTTAACAAACGCCGCCATACCGGCGCTTATAAGCACGCCGGGTAAAATAAAAGCGGCCAAAATTCTAAATAAATAAAAGAAGTCCGCGTTATGCGGCGGGCCGCTTAGTTTAGAAACCGTTATAGTGGAAAGCGGTTCCCCAATAGGTGTAAGCACCGCGCCCATACCTATGGCAAAACACGCCATTACAACAACGTGCACTTTGCTGTCGTCTTTTAAACCAAGTACATTTACAGCTTCCGCCAGCATTACGGCGGCCACTATGGCCGTGATAATGCTGGAGCATAACCCCAGGCCTAACACAACCAAAAAGATTGTAACCTTAAAACCTATTTTGTGGGACAAACGCAACATAAAAAACCGAAACTGTTTGCCTAACGCCCTAAAGGCAAAACCCAGCACAACAACCGCTATGGTTATCATAACAGGGTCTTTTGCGGCGTCGGCCACTAAATGCCAGCTCCATTTTTTTGTGATGGTAACCGCAAGTATACCCATTACTAAAAGAAAGGGTTCCAGGTTTTCCTCAATTTTATGAATAGTAAGAGGAAGAATAAGTACTAAAAGTACAATAAAAGACAGACATATTATGGTAAAGTGACTCATGCTTAATTATAACATTTAGCCACCGCCGGTGCCAACAAAAAAAGACCTAATATAAATGATAAACGCATCATTAAAACCACGCAGATTTTACTATTGTAAAGAGCGTAGGCCTTTTTTGAATGTAATATGGCTATTCAAAAACTGCTAAACTGTTGGTATGGCTATAAATATTACATTTTCTATCTTTTTTATAGGGCTTATACTTATATTAGGCCAGGTATTCAGCGCGACATTCCAACGCACCCGCGTGCCTGATATCCTGCCGCTTATGCTGCTGGGCTTTCTGCTTGGCCCCACACTAAAACTGGTTAACCCCGACACCTTTGGCCAAATGGGGCACGTGTTTACGGAAATAGTGCTGATACTTGTAATGTTCCAAACCGGGGCGGCGTTCCGTCTGTCTTACCTTAGAGACTCCTTTCTGCCGGGCCTGTTTTTTGCGGTGGCGTACATACTGCTTGTTGTTATAGTTATAACCATATTAACAATGAAGATGCTTGGCCTGCCTATGCTTTACGCGGTAACGCTGGGTTTTATATTGGCGGACAACTCGCTTGTTATCATAATGCCTATGATAGCCAAGTTTAACATAACACAAAATTTAAAAACAATTTTAACCGTGGAAAACGCCATGGGCAGCATGATAAACGTAATAGTGGTACTCGCGCTGTTAAGCATGGTATCGCAGCAAAAATTAGCCACGCATATTATAGCGGGTGAAATACTTTACACATTTTTAATGGCCGCGTTGGTGGGCCTGATAAGCGGTATTTTTTGGACGGCCGTGCTTGATAAAGTAAGAATGCTTGAAAACTCTATGGTGCTGACATTCGCTTTTATTTTAATTGTGTACAGCGTTTCCGCCGCCGTAGGGTCCAAGGGCGCTATCGGCGTGCTTATGCTGGGCATAGTAATGGGTAACATAAGAGTACTGCAAAGGTTTTGGAGCAAGCGTATAGACCTTAAGGCAGAGTCCTTTAAAGGCACTGAAAGAAACTTTTTTTCGGAAATTGAGTTCGCTTTTAAAACATTATTTTTTGTATATATGGGCATGAGCCTGTATATACAAAACAAATACCTTATTATATGCGGCGTAATACTGGCGCTGGTTAAGTACATTATACGCATACCCGTGGTTAACCATTTGTTAAGCAAAAATATTAACAGGCATGACGCCGCCGTGGCGTTTGCCATGGTGCCCAACGGGCTTGTCAGCGCTGTACTGGCGGCCACAATGGCGCAGCAATACGGCGCGTCTAAAGGTATAGAAGATTTAGTTTACTCCGTAATTTTCTTTACGGTTATATTCTCATCGGTACTGTCATTCTTTATAGAAAAGGGCTGGTTTGGCAAAGTGGGCAATGTGTTGTTTTACAGGCACGCGCCATACGTGCCAAAAGAAGAAGCCCCCGCCGAAGAACACCCGCAGGAAACGCCGCCCCAGCGGGAACAGCAACAATGTAATTAACCTAATTTGTAAATAAAGGACATTATGCAGTCTTTGGTATGGTCACGGCGGTAGGAGAAAAACACGTCCGGGTTGTGGCATGTGCAAAAGCACGGGGTGTGCACGTCCATCTGATCTATATTAAACCCAGCCAGCTGCAAGCGGATTTCCGTGCGTAAATTAACATAAATTTTGCCGTTTCTTTCCTCTACGCTTGCGGGGTTAAAATTACCAACAATATCATTTTGTACTTCAAAACAGCAGGACTGTATATGCGGGCCCGCAAAAGCGTACAGTTTTTTGGCCCCGCGCTCAAGCAGTTTCTCGGCCAATAATTTTGGCATACCCGCAGCAACGCCGCGCCAGCCGGCGTGTATAAGCCCGACATTTTTGGCGTTTTCATCCCACATATAAAGCGGCACACAATCAGCCGTTAAAATAACGGCGCCGGTGCGCGGGCGGCTGAGTATCCAGCCGTCGGCCTCAACTAAATTTTGTGTATAATTATTAAAATCCTCGTCGGTATCCACGGTCACTATTTTTGTACCGTGTACTTGTTTAAACTTAACAAAATTTTGCGGCGGCAGGCCTATGCGCTCAAAAAACGCGTCTTGGTTTTTATACTCGCGCATATTGCCAAAATCACGTGAGGCAGTGCCGTTCATCACGCCAAGCGCTTGCAGGCGTTCATCGCTAAATATTTCCATAATACCAACCTAGTTAAACTTTTTTAAATGTGCTTTAGATATTTTTTTGCCAAGTATTTTAGAGGCTTTGTCCGCAAATGTTTTGGGCGCGTCGCTGGCGTAAATGATAACTTTGCCTTTGCCGCTTTTATTAAGCTGCCCGCCGGCCTCCAACATTTTTGCCACTTGGCAGGAAACAGACTCGGCCGAGTCTATCAAATTTACTTTGCCGCCCATAATGCGCTTGAGCAATTTTTTAATTATCGGGTAATGCGTACAGCCTAAAATAAGGGTGTCCGCGCCGCTGGCTTTAATGGGTTTAAGGTATTCTTTGGCCACAATTTCCGCTACTTTTGTCTCGTTCCATTCTTCTTCAATTATAGGCACAAAAAGCGGGGCGGCGGTTTGCAAAACTTCTATATTTTTATCCAGGCTTTTTAACATTTTTTTGTAAGAATTACTTCTTACGGTGGCGCTGGTGCCTATAACGGCGACGCGTTTGTTTTTGGTTTTTTTAACGGCGTCCATACTGCCCGCTTCTATCACACCCACCACGGGCACTTTAACATTTTTTATAACTTCGGTTATGGCTAAGGCAGAGGCTGTGTTACACGCTATTAACAGCATTTTAATATTTTCAGATTCTAAAAATTTAGCTATTTCAAGCGAGTATTGTATAACCGTTTCCGGGCTTTTGGAGCCGTACGGCACACGCGCGGAATCGCCAAAGTAAATCACATTTTCTTTAGGTAATTTTTTGGTAAGTTCTTTTAAAATTGTAAGGCCGCCAAGGCCGGAGTCGAATATCCCGATAGCTCTTTTATCCATAATTAAATTATAGCTAACTTTTTAGTACAATAAAGCAAACCCGGGGGAAATATGAGCGATATTTTAAATAAAAACGAAGTTAATTATATTTTGCGTACTCTTAAAAATTTGTCTGATGTAAACTTAGACAGTTACCTGCAAACACACCTCTATAATAACCCAAAATATAAAGACCCAGCCAAACTTAACCTTAGCGAGTTTAAAGTATTTTCGCAGGGCGGCGAAGACGGGCTGATACAAGAAATTTTTAAACGCATAGGTACTACTCCCAACAGGTTTTTTGTTGAATTTGGCGTAGAAACTGGTGTGGAAACCAACACCACTTACCTGCTGCACAACAACTGGCGCGGCGCGTGGATAGACGGCGGGCAGGAAAATATTAACGCTATTAACCAAAGTTTTAAAAGCGTAATAGCCGATGGAAAATTAAAAGTTTTGCAAAGTTTTATAACCGCTGAAAATATAGAAAGTTTATTTGCACAGGCTGCCGTACCGTATGAGTTTGACCTGCTTTCCATAGACATTGACCGGAATGATTACCACGTGTGGAGCGCAATTAACAAGTATTCGCCAAGAGTTGTTTGTATTGAATACAACGCCATATTCCGCCCCGGCTGCGAATTTATTGTGCCTTATGACCCGCAGGCAACTTGGGACGGCACCACCAACTTTGGCGCCAGCTTGCAGTCGCTTTATAATTTGGGCGAGACTAAGGGCTATACACTTGTCGCCTGTACATTTAGCGGCGTAAACGCCTTTTTTGTGCGCGACGACTTGGTTGAAAATTTATTCACAGGCCCGTTCACGCCTGAAAACCACTACGAGCCCGCCCGCTACTTTTTAACAACATTAACCAGCGGACACCCGAGAAGAATAAATTTATGAACGCCATAGATTATGTAAAAAAAGCGCTGCCCGCCATTACAAAAAGTGAGCTAAGCCCGCTTACCCAAAACGCTGAAAGCATAGCGCTGGCGTCGTCTTTATTTGAAGATGAGGCCAGCCGAAATGCCTTCCAAAAAGAATTGGCTTTTATGCTGCTGCGCCGCCTTATACCGGGGCCGGACGCCGTAAAATACGCCGGCAATGTAACGCATGAACACTGGGTTAACGCCATAGAAAAAGCCAGAACTTTAATAGCCAAAGGTGATATACCTAAGCTGGACCTGCCGTTATCCGCACAATCTTGGGAAATACCCGCTATGTACACCTCCACATTTATTTTTAACCAATATTCCACCTCAAATGTAACACCTGAAAACACAGTATTTCTTGACTGCGGCGGGTGCTGCGGGGAGACTGCCGTTTGGGCTGTCATGCATGGCGCAAAAAAAGTTTACTGTTTTGAGCCTAACCCCATTCTTACCCCTTACCTGCAAAGCAACCTGCAAAAATATTGCCAAGGCAAAGCCGGGCACGTGCCATATGGCGTAGGTGAAAAAGAAGGTGATTTTACGGTGGAACTATCGCACGAAAGCATAGGCAGCGCGCAGTTGGTACCCGCAGCTAAAGATACTCCCAGAGACCAAATAATTCCCGTTACCACAATTGACAATTGGTGCACTAAAAACAACATAATACCCGGGTTTATAAAAATGGATATTGAAGGCGCGGAAAATGCCGCCCTTAAAGGCGCGGCCAAGACAATAGCGGCGCATAAACCAAAACTGGCAATATGCCTTTACCACAGCCTTAACGATATGTGGGAGATACCCATACTTATTAAACAAATCATGCCAAACTACCGCCTATGGTGCCGCAAAAACGCAGAGGCGGTGGAATTTGTGCTGTACGCGTCGGTTTAAATATTCTCCTCTCCCCTAAGAGGGAGAGGATTATAAAAATAATACAGCCCGCGCTCTTGCGCGGGCTGTATTATTTTTAAAACAAGCTTGACTTAGAAGCGGCCTACGTTTGACGTAACAGGCCCTACATTTGATGTTACCGGGCCAACATTTGACGTTACGGGACCTACGTTTGATGCAACCATTATAGGGCCCACATTGGAAGTTATGGGACCGACGTTTGATGTTACCGGACCGACGTTTGACGCAACCATTACGGGGCCTACATTTGACGCTACAGGACCAACGTTAGATGTTACGGGCCCGATGTTGGACGCGGCGTAACCTGTGGCTGCTGTATAAGAACCCGTTGTATAACCGCCCGCAGGGGTTACAGCGTTATTTCTTGTGAACATATTTACCTCCTTTTTAATTTAAAAAATTGTTGTCCGCCATTAATCTGTCTATATGCCCTATTACCTGTTTTGCGGTAATCAGGCGGGTGCACTCAAATTGTCTGTCTGTGCCTTTTAGACGGGGGCACCAAAAATAGTCGCCGTGTTTAAACGGTATGCAGGCGTCGTCCCAGCAACCGTAACAGCCATGCGTATTATAAACCCTGTACGGGGTGTAAAACTCGCACGTAGGCAAAGTAAAACCGCTTATCAAAACTACAGGCCTTTTGGCCGCCCAGGCCAGCCACGCCAGCCCGCTGGACAGTCCTACAAAAAAGTCCGCGTGCGCCAGCAGTGCCGCGCGTTCCGTTAAAGGTTTATTACCTGTAAAATCCTCCGCGCCGTGCGGTATATGGTTCCAGGTAAAGTCATGGCCCGCTACAGCGTCTCTGTCTATACAAAGTACACGGTAACCTAAAGTTTTCAAATATTTTACAACGTCATCCCACCCGTTTGGGTTATTCCAATATTTAGCCTGGCAAGAGGCCTTGGCCGCTATACAAACGTACGGTTTTTTTATGGTACGTTCATAGTCCAGCTTAATACGGGGCGGCGTTTCATCTGCGTCAACACCCAATATATAGGCCGCACTTTTAGCAATGCCCGTTATACGAAAGTCCAGCGGCTGGTGTGTATTGTTGTTGTTAAAGAACAAACCCATTCTATAAGTTGCGTACGGGTTTTCAAATTTTAAATCATCTTTACCTATACGGGTAAAGCGTATTTGCGGGTAGCTTGGCTCAAATAAATCCGCCATTTCAGGCGCCATGGTAACTTCCGCCTTACAGCCATGTTTTAGGCAAAACTTTTCAACATACGGAAACCAGCCTATAATATCGCCCAGCGTGCCAACCGGGAACTTAAAATGTACTTCCTTACCCTTTAGGTCCAGCTCATGCACAAAAAACGGTTCTTTTTCATCGCCTTTCCATATTAATATGCGAAAGGGAACATAATATTTTTTAGCGCTTAAAACCAACCCCTCTTCAATATCCGCGCTGTAAATTGTATTGCCGGATTCTATATCCTCAAACTGTACATACCAATTGCCCTTGGGCAGCCACACGCGCGCGCCGTCGTTAAAGTCATATTTTATGCCGTGCGGCCCCGCTTGCGTAGGGGTTGCGGGCGAGGGGATTATAAAAGGGTCATCACTAGCCCCGGGGCGGAAGCTGCCTGCGTTAAATCATTTTCCAACCCGCTGTTTTTATTCATAATAAAATCCTAAGAAATCCTGCCTCAGCTTAGATAATACATAAGCTGCCCCGCAATGTCAAACATAATTAGTACCCATTAGAAGTACCTATAAAGCCGTCCGTTATAAATTAAAATTTATATAATAAACCTAGTGACGATAGAAAAAATAACCTCCAACAAAAAACAATTCCTGCCCCTACTGCTTTTAGCTGATGAGCACGAAAGCATGATTGACAAATACCTTGAAAACGGCGATATGTTCGCGCTGAATGATAACGGCGTAAAAAGTATTTGCGTGGTTTTACCTATAGAGAAGGACACCGTTGAGTTAAAAAACATAGCCACATACCCGCAGGAACAGGGCAAAGGCTACGCTACGGCTCTTATAAAACACATTTGCGGTTATTACAAAGACAAATACCAAACAATGCTTGTGGGGGGATATACCTGGCATACTGGCATTCTATAAAAGTTTTGGTTTTGAAGAAGCGCACCGCATTAAAAACTTTTTTACGGATAATTATGATCACGCTATGTTTGAGGGTGGGGTACAACTGGTAGATATGGTTTACCTTAAGAAAACGCTTTAATTTATGTTTTTGCTCAGCAATAAAGCAGAAATTATATTTTTTAGTATAACTATATAGAAGTTAAACAAATTTTTAGCCCAGTTGGCGCAGCGAAAAGTGAGGCAAGCCTGCCGAGCGTATCAATTAGTAAGCGCTGCAAGTGTTAAAACAGAATTTAGTTTTAAGTTGCACATCAAGTCGTTAATTATAATTTTAGCCCAGTTGGCGCAGCGCTAATAGCATTGGTTGTTCCCGCAGGGAACGCGCTTTAGATAGCAGCGCATGAAGCAAAGTAGTTTTATAATTTTTAGCCCAGTTGGCGCAGCGGTAGCGCGTTCCCTTGACATGGGAAAGTCACAGGTTCAAATCCTGTACTGAGCACCATTTTTATGACCCCCGCACTACAAAATACGGTGGTTATTTTTGTTTTACAACGCCCATTACTTGACGGGAATATTTTGTATAATTTTTGCAATATAAACACATTATCTTAAAAACAGAAAGGAGTATCTATAAAAAAGGGCTTTACACTTATAGAACTGTTGGTAGTTGTCTTAATTATCGGCATTTTGGCGGCTGTTGCGCTTCCGCAATATACAAAAACCGTTAAAAAAGCAAAAGGCATAGAAGCTCTGACTATGGCAAAAGCAGTGTCTGACTCTGCGTCAAGATACTATCTTGCAAACGGATCTTATAATGACTTTGTTGTTTCCACTTACTACAGCACAGGAATGGACGCTCTTGATATAGAAATCCCGTGGAATGATAAGTCTTTCTGGCAGTTATATACTGACGGTACAATGGGTAATACCACCGGCAGCAATAAACGGTTGATTTATGTAACCCCCAGCGAAACTATACCAGGAAAACAGTTTGCTACTTTAGTATATTCGCATGAAGGGGGTAAAGTAATAGAGAGCTATTGTCCTTCTTATGAAAAAGAATGCAAAGCCTTCTTTCCCAACTTGCCGCATAAATAGGCCTCCGTATGAAAAAGTTTTAATTTTTAAGAACAGGTGTTTTGTCTCTAGAGAAATACAGAATATACTATTATTCTTTTATATTCTATATAAAGCGCCTGGCTCATAGAAATCTGCACTCTCAGAAAGAATATTTTGTATACTTTTTTAGTTCTAAATAATATTATTTTAATAGAAAGGTTAGCCAATATGAAAAAAGGGTTTACGCTTATAGAATTGTTAGTAGTTGTCTTAATCATCGGTATTTTGGCGGCGGTTGCTCTTCCGCAATATACAAAAATCGTAGAAAGAAGCAAGGTTTCAGAGGCTTTAATAATACAAAAAGCAATGTGGGACTATTTGGAAAGACACATGCTCCAAGAAGCCTGTATAGGCGGAGAAATAGATTACAATTCTATGGATATAGAGCTACCTTTAACTAAAAATTCCTGTAGTTGGATGTCAAATAAAAATTTTTCTTTTTTCGCTGAATGTTCTCCCGGGTCCGCTCCATCATATTGGTCCTGGGCAGCAAGAAATGATGGAGAAGAGGGTGAATGCTTTTCTTTTAAATATTCCTTTGCTACATTTCATGAAGAAGGCAAAACATTCAAACAATGTTTTACTTGGGAAAACCCGCTAGGCAGAAACATTTGCAAACAATTAGAAGGGCAAGGATTTGAATATGTTGATTCCACGTTTGGCCCATTCTAAAAGATTTTTTACAAATATTTATTAAGTTTGTATAATAATAAATAAGCAGTTTAATTCTGTTCCCTCTGCAAGAGAAGGTTTTAAATCAAAATAGGTAAGCTGAAATCTAAGAATTAAAACAAACTCCGTTGGCGCAGTTGCCAGTAATATCAGTTCGTTCCTTGGAACGTGCGCACAACCAGAACTAATTTATTGCCCAGTTGGCGCAGCGGTAGCGCGTTCCCTTGACATGGGAAAGGTCATAGGTTCGATCCCTATACTGGGCACCATTTTTTAACCCTGCACGTAAGTGCGGGGTTTTAAATTATGACCTTCAAGCCGCAAAGGCTTTTAATTTGCGGTGCCCAAGTACAAAAACATCCCTATACTGAGCACCATTTTTAAATCCGCCAAACGGCGGGGTTTTTTGTATAATCTATACAATGTAATATCCCAAGCATAAGGAGAAAATATGCCATTCACCCCGCCGCTGGCCATAAGATATACAAAACAGAACTGTTGTCTCAAAAAATGCTCCTCAGGTTTCACACTTATCGAACTTTTAGTTGTTGTATTAATTATAGGCATACTGGCCGCCATCGCGTTGCCGCAGTATAATAAGGCTGTAGCAAAATCACGCATAGCTGCGCTTACACCCGCTATTGAGGCCGTGTACACAGCACAGAAAATATATTTTATGTCACACGGCGAGTACGCCAAAGATTTAAATGACCTGGATTTAACCATCTCCGGCATTGAGTTCAAAAACTCATCGGGCCAAGTTTACAGAATGTATTTAGACTCTAAAAAAAAGACACTTGTGCAGCTTTCTGAAGGTGCTGCGTGCGGACAAGATACAAGAGTCCCCGGCGTAACCGTATACCTGTTTTACAACCGTGACGCAAGGCTAAAATCATGCTATGCCAAAAACGCGGCCGCCGCACCCATCTGCAAAGCTTTCAGCACAGCGCCTTGCAACAAGTATGGTGAAGACGGCGTTGTCTGCAATATGGAATAACATTAATTAAGGGGAAGTAAAATGAAAAAAGGTTTTACACTTATCGAACTTTTAGTTGTTGTATTAATTATAGGCATACTGGCCGCCATCGCGTTGCCGCAGTACACAAAAGCCGTGGCAAAATCCAGGTTATCCGAAATGGTTCTTATCGCAAGAAGGATTATCAACGAGCAGGAAATATATACCCTGCAGGCTGGCGACGTAACTACCGACTTGTCCGAACTGCTGGAAGAATGTAGTGAAGAAAGCAGCCAATGTCTGCTTTTTAAAAAATATAACATAGGCATAAACAGAACTAACGTGGGTGAGTATTATTTTCAGGTAAGATACGATTTTTCTCTTAATAACACCACAATGCCTTTTATTGAATACAACAATTCCCCTTGGCCGCCATGGGGCGGGTTCTTCTGCATAGCCACAACAGGCACTATACAAGAAGACATTTGCAAAACAGTAGGGAAACTGGACAGAAAAGACGACACTTGGAACACAAGCTATTTTAGAATTGATTAGTAAACATTTAATAATCCCCGCCATAAGGCGGGGATTATTATTTTATCTAAAAACTAAGACCTGCTGTCCGCAAATTCCAAGCCGGCAAACAATCCTTTTATAAGCGTATCGTCTTTATATTTGTCCGTCATAGAGATGATAAACCTGTTCCACAATCTTTTTACTTTGGCGGCCGCCACGGTATCCAGGCAGTATTCCAGCGGAATTAAAGAAGAACTGCCGATATCGTTAATCAGCATAAACACGCATTTATCTTCGCTTTCACGCTTGCATAGTATATTAAAAGGGTATAAATCCATAGGTATCAAAAGATATTGCAGCATATTTTCACGCAACTGCAGCAAACCGCTTTTAAGCACGCAATGGGCTTTTTCTATTTCCTTTCTGTATACAAAACAGCTTTCCAAATCTCTGGACACGCGCCCGTCATAGTCTGTTACCAGGTCAAACACATGGCCCGGGCCTTTATCAGTTTCCACCGCGCCGTGGTAATAGGGTAAAAAGGTACATTTTTCCCTGCGGTCTTTTAAAACTTTTGTAAGGTAAAAAATTTCCCGCTCTAAATCTTTTTTGCCGGGCTCGTTATAAGCGACTTTTATGCATAGGTTTTTATCATGCGGATGAGCGTAACACTCTTTATGGCTGCCCCTGGCCACAAAAAGGTCTTTGGTTAAAGCTATTTCACTAGTAAGGTTCATACAAAAAATCTCCGTTAGATTACATTTTAGTAATCTTCTTCTAAGAAGACAAGCTTTATCAGAATACAGAACTACCGGTCGGTAGGATTTTAGAGGTAAATACAGCGACACAAACGTAAACCATGTTTTTAAACTTTTGTAACACTTAAAGCAAAAAACAATAAACGCCCCGCTCAAATAAACGGGGCGCTATATTTATACGAAAGTCAGGTTTTAAAACTTAAGCACAAACCATGTTTGCAGCTTTTTGGTGTCTTTGTCTTGGAAGTCAGAATCTGCAAATAAATAACCGCCCGCAACGCCAAGTTCTAACCATTTGTAAAGCTGGTAGGTAACTTTAAGGTCAAGCTCCGTGCCTCTGTTAGCGGCAATTGTTCTGCTGTGGTTGCGGCTTCTGTAATAGTAACCGTCCAGTGAAACAAGCGCTTTAGGCAAAGCGTCCATACCAAAGTCTAAACCGGCGCTGTAAATTTCAGCGTCTCTAAGAGCGCCGCCGCCAAGGGCCTGTTCCACTATTAAACTGCGCAGGTAGGTAATTGTGTTCCAATGTGTTGTGCCCGTGCCCCAAATTACGCTGGCTTTAGGAGTAAGCGTAACGGAACCGGCTTTCTGTTTATACCTGGCGTCGGCGTGGAAAAACTGGCCGTGCTGGTGCTCTTCGTTACGGTTGGCTATATAACGGAAGAACGCTGTGGCGTTTTTATATTTAACGGTAGGTTTGGCGCTGAGTAATGTATAGTCGCCAACATGTTCTGTATGAATGTTATACGCGCTTAAATAAAGTGAGAGGTAGTCATTAACTTTGGTTGTTGACTGAAAACCGAAAGCGTATTTATCTGCAAGTTCGCCCCAAATTAAATCAGCCTCTTTACCGGCAAGCAGCTGTACTTCTGTGCCTTTAATTCTTACTTTAGCGCTGGCGCCGTCAATGGCCGCGTAAAGGTTTCTTTCTACGGAATACCCTAAAGGTTTGTAAAACACGTCATCCGACGCGTAAAACTGTCTGCCCAGTTTAATATCAAATGTATCAAAAATATTTTTAAACTCAGCGTAACCCTCTGCAAAGTTAAGTTTGTTGTCCAAGGTGTCGCTGGCAAAGGTTTGGCCTTTGTCTGAGCCCCAAAGGGTAAAATACCCGGCTCTGGCAAAAACTGTAATATCGGGCGTAATACGGTAGCCCGCGCCAAAAAGTATGCGGGTGGGGGCCGTATTATAGTTTACCGTTGCGCCGGCGGGGCCTGTACGGTCTATAATATCTTTGTCAAAAATGCCAAAGGTTCTTACTTCACCGTCTATGAAAAGCTTGTCTTTCCATATATCAGTCGCGGCAAAGGAAGATACTGCTGTTACAAGTGTAAGACAAACAACATATGCTAGTTTTCTAAGCATGTTTTCTCCTTTAATTTTTTTACCGTATGGTGTACGGCGGTCGGGTGGTGGTCAAATACAGAGTTAAAAACGCCAATACTGTCTTACTGCCTGTTGTTTTAACCGTAAGTGACAGTTTATTAAACTATATTCAGGGGTAAAAGTAAATCCTGTAAATATATCACATTTATATTATAAAATATATATCACTCTGATTTTTATTATTTAATATAATTTATAATTATATTGTGTCTATGGAGAAACCGCTATGATGGGATTAAAACGCTTTCAAGGTTATTTTAACTTGCTGATGGACAACTTGCTTAACAGGTTCGGCCTTGGCATGAGAACAAAACTTATCATCATATTTCTGGTAGTAAAAGTAATTCCGCTGGTACTGCTTACCGCCATTGCCTGGAGGCAGATGAACATACTTGGCGACTCTCTTAGAGATATCGCGGTTAGCGATTCTACCGCCGCCCTTAACAGCAGCGCCACCGAAAACATTGAACGCATGACCACAGACACCGCCGGCGACGTGGCTAAATTTTTATATGAACGTGACAGCGAGATACTATATCTTTCCAAAGTCCAGCCTACCCAGGAAAACTACCGCGCTTTTATAGAAAACAGAGTGGGTAAAGTTATAGTAAGAGGCAAGTGGAAACTGGCTGACGACGGCATGTCCTGGGTGGAAGCGGACAGAGAGCCCATAGAAAATGAAGAAGGCGTGTCCACCAACAAAGAAAATAATGACAGAGACGGCTTTCACTACCGTTACCCGGACCATTTTAAATATAAAGAAGTGCCGCTTTATGATGAGGTTGCCTTCATAGATCTTGACGGTAACGAGGTTGTTAAAGTAACAACCCCCAACACTACTAAAACACGTTACCCACTAAGCCCGGTTAAAAAGAATATTTCCAACAGGCTTAACACTTATATAAAGGCCGAAACACATTTTCCTAAACTTAAAAAATTAAAACCCGGCGAGATTTTTGTTTCTGACGTTATAGGCGCGTACACAAAGTCCAACTATATAGGCATGTACACACCTAAAATTGTAGAAAAAGCCGCTAAAGACCGCGGCTATGACATACCCTACAAGCCTGAGGAACAGTCTTACGCCGGCATGGAAAACCCCAACGGCGTGCGCTTTGAGGGGATAGTACGCTGGGCCACCCCGGTTACCGGCGCAGACGGTAAAATTAAAGGCTACGTAACCTTCGCGCTTAATCATGACCATATTATGGAGTATGTTGACCATAACACACCCATGAACGAACGATATACAGAACTGCCGGACGCTTATGACGGCAACTACTCTTTTATTTGGGATTATAAAGGCCGCAGCATCTGCCACCCCAGGCACCATTCCATAGTGGGTTTTGACCCAGAAACGGGCGAGCCTGAAATACCATGGCTGGAGTCTTCCATCTACGAAGCGTGGCAAAAGTCAGACGTAAAAAAATGGACGGATTTTGTAAAAGACTGGCCGACTTTTGACCATCAGTCTAGGGAAAAGAAGCCCGCCCTCGCTCTTACTAAAGCAGGTCTGGTAGGCCTTGACTGCCGCTACCTTAACAACGCGCCGCAGTGCACAGGCTGGATGGACTTAACCAGAGACGGCGGTTCCGGCTCTTTCTATATTTTATGGAGCGGTTTATATAAACTTACCACAGCCGCCGCCATACCCTACTACACTGGCCAGTACGCGCCGTCGGCTGAAAATGGTTATTCTAAGCGCGGCTTCGCGTTTGTCGCCATAGGCGCCGGGTTGGAGGACTTTACCCGCCCAGCCAAAGACACGGAACTTAAACTTGTGGGCACTATTGAAAAAAACCTTACCCAAACATTCTTCCAGCTTATTATTACAACAGCGCTGCTTATTTTAGTAGTGGTTTTAATAGCAATATGGCTGGCCTGGACGCTTATGGATAACATTACCAGGCTTATCAGCGGCGTATCACGCTTTAGAGCAGGTGAAAGGCAGTTCCGCTTTAACGCCCCTGTTAAGGACGAGTTTGGCCAATTAGCGGATTCCTTTGACGACATGGCCGACAGTATTGTTGACAGTGTTAAAAACCCGCTTAGCATTACAGACATGAACCTCAACATTATTTATATGAATGACCAGGCCTTAGCGCTTGCGCAAAAAACACTGGCTGAGGTTGTTGGCACATCCTACACACAAAACAGCGTTTATCCTGTGGGGTCAAAATACTGCCCTATCACAGCATTGCAACATGAGCGTGAAGCCGAAATTTATTATGTTGAAAACAGCGGCCGTTACGTAAGAGGCACGGCAAACTACTTCCTTAATAAACAAGGCGAAAAAATAGGGTATATCGTTGTAACTAACGACGTTACCGAAATGCTTTTGGAAAGAAACAAAATTGAAGAACAGAGAATACTGCTTGACAAAGTATTTTCAGCCTCCCCCGACCTTATTTGGTATGAGGACGCTAAAGGTAAATATCTTACGGTTAACCCGCGTTACGCCGCTATTTCCAACAAACCTAAAGAAGCGTTTACCGGCCATACCGCCGCGGAGATGTTCCCGCCTGAAATCGCGCAGGAATTTACCAAAAACGATATGGCGGCAATTGAGTCAAAAGCGCCTTTATATACAGAAGAAAAAATTATATTCTCCGACAAACACGAGGAAATACTTGACTCCGTCCGCACTCCTATATATGACGCTAACGGCACGTTGGTTGGCGTGCTGGGCTTTGCCCGCAACGTTACCGCCCGCGTACAGATAGAGAAGGACTTGCGTGAAGCGCAGCTTAGCCTGGAACAGGCTGTAAATGACGCTAACAGAGCCAATGAGCATAAAGGCGAGTTTTTAGCGCGTATGAGCCACGAAATACGCACCCCCATGAACGCTATTATAGGGCTGACAAACATTGTGCAGAAAAAGCTTGAGGGCATGAACCCTGCAGAGTTGGAAATGCCTACCGTTAAGTCTCATGTTAACCAGATAGAGTCCTCCTCGCAGCACTTGCTTGGCTTACTTAACGACATTTTGGATATTTCTAAGATTGAAGCAGGCAAAATAGAACTATCTGAAGAGATATTAGACCTGCCCAAACTTATAAACACGGTTGCCACTATTATAAAGCCGCGCTGTGATGAAAAGAATATTACGTTTAATGTTTCAGTGGATTCTTTCACCCCGCCCACGTTCCTTAGCGATTCACTTAGGTTGCGCCAGGTGCTTATTAACCTGCTTGGCAACGCCGTTAAATTCACCCCGGAACTGGGTAGGATTGACTTCCGCGTAACAAACAAAGGCCGCCAGGAAGATAAAACTCTTATAGAGTTTACGGTTGCGGACACCGGCATAGGCATATCCGAAGCCATGATAGAAAATATATTCAAGCCTTTTGAACAGGCAGACGGTAAAATAGCCAAAAGATACGGCGGCACAGGCCTGGGCTTATCAATAAGCAGGCGCATAGTGCAGCTTTTCGGCGGCAACATCGCCGTTAAGAGTACGCTTGGCAACGGCAGTGTTTTCTCCTTTGAAGCATGGTTTAAAGAAACTATTACAAAAGAAGTTTCAGAGAAAAAGGCCGACGACGCCACAGGTAAATTTGACGGCAAAAAAGTCTTGCTGGTTGACGACGTTGAAATCAACCGCATGATTGTGGAATCTCTGTTAGAACCCACGGGCGTAGCCATAGACCACGCGGATGACGGCGTGGTGGCGGTACAGAAGTTTAAAGACTCACCCGCCGGCACGTATGACATTATATTTATGGACATACAAATGCCTAATATGGATGGCTATGAAGCGGCGCAGTCTATCAGAAATATGGACCGCGCGGACGCTAAAACCGTCCCCATAGTGGCGCTGACAGCCAACGCGTTTAAAGAAGATATTGATAAAGCGCTTAAGCACGGTATGAACGACCATATAACCAAACCTGTTGAAATGGAAAGGTTATTTGAGGTGCTGTTCAAATATCTGCCGCATAACTAATATAAAAAAGGCCCCGCATTTGGCGGGGCTTTTTTTGTTTCGCAAAGGGGATTATTTCTTCTCAAAGTGGTAAAATGAAAATATAAGAAACAATGGGGGGTAGTGATATGGCAGAAAAGAAAACAGCAAAAAAGGGTGCAGTAAAAGAAGCAAAACCCGCTAAAGCGGTTAAGGAACCTAAAGCGGTAAAAACAGTAAAACCGGCGGCAAAACCAATCGCGAAAAAAGACGTTTACCTAGAATACTTCGATTTTAAAAAAACTGACACCTTGCTTGACCTTGCTTGCGGCGACGGCGCATTTTTAGCCGAGGCCGCGCCTAAAGTAAAAAACGCCGTAGGCCTGGACTGCAGCAGCGAGCAGCTGGCTTTAGCGGCGGAGGCTCTTAAAAAAACCAAAAAAGTAACTTTGATTGAGGGCTGGCTGCAAGACGCGCATTTTGACGCCGCTTCTTTTGACAAAATTTCAATGAGAAACGCCATCCGCAACCTTAACAACCACGAAAAAGGCGTGCTTATACATAAAGCCAGCCACTGGATAAAGCCGGGCGGTATTTTTGTGGTGGAAGATATTATAACAAGCTTTGCCCTGCACAGAAGAGACGAACGCCACGAAATGATTGAGGCAGAGGGCCAACAGTATTACGGCGCCAAGTGGACGGACATGCGCGACGCTTTCTACCACGACCTTTACCACTCTAACCCCAGCGACCTTTCGCTTATGATGCACCACTTTCTGTTTACCGGGTTTAACGTGTTGAAGATAATCAAACACACATCCTGCGTTTGCACAATAATCGTACAGAAATAATTAAAAAGCCCCGGCGGTTGCCGGGGCTTTTTAGTATAAAACAGTTTGTGTTACGGGTAAACGTCTTCTCTATATGTATAGCCGGAGTTTTCAACGCCTTTGCAGATAGCGCGCCCGGTAGGGGTATTAAATGTGTAACATATTTTATCTGTAACAGTGCCGCCGCCGTCAATATGTATGTAAAACATATACAACTTGTTTTCGTTCTGTATTCTGTATGTGTAAATGCTTGCTACCGGGGAAGAGACTGAGATTTCATAGTTAAAGTTCTTCGTTTTATAAGTATGGCTTTCCGAGTCCCAGGTGCCGCCGGTTAAATCTATATCCAAAGCATCTAAATACTCCGCCGTTGAGGTCAGTCCGTTTGCCAAAATATATCTTTGTATAGCGTCCTCAATATTTTTGGTTACCAGCAACCCTTCGGCCGAGCGGCTCTTTTCCACCGCTTTGGTGTATTGCGGCAGCGCAATCGCCGCGAGTATGCCTATAATAAGCACTACTACAAGTAATTCTATCAGCGTAAAACCTTTTTTCATATTCCTCCCTTTGGGTGTAAAATACTACATTAATTATACAGAATAAAAAGCTGAAACTGACAACAAGCAATTGTAATTTAATAATAAAAAACACGGTCTTAAAAGGCCGTGTTTTTATTTTAAAACTATAATCTGAACGATACGCCCGGCCCTAACGGCAGTCCAACTATTACCCATATGGCAAATAATATTGTCCACACAATAAGGAATACTATTGAATACGGTATCATGGTAGACACCATAGTGCCTATACCGGCGTTCTTATCATACTTATTAAAGAAAGCCAAAATCATGGCGAAGTATGACATCATGGGAGATATTATATTAGTAACACTGTCGCCTATTCTGTAAGCGGCCTGCGTGGCCTCGGGCGTATAGCCCAGCAGCATAAACATAGGTATGAAAACAGGCGCCATAATAGCCCATTTCGCGCTGGCGCTGCCCATAAACAGGTTTATGGCGGCCGACAAAAGTATAAATATTGTCATTAAAAGTATGGGGTGCATGCTCATAGACTGCAAAGCGTTAGCGCCCTTAATAGCGAATATAAGGCCAAGGTTAGTCCAGTTAAAATACGCCACAAATTGCGCAGCAAAAAATACCAGCACCATATAACTGGCCAGTGTTCCCATAGATTTAGACATATAACCTACAACAGTGCTCTCGTTTTTAATAACACCTGCGCCCAAGCCGTAAGCTATACCGGCTAAACCCGGTATTATGAAGATAAACGCTACTATAGAGTTCATAAAAGGCGATTTTAGCACACTGCCGCCGGGGCCTCTTAAAATGCCGTTTTCCGGCAGTACAGACAAAACCAGCAGTACTATACATATTACACTTACAACAGCCGCCCATATCATGCCGCGTTTTTCTTCTTTAGTAAGGGCTTCCAGGTGTTCGTCTTTTTCACCTGTGTATTTACCCAGGCGGGGTTCCACAATCTTCTCAGTTACAAAAGTACCGGCCAAGGTTATAAAGAATGTGGATACAAACATAAAATAATAGTTACAGGCTGGGCTTACAGTGTATTCAATATATTCAGGCAAAATCCTGGCTGCTTCCTGTGAGAGGCCGGCAAGCAGCGGGTCAATAGTGCCAAGCAGCAAGTTGGCGCTGTAGCCGCCCGATACACCGGCGAAAGCCGCGGCCAAACCCGCTATAGGGTGCCTGTCCACCGACATAAAAATAATAGCGCCCAGCGGCACTAAAAGTACGTAGCCTATTTCACTTGCGGTATTGGAAAGAACGCCGCAAAATACAACTATCATGGTAATTAAAGCTTTAGGCGCGGCCTGCACTATTGTGCGCAGCACCACTCTCATAAGGCCGCTGTGTTCGGCTATGCCTATACCCATAAGGGCCACAAGCACGGTGCCCAAGGGGGCAAAGCCTGTAAAATTGGTTACCATTTTTGTAAGGATTAACTGTAAGCCATGCGCGCTTACAAGGTTAACTACGGGGATTACTTTGCCTGTTGAGGGGTGCAGCGCTTCTACGCCAAATATAGCAAGTAGCCAGGAAAGCAGTATTACTAACAGCGCCATACCCGCAAAAAGTACTACCGGGTGGGGAAGTTTATTACCAACAACTTCAATTATATTAAGGAACTTAAAGACTAAGCTTTGTTTAGTTTGAGTTTGTTCCATCAAGACCTCCAAAAAGAAAATACTCTATAGGGTACCTTATTTTTTGCCTTTTTTTCAAGGAAAACTAACTTTTTGTATTTTTAAATACGCAAAAACCTACCCTGTGTTAACTAAAATACACACGGTAGTTTTTACGCTTAATCTACGGCGGTAATATAAAGGGGCTTTTTACTGCCAATTTTTATATAATTAAGGTAATAAAGATAATTCAAAAAGGGGTGTGAAGATGAAAATCCATTCTATTACCGTACAACCTAACTTACCTGAGAACATTAAATTTTTAGAAGAACTTGCCGACAACATGTGGTTCAGCTGGAACTGGCAGGCAATATACCTGTTTTACAAAATAGACCCAAAACTATGGAGCAAGAGCAAACGCAATCCCAAATGGTTTTTGGGTACTATTGACCAAAGCAGGCTTGAAGAAATAAGCAAAGACGCTGACTTTCTGGCCCACCTTAACTATGTAAAAGACCTTTTTTACAAATACAAAGAGACCGACTTTTGGTACAAACAAAATAAAAAAGAACAGGAACATAACTTTTTAACAGCCTATTTCTCTATGGAGTTTGGCATAGGCGAGGGCCTGCCCATATATTCCGGCGGCCTGGGCATGCTAGCGGGAGACCATATTAAAAGCGCAAGCGACCTGGGGATGCCGTTAATCGGCGTAGGTTTATTTTACCAGAGAGGCTACGTAAAGCAGGTTTTAAACCGCGACGGCTGGCAAAACGAAGAGTACCCGGAGAACGACTGGGCACATATGCCTGTTGAGCGCGTGAAAGACGCCAACGGCGGCGAGCTTAAAATAGCTATAGAATTAGGCAAAGAAATTATTTACGCCGGCGTCTGGGCAGTATCTGTAGGCGTAACCAAGCTTTACCTTTTAGACACAAATTTACAGGAAAACACGCCTGAGCAACGTGTTATAACAGAATCTCTTTACGGCGGTGACAGAGAAAACAGAATACGCCAGGAAGTTGTGCTTGGCATAGGCGGCGTAAAAGCGCTTAAAGCCATGGGCATTACCCCCACCGTTTACCATATTAACGAGGGGCACTCCGCCTTCTTACTGTTCCAAAGAATCATAGACATGATGACGGAACACAAACTTACCTACCAGCAAGCGTGCGACGTGGTTTGGGCAACATCAGTATTTACAACCCACACGCCTGTTATAGCCGGCAATGAACATTTTGACCCCGCTTTAGTACGCAAATACATGGAAGTTTACGCGCAGAAAATGGGCCTTAACTGGGAAGACTTTGTAGCTATAGGTAAAGATGAACCCAATGCCCCCACCTTCTGTATGACAGTGGTAGCGTTAAAATTGGCCGCCTACCTTAACGGCGTATCAGCCTTACACGGCAGAGTGTCGCGCGAAATGTGGGAAAAAGTTTGGCCCACATTACCCGTGCAGGAAGTGCCTATAACCAGCATTACCAACGGCATACACAGCGCCAGCTGGATAAGCCATGAAAACGCAGAGCTGTACCAAAAATACAGCTTTAACGGCGCGGATATTAACCATACCGACATTACCAAAGCCGAAACATGGGCCGGCATAGACAATATTCCCAATAATGAATTCTGGCAAGTACATAATATAAGAAAAGAAAAGCTTATAGACACAGCCAGAAAGCGCCTTAAACACCAGCTTAAACGCCAGGGCGCAGACGATACTTTGATAAACAAAGCGGGCAAAATACTGAGCGCGGATAAACTTACAATAGGCTTCGCGCGCCGCTTTGCCACATACAAACGCGCCAACCTTTTGTTTAGAGATTTAGAAAGATTGGACCGCATAGTCAATAACCCCGACCGCCCGGTACAATTTGTATTCGCGGGTAAAGCCCACCCGGCTGACACGGCGGGTAAAGAGTTTATTAAATACATAGCTAATATACAAAATGACCCCCGCTTTGCCGGCAAGTTAATTTTTGTAGAAGACTATAACATGAACCTGGCCCGCTACATGGTACAAGGCGTGGACGTATGGATGAACAACCCCATCCGCCCCTTAGAAGCCAGCGGCACCAGCGGCATGAAGTCCGCCTTAAACGGCGCGCTAACACTGTCTGTACTGGACGGCTGGTGGGACGAAGTGGGCCCGTGCGACTTTAGCTGGTCAATAGGCGGCATTGAAAACTATAAGACAGACGCTGAAAGAGATTTTGTAGAATCCGAAGCTTTGTATAACATTATAGAGCAGGAAATTGCGCCTACTTATTATGATAAAGACGCCAACGGCATACCCAACACATGGATTGGCTATATGAAGAAATCTGTCAAAACAATCGCCCCTGTGTTTAACACGCACCGCATGGTACGCGAATACTATGACAAGTTTTACACCAAAGCGCATTACTTCTTTAACCTCTTAAGCCAAGAGGGCAAACTGGCGGAAATTTCCACCCAGAGAGTAGCCATAGCTTCCAACTGGTACCGTGTGTCTATAACAGACATCAGCCCCAAACTGGAAACAGAACTTAAGATAGGCGACTCTATGAAAATAAGGGCCAGAGTATTCTTAGGCGCTTTAAAGCCTGAAAACGTTAACGTGCAGTTACTGCTTGGCGTACGCGGCACAACGGGCGATATTATATCAGGCCAACTTACCAACATGCAGCACGTTGATATGGAAGGCGACGCTTATATTTATGAAATAAACTACGTGCCCCAGAACAGCGGCAGGCAGGATTATTCCATACGTGTAATGCCCAATATCCCCAACGTACCTAACCAGTACACACCGCTGTTTATACGCTGGGAAAACTAATTATTTAAATAATAAGGGCGGGGGTTCCCCCGCCCTTTGTTGTTACGTATACCCCCCCTTTCTCCCTTTCGTAAAGGGAGTACCGGCACAGCCGGGGAGGGATTTAATGAGTGAGGTACGAACTTTGCCGCGTCGTAGCAAAGCGAAGACGGGCGCCGTTAATAAGTGCCGTTATAAAATAAAGTGCCTTATATATCAACTAACCATGAACATAGTATTAATCAACCCAGAAATACCTTTTAACACGGGCAACATAGGCCGCAGCTGCGTTGCCACAAACTCCGTTTTGCATTTGGTGGGCAAGCTGGGTTTTAAAATTGAAGATAAAGAAATACGGCGCAGCGGGCTGGACTATTGGGCCAACCTTAAATATAAAACATATAAAGATTTTGAAGAGTTTTTAGCGACTGTAGATAATACAGAAAATATGTTTTTCTTTTCTACCAAAGGTGAAAAAAGCCTTTGGGACATTAACTTCCCCAAAAACAGTTATCTTATATTCGGCTGTGAATCGGCGGGGTTTCCTAAAGAAATTTACGAGACCTACCGTGAAAAGCTGTATCACATTCCCATGGGCGGGCCGGTAAGGTCTCTCAATCTGTCTACAAGCGCGGGCGTAGCACTATTTGAGGCGCTGCGCCAAAACAGGTAGCTACCAGTTTACCAACTTAACGCCTTTTACCGGTAATATTTCCTTTTTACACTTGTTCATACCTGTGTTTATAAGCGGGTCAACTTCTGTTATATACTGCGGGCTGCCAAGCATATCTTGCAGTACGGACGCCTGTGCAACGTAGTGGCCCTCGCCAAATACGGCAAGCACAGTGTCATAGCGGTTAAGGGCGGCGGCGATATTTTTAAGCATAAAAGGGTCTCTGGCGTGAAAGTCTTCGTCCTCGCTAAGGCGGTTGGTTATGTAGCCTTTTGACGACGGATAGTTAAGTTTATTATTAGCGGTAAAAGTAACAAGGTCCGTTTTAGCAAACTCCATATCAAAATTTTCTAAAAACCAATTTTCAAAATCTTTTACCGTAAACATCGCGCCAAATTTAGAATTGTACCTTGTTGCTTTAAAATCTCTTACCTGTTGCTCAGCGTTTGGCGTGTCGCCAAAAAACATTTGGGCGCTTTTGGCGTTGTTTATCATCCACCTGCCTTGGAAATCGTAATAGCTGTACAGTTTTTTATCCAGCACTAAAGTTTTTAAAACGTCCTCACGCGCCAGGTCCGCCTTTACTACGGGAATACCGCGCTTTTGCGCTTCAAAAGCGGCGTAGACACCGCCAAACTTATCGCATTTATTGGCAGTTTTCCATTCTCTTCTAAATTCCACCACGGCTACTTGGGGGCATAGGTATCAAAAGAGTGTTGTATCATTTGCAGGCTTGCCATGTCATAATGCTTTTCGGCAACATAAATAAGTTTTTTATCGTCTTTTGTATATATGGCTATGTAAGGCTGCGTGCGCCCCTCTTCGGCCATGGCCTGGCCGCCTGTTTCAAAGGTAACCAGTTTGTCCATATCGGGCTTATACGTCTGTAAAGGGTTACAGGCGAAGAGTAAAAAAGCAGAAAGCGGTATAATTATCTTCTTCATATTCTCATGATAACATTTTTAAAAATTTTTCTCCCTTTCGTAAAGGGAGAAAAACATCCTAAGCTTTTAAAGATTTAACCATAAGCGAAAATGCTTTTTTGCGGTGGCTGATATTATTTTTTTCTTCCGCGGTCATTTCGGCCAAAGTTTTACCTGCGTCTTTTACTATAAACAGCGGGTCATAACCAAAGCCGTTGGTCCCCTTATACTTTTCCCCTATAAATCCCTCTAATATACCCTCAATTGTGCTAATTCCCCCGTCAGGCTTGGCGTAACAAGCAACTGTTTTAAAACGCGCGGTCCTCTTTTTAAGCGGTATGCCGTCAAGATCTGAGAGCAGTTTTCTGTTGTTGTCTTCCGCGCTTTTACCCGCGCCCGCGTAGCGGGCGCTTATCACGCCGGGCATACCGTTAAGCGCGTCTACTTCCAGGCCGGTATCATCGGCCAACGCGGGCAGCTTGGTAAATTTAGCGGCGGCGACGGCCTTTATTATAGCGTTTTCCTCAAGAGTTGTGCCCGTCTCTTCAGGCAGCGTAAAACCGGGGAAGTCTTTTAAAGTTAAAAACTCTATCCCCGTCAGGTTTTCGGCGTGCAGTATTTCTTCTAACTCGCGCACTTTATTTTGGTTTTCCGTGGCTATTACTATTTTCATATTACCCCTAAAAAAGTGGAATCTATTATATAATTCTAGTATATGAAAATAGTAATAGCTATACCAACACTTGCCATGGGCGGTGCGGAAAGACTGGCCGTACTGCAGGCCCGTGAATTTGCCAAAAACGGCCATAACGTTACTATACTAACCGCCTATAATAAACCTGATTTTTACACAGTACCGCCAGAGGTTAACCGTGTACACCTTAACCTGCCGCACGTGCATGCCTCCTTTTGGCACAGAGCACGCGTGGCGGCTTATGTTGCAAAAACACTGCTAGGCATATTGCCGGACGTGCTTATATCGCACATGATGTTCAACGCTTCTCTCATAGGCATAATACTGGGCATAAAAACAATTTTTGTAGAACACCTTGTATTAAATACAGAAACGCTTACTTTTACAAAACGTTTTGTATTAAACAAGGCGCACGCCTGCGTTTTTTTATCCGAGCGTGACCGCATAACATTTAACCGCCTTAAATTTAAAAGCCGTTGTGAGGTTATTTATAACCCCGCTATAAAACCGGAACTTGAAGAAGACGTGCTGCCGCCGTTTATGAAGCCGTCTCTCAACGCTGTAGCCGTAGGCCGCCTGGTACGCCAAAAAGGTTTTGATATACTTATAAACGCCTGGGCCGAGGTTGCCAAAACGGAACCCGACTGGCACCTCAGCATAGTGGGCGAGGGGCCGCAGCTGAGCGAACTGCAAGACATCATACAAACAGCGAACCTGGAAAGCAAAGTAACTTTAGCGGGTTCTTACCACAATATTGCGGCGGTATATAAAAACGCCGATATCTTTGTATTATCCTCCCGCTCTGAGGGCTTTCCGCTTGCGCTGTGCGAGGCCATGAGCTGGAACGTACCGCCCGTAGCCTTTGACTGTGAAACAGGCCCCAACGTTATAATACGCGACGGCGAGGACGGCGTGCTTGTCACTGATTTAAACGCGGACGCGCTGGCAAGAGCAATAAAAGATTTTATTAAAAACACTCCCCTGCGCACCCAGTGCGCCCAGGCCACCGCTGAGGTTACGGAAAGATTCAGCCTGCAAAAATATATAGACGCATATGAATTTTTATTTAAAAACTAATCCGCACCCATGCAAAATATCATAGAATTAATTAATACCTAAAAAGGAGATGTTATGAACACCTGGACAAAATTTATAGAAACAATAACCCCCCAGATCAAAACCATGGGCTGGGAGTTACTTACAATAGTCGGCCATATCTGTCTTGCTTTACTGGCTTTAGTAGTGGGCCTCTACCTTTCCCGCCTGGTAAACACATATGTTAAAAAAGTTTTAAATAAAATAGATTTTGACTCTCGCACCTCTAAAGTAGGCATTAACGAAATGTGCGTACGCTTCGGCTTTGGCAAAAGCCCCACTCATATTTTGGCCTTTGTACTCTCTTGGGTTGTAATGATAATCGCCATTATCTACGCCGCAAAAGCGTTAAACCTTAACGACGTGCAGATATTGTTAGAAAAATTCTTAGCTTTCCTGCCTAAACTTTTTGTATCCATACTTATACTGTTCGCCGGGCTTTTATTTGGCAAGTTTTTGGGCAACATTATTGAAAACTCTTCAAAAGCCAACAACCTTGGCGGCGGCCTGATAGTAGCCAAAGGCGTAGAAGCTTTTATGGTACTGTTCACCGCGCTTATCGCCCTAGAAAACCTGGGCGTAGCAACAAAACTGGTTAACAATGTTATTTTGGTACTCTTGGCCTCTATGGGTTTAGCGTTTGGCATAGCGGTAGGCCTTGGCGCCAAAGACACTGTGGCAGAATTTATAAAAAACTCAGTAAACAAAAAATAAAACTCACAAACAAAAATCCCCGCCAACCCGGCGGGGATTTTTTTGTTTTCCTCTCCCTCTTAGGGGATAGCGTAGCATGCATATATCAAGATGTAGAGGAGGCCAACGCCAAAGGCGGGCTTGGTGAGGGTGATGCACACAAACATATTGCTGTAAAGCTTAACTTGAAAATTTTAATTAATAACAGCAGAAATACCCTCACCTGCTTTTTTGCATGCTGCTTTGCAGCAAACAACGCAAAAAAACTTCCTCCCCCTAAGAGGGGGAGGAGAACAAAACAAGTGCAGTTAAGTAGTTATAAAATGCTGTTATAGAGGCGAATTTCACAGGATTTTGAGTAGATTTTTTATTTTCTTCCGACGATATTCAAGTAGCGGAGCTACGGTGAGGAGGAAAAAATAAAAAATCTGCCAAAAGCCGAAGAAATTCTTTACCGCTGATGAAACCCAAGCGAACACCGTGAGCGCAATCTGGAAGACGCGAAGCGAAAAAAGCTTTTATTTCGTTTTTACTAATTTGCCATCATCCATAGTATAAACCGTATCAGCGTAATTAACCGCCTGCAGGTCATGCGTTACCATAATTATGGTAATGCCGCTTTTGGCAAGTCTGGCAAAATCTTCAAACACAAAAGCTTTTTTATGGGCGTCTAAATTGCCGGTAGGCTCGTCGGCCAAAATTAAAGCGGGGTTATTGCGCATAGCGCGGGCCACGGCGCCGCGCTGCTTTTCACCGCCGGAAAGAAGCGACGGCATTTTATCAGCCATCTTTTCTAAACCAAACGACGCCAGCAGTTCTTTAGCCTTACCGTCTCTTTTTTTACCGGCCATAATGGCAGGCATATTTACGTTCTCTATAAGCGTAAAATCAGGCAGCAGGCCGTCAAACTGAAATACAAAACCCATTCTTTTAAGGCGCATGGCGGATTTTTGGTTCTCCGAAAGTTTAGTCAACTCTTTACCGTCAAAAACTATACTGCCCGATGTAGGCGTATCAAGCATGCCTATCATATTAAGCAGCGTGCTTTTACCGGAACCGCTGGGCCCTACCAAAACAATAAATTCGCCTTTTTTTACCTCAAGGTTTACATCTTGCAGAACATGCAGGTCTTCTGTGCCTTGGCCGTAGATTTTTGTTAAGTTTTTAATTTCAAGTATTTTCATATTATTATCCGTTTCTTATAGCTTCGGTAGGTACCACGGCCGAGGCGCGCACCGCTGGGTAAAGCGCGGCCAAAAAGCATAACGCCACCGTGCCGCAAACTACTTTTATAATATCGCTTACTTCAAGTATTACAGGTATTTTGGTTATATAGTAAATGTCGCCCGGCAGCTCAAATAAGCCCGAAGACGCTATAACCCAGCACAGCCCAAGCGCCAGTACAATACCACATATTATGCCAAACACACCTATCAGCATACCTTCTAATATAAAAATACGCAGTATGCTTACCGGTTTCGCGCCCATGGCGCGCAGTATGCCTATGTCTTTTATTTTTTCTGTGCCCAACAAAATTAAGTTAGACGCTATGTTTAAAGCCGCCACCAAAATTATTAAAGATAGAATAATAAACATGACAACTTTTTCCAGCTTTAAGGCGGCGTATAAAGTGGAGTTCATTTCCGCGTAAGTACGCACGGTGTAGGCGTCACTAAAAAGCGGTTTAATAAGCTTGGCAATTTTATCCGCTTTATCAATATTTTCAAGTTTTACAGACAACGCGTCCGCCCCGTCCGGCAAGTCCAAAAACTCGCCCGCGTCTTTTAGGTTTGTATAGACTATGCTTGTGTCAAACTCGTAATAACCCGTCTTAATAATGCCGGACACTCTAAACTTTTTCATTTTAGGCACCATAGCGGCGCTGGCGGCTATGGAAGACGGTGAAATTAAAACCACGTCATCCCCCACCCACAAACGCAAGCTTGTGGCAAGCTCCGCCCCCAGCACAATGGCGGCAGGCGCGGCGGCCTCGCCCACGCGCTTAACAGCCGTGTAAGAGCCCGCTTCAAAAGACGTGTTGAGATTATTTATTTTACCCTCAAGTTCAGGGTCCAGCCCGCGCAGCATTACACCCATAGAGGCATTGTCATGGTTTATTATAGCCTGTCCCATTATATTGGGCGCGGCGGCTATTACGCCGGGCAGTTGTTCTATTTCTTTTATTTTTTGGGAATATTCTTCACGCGTCATATGGCCGGCAACTAAAATGTGGCTTTGCGCGCCTATGACTTTATTTTTGATATCGGTTTGAAAGCCTGTCATAACGCCAAGCGTGGTAATAAGCGCCGCAACGCCCACCGCCACACCGGCCACGCCAATAATAGTGGTGACGAGGGCAAAAATGCCCTTACGTTTGGCAAAAAGATAACGTTTAGCTACAAAAAGTTCAAATCCCATTGTTATATTATACAATTTGCGAGGGCAGACTTTAAAAATAATA
Organism: Elusimicrobium simillimum; assembly: GCF_049639735.1. Classification (NCBI taxonomy): domain Bacteria; kingdom Pseudomonadati; phylum Elusimicrobiota; class Elusimicrobia; order Elusimicrobiales; family Elusimicrobiaceae; genus Elusimicrobium; species Elusimicrobium simillimum. The sequence goes on from NZ_JBEVVA010000003.1 coordinate 1,819,343, forward strand.
CGTAATAATTTGTTATATTAGAATAATGATGTTATTTTATATTGCGTAAAAGACCAGTTTTTAATAAGATTAGAATATGCGTTTAAAAATTAAACTATTTATATTATCGGCTTTTTTAATTACGGCACTGCCGCTTTTAGCGCAGGGGCGCCCCGAAGTTGCGGCCCCTATAAAAGTGGGCGGAACATTTTCCGGGGAAGAAGCCTCCGCCGGGGCAACAGCGGCCGCCGCTAAAACCACCGCGGCGTTTAATATGGAGGACGAACTGTCCTCTCTTAGAGAAGCAATTTCAAAAAAACAATACAACAATGTTATTTCAAGAATAAACTCTCTTGTGGCTGAAGGAAAAAATACGCCGCGTTTTAATTTACTTTTGGCACAAGCCTATGAAGGCACGGCGCAGTGGGACAACGCTGTTTACCACGCCAGTGAAGTTATAGGAATGTCCCCCTCAGACTCTAGAGGTTTTACAATAAGAGGCGGCGCTTACTATAAAAAAGGTGAGCTTGATAAAGCTTCTATTGACATAGAAAAATCTCTTAAAATTAACCCCAACTCAAACAAAGCCAAACTTATTAAAAAGCTTATTGACGACGCCAAAGCAGGCGCGCCAACCACAGTAAGCGCCAGGCCGCAGCCAACCGCGCAACCCCCCGCCACCCCCGGCGCTAAAGTAGCGGCGGATACAGCGGCGGCCGAGAAAACAAAAAGGCTTGAAACAATACGCTGGTGGATAATTTATTTTATAGCCGTACTGGCTGTAATATGCGCTTTTGTTTATTTCCGTTACCCCGCTAAATCAGGCTCTTCACCCAGCGGCGCTAAAAAAATTGACATTAAAGAGCAATACAATTTTACCCGCCAAATTGGCGAGGGCGGCATGGGCAAAGTGTACGAGGCTTACGACAAAGTATTAAAACGCCGCGTTGCCATAAAGCGCGTACGCCCCGAACTTGTGCGCAGCAATTATGTAAGAGAACAGTTTTTGTCAGAAGCCAGAATGGTAGCGTTGCTCCGCCACCCTAATATTGTTGAGATTTATACTGTTATAGAATCTGACAACAGCCTGTACCTTGTGTTTGAATATGTGGACGGGCAAACGCTGGAAACCAGACTGGATATAGACGGTTTTATACCGTTTTCTGAGTGCAAAGTTTTGTTTGAATCCGTTTGCCGCGGCCTGCATTACGCGCACGCGCAGGATATTATACACTGCGATTTAAAGCCCGGCAATATTATGATTACAGACGGCTCTAACGCGAAAGTCATGGACTTTGGCGTAGCCAAAAAAGTGGTAGAGGGCGACAACGGCGCAAGAACCGTGGCCGGCACCCCCGCTTACATGGCGCCAGAACAGCAGAAAGGTTTTATGAAAAAGCAGTCTGACGTGTACTCGCTTGGCGTATGCCTTTACGAGTCACTGGTCGGCCAGGTACCGTGGAGCGTGGCGGGCTTTGACATAGCTAATAAACGCGTAGTACCGCCGTCAAAGATTGTGCCGTTTATACCTGTGGAAGTTGACGCGCTGCTCTCAGACGCGCTTAAAGAAGACCCTACACAAAGAATACAGTCTATAGACGAGTTCTGGACAAGGCTCAGCAAGATTGAGCCGCTGGCCGAACAACCAAGACCCAAGCATATTTAACTTAGCAAAAAAACTCCCCGCTTAAACAATACTCATTTTCCTCTCCCTCTTAGGGGAGAGGAAGTTTTTTTGCGTTGTTTGCTGCGCAGCAGCTTGCAAAAAAGCAGGTGAGGGTATTACTGCTGTTATAAAACAAGAGTTTCAATTTAAATTTTACAACAAAATATTTGTGTATATCACCCTCACCTGCTCGCTTCGCTCACTTCCTCTACAGCTTGATATCTGCATGCTACGCTATCCCCTAAGAGGGAGAGGGTATACAAAAAAACCTGCTGTGTAAGCAGGTTTTTTATTTACATATTCTTGGTGAAAAATTGGGCCAACCTGTAGCGATATTCCTCGCCGCCTACTTCCGCGCTCTGGTTATGCTTGGCGCCCGGGATAATCCACAACTCTTTAGGCTCCTTGGCGTTCTTATAAAGGTAAGTGGCATTAACTGCCGGCACCAGGTTATCGTGGCGGCCGTGAATAATAAAAATAGGCCTGCCCGCGAGTCCTGCTATGTTATAGGCCGGGCTGTAATACTGCGGGTCAAAGCCAAGCCTGCGGCGTATAAAGTAAAGCACCAAAGGTATTACCGGGAAATACGGCACGCGCTTATTAATCCACGCCCAGCGCGCTACCACACGGTTAAAAGAGTAGTAGGCGGCCTCACTCACTACACACTTAATTTCTTTGTTTTTAGCGGCCGTGTAAATAGCCACCGTGCCGCCCATGCTAATACCGTAAAGGCCTATGGAGGCGCATTTAGCGGGCCGGGTGTCCTTCATATATTTTATAGCGCCTTCTAAATCTTTAGTTTCTAAGTAACCTATAGAATTAACTTTACCGCCGGACTCGCCCATCGCCCTAAAATCAAAATATACTAGGTTAAAACCAAGGTCATGTAAATAGGCGGTATATTTTAAAATATCGCCCCTGTTCTGGCCCCAGCCGTGTAAAAGGAAAAGCGTTTTGTCGCTGTTTTCGGCGGGTACAAACCAGCCTTTTAACGGGATGCCGTCTGTGGATTTAAAAGAAATTTGCTCAAAGGGTAATTTAAATTGGTCCGGGAAAATAACTACCGGCTTTCTTTTATAAACAGGCTCCAGCACAGCAACACTTTGTTTATAAATTAAATAAACGGCAGCCACACAAACTATGATAAGCAAAATAATAAGTATAATAATGATATTCATATTTTAATTTTATAATATTTCCTTGATTGAAATTCCTATATATTTATTTAAGTCAGACGCCATTACGCTGTAGTCGCTCATATCCGCCGCCGCTTTGTCCCCGGCCAAACCATGAAGATAAACAGCGCACGCGGCGGCGTTAAAAGCTGTTTTAATATCAAATACGTTCGCTTTGCCAAGCTGCGCCCAAATACCCGCCGTAAGCCCTGCCAAAACGTCGCCGGTGCCGGCCTTGGCTAAGGCGGATGAACCTGTTTCGTTTACCAGCGTATCACCGCCGTACGCCACAATTGTGCGCGCGCCTTTAAGCACGCATACTGCGTTGTATTTGGCGGAAATTTGTTTTGCCATTTGCTCACGCTGGGCGTCGTCTTTTGGTATTTCTCCGTCTATTAAACGGGCGGCTTCCAGCGGGTGCGGCGTGAGTATGGCGGGCATATTAAATTTAAATTTTTCTTTTAATCCCGCTAAGGCATTTAACCCGTCGCCGTCCAACACTAAAGGTAAATCAAGCGTGCTAATTAAACCGGGCACATATTTGGCGGCGTCAGTTCCCAATCCGCAACCCATAACCATAACGTCCTGTTTTTGGTCAGCGGTTAAATTTTTTATTTGTGTAATTTCTTGGTTGTTTTCAAGCGGCAGAAGCACGGCCTCGGGCAATGTGGAAAACACCATATCCTTTTCTTCCTCAGGCACAACCATAGTAACGTAACCAGCCCCGGCCGCGTAAATACCGCGTGCGCATAACAACGCCGCGCCCATCATATTAGTGCTACCGCATACGCAAAGCACACGGCCGAATGTGCCCTTGCTGCTCTCAGCAGGCCTTTTGGGGAAATTTGACTTAACAAAATCTTTTGTTATAATTTTCATTTTTTGGTTATTAATGCGACGGCGGTGGCGTACTTTTTGGTGTGTGAAAGAGAAATTTTAATATCCAGGTCTTTTGCCCGCGGGTCGTCAAATACTATTATAGGCGCACCGGTGCACTCGTTATGCACTTCAATTTTTTTGAGTGCTACCCCGTCAAAAGGCAGCGCTTTATACACGGCCTCTTTAGCGGCGAAACGTACGGCAAAATGTTCATAACGGTTTTTTTTGCTGAGACAATAGTCTATTTCAGCCTCGCTGAAAATACGTATAAGCGCGGCGGAGTTTTCGGCAAATTCCGCTATTCTTTGTACTTCTACAATATCTGTGCCTATGCCTATTATTTCCATTATTCCACCGTTACGCTTTTGGCTAAATTTCTTGGCTGGTCTATCTCGCACTTTCTGAGTTTGGCTACGTAATAAGCAAAAAATTGTACCACCACGGCGTTAAGCACGGGGTTTAAAAACGCGCTGGCGTCGGGTATAGTAAGAGTGTCTGTTATTTTACCGTGTAAACCTTTTACGCCCGCGTAGTTTGTTACCGCTATTACGCGCGCTCCACGCGCCTTTGTTTCCTCACAGGCGGAAAGCATTTTTTCAAACAAATCGTCTTTGGGTACTAATGCTATAACGGGCACGCGTTTGTCTATAATCGCGATAGGCCCGTGTTTTATTTCCCCTCCGGGGAACCCCTCTGCGTGCAGGTAAGAAATTTCTTTAAGTTTTAAAGCGCCCTCAAGCGCGATAGGGTAGTTAACGCCTCTGCCTAAAAATACAAAAGTTTTTTCTTTATAAACTTTTCTGGCCAAACGCCTGACAGGTTTATCAAGCGCTGTTATAGCGGCGTCCAGTAGTCTTGGCAAGGCAAAAAATTCTTTTGTTAATTTGGCAAAATCCTCTGCGGTCATATTGCCGTTGGCGCGGCCCAAAAACAAGGCGAAGCCGTACAACGCGGCCAGCTGGCTGGTAAACGCTTTGGTTGAGGCCACACTTATTTCCAGCCCGCAACGGGTGTAAAAAGTATGGTCCGCCATGCGTGTTAAGGTTGAACCCAGCACATTGCATACGGCAAAAGTTTTAAATTTAAGTTCCTGCGCTTTTTTAACGGCGGCAATAGTATCGGCCGTTTCGCCAGACTGGCTGATAGCCACTACTAAAGTACCGTCCGCTTTGGGCACGTGGCGGTATTTATATTCTGAAGCGAAGTCAACGCTGACGGGTATGTCCGCGTATTTTTCTATAAAATACTTTGCGGTAAGCCCCGCATGGTACGCGGTGCCGCAGGCTACTATTTGTATGTTTTTAATTTCTTTGGCTTCACGCTTTGTCATGCCAAATACGTCCGCCATGTCTTCCACGCCAAAACGCAAGGTGTCGGCAACGGCTTCGGGCTGTTCATGTATTTCTTTAAGCATGAAGTGCGCGTAGCCGCCTTTTTCGGCTTGCTTATTACTCCATTTAATTTTGGTAATTTCGGGCCTTCTGGCTTTGCCGTTTTCGCCGTAAATTATGGCGCCTTGGGGTGTAATGGCGACGACTTCGTTATCTTCTAAAAACACCGCTTTGTTGGTGTGTCTTAAAAACGCCGTAACGTCAGACGCTATAAAGTTTTCACCTTTGCCTATGCCGACCACAAGCGGGCTTTGCTTACGCACGCCTATAATAGTGTCCGGCGCGTCTGCCCACACTACGCCTATGGCGAATGCGCCTGTAATTTGTTTGATTGTTTTTTGTACTGCGGTAAGCAGTTTGTATTGGGTGGAGCCGTCTTTAACCGTTTTAAGATTTTCTTCTATAAGGTGGGCGACAACTTCTGTGTCTGTCTCTGATTTGAAAATATGTTTTTTCTTTTTAAGTTCTTCTTTAAGCGTTAAATAGTTTTCAATAATACCATTGTGCACTACGGCCAGGCGGCCGCTGCAATCTGTATGCGGGTGGGAGTTAGATTCGCTTGGTCTGCCGTGCGTGGCCCAGCGTGTGTGGCCGATGGCGGTGGTGCCTTTAAACCCAGCCTTTTTAAGAACGTCCTCAAGCGCTTTTACTTTACCGGGGGCGCGCAGGCGCTTTAAGGCGCCATCCTCTATAGACGCTATACCGGCGGAATCGTACCCGCGGTACTCCAAATTTTTAAGACCTTCTATCACATAATCAGCGCCGCGTCTTGCGCCCGCGTAACCTATTATACCGCACATAAAAACCTCTCAAAATTTTAGGAGATAAGATTAAGCATTTCAGATATAGCGGCGCTGAGACCCACGTAAACAGATTTGGCCACTATTGAAAAACCAATATTTAAACACTGCATGCCCTCTATGTCAGACACGGCCTGCACGTTTTCATAATCCAGCCCGTGGCCGCTGTGCACTTCAAGGCCAAGCTCGTGGGCAAGTATTGTGGATACGGATAATTCTTCTAAAAGCTTTTTTTGTTCTTTTTTATTTTTGGCTTCGCTGTAATCAGCGGTGCAAAGCTCCACTATTTTTGCGCCTGTGTTGTGCGCGGCGCGTATATCTTTGGCGGCGGGGTTAACAAATAAACTTACGGCAATTTTTTTCTTTTGCAATGCTTGTGTAATTTTGGTAATGTTGGCAAGGTTTTTTGGGCTTAAGTTAAGGCCGCCCTGCGTTGTCTTTTCCCCGGGGAATTCCGGCACCAGGCAGACGCTGGCGGGTTTATATTTGAGGGCTATCTTCATCATCTCATCGGTGGCGGCGCATTCCATATGTATTTTGCCTGGGTATTTTTTGCACAAAATTTCTATGTCTTTATCTTGTATGTGGCGGCGGTCGCTGCGTAAATGCACTACTATAAACTCCGCGCCCATGCCAAGCGCCACTCTTGCGGCTTCTTCGGGCTTGGGGTAACCAACGCCTCTTGCCTGCCTTAGTGTCGCTACGTGGTCTATGTTAACGCCTAATTTTACTGTCATATTATTACCTATTTAACCTTTGCTCTAAAATGTTCTTCAAGACGGCAGGAAATATCTTTTACTAAACCGTCGTCCTCGCCCTCAACTAAAATTCTAAGTTTAGGCTCTGTACCCGAGTAACGCACAATTATGCGGCCTTTGCCTTTAAAAGAATCTTCCAACTCTTTTATAAGCTGCTCAAAGCCGTCCACTTCCTCAAGCGGTACTTTGTTTTCCACTTTTACCGCCGTAAGCAGCGCGGGGTATTTGTGCCATAAATCATGAAACGCAGAAAGGTTTGTTTTATTTTCTAAAGCAAAAGCGGACAGCTGCAGCGCGGCTAAAATGCCGTCGCCTGTGGGGCTGATTTCGTTAAAAATAATATGGCCAGATGTCTCGCCGCCTACGGTAAGGCCCTCTATTTCAAGCGCTTCTGACACATACTTATCGCCCACGCCTGTAAGTTCCACGTCCATCCCCTTCTCTTTAAGAAAATTGATTACAGACAGGTTGGCCATAATTGTGAGCACAACTTTATTTTTATTAAGTTTATTTTTACGCTTAAGCTCAAGCGCGCTGGCGGCTATAATATGGTCGCCGTCAAGCTGACGGCCCATTTCGTCGGCCGCTATCACACGGTCGCCGTCGCCGTCAAAGCTGAAACCGCAAAACGCGCCGCGCTCTTTAACAAGCGCCTGCATACCTTCCGTATGCAAAGCGCCTACGCCGGCGTTAATATTTTTACCGTCCGGAGTATTTGCCATTACAACAACGTCCGCGCCCAATGCTTCAAACACCATAGGCGCTATGCGTGAGGTTGCGCCGTTGGCGCAGTCCAGCACTATTTTCACGTTTTTAAATAAATCTTGGGGAACTGTGTTTACAAGAAAGTTTTGGTAGTCCAGCATTAACGCTTCGTTAAACTCAAACTCGGCGTTTTTATTGTCTATGGGCGCTTCTGTAAGAGAGTCTAAAATATTTTCTATAGACTGCTCGTCCGCCTCGTTCATTTTTTTGCCTTCATGGTTAAAAAACTTGATGCCGTTAAACTCCGCCGGGTTATGGCTGGCCGAGACTACCGCGCCAAAAGCAAAACCCATTTTTTTAACCAAAAAAGAAACCGCCGGTGTAGGCGCGACGCCAATGCTGATAACATTGTACCCCGCCGCCATAATACCCTGGCTGAGGTTAGACAGCAGCATAGCGCCCGACGCGCGGGAATCCTCGCACACAACAACGCTTTTTTTAAGATTTGCGGGCAGGCTTGCGTCCACGTGTTTTACCGCCGCGTAACCAAGCTTAACAACAAAATCTTCCACCAGCGGGAACTGCCCCGCCACCGCGCGTACACCGTCTGTACCAAAATATTTCATGTTAACCTTCCTGTACCGTTTCGTCCTGCGGTTTAACCTTGGCGGCCTCTTCTTGTTTTTTTATTTCTTCAAGTTTGGCTTTATAGGCTTTGGGGTCGGCTAAAATCTCGTCAATTTCTTTGGACTCTACTACCTCAATTTCTAAAAGTCTTTCTACCAGCACGTCAAGCGCCTCACGGTTGGCCTGCAGTATTTCCTGCGCTCTTGCGTAAGAGGCTTTAACAACCTGGCTGACCTCATCGTCTATGCTTCTAAGCAGGTCTTCTGAAAGTTTGGTACGCGCTATGTCGCGGCCCAAAAATACTTCGTCCTCGCTTGTCTGCACGGATATCGGGCCAAGCTTGTCGCTCATGCCAAGCTCCGCAATCATACGGCGGGCGTAGGAGGTTGTGCGCGACAGGTCATCATGCGCGCCTGTGGTAACTTCTTTAAATACAATAGCTTCCGCCGCGCGGCCGCCAAGCAGCACGCACAACTTATCTAAAATTTCAGATTTGGTTGTTAAAAACTTATCTTCCAGCGGCAGCTGCATGGTGTAACCAAGCGCTGGGCCCCTGGGTATAACAGAAACTTTGTGCACAGGGTCGCTATTGTCGGTTTTTTTGGCGATAACAGTGTGGCCTGCCTCGTGGTAAGCGATAATCTTTTTTTCATGCGCGCTAATAAGTCTGCTTTTACGCTGCGGGCCCGCTATAACACGTTCAACAGCTTCCTCAAGGTCAGACTCCGTTACCGCGGCCTTGTCCTGGCGGGCGGCTAAAATGGCGCCCTCATTAATAACGTTGGCCAGGTCAGCCCCTACAAAACCGGGGGTGCCTTTGGCTACAATTTTAAGGTCTACCGACGGGGCAAGCTTAACTTTTTTAGCGTGCACTCTTAAAATTTCTTCTCTGCCCTTCATATCGGGCGCGGGGACGTTGATGTGGCGGTCAAAGCGGCCGGGGCGTATTAAGGCCGGGTCCAACACGTCGGAACGGTTGGTGGAGGCCATTAAAATAATGCCTTGTTTTGATTCAAAGCCGTCTAATTCAATAAGCAGCTGGTTAAGCGTTTGCTCACGCTCGTCATGCCCGCCGCCTATACCCGCGCCTCGGCGTCTGCCTACGGCGTCAAGCTCGTCAATGTAAATAATAGCGGGGGCCATTTTTTTGGCCTTTTCAAATAAATCTCTCACACGCGCGGCGCCAACGCCTACAAACATTTCAACAAACTCTGACGCTGAGGCGGAGAAAAACGCTACGCCAGCCTCGCCCGCTACAGCCTTGGCCAGCAGTGTTTTACCCGTGCCCGGCGCGCCGTAAAGTAAAATACCTTTGGGCAACTTGCCGCCCAACTTTTGAAATTTTTTGGGGTTTTTAAGAAATTTAATTGTGTCTTCCAGTTCCTCTTTAGCCTCGTCACAACCGGCTACGTCTTTAAACGTAATGCCCTCATTGTTACCCATTTGCAGCTTGGCTTTGGAATTGGCAAAGCTCATGGGGTTGCCTTTGCCGCCGCCTTGCTGCGGGCGTAAGAATAAAAACCACCACGCCCCAATAAGCAGCGCAACGAAACCTACATTTAACAGTACGCTGAACATCCAGCTTTTGTCGGTCTCGGCCTTGAACTTAATTTTGGCGGCCATAAGTTCTTTAACTAAATCTTCATCGTCAAGCCTTACTGTTCTAAAGTTGACGACAGTGTCGCCCTCTTTGGTGGAGCCTGTAATAAGGTCCGGGCTGATAACCAGGTTTTCCACTTGCTGCGCGGCAACTTTGGTTTTAAAATCGTAGTAGTCAACATCGATTGTTTTAGTTTTGTCCCTAAACTGGAAAATAGCCACGCTTAGCGCGAACAGCATTATCCAAAACATTATAGGTTTAAAAGAAAAAATATTTGGGTTTTGAGTCTTCTTCATTATTGTTTATAAACTCCTATATAAGGTAAATTTCTGTAAAGTTCATTGTAGTCTAGGCCGTAACCTATTACAAACTCGTTAGGTATGGTAAAACCTATGTATTTAACAGATACTTCAACTTTTCTGTTAGATGGTTTGTCCAACAGTGTGCATATTTCCACGCTGGCGGCGCCGCGGTCTCTAAGATTTTTAAGAACATAGTCAAGCGTAAGGCCTGTGTCTACAATGTCCTCCACTATTATTACGTGGCGGTCTTTAATATCGTCACGCAGATCCAGCATAAAACGCACTGAGCCTGACGATTGTGTGCCGCAGTAGGAACTAAGGCACATAAAATCTAATGTACATTCCGTCTTAATTTGTTTTAAAAGATTGCTGTAAAATACTACACACCCTCTAAGCATGCCAACGATAAGCGGTTTTTTGCCATCATAGTCTTTGGTTAACTGTGCGCCAAGCTCTTTAACGCGGGCGTCTATTTCCGCTTCTGTAATTAAAACACGTTCTACTACACTTTCAAGTGACATGCAACCCTCCGAAACATCTTAAATATATATACATATACAAGAATACCTTTTTTAACGCTATACTCAACCGGAAATAGCCAATACTGCAGACTATTAGCTGAGGATTTAAACAACTGTTTTAGAAGTAGAAATAATACTCTTATTCACCCTCACCCTGCTCACTACGTTCGCTTCCCTCTCCCATCCAACAAGGGAGAGGGAGAATACCAATTGACACGCTCGGCAAGTTTGCCTCACTTTTCATCCAACAAGGGAGAGGGAGGATATGGGTTAAAACCTGTTGGTTATGCCCATTTCCACCACATGTTTGTCATAGTTGCCGCTGTATACGTTAGACTTAGTTTTTACGTAAGAATAGTTAAGTGTGGGCGTAAAACCAAAAATATTTATCTGTCGGCTTAAAATACGTGCCTCTATGCCGTAGTTTTCGTCACGGCGGCGTTTGTAGACAAAAGTGTAGTCCTCTACAAAAGTCCCCTCACCTTTAGCGCGGGAATTGCTGTAAGATGGCTCCACATAAAGCGAAATACCCAACGGCAGTTCCGTGCCTATGCCAAGGCCTATGCGGTAAATTTCTTTATTAGAAAAAGATTCCTCGGTACGGATAAAACTGGCCGACGGCTTTAACATAATATAAGTTTTAGAGCTTATAGCGTAAAACAAGCTGGGCATGACAAAAGTATCGGTGCCATTCATATAATCATAACCTTTGCGGTCATAATCAGTAAACTTAAAAGATGTGTTAAGCCACAGGCTGGCGCGGGGCGCGATATCGTAGTTTAACTGTAACAGCGGCCCGTAGTCATACAACATCCCTTTGCCGCCGTACCAAATGCGGCTGCCCGACGCGTAGAGCGCCGCGCTGCCCCGGCGGTAGTTATACATGGGGCCGGTGGCAAAACCTACGGAGTGCACATCATACTGACTGCCCGAAAAATCTGACACCGTGCCGGAAAGCGTACTTTTCCAACGCAGGTTTGGGCTGAGACGCTGGTAATACTCCAGCCCGGCGCTGCCGCTAAGGCCGATGGAAGACTTTTTTGTTTCCAACTCACGGCAAAGCGGTATACCCCAAAAATATATACATTCATACCGCTGGCCGGCGGCGTTGTTGACATTACTGCTGGGCGCTATACCAAGGTTAAGGTAATAATCCCACTTTTTGCGGTAGCGTATTTGGTAGAGGAAAAACCCTATTTTATCTTTAACTTCCTGCGGTAAATCTTTACTGCCGTTAACAAGGCGGAAGTGGTAGTCGGCCTTTTCGTCTTTGCCTGTTTTAAAATATAAAAGCGCCAGTTCTAAACGCACGCGGGTAAGGCCCGGGGAGTTTTTAAGTATACGCCTAAACACCCACTCCGCCGTAGCGTAGTCTTCTTTAAGCATGCTGGCCATGCCGAGCAAAAATTCTATTTGGGTTTTGTCTTCTTTGTTTTGGGCAAGCGGGAAAGCCTCCAGCAGGATTGTAACGGCTTCGTCCGGCTTTTGCTGGTCTATTAAACTTTCCGCCACTATTATGGACTTGGTTACTATATCTGGTTCCTGCGCGTATAAAATGCCGCCGCATAAAAAAGTAAAACAAAAAAGTGCGCACATTATTGCACACTTTTTTGTTTTAAAATTTTTTACGGCTTTCACGTTATTCCTAGCGGTACATGATTAAAATTCTTATGGCAAGAACTATCATGACTATACCGGCTACGGATTCTACTACCTTTGAAGATATTCTCTTGCTGTCCGGCCTGCCAAAAAGGAAACCAAGCAGTGACATTATCATAGATACCGCAAATAACGCGAACAACGGCCATACCAAAGAGTAATTGACCGACATTATCTGCAAAGCAAAACCTAACATGGCCGAATTTAACGCCAGCAGCATACCTGTTTTGATAAGTTTTGGGTTCATCTCAGGGTCGTCAATGCCAAAGCTGGGGGATTTTTCAACAGTTTCTAAAAGCAGCCTTATGCCTATAAGCATGACAAAAGCGAATGATATCCACACACTTGCCGTCCAGCTGTACTGCGCTGGCCAGATATACGCTATTAAATAACCTGCAAGCAAAAATAAAGCGTGGAAGATAGAAAATGTAAGCGCTATTCTTAAAGAAAGTGAACTTCTGACATTATTGTTTTGTGATTTCATGGCGGACATATTGGCCATAACCATATTATCAACGCATAAACAAATAAACATTATTAATACTGCCCAAAATTCCATAATGACCTCACTTTATGTATATATTTAATATTAAAGGAATTCCACCATTTTTACATTAGCCCGTCAAGCAGAATTTTTATGCCTATGGCTATTAAAACAACTCCGCCAAAAACTTCGGCCTTGGGGCCAAGGCGTTTGCCTATGCCGCTGCCAAGCTTAAACCCGGCAAAAGTTGTGGCAAAAACAAAAAATGATATGCTGGCCACCGCCAGCCAAAAGTTAACGTTAGATAAACTTAAGCTAATACCCACGGCAAGCGCGTCTAAACTGGTGGCTATTGAAATAAAAAATATTTTTTTGCCCGTGGCGACAATATTTAAGCACTCGTCTTCTTCTTTAGAAAAAGACTCGTAAATCATTTTACCGCCTATAAATAAAAGCAGCGCAAAAGCCACCCAATGGTCGTAAGCGTCTATATGTTTGCCTAAAGTAGCGCCGCCAAACCAACCACCTGAGAACATAATAAAATGCGCTATAACAAAAATAAGGCCGCACTTTACAATATGCTTTGTTTTAATATCCGGCGCACAGCCCGACGCCATAGACACCGCAAAATTGTCCATAGACAGCCCGACCGCCACAAAAATAACTGTAAGTAAACTCATAGTTGTATTTTAACATTTTAACTATCATATTAGGTATCCTAAAATCAGGTATAATCTAAATATATGAAAAGCATAAGAGAACTTTATAAAGTAGGTATGGGGCCGTCCAGCAGCCACACCATGGGCCCGCGTAAAGCGGCCGAAGATTTTGCCAAAGAAAATGAGGACGCCTCCTCATTTAGAGTGCATTTGTACGGCTCGCTGGCGTTAACGGGCCGCGGCCACTTAACAGACGTCGCAGTCAAAGACGGCCTGGCGCCGAAACCCGTTGAAATTGTATGGGAAAACGGCGTGTTTTTACCCTTTCACCCTAACGCTTTAAAGTTTGAATCGCTGGACCAAAGCGGCGCAGTTCTCTTATCCAAAACCGTTTACAGCATAGGCGGCGGCGAAATATCAGAAGGCAGCGAAAGAAAACGCGACGACCGCTCTCTCTACCCGCTTACCACAATGGACGAAATCTTAGACTACACATTAAAAAAGAAAATCACGCTTTGGGAATATGTGGAAGAGTGTGAAGGGCCGGAAATTTGGGAATTTTTATACGGCATTTGGAAAGAAATGCAAAAAACTATCGAGGCCGGCCTCTCCAGGCGCGGCACACTGCCGGGCGAACTTAACCTGGAAAGAAAAGCGCAAAAATTTTATAAAAAAGCATTGTCCGCGCCCGGATTTTTAAGGCGCAAAAACATGCTGTTCGCCTTCGCGCTGGCCTGCGCCGAGGAAAACGCCAGCGGCGGGGTTGTGGTAACAGCGCCCACATGCGGCTCATGCGGGGTAGTACCCGCGGTACTGCGCTTTGCAAAAGATGTGTATGATTATACAGACACCGCCATGGTACGCGCTTTGGCTACCGCTGGGTTGATAGGTAATTTAGCTAAAAATAACGCCTCAATTTCAGGCGCAGAAGTTGGCTGCCAGGGCGAGATTGGCGTGGCCTGCGCTATGGCCGCCGCCGCTATGTGCCAGCTGGAAAGCGGCGACAATAAACGCGTGGCTTACGCCGCGGAAATGGGGCTGGAACATCACCTTGGCTTAACGTGCGACCCTGTTGCCGGCCTGGTGCAAATACCGTGTATTGAGCGTAACGCTATGGCCGCGGCAAGGGCGCTGGACTGTTCTACCTACTCCATGATTTCAGAAGGTGAAAACCATGTGTCATACGACGAAGTGCTGCAAACCATGATGCAAACGGGTAAAGACATGAACTCCGCCTACCGCGAAACCGCAGAGGGCGGGTTGGCAAAATTCTTCAAGATAAAAAAACTGTTTAAAAAAGATAAGTAAGGGGGCCACATGGAAACTAAAGAAGCTATTTTTAAAAGAAGAAGCATAAGAAAATATAAAAATATTCCTTTGGACCAGGCGCAGGTAGAAGCGCTACTGCGCGCCGCCATGGCCGCGCCTACGGGCAGAAACATACAGGACTGGCGTTTTGTGGTAGTGCGTGAAAGGGGAAATTTGCAAAAAATAATGCTGGCGCACCCGTATGCCAAAATGGTGGAAACCGCGCCGCTTGCCATAATAGTGTGCAGTGATTTTATAGTGGATAACGCCGCCAGGTTTTGGGAAGTAGACTGTGCCGCCGCCATACAAAACATAATGATAGCCGCCACAGGCATGGGCCTGGGCAGCGTATGGCTGGGCGTAAGCAACGACAAAGCCCGCCTGGAAGGCATTAAAAAATATTTTGAACTGCCAGAAAACATAATGCCCGTAGGCATAGTTGTGGTTGGCACAGCAGACGAAGAAAAACAGCCCGAAGACCGTTACGACCCAGCCAAAGTGCACTATGAAAAATGGTAACGCGCGCGTTTAAACTGACGTAAAAAACTGTCGCGCGTAAATAAAGTTTGACTTTAATTATTAGAATTAATAGAATGTATATACAGTAGATTTAGGAGTCGTGGTGTAGCCCGGTTAACACGCCCGCCTGTCACGCGGGAGACCGCGGGTTCAAATCCCGTCGACTCCGCCATTATTAAAAAGCCTGGTTTTATTTTTATAAAACCAGGCTTTGTCTAAGAGGTTCCTTATGAAAAAATCTCTTTTATACTTTATGTTTCTAGCCGGACCCTTGGTTTTATGCTCCCAACAAAACAACCCAACCGCTAATACAAAAGATACTGCCTTTAAGACAGACTCTGAAATAATTACAGAATATAAAGAGGAAGTCAAGCAGCATGCCCAAACCGATAAATATTTTGGCAAGACATTTATATCTTCCCAAAAACATATGGCAGATGTTTTTCTTTTTATAACTGATCCCAAAAACTACAATTTCTTTACTCCTGTAACCTCTTCTAAGGATTACCGTGCTTTTATTAGCAGCACTACAGATATTTTGTTGCTGGGGGAATATCATGACCCTGATAGCAAAATATATGCAAAAGAAATATTAAATGAAATAAAAAAAATCAAACCAAACTCCATCACCGCAGTTGAATATCCTCCCTCTATAACTAAATTAGGAAAAGAATTTTCCCATCATTTTGATTTTGATAACAACACCTTATTTTTGGAAGACGATAGAGTTCTTACTCTTTTGGGGGTATTCCCAAACAATCGCCTGGAGGAAGCCGATTTTAATTATGAAGAAAATCTTGCTTTTCTAGAAACAGAAGAGGCCATGGCACATAGAAACCACACCTCAATACAAAGGCTAAGACCTTATTTAAAAAATACTTTTATCACTTTTTATGGAGGTCTTGGGCATATTAGAACCAATGGGGAATCTGGAGCATTAAGTGTCCGCTTAAAAGAAGAAAACGTACAAATCTCAACCGTTTTTTTATTGAATAGAGCCCGCCTATACAAAGAAACGAAGGAAGATACCCCTCTTGGCGAAACATTTATTATTACCGTGCCTCTAGAATACAAGGAAATAATAGGAACCGATTATATATTATTATTTTAAAAATAGAGAGTATTTCTGTCTAAACTAGAATCACCGCCATTTAGAATCCCCTTTTAGAGGCAATTGCCTTTAAGAGGGGATTTTTATATGTCTGAGAAAGCTTAAAATTGTCTTTATCTATAGTATTTTCTAGAAACTTTTGTAATAAAAATTGCAATAACTTGTTGCATTAAACGTTATATTATAAGATGGAAAACATATTAATCTTTGTTGTGTTTAAATAAAGTCAGAGGAGAATTATTGTGAAAAAATATGCGATTATATTGTTGGTATTTTTTATTGCCGGGTGTGGAACCTCATGGCAAACAATGAAGGGAAACAGTGACTCTATACTTAAAGAGTGCCCTCCAAATTTCAATGTGTCCAAACTTTTTAATTCTTCAGCATTTGGCTACCCGGATGAAGCAAAAGAAATGGCAGGCGGATACCTATATACATGGAATTTGAAACGAACATTCGGTGAGACTGAGTCCACCTGCAAATTCCAAGCATTTGTTGATAATGAAGGAAATATAAAGAACTACAAAGTCCCTGCCTATGGAGAACCTGATTATAATAATGGCAAACTCTATTGCCCGTATGTTTTAGTATTCCTCTCCGGGATGTCAGGCACTGTTGATGCAGCAGGCAATACAAAGTGTTATTAAATCATTAAAAACATTATTCTTTTATCGGAGAATATTGCTGCCAGAACTACACACTACGCCATTAACCCCGCCTGTCTTAACAGACAGGCGGGGTTAACTACAAATTCAAAACACTATAACACGCTCTTCTAACTTTTCTTTTTATTCTGTTTTTTTACAAGTACGGTAATCCACAGCGCACCGGCTATGGCCATGGCCAGGCCTATGAGTTGGTAGGAATGTATTTTTTCTATACCCAGCAAAACTGAAAATATCAGCGTAATTACGGGGTAAGACAACGTGATTGCCGTTACCTTGCTTAAATCAATATTACGTATTGCCTTGTACCACAGCGGCCTGCATACGCCGTAGAATATGCCGCCTAAAAATAGCAGCGCTATCCACGCGTCTTTGGTTTGTTCAAACTTGAGCCCTGTTGTAAAATGTATATAAATTACAACCGGAAGCAAACATAAAACCCCGTAAAATGACCTTGCGGCAGAGACAAAAGAATCGTCCAAATTTTTAGGCAGTTTTTTTGCTGTAATATGCGCTATTTGAAATGTCCACGGGGTAAGCAGTACAATTAAGTCCCCCGTCCAACGCGGGGAAAACTGCTCATGCATTAGAATTACCACTACGCCCAGCACTATCAGCACGCTGCCGCCAAGCTGGCTTAAAGATGGTTTTTCCCCCAGCAGAAAATATGTCAAAACTAAAGAGTACAGCAGTTCAGACTGGTTTAATATAGCGGTATTTGTCGGCGTGGTATACTGCAAGGCCACAAACATAAGCGTAAACGGTATAGCTGTGCCAAACAGGCCCATTATAAAAAACTTGGTCCATAGTTTTTTATCAAACAACAGGCCCCACTGTTTCTTTTTAGTAAGCCACGGGGAAAAATATAACACCGAAATTATCGAAGCCAAAAACACTAAAAGCGCAGGCGTTATATACTGCCCGCCCGCCTTGCCCGCTATAGGCCAAAGCGCGGTTGCGACACAATTTATCCAAAGAGCGGCTAATGGGGACATTTACTTTTACCTCTGATTATTTTATTATACGTGATACATAATTATATCATCTACAAAGTTCTCTGTCCGCATGCCACGTTAGGCTTTTGCAGTTTCCCCTCTGTTTTAGCAAATCTAATATTTGATATACTTTCTTTATGTTAAATAGAAAAGGGTTTACGCTTATTGAACTGCTTGTAGTTGTACTTATTATAGGCATACTGGCGGCTATCGCGCTGCCGCAATATACCAAAGCGGTGGAACGCAGCCGCGCCGCGCAGTTGCAAATACTCGTCAAAAACATTACCGACGCGCAAAAAAGATACTATTTAGCAAACAGCGTTTACGCAACCTCTTTTGAGGAGCTGGACCTGGAGCTGGCTTCTTTAAGAAAACCAGCCAAATCAGTATGCAACTTTGGCGTGCCGGGTAAAGACGCTGTAAGAGAATACGGCAATTTTGAAATAATTTTAAACCAGGTTACCGCAGGCACAAATATATCCGTGGCGGGGCTGACAACCACGGGCAGTTATAAATGCTCTGGCTTCGCTTACGCCTTAGCGCATGCCCAAATGCCGTTAGATACATTATTATGCTCAGAGTCCGCCGCCAGCGCCGCAAAAGGAAAATACTGCAAACTGCAAGGGTATAATACAATTGCCTACAAATCCCAGTGGGACGACAGATACTATTCCAAATAACCAATACCCCCGCTTTTTGCCGCTACAGGCATTAAGAAATTTAAAATTGCCAACCCAATTACAGGAGACCGCATGAAAAAATTTTTGTTATTTTTAACATTAGCAATGCTCCCCTTTACCCTAAACGCCAATACACAAGATAAGCTGACCTCCGCCATTACGGCGGGTAGTTTAGATGGGGTAAAACAAGCATTAGCGCAAGGCGCCGCGCTTAACACAGCCGACACGCAAGAAAATCTCCCGCTAACATTAGCTGCGTTTGAGGGTAAAGAAGACATTGTAAAGTATTTGGCGGAGCTTGGCGCAAATATTAATATAAAACATACTAACGACATGACGCCGCTTATGTACGCCGCGCACGAGGGGCACCTGGGTATAGTAAAGTATCTTGTAAAAAACGGCGCGGATATTAACGCGCAGTCCTCACCAAACAAAGAACGCGCCTGGGTTTACGCCGCGCTAAACAACAAAACAAAAACAACAAAATATTTAGTTAACAAAGGTTCTTTGCTGGATTATGAGGACAAAGATAAGCTGACTATACTTCAAAGCGTTGTATCTCAAGGCAATTTAAATTTATATAAATTTCTTTATAAAAATTTAAATTTTAAACCTGGTAAAGAAGAAATACAAAAGCTGTTTCAATATTCCGTTATGAATGGCAACTTATCCGCCATGCGTTATTTTATAAAACAAGGCGCGGATGTTAACGGCATAGCCGCCGCCCGCCGCCCGCTGGAAAGCGCGGCACTGGCAAACAACCCAAATATTGAAACGCTAAAATATCTTTTAAGCAAAGGCGCCGACCCCAAATTAAAAACCAGAATTAATGACATCCCCCTAGCCGCCTACGGCCCCAGATATGTTTATAATAACGGCGAAAACATAAAACTTACCGTGGGTGACATGGCGTTTATGGTGTCGCAGGCAAGAGACCTTGAGGATATTGTTCATTATTTAATTTCCCAAAATATAGTCGCCCCGCATGAACTGCTGCTTGAAAACGCTGTACTCAGCGGCAATTTAGACATGGTTAAATATTTTTATGATTATACCGGCGGCGATGAGGCCTCCGTCCACTCCGCCGTACGCGGCGCGGTCAAAACCGGCAACCTGGAAATATTAAAATATTTATTTAAAGAAACAATGTCCGCCGATACCGCCAAGCTATACGCGCAGGAATTTTTGGGTGCGACATACCTGGCCGATAATCCTGCCATGATTGAACTTTTACTAAATACGGCAGAGCTGCCGCTTAGCCACAGGTATGATTCACAGGGTTATACACTTCTAATGATAGCCGCCTACTACAATAACCCGCAAACATTAACCTATTTACTGGACAAAGGCGCTAACATAGAGCAACGCGCCTACCACGAGGAAACCCCCTTAATAATGGCCGCCTTCAGGGGCAATAACGATATTGTAAAAATACTATTGGCACGCAGCGCTAAAATAGAAGCCAAGACGGATAATAATATCACCCCGCTTCTTACCGCGTCTTTAAACGGGCATTTTGAAGTGGTAAAGACTTTGGTGGAAAATGGCGCCGACATAAACGCCCGCTCCCGCATAAACGGCACCCCCGTTATGCTTGCCGCTGTGGGCGGCCACTTGGACATTGTTAAATATCTGGTTAAGCATAAAGCAAACATAAAAGCAAAAGATGAGGACGGCAAAACTGCCCTAGACTGGGCCAGGCAAAACAAACACAAAGAAGTTGCCGCCTATTTAAGCAAAATTAAATAAATGAATAAAAACAAAACAATCCTTTACACTTTGCTACTTACACCGCCTTTTACAGGCCTGGCCGTTGAGGCGGCTTTTATACTAAACAAAGGCCTTTGGGCGGCAAGCTTACCATTGTTCATGCTTAATATTTTTATAATTTTTTTACTCTGGCTGGCCGCGATAATAACAGGTATGCTTATACATATGGACACACACCGCCGCCCGGGCAAAATATGGCAGGGTAAAGAGTTTATCATGTCGGCGGCGCTATCTCTGTGCCTGGCCGCAATTATAATATATGCCTTCCACCCTCATTTTACCCTCTATGTCACCCCGTAATTTTTATAAAAAGATATAATATAAGTAAGAGGAACTTATGATAATAGACGAATCTTATCTTACAGGACTACTTACCAAAACCAAGCAGCCCTCACAGACAGAACTTGAAACAATTTTAAACAAAGCCAAAGAACTTAAAGGCCTTAACGAGGCCGACGTCGCCGCTCTCCTGCAGGTAGAAGACGAGGCGCAGCTTAAACAACTTTTTGCCGCCGCCGCGGTAGCAAAGCAGGCAATATACGGCAACCGCATGGTACTGTTCGCGCCGCTGTACGTGTCTAACCTATGCTCTAACGAGTGCCTGTACTGCGCCTTTAGAGTTTCCAACAAAGGCCTGGCCCGCCGCGCGTTATCACAGGCTGAAATAGAACAAGAAGTTATAGAACTTTTAAAACAAGGCCACAAAAGGGTGCTGCTTGTGGCCGGCGAGGCATACCCCAACGGCGGCCTGCAGTATATTTTTGACGCCATAGACACCGTTTACAAAACCCGCTGGAACGGCCAAAATGTAAGACGTGTTAACGTAAACATAGCCCCGTTGACTGAAGACGAATTTAAAGCATTAGCCAAACATAATATAGGTACGTTTCAGTTATTCCAGGAAACATACCACAAACCCACTTACGAAACCTTGCACGTAGCCGGCCAGAAAAAGGACTTCCAGTTCCGCCTGGACGCTATGGACCGCGCTTTAGCCAGCGGCATACACGACGTAGGCATAGGCATACTATTTGGCCTGTATGATTATAAATTTGAAGTGCTTGCCATGCTCCGCCATATTACCCACCTTGAGCAAAAATACGGCATAGGCCCGCACACAATATCGGTACCGCGCATAGAACCGGCCGACGGGTCCGAGTTAAGCGTCGCGCCTCCGCATCAGCTTTCTGACAACGACTTTAAAAAGGTTATCGCCATACTGCGCCTGGCAGTGCCTTACACAGGCATAATTTTAAGCACACGCGAAAACGCGGAAATGCGCAGCGCCGCTATGGAAATGGGCGTATCGCAAATGTCCGCAGGGTCCAAAACAAACCCCGGCGGCTATGAAGAGGGCAGCGCGGGCGCGCAGTTTTCGCTGGGCGACCATAGAACGCTTGAGCAGGTTATTGCAGACATTGTGGCGCACAGCCATATACCGTCATTTTGCACGGGCTGTTACCGCTTGGGCAGAGTGGGCAAAGACTTTATGGATTTAGCCAAACCAGGTTTGATAAAACATAACTGTCTGCCAAACGCACTGTTAACTTTTGCCGAATATTTGCACGACTTTGCCTCCAAAGATTTACAGGAAAAGGGCTTTGCGCTTATTAACAAAACATTAGAGACTGAGTTTAAAGACAGCAAGTTTTTGGACCAGGTTAAAAAACATCTTGAAGATATAAAAAACGGTAAAAGAGATATTTATGTTTGATTCATCCAAGCAAGCTCTTATAGACGCGTTAAGCACGCGTCACGGCAAGGCGCACCAGCTTTGGCAGCGCGCGTACAACGCCAGAAAAGAGTTTAGCGGAGACAAAATATATTTACGCGGTCTTGTGGAATTTTCAAACATCTGCGCCAAAGACTGCTACTACTGCGGCATACGTAAATCCAACACTCTTGTACAACGCTACAAACTTGAACGTGAACAAGTACTGGCTGCGGCGGCCGAGGCCGACAGGCGCAAACTTGGCTCAATCACGCTTCAGTCCGGCGAGGTTTGCTCCGGCGAAATTACGGATTTTGTAGAAGACATTATAAAAACCATTAAAAAAGACTTTCCTGATTTACGCGTAGTACTTTCCTGCGGGGAGCAAAGTAAAGAAACTTACAAAACCTGGCTGAAAGCCGGCGCCAACCGCTACCTTTTAAAAATAGAAACCTCTAACCAGCACCTTTACGCCAAATTGCACCCGGACGATAACAACCACAGCTTAAAACACCGCATAAACTGCTTGCACACTCTTGGCGAGTTGGGCTACCAGCTGGGCTCGGGCATTATGGTGGGGCTGCCGTGGCAAACGTCCGCAATTATAGCGGAAGATATTTTATTTTTTAAAAACATTAATATAGACATGTGCGGTATAGGCCCGTTTGTTGAACACGCAGAGACCCCCCTTTATAATAATAAAGAAGAACTGCTGTCCTATGATGAACGCCTGGTGTTAACGCTAAATACCATTGCCTGCATACGCTTAAGCATGCCGGATGTTAACATAGCGGCCGCAACATCGCTGGACGCGCTTAACCCAAAAGGCAAAGAACTTGCGGTAAGCGCCGGCGCAAATGTTATTATGATAAACCTTACCCCCGGCGAAGAGCGCCCCAACTACGCGCTGTACCAGCGCCCGCAGGAAAGTTTAGACAAAGATATTTTATCAGAGCTGCAAAAGTATGGCGAGACCATAGCCTACGGCCAAGGCGGCGATTCCAAACACTTCCAAAACAAACAGAAGTAATTTTAGGTATTTAACTACGTTTTATTTAAAGCAGAAAAAGGTCGCCCAACCGGACGGCCGTATTAATAAGTTAAATTTTCCCAATAAAAAAAGGGGCCCCGAAGATTTGAGTGGATTTTTGATTTTTCCCGGTTTCGGGCACACTTGTGCGCAGCGAGCTACGCGAGTGAAGTGTGTGTCCAAACCGGGAAAAATCAAAAATCCGCCAAAGATTTGGGGATAAAAAAAGAGAGCCAAATGGCTCTCTTTTTTTAATAGGTGCTGGTTCTTTTCCACTCTTCTTCTTCCTCAGTCCATCCGGAAAGTATATTTTGCGGCGGACGCATGAGAATGGCGCTGCAAGTGGCGCTGATGGAACCGTCGGGCAGCACAACTTCGCCTTCAACTATAGCCTTAGATTTACCGGTTTTTTTCACGCGGCCAACAATTTTTATTTTGGTATTAGTCGGGGTAACTTTTTTATAAATTACTTCAAGCTTTAAGGTTACCATCAAGGCGTCGTGCCCGTTGTCCATAAGTATGGCACGGCCGGAAGTTTCGTCCAGCAGCGCGGCCACTATGCCGCCGTGTACTATGCCGGGGTAAGAGCGGTAGTCTTCCGATATCTCCGTCTCACACACTACAGTTTTATTTTCTTTGTCTTCCACCCAGTGCACGTGCATACCGCGCGGGTTATCTTTGCCGCATAAAAAGCAGCCAAGCGATGTAGGTTGTCTTACCATAACTCCTCCAATCAAAGTATTTAATGATATTGTAGAATTTTATTATGGCAAATGAACAGGAATTTAAATGGGCGGCTGACGGCCCGCAGGATTTTAAACTTTTTTTAAGCGAAGTAAAAACGCTTGCGCGGGTTTGTGCGCCGGCAAAGCAAAACATACGCGACGTTTACTATGATTCTGACGATAAATACTATTCAAAAAACAAAATATCCTGCCGCATCAGACGGCAGGACGGCGCCTACACCTTAACATTAAAAGGCATGAGTAAAATTGTTAACGGCCTTGCCGTGCGAAGCGAAAAAAATATTACGCTAAAATCCCAAAATTTAAAAACCGCGTGCGCGGAAGCAAAAAAATATTTGCCATCAAAAAATATTCAAAAAATATTTTCAATTAACAACAAAAGAACCGTTTACATTATTAAAAATAAAATTGAAGCGGAACTTTGTTTTGATAATTTTTTTATCACAGCGGGCGCAAAAAAATTACACAGATACGAAATTGAGCTGGAACTGAAAAAAGGAAATACGCAAAATTTAAAAACTTTTGCAACAGTAATTTCGCAAAAAACAAAACTTAATTTTGCCACAGTGTCTAAGGTTGCCGGCGCGTTGCGCTTACTCAAATCCTCGTCGTAAAAAACACAAAAACTGTTTTTCAGAAGGGAAAGTTTTGACAACCCGGTAAGTTTTACCAATACAAAACGCAAATAAATTTGTTGCAATTTGAATATTTTTGTTGTATTATTTTTGTGAGGTTAAAACTAATATCTTATAGGAGATAAACCATGGCTGTTAAAAAAGTTGCAAAGAAAGCGGCTGCTAAAAAGCCCGCAAAAAAAGTAGCCAAAAAAGTAGTAGCTAAAAAAGCTGCTCCTAAAAAAGTTGCTGCTAAAAAACCCGTTGCTAAAAAAGCTGCGGCAAAAAAAGCTGTAAAAAAAGTTGCTAAAAAAACCGTAAAAAAAGCCGCTCCTAAAAAAGCCGCAAAAAAACCGGTTAAAAAAGTAGCCAAAAAAACAGCAAAAAAGAAATAAGTTTTTAAATAAGTGAAACCCCGGCCCAGCCGGGGTTTTTTGATTTGCAAAATTCCGCCAAAAGCCGACGAAATTCCATTGCGCTAATTGAAACTCAAGCGAACACGGAGAGCGACTGGCCGGGACGCGAAGCGAAAAAAGCCGTTCTCCACCCCCAAACCACCCTGTCTATAGCGCCCCATAAAAAGTATAATGATTATTATGACAATATTCTCACGCCTTTTCAGGATGTTTCTGTTTGTGGTATTTGTCCCGCTTATACCTGTAAGCATGCTTGTGTTCTACTACCAGGGCTACGCCAAAAATAACATTTTAGAAACCCACGACAATTTGGCAAAAATGGCCGCCTCCGCCACGCAGCAGCATATAGACAATATTACCTGGCGCCTTATTTTCGCGGACTCTCTTGAAGCCGCCCTTAAAAACAAAAAAAATGTTGAGAGAGAGTTAGACTCCGCCCTCGCCGTCAACCCGGATTTTATTATGCTTGCCGTACTTGATAAGGACGGTAAAGAACTTTACAAAGCCGGCCCAAAAAATATTTTAGACCGCCTTGGCTATATTGACCTGTCACAAGATACCTCGCTAGAGGACATACGCCACGCGGGTAAGCTCAACCTTAGCAGTTTTGACGTGCACCTCGGCCTGCCTATATCAGAAATGCTTTACCCGCTTAAAGACGGCAACTTCCTTTTTGGCGTGGTAAGCTTTTACAAATTTTGGGGCCGCCTGGAAAGCCAGACAATCGGCGGTACTGGCCGCATTTACCTGGTGGCGGAAAGCGGCGACATTTTTATATCTGACCGCAAGCCCGAGCAAATAATTTCGCAGTACTACCTTAACTCGGCTATATTAAGCGGCCAGCATTTACAAAAAGACCTTAAAGGTTACAACAAAATCAAATATATAGGCGCAATAGAGCCTTTGCCGATAAACGACGCTTACGTAGCCGTACTGCAGCAGAAAAACGAAGCCTACGCCTCCTTAGACGCAATTACGGCGTTCTTAATTTTCTTTATACTGGCCATAGCGGTGCTGTCATATTTTGCCGCGTACTCCTTTGCGGGCAGCATAGCTAACCCGATAGCGTCACTCATAGCGGGCGCTAAAAGAATATCCAAAGGCAGCCTGGAAACACCTGTTGAAAAAGATGATGACTGGCGGGAGTTTAACGGGCTTATAGATTCGTTTAATTCCATGATGGCCAGCCTTAAAGACTACCGTGACCTGCAAATAAAACAGCAGGTAAGCGAAATGAAAGAATTTGTGTTTAAGGCAGTGGCGCATGACCTGCGCGCGCCCGTGCTGGGCATGCAGGGCTATGTTGACCTGCTGGCCAGCGGCAAATTCAGCAAAGAAGAAGAAAAAGAATATATAGACACGCTAAAACTGTCTGTAAACAACCTTTCGGGTATGCTTGAGGATATTTTGGACGCCTCTAAGCTGGAAGCGGGTATGCTGCGCCCGGACAAAAAACTTTTTGACGCAAAAGCCATGTTTACCAAAACGGCGGACTTGCTGCGCCCGACAGCTGAAAAAAAGAACATTACCATAACGCTAAACCTGCTTAGCGACAAACAAATTTTAGGCGATGAAACGCAGCTTAGCCGCGTTGTAACCAACCTGCTGTCTAACAGCATAAAGTTTATGGACAAAGGCGCTATAATGCTGACGTATAAGACAGACGATAAAAACGCCTATGTTGAAGTGGTGGACGCCGGCCCCGGCATAAAAGAGGCCGAGCTTGAAGCAATTTTTGACAAGTACCACAAAACAACAGATTCTGAAATAAAAGGCTACGGCCTGGGCCTTACGATATCAAGGCAGATAGTTAACGCGCACGGCGGCGCTATTAAGGCCGCTAACGCGGCGGCGGGTAAGGGCGCCGTGATAAGTTTTACATTACCTCTTAAATAAGGTGAGATTATGATAGTATTTTGGCGTTTAATTTTGGCTATGATGCTGACGGACTTTGTGCTGCAGCCAAACAAATTTTACCAGTGGAAGGCGGACTCGCACAAAGGCCGCGCGGCGCATGTGCTTGTGTTTGTATTACTGGCGCTTGCCTTAACCTGGCAATATTTGGGCTTAACCTGGTTCAGCCTTGCGGGGATATCCATAAAAGGGTACGCCGCTATTACGGTAATTACACTGTTGCATTACATCATAGATAAAATGTTTGAAAAAAATGTTTTACACGCGGTAAGATTAACCAGATTTCAAAAACTTGTGTTGCACCACCTGCTTATGCTGTTAACTGTTTTTGTCTTTTCACCCGATGTTGATTTAACGGAAGGGTGGAATTTATTTCCGGAAAGGTGGGTAAGCTTTCTTGTGGGATTAATAGCGGTTACCAGAATGATGACGCTGGCTATATTTGCCTATGAAATAGACAAAAATTTATTGGACCTTACGGCGCCTAACGAAACATACATAACCACTCTACAGCGCGCGGTGCTTTATATGCTATGTCTGATACCCGGCAGTTTGTGGCTGTTGTTTGTGCCGGCGTGGTTTTTAATGTCAATATACGCCAGCAAAAAGCGTATTTTGGACCTTTCACCTTTTAACTTATACGTAGGTTCCGCCTTTGCGGTGCTTATAGGGGTAATTGCCAGGGCGGCTATTTATATATGGAATTAAGAGATAAACTTATACACGAAGTAAAATTCGCTTTTTTAGATACTGAAACCACCGGCCTTTCCCCACAGCAAGGCGCAAGACTATGCGAAGTGGCCGTTGTTACCAACGGCGCTATGATAGCCAAGAGTGAATATTCCACAATTATAAACCCGGGCTGCCTTATTCCGGCCGAGGCCAGCGCCATACACGGCATAACCAACGCCATGGCGGCGGAAGCGCCGTATTTTATAGACATCGCCCCGCAGCTTATCAGCATACTTGAAGACAGCGTGATAGTGTGCCATAACGCTGATTTTGATATACCTTTTTTAGCGTACGAGCTTGGCCTGTGCGGCTTAAGGCTGCCGCGCGCGGTTGTGCTGGACACGCTTAAATTCGCCAGAAAAAACGGCACGTTTAAAAAAAATAATCTTGGTAATATAGTGACCGAGCTTGGCCTAAGCAATGAAGGCTGGCACAGAGCTATGGCAGACGTTAAAATGACAGAGAAAGTGTTCTACCACTTTTTAGCCAAGTTTAAAGAGCACGGCGCCAAAACCATTGCGGACCTGGAAGAATTTCAAACCCGCAAAATTTGCGGTGTAAAACAAATTTAACATTATAGTAAGCAACCTAAGGAGACACAGACATATGAAAAAAGTAGTTCTTATAGTACGCGACGGCTGGGGCCGCAGAGAGCAGTGCAGCCACAACGCAGTTAAACTAGCCAAAACACCCAACGTAACCAAATATCTTAACGATTACCCAAGCACCTTTATAGAAGCCTCCGGCGAAATGGTAGGCTTACCTGCCGGATATATGGGCTCGTCCGAAGTTGGCCATCTTAACCTTGGCGCGGGCAGAATAGTAGTGCAGGAACTCAAGAGACTTAGAGACACTATTGAAGACGGCTCGCTTTTTAATTCAAAACCTTTTAAAGACGCTATTGATAACTGCGTAAATAATGGCACCGCATTACATATAATGGGCCTTGTACAGGATGAGGGCGTGCACGCGCACCAAGACCATATGTACTCAATTATAGAACACGCCGCTAAAAAAGGCGTTAAACAAATTTACCTGCACTTTTTTGCTGACGGCCGCGACACCCCGCCCAGGAGCGCCATTGGCTTTGTACGCCAAATGGAAGCCAAAATGAAAGAATACGGCGCGGGCCGCATAGCTACAGTATCAGGCCGTTACTACAACATGGACAGGAGCGAGGACTGGGCGCTTGTTAATAAAGCGTACGACCTTATCGTATCCGCCAAAGGCGAAAAAACCGCCGCCACGGCTGAAGAAGCCGTGCAGTCCGCTTACGACACAGGCAAAACGCCCGACGGTTCGGATATGACGGACGAATATATACCTACAACCGTTATTGGTGATTACAAAGGCGTAAACGACGGCGACAGCGTGATATTCGCTAACTTCCGCCAAGACAGAGCTATAGAACTTACCCGCGCTTTTATTGACCCGCAGTATCCAGGCAAAAGAGAAAGATTTGCCAAAGTTATTTTCTGCGGGCTTACCAAATATTACGACGCTTTTGAGTTTAACGCTTTGCCATCTATGACAGACGGCGACGGCATGAACAACCTGCTTGGCGAGGTGCTTGGCGCAAAAGGCTTAAAGCAGCTTAGAATAGCTGAAACACAAAAGTTTAAACACGTAACCTCGTTTTTCAACGGTAAGCTTATCAAACCGTTCCCCGGTGAAGACAGAGAAGAAATTAAAGGCCGCTTTGACCCCGCTACATTTGCAGAACACCCGGAAATGGAAGCCTATATTGTGGCAGACAAAACCGTAGCGCACATTAACAGCGGCAAATATGATTTTATTTTAATTAACTTTGCCAACTGCGACATGGTGGGCCACACAGGTAATATGCAGTCCGTAATCAAAGCGGTGGAAGTCACCGATGAATGCACGGGTAAAGTAGTAGACGCCGCTTTAGCCAATGACTACACCGTCCTAATCACCGCAGACCACGGCAACGCAGAAATGATGTGGGACGAAAAAACGGATATGCCCAAAACAGCGCATACCTGCAACTTAGTAGAGCTTATCTACGTAGCCAAAGACACCAAAGGCGTTACGCTGGAAGCCACCGGCTGCCTGGGTGACGTAGCGCCTACAATACTTGAGATTATGGGCGTAGAAAAACCTAAAGAAATGACAAGACATTCTTTAATAGGCAAATAACAAATAATACCGCGCCCGCAAAGGCGCGGATTTTTACCCACGGAACAATATGTACATAAAAGTAAAAGTACACGCTGATTCTAAGCAAAATAAACTTGTTAAAAAAAGCGAAGACGCCTACGAGGTATGGGTAAAAGCCCCGGCGGAGCGCGGCCTTGCTAACGACGCCGTACGTGAAATTATTTCCCGTGAAATAAACATAGAAGCCAAACGTCTGCGCCTGATAAAAGGCGCCACCTCCCCCGCCAAAATATTTGAGTATTGATTTATCAATAAACTGAATATTTAGACACAAAAAAGCCCGCCAAAATTTGGCGGGCTTTTTTTATTTAAATCTTACCTTACCTGCAATAGCGCAAAGTGTAAATACTCCGTCTCCGGCATGCCTACTAACACCGGGTGGTCTTTAGCCGCGCCTCTAAGTTCCAGCATAACAACACGCTTGCCGGCCTTGAAAGCTGCCTGTCTTATAATATCCACAAATACTTCTCTTGTAATATGGTGTGAGCAAGATGATGTAGCCAGATAGCCGCCAGGCTCTAAACCTTCTAAAGCCATGCGGTTTAACTTAACGTAAAGCTGAATGGCTTGCGGTAAACTTTTGCGGTTTTTAACAAAAGGCGGCGGGTCAAGCAACACCATGTCGGGCTGGTCGGGCAATTCTTTTTTGCCCATGGCGGAAAGTATTCTTTCAGCGTCGTCACGTCTGTAAACGGCAACATCCGCAACACCGTTAAGCTCGGCATTTTTATTGGCGTACTCTACAGCCAGGGCGGAGGAATCAGTACCCCATACCTGCGCCGCGCCGTTAGCGGCCGCGTATACGCCAAAACCGCCAACATAAGAATATAAATCCAACACCAACTTATCTTTAAAATACGGTTTTAAAAATTCCCTATTTTCACGCTGGTCAAAATAAAAACCTGTTTTCTGGCCGTCTAATACCGGTATTTCATATTTAACTTTATTTTCCTCTACCGTCAGTGTTTCCGGCACAGTGCCGATTATTTCCTGCTTTAAGGGCAAGTTTTCCATAGCGCGGAAAGAGTTGTCGTTACGCAGTAAAACGCCTTTAGGTTTAAATATTTTTTTAACCGCTTTTAAAATATCGTCTTTAAGCAGTTCCATGCCGGCGGTTAAAATATCTATAACTAAAATATCGTTATAGCGGTCTATAACAAGACCGGGCAGCATGTCGGCCTCTCCGTATACCATGCGGCCGTACTTTCTTATGCCTATTTCTTTTCTGTAGGTGTAAGCGTTGTCTATATATTCAAAAATAAAGTCATCTTCCAAGGGTTCCGGCCCGCGCTTAAGTAAGCGCACCGCTATTAATGTGGCGGGGTTAAAGTAGCCATGCCCCACAGTTCTGCCGTCAGAGCTTAACACGCGGCATAAGGTGCCGGGCTGGGCTGTTTTGTCCAAATTTTCTATTTCGTTAGAGAATATCCAAAGGTGGCCTGCGGACACACGTTTTTCTTCTCTGGCTTTTAGTTTTATATCTATCATTTATTTTCCTCTGTTATCTTCTTTATTATTTAAAGGTATATTGCTTTTGCACAGCGGGCACTGCGCCGGCGGGTGAGACTTGAGCGGGTAAGACACCAGCGCGCGCAATGGCACGTTGATGGTCAAATATCCGCTGGACCTGTCTACAATCACGCTCACCCCAATAACCTTGCCGCCCATTTGGCGTACCAGGTTAATGGCGCGTTCTATTTTCTTGCCCGATACTGACACGTCGTCTACAATAAGCACTGCTTCACCGGGTTTAATAATAAAATTTCTTTTAAGTGTAAGGTAGCCTTGCTCGCACTTTTCGGCAAACATTGAGCGCACCCCGCGCACACGGGCCACCTCTTGCGCGATTACCGAGGTTTCCGCCGTTGGGGCAAAGATAATGTCCACTTCCTTAGTAAATTTATCAGACATCGCGCGTGCTACTTTTTGCGCTATATGCGGGCGGGCCATAAGAGAAATTGCGTGTATATAAAGCTGGCTGTGCATACCTGAGGGCAGGCAGAAATGTCCGTCCAAAAGTGCGCCGTGTTCCTGCAAAAGCGATAGAATATCCAGTTTTTTATTTCTCATCATAATCCTCTAGGGTTTAAATTTTTTAGCGTCTGAAAAATCTGTTCTTATGCCCTTTTCTATAGAACTTTTTATTTCCGCGCCGCTTGTTCTGGGGCGGAGCATCTCCACCTTGGGGCTGCTCATTCTGTCATGCACTCTAAATGACAGCGCGGGCGCGCCGGAAGCGTCGGTCAGATTTTCCGCCAAAGCGCCTGAGCGCGATGTGTTACGGAATATAGTCCATATGGTAGCGTCCATTTTTTCCTGCGCCCAGTCCACATTGCCCTTGGCCGCCACGCCTAATGTGCCGCCGTCGCTGTAAACGTTTAATATATCCATTTTACCGTTTTTAAAATCTGTTGAGAGAAGTATTTTTTTATAATTAACGTCTTTTAAAGCCTGGTTAATCTTAAAACTTCCGGCCTTTTCCATCCTGTGCATGACGATAAACGGCTGAAATACTATGCCCAAAGCTTTTTCCTGCTCGGCCTTTTTTTCCAGCTGGTATATGGTGCCGTTTTCAAGCTGCGCGTCTAACTTACCGTCTAATTTCCCCAACCCCGGCAATAGGCCCGTAAGGTCAAACTCCACCAGTAAATCTCTGCCGGAAAGCACCGTTGATTTAAAATAATCCGCCGTAATAAAGCCTTTAAAATTGCGCATAAAGTTGGGTATGCCGTCTTTAAACATATGCAGCCAGCCCAGGTCGTCGCCCTCATATTTCGCGCTGAATTTGGTTTTAGAAGGTTTAGCTATGGCGTAAACAAAGTCTTCAATAACCTCATAAAACGGCATAATATCAATTTCCTGCATATAAAGCTTAGTTGTAATTCTGCGTCTTACATCGCTTTTAAAATTAAAAATATCCACCGCCAGCTTCATGGGGACATTGTTTATTTTAGCGTGCGTAACAAAGCCGTTTAAAGTATTCTTTTTATATTCACAGGTACCCGCGACCTCGGTAAATGTCTGCTTGCCTATTTTTAGCGTGCCCGTGGTTGTTTTAGCGCCCAACACGGCAAAATTATCTTTGGCGTAAGCGGTGCCCGTAACAGCGCCTATATTAAACCCGCCGTTTAATTTGCCTGCTTTACCAGCGGCTTCTTTGAGCTGCACCTCAAGATTAGGGATATTAAACTTGCCTTCGGCAAAATCCGCCTTCATATTTACACTGGCCTGGCCTGTAAGGTTATATTGTTTTATCTCACCGTAAATATTGTGTTTATCCGCAAGATTAAAATAGTCCGTCTTAACGGTAAAATCCCCTTTTACGGGTTTGTCCTTTTCAAACTGCAAATTGGCCGACGCCGTGGCCTTTATATCAGCACCCGCCCAACTAAGTTTGGTTACGGCAAACTGCTGGTAACCGTTTTTAAGCGAAGTATTGGCAGACACCTTTGCCGCCGGGAAATTAATGCCCATAGGTTTTGTTAAAAATAAAGAAAGGTCCTCATCATTAAGCGCGGGTATGTTCATAGTTAGCGATATAAACGGGTTTTTAAGGTTATCCATATCCATATTTATAGTAACCGGTTTTTTAAAAAAAGAAAGCGAAATATCGGTATTTCTAAGGTTAAATTTTTGCCAGTTAAAATTGGCAAAATTCACATGCCCGCCCGCCTTAACCAAAACTTCCGTCATGGTATTGCCAAAAGAATTGCGCACGGTAAAGTCTGTCTCAAAACGGGAGCGTTTGTTAAGGTCCAGATCCGTAAACTTCATGTTTACACTGTAAATAGACTGCGTATGATTTGTGGCCATATCGCGAAAAACAAATGTGCCGTTATCAATCTCCCAGTCGTCTATTTTAAATGTAATAGGCCTGGAGGCAAAGTCCTGTGCCTGCGCGGCCGGGGCGCTTACGGTTGGCGCGGCAACTTTAATTTGCGGCACATTAAAATTGCCCTCCGGGGATTTTGTGATAACAAACCTGGGGTTTTTTAAAACAACGCTTTCAATATGAATATGTTTTTTGAGCAGCGGCAACAAGTCATACTGCAGCAACACTTCGCCGGCTTCTAAAATAGGTGCGCCAGATGTAATTTCCTCGTCAAACACAACTACATTGTCTATTTTGGCAAAATTGAAAAACTGCAATTCCACCGCGCCAACGGCAACCGGGCGGCCCACTACCTTCTGGAGTTCCACCGCCAGCAGTTCCGACACCTGCTGCGCGTTAAAATATTTAATAAATAAAAACCATGACAACGCCGACAACACCACCATCAAAAGCATAAAAAAAGTTAATGTTTTTATGGCAAGCCCCAGGCAAATTTTTATTGCTTTGCCTGTGATTATAAAACATGTAGTTAAAAAACTTCTTTTTTTAGGTTCACTTTTTTTTGTCATAACCGTAAAATTTCTATAACGTGGTATATAATATAGTTTAGCACTTTTTGCCAAAATACAAATGTTTGCGTAAAAACGCTCTTTAATGTGGGCCAAACGGCTATATTTTCAGGGAATATCAGCGCTATAAACAGCATTATAAACAGCAGGTTAAACAGCGTTATACAAAACAGAGAAAAAACTACCCCGCCCGCCATACGCAGGTCCGGCTGGGTAACCTCGGTCAGAGTAATAACCGTATGTGTTATATGAAAACTGAACAAAAACCCCAGCACAAAAGAATAGGCGTTTTTATAGTATTCCCCGTTAAACCCGTTGTAGGTAAGCACGGCGAAAACAAACAAACACATCACAAAATACAACGGCAGCACATACGGCGCCAGCACAACGGCCTCGTTATAGTCATTTAATTTAACCGCGCCGCTGCGTTTTTTAATTTTTACGGATTTTACCTGGTAGCCAAAAAATAACGCCGCTATGGCGTGCGTAAACTCATGCGCGGCCACGTACGGGCGCGAAAAATCGTACACAAAAAAATGCAGCGGTAAATATAGAATGCCGCCCCCGATAAAAAATAAAGCCACTTTAAAATTTAATGTTATATGCCACGCCAACACGCTGATCTCTTTTAAAAAGAAAAAGACCAGCGGCAAGCAAAATACGGCTATAAAAAACTTTACAATGTTCTTCATTAAAACTTCTGGTTCCACTCATCAGTTAAATATTTTTTAGACTCTTCTTCCATACGCGCGTTTAACTGCGGCGTTATGCTGTAGGGCGCGAAAATAAAACCCCATTCACGGGCAACCGCCTGCTTTATTTTATCCTGCAGGTCCTCATTATCACGCGCGCCGGCGTCCTGCAAAGAACCTTGGTATAAAATAACATTATCAAAGCGCCTTATCGCCCCGCCAAGTATTTTGCGTCCTTGTGCGTCCACAATATCACTTTCCACAGGGTTGGCAAAACAGGCGTTAGCCGCGCCGTTTAGCGACGGGGCGTACATACCCGCGTCAGATTTACCGGCCATACTTAAATTAATTTTATTGTTTATAGCGCCGTGCAGCTTGTCGTATAATTCCTGCGCGCGGCGCAGCGGCGAAGTAAAAATACAGCTGAAAGTTAAGTCGCCGTTATGGTAAACCACGCCGCCGCCAGTTGGGCGGCGCACCATGGGGCCGGTAAAATTTTTAGCCTCTGCCTCGCGCTCAATATCCGCCCAAAACTGGGCGTAGCCAAATGTCATGGCGTTGTTAACGCCGCCCCAGTTATAAAAACGCAGGAAAAACTGCTCCTCGCTTTTAGGCATGGCAAGAGCGAGCGCTTCGTCAAGCGCCATATGCTGCTGCACCGTTAAAGGCTGCGATTGTATAAGAAACCCGTTCATAAGATTATTCTACATAAAAACGCCGTACGCGTTATTAGATAATTATAAGTGCCGTTGTGCCCGTGAATTTCACAGGATTTTGAGTGGTTTTTGAATCTTTTCGTTTTCGGCACATTTGGTGCGGGCAACACGGTGGATGTGGTGAAAACGAAAAGATTCAAAAATCGCCAAAAGCCGAAGAAATTTTATTCCGTTTATTGAAAATTAAGCGAGCGCAGAGAGCGACTGGCTGGGACGCGAAGCGCACAAAAAAATTAAGGCCGCCAATATGGCGGCAGGGGCCCCAAAAATTTGAGCCGTTTTTGTATTTTTATCAGTTGGGGCACACTTGTCCGTAACGAGCTATGCGAGTGAAGTGTGTGTCCGAACTGATAAAAATGCAAAAACGGCCAAAGGTTTGGGGATTATTTTTATTGCATTAAATGCAATAAAAATAAAATGTGCCGAGGGACAGGATCGAACTGTCGACACCTGGTTTTTCAGACCAGTGCTCTACCACTGAGCTACCTCGGCTTTAAAACTATATATACATAATATCAAATAATAAGTTTACCCGCAAATAAATTTAATTATGAGAGAATTTTGCCGTCGATAAATACTTTTTGAAGATTGAAGGAAGCG
This sequence comes from Elusimicrobium simillimum, assembly GCF_049639735.1. Taxonomy (NCBI): domain Bacteria; kingdom Pseudomonadati; phylum Elusimicrobiota; class Elusimicrobia; order Elusimicrobiales; family Elusimicrobiaceae; genus Elusimicrobium; species Elusimicrobium simillimum. The sequence goes on from NZ_JBEVVA010000003.1 coordinate 1,855,349, forward strand.
TCAAACAATGTGATATCGGCCGCCATACCCGCCATAACCACCCCGCAGTCTTTAACGCCGAGTATTTTAGCCGGATTGCTTGCCGCCGCCAGAATGGCGTTTTCAAGCGGGAACCCGTAAGAAACTAAATTTTTTATACCGTGTAACATTGTAAGGGCGGAGCCTGCTATAACATTGTCCGTTAGTCTTTTAAATACGCCGCCGTCAAGTTTAACCGCTTCTCTGTTGGCCAGCATGGGGCCGCCGTGCTGCTCGGTAGGTTTAAGAGCGTCTGTCACCAACACAATTTGCTCAGGCTTTTTTATTCTGCCTAAAAAGGATACTACGGCTGGGTGTACATGCACGCCGTCGGCTATAATTTCAACGCTGAAATCTTCCATCATAGCCGCGCCCGCCGCGCCGGGGGCGCGGTGCGTGAATGGTGACATAGCATTAAATAAGTGCGTAACATGGCTAATGCCTTTAGCGCGTGCCGCCATCATTTGTTCATAAGTGGCGTTTGTGTGGCCCGCTTGTAAAAATATACCGTGTTTAGCGGCAAAGTCTATCAATTTATCCGCGCCGTCAACCTCCGGGGCGAATGTCATTATTTTTATTTTACCCTCGCCCGCTTCAACAAGCTCACTCATAAAATCTATATCTACAGGTGAAATATCTTGCGGTTTCATTACGCCGGGTTTCTCGGGCGAGATAAACGGCCCCTCAAGATGCAGACCGCGCAGTTTAGCGCCCTGCTCTTTACCAAAAGCGCCCACAATACCTTTTAAATTTTTAATCATCTCCGCTTTGCTGCCCGGGTAAAGCGTGGGGAAAAACGATGTTACGCCAAGCCCCGCCAGCGTTAGCGACATATCCAGCAAAGACTGCGCCGTCATGTCCTCCGTGCCGTGGCCGCCTGTGCCGTGTATGTGCACGTCTACAAACCCGGGGGCCAAGTAGGCGCCGGAGGCGTCATACACATGCTCAGCCTGCGGCAAATTACCTTCAGTAATCACACGCTCTATGCGCCCGTTTTTAATCAAAACGGCGCCATCACGCACAGTGTCAGGCAAAATTAATTTGGCGTTTTTTATTAACATAAATCTTTTTTACAAAGCTCTTCAATTTCAGAATATTCGTCTTTCAAATTTTTAAAGTACTCGAAGGTGGACGGCTCTAAATTAGTGCAAGCCGCCTGGTCAGCCACTATAACCGCCTTGGGGTGCAGCTGCAATGCCGATATTACCCACTTGCTGCAAACGGGGCCTTCTATAGCTGCGCGCAAGGCTTCGGCCTTTTTAAAACCGGTTACTAAAATTACAACTTCTTTAGCGTCCATTATTGTACCCATGCCAACTGTAATAGCTGTGGTTGGCGGCATATCGGGCGGGGTAAAAAAGCGTGAGTTGGCTTTGATTGTGCTCTCGGTCAAAAATACTTTATGCGTGCGGCCGTTGAGTGATGAGTACGGCTCATTAAAAGCTATATGCCCGTTCTCCCCCACTCCGCCAAAAACCAAATCCAAACCGCCGGCCTTTTTTATTTTTTCTTCATAATCAATACACTCCGCCGCAACATCTTTGGCGTTGCCGTCAGGCATGTGCGCGTTTTCGGGTTTGATATCGACATAATTAAAAAGGTGCTGGCGCATAAATGTACAGTAAGACTGCGGGCAGTCCGCCTCTATGCCAATATACTCGTCCATATTAAACGTTGTCACGTTTTTAAAACTCATTTTGCCCGCGTCAACCAAAGCGCGGAAGTTTTTGTACATATCAACAGACGTGCTGCCCGTGGGCAGGCAGAGAGTAAACTTCTTTTTGCCATGCATTCTCTCTTTAAGCAGCTGCGCCGCGTAACGGCCGATATTTTCAGGCACTATAAGACGCATATTATTTACCCGCCTCTTTTTTAATTTCGCTGGCTATAACGTCTGCCTGGGGGCCTATTACAACCTGTACCACGCCTTCGCCAGGTTTAAGCACGCCGCGCGCGCCCAGTGATTTTAACACGGCGTCTTTAACTTTTTCATTATCAATTACTTCAAGCCTTAGGCGTGTGGCGCAGTTATCTATTACTTTTAAATTTTCTTTACCACCAAGCGCTTCTAAATATAAACACCCGCGGGAATTAGGGTTGGAGCTTGCGGTATTTTGCGGCACAGGCGTAATATCATCATCTTCTTTACCGGGCGTTTTTAAATCCCATATTTTAATGGCGTAATAAAACACCACAAAGTAAACCACGGCGTAAATGGAACCAACTATCAAGAGCCCGCTTGGGTTGGTAGATTTATTCCAGTTAAGCACAAAGTCAAACAGCCCGGCTGAAAAGGCGAAGCCAAGCTTAATATTAAGCATATCCATAACCACCATGGAAATACCCGTAAGCAAAGCATGCAGCAAGTAAAGAGGGAAAGCCAAAAACATAAAACTAAATTCTATAGGTTCTGTAATACCAGTAAGAAAACTGGTAAAAGCCATAGAAGCCAAAATACCAAGCGTGGCTTTACGTTTAGCCGTTTTAGCGTTAAGCAGCATAGCAAGGCAAGCGGCAGGTAAACCAAACATCATTACCGGAAAGAAGCCCGCCATAAACGCGCCCGCCGTTGGGTCGCCGGACATAAACCTGGTCAAATCCCCATGCACTACAGTGCTTACGCCGCCGCTTACTACTGTAAAATCACCAAATACAAACCAGACAAGATTGTTTAAGATATGGTGCAAACCAAGCGGTATTAACAGCCTGTTGGCAAAACCAAAGGAGAATAACCCGACTTCTTTAGATTCTATAATCCATGTGCCCAACGCGGAAATACCGTTTTGCACTGGCGGCCACAGCACACTTGCCAAAAATGCCACAACAACGGCGCTTGCGCCCGTAACAATGGGAACAAATCTTTTACCGCCGAAGAACGCTAAATATTGCGGCAGGTTGATATTATAAAACTTGTTGTAAAACACGCCCGCTAAAATACCCATTATAATACCCGCGAACACACCCATATCAACGGCCGGGTTAAGCACGCGCAGCCCCTCTATCAGCACTATATAACCCACAAACGCAGACAGCGGCGCCGCGCCGTTACTGTCTTTAGAAAACCCTATGGCAACACCAAGCGCGAATATAGCGGGAAGGTTAGTAAAAACCGCCTGCCCCGCCGCCGCCAAAAACGGAATATCCAAAACTTCTTTTTGGCTAATACCCAACAGCAGTCCTGCCAGCGGCAGTACGGCTATGGGCAGCATTAACGCTTTACCAAGCGTGCTAAACACCCCGGCTACTTTTGAAAATATCGCTTTCATACTTATCCTTTTACAGATTGTATTTTTGTTTAACTAATTCTCTTACGTTTACACTGCTTCTAAGGCTCATGGCTTCACGCGCGAACGCTTCGCATTCGCTAACGCTTAATGTTCTTATCAATGCTTTTATATTAGCAATTTCCGGCGCGGATACCGCAAGCTCTCTTACGCCAAGGCCTATTAATAAAGCTACGGCGTTTACCTGGCTGGCCATGCCGCCGCATACGCCCGCTTTTTTACCTGCCTTGTTAGCGGCGTTTGCGGTCATATTAATTAATGTAAGTACAGCGGGGTTAAAACTGCTGGAGTATTTGGCCAGCTGCGCGTTGCCTCTGTCTATGGCAACGGTATATTGCGTTAAATCGTTAGTGCCTATTGAAAAGAAATTTACATGCTTTATAAACCTGTCGGCCAAAATAGCCACAGACGGTATTTCTACCATAATACCCAAGTTATAGTTTTCGGTCATGTTAAGGTTTTTCTTTTCCTGCTCAAATACGCTTATCATATAGTCAAGTTCACGGGCGGAGGAAATCATGGGTATCATAATACGCACGTTTGACTGCGGTTTTAGGCGGAGCAAAGCTCTTATTTGGTTGGTGATAAGCTCTTTGTTGGCCTCGTAGTTACGTACGCCTCTTAGGCCCATTATCGGGTTTTCTTCGTGGGGGATATTCATGTAAGCCACAGGTTTATCGCCGCCTACGTCAAATGTTCTGAAGGTAACGGGTTTTCCGTTCATGGCGGTTAAAATATCGTTGTACGCTTTAAACTGTTCTTCTTCTGTGGGTACTGTTTTATAAGCGGCAAAAATAAATTCTGTTCTTATTAAGCCAAGGCCGTCGGCGCCGCTTTTGGCGGCTTTCTCTGTTTCTTCCAAGCTGCCTACGTTACCCTCAACGGCTATTAAAACACCGTCGGTAGTTTTGGCTTCTTTGCCCGCGTTGAGCAGGTTTTCTTCTGACGCTTTTTTATTTTTTTCTACCTGCGCCGCCGCTTCTTTTTTTACAGAGTCAGACGGGTTGAATACAGCGTAAGCGTCAGTAGCGTTAAGTACAATATCCTCGCCGCCTTTTATGCCCAGCACAACATCGCCCACGTTTACCAAAGCCGGCACGCCCGCGTTTCTAAGCATGATAGAAGCGTGTGAAGTGGCCGAGCCTGCGGCGGATATTACGCCTGCTACATTACTGTCTAATTTAGAAATATCGTTAGGCAAAAATTCCTGCGCTACCAAAATGCTGCCGGGCGCTATATTTAACGCTTTGGGTTTGGCGCCCGTTACTGCCATAACAACACGTTTTTGTAAATCTTTATAGTCCGCCACACGCTCTTTAATAAGCGCATTTTGGGCGGCGGAAAGTATTTCCACACTTTTTGATACAGCACTTACAAAAGCCTGCGCGGCATTTTGGCCAGATGAGATAAAAGACTTTGCGCTGTCTAAAAGATAATGGTCTTCCAAAATGCCCATATGTGTTTTTAAAATTTCTTCAAAGCTTTGTTTTCCGCCGGCAGCCGCTAATTCAGCCTTAATATCTTCTTTTACTTTATTGATGGCGGCGTTAAGTATTTCGGCCTCTTTGGCAGGGCCTTGGTTGGTTGCGGGAATGGCAAGTTCTTCTTCTTTAATAAGCACGGCCTTGCCTGTTACAAAACCAGCGCTTGCGCTGATGCCGCCCAGTTTGGCTTCTTTAGTTAAGTCCGCGCCGTCGTTTTGCGCGGCGGCCTGCGGGGCGGGCGCGGCGTGGTCTTCTTCGGTTTCGTTAAGCCCTTCTTTAATGGCGGACATTAACGCTTTTATAGCGTCCTCAGCGTCCTGGCCTGCGGCGTGAATGGTAATAGTATCTTCATAACCTAAGCCCAGGCCCATTATTGAAACTATACTTTTGGCGCTGGCTTTTTTGTCGCCTTTGGCAATTTCTATTTTAGAAGAAAACTTGTTGGCAATGCTTGCCATTACGCCGGCCGGGCGGGCGTGAATGCCGTTTTTATTAATAATTTTAACAGGTGTTGAAATTATTTCGGGGCCGGAAGAATCTTCCGCCGCTTGTCTGCGTTCGCCTATATTTAAAATAAAATCTCTGCCCGCTTCAACCGTCGCGGCCGTGGTTTTGTGCACTTCTGTTTCCATAGGGTTAGTGACAATTACTATAACAAGCTTGCTGGGCGCGTTGGCGCCGATAAAGTCAAAATCAACTTCCAGCATTTTGTCACCTTTTTTAACGGTGTCTCCCTGCTTAACAAAAGCTTTAAAACCTTTGCCTTTAAGCGCTACTGTTTCTACGCCGATATGAATTAGAATTTCCGCCCCGCCCGCACTTGTCACGCTGATGGCGTGCAAGTTCTCGTTCAGGCTGGAAATGGTGCCGTCAAACGGCGCTACAATTACGCCAGCTTCAGGGTCTATAGCGATACCGTCGCCAAGCATTTTTTCTGAAAACGCCGGGTCAGGCACTTGTTCTATAGGAGTTACTTTCCCTGTGACAGGGGCAAAAATTTCTAAATTCATATCGGTGTTCCTTAATTTAAATTTACTGTAAACAACTACCAGCGTAAGTTAGGCTCTCTGGCCGCGCTTACTTCGTCTATTCTTTTTACGGGTTGTGTTTGCGGCGCGTCCGTCACCAATGAGGGTGACTGTACGGCCTCTTCAAATATTTTTTCCATAGCAAGAATAAACTTATCCAGCATATCTTTGGATTCCGTTTCCGTAGGCTCTATCATAATAGCCTCCGGCACTATTAACGGGAAATATACCGTAGGCGCGTAAAAGCCGTAATCCAAAAGACGTTTAGCTACGTCCAATGTTTTTACACCCTGCATTTTGCTGCCGTCTGTTGTAAGCACGCACTCGTGCATGCACGGGCGGTCAAAGAAAGCGGGGTAAAACTCTTTAAGTTTTTCCTTAATATAATTGGCGTTAAGTATAGCGTTGTGCGCGATATTTTTAAGAGTATCGCCGTCATGCTGCCTGATATAACAGTATGTTTTAAGCAGTACGCCTATATTACCGTGAAACGCTTTTACGCGGCCGATAGATTTTTTGGGCGTTTCAAAGGTATATTTATCGCCTTTTTTAACAACCACGGGGCCGGGTAAAAACTGCGCCAAACGCTCCGCCACGCCGACAGTGCCAGAGCCCGGGCCGCCGCCGCCATGCGGGGTGGAAAATGTTTTGTGCAGGTTAAGGTGCAAAATATCCGCGCCAAGCTCGCCCGGTTTGGCTATGCCTATAAGCGCGTTAAAGTTGGCGCCGTCCATATAAAGCAAAGCGCCGGCGTCATGCACCATTTGTGATATTTGTTTAATATCTTTTTCAAATAAACCAGCCGTATTGGGCACTGTTAACATGACAAGCGCCGTCTTGGGGCCGAGTACAGCTTTTAAAGCTTCTAAGTCCACGCAACCGTCCGCGCCTGATTTTATGTTAACAACAGTCAGCCCGCCCATGTTGGCGGTAGCCGGGTTGGTGCCGTGCGCTGTGTCGGGGATAATAACTTCGGTACGCTGTTTGTCTTTGTTAGCATTGTGGAAAGCTTTGGCTATAAGCACGCCTGTCCACTCGCCATGCGCACCAGCTGCGGGTTGAAGCGTAAATGAATGCAGGCCGCAGATATCGCTAAGATCACGCTCTAAGTTATACATAAACTCCAAGGTGCCTTGCGCTAAAGATTCGTCCGCATATGGGTGAACGTCTGTAAACGGCGCCATAGCGGCAACGGCTTCGTACGCTCTGGGGTTGTACTTCATAGTGCAGGAACCAAGCGGGTAAAAATGCGTGTCTAAAGAATAATTTAAGCGGGACAGGTTGGTAAAGTGGCGCACCACTTCAAACTCGCTAAGTTCTGGCAAATTAATTTTGCTTGTTCTAAGCGCGGAAGCGGGCAAATATTTATCCGCCGCTGAGGCTTTACTAAAAACAATCCCTCTTTTGCCTTGTACTGATTTTTCTATGGAAAGCTCGTTATGTTTAATAAGTTTCTTCATAATTAAATACCTCCCATAAGTTTGGCGTAAGCGTCAATGTCCGTTTTTGTTTTAGTTTCCGTAGCGCATACAAGCAGGCAGTTTTTATATTCTTTACCAAATTTTTCTAAAGAATATCCCGCCACAACACCCTTTTTGGCAAGTTTTTTAATTACCTTGTTTGCGGGCACGGGGCACTCTACAACAAACTCATTAAAAAACGGGCTGTTAAATTTAATTTTATAACCGGGTAAAGCGGCCAAAGAATCTTTTAAATAATGCGCGTTCTCAAGGTTAAGCCCGCACACTTCTTTAACGCCTTCAGCGCCTAAAAGCGTAAGGTAAATAGCGGCGTTTAATGCGCACAAAGCCTGGTTAGAACAAATGTTGGAGGCGGCGCGTTCACGTCTTATATGCTGCTCTCTGGCCTGCAAAGTAAGCACAAAAGAACGTTCGCCATATTTATCTTTGGCTATGCCTACAACACGGCCGGGCAAACTGCGCACGTGTTCCTTTTTGCATGTAAAAATACCAAGGAACGGCCCGCCAAAGTTAAGTTTATTGCCAAGCACCTGGCCCTCGCCAACGGCAAAATCCGCGCCGTAAGAACCCGGGGTTTTAAGCACGCCAAGGCTTAAAGGGTTGACGGACGCTATAAGCAAAGCTCCAGCTTCTTTTACTATCGCGTTAAGAGTATCTACATCTTCCACCGCGCCAAAAAAGTTGGGGTTGGCCAGAACAACAGCGGCAACGCCGTCATTAAGCTTTGCTTTTAAATCCGCCGCGTCCATAGGGCCGGAAGCGCAGGAAACTTCTACAAACTTAATATCCGTATTTTTATAATAAGTTTTTAAAGTTTCTTTATAATGCGGGTGGAGTGCCTGCGGTATTAAAATGGTGTTTTTATTTTTTATTTTTACCGCCGCTATCACAGCTTCGGCCAGTGCTGTAGCGCCGTCGTAGTGGGACGCGTTGGATACGTCCATGTCAAACAAAGCGCAAATGCAGCTTTGGTATTCGTAAATAGCTTGCAGGGTGCCTTGGCTGGCCTCGGCCTGGTAAGGGGTGTAAGCTGTTAAAAACTCGCCCCTGCCGCTGATTGCGTTAACCGCGGCGGGAACAAAATGTTCATACGCTCCCGCACCGGCAAAGTTAACCGCTGTTTTATTTTTAGCGGCTACGGCGTCAATATGGGCAAAAAGTTCGGCCTCGGTAAGCGCGGCGGGCAAATTATATTTTACTTCCGCCAGGCCCGGGGCCGCCTGCTTAATTAAATCTTCTATTGTGTTGTGGCCAAGCAAGGCAAGCATCTCACGCCTTTGCTCCGCGCTGTTTGATATAAACATAAAAACCTCTGCTGTAACTGGAAAATAACCCCCTGCAAAGTTTACAGGGGGTATAAGAAACAAAATTTATTTTATCATTTCTTTGTACTGGTCAAATGTCAGAAGAGAGTCAACTTCCTTGGGGTTTGACATTTTAATTTTGAACAGCCAGCCCGAACCGTGCGGTTCTTTGTTTACTATAGAAGACTCGTTAGCGGCCTGTGAGTTAACCTCAACAACTTCGCCTGACAAAGGGGAGTAAACGTCTGACGCGCTTTTTACTGACTCAATAACAGCGGCTTGCTTGCCCGCTTCTACTTTGGCGCCTAATTTGGGCAGTTCAACAAAAACGATGTCGCTGATTTCATGCTGGGCATGGTCACTAATGCCTATGGTGGCGTGGTCGCCGTCTATAAATGCCCATTCGTGGGTTTTTGCGTATTTAGCTTTTTCTTGGTCAAACATATTCTCTCCTGTGGTTTGTCGCCAAACTCTAAACTTTATTTTTATAAAAACTTTTTACAACTTCAGCCGGCATTTTTCTTTCCCCAGCCAGTATTTCCACCTCGTCACCCTCTTGCAAAATGTTTTTTACGTAACCTTTACCTATACCTTTAAATAAAGGAGAGTATGTGCCGCTGGTTAAACTGCCTATTTCTTCCCCTTTAAACAAAACTTTGCAGCCGCCCCTTGGCACGCCCGCGCCCGTGAGTTTAAATGACGTTAATTTTATTTTAACGCCAAACTCTTTTTGCGCCTGTAATATTTGCTTGGCCACAAAGTCCGGCTTATCTAACTTAACAACCCAGCCGCAGTTTGCCTCGTAGGATGTATGGTTATCGTCAATGTCCGTGCCGTACAGCAGATACCCGGCCTCCAGCCTCAGCACATCCCTAGAGCCAAGGCCGCAAGGCGCGACTTCACGTTCTAAAAAGAAATCCCAAATATTTTGTATTGCTTTGGCGGGCGCCATAATTTCAACACCGTCTTCCCCAGTATAGCCTGTGCGGGTAATGTAACAAATTTGGCCAAAAATAACCTCTTCCTTAATATTAAACCTGGGCAGTTTTGAGGTTTCTTCCTCCAGTTCATCCGCTATTTCAAGCGCTTTGGGGCCCTGCAGCGCTATCATGCCAAAATGCTGGCTAACATCCTCAATAGAAACATTGAAGCCTGAGGTTTGCTTGGTAAACCATTCAAAATCTTTGTTGGTAGTGGCGGAGTTTACCACAACCATATATTTGTCCTGCTCAAGACAGAACGCGACAACATCGTCCACTACGCCGCCGTTCTCGTTAAGCACGTGGGTATAGGTGCCCGCGCCGGGAGTGTTTTTAATTTTATTTGAGGTAGTATATTCTAAAAATTTGTGCGCGTCACTGCCGGTCATAAGCAGCTGGCCCATGTGCGAAACGTCAAACATACCGGCGCTTTCACGCACGGCGTTGTGCTCAGCTATAATACCTGCAAATTGTATGGGAAGCTCCCAGCCGTGAAAGTCAACCATCTTGCCGCCAGCCTTAACACAGGCGTCAAAAAGCGGCGTTCTTTGTAAGTGTTTAGTGTGTGACATTTGTCCCCCATTGATATCGTAATCATATTCTATAAAATAAACCATATTTTTGCACATGCAAGACAATATATGCCCTGTTTATTTAACCGATAATTTATTATACTCATTAAAAGAGGGAATTAAAGGAGAACAATATGAAAAAGGGCTTCACATTAATAGAGTTATTGGTTGTAGTGCTTATTATAGGTATTTTGGCGGCCATAGCGCTGCCGCAATACACAAAAGCCGTTAAAAAAAGCCGCGCGGCCGAAGTGGCAACAACTATAAGCGCGCTTGAAAAGGCAGGCCAGCGGTATGCCATGGCAGGCATAGCGCCCTCTGCAATAGCATATGATAAAGATTGTGTGGATATGCTGGATATTGACCTTAGCGGCGGCACTTACGCGGCGGATGTGAGCGGCTATAAAACAAAATATTTTACCTATGGCATAGCTTGCCACCCAGACGGACGCTTTGAGGTTAACTTTAATGACCAAAAAGGCGAGTTTGCCTGTTGGCTTTATATTGAAAGCAGCGGCGGCATAGGAGCTAAAGACTGTACTATAGACGTTAAAGACGGCGAAGCCTACCGTTCCACCTTAGAAAACGCAGGCTATGACCTTATAAAAGCATACTAGTTTAAGATAAAAATTAAGATAAATCAAAAGGGCCCCCAATAAGGGGCTCTTTTGATTTTAGCTCGCTTCGGGGGATACGAGAATTGAAAGTGAAAAATTAAGTTTTATATATAGGGGCCCCGAAGATTTGAGATTAGTTTTGATTTTTATTGTTTTGGCACACTTGACGCGAGGAGCCCACAGGGCGGACGGGGTGTGTCAAAACAATAAAAATCAAAAATAACTCAAAGATTTGGGGATAAAAAAGCCCGCTCAAATGAGCGGGCTTTTTTTTAAATGCTTATTTGGCTTCTACTACTACGGGCTCTATTTTTACTTTGATTACTGCAGAAACCGTGGGTTTGAAATAGATGTTAACATCTGTTTCGCCAAGTTTCTTTATAGGCATATCAAGTTCAATGTTTTCTTTGGCGACTGTATGGCCAAGTTCTGTAAGAGCTTTGTAGATGTCGGCCTTGTTAACTGAACCGAATACTACGCCGTCAGCGTTTACGCTTTTGTTAAATGTGAGCACAACGTCTTTAAGCTTAGCGGCAACGGCCTGGGCGGCTTTAAGGTCGGCTTCTATTTTTTTAGCTCTTCTTTCCGCGCCAAGCTGCCAATTTTTTATGGCGCCGGGGGTAGCTAATTCAGCCAGGCCCTGGGGTAATAAGAAGTTTCTGCCGTAACCGGGTTTAACTTCAACAACATCGCCCACCGTGCCTAAATTTTTTACGTCTTTTCTTAAAATGACTTTCATTGTAATTCTGTCTCCTTAGATTAGATATTGCACCGTTTATATCACTATAAACCGCCCGGCAATACCAAAATTATTTTTTGGGCAGTGAGTATGGCAAGATTGCCAAGTTTCTGTCTCTTTTTATTGCGGACGCAATTTGGCGCTGGTGCTTGGCACATGTGCCTGTAATGCGTCTGGACAGGATTTTACCTGATTCCATTGTGAAAGACTTGATAAACTGAAAGTTTTTGTAATCAACATGGTCAACTTTATCAGCGCAAAGTTTGCAAACTTTTCTTCTGCTTTCAAAGCGTTTTTTGGCAAAAGGAGCTCTTGCGGGTCTTTCTGTTCTTTCCGGCCTTTCTGATCTGGCTGCTGCGGGAGCGGCGGTTTCAGTTGTTTTAACGTTTTCTTCTGACATTTTACTTCCCTCTTGTTATTTGTAAATTTTTAGAAAGGAACATCATCGTCTATAGATGGTTCATTGTCTACGGGAGCGTCGTCCCTAAATGCAGCACTTGAATTTGACTCTTGCGAATCTGAGAAACCAGACTGTAAAATCTGTATTCTTCTGCAGTTAACCTGCATTATTTTATGCTGCTGCCCGTCTTTACCTGTATATTCATTAAGTATAAGACGGCCCTCAACATGCACAGGCACACCTTTTTTTAGTCTGTCTTTTGAGCGTTCCGCAGAAGGGCCCCAGAGCACAACGGGGACGAATGTTACTTCATCCTGCCAGTTGCCGCCGGCGTCCATATACCTGCGGTTGACTGCTATGTCAAAACGGCTTACGGCCTGGCCCTTTTGGGTAAATGCCGTGTTAGCGTCTCTTGTCAGTCTTCCCGTAAGCAGAACTAAATTTTGTTCCGGTATTCTTATTTGTGCTGCCATAATAAACCTATTTTACAGCCGGCTGTTTGGCTTTAACTTCAACAGACAGCATAACTATAGAGCGGAGAATATTTTCATTTAACTTGGCCATATCGTCCCAGCTCTTAATGAAAGCAGGTTCAGCTTTGAACTTTAAGTACACATAAAACCCGTCTCTGACGTGGTTTATTTCGTGGGAAAATCTTCTTCTCCCAAGCTTTTCCTCGGAGACAATTTCCCCGCCTGCTTTGGTTACAAACTCTTTTGCAGAGTTTAAAAACTCAGCCACTTCGTTGTCTGAAAGCTGAGGTTTAACTATTGTTACTGTTTCGTAAGTTCTCATAGTCCTTGTTCATTTTTAATAAAAAAAACCCTGCAAGATAACTGTACATTTTTTGTTATCTCGCGGATCTCTAAGCAATTTTGGGCTGTTCACCTAACGCCCGGGCCTGCTTTTTCCTTGTTATTATTATAACTAAAATACCAAAAAGTGTCAAATAACGATTAGCAAACTTGAGGTCACAAATTGTGACCGGTCCATATAAGTAACAATAGTATCAAAATAGTGACACATATTTAATCTTTTTCATATAATTAACACATGACGGATATTATAAAAATAGAAAACAAAGTTTTATTTGTGCGCGGGCAGCGGGTTATGCTTGACAGCGACTTAGCTGCCCTTTACCAGGTGGAAACATTCAACCTAAATAAAGCCGTTAAAAGAAATATCGAACGTTTTGCGGAGGATTTTATGTTTAGGTTAACAAAAGACGAATGGGAAAACTTGAGATTCCAAACTGGAATATCAAGTTCACACGGCGGCCGCAGAAAGCTGCCCTATGTTTTTACAGAACATGGTGTAGCTATGCTTTCAAGCGTGCTTAACAGCAAACGCGCAATTGCTATAAATATAGAAATAATAAGAACCTTTGTAGCGCTGCGCCAATACGCGCTCAGCAAACAATTTGCCGATAGGGCGGACAGCCGCCTGACCGCCTTAGAAAAAACGCTTTTTCTTTATATGGAGAAGAATGATAAGCGGGTGGATGATGTAATTACCGCTATTAACGCACTATTACAGGCGGACGAAAAAGAATCTAAAAAAATAGGATTTAAGCCTTAGTTTTTAAAGAAATAGCAAATACAAAAGCCCCGCTTGTAAGCGGGGCTTTATTAATATCTTTTTTATAACATTATAACGTCTTCTAATTCCGCGCCGAATGATACCATGCCAACCTTTGGGCTGGGGTAAATATCTTTCATCATGTCGTTTATGCCCTCAATAAACTGCTTGGCTTCGGGCGTAAAATCAGCATAAGACTTAATATTATCATTACCTTTAAACATGTCTATGTGGGTAATGGCAATTTTGGTTGCGTTATTTATGGCAACCGCACGCTTAGCGTAGTAAGGTTCAAAATCACCAATACGTCTTAAGCGTTTGCTGACGGAGCCTACTTCCCCGCCCTTGGTGTGGTAAACTTCCAGATCTTCTTCTTCCGTTATTTCACCCGTAAGCGGGCCCGGGCCCACGCGGCTGACATAAGGTTTAAATATAACGTACACGTCTCTAACAGCTTTGGGGCCTAAACCGGCTTCGGCCAAAAATGTGCAGGCCGTTGTATCACGTGAGGTTACAAACGGGTATTCCCCGTGTAATAAGGATAATTTAATGCCCTGTGTGCCCTCAAGCAAAATATCCTCATTATTAAGAAGGGCTTTGTTAAGCAGTTCCGGCACGTCCTGGATATACTGTTTAAGCAAAGGTTCGTCTTTGGCAAATGTAATTTTGCGGCGTTCAATACGGTCTTTTACCGCCTGGCCAAGGCCTGTGCCCACGCTGCCTATGCTGCCCATAAAATGTTCGTCGCCTTTTTCGGCATTGGTCTGGTCGTCATTAATAAGCACGGCGTGCGGGTCAATTATGATTCTGTCATGGGTGCCTGTTGCCTCAAGTTCCGCCATTAACCACTCCAGTTTAGTATATGCCCCGGCGCCCAAAACCAGCTTTGTTTTAGGGTTAAGAAACCCGGAGGGGATATTTTTTAAGGTATATTTCTTACCGTTAAAAATTACCGTATGTCCGGCGTTTGGCCCGCCTACGCGCACGCAGTAAGAATAATTGCCTTTATAAGAAAGATAGGCAGATATTTTACCTTTGCCCTCATCACCGGCCTGGCCGCCGCTAACTATGTCTATCATCTTGTCCCCTTACTTTGTACCTTTAGCCAGAAACGCCGCTATACCGGTGTAATTCTGTACTGAAAGTTTTCTAAGTTTTGTTTTTATTTTTACGTCTGCGTCTAAATTGTCTATGAACTCTTTTAAAGAGGCGTCCGTTATCTTTTGGCCCCTTGTAAGCGCTTTAAGTTTTTCGTACGGGTTTTTAACGCCGCCCGCGCGCAGTATTGTTTGGTAGGCTTCGGCCAATACTTCCGGGTGCGCCAACAGAGCCTCTTTGGTTTTAGCCTGGTTTACCTCAATCTTGCTAAGCCCTTTGAGTAAGGCGGCGTACGCTACCATACAGTAACCAAACGCGCTGGCAAAATTGCGGCATACGGTGGAATCCGACAAGTCTCTTTGTAATCTTGAGATAGGCAGTTTGCCCGAGAAAAACCCAAACATAGCGTTTGCCAGGCCTAGGTTGCCCTCGGCATTTTCAAAATCTATCGGGTTAACCTTTTGCGGCATGGTGGAAGAACCTACCTCGCCGTCTATAGTTCTTTGTTTAATAAAATCGTCGCTTATATAACGCCAAACGTCTTGGCTGAAATCCAACAGTATTGTGTTGGCGCGGCGCAGGTTGTCAAAAAGTTCGGCGTAAGTGTCGTGCGGGTCAATCTGCGTGGAGACTTCGTTTAAGAAAATTTTGTTTTTATGGCCTTTATTAAAAGACTCTATAAACTTGGCCGCGAAACGCTGCCAGTTAATCTTTTCAAAAGCGGCCATGTGCGCGTTAAAATTACCCACCGCGCCGCCAAGCTTGCACGAAACCGCCATTTTACTTAACTGCTCTATCTGGCGTCTTAAACGGTACTCAAAAACTCTAAATTCTTTACCAAAAGTTGTGGGCACTGCGGCCTGGCCGTGAGTACGTGCCAAAAGCACGGTACCCGCGTATTTTTTAGACATTTGGTCTAAAACTTTTTGTATTTTTTTAAGTTCCGGCAGTATTACCGCTTCCAGCCCGTCACGCAGCATAAGCGCGTAGGTGGTGGAGTTAATGTCCTCTGAGGTTAAGGCAAAATGTATCCACTCAAGACGGTTTTTAAGGCTGGTTTTGACAAGCTTATCTTTAAGAAAATACTCTATAGCCTTAACATCATGGTTGGTTGCCTTAATATCTTTATAGCCTTTAAATTCAATGTCTCTTATAACCTGGTAGTCGGCCTCTTTCAGCGGTAAAATAGAATCAAGTATTTTAATTTCCGCGGGTTTAAGCTTGGGCAGCCCGGGCAGGCCAAGCGCACAGAGTGCTTTAAAATATTCCACCTCTACCCTTACACGGTTTTGCGTAAGAGCGTGCTCCCCCATTACCTGGGGCAGATTATATGTTTTGTTGAAGTAGCGCCCGTCAAGCGGGCTTAGATAACTTTTTAACATGCCTTGTCCATTATACTATGTTTAACAACTTTACGCGACCCATCGCCGCAGCCTGTGCGCCGCGCATAAAAAAACCCTTAGGATATAAGGGTTTTGTAGAAATATTTTATCTTTTTGCTCCGAAAACGCCGTATATATCGGGCCTGTAGCCCATCTTATTTAACGCGTCAAAATGTATGTCAAAGTGGCCCAAAACTTCTTCCGGCACGTAGCCCGCTTCCCCCATAAACTGCCCTTGGAAATACGAACTCATATTGCCTGTGCCTGGGGCGGAGTATTTTTGGTTATCATCATAACCGGTTAATGTCAAACTGTCATTATCCTGCACCTGGCCGTCCGCGCCTATACCGCTGTTACCCATGTAATTAACGGTGTACCATTTATCAGTGCCTATATTTAAATCCATTTGCGCGTCTACGGTTTTGTCTCTGAAATTAGCGTTTAGCGTTATACTGCCTGAAATGGCGGAAGTCTCTTCAACTTCATTCTGGTCATTGTAAAGGTCCACCCCGCCAAGCACATTGCCGCTAAAAGCGTATGTAGATGGGTCTTCCGGTATCATGCTGGCCCTGTAAGCAGGGTCATAAATTAACATTGTGGCCCAAAAATCTTTTGTCATCTGGGTTTCTAAATTACCGCGTATGTCAACGGCAATTGTTTCCGCCCAATAGCCAAAGTCGCCGTACTTAAGGCCTGTTTTAACGCCGCCAAGCGTAAGAACGCTGGTTGTTGTATAATCTAAAACTGAGCCTGAGCTGACTTCACTGCCCTGCTCAATTTTGCTAAAAACCATAGCGTTGGCGGTTTCGCCTGACATCTCAGATTGTTCAAAAGAAACTTCTTTATTAACCCAATTTAACACGCCGCCAGATATTGTAGGTACATAACCGTTTACGATAACGCCGCCTTTACCGCCGGCTGTTTGCCCCGGGTCCATAGTGCTGGCGCTTACGCCGCCGTCTTTAAAAACAATAGCGTTTTGTTGGTTTAGAACAGTAAAAATTTGCTGTGAGGGGCCGGAAGAGCCTGAATCACAAGCCCCCAAAACAGCCGCCCCCACAGCAATGCTTAAAAATATTTTTAATCTGTTCATCAAAACTTAATTACCTTTTAGCGCCGAATACGCCGTAAACTTCCGGCCTGTAACCGGCCTCGTTAAGACTGTTGAAAAGCAGGTTAAACTGGCCTATAACTTCCGCCGGTATTTTGCCGTCTTCGCCAAGGAATTGCCCGTTAAACTCAGAGCTGTACCCGCCTGTAATAGGTTTGGCGTATTTGTTATTTTGGTCGTAGTCGCCGGTTATGTTAATTGTACCGCCCGAAGCGTTGGTGAAGGACCCGTCGTTCTGCACGCCGTTGGTGGTGCTTACGTTAAGGTCATACCATTTGTCGCTGCCTACGGTCAGGCTCATGTCTGTGCTCATGGTTCTGTCTTTAAAATTAGCGTTAAGCGTAACGTCGCCTGACATGGCTGAGGTTTCCACAAAATCGCCGTTGCTGTTATACAGGTCCACACCACCCAGCACACGGCCGGAGAAAGTGTAGTCATTTTCATTATCTGTAGGTAAATTTGTGGGTTTCATGGCCGGGTCATAGACTAAAAATGTGGCCCAATCTCTTTTGGTCACGGAATAATTAGGGTTTGCCTCAACAGTGTCGCCCGTTACATTGGCTTTTACCGTTTCCGACCAATACCCAAAATCACCATATTTAAGCCCCGCTCTTCTGCCGCCTACAAGCAGGTAATTTGTGGCGGTATAATCTATGGTTGTGCCGCCGCTTGTTACGGTGTCTGACACTTCTCTTTTAAATCTGTACGCGTCGTAGTAAGAATTTACCAGATCTTCATGCTGGAAGTTTTCGTTCTGTTTAGTCCAGGCAATGGTGCCGCCGCTTACAACAGGCACGTAGGTGGAAACGGTCATCCCGCCTTTACCGTCTGTGGTCACACTGGCGTCCATAGAAGAAATTGTTACGGAATTATCTCTGTATACGGTTGCGGTTTGTGTGTTTAAAACAGAAAATATTTGGGTGGAAGGACTGTCACTGCTTGAATCACAAGCCGCAAAAACAAATACCCCCGCCAAAAGCACAGCAAAAATCTTGATGTTTCTTACCATTTTTCCCTCCATAAGCACAGCATAATAAATATATCACAAATAAATTTAATACACCATACTACGTATACACTATTTAAAAATTATCATTATAATTATAAGTGGGTGTTTCCCAAATTACAATTATAGTGTACATTAAAATTATGAAAAAATACATCTTGTTTACATTTATTGTTATATTTATAACATCAGCAGTGTTTGCCCAAAACAAACATACAAACCCGGCGCGTACCAAAGCGCTTAATAAAATTTTGGCGTTTGAGGGGATAAACGCGGAAGCTGTTTTGGCGGACGAATTTGCTTTTGCTTTTGCCCTGCGCTTTGTTGTGGGCAATTTAGAAGTTTTTAGAAGAATAGACCAGTACCCTGTGGGTGACCAGTACGAACCAGTCTGCCTTATGCAGATAGACGAACATAATTCTAACGGCGGCAAAATACCCGTGTGCAGGCCCGGGCTGGAGTTAACGGCCGCCACCATGCCGGACCTGGACCGCCTGATGCGTGACGCTAAAAGAGAAAAGCTTACTCTTTCCATACTCTCCGCCACCCGCACGCCAGCGCAGCAAAAACAAATTAAAAAGCAATACGCCAGAAGAGGCATGGCCAAATACGCCGCCAGCGGCTACACATCACAACATTTACTTGGCACAACCGTAGATTTTAGAGGAAAAAAACGCCCGTTTATTAAAAACGGCAAAGAGGTTGCCTGGCTTGCCAAGAACAGCGAAAAATACGGTTTTGTAATGACGCTTGGCCCGGACGCCAACCCATACGAACCCTGGCACTACAGGTATATGGGGCGTGAAGGCGTTTACCTTAAAAACAACATTTTTGACGGCAGTTGGAAGGAAGCGTTAAAGTTTATAGACGCTCATATTGATGACATTTTAACTTACCTTGAATATTTTGACGAGATACCGCTGTTGGATTATATTCCGCCCTCCAATAGTATAGACAACGCAAAAATTGGTGTGCTTACGCAGCCTATATATGATTCTTTGCCCGCAGGCTATGATATCCGCCGCGCGCAACAATAATATGGTCGTGCACTAAAATGCCCATGACGGAAGCGGCCTTTATAACTTCCCGCGTAAAGGAAATATCTTCTGAAGAGGGGCTTGGGTCGCCAGAGGGATGATTGTGAACAAGCACCATGCCTACGGCTTTGGCTTTTAAGGCGCCCTCAATAATCTTTCTTGGCGAAATGCTGGCGCGGTCAATCTCGCCCATAGATAAAATTTCTGTTTTAATAATTGTATTTCTTACGGTTAAATAAATTACTTCAAACACTTCCTCTTTCGCGCTGGCAAGCGACGCGCGGCAATAGGTAGCCACGTCTTCAGGCGTTCTTATAATATCGGTATTTTTTATAACATCGTAGGAATACTTTTTAACCAAACCTCTGGCAAACTTTATAAACACAGCGGTCTCTTTGCCTATGCCGTTAACTTCCATAAGCTCTTGCACCGTGGCGTCCATAATGCCCGAAAGCGAACCAAACTTTTTTAATAAATCCCACGCGATAGGCTTAGTATCTTTACGCGCGATAGAGTAGGTAAGCATAAGTTCCACCACCTCATGCTCTAAAAATCCGTCCAGCCCGTGGGCAAGAAATTTTGCTTTTATCCTTTCTCTATGGCCGTGATAGCTTGGTTTTTCTTTTTCATCCATACTTGTATTATAGTTTTTTGTTATGATATTTTTAATGATAAAATATGTTTAGATTTTTTTCCTGCGAAAGTATTCAAATTTCATGAGGTAATTTATGACAAAAAATATTGTGGTAATAGGTTCCGGCCCGGGCGGCTACCCGGCGGCATTACGTGCGGCGGCATTGGGCGCTAACGTAACAGTTATAGAAAAGGGCGAAATAGGCGGGGTATGCCTTAACTGCGGCTGCATACCTTCCAAATCACTTTTAGACGCGGCGCACCGCTTTGATATTGTTAAAGGTATTGCGGCTTTAGCTAATGAAGAGGCCGTAAACGCCACACCAAATTGGGAAAAGATTTCCGCAAGACGCGCTGCCGTAATATCAAAACTAAAAATGGGCATAATGTCGCTTTTTAAAGCTAAAAAAGTTAATTTTATACGCGGCCAAGCGGCCTTTACCGCTAAAAACGAAATAGAAGTTACCACAGATGGCGTTAAGCAAAAAATTAACTTTGACGCCGCCATAATAGCCGCCGGTACGCACGCTTTTTTACCAAAATTATTTGCCGACAACAAACACCATATTGTAGATAACTCAACTGTGTTCGGCATGCAAAAACGCCCTGATATTATCACCATTATCGGCGGCGGGGTAATAGGGTGCGAGTTTGCCTCTCTTTTTAATTCACTGGGTACAAAAGTCAATATTGTTGAAATGCAGCCCACGCTTGTACCGGGCGAAGATGAAACTTCTATCCGCGTACTTACAACCTCTTTTACCAAACGCGGCATAAACATAATGACATCCAAAACAGCCGTGGATATGACAGTTGACGGCGATAAAAAAATCATCACGCTTGAGTCCGGCGAAAAGCTGGAGAGTGACTGCGTGCTTGTAGCCGTAGGCAGAGAGGCACACCTTGGCGACCTTGGCCTGGACAATATAGGCATAGGCTGGACAAGAAAGGGCATTGAAGTTAACCCGCAAACGCTTGAAATTGTTGATAATATTTACGCTGTAGGCGACGTTAACGGCCTGTGCCTGCTGGCGCACGCCGCCAGCAAACAGGGCGAAGTTGCCGCCGCCAACGCCATGGGCCATAAAGAAGTTTACAATAATGATTTAATACCCAAAGCAATGTACACTCACCCTGAAGTAGCTTCCGTTGGGCTTAACAAAACACAGGCTGAAAAGCTGGGCAAAACAGTAAAAGTAAACAAGGCTTTTTACATGGCAAACGGCCGTGCGCTTACACAAGAAGAAACTGAGGGCCAACTGCAAATAATATCTGATGCGGACTCCGGCAAAATACTGGGCGCAGCTATAGCGGGCGCAAACGCGTCTGAAATGATACACATTTTTAGTGTAGCCATAACGGCTGCTATGACAACAGCGCAGCTGCGTGACATAGTGTTCGCGCACCCGACATTATCGGAATTAATTACAGAAGCGCTGTCTAAATAATGACAGCCATAATTTTGGTACGTCCGCGTAACCCCAACAATATCGGCGCCGCCGCCCGCGCTATGGCCAACTTTGGCCTGGCGGACCTGCGTATAGTTGCCGCCCACCCGCCTGTACTGGAAGAAGCGGTGGCGGCAGTCGGCGCGGAAAAAATACTGAAAAAAGCGAAAACATTTAATACTCTGGCGGAGGCTTTGGCGGACACCAACTTTTCGCTGGCCGCCACAAGTTTAAAAAACAGAAAAGCTGAGCAGAAAATAATTTCTCTGCCTGACATAAAAAAGGTGATGGGCAAAGGTAAAACAGCAATAGTATTCGGGCAGGAAAAAACGGGCCTTAGCAATGAAGATATCGCGTTATGCACCACCATATTAAACATTCCTACAGCGGCGGCGCAGCCGTCTATAAACCTGGCGCAAGCGGTTGTTTTGACATGTTATGAATTATCAAAATCAAGCAACTTTAAAAAGTTAAAAATAAATAAACTGGCTGATTTACCTTCAGCCAAAGATATAGATATTGTCACACAAATCTTACAGGGTACATTTACAAAACTAAACTTTCAAACCGCGCTTACTGTGCAAGACCAGCAAAATTTGGTAAGAAGTATATTAAACGCGGCAAATTTAACAAAAAAGCAGCTTTTTATAATCAAAAAATACGCTAATTTGATAGAATGATAATATAAATAATATCAGGGGTATTTATGGAATACAATATTCTGGTCATTAATCCGGGCTCAACATCAGACGATATTGGTTATTACAAAGACGGTAAAACAGTTTTTGAAGCATCCTCAAGATACTCGCAGGAAGAGTTAGATTCCTTCGCCGGTAAAGAACTATCAGAACAAATACCTTTAAGACGCAAGTTTTTGCTAAACACCCTTAAAGAACATAATGTGGATTTAAACGAGATAGACGCCGTTATAGGCCGCGGCGGGCTGTTAAAACATATTGAGGGCGGCGTATACGCCATTAACGACATTATGCTCTCAGACCTTAAAAGGGGCTACAACGGCCACCACCCCAGCAACTTAGGCGGTATTTTAGCCCGCGAAATAGCCGACCCTATCGGCAAGCCCAGCTTTACGGCCGACCCTGTTGTGGTTGATGAAATGCAGCCGCTTGCCCGTTATACAGGGTTTAAAGAAATTAAAAGGAAATCTATTTTCCACGCGCTTAACCATAAACGCGTAGCTAGGCTTACGGCGGAGAAAATGGGTAAAGAATATGAAGACCTTAACTTTATTATCATGCACGGCGGCGGCGGCATCAGCATAGGCGCGCATAAAAAGGGCCGCGTGGTAGATGTAACGGACGGGTTTGAAGGATCGGGCCCTATGACGCCGCAGCGCAGCGGTATTTTACCCGGCCTTGAGCTTGTAGGTATGTGCTTTAACGGCCAGTACACTATGCAGGCCATACGCAAAAAAATGCGCGGCCACGGCGGCATGATTGCCCATACCGGCACATCTGACATGGAAGATTTAAGAAATTATATAGCCGATGGCGCAAAAAAAGAAAAATCTACAATTAATTGCAGCCGTGAAGAAGCTAAAGAAGCTTTAGACGCCATGATTTACCAAATAGCCAAAGAAATAGGCGCCATGGCAACCGTGCTTGAGGGTAAAGTGGACGCCATTATTTTTACCGGCGGCCTTGCCTACAGCGATTATCTTGTAGAAGAATTAGAAAAGAAAACCAGATTTATTACAAATAACTTTTACGTATACCCCGGCGGGGACGAGAAAGCTGCCTTAAGAGAGGCCGCCACCCGCGCCCTAAACAACCCTGGTATAATAAAAGAATATAAATAGGAGATAATATTAAAATGAAATTCAAAAATTTTGCTGACCTTATTAATCAAGTTAAAGGCAAAAGCAACAGAGTGGTAGTACCCGGGGCCAACAACAGCGAAGCCCTTGAAGCTATAAAAATGGCCGATGAAAACGGCTTAATAAGCAGCGGTATTTTAATAGGCCCCACCGCCACAGTTAAAGAAATGATGGCAAAAGTAGGCCTTAAAGAAGATAAATTTACCTTTATTGAATGTACAGACGTTCCCACCATGTGCAACCTGGCAGTGCAGCAGATTGTAGAGGGCAAAGGCGACTTTTTAGTAAAAGGTTTAGTTGACACAAAATATTACATGAAGGCTATTTTAAATAAAGAAGCCGGCCTGGTGCCCGAGGGCGCCATACTTACCCACTTTGTTTTGTTTGAAACAAGCAGATACAAAAAAATGTTCGCGGTGTCAGACTCCGCCATTTTAATTTCCCCAACGCTTGAGCAAAAAGTAAAAATCATAGATAACGCCGTAGGCGTGCTTAATAAACTTGGCGTTCAAACCCCCAAAGTATCTATGGTATGCCCCGTAGAAAAAGTGAACGAAAAGATCCCCAGCACAGTTGACGCTAATGCTCTTGTTGAAATGAACAAAGAAGGTAAAATTAAAAACTGTGTGGTAGAAGGCCCGTACGATATTTACATGACATTCTCTAAAGAGCTTGCCGCTGAAAAGGGCATTACAAACGCGCAGGTACCAGGCGATGTTGACCTGGCGGTATTTCCTGACTTAGACGCAGCTAACCCGGTTTACAAAACTTTAGCGTTTTTTGCCGAAGGCGTAAAAGCCGCCGCTGTTTTAGTAGGTTCTAAAATACCGGTGGTGCTACCCTCCAGGGCCGACGCGCCGGAAGTTAAACTTAACTCCATCGCGCTTTGCTCTTTCTTAAAAGACCAAAAATAGTTTAGTTTAGGGGGACGCGCCCGTCCCCCTAATTTTTTGTAAATATGAAAAATAAAATAAAAAACGCGGCTAAAACTTGTTATCACCACTACTTAAAAGTGAGTGAAATTCTGTTTTATTTTCTCATAGTCTGTATAATTGTATGCATTGGCTCTATCTATTTTATAGTTAAAGATAAAGAAGCTAAAAAAGCCGCCATCCTTCCGCTGCCAGTAACCTCAGTGCAAGAAGACAGTATGCAAAAAACCCCGCTTTACACCCGCCTGGAACAAACCGGCATGAGCCGCGTACAAATACACGCTATAACCAACAAGCTTGACACTGTTATGAACACGCGTAAAATACGCCCCCAGGACTCTTTTATGCTTGTAACAGGCGAAGAGGGAGAGTTTAAAATGCTTGTTGTTACGCGTGATTTAAGCCGCTACTATGTGGCCGCCGTGGAAAATGATCTGGTGGCAGGCATACTGGATATCGAAATTAAAACCCGCACCCAAAACGCCGCCGGCAGTATAGAGAGTTCGCTTTTCGCATCCATGCAGAGTGAAGGCATGATGGTGCCCATTATCATCGCGTTTACAGACGTATTTTCCTGGAATATAGACTTTAATACCGAAACGCGTAAAGGCGATACCTACGCGCTTGTATGGGAAGAAGATTTTACAGCCAACGGCATGATTGTGGACCAGCGTATTTTGGCCGCTAAATATGAGGGCGCCTCGGCCGGCAAAAACTATGCTTTTGATTTTGAAGATGATTTTTATGACGAATCCGGCAAAGTAACCAAAAGAATGTTTTTAAAATCCCCCATAAGCTTTAAAGGCGTGAGAATAACATCACGCTTTAGCAATGGCCGCATGCACCCAATACTACGCATAAAACGCCCGCACCACGGCATAGACTACGCCGCGCCCGTTGGCACCCCTATAGAAGCCATAGCGGACGGCACTGTTAAATTTTCAGGCTGGAAAGGCGGCTTTGGCAATTATATAGAAGTTGCGCACGCCAATAATTACACCACAACCTACGGCCACCTTAAAAGCATGAACGTTAAAGTTGGCGAAAAAGTTAAACAGGGTAAAGTTATAGCGTACCTTGGTTCCACCGGTTTAAGCACGGGCCCGCACTTAGACTTTAGAATACGCGAGGGTAAAAAATATATAGATTTTTTAAAAATGAAAAACCGCAACTCAGCCTTAAAAGAAATACCTAAAGAAAAAATGAAAGATTTTGAAGCGCAGCGCGATAAATATTTAAAAATTTTAAATTCTATACAAGAGAGCGACTAATGAAAAAAAGAATCGTACTTACAGGCGGCCCCAGCGGCGGCAAAACAACGGCGTTATCCATAATTAAAGAAAGCTTTGGCCACGACGTTGAACTTGTTAAAGAAGCGGCCACGCTTATATACTCCGGCGGCTACCCCAGAAAAGACGGCAGCGCCCAACACACCTACCACGGGCAGAGAATAATTTATTATGTATCAAAAGAACTTGAAGAACTGGCGGACGAGTCGTCACAGGCGCCTATTGTAGTGTGCGACCGCGGCACCCTTGACGGCGCGGTATACTGGCCTTACGGGCAGGAAGATTTTTTAAAAAACATGGGCACCACCAAAGAAGCCGAGTTTGCCAGGTATGACATGATTATCCACCTGTCCCCGCCTATGGACGAGTCTTTTTACCAAGCCACCGCCGTAAGAACGGAAACGCTGGAGGGCGCGCTGCAAATAGACCAAAAGATTTTAGATATTTGGGCCGGCCACCCCAACAGGTTAGTAATAGACAAACACGCAACCTATTTTGATAAAGCAAAAATTATAAAAGAAGTAATAGCTAATATTTTACAGGAGATTAAGAAATAATGATTTGGAATCCATTTAAAAAGAAAGAAGACAAAAAGGCCGAAGGCACCGCCGCTGCGCCATCTAAGGAAAACAAAAAAGAAACCATAGAGGAGCGCATAGAGCGCGAACTGCAAAGCTTACCCGGCCCGCTTAAAAAGCAAATGTCTAACCCCGAGGTTAAGGCGTATAGAAATAGCCAAACGTATGGAACGTGACGGCGTGGACTTTAAAAATGTAAAAGCTATGAAAAAGTGGATTAAAGAACACGAGGCCGAACTTAAAGAAGAGCAGGCCAACGGCCCTAAGATTGAAACGGTAAGAAAGTCTGACGATGAACAAACCGGCCGCAACGAGCCCTGCCCCTGCGGCAGCGGCAAAAAATACAAAAAATGCTGCGGCGCTAAATAGTTATTTAGACAATAAAAACCCCCGGTTAACCAACCGGGGATTTTGTTTTTAAATGCCTTTATAAAATGCCGTTATAGAAGAAAATTTTCACAGGAGTTTGAGTGGATTTTTGTTTTTATTTGCGCGAGCAAGTACTTAAGGCGAAGCGTACGGTGAGTGCAAAGAAAAACAAAAATCCACCAAAATCCGAAGAAAATTTAAACCGCTGATGAAAGCCAAGCGAACGCAGAGAGCGACACAACCGGAATGCGAAGCACAAAAAAAAGAAAATCCCCCAAGCTGTGTTGGGGGATTTTTACGTTAAAAGCATGGGTAGGTACGTTATAGCTACCCAAAATAAAATGTATACAACAATAGCTATAATAACCAAACCTAAAAACAACTCTATAAACAGCTTTGTCATCGCGCTCATACTTTAGTTATAACATTTTTCTAAAGTCTTTTACCGTTTGCTCGGCATATTTTTTTATATTATCTGTTTTACCGCTGCCGCTTAAGGCCGCTACGGCGGGAATAAGCGTTTTTAAATTTTGTTTATCAAAAGCTATGTCGCGGGAAAACACGCTGGCGTTATCACCCGCCAAAGTATTGGCCATTACAGACGCCGCGCGCAAGGCGTTAATCTGCACATTTTCATTATCAGAATTTATGCCGTCTTTAACTAAGCTAAACCCGTCGCCCGTCATAAAGCCTATTGTAAGGGCGCAGGCAAAAGCGTAGGGCTTAGTAAAATCCGTCTTAATACATTTATTCATTTCTTTAAGCGTTAGCACAGGCGTACGCCCGGCGGAAAACGCCGCGTCTGATACTACGGCGGAGTCACGCTCGCTCTTTAACATAGAAAGCAAAATTTTATTACTCTTCTCACCAGCAAATGTGCCCAGCATCTGCGCCGCGCCGCGGCGCACTAAAGGGGAAGAATTTTTAGAAGCTTTTTTAAGGGCGGCAATTATTTTGTTTTCATCACTGTAAAGCGCGTTAACGGCTTTGAGGGCGAATATTTTATCATGCGGATAAAGCGCTACAATACTGTCAACATTAGTTTTTTCTTTTGGGGCCAGTATGGCAAGCGAAGCGGCCGCGTAACCTTTTATAACAGCGTCCCCCGTGCTGGCAAAAACGTCTTTTGTCATAGGTATAAGTTCCACATTTTTACCGTTCATAGAAGAGAGAATAACCGAGGCAAAAAACTTTTTCATATCCTGCGCCGTGTTTGAGATAATAACATTAAACAACGTATTTTCGTATTTTAAGGGCGGCGGGCTGTCTATAAGCGCTACGGCAAGCATAAAAACTTCAGAACTGTCTGTAGTTTTGGCAAAAGATTGCACGGCTTCAAAAAAATCCTGTTCCGTTACTAAATTACGGTTTTGTACGGCTGCCGGCAAAGTATTTTCCAAAGAGAAGGAAAACGATACATACAACACCATAGTCAAAACCAATAAAAACTTTTTCATAAACACCCCCGGTTAGTTAATACCATTGTACAAAATAAGGGCGGCGCAACACATAAAAGGGCCTATATCCGCCAATTTTAAAATCTTTTATATCTAAAACAACCCATCAAAAATGTTTTTTTATTTTACCGTCGTGACAGCTTATTTTTGTAGGTCCAAAGGCCTATACTCTTTTAGGTCTTTAGACCCTGGTTTTGATCATAATAATGCGATATCCTATAAATATAGAAAAGGAGTTCTTATGAAACACACACTAAAGTTTTTACTGGCGCTTGGCGATACTAAAATGGTAGTACTTGATAACACCCAGTCACAGGAAATATACGCTACAGGCCAAACCATACAGAAAAGCGGCAGCTCTGTCAGACGCATAGCATCCGCCTTTGTTAAACAATAGATTTTACCCTTACATCCCCTCCTACTTTAGGCTCTCCGCTAACCCCGGAGAGCCTTTTTTTGAGTAAATTTTATATTTTTCTAAAGAGTGGATATATTGAAAGCCGCGTACAGGGGCCCCGAAGATTTGCATGTATTTTGAATTTTTTTCTTTTCAGCACACTTGGGGCGGGTAGCGCAGCGGACACGGCGGGTGTGTTGAAAAGAAAAAAATTCAAAATATATGCAAAGATTTGGGGATAAAAAATGCCCGCTCTAAAGAGCGGGCATTTTTAAAAACCTTCGGCTTTGGCGTAGGCCATTATGCCCTTGGCTATGCCGTCCGCTATTTTAAGTCTGACAAGTTTTGTGTTAAGCTGCTTTCGGTCATTAAGATTACTAATATAACCGCACTCAACAAGCACTGCCGGGGAATCCACACCCTTAAGCACATAAAAATTAGCTTGTTTTATACTGTTGTTAGGGTTTACCGTTATACCTATACCTTTGGTATTTTTAACGCTGTTACGCACATAACCCGCAAGTTTGGAAGACTCGTTAACATACTCATTAACCGCCAGCGAGCGCAGCAACATATCGGCAAAGTTAAAGTGCGTTTCCTCATACTGTAAAGATTCGTTTTCAAAAGCGGCAATTTCAGCCGCCTGCGCGTCGGACGCTTTTTCTGAGCGGAAGTAAACCTCAAACCCGTTGGCCGCCGTCTTGGCCGAGGCATTTGTATGTATGGACACAAACAAATCGGCCTTAAAATCATTAGACAATTTAGAACGCTCGCTAAGCGCTAAAAATCTGTCGTCGCTGCGGGTCATTTTTACATCAAAGCCTTTCTTTTTTAATATATCGTAAACTTCTTTGGCTATAATAAGGTTAATAGTTTTTTCCTGCGTGCTGTATTTTCTGACGGCGCCCGGGTCCTTGCCGCCGTGGCCGGGGTCTATCATAATACGCATTTTTTTGCCTTTAGCCGGCGCTGCTGTTATTACAGCAGCCGGCTTACCGGCGGAAATTTTGACAGCGGGCTCTGCCGCTGCTATTACGGGCCCTGAGAAAAAGGCTCCCGCATCTAACTCTTCAGCGTCGCCGTCATCTTCATCATCCTCATCAGGCGTTTGCGGCTGCGCTGGCGCGATGACTGGCGCGTCAGGCGCCTGCGGCGCGGTGCCTGCGGCCTGCGCATTGGCAAACGCTTTAAAAACTAACATTCCGTTGTCATACTCAAAAGCCCAGCCTTTTGCTTTGGGCTTCATTACAAAACGCAAACACTCATTTTTACCGCAGGATTTTATGTAAAAAGTATTTATTAAATCATCTTTCACCTTAAAGGTACCCAGGCGTTTTGCAATGGCGCCTTCCAACTCAACCTCAACAATATTTCTGTTTTTCTGGTTGGTTTTAAATGACAGTGTGCCCTGCGTGGCAAAGAATACAAAAGAAGCGTCTTTAGTGGCGGAGGACGACACATATTCCACATTATAAAACTTTTCTAAAGAATATTTACCGTCAGAAAAACTAAGTTGTTTATTTAAGGCCTCTGACAACCTTTTATCTAAAAAGAACTCCACCGGAACATAGATTTTAGATTTTACAACCTGGGCGGGCAGCGGTAAAAGCGTATTCTCATTATTTACAGTTACCTCGCGTTTGCCCGCTGTAAATAACGCGGAAAAAGAACCTATCTTTACCCTTAACTGTTGGGACTGCGAGTAGTAATTACTCTCCCCGCCCAACTTACGCGCCATTGCCTGCGCGTCCACAAACACTGTGGCGTTTAAGATAATAGACGGCACACTGCCCTTGCTTTTGCCCTCATTAAACAAATATGTTTTCTGGGCAAAAGCGGGGGCCAGCAGTACAAATATAAATGCCAGCACAGCAAGAAGCTTCTTCATAAAAACTCTCTCAGCGCAAATACTACTCAAGCACTATTTTATAGTCTTCCCACGCAAGCTGCGGGTCCGCCTGTATCTTCATAGAACGGTGAATATTTTGCTCTATTATAGACTGTTTAGGCTTTATTTGGTCCGCCAGCTGCGGGTGCAGCACTATGCGCAGGTTACCGCCGGGGCGGCCCTGCGTAAGGTCGTAAATTTCTCTCTGTATTTTAATACGCATACTCTCGGCCGAAAGTACGCGCCCTGAACCATGGCATTCCGGGCATTCATCCGTAAGCAGACTGCCGGTGCTTTCCTTTTTTCTTTCTCTGGTCATTTCAACAAGACCAAGACGCGTGATGGGCAGTATTCTTATTTTTGCCCTGTCGCGGCGTACAGCGTTGCCAAGCGCCTCAACCACACGGTGGCGGCTGGAAGCTTTTTTCATGTCGATAAAGTCTATAACCACAATACCGCCTATATTGCGCAGGCGCAGCTGGTGCGCCACTTCCTGGGCGGCCTCAATATTGGTTTGGGTTACTGTTTCTTCCTGTGATTTATTGCCGGTAAACTTACCTGTGTTTACGTCAATGGCGCACAGAGACTCGGCCTCTTGTATAATAATACTGCCGCCGTTTGGCAGAGGCAGTTTTGTTTTGCGTAAGTTGTTAATATCCTCTTCAATATCAAACGCTTCAAAAATGGGTGTTTTGCCTTTGTAAAGTTTTACTTTGCCCACAAGTTCCGGTGAGTTTTTGGAAACAAAATCAATCACGTTTTCATAATCTTTTTTATTGTCCAGCATATATACTTCTATATTTTCGGAAAGTATGTCGCGCGCAACCTGCAGCACAGCGTCCATATCCTCATGCAAAAGCGAAGGAGACGGTAAAGACTCAAACTTGCTCATTATGCTCTGCCATTGGCGGTAGAGGTATTTAACTTCGCGTTCAAGCTCGTCTTTGGTAGCTTCTTCAGCCTCTGTACGCACTATACAGCCCATGCCGTGTAAATGCTTGGCGGCAAGGTCTTGCACCATGTCATTAAGTTTATGCCTTTCTGAATTATCTTCAATATTTTTGGATACTCCCACAAAACTTTGGTGCGGCGTTAAAACTAAAAATCTGCCCGGCAAAGTTACGTCCATAGTTATCTTCATGCCTTTGGTGCCTATGGCGTCTTTAACAACCTGCACCATAACTTCCTGCCCTTTTTTAAGCACGCGTTCTATATTCTTTTTTTCATCGCCAAGCACGTCTGAAATATAGAGATAGGCGTTTTTTTCGTAGCCTATGTTAACAAACGCGCTTGAAATACCGGGCAGCACGTTTTCAACAGTGGCTTTGTAAATATTGCCCACTATGTTTACCGCGCCGCGGCGTTCCCACATAAGCTCGGCCAGGCGGCCGCCCTCCAGTATTGCCACTCTTGTTTCTTCAAACGACGTGTTTGCCAGCACTTCTACTTTTACATTTTCTTCATGTTTACTCATATCAAATCCTTAGTTACACCAAAGTATATCCGCCAAGAGAATTACTGTAGTATAAATTCTTTTTAATTATTTTTACTGCCGAACTTTCAAAACTATTGCACTGTCCGTTCCCGCCCAAATTAAGCCACTTGGCTAAAAATAGCTCAACTTTTACGCTGCGTCCGTTAACCTTGCAAAGTGTTATTTTTAAAACACCGCCGTCCAATTTGGCGCTGAGAATATACGGTTTTATGTCAACTGTCTCTCTAAGCCCGTTTTCATGCACGGTGGTAACAATTATTTCTTTACTGCCTAAAAAATCCTCAAGCGGCGGCGGGTTAAAATTATCAACCCCAATTACCTCATACTCCACCACATCAGATAAACTTGCTATAGACGGGAATTGGTAAGGAATCTCTTTAGACTCCAGCACTTTTATACCGCCTTTTTCCGCTTTTTTAAGCGCTTCAAACGCTTCTGTATCTTTAACAAAATCTGTAAAATATAAATCTATGTACTCGCACTCGCTGTCCTGCCCAAGCGCTAACGGCGGGCCAAATGTTAAACGCGGGCGGCTGGCGTCGCTGTCCATCTTAGCTATCGGCAGGCCTGAGGACAACAGCATCTCACGCCAAATATTTGCCGTTTGCCCCTGCGTCAGGCTGTTTGCGCGCGCGTACCTAATACGCATTTTATAAATTTTTAACATATTTGGGTGGCTCACCTAAACGAAATACGCCTTGAATAAATAGACTGCACTATGCCAAACGCCCACATGCTTGCAACAAAATTGGACCCGCCGTACGATATAAGCGGCAGCGGTATGCCCGCCACCGGCGCCAGCCCTATAAGCATGCCAAAATTAACTATGGCGTAAATTAGAAACATACTAAATATGCCCGCGCAAACTAAATAGCCATAACCGTCGCTGGCGGAGTACGCTATCATAACTATGCGCCACAGTATAATAAAATATAAAGCCAGCACGCCAAGCGTGCCCCAAAGGCCCATTTCCTCGCCTACCACGGCCAAAATAAAATCAGTATGTTTTTCCGGCACAAAACCAAGGCGTGACTGCGTGCCCGAAAATAAACCTTTGCCAAGCGCCCCGCCGGACCCCATGGCAATTTGCGCCTGCAACACATTATACCCCGCGCCCTTAGGGTCAGATTTTGGCGCTAAAAACGCTTCCACGCGTTTACGCTGGTAAGGTTTAACATGTTTATCCACAACCATACCACTTAAAAAACCCGCTATTATAACCCCGCAAACAATAAGCACGAAAATATACCCTATATAAATTCTAAATTGCTTAAGCAACGTCCACACAAGATA
The DNA here is from genome assembly GCF_049639735.1 of Elusimicrobium simillimum. Classification (NCBI taxonomy): domain Bacteria; kingdom Pseudomonadati; phylum Elusimicrobiota; class Elusimicrobia; order Elusimicrobiales; family Elusimicrobiaceae; genus Elusimicrobium; species Elusimicrobium simillimum. Next base: position 1,888,084 of record NZ_JBEVVA010000003.1, read on the forward strand.
TCCTATAAGCATAACCAGGGCGCAAAATAAAATCATATACCAAACATTTGAAGACATACCGCCCACAAAACGCAGCAGCCCGCTTGCGGCCATGGCATCGGGGTGCAGGTAAAGATATGTCCAAATAAGCGGGAATATACCCGCGAAAAAGCCAAACAAAAATATTAGTATCAAATAAAATATATTTACCCCGGCGCAGTACATCAGCATAAGCAGCGCGGGCAGGGAAATAACTACGGAAGAAAAGTCCGGCTGTTTCATAATAAGGCCGAATATCGGCGCCATTATGGCAAACAGTACAAATATGACTGAAGGCTCTTTAATGCGCCGCATATTACGCTGTAAAAAACTTGCCGCTATCAAAATCATGGCAACACGGCAAATTTCAGACGGCTGCATAGAAAACATTGCAAAATTAAACCAAGACTTTGACCCGCGCTGGTAACTGCCAAATATAAGCACTCCTACCAGCAGTAAAATTACAAACCCGTACAGCCACTTCCACTGTTCCTCATAAATTTGGTAATTAAAAAACCAGCCGAATAAAAACGCCGCTATGCCAACAGGAATAGCCACTATATGCTTTTTAACAACAACGCCGCTAAGGCTGGTGCCCGCCACCGCGCTCATCACCGCCAGCGAACCTATCAGCACAAGCAACAGCACCGCTATGACAAACACATAGTCAACGCGGGTTCTTTTAATACTTTGGTCCGAATATGAATTTAAACTAAACATTAAAACCTCTTAAATTATTCAATATCAAAATACGCCTGTATCATTTTTTTAGCCACGGGCCCGGCCACTGTGGAACCGTGTTTGCCATGCTCTATAAAAACAGCCACGGCTATTTCAGGCTCGCCGCCCTTGGGCGCGGCAAAGGCCATTATCCAGGCGTGGTCATTGCCGTGCGGGTTTTCAGCGGTGCCTGTTTTGCTGTAAACATCATAGCCCGGTATTCTTGTGGCTCTGCCGGTGCCTTTATCCGTAGTTTGTTTTAAAGCTTTAAAAATATCCTCCCAAGCCTGCGGCGCCGCGGGAACTTCTTTAATAACTTTGTGTTCGCCTTGCACTAAAACTTCACCTGAGGGGGAAACTATTTTTTCAACATAATAAGGCCGCCAAAGTTTGCCTTTGCTGGCAATAGCCGCCGCAAACTGCGCTACCTTAACAGGCGTGACCAAAAGTTCGCCCTGGCCTATGGCAAGGTTAAGCGTATCGCCGGCAAACCAATATGTTCTGTTTTTAGCGCGGCGGGTGGGGCCGAAAAGGTTGCCGCTTCTTTCACCAACAATATCAATGCCGGTAGGTTCGCCTATCATAAATTTGCGCTGCATTCTTTCTATAGCGGCGGAGCCTATCTGATTACCTAAAATATAAAAATAGGTGTCGCATGATTTTGCCATAGCGTCAAAAAAATCAACATGGTTATGCACGCCCCAGCATTTAAAAACCCTGGCGCCTATATCATAAAACCCGGGGCAGTTGATTGAAGAGTTAACATTAAGCTTCCCCTCGTCCATAGCCGCCATGGACGTAATAACTTTAAACGTAGACGCCGGAGGATAAACACCCTGCACGGCAAGGTTAAACTCTTTTATGGCTTTTCTTTCTTTTTCAGTATCTTCGTTATTATAAGGCACAAAAATATTAGGATCAAAAGCGGGAGACGTAGATAGCGCCAGCACCGCGCCAGTTTTAGGGTCCAGCGCCACGGCTGCGCCTATACCTGTGTTAGAGGCCGCAAGCCCCGCGTCCGCCGCCTGTTGTACTTTAGAGTTTAAAGTAAGATAAATATCGGCGCCCGGGCGGCCTTTTTTATCTTCAATAACGCTTTTAAGACGCGCGCGGTGGTCCACTTCCAAAAACAGTCCGCCATCGGTACCTTTTAAATATTTTTCAAATTTCTTTTCTATGCCAAAGCGGCCTATGCGGCTGTCCAAACGGTAATCAAGACTTTTGTCTCTGTCACGCCAGGCGGCGCCCTCCATACTGCCAAGATAGCCAATAAGATGGCTGGCAAATGTTTTAAGCGGGTATGTCCTCTTACTTTCCTCAATAAGATAAATGCCGTTGTAGTGCACCTGCAGCTCGGCAAGAGGAAGAGTATATTGGGGGGAGAGGTTTTCCGCTATGACAGAGGCCTTGCCGCTTCTGGCGGCGTTTTTTAATTTTTTTAAAACATCTTCCTTTTTTTGGTTTATAGCGGCGGCGATTTCATCTGATAAAGTTTCTATATATTCCGGCTGGGAGAGAGTGTTGTTAGGAAAAAAGTAGAGGTTAAAAACAGGCGCGCTTTGCGCGGCTACCGCGCCGTCCGCCGTAATAATGCGCCCGCGCGGCGCCGTTTGGTAAATTGTCTGCGTGCGGTTACGCTCCGACTGCTGCTGGTAGTAGCTGTGCCTCACCACCTGTATGTCAATAAGGCGCACGGCTATAACGGCGCAGGCCGCCATGGCTAATATCCATAAACCTTTTAATCTGGGTGAGACGTCAATCTTTTTCATTAAACGAAGCTTTCAGCCTCGGGCAAAGACAAAGCGTTAAATGTAGAAAACACAAACAGCGCGATAATAGAATTACTGACCGCGCCAAATACCAAACTTTGAAATCCGTGCCAGGCCGTACCTTTTGAAAATATAAGTCCTGTAAAATTATAAAGCAAAACACTAATTATAGTGATACAAAAAATCAGCACCATCTGCGGGAGCACGCTTTCAAAATCAAGAAGTTTCTTAACAAGATAAACTATACCCGCGCATAAAGTGAACGTAAGCGCGTAAGCGCCAAACATATTTACGCCAAAAAAATCTAAAAACATGCCGCCAAAAAACGCGAACGTGTAACCCGCCCATTTATTATAACGGGCGCACACTATCACGCACACCGTAAGCATAAAATTTATACTTATATTAAAACTGGAACCAAACGCCGCGAACGCCCAGTGAATTACCGTGCAAAGAATAAAAATAACAATTAATTGTAAAGCTGATTTCATTTTTTACCCGCCTTAATACCGGTTATGACAAACACTTCTTTAACCGCACCGGGGCGCACTATCGGGCGTACGTTAAGCGTGAGAGAGGTTTTAATTTCTTCGCCTTTTTCGGCGGAAATTACTTTGCCTATGCTTATGCCCTCCGGAAATATCACACTGCTTTTAGAGGTATAAACAAGCTCGTCCTCTAAAATTTCCGTGCCAAGCGGCACATAACGCAGTTTTAACATGCCGCTTTTGGACCCTGTTATCAGCCCGTCTTCGCTAGTGCCTTCAAGATGCGCGGCGGCGGAAAACTCCTCGTCATTTAAAAGCAAAACTTTGGAGGTGTTTAATTCTTCCTCTATAACAGTGCCAACTAAACCTATTTTGGTGCCGTCAAAACCTATTACGGCGCTTTTTACGCTTACGCCGTCATTGGTGCCTTTGTCTATGATAATGCTGGTCCAGCGGGAAGGGTCGCGGTAGGCGGTTTTAGCCCAAACGCCGTTCCATCGTTTTTCGGGGTTTAGGAGCATTGCTTCTGAAAGGCGTTCGTTTTCTTCCAGTATTACTCTGGCCTCTTCTTTTATTAGTAAAGTTTCTTTTAAATCTTCTTCATAAGAGGTTTTTTGTTTGTGTATGGCCAAAAGTTCTCTGACGGTGGAACTGACATTGGCAAAGTATTCCACGCTGGAATGCGCGGCTCTTATCTGCGGTATAAACACATAAGAAAGCACCGCTTTTACCGAGCTTACAAACCCCTTTAAGGGCAGTATTAAAAGCAGCACCGAAAGTATAAAATAAAATATAAAAGCTTTTCTAGAGCCTGAGGAGGCGTCTATATTAATCTTACGCATGTTAACATTTTAACTTATATTTACTACTTTTTGAAATTATTATGCGCGCGTACGGTAAAAAATGCCTAAAATAGCCCTAAATAACTAAAAATACCGCCGCTATTTGAATAATTTTTTATATTCCCCGTAACCTTCTTTTTCAAGGTGTTTTACCGGTATAAACTTAAGCGCCGCACTGTTAATGCAGTAGCGCAGCCCCCCTTTATCCGCCGGGCCGTCGTCAAATACATGTCCCAGGTGTGAGTCGGCGTTTTTACTGCGCACTTCCGTCCTGTTCATGCCGTGTGAAGAATCTTCTTTTTCGGTCACGTTAGCTATGGGTTTGGAAAATGACGGCCAGCCGCAGCCGGCGTCAAATTTATCTTTAGAGGAAAACAGCGCCTCGCCGCTGACAATGTCCACATAAATGCCGTCCTCAAAAAACTTGTCATACTCCCCGCTGAACGGGGCTTCAGTGGCATTTTGCTGGGTTACGGCGTAGGAAATGGGGCTTAAAAGCGTTTTAAGGTCTTTTTTATCCTGCTTTTTTGCGTATTTGTCCGCGCCCGCCAAATTAATATGGCAGTAGCCGCCCGGGTTTTTATCTAAATATTTTTGGTGGTATTTTTCAGCGGGGTAGTAATTTTCAAGCGGCTTAAGTTCTGTGACAATGGGGGCTTCGTACTTGCGCTGTTCCTCGCTAAAAACTTTTTTGGCGGCGTAAACGTCTTTATCGTTAATGTAATAAACGCCTGTGCGGTACTGCGCGCCAATATCGTTGCCCTGGCGGTTTGATACTGTGGGGTTTATAATTTCAAAGAAAATATGCAGCAGCTGTTCAAGCGAAAGTTGTTTAGCGTCATATTGCACGTGCACGGTTTCGGCGTGGCCGGTGTTTTCGTTACAAACCTGCTCATATGTAGGGTTTTTGGTTTTGCCGTTTGCGTAGCCGACTTGCGTGTTTACAACACCGGGTATTTTGTCTAAATACGCCTGCACGCCCCAAAAGCAGCCGCCGGCAAGATAAATATCTTTAAGGCCTTCCTGTTTGCTAAGTTCCATAACTTCCCCCTTGTTGACAACTGTGGTTTTTGGCGGATTAATGTTCATAAAAATCCCCCAGGCCAGCAAAACTAATGCTACAAAAAAAATAGGTTTATTTATTTGAAACATAATTTTATTTTACTTTTTTATAGGTTACTGATTTTATTTTTTTGTTAAGAAATTTCGCTATTTTTTCAGCTTCAATTTTTATTAATTTTTTGTCATCCTCGGCCAGCGTATTAAATAAAAATATTTCAAAATTTATCTCTTTGCCTTTAATGGCGTAGCGCCATGTGCCAGCTACTTTTTGCCCCGCAATAACCACAGCTTCCACGTGCGCCGCGGGGCGCCAGACATGCTTAAATTTATCTTTAGGCATGGCCCAGGTTTTGTCGCTAAAGCTTACCATAAGCGGGTCAAATTTACCAAGCAAACGCACTACGCTTTTATTTGTTTTATTTTTTAAAATTTTGATATCTTCGTCATCTTTAAACATATAATACGGCGTCTTGTTATACTCAAAAACGGCTAAATCTTTTTTAAGTTTATTAAAAACGGGCTCCGCTTCTTTTTTGGTTAAACCGCTCCAGTGTAAAAAATCCTTAAAGCTGGCCGGGGCGTAGTGGGTAAAGTAATTTTGCATGATATATTTAATGGCGTCGGCCTGTTTTAACTGTTTAAATTCTTTTATTTCTTTTGCTTTAAAAACTTTGCTTACGTGGTCATATTCTTTAATATGCGGGCGCGCGGGCACGGCGAATAAAATGCCCTCCAGCGTGGCTTTTAAAATAAAAGCGTAGTCTCTGTATTCATGCGTTACATGGGGGATTGCGTCGTTAAGAATCTCACTTATATCGCGCTTGGTAAGTGGTTTTAGGGCGCCATGGCGGTCAATTGCCCCAACGCCTTTTTTAAGCGATTCCATATTATCTTTAAAAAAATTTGTTACAAAATTATTTCTGTTACCATATGCCGCGCTGACATACTTCCAATCGTTTTTATGAAATAAGTGTACTGTGTTGCGCTGGCCCCATAACTTAATAATATCTCTGCTGTCAAAGAGCGCGGCTAAGCTGTCTTCGGTTATATTTTGTACGCGGTTAAATATACTTATCTCGCTAAACTGCTGGAACTGTGACTGCACGCCAAAGAGGCGCACAGCGCAATCTGCCGCGCTTTCGTGCGGCACCGCCAAGCCGGATTTTTTAAGACGTAAAAAGAAAATTTGCTCTCTTGTAATTTGCATATTTTTAAATTATACTATTAACACTACCTTATTTACACATCCCCGAAAATATTATCACAAAGGATAACTCATGAAGAAAGGGTTCACACTTATAGAACTGCTGGTTGTGGTTCTTATTATAGGTATATTAGCCGCGATTGCTTTGCCGCAGTATACAAAAGCGGTAGAAAAATCACGCCTGGCGGAAGCGGCGTTAAACATGAAAAGTTTAGGTGACGCTATAGAAAGAGTAATTTTAGCGCACGGATATCCAAAAATAGCAGATATGCAAGACATGCTGGATATTGAAATGCCGGGCACATGGGCCCTGGAGGGAACATTCTTAAAAGGAACTACTAAGAATTTTAAATATACTATTACCTGTTCTACAACATCATGCTCCATAACAACCGTAAGAAACAAGCCCTCAACAGATAAATATTACTATATACTGACCAAAACTATGAATGATACCGGCGGGGCAATGAAGTGCACATACTGCTCTAACTATGTAGACAAACCTCTGGGCTGTGACTTGGCAAAAACAATAGGGTATCCATTGGGCAATCCCCCGGGAATGTGCGTGGAAGAAGTGCCGTGATTCAACTTTTTATAATTTTAGTAAAACCTTTTTTGTATAATAACCAATAGGAGAAATATTATGAAAAAAGGTTTTACTTTAATAGAATTATTAGTTGTAGTATTGATAATAGGCATATTGGCCGCGATTGCTTTGCCGCAGTATACAAAAGCGGTGGAAAAATCACGCCTGGCGGAAGCAACTTTAACATTAAAATCAATTTCTGACGCTTTAGAAAGAGTTATTTTAGCACAGGGGTACCCTGCTAACGCAGATATACAAGATTCTTTAGATATAGACTTGCCGGGCACATGGACAATGCAAGACAGCCCCGCCGCGTTAAAAAGCGTTGGCAAAAACTTTACCTACCATATTTCCTGCAATACAAGTAAATGCGGCATAACAGCGGAAAGAAGCAAACCGCAATCAAATGAGTTCTTCTACCATTTAGAACGTAATATTAGTGACAGCGGTATAGAAATGGTATGTTTATATTGCACAAATTTCACCACAAAATCAGCAGGCTGCCAACTGGCAAAAACCGCCGGCTACGGCGACGCTTCAGACGGCAGGCTTATGGGTTGTATTCCATCACTCCCTTAAAATCATACTGCAATCATAGCAAAAAGCCCCGCTCAAATTGAGCGGGGCTTTTTTATGTTTAAAACTATCTGTGCTTAATAAGAGTGGAACCTTTTACCGTAAGCTCTTCTAAAAACTTACCTGTGCCAAGCACAACGCAGCTAAGCGGGTCCGCCGCGCGGTGCACGGGGATGTCGGTTTCTTTCCTGATTAAATCAGTTATACCGCGAAGGAGCGAGCCGCCGCCTGCCACCACTAAACCTCTGTCCACAAGGTCAGCGGCCAATTCTGGCGGGGTTTCTTCAAGCGTGCTTTTTACTACGTCTACAATAAGACGCACAGGCTCCATTAAAGCCTGTCTTATCTCTTCTGACGTTACAGTTAAAGTGCGCGGTAAACCCTGTGTCTGGTCACGCCCTTTAACTTCCATGGTCTTCTCTTCTTTAAGCGGAAAAACGGAACCGATATTAATTTTAACGTCTTCGGCCGTGGTTTCACCTACTATTAAATTGTATTTTCTTCTAAAATACTGCACAATGCAGTCTGTAAGCTCGTCGCCGGCTACGTCTATGGATTTGGCCACAACCATGCCGCCAAGTGAAATAACGGCAACTTCTGTTGTGCCGCCGCCAATGTCAACAATCATGCTGGCGTGAGGCTCTGAAATAGGCAAATCAGCACCCATGGCGCTGGCCATAGGTTCTTCTATAAGGTATACCTCTCGGGCGCCGGCCTGTCTGGCGGCGTCTTCTACCGCGCGTCTTTCAACGCCGGTAATGTCTGAGGGTATGCCTATAATTAATCTGGGGCGCAGTAAACTTTTGCGGCTGTGTACTTTACGTATAAAGTAGCGTATCATTTCCTGCGTAACTTCAAAATCAGCTATAACGCCGTTTCTAAGCGGTCTAACCGCTATAATGTTGGCAGGCGTTCTGCCTAACATTTGCTTAGCTTTGGCGCCTACGGCGCGAACTTCACCCGTCTCACGGTCTACCGCCACGACAGACGGCTCTCTAAGAACTATACCCTTTTCTTTTACATAAATAAGACAGTTGGCTGTGCCAAGGTCCATACCCATGTCTGTAGAAAAAAGCCCGCCCAAATAATCTATAAACATAAAATCACCTTTATTTTGGTTCAGCGCAGGTGCCCGCTTTGTATGAGGCCCCTGCGCTGATAAACTAACTGAAAAGCCTAGTTTGGTTTAGTCAACCAGCTTGATTATAGCAACTTCAGCGTTATCGCCCTGTCTTCTGCCAGCGCGGTAAATGCGTGTGAAGCCGCCGGGTCTCTCGGCGTATCTGCCCGCAAGTACATCAAAAAGCTTTTTAAAAGCATCTTTGTCTTTTAATGTATCTTGTACGCGCATCTGCTGCCCGTCTTTAGCTAATGTTATCAAATTATCTACTACTCTTCTGACTTCTTTAGCTTTTTGAACTGTGGTTGTAACCTGTTCGTGCAGAATAATGCTGGTAGCCATATTTCTGAGCATCGCTCTTCTGTGTGAACCTGTTTTACCAAGTTTTCTGTGTCCTGTATTCTTAATCATATTTCCTTATACCTTAAACTTTTTTGTTTTATCACGGGGGCTAGGCTATCGCCCGCGCCCCGCGAAGCGAAACAAAAGACTTAAAATTTCATTCCGAGGGAAAGATTCATTTCCGCAAGTCTTTCTTTGACTTCGTCAAGTGAACGTGTGCCGAAGTTCTTGATCATCTTGAGGTCGTCTTCAGTCTTGCTGACCAAGTCACGTACCGAGTTTACACCCTCTGACTTGAGGCAGTTAATTGAGCGTGATGAAAGTTCTATAAACTCAACGGACTGGTTTAAAAGTTCTTCCAGCTTGCTGTTTACCGCCGCCGCGCCTGAAACGCTGCCTGTTGAGGAAAGCGGTTCATCCGCCACCGGGGCCTGTACCGCCGGCACTTCCTCACCTTCTATTGTGAAGATGTGAAGTGACTGTGATAACAGTACCGCGGCTTTATGCAAAGCTTTAGCGGGTTCTAACGTGCCGTCTGTGGTGATCTGTAAAACCAAGCGGTCATAGTCGGTCTTCTGGCCGACACGGGCAGGTTCTACGTCATAATGTACCTTAAGTATGGGTGAGAAAATAGCGTCCACCGGGATAAAACCGGCAGGCCTTTGTATTTTGCTCAGATCTTCGGCCGGGACATAACCCTTGCCTTGTGAAATTTCAATTTCAAGCTCAAGCTTGCCGCCCGCTTCTAAATTGGCTATTTCAAGATCTTTGTTTACAATTTCAACACCTGTTACTTCCTGTATTTCTTTAGCTGTGACTTTACCGGGTTTGGTAGCGGTTAAATAAACATATTCTTTATTTTTACCGTCAAGTTTAACTCTAAGTTTCTTGAGGTTTAAGAGTATGTTTATAACGTCTTCTCTAACGTTGGCTACTGTGCTGTATTCATGCACAGCGCCTTTAACTCTTACCGCTGTTACCGCCGCGCCGTCAAGGCCGGAAAGCAAAATTCTTCTAAGAGAATTGCCTACCGTATGGCCGTAACCGCTTTCGTAAGGTTCCGCTGTGAACTTACCGTAAAAGGGTGTTGCTGTTTTTTCGTCCAACTGAATTTTTGTTGGTAAAACTAACTGATTAAAAGCCATTTTTCCCTCCACAACTATTTGGAATAGTGTTCAACTATCAACTGTTCATTAATGTTTTCAGGAATTTCCGTTCTTCCCGGAACGCGAACATATTTGGCGCCTATAGGCTCTTTCCATTCAATCCAAGAATACTTGGCGTGGTCATACCCTTTAAGGTTAGCTTCCAGCATGCTTAATGATTTAGAACTTTCAGCTACGCCTATAACCTGGCCGGGCTTTACTGAGTAAGAGGGCGTTTTAACAATAGCGCCGTCTACGGTTATGTGCCTGTGCGTTACAAGCTGGCGGGCGGACGCTCTGGTGCGGGCCAAACCCATGCGGTAAACAATATTGTCTAACCTGCATTCAAGAAGCTGCATTAAAACTTCGCCTGTAACACCTTTAGAGTTTTGGGCTTTTTTAAACAGATTGCTAAATTGCTTTTCTAATAAACCATAGGTATATTTTGCTTTCTGCTTTTCTGCGAGATGAATGCCGAATACCGACATTTTTTTCTTTCTGGGCGCGCCATGTTTGTTGCCTACGGCTTTTTCTGCTTTAGCAAAGCTTTTGTCAGGACCGAAAATCGGTTCACCAAACCTGCGGGCAATTTTTGTTTTAGGACCTATATATCTTGACATAAAATTATACTCTCCTGGCTTTGGGCGGTCTGCATCCGTTATGGGGTATAGGTGTAACGTCTCTTATTGCGGAAACGTTAAGACCTGCTTGCTGTAAAGCTCTGATAGCTGTTTCTCTGCCTTGGCCCGGGCCGCAAACCTTTACGGTTACTTCCCTCATGCCAAGTGAAACGGCCTTCTCGCCTGCTTTGCTGCAAGTAATTTGAGCTGCGAACGGTGTGCTTTTTTTGCTGCCTTTAAAACCGTGTGAGCCAGCTGACGACCATAAAAGCGTGTTGCCTTTATCGTCTGCTATTGTAATAATTGTGTTATTGAAAGAACAAAAGATATGCACTGTACCAAACGCGGGCAACTTTGTACCTTTCTTTTTTGCTTTAGCTGCAGCGCCCGCTTCCGGGTTTGCAGCCTTTGTTATTTTTTCTTCTGCCATTTTAAATACCTAACCTGTTAAAATTATTTAGCTTTAGAACCGACAGTTCTTCTTCTGCCTTTTCTGGTTCTGCTGTTGGTCTTTGTTCTCTGACCGCGAACAGGCAATCTCTTTCTGTGTCTGTTTCCTTTATAAGAGCCTGTTTCAACGTAGCGCTGAATGTTGGCGGAAACTTCACGTCTGAGTTCACCTTCAACTTTATATTCTTTCTGTAATATTGTGTTGATGAGGTTAGCCTGGGCTTCAGTTAAATCTTTAACTCTGGTTGTAGGATCTATCTGACCATTGGTTTTGGCAATAACGTCTTTGGCGTTCTTTTTGCCGATACCATAAATATATTCAAGAGCAATATCTATTCTCTTATTCTTAGGTAAATCTATACCTGCGACTCTAGCCATATTCTCGAAAACTCCTTATTAACCTTGGCGTTGTTTGTGCTTTGCAACTGTGCACACAACACGCAATACGCCGTTACGTTTAATAACTTTGCATTTTTGACATATTTTCTTTACACTAGCTCTGACTTTCATTTATTTCTCCCGGTAGGTGATTCTGCCTTTAGTCAAGTCATACGGTGATAATTCCAGTTTAACTTTATCGCCCGGTAAAATCCTGATATGGTGCACTCTCATTTTGCCTGAAATATGCCCCAGCACAACTTTACCGCCGTCTATTTCTACTTTAAACATAGCATTTGGCAAAGATTCTAAAACCTTGCCTTCTACTTCGATCTTATCGCTCATACATTTGGCTAACGGCCGAACTTCCTCCTGTTTTAGTGCGTATAGTTGTAGTATTTCCTTTTGTTTCCCTCGCCCCACCGGGGGAGAGGGCAAGGGTGAGGGGGAATTTACACAAAATGCACACAATTATGTGCCCTTTGCTCCGCCTAACTCGCCTTCTGTTTAACACGAAAAACCCAGCAGTAATCTGCTGTCTTCAAAGAAACCAACAACCATCTTATATTTTAGATTGTGAGTATCTCACAACCGTCTTCGGTAACAGCGACAGTGTGTTCAAAATGGGCAGATAAACTGCCGTCTTTTGTTACAACCGTCCAACCGTCACGCAGTGTCTTGACATCGTCTGTTCCCGCGTTTAACATAGGCTCAATTGCAAGCACATAGCCTTTCTTTAAAACCGGCCCCGTGCCTTTCATACCGTAGTTAGGGATGTTAGGCTCCTCGTGTAAATTACGTCCCACGCCGTGCCCGCAATATTCCCTTACTATACCTAAGTTATTTAACATAGCAAAAGTTTCAACCGCGTTTGATACATCGCCAAGATGTACGCCGGGTTTGACACGCCCAATAGCTAACTCCAAAGACTTTTTTGTTGCATCAATAAGTCTTTGGGCGTCATCGGAAACTTTTCCTACGCCGATAGTGACAGCGGCATCCGAGTAGAAACCGTCAAGACGGGCTCCTACATCGATACTAATAATATCACCATCCTTTAATATTTTACCTTTTTGCGGGATTCCGTGCACGACTTCTTCATTTACCGACGTACACAAAGTACCGCGAAAACCGTTGTAACCCAAAAAAGCGGGCAACGCGCCATGCGCTCTTATTATTTTTTCCGCTTCTTTATCTAACTCTAATGTAGAAATACCAGGCTTAACAAGCTCATACATGGCCCTGTGAACTTCAGCCACTATTTTGCCAGCCGCCCTCATTTTTTTTATATCTTCTTCTGTTTTTATTTCTATCATTTTGTCTGTTATATTTTAAATCAAAGTTGCTATTATTGATGCGGGAATTATTATTATCAAAAAACTAAAGGCCAAGCCCCACCAAAATCTGTTTCTTTTTAAACTGCCGGCCATCGCTTTTGCCGGATTTTTAGGGTTAAAGCAAACCGTAATTTTTTGCCCCGGGTCAAGCTCGCCCATTTTAAATATTAATCCGCCAGCGTCCCAGGTGTTAAAAGAATATTCTTTGCCATCAAAATCAAAAATAATTTTATATTTGTGATTTAAGTTTTTAGTTTTTTCTTTACTTGCCACGCTGCCCGCTGCTTCCCGCGCGCCGCCCTTAAGCGCACTCAAATTAAAACCTCTAGCGCTGTAAAACAGCCCCGCAAAAAACACTATCCAAATAATTACCAGTCCAATTGTTATTGGCATATATACACCCCCGTATCAAACAGTGATGCCGTATAATTACCTGTCTAAAAACTTCTCAATTTCTTCAAAGACCTTTTGCTTTTCTTGGTTGCCGTCAACTTCTTTGTAATAAGTTTTACCTTTGTAAAACTCTACCACAGGCACTGTCTGCTGCTTATAAACTTCTATCCTGTGATTAGCGGCTTCCTCGTTGTCATCGGCGCGCTGGTAAATATCAGTGCTGCCGCATTTAGGGCAATGCCCGTCAAAATTTTTTATAAACCTTAGGTTAAAAACATTACCGCAGTTATTACACTGGCGTCTCATAACTATGCGTTTGACAATTTCATCTTCAGGCAATTGTATGTTGATAACCGCCCTTATTTTTTCACTCATGCCTTTAATAATAACATGCAGTGCCTCGGCCTGGGCCTTGGTTCTGGGGTAACCGTCTAAAATAACGCCTTTGCCCCTATTTTCTAACGCTGTCTTTAAAAGACCGGACACCATTTCATCTGGCACCAAATTACCGTTGTCAATAAGTTTGGCCGCCTCTTTGCCGATTTCCGTGCCTTTTGCTATTTCTTCCCTAAGCAAATTGCCTGTGGAAATATGTTCTAAACCGTATTTCTCTTTTATTAAATCCGCTTGCGTACCCTTGCCTGCGCCGGGCGCGCCAAGTAAAACTACTATCATAAAACACCCCTTCCTTAAAGTTACTAACTATAATTGGCGGGTGGAGTCTAAAAACTTATTATTCCCCAACGTTGAACCAGCGGCGGCCTGCAAGTTTTTTGCCGCCTTTGAGTAAAGGTTCGTAATCTCTGGCCATTAAATGGGCCTGTATTTGGCCTGCGGTGTCTAACGCTACGCCGACAACAATCAGAAGCGCGGTACCGCCAAAACCAATTTGAATTTTGAAATATGATCTTAAAATATCAGGCATTACGGCAATTAAACATACAAACAACGCGCCTGATAATGTAATTCTGTTTAGCACCCATTCCACATAATTTTTGGTGGGTTCACCGGGTCTGATACCGGGGATAAAACCGCCGTTCTTCTTCATATTTTCCGCTAAATCCGCGGGATTTATGGTCATGGAATTATAGAAGTAACAGAAGAAAATGATTAACGCCACAAACAGCAGTATAAAAAGCGGTGTGCCGGGGCCTATCCATTCCATATACTTCTGCACCCAAGCTGCTTCCTGGTTAAACTGCGCTATTGTAAGCGGCATGTAAATAATAGATGACGCGAAGATAACGGCGATAACGCCGCTCTGGTCAATTTTTAAAGGTAAATAGCTTGTCTGCCCGCCGTACATTTTGTTGCCTACCTGGCGTTTGGCGTACTGTACGGGTATCTGCCTTTGCGCTGTTTCTACCCATACAACAAAAGCCATAACTAAAACGATTACCGCAAATATGGCGATGGCTGTGAAAAACTGCATGTCGTTAGCCTGTACGTCTCTGATAATCTTCATTATAGAGCTGGGCAGTCTGTCTACGATACCGGCGAAAATAATGAGGGAAATACCGTTGCCAATACCCTTTTCCGTAATCTGTTCGCCTAACCACATTACAAACATTGTACCGGCGGCAAGCGTGATTGTCGTGGTAATGTAAAAACCAATAGACGGGTTCATAATAGCGGGTACGCCGGCGTATTCAAAATAGCTGAGGCCGTAGGTAATAGCAAGACCCTGGAGGGTGGCTAAAATTAAAGCGAAAATACGTGTAATTTGGTTATGTTTTCTTCTGCCGGCTTCGCCTTCTTTCTGCATGCGGTCAAGCGCCGGTATTAAGTGTGAACCCTGTACAAGGCCCATGATGATAGACGCGTTGATGTAAGGCATGATACCAAGGGCTAAAATTGAGAATCTGCTCATCGCGCCGCCCGAGAAAATATCTAAAAATCCAAGCACGCCGTTTGCCTGCATGGCAAACATTTGTTTAATAACTTCTGTATTTACACCCGGTATAGGTATAGCTGCCGCTACCCTGAAAACAAGTAATGCACCTAACACAAAAAGCAGACGCTTTTTAAGTTCGGGCGCGTTAAAAATATTGGCCACTGTGTTGTTGTTCATTTGTTATCTCTCTATCAGAATTTAAAATTACTTCAAAAAATACTACCGCCGATAATATTTTTAAAAATAACGTTATTAATCTCCCTAAAACTTCTTAACCTTAAACAACCTACACTTATACTTTCTAATTTCTTCCCTTTTTAAAGGGAAGTGGCCGCCAGGCCGATGGGTTAAAACTTTTACTCCGGGCCGCCGTTACAGCGGCCCGGAAGTATAAAACTTATTTTTTGGCTTTTGCTTTTTTTACTTCTTTTACTTCTTCTTTTTTAGCTTTAGCAATTACCGTCACAGCGCCGCCCGCTTTTTCAATAGCGGCTTTGGCTGTGCCTGAGAAACCGTGCGCTGTTACTTTAAGCCCTTTTTTGAGCTCGCCCGTACCAAGCACTTTTACTCTTTTAATACATTTAACTAAACCGGCTTTTTTAAGCGTTTCAGGTGTAACTTCGTCACCCGCTTTAAAAGCTTTTTCTAGTGAACCGATATTTACATAAGAGTATTTGTTAGTGAAAGTAGCGTTAGAAAAACCGCTTTTCGGCACTCTTCTGTAAAGAGGCATCTGGCCGCCTTCTTTACTCTCTTTTTTTGTATTACCGGAACGTGAGGACTGGCCTTTCATACCTTTACCGGCGCTGCGGCCAATACCGCTGCCTACGCCAAGACCAATTCTTTTCTTTTTGTGTTTAGCCCCAAATTTTGGGGAAAGTGTGCTAAGATTTACCATAATTGTCTCCCCTTAATTATTTGGCCTCTACAGCTTCCGCTGCAGCAGTTGTTTTGCCCTTAAGCGCGTTTACGGCTTCTTTGGTTTTAAGGGTTTTTAATGCTTCCATTGTCGCGTATACGAGGTTGCAAGCATTTGTGCTGCCAAGACTCTTGGCAAGGATGTTCTTAATGCCGGCCGCTTCTAATACTGAGCGGGCGCCCGCGCCGGCGATAACGCCGGAACCGGGTGCGGCAGGGTGCATCCAAACTGAGCTTGCGCCAAATTTACCGATAGTTTCGTGAGGAATTGTCTCATTTACTACGGGGAAGGTAATCATGTGTTTTCTGGCGTGTGATTCAGCCTTAGCTATAGCTAACTGGACCTGGTTTGCTTTACCTATAGCGGCGCCTACTTTGCCGTTACCGTTGCCTACCACTACCAGCGCTCTGAAACCAAAGCGTTTACCGCCTTTAACAACCTTTGCTGTTCTGGCAACATTGACCACTGTCATAGTGCCTTCTTCGGGTCTCCTTACTGGAAACTCGGCTCTTTTGCCTTTCGCTTCTTTTTTGTTCTGTGTTTTATTTGTATCAGTAACCATTTTTTATAATCCCGAATTAGAATTTTAAACCGGCTTCTCTGGCAGCGTCGGCCAGGGCTTTGATTCTGCCGTGGTAGATTCTGCCGCCGCGGTCAAACATAACTTCCGTTACGCCGGCGTCTTTGGCTTTCTTGGCTATTACTTCGCCAAGCGCTTTGGCCGCTTCTATGCTCTTGCCGGAAGCTTTAAATTTGCCTTCCAGTTCTTTTGACAATGTTGTGGCACAAACTAATGTTTTGCCTTCATTATCGTCAATGATTTGAGCGTATAAGTAGTTAAGTGACCTGTAAACAGACAATCTGGGTCTGCGTATACCGCCCTCTATGAGGTTTTTGCGGGTTCTTGCTTTACGGTATTGGTATCTTTCTTGCTTAGTTATCATAATTATTTGCCTCCAGCAGCTGTCTTACCGGCTTTTCTGGCGATGTGTTCGCCCTGGTATTTAATACCGCTGCCTTTATAAGGTTCAGGAGGTCTTACTCTTCTGATTTTGGCCGCAAAATCACCGACTATAAATTTGTCGCTGCCCTTGATTTCAAGAGTATTTGCTTTGCCGTCGTAGGTTGCTGTAACGCCTGTAGGTATATCAAAAATTACCGGGTGGGAAAGACCCACTTCCACAGTAAGTTTTGTACCGGCTACAATAGCTTTGTAACCTAAACCGTTGATTTCCAACACTTTCGCAAACCCTTTGTCTACGCCTTCAACAATGTTGCTGACGTTGGCGCGGGTTGTGCCGTGAATGGCGTTTAAAAGTTTGGCTTTAGATTCGTCGGCTATTTTAATGCTTAATAAACCATTGTCTAAAACAGCGTTTAAACCTGCGGGTAAGGTGTAGTTAAGTGTGCCTAAAGGGCCTGTTGCCGTAACAACGTCGCCTTTAACATCAACTTTTACTTTGGCGGGAACTGTGATAATTTTTTTACCAATTCTGCTCATTTGTTCCCCCTTACCAGATTTGACAGAGAAGCTCGCCGCCAATTTTAGCTTCTTTGGCTGCTGCGTCTGTCATAATGCCTTTGGATGTTGATAAAATTGTTATACCAAAAGCGCCGCGAACGCGGGGGATGTCCGTATAAGAGCTATACACTCTCTGCCCCGGGCGGGAAAGTCTTTTAAGACCAGTGATAACAACGTCGTTTTCAGGGGTGTATTTTAAGAATACTCTTACTACGCCGCCTTTTGTTTCGTTGTGCACGGCTTTGTAGTTGGCTATGTAGCCTTCTTCTTTTAACACGCGTGCGAGTTCTGTCTTAATTTTAGAAAAAGGGATATCCACTTTTTCTTTTCTTTTCATATTAGCGTTTCTTATTCTTGTTAAGAAATCTGATATAGGATCCATGTTTATTCGGCCTCCAAAAACCATTTTCCGCAATTTGAATTTCTATGACGCATGCGCGCCATACGCGGAGTTAGTTTTCGCTGTGAAGCCTCCTCCTTATAAATTACCAGCTTGATTTTCTGACACCCGGGATTAAGCCCTGGTGCGCCATTTTTCTGAGGCAGATTCTGCAAAGACCGAAATCTCTGTAATAACCTCTGGGGCGGCCGCAAACCTGACATCTGTTATGATATCTGACTGCGTACTTCTGCGGTTTCGCCATTTTTGCAACCCATGCTTTTGTAGCCATATTGAAATTGCTCCTTATTTCTTTCTAAACGGCAAACCTAAATAGGTAAGCAGTAATCTGCCGCCGTTATCGTCCGTGGCTGTGGTAACGAATGTTATGTTCATACCATGTGCTTTAGGTGACTTTTCAACGTCAACTTCAGGAAAAATGTAATGCTCTTTAAGACCTAAGTTTAAGTTGCCTTTGCCGTCAAAGCATTTTTCATTAAAGCCCTGGAAGTCTCTTATGCGGGGTGACGCTATGGAGATAAATCTGTCCATAAATTCATACATCTTGTCGCCGCGCAGAGTTACGCGTACGCCTATAGGCATACCTTCTCTAAGCTTAAAGTTTGAGATGGATTTTTTGGCTCTTCTTACCTGTGAGGCTTGGCCTGAAATTTCCGTCAGGTCAGCTTTAAGGATGTCGAGAACTTTAATATCTTCTCTTGCTTCGGGCACACCTATGTTGATAACAATCTTTTCAAGTTTAGGTGCGGCCATAGGGCTTTTAACGCCTAAATCTTTCATAAGCGCGGGAAGAACTTTGCCGTTATACAAAGCTTTTAATCTGGGCTGGCTGGCAGCCGCTTTTGTTGTTTTTTTTGTTTCTGTTGTCATTTTACTTGGCCTTCGTAACGGTTTCTTCGCATTTGCGGCATACTCTAACCTTTTCGCCGTTGTCTAAGACTTTGGCTTTAGGGGTCATGGCTTTGCTGCATTTGGGGCAGACTAAAGCAACATTAGAAATATGCAAAGGGGCTTCTACTTTAACGATGCCGCCTTTTTTATTGCCGGCAGGCTTTTCATGCTTGCTGACAATGTTTATGCCGGAGACTACTACCTGGCTTTTGGCAAGATCGATGCTCTTAATTTCGCCTTTTTTGCCTTTATCTTTGCCGGAAAGGATTAATACGTTATCGTTTTTCTTCAACATATTAGATTACCTCCGGGGCAAGTGAGATAATCTTAAGAAAGTTTTTATCTCTGAGTTCTCTGGCTATCGGGCCGAAAACACGGGTGCCTTTAGGTTCGCCGTTTTCGTTAATTACGCAGACTGCGTTTTCGTCGAAACGGATATAGGTGCCGTCTTTTCTTCTTTTTTCTCTGGCCACGCGTACTACTACCGCGCGGACAACGTCGCCCTTCTTAATGCTTGATGTAGGGATCGCATCTCTGACGGAGCACATAATAACATCTCCCAAAGTTGCGATATCCCTGTGGTGACCGCCGCGCACTTTAAAGCATTGCACTTTTCTTGCGCCGGAATTGTCAGCCACGTTTATAATGCTTCTTAACTGAATCATACGTTTAACTCCGTACTAGTTTATTGCCTTATCAACAATTTTGGAGACTCTCCATCTCTTCATTTTGCTGATAGGTCTGGTGCTCATTATTTCTACTTTGTCACCGATTTTAGCTTCATTGCCTTCATCATGGGCGTGGTATTTGGCAGCTCTTTTTAAAGTTTTGCTGTACAGACCGTGTCTTACCAGTCTTTCCACTTCCACTACACATGTTTTGTTACCTTTGTCAGATACAACAACGCCGGCTAAAACTTTTCTCTTTCCACGAGTTTCTTTATTTTCTTCCATAGTTTCCTCTATTTCTGCCCTTCTTTCTGATTGATCAGCGTTTTTAAAAGAGCAATCTCGCGTCTTACAGCCCTAATCTCTAACGGGTTGGCTACCGGAGTGGTGCTGTGTTTGAAAAGAAGATTGAACTTCTTTTCCTGCGCTTTTACGAGCAAATCGCTAAGCTCGGCCGCGCTTTTCTTTTTTAAAGTTTCTTTTTCTTTGGTTTTCATATACTACCTTCTGGCTACCAGTTTAGTTTTTATAGGCAACTTGTCAGACGCCATTCTCATGGCTTGTTTGGCTGTTGCAAGGTCTAAACCTTCTACTTCAAAAAGTATATGACCCGGCTTAACTACCGCAACCCAATGGTCGGGAGCGCCCTTACCTTTACCCATACGGGTTTCGGCGGGATGCTTGGTTATCGCTTTGTCCGGGAAAATTCTTGTCCACATTTTCCCTTTCTTTTTAGCGTAACGTGAAATTGCGATACGGGCAGACTCAATCTGTCTTGCTGTAATCCATTTAGGCTCTAAAGCTTTAAGGCCAAATTCACCAAAAGCGACTGTCGCGCCTCTTTTAGCAACACCTTTAATGCGGGGAGCGGAAAACGGTTTTCTGTACTTTACTCTTTTAGGCATCAACATATGTTTTCTCTCTCCTTATTTAGAATCCGCGACGGTTTCAGCTACACCGGCAGTTGATTCACCGCTAAGTTCTCTGTGCTTTCTGAGTTCATGCAGGATTTCTTTGGGTGATTTGGCAAAGTGGGTTTTCTTGAAAATCCAAACTTTGCAGCCGATTTTACCGCTGATTGTCATAGCTTCAGCGAAACCGTAGTCAATATCGGCACAGAGTGTGTGTAAAGGCACGCGGCCTTCTCTTTTCCATTCTGTGCGGGCAATTTCTGCGCCGCCTAAGCGGCCGGAAACCATTATTTTAATACCTAATGCTTTACCGGAAAGAGCCTTTTCAATGGCTTTCTTCATGGCTGCGCCGTAGTGGGCGCGTTTTTCAATCTGCATGCAGATTGACTGCGCGACTAAGTTAGCGTCTGTTTCAGGATTTTTGATTTCGACGACGTTAACAAATGTTTTGCTGCCTGTCATCTTTTCTAAATCTTTTCTGAGCTGCTCAATATCAGCGCCTTTTTTGCCGATAACTACACCCGGTCTGGCTGTATTAATGTTAACTCTTAAAAATGCGCCCGCTCTTTCGATACCGACGGAGCTGATGGCTGCCATTTTAAAGCGTTCTTCAATAAGTTCTCTGATTCTCTTATCTTCTATAATCAAGGCCGGCATATTCTTAGGTGCAAACCAGCGGCTTTGCCAATCTTGAGTATAACCTAACCTTAGACCTCTGGGGTTAATCTTATGTCCCATAAGTTAACGTCCTCCCTTTTCGTCTGATACAACCACGGTTAGGTGGCACATGCTCTTTCTGTAGGGCATGGCTCTGCCTTGGGGGCCGGGCTGGATCCTTCTTAAATTGCTCATTGGGCCAATATCGGCATAAGCTTCTTTAATATATACTTTGCTCATGTCAATTTTTTTGCCCAGTTTAACTTCTAAGTTAGCTGCTGCGCTATGTACGGTTTTGTAGACAAGTTCCGCTGTTCTTTTTTCAATAAAGGGCAGTACTTCTTCTGCTACTTTTACGTTTTTGCCTCTTATTTGATCAAGTACCAAGCCGACTTTTCTGCTACCGAATCTCTGAAATTTTGCTTTTGCAAAAGCTTCCATATTATCTTGACCTCTCAATTACTTTAAGGCGGTGGATTCTTTCGTCATGCCACCGTGGGACTTAAATATTCTGGTGAAAGAAAATTCGCCAAGTTTATGACCAACCATTCTTTCACTTACATATACAGGAAGGAATTTTTTGCCATTATGCACCATAAATGTGTGCCCGATAAATTCCGGCACTATAGTACATGCCCTTGCCCATGTTTTGATGGGTTTCTTTTCATTAGAAGTATTCATAGCCTGAACCTTTTCTAATAATTTAATGTCTATAAAAGGACCTTTTTTTGTAGATCTTCCCATAATTATTTAACCTTTCCTTTTCTTCTATCACTTACAATCATCCAATCCCAAACTTTCTTCGGTCTTGTTTTTAAACCGCGGGAGGGCTGGTTCCAAGGAGAGCGCGGTATGTTACCGCCTTTACTGTGACCGCGGCCGCCGCCCATAGGATGGTCGACTGCGTTCATGGCACTGCCGCGTACTGTAGGTTTAATACCGCGGTGTCTTTTTCTGCCGGCGTTGCCGATAACAATGTTGTTATGGTCTGTGTTGCCCACCTGGCCGATTGTGGCGCAGCAGTCAACGGGAATTAATCTGATTTCACCGGACGGCATTTTGATGTGTGCATAATCACTTTCTTTAGCCATAAGCTGGGCTTGTGAACCGGCGCTTCTTACAAGCTGCGCGCCTTTACCAACTTTAAGCTCTAACGCATGGATAAAAGTACCTTCAGGTATATTTTTGAGAGGAAGGCAGTTACCCACTTTAATGTCTGCAGAGGGGCCTGACATAACAGTGTCCCCAACTTTTAAGCCAACGGGCTGAATGATGTATCTTTTATCGCCGTCAGCGTAGTGCAAAAGACAAATTCTTGCGTTTCTGTTAGGATCATATTCAACTGTAGCTACTTTTGCAGGTACACCGTACTTTTCCCTTTTGAAATCAATTTGTCTGTAAGCGCGTTTATGACCGCCGCCAATATGGCGGACCATGATCATACCGGTATTGTTGCGCCCGCCGGTCTTTCTTAAACCTTTTACAAGCTTCTTTTCCGGAGTTTTAGTTGTTATTTCAGAGAAATCGGCAACTGTTATTGTTCTCCTGGAAGGTGTATAAGGTCTGAATGTCTTGATAGGCATAGTTTATACTTTCTCCTTACTTAGCCGTTGCTTCAACAACGTCTATTTTATCGCCTTCTTTAAGGGTCACTATCGCTTTTTTATAGTCGGCTCTTTTACCGGCGAAGCGGCCCATACGATGTACTTTGCCTTTAATGGCGGAGGTGTTAACCTTTTCAACAGTTACATTGAAAAATTTTTCAACGGCTGTGATGATTTCACCTTTGCTCGCTGTTTTGGCAACTACAAAGCTGTATTTGTTCTGTTCGTCTCTTAAGATTAAGCTCTTTTCTGTTAAAAGAGGCTTTTTAATTACTTCATATATGGTTTTCATTATTTGGCCTCCTTAACAAAAGTGCTGCTTAATTTTTCAAGAGCGTCTTTTGTAATGATTATTTTGCTGCTGTTAAGCACCACATAAGCATTTACGTCCGCGGCCGGGATTAAAGAAAGACCAGCTATGTTTCTGGCTGAAAGGAAAACCTTTTCGTCAGTCTTTTCTGTTGTTAAAACCAACGGTTTTCTGCCGGCGTCCATAGATTTGAGCGCTGTGGCGAAAGCTTTGGTTTTTGTTTCTTTAATAACGGAATCATTGAGAACTATTACATTACCTTCAGCATATTTGGCAGATAAAGCCTGCATTAAAGCGGCTCTGCGTTTCTGCACAGGTAAGTACTGTCTGAATGAGCGCGGTGTAGGACCAAACGCGACGCCGCCGTGTCTCCAGATAGGAGAACGCATGCTGCCGTGTCTTGAGCGGCCCGTACCTTTCTGCTTCCAGGGCTTTTTGCCTGTACCGGAGACTTCCGCTCTGGTTTTGACATCGGCTGTGCCGCTGCGCTGGTTAGCTAAAAAGGCTGTTACGACTTCGTGCAAGAAAGTCGGGTTAGGTTTTGCTGAAAAAAGAACTTCAGGAAGTGCTACCGTTCCTTCTTCTTTACCTTGTAAGTTAAAAACTTTTGTTTCCATAAGTTATAGGCTCCAATTACTTCTTGTTAGCTGCTTTAGAGGCAGAGATTTTCTGCACTATAGGAGCAACAACATGCTTTTTATATTTGGAAGTTTCTAAAACAGAGACGAAGGAACCCTTTGCACCGGGAACGGAACCTTTTAAGAAGATAAGATTATTTTCTGTGTCTACTTTAATAACTTCAATTTTGGCTACGGTCTGTGTGGTTGCACCGTAATGACCTGCCATTCTCTGACCTGAGAGAACTTTACCAAGTGATCTGCGTGAAGCAAGACCGCCCGGGGCTCTTTCTCTGTCTGAAGCGCCGTGTGATGCGGGCTGGCCGGCGAAACCATGTCTTTTCATGGCGCCTGCGAAACCGCGGCCTTTGATTGTGCCTTGAACGTCTACATAATCACCGGGCTTAAAAATCTTTTCAAGTGAAACTACTTGGCCAACTTCAAAACCGCTAACATCAGCAACTCTGTGCTCTTTCATATGTTTTACGGGTTCTTGTGAGGTCTTTTTAAAATAACCTATTTCAGGTTTATTAAGAGCCTTTTCTTTCACATTGCCAAAACCAAGGCAGACTGCTGTGTAGCCGTCTTTTTCCTGTGTTCTGACACGTACAACTTTGCACGGGCCTGCTTTTACAACAGATACCGCATGCAAGTTACCTTTTTCATCAAAGAGTTGTGTCATACCCAGCTTTTCGCCTATTACAAAGCGGAATGTTGCGGGCGTCTCTTTGACAGTTTCTGCGTTAGCTTGTGTTTCCACAGCGGCATCAGCAGCGTTTTGTATGTTTTCTGTCATTTTCTATTATTCCTTATGTTTCTTGTCTTGCGGGTAAAACCCGCGTAATTTTTACTGTTTAATTAGTTTGACTTAATAGCTACGTCTACGCCGGCGGGCAGGTCGAGCTTCATGAGTTCGTCCACTGTCTTGGCTGTAGGGCTTTTAAGGTCAATTAATCTTTTGTGAATACGCATTTCAAACTGCTCTCTGGACTTTTTGTCCGTATGAGGAGAGCGAAGTACTGTATATTTCTTTATTCTTACAGGCAAAAGGACCGGGCCGGATACTATGGCACCAGTTTTTTTGGCTGTATCAACAATTCTGCTGACGCTTTGGTCTAACATTCTGTGATCATAAGAACGGAGTTTTATACGTATTCTTTCTTGGCTGATAAGCTGCTTAGCAGCCTTTTTTTCTACATTTTTCTCTGACATTTGTTTTCCTTATTTTTAGTTCGTACCTGCAATATTTAACTCGTCAAAATAGCGCTAAATTTCCCAGGATTACGACGATAACTTCAATAAATTTATTACGGTAGAAAAGCCCCCTTGAAGACACCCCTCTTGCTGGCGTCCCCGGTGGCACTTCTACTCGCTTACTAAATAATCACCTTAATATTATACCAAAAAAAATACATTTTGTACTAGCGATTTTAAAATTTAAAACTAGTATGCAAAATGTAGGTTTAATATAATTTTAAGGTCACTTAAATCTTTTAATTATTATAGCAAATTTATGATATACTTAACACATGAAAAGAGTGCTGCTAATAATAATGTTATCCGCTTTCTGCTTTGGGGGCTGCGATTTTGACGGCGCCGTCCGCCCCAAAACGCCCCAGCAGCGCCGTTTATTTGCAGAGGCCGACAAATCCTTCTACAGCACCATGCTGCCGCTGGACAAATATTTTACTTCTTACGCCACCGCTTCTGAAAAGCACCAGTACGAAACTCTTAAGAAACAGTTTAATAACGCTCTTAAAAAAGCTTTACAAAAACCCTCGCAAGAGGCGCGCGACGCCGAAACGCAGAACGCCACAGTACTCTACCAGGGTAAAATACAAAAACTGCAGCAAACTGTTAAAAACAGAAATATTGAACAATATCTTTCAAATTTAGCCTCTAAAAACAAAAAGGCATTGGAAGACGCGGAGTTTGCGCTTGGCCCCGCCGCCGCAACTCAAATTAAAGAAGCGCAAAACAAATTAATGTCCCGCTCTACAGAATCTCTAAAGAACGGGGACGGCACACAGTCCGCCGCCGCTTACAATGATTTTATAGCAGAACTTGCGACAATATTGCAAAAATACGCCAAAGAAGGCAATCAAAGAGATTTGGAAAAAATATTTTCTAACTATTCCACAAAAAATGTTCCCCCCACTGCCCAAAACAGCAATACAGACGCGCCGCAGCCGGCCCAGTCCGCTTCCGCCAGGCCAAAAATAGGCCAACAGCAATACAATGGGGAAGATTACACAAATATTCCGGCTATTTTAGCTGATAAAGCCTTACAAAACCCGCTAAATACAACAGGGGTATTGCAAAACACATCCTCTAATGGCGGCCGTCCCAAAGTGGGGCAAGCGCAAGTACCGGTGCCCCCGGAACGCATAGAAACCGTAAAACAAGCGCTGGACGCGCAGCAAGCGCAGGCCGAACAGTTAATACAAAGCATGTTTGGTCCGGCTAAAGTGCAGTCGTACAGAAAAATGTTTAACGCTTACAAGCAAGACTTACTGGGCTACTTGGCCCAACCGCATACAGAAGCGGAGTTAGAAGAAGAATTAGCCAAAAAAGAAATTAAATTTGGCAATAATCACGAAAATTTTATAATAACGGAAATAAGAAACACCACCGTAAAAGAAATGATTGCCCAGTCTGACGCTATAAAAGCGCAAAACCCGGTGCTGGCGGACAGAATTATTTCCCTGCAAAACGAGTGTGTTAAAAACGTTAATGAAACCACCAAACAAACCGTCGCCCGCCCGCCGCAGCTGGACGCCAACGGGGCGCTGGTGTCGAAAGTGGCGCCTTATCAGGCGCAGCTGCTTCCGGTTTTAAATAATTATCAGGCACAAATAAACGCTGTAATAAAAGAGTACCATGAAGGACTGCAAAAAGACGCCATGTCAAAAGCCGCTAAAAATTTTGACGGTATGATAGCCAAAGACGCGCAAAACATAAAAACACAGTTTGGCGACGCGGACGCCAGAGAATATACCGCCATTATGGCCGCTTTCAGAAGTGAGGCCGCCGCAATCTCTCTTATCACGGACCCTGCGCAGGCAAAGCAAAAAGAGGCGGATTTAAACAATAAAATAATATCAGCGCATGAAAGTTTTGTTATAGACAAAACCAAACAGCATCTTATAGCGGCGTCTATACAAGATTCCCAGAGGATAAATACACCGCAATCCGCCCAAATAGCCAAAGAATTTAAGACTTATTTGGACAGCGCCGCCGCGCAGGCATTAGCATTGCCGGCTGGCCAAAGGGCGGCGGCGTTTAGCAATACAGTAAAAGCGTTGACGGAAAACTACAAAAACAGCTTAAACAACCCTTCTGCCGCGCAAAAACAAGTTGAACAGCCCGCGCCGCCCGTGGCCCCCGTTGTTTTAACATCTGAACCATAGAAAATCTTTATTATTTTATATATAATTACAAATATAAGGTAATTTATTATTGACTTAGGGAGATACAATGTATAAAAAAGGGTTCACATTAATTGAGTTATTAGTAGTAGTTCTTATCATAGGCATACTTGCGGCCATAGCTTTGCCGCAATATACAAAAGCGGTTTCTAAAACCAGATTTCAAAATATGGTTGTGTTGGCAAAATCTCTGCAGCTTGCGCAGCAAAGATATTATTTAGCAAATGACAAATTTGCAACCTCTTTAGAAGATTTAGATATAGACCTGCCCGGCACCTTGGTGGCCAACAAAGCGTGCGCAAAAACATCAGACGCCAAATATTGCATTTCTGGCGGGGCAGTTATAGCGCATTATAAAGGCTCCTACGCAAATGATAATGACGTTGACTCCGCCTTGCTTGCCACTGGCACAATACCGCAAATTTGGATTGGCATGAGCGAGGGCAGAGATTCAAGCAACTGGGCATACTCCATACGCGACAAAGTTATGTGCGTGGCTTCTGTTTCCAACAAAGAAGTTAAAAAAATGGGCGACGTTTGCAAAAGTTTAGGCGGTAAAGCATGGACGTCGGCCGGCTGGTATGAAATGAATTAATTTTTAAAATATGCAAAAAGCCCCCTAAAGTTAGGGGGCTTTTTGTTTTTATTAACGACAATAAATAAAAACCGCATTATAAATTTATTACTTTAAAAAATCTTGTCTGCACGGGCTAAAGCTGTCTATTAAAATACCCTCTTCAAGGCATACGCACCAGTGCAAGGCGTTGGGCTCCACTAAAAAGCCGTCACCTGTTTCCAGTATTTTTTCGTCGCCTGAAATGTTTACTTTAAACTTGCCTTTTGCGACATATGTGGACTGCGTGTGCGGGTGAGAATGTTCCGCGCCCACGGCGGCAGTTTCAAACTCAACTTTTACAAGCATAAGGTCGTTATTATAACCCATTATTTGGCGGCGCACTTTATCGCCGGCAGGTTCCCAGTTTAACTGCTTTTCAAGTAAAAATTTATCACTTGGCATATCACCCCCGTTTCCTATTATAAAAGTATATAAAATATATTTTGTTTATTTCATTCTAAAAATGTATTATGTATTATATTTTAGGAGGATTAAATGAAAAAGGGTTTTACGCTTATTGAGTTGTTGGTAGTAGTACTTATAATCGGCATACTTGCCGCTATCGCGTTACCGCAATACAATAAAGCTGTTGAAAAGGCCCGCCTGGCCGAAGTTTTAAGTACTATTAAAGCGTACAGCACAGCCATGGAAGAATACCATCTGGCCAACGGAACCTACCCAGAGAATTGGGAAGATTTAACAATTTCCCACCCCGGTAAAGAAGTTCTTGCCAACAGATATGAAACCAAGCGTTTTCATTACCGTATATATCCGGGACAGGGCATGAAAAATATTGAGGTATCTCCCGCCGACACATCAAAAACTTATCTAATAATATCTTTTATGGATAACGGTTTGGAAGATTCTGTAAAACGCTATGCCGGCAAAATAATATGCACAGCGCCGCAAGATGACGCTAAAGCCATTGCCGTATGTAAAGCAATGGGCGGCAGAGACCAAGAAACATACGGCACCGGAGCCCAAGGCAGATACGCCTACTATTTATAAACTTGTTTTTCTGTAACTAAAAAAGCCTCCACGTTAGTGGAGGCTTTTTTTATTGCTAAATATCTTACGCTATTACTTTGGTTACTACGCCTGCGCCTACTGTTCTGCCACCCTCACGGATTGCGAACCTTAAGCCTTCTTCCATAGCTACAGGAGTAATAAGCTTTACTTCTATTTCAGCGTTATCACCAGGCATTATCATGTCGCCGCTAAATGCAAGCTCGCCCGTTACGTCCGTCGTTCTAAAATAGAACTGCGGTTTGTAACCAGGTGTTAACGGCGTATGTCTGCCGCCTTCATCTTTCTTCAAGATATAGACCTGCCCTTTAAACTGCGTGTGCGGTTTGATTGATTTAGGAGCAGCTAATACCTGCCCTCTTTCTATCTGGTTCTTTTCAACACCTCTAAGCAACACACCTACGTTGTCGCCCGCTTCACCCTGGTCAAGCAGTTTGCGGAACATTTCTATACCCGTAGCTACTGTGTTCATTGTGTCTCTAAAACCTATTATCTCTATCGTATCGCCTACTTTTACGACACCTCTCTCAATTCTGCCTGTGGCTACTGTGCCGCGGCCTGTGATGGAGAACACGTCTTCCACTGCCATAAGGAACGGTTTGTCCGTTTCTCTCTTAGGCTCAGGGATCCATGTGTCCAACGCGTCTAAAAGTCTTTTAATTGAAGGTTCACCAATTTCGCTGCTGTCGCCCTCAATGGCTTTAAGAGCTGAACCTTTTACCACCGGCGTATTGTCACCGTCAAATTCATATTTGCTTAAAAGTTCGCGTACTTCCATTTCTACGAGGTCTAATAAATCAGCGTCCGCTAAATCTACTTTGTTTAAGAACACTACCAGCTTAGGTACGTTTACCTGCTTGGCTAACAATACGTGCTCTCTCGTCTGAGGCATAGGACCGTCTTGCGCTGATACTACTAATATCGCGCCGTCCATCTGCGCCGCGCCCGTGATCATGTTCTTAATATAGTCTGCGTGACCCGGACAGTCAATGTGCGCGTAGTGTCTTTTGTCTGATTCGTACTCAACGTGTGATACCGCTACCGTTACGATCTTTGACGCGTCTCTTACTACACCGCCTTTGGCGATATCAGCGTAACCCATCTCTTTTGCTTTGCCTTCTTTTGCTAATACCTTCGTTAACGCTGTCGTTAATGTCGTTTTACCGTGGTCAACGTGTCCAATTGTGCCTACGTTTACGTGTGGCTTCGTTCTTACAAATTTTTCCTTTGCCATATTATAATCTCCTAAGCTTTTACAGCTTCTGTTTTCTTCTCAATAATTGTTTTTGCTACGTTAGCAGGAACTTCAGCGTAGTGGCTGGGTTCCATCGTAAAGCTGGCTCTGCCTTGTGAAAGTGAGCGTACTGTTGTAGCGTAACCGAACATTTCAGATAAAGGCACTTCCGCTCTTACAAAGCGGACGTTGGTTCTCATACCCATTTCGCCTATCTGTGCGCGTCTTGCGCTTAAATCACCTATGATATCGCCAAGGTTGGCTTCCGGGGCGACAACTTCTACTTTCATGATAGGTTCTAAGATAACAGCGCCGGCCTTCTTGGCGCCTTCTTTTAAACACATGGAAGCGGCGATTTTAAACGCCATTTCTGAAGAGTCAACTTCATGGAAAGAGCCGTCTATTACGGCTACTTTAATATCAACCAGCGGGTACCCGGCCAGAGCGCCTGTATCTGTGGCTTCTTTGGCGCCTTTTTCAATGGCGGGAATGTATTCTTTAGGAATACGGCCCTGTGTGATTTCGTTGATAAACTCAAAACCTTTACCTTTTTCGTTAGGTTCAAGTCTAAGCACTACGTGGCCATACTGACCGCGGCCGCCGGACTGCCTGACGTATTTGGTTTCGTTTTCAACTGTTCTGGTTATAGTTTCTCTGTAAGCAACCTGCGGTTTGCCCACGTTAGCCTGTACGTTGAACTCTCTCTTCATACGGTCAACAATGATGTCCAAGTGAAGTTCACCCATACCTGAAATAATGGTTTGGTTGGTTTCTTCATCCGTTTTAATACGGAATGTCTGGTCTTCTTCGGCTAACCTTGATAAGGCGTTGCCCATTTTTTCTTCGTCATCTTTAGACTTAGGCTCAACAGCAATTTGAATAACAGGCTCAGGGAATGTAAGACTTTCCAGCATGATTGGATTATCGGGTGAGCAAATTGTCTGCCCCACCTGAGCGTTTTTTAAAGCTACTGTGGCGGCGATTTCGCCGGCTTCAAGATATTTAACCTCTTCACGTTTGTCCGCGTGCATACGCATGATGCGGCCCACGCGTTCCGTGGCGTTTTTGCCCGGGAAGTAAATTGTGTCACCCGCGCTCAATGTGCCTGAGTAAATGCGGAAGAATGATAATTTACCAACGTAAGGGTCTGTCTGAATTTTGAAAAGCAGCGCACTGAAAGGCTCTGTCTTTACAAGTTTTCTTTCAATAGCTTCACCTGTATCGGGGTTTGTGCCTTTGACAGCAGGCAAATCGTTAGGTGAGGGCAGGTAATATGTAACCGCGTCTAAAAGCGGCTGCACACCTTTGTTCTTGTAAGAAGAACCGCATGTAACAGGGAAAAACTTACCCGTTAATGTGCCTTTTCTTATGGCGGCTCTTATTTCTTCAACGGTAAAGTTGGTTTCACCGTTTAAATAGCGTTCCATAAGAGCTTCGTCAAAATCAGCTATTTTTTCAATAAGTTCTGTTCTGAGCGCTTCGCATTCGTCTTTAATATCCGAGGGAATTTCATGTTCCGCAAAAGGGGCGCCCGTATGGTCGCCTTCCCATATTAAAGCTTTCATAGTAATAAGGTCAACCACGCCTTTAAACTGGTCTTCCGCGCCGATAGGGTACTGAATAGGGGCAGCGTTAGCACCAAGCTTTTCTCTTATAGACATATAAGATTTTTCAAAGCTGGCGCCGATTCTGTCCATCTTGTTAATATAAGCAATTCTGGGAACATGGTATTTGTCAGCCTGACGCCAAACTGTTTCAGACTGGGGTTCCACGCCCTGCACGCCGTCAAAACATGTGATGGCGCCGTCTAAAACGCGAAGTGAACGTTCAACCTCGGCCGTGAAGTCCACGTGGCCGGGGGTGTCAATAATGTTAAGCTGGCAGTCTTTCCAAACGCAGAAAATAGCGGAAGCGGTAATTGTAATACCTCTTTCTCTTTCCTGTTCCATCCAGTCGGTTACGGACGCGCCGTCGTGCGTTTCACCGATTTTGTGGGTTTTACCTGTGTAATACAGAATACGTTCGGATGTGGTGGTTTTACCCGCGTCAATGTGAGCGATAATACCGATGTTTCTAATCTTCTCTACTGGGTATGTTTTAAAATCAGCCATTTAATTATCCCTTACCATTTAAAGTGGGCAAAAGCTCTGTTAGCTTCAGCCATTCTATGAGTGTCTTCTCTTTTCTTAAAAGCGGCGCCTTCTTTTTTAGAACCTAAGATGATTTCTTCGGCAAGCTTTTCAGCCATAGGGCGGCCTTTGCGTGAGCGGGCCGCGTCAAGCAGCCAGCACATGGCAAGAGAGGTGCTTCTTACTGTTTTTACTTCAACCGGTACCTGGTAGGTAGCGCCGCCGACTCTTCTTGCTTTAAGCTCGAGTAAAGGGCGCACTGTTTCGATACAGCGGTTAAACACTGTCATAGCATCTTCTTTGGTTTTTTCAGCGATAATATCCATGCTGTCGGAAACTATTCTTTCAGCTGTCGCTTTTTTACCTTCAAAGTTAATTTTATTTACAAACCTGGCCACCAAAACTGAACCATATTTATAGTCAGCTTCCGGTGCCGGTCTTCTGTCTCTGGGTCTCAAACCTTTTCTAGGCATTTTATTCTCCTGCCCTCTGGGTGAAGTTTTTGTCAGCGGCGTTGCCGCTTTAACTAGTTAAGGACATATAATGTCCGACTCAAACCAACTCCTTTAGGCTTAAATTATTCTCGCTTCGCGTCCTGCGTAACTCGCGGCCTGCGGCCGCTTGGCTAAATTAAACATTTAGTTTTTTACGCCATGGAGCGATAGTCTATTAAATTATTATTCAATTAGCGTCGCATACGTCATGTCATGTAACGCAGACTGTTAAATTATTTTATTTAGCAGCTTTGGGCCTTTTCACACCGTAGAGTGAGCGGCCTTGTTTTCTGTTTTCTACGCCGGAAGCGTCAAGCGCGCCGCGTATGATGTGATATCTTACACCCGGCAAGTCTTTTACACGACCGCCGCGGACCAGCACAATGCTGTGTTCCTGTAAGTTGTGGCCGACGCCGGGAATATAGGCTGTGACTTCAACTTTAGATGTTAATTTAACACGAGCAACTTTTCTTAAAGCAGAGTTAGGCTTTTTAGGTGTTGTCGTATAGACACGAGTACAGACGCCGCGCCTCTGAGGGCATGACATAAGAGCAGGTGACTTTGTTTTGGTTCTGTTAGCCGTTCTGCCCTGTCTGATTAATTGGTTTACTGTAGGCATTACTTTATTTTCTCCTGGTGGAGCGGTTACAACCGCCCCGGTATAATACACGGGTGAACGCTTAACATCCCCGCCCACGCGCATTATTTATGCGCCCCCATTTACCGCGGGGCTACACAAAAATCTGTATTTTTCCGGCTGCCGTACTTGCATACGGCAGCCGGGGTTAATTTATTTCTTTTTATTTACGTCAAACTCTTTTGCAAATTCCCTTGCGGAAATACCGGTACCGGCGGGTATTAAATGACCGACGATAACGTTTTCTTTAAGACCTTGCAAGGTGTCTACCTGGCCTGTTATGGCCGCGTCCGTAAGAACTTTTGTTGTTTCCTGGAAGGACGCCGCGGAGATAAAGGAGTCTGAAGCCAATGACGCTTTGCTGATACCTAAAAGTATCGGCTCGCCTATAGAGGCTCTTTTACCGTTAGCTTCCGCTTTCGCGTTTTCTTTCTGGAATGTGCTGCGGCTGACAATTTCGCCTTTTAACAGGCCTGTGTCGCCGGCGTCAACTATTCTTAGGTTACCAAGCATTTGGCGGACTATAACTTCAATGTGTCTGTCGTTAATAGTAACGCCCTGCAAGCGGTAAACTTCCTGAATTGCGTTAAGCAAAAATTCTTGTACTTCTTTAATACCTTTAACACGCAGTACGTCGTGCGGGTCAATGGCGCCGTCTGTAAGAGCTTCGCCTACGCCCACGTGGTCGCCTTCATAAACAACCAAATGTTTACCTTGCGGTACGGCGTATTGTTTAACCTGGCCGGTTTCTTCGCTTCTGACAACGATTTCAACCAAACCTTTAGGCGATGTTTCGAGGCTGACTACACCCGCGAACTCTGACATAATGGCCGCGTTTCTGGGTTTGCGCGCTTCGAAAAGCTCCGCGATTCTGGGCAGACCGCCCGTGATGTCCTTGGTACCGCCGGTGGCTCTGGCAATTTTTGCCAAAATATCACCCGCTAGGACTTCTTCCCCTGATTCCGCCAATAAGATTGTATCTATAGGCAACGGTAAGCTGAGCTTCTTTCCGCCTTTAGCTTCAATAACAATGCGGGGGTTCTTTTTACCCATGCGGCTGGCTATAATTTTGCGCTCAATAACGCCTGTAACTTTGTTGCGTTCTTCCTGCAGGGTAATACCTTCGGACACGTCCGTAAGTCTTACCGTACCGTCTGTTTCTGACAGCACAGGTATTGAGTGCGGATCCCATTCCGCCATTAAAGCGCCTTTTTCTACTGTGGCTTTATCAGCAACAAGCAGGTTGGCGCCGTACTGGATTCTGTATTCTTTTATTGTACCATTTGTGGCTTCTACAAAGATAGAGCCGTTTCTGGAAATACAAATTTTATTATCCATGCGGTTGGTAATAACTTTAATATCTTTAAACGTTACTTTACCTGCTATTTCAGACACG
This sequence comes from Elusimicrobium simillimum, assembly GCF_049639735.1. Classification (NCBI taxonomy): domain Bacteria; kingdom Pseudomonadati; phylum Elusimicrobiota; class Elusimicrobia; order Elusimicrobiales; family Elusimicrobiaceae; genus Elusimicrobium; species Elusimicrobium simillimum. Next base: position 1,922,487 of record NZ_JBEVVA010000003.1, read on the forward strand.
GCCTGTGAGCGGCTGAGCACACGTGAGGCCGTACCACCAATGTGGAAGGTTCTGAGTGTAAGCTGCGTACCAGGTTCACCAATTGACTGGGCGGCTATAATACCAACTGAATCGCCCACGCTTGACATGGTGCCTGTGGCAAGGCTGATACCGTAACATTTTGCGCAAACGCCGGTTTTGGCTTCGCAGGTAAGAACTGAACGGATGCGTACGCTTTGTACGCCGTACTTCTTAACCTGTTTGCTTTGCTCAAGTGAGATAATGTCGCCTTCTTTAATAATGACTTTATCTTCTTCGGAGCCGTCGGCTTTTTTAGCTTTTACTATAACGTCTTCTAAGCTGGCGCGGCCTAAAATTCTTTCTTCAATAGGCTCTACTATTTCTTCGCCGCTCATAAGTGACGTTACTACGATGCCGTTGGTTGTGCCGCAGTCAGCCTGTGTAACAACCAGGTTGTGACCAACGTCAACAAGACGTCTGGTTAAATAACCGGCGTCGGCTGTTTTCAAAGCGGTATCGGAAAGACCTTTACGTCCGCCGTGAGTGGAAATAAAGTATTCCAGCACAGACAAACCTTCTCTAAAGTTAGCTGTAATGGGGGATTCGATAATTTCGCCCTGGCCGCCTGTAAGTTTCTTCTGCGGCTTAGCCATAAGACCGCGCATACCGGCCAACTGTCTGACCTGCTGCCTGGAACCTCTGGCGCCGGAATCTGCCATTAAGAACACTGAGTTGAACTTTTGACCTTCACCGCTGTAGGCGGCTTCTTCAAACTTTTTCATCTCTTTAAACTGTTCTACGGCGACGTCGTCCGTAACGCGGGTCCAGATGTCGATAACTTTATTGTATCTTTCACCTTCGGTAATGATACCGGCTTCGGCCTGGGCTTGAATTTCTTTAATTCTCTTTTTGGCGGAATCAATATATTTCTGTTTGATTTCCGGCACGATCATGTCCGCTATAGATATAGAAAGACCTGAGCGTGTGGCGTAGTTATAGCCAAGCTTCATTATTCTGTCCAAAAGCTGCACGGCTTCGTATCTGCCGTACTTTTTGCTCTTGTAACATTCGTCAACTATACCGGCAAGTTCCTTTTTACCAACAGGTGTGTTGATATAAGGCCAGCCTTCGGGCAGGTTGCTGTTAAAAATAATTTTGCCCACTGTTGTGTAATCTTTCCATTTATTAACGTCAAGCGCTTCTTTATCGGAAAGACCGGCTTCTTTAATTTCGTTAAGGCCGCGTACTTTAATTCTGGCATGTAAAGAAACTCTGTTATAGGCGTAAGCCATTAAAGCTTCGTCTTTGCTGCCAAATACAGCGCCCTCACCTTTGTCATTAAGTTTGACTTTGGTTAAGAAGCTGATACCCATAACAATGTCATGGGACGGCGCCGCTATAGGGCGGCCGGACGCGGGTGATAAAATATTGTTTGTGGCTAACATCAGCGTACGCGCTTCAAGCTGCGCTTCAAGAGACAGCGGAACGTGAACAGCCATCTGGTCACCGTCGAAGTCAGCGTTAAACGCGGCGCATGTTAACGGGTGCAGCTGTATAGCTTTACCTTCAATTAACACCGGTTCAAACGCCTGAATACCAAGCCTGTGCAGCGTTGGCGCGCGGTTTAACATTACCGGATGATGTTTGGTAACGGTTTCTAAAATGTCCCAAATTTCCGGTCTGACACGTTCTAACATTTTTTTAGCGGCTTTAAGGGTAACACCCTCTTTTTTCATAAGTTCGCCGATAATAAAAGGTTTGAAAAGTTCCAAAGCCATAAGCTTGGGCAAACCGCACTGGTGCAGTTTTAAGCTGGGGCCTACTACGATAACTGAACGGCCGGAGTAGTCCACACGTTTACCAAGCAAGTTTTGGCGGAAGCGGCCATGCTTACCCTTAATAACGTCTGAAAGGGATTTAAGCGGCCTGCCGCCGGCACCGATAAAGAACTTGCCTCTGGCGCCGTTTTCAATTAAAGCGTCCACGGCTTCTTGAAGAAGTCTCTTTTCGTTATAAATCATAACCTCAGGCGCTCTTAAGGATTCAATATGCTTAAGGCGGTTGTTGCGGTTAATGATTCTTCTGTATAAATCGTTAAGGTCAGAAGCGGCGAATCTGCCGCCGTCAAGCGGTACTAAAGGCCTTAAATCCGGCGGAATAACGGGAAGTACTGATAAAATCATCCACTCCGGTCTGTTGCCGCTGGCTTTAAATTCTTCCATCGTTTTAATACGGCGGATTAATTTTGTGCGTTCAAGCTCGCTCTGTGTTTCGCGCAGGTCTTCATGAAGCTGCGGGATTTCTTTGTCAAAATCTATAGAAGAGAGCAATGTTTTGATAGCCGGCGCGCCGATATCAACTTTAAGCCTGGCGCCGTGCTTTTTGCGCGCTTCGCGCACTTGCACGTCGTTAAGAAGTTCGCCTTTTTTAAAGTCTGTGCGGCCTGTAACGGAGTCTACGCAGTCTTCAATAACAACGTAGCTGGCGTAGTAAACCACTCTTTCAAGATCGGTCGTTCTCATGTCAAGCATGATGCCGATTCTTGACGGGTTTTTGCGCAGGAACCAAACGTGCGCCACGGGTACCGCAAGTTCCAGGTGGCCCATGCGTTCGCGTCTTACTTTGGCTTCTGTAATTTCAACGCCGCAGCGGTCGCACTGCATGCCTTTGTATTTTACCCAGCGGTATTTACCGCAAGAACATTCATAGTCCTTAGTAGGGCCGAAAATACGTTCGCAGAATAAACCGTCTCTTTCCGGTTTAAGTGTGCGGTAGTTGATGGTTTCGGGCTTTTTAACTTCGCCGTGGGACCATGCCATGATTTGCTCAGGGCTGGCTATACCAAGTTTAATAGCGTCAAAGTCAAAGAAGTTAAGATCGTCCAGTCTTTTTGTTTTTTTGTTTTTATCTGACATTTAAATTCTCCGTTAACCTAGTTGTCCTTACTTTCATCGATAATTTCGGCGGCGTGGGCTGCTACTGTCATTTCTTCCACTTCCTGCTCTTTGTTATCTTTCAGCAGTTCAACACTGAGGCCTAATGCCTGAAGTTCCTTTACTAATACTTTAAAGGATTCCGGCACGCCGGGCTGTTGCGGCGCTTCGCCGCGGACAATGGATTCATACATTTTGGTTCTGCCGGCAAAGTCGTCAGACTTTACTGTTAAGAACTCTTGCAATGTATATGTAGCGCCATAACCTTCAATGGCCCATACTTCCATTTCACCAAATCTCTGTCCGCCAAACTGCGCTTTACCGCCCAAGGGCTGCCTTGTGATTAAGCTGTACGGCCCAGTGGAACGGGCGTGAACCTTATCTTCTACCAAGTGAATAAGCTTCATGATATACATGTAGCCGATGGTAACCTTTTCATCAAAAGGTAAACCTGTTCTGCCGTCGTATAATGTAATACGGCAGTAGTCGTCCGGCAAATGATGTTCCGGTACGCCTTTGGCAATAAGCGCCTTTTTGGCTTTTCTTACTTCTTCTTTAACTGTTTCTTCTATAGGACCGTCGAATACAGGGGTGGCGGCGTTATAATTTAAGTTCTTAGCTGCCCAGCCCAGCATTGTTTCAAACAACTGGCCTACGTTCATACGAGAAGGAATACCCAAAGGTGAAAGCACAATGTCAAGCGGTGTGCCATCCGGCATAAAGGGCATGTCTTCTTCAGGGAGAATCTTTGCCACAACACCTTTGTTACCGTGGCGGCCGGACAATTTGTCGCCCACCATCAGTTTGCGCTTGCTGGCGATAAATACTTTTACGGATTTGTTAACCGTAACCGCCAACTCGTCACCTTGTCTGGAGAATTCCATTTCTCTTTCAAAATCTTCTAAAACTTTCTTTTCAAGCTTTTTGTAGAAAGTGTTAACTCTGTCTTCTTCTTTCTTGCGGTCAGCTTCTTTAGAGAAGGTTTCTTTGGCGCTTTCAAGAGCAAGCTTGCGCTGTTCTTTAATAGCGTCCAAATTAGCGTTTTTGTCGTCTTCCAGGGCTTTAATTCTGGCTTTTTCTTCGGCTTTGGTAAGTTTTTCTTTTCTTACAAAAACTCTTGTGCCTATGATTTTGCCGCTGGTGCCCGGGGGTACGCGCAGTGAAGCGTCCACCACGTCGTCAGCTTTCTTGCCGAAGATTACTTTAAGCAGTCTTTCTTCAGGCGTAAGCTGCTGTTCGCCCTTAGGCGTAACTTTACCTACTAAAATGTCACCCGGTTCCACAACGGTTGAAGGTATAACTATACCGTCAATGTCTAGGTGTGACAGGGCTTCCGCGCCTATGTTGGGGATGTCTCTTGTTATTTCTTCAGCGCCAAGCTTTGTGTTTCTGGCGTCTACGCTGAATTCATGCAAGTGGATAGAGGTAAAAACGTCTTCTTTAACCAGCTTGTGTGAAACTAAGATAGCGTCCTCGTAGTTATAACCTTCCCAGCTCATAAAACCTACTAAAAGGTTTTTACCAAGAGCCAGGTGTCCGTCCTGCATGGCGGGGCCGTCTGCAAGTATAGCGCCTTTTTTAACCGTGTCGCCTGTTTTAACTAAGGGTCTCTGGTTAATACAGGTGTCTTGGTTGGAGCGTTTATACTTAATAAGTTCATAAAAATCTAACGGGCCGTTTTCAGGTTCTATAGCGACCATGTCGGCGGACGCGAACACTACTTTACCGCCGCGCTGGGCTGTAAGTGTAGCGCCTGAGTCACGCGCGACTTCATGCTCAATACCCGTGCCTACTAACGGGGCATCAGTTAAGAGCAGCGGTACGCCCTGGCGTTGCATGTTACAACCCATGAGCGCGCGGTTGGCGTCGTCGTGTTCTAAGAACGGTATTAAAGCGGCTGATACGCTGATAACCTGTAAGGGTGAAACGTCCATATAGTCAACCTCTGTAGGGGCGACGATAGGATAGTCACTTCTTACACGGCAATACACCATATCTGTATTAATTTTGCCGCCGTCTGTAAGCGGTGTGTTGGACTGGGCGACCATAAGATCGTCTTCCTGGTCCGCTGTTAAATACTCAAAATTGTCCGTTACTTTAGAGTTGTTAACCTTTCTGTACGGTGTTTCAATAAGACCGTACTGGTTAACCTTAGAGTAACAAGCCAAAGAGGTAATAAGACCGATGTTCGGACCTTCAGGCGTCTCAATAGGGCAAACGCGGCCGTAATGTGTGTGGTGAACGTCGCGCACTTCAAAGCCGGCTCTCTTTCTGTTAAGACCGCCGGGGCCTAAGGCAGAAAGTCTGCGTTTGTGCGTAAGTTCTGATAACGGGTTAATTTGGTCCATGAACTGTGAAAGCTGTGACGTACCAAAGAACTTCCTTATAATAGCCTGTACGGGCTGGGCGTTTACCAAGGCGCGCGGTGTATGAGAGGTTAACTCTTTATTCATTCTGTCGCGTACCGTTTTGGCCATTTGGGAAAGACCAACTCTTATCTGGTTTTCCAAAAGTTCGCCGATGCCTCTTACACGTCTGTTACCTAAGTGGTCGATATCGTCTGTCTTGAAAATAAGTTCGTCGCCGTACATTTTCTGCGCGTCTTCGCCGGCGTTAAGGGCTAAAAGGTATTTAACCGTAACTATAATGTCTTCCGGGGATAATGTTCTGCGTTTGTCTGTAGGTGTGGCGAATTTTTTAAATTTAAGGTTGCCGATAATATCAAAAAGGGCCTCAAATTTTTTGTTGATTTTGTAACGGCCTACGTAGCTGAGGTCGTAACGTCTGATATTGTCAAAAATCAGGTTGTCTAAGAATGTTTCAGCCTGGTCTTTTACAACGAAATCCTGTCCGCGCATTTTTTTGTAAATGTCCGCCTGGGCTTCTTTAGCGGTTCTTATTGTGTCTTTGCGGTTCTCAAGCGTAGCCAAAATAGCCGGGTCGTCCTGTCTGGGGTTGCCGGAAATGACTTTAATTTTTTTAATTTTGCGTTCCACCATTTCTTTGAACACTTTGTCGTCCACCGGTATGGCGGCCTTGTCGTCAAGGTTCCAAAGAACTTCGCCTGTCGTTGCGTCAACGATATCGTCCGCGGCGTAGCGGCCCACTACATTGTCAATTTCAGCAGGTTTGATGTCGACATCTTCACAATTGTAGAAGGCTTGTATAATTTGCGCGTTGGTTTCTAAACCGCAGGCGCGTAAAAATGTGGTAGCTAAAACTTTTTTCTTGCGGTCAATACGTACCCAAAGGGCGTTCATAAGGTCGAAAGAAAATTCGATCCAGGCGCCTCTGTAAGGTATGATTCTGGCTACATAAAGTTTTTACCTAAAGTAGACTGCTTTTTTTCTTCGTCTTCTTCAAAAATAATACCCGGGGAGCGGTGTAACTGGCTGACTACCACGCGTTCCGCGCCGTTAAAGACAAAGCAGCCGGCGTCTGTCATTAAAGGAAGGTCGCAAAGCGTAACGTCCTGCTCTGAGGCTTCTTTAAGTTTGCCGTCTCTTTTTTTAACAGAAAGTCTGAGTACCGCTTTTAACGGGGCGCTGTAGGTGCCGTCACGTACAATTGCTTGCTGCGGTGTTGTGTAGCGGGCGGGCAGAGTTCGTACTTAACGAAGTCAAGTTTCATGCTGCCGTCCGGCGCTTCTATGGGGAATACGTCTTCAAACGCTGCCTGAAGACCTTTAAGATCCCTTTTGGTTGGCGCAGTGTCTAACTGTAAAAAGTCTACGAAAGACTGCTTCTGCATTTCCAACAAATCAGGTAATTGTAGCTTGGAAGAAATTTTACCAAAGTTTAATTGTCTCATTTACACTTTTCCTGGAATGTTTAAGGTTTAACAGCTTATCATTACACCCGCTGAGGGTAAAGATAAATTGTTAAACCCGCTACCTTTTAAACTCAAATATTTAATTTTATGTCCCAAAGGTTTTATTTGGCGCGCTTCGCGTGAAGTTTGTGTCAGGAACTTTGTTCCTTTAACATGTTAAGCGGCGTAACCGCGAAACAAGCTTTGTGCGAAATGCTTTAATATTGCGTTCGTGTAAATTTACTTTAAAAACTGCTGTTTCTTTCAGACGGTAGTCCGCCCGGTAAATTTAATACGAAAAGCTTTTAATTTATTTATGTGAAATTAACGGGAATTATTCCCGATATTCACAACTATTTTCAAGATACTGCTATTTTTTGCTTATTAATCCCGCCCCGCATAACGGGGCGGGAAAAACTAAACAGAGATGAACTCTTATTTAAGTGTTACTACGCCACCGACTTCAGCTATTTTCTTTTTCATTTCTTCAGCTTCGGCTTTGGCAACGTTTTCTTTGATTACTTTAGGAGCGCCATCGACTAAGTCTTTAGCTTCTTTAAGACCTAAGCCTGTGATTTCGCGGACAACTTTAATTACGGCGATTTTTTTGTCTGCGGCTGCGCTTGTGAGCTCAACGTTAAATTCTGACTTTTCTTCAGCGGCTGCGGCTGCGGGTGCAGCGGCGGCTACGGCTACTGCGGGAGCAGCGGCTTTTACGCCAAATTTGTCTTCTACGGCTTTAACGAGTTCGGAAAGTTCCAGAACTGTCATACCGGCTATTGCTTCAAGTATTTCTGCTTGTGATAATTTTGCCATTGTATTTATTTCCTTTTATTTTTAGGGTAGCTGCCTTCTGCCTAAGCCGAGCTCAGGCCCGTACATTTATCTCCTAAGAGACTACCACCGCACTTGGCGGGTTTGAGACTGCTTACATTGCCTGCGCACACGGCGTTAAAGCCGGTGCGCAAAACAACTTAATTCTTAGAGTCCTCAACGGCTTTAAGAACATAAGCAAGATCCCTGATGGAGCTTGTAAGACTTGTGCGGACTGGGCAACCGCGCTGTAAAGCGCGCCGGCAAGTTTAGACAAGTTATCTTCTTTGCTGCCAATGGTAGCAAGTTGCTGAACTTGTGCTTCATTATACCAGACCCCGTCACTAAAACAAGCCCTAAGCTTTAAAGCACCAAACTTTTTGGAGAAATCAACCATAGTTTTTGCCACGGCCGCGATATCGCCGCCAATAGCAATTGCCGTAGGGCCTTTGAAAAGCTTTCATCGGCACCTTCAATTGCAGCCTGTCTTACGGCATGGTCAACTATAGCGTTGCGTTCCACACGGAATTTTGCGCCCGTGGGATTAACTGCGCTCTAAGTTCAGCCATGTCTACGAATTTGAGGCCCTGGTAGGCCGCAAAAAATAAGACGCCTGCATCTTTGATTTCTTTAGATAAGTTTTGTGACTTTTCTACTTTTGTTGTTTTGTCAGGTTCATTGTTTACCTAATTAACACCGCTTTTTTATCTTTTTTGTCTGTTTTTTACAGAAAAGAAAAGACAGCGCAAGCTTACCCCACGCTTTGTTTCTCGCCGTAAGGTGCTTGTGCAGTGCTAAAATCTGTTTAAAAAATTCTTATATATTATATCAATTTGGGCTGTCAATTACAAGTTAATCTTATAACGTTTATCCACAGCTTTTTCTTATAAATATTGTACCATAAATTGGTTAGATTAACAATACAAACATAAAAAAACACCGCTTAAGGCTAAGCGGTGTTTTTTGTTATTTTTTAGGTTCTTTAAATATATATCTGCCCCTGGTGCTGCCGCGGCCTATCCAGTCAAACTGGGTTATCGCGCGTTTTGGGCAAAGGTTAAAACAGCGCCCGCATTGCTGGCAGCCATCGTGCCAAACGGGCGGCCGTTTTCCATAGTAATGGCGCCCACAGGGCACTCTTTGGCGCAAAGGCCGCAAGATATGCACTCGTCCGACACCTTAAAATACTTCCAAAACTTAGGCACCAGTACTTTCTAAAGAACTTGTACATGATTCTATAGTGCAGTTTAAGGTAAAACGGCGTTTTAAAGCTGCGCATGTTGGACTTGCCGTTAATAATGTCCAAAGCCAGGCGGCAAACGGTGCGGTCCGCTATTGTAATAAGCCTTTTGGCGGTTTCGGGCGGGGTTTCGGGCGTGAACATTGTATAGCTGCTTGGCATGAGGATTGTGGTGGCGTTGTAATATTGTACTTTTTGCGCCACAATATTTTTTTAGCCTTAGATAAGGCCCAGCCTACGTGAAGTTTGTTAGCGAATGTTGTAAATACGCAGACTTTTTTGTTCCTAAGTCTTGGCATACCCTCAAGCCACTTTTGCACCGCCACCGGCATACCAAAGCCATAAATAGGGTAACAGAATATAAATGTGCTGTAACTGTCCAGTTTGGCATAATCATACCCTAAATCTTATCCAAATCGGCCTGCTGGCCTTGTTTGATAAGATTGGAATGTAAAACTTCCGCCATGTGTTTAGTATTACCACTGCCGGAAAAGTATAATATTATGTATTTTTCCATATTTACATTTTAGCTTTTTTAGATTATATTTGGGAGAGTTTGGCAGCCTAAAATCTTCCTAGTCTGCCGGCTGAAATACCCATTCAGGGTTACTATGTTTTACCATTAAGATCGTACCACGGGCTTAGTTTTACGTTCATGGGTTAAAAAGAACCTGCGTTTCCTGCCGGGCATGTAGCTTTGCGCAAGCATGTAAACTTTTTTGCCTTCTTTATTTTGCGCCATATCCACAATATTACCGCGTGGCCGAACGGGCGCCCTTTTGTATAAAAACGTCGCCTATCTTCATATCGTTAATATCTTTTACCGGGCGCAGCTGGTTAAGCAATGACGCCGTGTTGCGTACGCAAAAACATAGTCCATATATTTACGAAAGTTTTTGTAAGACGTGTCGCCTTTGGCGTAATCTTTAAAATATCTTGGTTTGCCGTCTGATACAAAGTTAAACTTAATATCGTTTATTTTATTCTCTGCAACTGGTATTCACCGTACAGGCGCATAACAGCTCGGCGCATTGCTGCAGGTCTTTGGGGAAATTTCCATATCTACTACGGCGACGTAGGTGCTGAGGTTGGGTTTTGTTTTACCGTTAAATATTTTACAAGCGCACCGTCTTTCTTTAGCGGTAAGTTACGCAGATACGCGCAAAGCTGTTTTGCGATTCGCCGTGCGCGTGAAGCCGCGGGCGGGGCGAAGCGTGTTGCTATTGTATTGCCTTGTGTCCGTAAGGCCGCTGCCGTTTTCGGCGTTGCAGGCGAAGCAGATAAATACGCAAAATATAATTGATAATAGTTTCTTCTTATAACTCCAAAAATTTTTTAAGTTCGGCGTCTGTCATTTTTTGCAGCTCAAGTAAATCTGTATATGGGTTCACTAAATTTAAAAGCTTGCCAAAGCGGGTTTGTTTTAATGCCGTTATTTTTAATTTTATTATTTCTTTTTTAAATCTTGGCCTTTTAAATTTAAAATTCTGCCCTCAATAAGCATGTGCAGTAGCGTTTTGTTTTGCGGGGGAATATTTTGAGCGTAAATTTCAAATATAAAATTTTCAAATTCAAAACCACATACGTAATGGTTTTCAAAAATATTTTCTTTAAATTTTTTCTTGCCGCCGTAAAGCTTATTTATTAATTTAGAAAATTTCGCGTAGTCAGCCGCGCGGCAAATAATATCAATGTCGCTGCCCGGGATATTAATATCTATTGGTATTGTGCCCGCAACCAGCGGCTCGTGCACCGCTAAATCTTGCAAAATGCCAAGGCTAACTATCGCGGCATGCGCCCTTGTTGTACCGGGTACCGTCAGCTAAATATTTAATATCTGAGAATACTGTCATGCTACACCTATTATACTTTTATATAATTATTAAATGAAAAAGTTTTTATCATTACTGCTTGCGTCCATGCTATCGTTTAACGGCTGCGCCACAATATTCCACGGCACCAAAGAACATTTGACCTTAAACTCAGAAGAACGTGAAACACGTTTATTTGAACAATAAAGAAATAGGCAAAGACAGCATTGCCTTCCGCATACCCAAACGCAAACTGCGTAAAGCCGTGCTTACCGCCAAGAAAACCGGCTGCGGCGACGCTAATATGGCTATA